>CAWBYW010000042.1:0-6188 GCA_963792965.1 uncultured delta proteobacterium | reverse complement strand
GACTTGTCGTGTCCGGTTCTTTCTCCCCCTCAATCCCTCGTCCACCGGAATTTGCGGTTCGTGGCAAGACTTGGATTTATTCGATTCTTATACCAGCTTTAAGAGCTTTTTCTTTCAAATAGTTTATAAAAGCAGAACACGATACGAGCACGAATTTCGCGTCCTCGAAATTCGCGTCGGATGCTTTAGTCAAGAAATGCCCTTATGCCACGTCTACCAAGAGATATAGCTATCATACACTGTGATTTATCACAACACGCGTCATACATTTCGGTACAAAAAAAGTGGAGTGATCTTATCCATTTTGTGCTACATTTATTTTATGGATGAACACTTTATAGAAAGCGTCACCCACACGATTGATGCATACGGTATGCTCTCCCCTCACGATCACCTCCTCATTGCGCTATCCGGCGGGGCGGATTCGACGGCGCTGTTGGTCGCCATGGCCGAGATCGCGCCTAAGTACGACCTGAGACTCTCGGCCGCACACGTCAACCACGGCATCCGGGGAGCCGAGGCCGAGAGGGACGCGCGGCACGCGGAAACGACCACGGAAGAGGTCGCAAAACGATACGGCATCGAGATCCCCTTTTACCTCCGCGCGGTCGACGTCAAGAAGCTCGCAAAGGAAAAGAAACTATCGACCCAGGAGGCCGGGCGGCTGGCCAGAGACGTCTTCTTCCGCGAGCTGATGAAGACGATCGGCGCAACCAAGATCGCCACCGGCCACACCGCTTCCGACAATGCCGAGACCTTCCTCATGAGACTCGTCACCGGCGCCGGGCCCGAGGGACTCTCGGGCATCCCGCCGGTCCGCCTGCCCTACATCCGCCCCCTGATTGACGTGACGCGCGCCGAGGTCGAGGCGTTCCTGACCGAGCAAGGCATCGCCTGGATCACCGACTCGACGAACCTCAAGAGCGACTACCTGCGAAACAGGGTCAGAAACGAAGTGATGCCGATGTTGAAATCGATCAACCCGAACATCGAGCGAACCCTCATCGAGACGGTCGCCGGATACCGCGAGCGTTTTGCCCTCCTCAAGTCCGCGGCCGATGTGCTGGTAGAGAAGAACTTCCCAGACAATCCTCATTCAGTTGCGGAGCTCGCGTCCCTCCCTCCCGATCTCCGCTCCGAGGTGGTCAAGCTCCTCATCTTCAGGGAGGCCCGGGAAACCTCCCGGCCCGTCCGTCTTCTCCGTGCGCACATCGAGGCGGTGGTCGACCTCATCACGTCCCCCTCGGACGGCCAAAAGCACGTCCCCCTTCCCGGGGGGCTTGTCGCCTCACGGACGTACGAAGCCCTCACCATCGCCCCCCAAAGGGGCCCCACCCGACACAGGCAAGCGACAAAACAGGACGAGCGGGTTATCCCGCTTCCCCAGTCGGGGAGCGTCATCTTCCCGCTTCTGGACATCGTGATTACGGCCGAGGTCATCCGAACCGATCCGCCCGAAGGCGGCGCAAAATCCTGCGCCCCCGACGCCCTCTTGACCGGGTCGGGGAATACCGATCGTTCCGCGTGCTTCGATCTCGATACGATCCCCGGTCCCCTCTTCGTCCGCACCCGGCGGATTGGCGACCGCATCCACCCGGCCGGCGGCGGCACCAGGAAGCTTTCGGACTTCTTCATCGACAACAAGGTCCCGCGCGACGAGCGGGATAAGGTCCCCCTGCTGGTCCTCAGCGACGATGTGATCTGGATTGTGGGGATGAGGCAGGACGAGCGCTTCTCGGTCACACCCGAGACGAAAAGGATCCTCAGGGTCACCTGTGAGCGGTTGCGGGCCTGAAGACGGAAATCGGACGGCTTAAGAGACGCTCTTAACGCATCCGGCCGCCACCCCCTGCTGGGGCGGCGGCCGGATCATTGACCGGAAAGGTCGGAGGTGCCGGGCAAATCCCGCCTCCCTCCGCGTGCGCCGCTATCTTCCGATAAGAATAAAGATACCGGCAACGATCCCGAGGATCGCCAGGATCAGCCCGCCTGCCGGGATGCTGAGGCTCAGCATCGGTATCACTGCCGAGGCGATGAGCCAGACGGCAAGGAGGATCAGGCCGATCTTGGCAAAGGCCCTTTTCCCCTTCATACCCAGCAGGAGCAGTATTCCGGCCAGGAGCGCCAAAACCATGGCGATCTCGCTCGAAAACGGCAGGCCCATGCCGATGAACGGCATCAGCCCCACGAGGATGAGCCAGACCGCCAGGAAGATCATGCCGAGCCTCTCGACCCAGTTCATACTGCCCAGCCCGATCAGAATAAGGATACCGGTAACGACGGCCAGGATGTCGAGCGCCAGCTCGATTATATGATAACTGATCCCGAAGATCTCGATAACCCCCATTGCGATAAGCCAGATGCCGAGCAGAAGCGAGCCCAAGCTCATATACTTTTTCATCGTTCGACTCCTTCAAATAGTGACGTTATATATACCGCGCGATGGCAGCCGACAGTTCCGTCTCGCCACGCTTAGGCGAGCTTCCGGTTGAGGTGTTTTGCGAGCCTCTTGCCCAGCGACACCACCGTCCAGACGACCGGAAGGCCCAACGAGGTGGGAAAGACGCTCGAATCACAGACGAAAAGATTCTGTATACGTGTCTCAAGGTTGTTGTCCACCACCACCCCGATCCGGCAGGTGGCCGAGGGATGGGCGCCGATGGGGGGAAGCTCGATGATGGAGTGGTCGGGCGCGCCGAGCTTCGCGAGAATCCTCCTGATGATCCCCGTCCCTTTCTCGAGCCGCTTTCGGTCGGTGTCCGTGATCGGCTTTGAAAAGTGGGAGTCTGAAAAGACCTCCCCCGCCACCTCGTCCTTGATCTTTACCATGATCCCCGTGTAACGGGGAAAGCGGGCAAGCATCGGGAGCTTTACCGGGGCCGACAGCGTAAGCTGTAGCAGAAACGCGGCCCAGCCGGGGAATACCGGCAGAATCGCGATTCCGTCGGACTCGTGGTGTTCCAGCGTCCCCACGCTCATGGGGTTGGCATGAAGCGTGTTCATGCCCGGTACAATCCCGCCGACGAACTGGAGCCAGTCGCAGGCAAAGCCCTTGCCGGCCTCCTGGATGCCGCTGTTTTTGAGGATGACGGGCGAGCCGACGGCGGCCGATACGACCACGGTCTTGCCCCAGTACCGGACGGGCCGGCCGAGCCTGTGAGCACTGACCCCGACGGCCGTTCCGCCCTCGGTGACGACCCCCGTCACCCTCGTGTGGAGCAAGAGATCGGCGCCGAGCTCGACGGCCTCGTCGGCATAGACGCGGGAGCTCCACTTTGCGCCCCATTTGCAGCCGAGCATGCAGTCGGAGCAGTCGGGAACGCATCTTTCGGGATCGATGAATTTCTCGACCTTGGTCCAGTGATAGCCGAGGTCATTTGCGGTCTCCAGTATGCGCAGGTTGGCCGTGCCCACCAACTCGTCGGGCAGTTGTTGCACCCACATTTCCGACCGGGCCTCGGCGGCCTCGGCCGACAGGTCGATGCCGAAGGGGGAAAAGACGGCCGCGGGCGGCCCGACGGCGCAGCCCGCCGCAACGTTCGAGGCGCCGCCGTAATTGTGGACACTTACCACCCAGTGCCCCTCCTTGCTGAGGGTAAAACCGAACCGCTTGGCCATGAGGGCCATGGCAACACTGTTCCCCACATGCTCGATCCTGCCGCCGCGCTCAAGCAGGAGGACTTTCTTCTTATTCTTTGCCATCTCGCGCGCGACCGTGGCACCGCCCGGCCCCGACCCGACGACGATGACATCGTACTCTTTATTCATCCAGCGATCCCTTCAGTCTTTAACGTCTATTATTAAATTGTAAACGTAGAGGGCGAAAATGTAAAGCTCCATTTTCGTGCCAGGACGACCATAGAGCGGAAGGCGGGGCCTGGGTGGGCGCCGGCGATGGCGGGGGTCCCGTCGGTGGATATCAGCGATATGGAACGTGACCGGTATCGAACAATGGGTGGCCGGTCCTATGAAGAAGACGGCGAGCTGTCGTAGTGGATGATGGTGGCCTCCGGAAGCACCGCGGCCCTCAGCCGTGGGCCGAATTTCGCCGTGAGGATATCCAAGGCGCCCCGCCACTCCTTTGTCCAGCGGATGACCTCGGGGTTCTTGACCCAATCGGCGAAGTTTCGGTCATACCGGGGAGCGACCACGACCAATTCTATCCCGGGGGGGACCTCGGCGATCGGGTATTGGCGGCCGCCGTGGCTTCGCCCAAAGCCCCTCTGCAAGTAGTGGGGTATCTGGCCTTCCGGCGCGTCCGCGATAACCACGACCGTACCACCGCCGGCCCCGAGCGCCAGCGTGGCCGCGTGCACGGCGATAAACATCTCGTTTGCCTTGGCAAAGGCGTTGGCGATCACGACGTCCGGCGCCGATCGGGGAGGATGGACGGCGTAGACCTCCCGCGCCAGCTTCACCGCCTCCATATGCTCATCGATAAAACTCCCCGCGAAGAGGGCGGTTGTTTGGCCGCGCTCGTTGACGACGGCGTCGACCTTGAAATCCAGCCCGGCCAGCGTAGCTGCCTCCCGGATGTCTTTGTACATCACGTTATCGTCAAAATTACCCAGTCCCGTCGATTCGGGCGCATTTTTGCTGATCTCCATATGGTAATGGGCGGCGCTGTCGATATGGGAGACGCCCGGCATGATGATCTTGCCGCCGCCGGAAAAGCCGGTGTTGATGTGGGCGGTCACGCAGCCGATGCCCACCCGCACCTCCGACTCCATGACCTCTCGGTTGACTAAGAGCTTCGTGCCCTGCGAGGTCTCCCCTACGTAAAGGCAGTGCTCGTAGGGGTTGTGGTTGAATACGCGGAATCGCTCGAGGATCTCGGCGCCGAGTTTCTTCCGCAGCTCGTGGTTGGTGTGGGCGCCGTGATTGCCGAGGGCGCAGACGAAGGTAATGGCCTCCTCACCGATGCCCCCGGCAACGAGCTCGCCGATGACCCGTGGCGCGATATCGGATACGCGGGTGGGCCGGGTAATGTCGTCGAAGATGACGACGGCGCTCTTCTTATTCCGTGCAAGCTCGCGAAGGCGCGGAGAGCCGATCGGGTGAGTGACCGCGTGCTCGATCTCGGCCGCACTAAGCGGCCTTCGCGCGGCGCCCCGCATGGGGAGGATCTCAACGTCCCAGGTATCGGGCAGCTCGATCTCGAGGGTGGAGTTGCCGTACCAGATGAGGCGTGGAAGTTCTAATTTCATGACAGCGCCCTCTCGATGAATACGCGGCGCCACATTTGAGCCGCCGAGGGAAAGCGGAGGGACTACCGATCCTGAAGCTCAAAGAAACAGGTGTCGTCTCCCAACACCTTACATTTCGTCTCGATCGCCCGATATTTTCCCTTTCCGTAGACCCAATCGGCGAAGAAGCCAATAGCGCCGGAGTATTGAGAGCAGTGCGGCTTCTTACTCGTTACCCCCCCGCACATCCTGCACTCCGGGACGTCGAGTGCCGCCCTTCCACCGGCCCCACTCGAGACCTTTCCCCGGTGAATCGCAATGGAGAAGAGCTCAACCGCCTTGCTGAACCGCTCGTCGGGGGGCAGATCTTTGAGGTGTTCGAAGATCCCGAATCTTACCACGGAGATTTCCGCGTTTTTGTACCCTACCAGTCGCAGGATTCCCTGCGCCCCAACCGGACCTACCAGCCTGACGATCTCGTTATAGACGTCAAGCTGCTCGTCATTGGTGAACTCTTTGTTCCAGTTATATTCCGGGGGAGACTGGACCACCCGAGCAAGGCCGGCGGCCCGGAAAACGATATTGCGGGCGTTTTCGCCCATGATCTCGGCCAACGAATCATATACCGCCCTGATAACAAGATTGGTTACCGCCTTTTCGCTTTCTTGCGTCATGGGAGCATCCTTGTATGAGTAAGACGGGCCGGCCCGCGCCATCTGGAGCCCTGTATATTGTATATGGCTCACATAGTATATTAACGTGGCAGGGCAATCAAGTACTATTTTATATGGGCGAAATGTGGATCACGACGCCACAAGGGAAGGCGGCGCCGACCCGAAGTCGGTTTTTTTAGTAACACCTGATGAAGAATCCGGAAAGTGTAAACGGGAAAGAGACGACGATCGGCAAGGCGGCATGACGCACCTGCGTGGACTATTTCTTATACACCTCTTTCGGGTCGAAGATGAGCTCCCCTTCCTCGACGAGCCGGCCGCCGTCAAA
>CAWBYW010000041.1:0-7551 GCA_963792965.1 uncultured delta proteobacterium | reverse complement strand
ATGAGAGACATCGTGACTCCTAATTTACGATTTTCGATTTAGGATTTATGATTTGAAATTCATCGTGCGTGGTATAAATCCTAGATCATAAATCTGAAATCCTAAATCTTCTTGGGTCGCCCACCGCGGTTTGACTTCCGGTTCGGGCAAAGGTTGACGCTTGATCTCGTCCAGCCACGCCTCGGTCATATCGAGCCAACGTATGTCGGCTTCCAAATACATGGCGGTCTTGTCGAGAAGAAGCAGATTGTTTGCAAGCTCTTTGGTTCGATGACGGTTGCGCTGCTCCGTGATCGCGTGCAATTCCCGAAACAGATGCGTCCGTTGAGTGTGAATCAATTGATACGGATCAGCCGCGCCCGAGACAAGCCCCACCATCAGCTTGATAAAGGTTCGCGCTGGTGCTCTGAAGCAACGCTATCGGCGAACCACTCCTTCAGAGTCTTTAGCCCATCGGACGTAATCGCATAGATGCGCTTTTCTGGTCCGGCATCCTGTCCAACCGAATCTTCCACGACCAGTCCACTCTTTTCAAGCCGGGCAAGCGTCGTGTAGATTTGCGCCGGCTTCACATCCCAATTTTCCTCGCCGCCCACCACGGCTTCAAATGCCGCGCGCACTCATATCCATGACGTCGCCGTCCGAGCTAAAAGACCTACGAACCACGTGGCGAACTGGCATCTTTGCTCCAACAAATTTGACTCTACAGATTCTAGATACTTACGAAACTATACTACACGGTCCAATAGTTTTGTCAAATTTCATGAAACAATGCTTTGAAAAGCCATTTTTATGAAAAACACCGGCTATTTGCTCATGTTATCTGCTCGTTTATGCTATAATGTCCACGTGCATATCTCACTAACCCTCACCGTGCTGAACGAAGCCGAATCACTGCCACGCCTGCTCGACTCGATCGTGGCGCAGACTGACCGCCGCCGGACGAAATCGTCGTCGTCGATGGCGGCTCAACCGACGGAACGCTCGACATTCTTCGCGCGCAAAGGCTCCTCTTCCCCATCGCAGTCGATCTTTCGGCCCGGGATCGTGAGGTCATCGATCACTATCGTGAAAAGATAGGTGAAATCGGCATCGAGATCGAAGGGTTTGGGGGGGATACGCTGTTGATCTCGGCGATCCCGGCGGCGGTCAAAGACGCCGACGTGAAAGACCTCGTCACGGGGCTCATTGAGGAGGTCCGTGAGGGGGGCACTCCCACCGGCGTGGATGATATCGTCGACCGGATGATCAAAGGGATCGCCTGCCACGGGTCGGTACGGGCGGGCAAGGCGCTTTCGATCAAAGAAATCGAGACGCTGATTATGCAGATGGGGCAGACCCCCTTTGCCGCCCACTGCCCTCACGGCCGGCCGACGATGATCCGGATCGGAAACGAAGAGTTCGCCAGGAGATTCAAGAGGACCTGACAGCCCACTCCGTTAATCCCGTTGGTCCGAAAGACCGGTTGCCCGCGCGTGCTGCCTCACGTGCGCGAGCCCGGCGCTCGGAGGGGGCAGCATGATCTGGGGAAATGGAGTAGGCATATACTCATATATATAGTACGGTAGCCTGAGGGTGAGCCCGGCGAAGGGCTTATTCATTGTGTATATAATACGTAGAGTCGTTTCATACCGGGTATGGATATACTTCCAAAGATCGTCATCATCGTCGGCCCAACCGCCTCCGGAAAATCGACGGTGGCGGTCGGCCTTGCCGAGAGGGTCGGCGGTGAGATCGTCTCGGCCGACTCAGGCGCGGTCTACCGACATCTCGATATCGGCACGGCGAAACCGACGCCAGAGGAGCGGGCCCGCGTCCCCCACCACCTGATCGATATGATCGATCCCGACAGGCGGTTCAACGCCATGGCGTACTGCACGGGCGGCCCGACGCGGCGGTCCGCACGATCATGGAGGGCGGACGCGTCCCCATCATAGCCGGGGGGACAGGGCTCTATATACGCGCACTCCTGTTCGGCCTCCTTGATGTCGGCGGTTCTGAGGAGACGAGGGGAGTCATTAAGAAGGAGCTTGCCGACGAAACGAGCGGCGGAGCTTTATGCCGCGCTGAGGGAGGCCGACCCGAAATCCGCCGAGCGGATAAAACCCAACGATCGGGTAAGGATAGAGCGGGCCCTCGAGATCCACCGGATGACGGGGATTCCGGCAAGCGGGCTTCAGGAGCGACACGGCTTCCGGACGAGACAGTACGACGCGCTGACGTTCGGTCTCTTGATGGAACGGGATCTCCTCTATGAGAGGATCGACCGGCGCGTCGATGAAATGGTCGAAAAGGGGATCGTCCAGGAGACGGAGCGTATCCTAAAGGCCGGATATAAGCCCACCTCGCCGGGCCTGATGACCATCGGGTATAAGGAGATCGTCGATTACCTTCTCGGCACGATTGACCGAAACACCGCACTATCCCTCATAAAGAAAAGGACGAGAAACTATGCCAAGCGGCAGATGACCTGGTTCCGCAGGGTCGAGGGGATACACTGGGTTCCTTATCCGTATGATGTCGACGGGGTTGCCGACCGGGCGCGTCGATTTATGGGAGAGTCATCATGATCGACGCGGCGGAGCGGCGATCGGATGGGTTGTCAAACCGGGAACCCACTTCCTCCATCGGGAGAACGGCGGCGCTCTCGTCCAAAAAAAGAATGAACATTCATTCAGAAATATGTTGCAAAAAAAAGTGGGTTAGGATATAGTGCTCCCCGCGGAAAAAGGGATTCCGTGCGTGAAAAATAATGCAGGCGCGTGGCATAGTTGATCTAATCCTGAAGCATTGAGAGCATTTGAAAGGAGGCAGTATGGGCGGCACAAATGGCTCCGGTTATCGCCGGACGGTTGAAAAGCAGTACCGGGAGCTGATGGAGTACTGCAAGATCCATATGGATCAAATTGAGAATGAATTGCCCGAACCGAGAGAAGATTTTCAGACGAGCCTCAGGGAACATGGGATATCGCGGAGGGAGTTCATCAAGTGGACGTCGTTTATCACCGGCGTCATGATGCTGCCGCCAATGTTCAAGCCCCTCGTGGCGCGGGCGGCGGAAAGCTTCTCCAGGCTCCCTGTGGTCTGGCTCAATTTTGCGGAGTGCACCGGCTGCACCGAGTCGTTTCTCCGTTCTACCTACCCGAACGTCGACGACATCCTGCTGGACACCATCTCGCTTGAATATCACGAGGTCGTGATGGCAGCGGCCGGCAAACAGGCCGAGGAAAACCTCAAGAAGGCCATGGCCGATTTTGATGGGAAGTATATCTGCGTTTTCGAGGGCGCAATCCCCATGGGTCTGGATGGCAACTATCTGCGGATAGGGAGCGAGGGCAAAACCTCTCTCCAGATCGCCAAGGAAGTGGCCGCGAAGGCCGCGGCGGTCGTCTGCATCGGCAGCTGCTCGTCCTTCGGTAACGTCCAGGCCGCCAAGCCCAACCCGACCGACGCCG
Source organism: uncultured delta proteobacterium (assembly GCA_963792965.1). GTDB lineage: Bacteria > Desulfobacterota > Zymogenia > Zymogenales > Zymogenaceae > CAWBYW01. The sequence continues at coordinate 4,096 of CAWBYW010000041.1, read as the reverse complement.
TGAGCATCCACGACGCCATCGGGGTCAGCACTGTCAATATCGGCGGCTGCCCGCCCAACCCGATCAATTTCACGGGGACCATCTTGCACTTTCTGATGTTTGGGGCGCTGCCCCCGACCGACTCGTTGAGCCGTCCGCTGTTTGCCTACGGCAAGCGGATCCACGACTACTGCGAGCGGAGATCCCACTACGATGCCGGCGAGTACGTCACCGAGTGGGGCGACGAAGGCGCGAAGCGTGGCTGGTGCCTCTACAAGATGGGATGCAAGGGCCCCTACACCTACGCCAACTGCGGCAAGGTGCGCTATAATAACGGAACCTCCTGGCCCATCATGGGCGGCCACGGCTGCATGGGATGCTATGAGCCGGCCTTCTGGGATACCATGGCGCCGCTGGAGAAACCGATCTCCGATCAGGCCATCGGCATTAAGGGAGCGGAGTCGGCGGTCAACACCGTCTTTGCGACGCTGGCGGGCCTGACCGTGGCAGGAGTCGCCGCTCACGCCGCGGCAACCGCCATAAAGAAGCATGGTCCCGAAAAAGAAGAGAAGAAGAAGGCTAAGTAACATCAGCCGGCCACAATAAGAGGAGAGTGAGTATGTCTCAAAGAATTATTGTCGATCCGATCACCAGGATCGAAGGACATTTACGCATAGAAGTTGAGCTCGAAGGCAACGTGGTCAAGGACGCGTGGACGACCATCACGCTGTGGCGCGGATTCGAGACCATCCTCAAGGGAAGGGACCCGCGCGACGCGGGGCTCATGACACAGCGGTTCTGCGGTGTCTGTACCTACTCCCACTACGAGGCCTCGATCCTCGCGGTCGAGGACGCCTTCAAGGTAAAACCCCCGACAAACGCCCGTATCGTCAGAAACCTGATGAACGCGGCCCTTTACATGACCGATCACCTCATGCACTTTTACCACCTTCACGGGCTGGACTGGGTCGATGTCGTATCGGCGCTTTCGGCCAACCCCAAGAAGGCCGTGGATATGGCGCGGGCCTACTCGGATAACCCCTACAACTGCTCCGAGACCCACTATCGCGCCGTCCAGGAGCGGCTCAAAAAATTCGTCGAGTCGGGCAGGCTCGGGCCCTTTGCCAACGGTTACTGGGGCAACCCCTCCTACAAGCTCCCGGCCGAGGCAAACCTCATTATCGTCTCGCACTACCTGGATGCGCTGGCCGTCTCCAAGATCGGCGCCCAGATGATGGCGATCTTCGGCGCGAAGAACCCCCATCCGCAGAGCCTCGTCGTCGGCGGCATTACCTCAGTGATGGACATCCTGGATGCCTACCGCATCGACGAATATCTCTTCAGGCTCAAGGATCTCAAGAACTTTATCGAAACTGCCTATATCCCGGATGTGCTGTTGGCCGCGACCTACTACAAGGACGAGGGTCTGGCGGGAATCGGTGGCGGCGTCAAGAACTATCTTGCCTACGGCGGGATGCCGCTGACCGATGACTGGAGCAAGACCTTCTTCCCTAAGGGCGTTATCAAGGGCCGTGACCTGACCAAGGTCGCCGATCTTGACGAGACAAAGATCGCCGAGGATGTGACGCACTCATGGTACAAGGGCACCGAGCCGCTTCACCCCTACAACGGGACGACCGATCCGGACTACACCGGATACGACGCAAAGGGCAACGTCAAGGGTGATGAGAAGTATACCTGGAGCAAGGCGCCGCGCTATGAGGGACTCCCGTTCGAGGTTGGGCCGCTGGCCCGATTCATCATCGGTTTTGCCAAAGGAGATCCGCAGATCAAGGGACTGGTCGAGTCGACCCTCAAGGCCACGGGACTTCCGGCGAAGGTTCTCTTTTCCACCCTCGGGCGGACGGCCGCTCGTGCGCTGGAGGCCAAGCTCGTCGCCGACAATACCGAGGCATGGGTCGGCGAGCTCGTCGCCAACCTGAAGACAGGCGACACGCGGACCTGGACGCGCTGCGATGTTCCCGATGAGGGCATGGGCCGTGGTATGAAAGAGGCCCCGCGCGGCGCCCTCGGCCACTGGGTCAAGATCAAGGACAAAGTTATCGAGAACTATCAGGCCGTCGTCCCCTCAACGTGGAACTGCTCCCCAAGGGACAAGGCCGGCCTCAGGGGACCGTATGAGGAGTCGCTGATCGGGACGCGCCTTGCTAATGTGGACCAGCCGCTCGAGATACTCAGGACCATCCACTCTTTTGATCCGTGCATGGCCTGCGCCGTCCACATCATAGACCCGAAGACCAACGAGATCAAAAAATACAAGGTGCTGTAAAAGGAGGCCGCCATGGAAAAGAAAGAGACGGCCATGGAAAAAAGGGTGCCCGTGATGGAATGGACAGCTCCCGTCCGGGTGCACCACTGGCTCATGGCGCTCTCCATTGTGATGCTGATCGCGACCGGGTGGTACATCGCCGACCCCTTCTCGGTCTCTTCCGGTGAGACGGTGCGGAAATTCCTCATGGGGGATATGCGCTACTACCACATCCTCTTCGGGGTGATTCTCACGTTCCTTTTCATCTGGAGGATGTACATGGGGTTCTTTGAGCGCTTCCATGCCAAGTGGGAGAACTTCCTTGCCGTGGCAGACTGGAAGAACCTCATCAAGCAAATCAAGTTCTATCTGCTGGTCTCAAACGAGAGACCCGACCACGTCTACCTCTACGGGCCGCTGCAGGCGATGTCCTACGCCGGGCTCTTCGTGATGATCTTCCTGATTCTGATCACCGGACTGATTCTCACGGGGGCGGGCTATAACCACGGGTTCCTCGGCGCGGTCGCTTGGGTGTTAACCCCGCTTGAAAACCTGATGGGTGGGCTGGCCGTGGTGCGCTACGTCCACCACATCCTGACCTGGCTCTTCGTCCTGTTCATCATCGTGCACATCTACATGGCCTTCTGGTACGACATCGTCTTCAAGGAAGGGACCGTCTCGTCGATGATCAACGGGCTGGTGTTCAAGACAAAGGAGCACTAAGCATCATCTTTTAAGCACGCGTTCGGAAAGGGGGGATAATGCCCCCCTTTTTTTTCAGAGAGGATTATGGAAGATAAACACGCCGTCACCATACTAGGGCTCGGCAATATCCTGCTGGGCGACGAAGGCTTCGGGGTCCACTTCATCAACCGTTTCGGGGAGCGCTACCTGCTCCCCGAGGGCGTACAGGCCGTGGACGGCGGGGTATTGGGCCTCGGCCTTCTGTCCATCGTCACGGGCACAGAACATCTTATCGTTATCGACACTATCAAGGTCGAAGACCGGCCCGGCTCGATTTTTAGGTTCACGAGGGAGGAGATGTCCTTGCACCTCCCGCCGCCGACCTCCGCCCACGAGGTGGAGTTTCTGGACGTGTTGGCCATGGCCGATCTGATGGGGGAGTGCCCGCCGGTCGTTTTTATTGTCGTTGTCCCGAAAAAATATGGTACAATGGAGATCGGAATGACGGACGTAATGGTGGATCGATTTACGGACGTGGAAGATCTGCTGCTCAACGAGCTTTCAGCCCTCGGCGTTCGGCCGGAGAGGACACAACGGTGCACGAGCTGAGCCTGGCCAAGTCTCTTTTCGATGTCGCTTCAGAATATGCCGAGAAGTCGGGGGCCGTTCGTATCAACCGGCTTGTCGTATCCTTCGGGCGGATGTCGTGCATCGAGCCCACGGCGCTGGCAACTGCCTTTGCGGCGACGGCGCGGGGCACATGGGCCGAGGGCGCGCGCCTTACCTTCGAAATCCTCCCCGCCGTTGTCTACTGTCTTTCCTGCGAAAAGGAGTACGACGTTGCGGATCACGAGATCCTGTCCTGTCCGTCGTGCGGGGACGTCAAAGTGCTGCTCAGGGGCGGTACCGAGGATTTACATCTCCTCCAGATGGAAGTAGAACAAGAGGAATAGCATGTGCATCGCATTTCCAGGGAAAATCATATCGATTGACGACAACTGTGCGATTATCGACATCGAGGGAACCAGGCGGGACGCCTGCCTTGACCTGATCGACGAGCCGGTCGTGGTGGGAGACTATGTGATCTGCCACGCGGGGTTTGCCATTCACCGGGTCGATGAAGAGCTGGCACAGGAAAAGCTCGCCCTCCTCAGGGAGCTCATC
>CAWBYW010000040.1:0-8021 GCA_963792965.1 uncultured delta proteobacterium | reverse complement strand
CTGGGGTGGGGCCTCGCCCCGGGTTAAGACGGTGCGGATAGCGCTCTGGATCGGGGTCTCGATATCTATCGTGCTCGCGTACAACATCGGCTTCAACGGGACGCGGGGGTTCGTATCTCTTTTTTCGTTTCTTGACAGGCCCCTCGATCTGATGAAGTTCGCCCTAATGTATCTGGGCGCCCCTATCTGCAGCTGGAGCGCGAAGCGGGCCACGATGGTTGGTTTTAGCGGAATTGCCGGCTCACTCTGGATCGTCATGATCCTTCTGAGGTATAAGAAGGCGCGCATGGCCGACCTCCTCCCTTATCTTTCCCTCCTGTTTTTCGTCTCAACGAACTCGATTCTCACCGGTATGGGCAGGATGAGCTTCGGTGTTGCCTACCCGGTGAACACGAGATTCTATACGTTTTTAGCAACCCCCTTTTGGATATCCGCGGTAGTCCTTGTATTTCTCTTCCTTTCTTTTATCTTAAAAGAAGACTCGGGTGAGCTGAGGATTACTAAGCATAAGACCTCAAAATATCTCATTCTCGCGTTGTCAATCGGTATCGGGCTCATGGCTATCTATTCCTACGTAATGTCAAGCAAGCTCGGACTGAAAACCATCGAAAGGAGGAATGACGAGTTCATCTATTGCCGCGATAAACTCCTCACCGTGACCGAGAAGGAAGAGTTAGATGATCCGCACCTTCAAGCGATTTTCAATAATCCTCATCCGGAAGAGCTAATGGACGAGGTCAGATTTTTGCGTGAGCATCACTTGTCCATTTTCCGTAATGGCGCACGCTGAAGAGAGGAAATATAATGAGTGATGGGGTGAGACCCCTCTTCATCTACTACTACTTTCCCCCTCGCGGCGGCGTTGCCGTTCAACGATTTGTAAAATTTATTAAGTATCTGACGCGGCTCGGATGCAAGCCAACCGTGCTCACTTCGGATGCCCGATATGAATCGAGCGTTCTTTACGATAAAGAAATGTTCAAAGACGTTCCCCCGGAGGTTGTCATCTATAAGACACGGCGGGAAAGACTAAGACAAGGGCAGTTCATCGGACGGTTTCGTTTTCATCTTATTGACCGTTTTCTGCCGTGGGTTGTACCGGCTTATCGACGCGCACTGAAGATAATAGAGAAACACGACATCAATCTTATATTTGTGACCAGTCCCCCCCACTCACAACATCTCATTGGCTGGCTCCTCAAACGGAAGACGGGCCTTCCTTGGGTCGCGGACTTCCGAGATCCTTGGCTTTCGGACAAGAGGTTTCAAAATAGGAAGAACGAGACTGTTTCTTTGGATCGAGAAAAAGGTTGAGCAAATTGTCCTTCGAAATGCCGATCTAGTTATCGGTGCTACCCCCAGGACATATGAAAGTCTCAAGGAACGAGGTGAAACAGTTGGATCTCGTGCGCGTTTCGTTTGCCTGACCAACGGCTACGACCCTGAAGACTACCTGAATTATCAGCCTGTTCGCCACAAGAAAATTCACTTCGTATACGCAGGGAGCCTCGATAAAGGACTATACAGCCCCCGGAATCTTTTTGAGGCGCTGGGCTGTCTATTGTCTTCACATCCTGAGCTGAACAGTGAGATCAGGGTAAGCATCGTTGGTGCCTATCGCGAGTCATTTCAGTCAATGCTCGATAGGTTCGATGTTGGACACGTCGTCAATTTTTTTGGCTTCGTGCCTCATGAGAAGGCGATTGAGTATATTCTGGACGCTGATGCTCTCATCCTTCTATTGATGTCGGTGAACACAGAGCCGAACCGTTTCATCCTTTCCTCGAAAACTTTTGAGTATATCGGCTCAGGGCGGCCTATTATTGCCATTGCTACCGAGGGTGATACGGCGGACTTTCTGAGAAGATATAAAATAGGGGAAATCGTTGATCCTACCAATGTTAGGGCGATTTCCGAAGTATTATACCATTACGTTGAGCGGCTCAGAGCGGGATCCCCGGTTGAGAGCTATACTCCTCCGGCTGACTTTAGCCGTAAGGAAACTGCAAAGCAGCTATTGAGGCTGTTCCGGGAGACGGTAGATAATCACAGTAATCGTCGTGCCACACCCGGGAGGGAACGGTGATGAAAGGGGCCATCAGGAAGGTCGTGTACTGGATTACGTTCGTCTCGCTCGGACTGACGCTGTGCGGCCTTTTGGCGGTAAAAGGAGTGGGTATCCGGCTTCTCTCCCGTAAAAAAGCAAGGAAAGCTCAGATTCTTTTCCTGCCGTGTCTGCCAGATACCGCCGCCAGCGCCCGGCATAGGGTCTATAAGTATCTTCCCTACCTCGATAAGCCGGGCTTTGAGTGGCGGGTTCTGCCGCCGACAAGTGTAGATATGTTGATGAACGGGCTTTTTTCGACAAAAGTGTTCAGCAACTATAGATATTTTATTGCCGTCTTTTTCAATAGATTCTCAGCGTTGTGGAGCGCGCCCCGCTATAGTGTCGTCTTCGTCCAGCGCGACATCCTGAGCGAGTTCTTCCTGGATCCACCCTTGGCGATTGCTGCCTTGAAACTCCTTAACCCGAACATTATCTATGACGTTGATGACGCTATGTTCATGCTCCCGCCCCAGTCTTACCGATCCAGGAGCAGGGTATTAAACGCCCTCGCGCGCTGGCGTTTCGCTGCAAACTGCCGGTTCGCGAAATCGGTTATTGTGGGTAATCCCTACCTCGCGGGGTTTGCTAGATAAGTATAACGGTCGTGTCATCGTGATCCCCACGGTGGTCGATGTTGAAAGCTATCCGACACGAATACACGAGAATCGTGATGTCGTGACTATCGGTTGGCTCGGGCGGTCCGGGGAACCTCCCCTACCTGAAGATGATCGAGCGGCCCCTTGCCGAGCTATCGAAAAAGTACCCCATAATCCTTAGAGTCGTTTGTTCCAGAAGTATCAAGCTTGAAGGCGTCAAGATCGAGTTTGTTCCCTGGCAGCTTGAGACAGAGGCTTCCGCAGCGTCCCAATTTGATATCGGGATTATGCCCCTCACGGACAATCCGTACACGAGAGGGAAGTGCGCCTTCAAGATCATTCAGTATATGGCGTCAGGGATTCCCACGGTGGCATCCCCTGTCGGAGAGAACGCGAAAGTGCTGGAGTCAGGAGGGACAGGCTACCTGGCGCGGGACAACAAGGATTGGGAGGAGAGCCTTGCCCGATTGATTGTCGACTCAAACCTTCGGAAGGAGATGGGGAAGAGGGCCCGTGCGGTAGCAGAGGAGCGTTACAGTTACAGGGTCTGGGCGCCCTTCTTTATTGACGTCATCAAATGTACCGCCCAGGGCGGAATGAGGATATCGGAAGAATCAGAAAAGAAGTCAAGGACTTCATCAAGGGCTTCGTCAATTACCTCTTCTTTAACCGGCTTGGGTTGAGGCTCAATTACCTGATCAAGAAGGGGCGATATCTCCTTTTCCCCCCTCACGACCTCAGGCTCAACCTCGGGTGCTGGGGAGTAAAGATGGACGGGTTTGTAAACATCGACTACTGCATCTCCCGGGTTACGGATATGGTATTAGACGTGAGAAAGCTCCCCTTTCCGGATGGGACGGCTAGCCTCATCGAGACCCACCACATGATTGAGCACATCCCGCACCGGGAGGTGGGGCCGATGCTCGACGAATGGAGGCGTGTGCTCGTCGAGGGAGGGACAATCATCATCGAGTGCCCTAACTTCGACGAAACGGTGAGGGAGTACCTGGCGGGAAATGAAGCGCGCCTTTATAATATTTACGGGCTGCAGCGGAATAAGGGTGATTATCATTACTTCGGCTACAGCCCGGAGCGTCTTCGCCGCTTATTGGAAGATCATGGATTTCGAGACTGCATCCTTGAAGAACCCACGGATTTCCACAGGGATATCGAGCCGTGCATGCGGATGACCGCGACCAAGGGGCCCGCGAGGAAGAGCAGATGACCAGGAGACCGGACAGGGGCATCCCCCTCGTCCATATCATTATTCTCAACTGGAACGGTCTGGCCGACACGACTGCGTGCCTTGAGTCGGTGAAAGGAATCACCTACCCCAACTACCGGGTCGTTATCGTGGACAACGGGTCGTCTCAGGACGATGGGGAGCGCCTCCTAGAGGCTTTCGACGATTACATATACCTCATCCGAAATCGCGAGAACCTCGGATTTGTCGGGGGGTGTAACGTCGGCATTCGGCACGCACTGGCAGAGGGGGCGGCGTACGTATTACTCCTCAATAACGATACGATCGTCGAGCCGGACTTCCTCGACAAGCTGGTCGCCGCGGGCCTGGCGCACCCCACCATCGGGATCCTCGGCCCGAAGATTTACCTGGGCACGGACCGGCGGACCCTCTGGTCGGCGGGGGGATGGGTTGACCCGATCACGTCGTTCACCTTCAAAAATACCCAGCAGGAGCCGTACCATTTCTACGCGGAGCTCGTCAAGGCCGGCTACATCATGGGGGCGGCCATACTCATCAGGCGGAATGTCATCGAAAAGGTCGGCCTGTTGGATGAGCGGTTCTTTGCATATAACGAGGAGATCGAGTATTGTGTTCGGGCCCGGCGCGCGGGATTTGACAGCGTCCTGGTGACCTCAAGCGTGATTTACCACCGGCCGGGCAGCTCAAGTAAACACGTGTCGCCGCTGCAACACTACTATATGGCCAGGAATTCGTACCTGAAGATGCGGGCGATATTCGCCGATAAAGAGCGTCGTTTTTTTTATGGCGTCGTCTTCGTGACGATGGTAAACTTCATCGACATGGCAAGGGCATTCCGCGACGAAGGCTGGGCCGGGTGGCCGAGAGCATGGGCGATCGTGCTGGGAGTGTGGGACGCCCTTATTTTGCATCGATTCGGGAAGACGAAGCGATACCCCCATTAAGATCTGAGGGGGAAAGAGGGGTTCTTAGCGAAGAGGAAGGCGCTGTTCTTGTAGCCGAGCGTGCCTGTGGAAGAGGGAATGATCTATGTCTAAGATGAACGCCGTCATCCTTGCCGCCGGGGCGGCAAAGAGGATGGAAAAGGAAGTGCCCAAACAGTTCCTTCGGATCGGTGGGAAACCGATCATTATTTACGTCATGGAGGTTCTCGAAAGGACGGGGCTCTTCGATCGGTTCATCGTGACGACGCTGCCGGGATACGAATCGCACTACGACGAACTGATCAGGACGTATCATCTGAAAGATATCGAGCTGGTCGTCGGCGGCAAAACGAGACAGGAATCGTGCCGGCTTGCCCTTGGGCACGTCCGGTCGGAACGGGTCCTCATCCACGAGGCCGCCCGCCCCTTCATCACCGCCGATTTCGTCAAGAGACTCGTCGGCTATCCCGATCGAGCGGTCGTCCCGGTGATGCCGATAGACTTCACGGTCGCGGCCGGGCGCGCGTTTATGACCGGGGTACTTGATCGAGACGAACTGAGAAACATCCAGCTCCCCCAGGTTTTCGATAGGGCGACAATCGTTGCGGCGCACGAGCGGGCCGCAGCCGACGGTTTTATCGCGACGGAGGATTCCACCCTTGTCTTCAGGATGGACATCCCCGTGCGGTTCGTGGAGGGGTTGAGGGAGAATTTTAAGATCACCGATCGGTTCGACCTCTTTGTCGCCGAAAGGCTCAAACAGTCACGGGAAGAGATCGATGCCTGAGCGCAAGACCGACAGGGCGGCGGATGAATTTCGGGGCAAGACCGCGATCGTCACCGGTGCAAGCAGGGGGATCGGGGAAAAGATCTCCTTTGCCCTCGCCGGATGCGGGATCAATCTTTCCCTTGTGGCCCGCTCGAAAGAGGCGCTGGAGAGAAATGCCGATGAGATCCGCAGACGCTTCAAGACCGGGGTGCTCGTCTATCCCGTAGACGTACGCAGAGAAGAAGAGGTCATCGCCGTTGTCACGAAAACGGTTGACGCGTTCGGCGGGATCGACTATCTCATCAACAACGCGGGGTTTGTGGACCCGATGGGGATCCTCGAGATGACGGTGGAAAACTGGGACCGGGTTATAGAGACCAACCTCCGCGGGACCTTCCTGTTTACCCGGGAGGTCGTGCGCTATTCGATGAAGGAGCGAGGGGGCAAGATCATCAATATCGGATCGACCGCGGGCCTCTCCCCCCGGCCCGGATGGAGCGCTTACGCCGCCAGCAAGGCGGGGATAATCAATTTCTCCCAGACCATGAGCGACGAGCTCAAGGAATACGGCGTGAAGGTCTACTGCATCTCACCCGGCAGGACGGCCACGCAACTCAGGAGGATCTTAGCGCCGGAAGAAGACCCTTCGACGATCCTTCAGCCCGAGGATATTGCCGATACTGTGGTCTTTCTCCTCTCGGCGGCTGGAGATTTTGTCGACGGGCAGTCGATTGTCGTCAGAAAGCGGTAAGGCAGGGGCGACGAGAGAGGTCGGAAGGCTGCGGCACGGCATCGGACGGGATGGTTGGCGATGGTGAAAAAGCAAACTGATAGAATCGCGCATATCCGGTACAACCTTGATGATGTCCGGCGCTCGGTTCACTCCATCGACAGCTGGTGGACCCGGTATTTCATTGATCCCGTTGCCGTCAGACTCACCTGGGCCTTCGCCAACTTCACCCGCGTATCACCCAACGCCGTTACCTTCATGACACTGCCCCTCATATTCGTGTCCGCCTACTTTTTCCTCAGGGCCACGCGCACAGACCTGATCGTCGGAGCCCTCATATACGAGTTCAACTTTGCCCTGGACTGCGTGGACGGGAAACTTGCCCGCCTGACGAAGCAAACCTCGAAACTGGGGGCTTTCTCCGACCTCTATCTGGACAACTGGAACGTCATCGTCAACCTGGCCGCACTCGTCTGGGGGCGTTATGCACACTTTGGAGATGTAAGCCTGCTGGTCGTCGCCTGGGCCTACCTGGCGATTCACCTGCTAAGCCTGCAGATGAAATATACCGCGCAGGACATACTCGGCCGCGACTTCAAAAGGCAGTTCTACGCGACACAAGAGGATGCCCGGCAGGGCGGCTTCCTGGAGCGGACACGGCGACTCTTTGCCCGGAAGGGCCTGAACATGGTCCTCTTCACCACCGTGGAGGGGGAGGCCGTGGTCTTTTTCTTCGGCCCGATCACCGGTTACGTCTTTGAGGCAATCGTGGTTGCGACGCTGCTCATCTCGGTCTTTTTTGTCCTCAAGTCGATCCTCTACCTGCGCTCCTGCGCCAGGGCCGACACGCGGCCGTGAACATCGCCTCAAGCCCCGCCCGCCCAATCGGAAACGAGCCTTGCGACCGTGGGCCGGGCACGAGTCGAAGGGACAGGGAGGATAGGACGTCTCGATCCGGTGTGCCGCAAAAAAGGGTTGAACATTTCCTCGGATAAGGCTACACTTGGAGGCACGGTGGGGGCGGGCTCATGAAGTAGTGTGCGGTCATGGGCTCCAAAAGTGGATACGATCTGACCTCGTGCGCTCTCTTACGCCCACACGTATACCAACAGATGCAGGGACATGATGGCACTTCCCGAGATTTCTATTCTCGGCATAAAAGTAAACCCGATCACGGAAGAAGAGGTAAACCGCGAGATTGCCCGGATTATCAGGGAAGGCAAAAAGGAGCTTGTCCTTAACGTCAATATTAATGCGATAAACCAGGCACTCAAGCACCCCTTCATGAAGGACCTCCTCAATCGTGCGGGGGTCGTCTTTTGTGACGGCTATGGGGTGGTCCTCGGTGCGCGCATTCTCGGCGCGCATATACCCGGTCGGATCACCTATGCGGACTGGATGTGGAGCCTGGCGGCGATGTGCGAGCAGGAGGGTTTCTCCTTCCTTTTCTTGGGTGCACGGGAGGGGATCGCCGCCGAGGCCGGGCGGAGACTAAAGGCGACCTTTCCGGCGCTCAAGATCCTCTGGACACGAAACGGCTACTTCAAGAGAACCGGCGATGAGAACGAAGCGGTCATCGCCAAGATCAATCGCTTTTCTCCCGATATCCTCGTCCTCGGCCTCGGGATGCCGATTCAGGAGAAGTGGCTGTCGGAAAACTGGGAGAAGATA
>CAWBYW010000039.1:0-4333 GCA_963792965.1 uncultured delta proteobacterium | reverse complement strand
CAGAGCTGTGGGGGGAGATACGCAAACACCTCGGGAAATGAGCGGCGCCGGGATTCTCGAGATGACGGATTTTCGGATCGTCGAGTATCGGCCGGGGCAGGAAGACGAGATAATCGAGCTGATCTCGTCCATCCAGCAAGACGAGTTTAATATCAGTATCACGCCCGACCGGCAGCCCGACTTGCGGGCGATCCCGTCGTTCTACCAGACGGGGGCCGGGAATTTCTGGGTGGCGATTTCCGGCGATCGCGTCATCGGGACGATCGCGCTCAAGGACATCGGGGGAGGGATCGCGGCGCTCAGGAAGATGTTCGTCGCGCGTGCGTGGCGCGGCAAGGACACAGGAGTGGCAAAAGCGCTTCTGGATGAGCTCCTTTCGTGGGCGCACGAAAAGGGCCTCGATGCTATCTACCTCGGGACGACCGCGCAGTTTCTGGCCGCCCATCGGTTTTACGAGAAGAACGGATTTGTGGAAGTGCCCGAAGACGCGCTCCCGAGTGCGTTTCCGGTCATGGGCGTGGACAGCAGGTTTTACCGATTCACCGTCCGCGCGTGAGGCCGCCTTAAGCGGACGCGCCTTTACGCGGCGCTCAATGGTTGTCATAAAAAGGAGGGGGAAATGTTATTTGCCGCGTATATCGTCGTGGGCGTGGTGGCCGCGCTGCACCTTTATTTCCTGGTCCTTGAGATGTTCTTCTGGGCCAAGCCCCTCGGGCGCCGGGTCTTCGGATTGAGTGCAGACTACGCGAAGAGCTCACGGATCCTGGCCGCAAACCAGGGCCTCTACAACGGCTTTCTGGCCGCGGGGCTGGTCTGGGGCCTGACGCTGGGTACCTCCGGTCACCCGGTCATCTTCTTCTTCCTCGGCTGCGTGATCGTGGCCGGGATCTTCGGCGGCCTACTGCCAGCCGGAAGATCCTTTTCGTCCAAGCGCTCCCCGGCGCGGTGGCGATGGCGCTCCTCTGGCTCTCCTGACGGGAGGCGCGCTGCCCATTCTTGATGCTGATTCAGAGGCTCAGCGGCGGCCGCCACACCTCGGTCTTCGCCATCCGCGCTTTACGGTACGCCTCCCCGAGGACCGCCCAGACCCTGTCGGGGTCGTCGCTGGCCAGGTTCATGGAGGCCCCGCCCCGGTAGCTCCAGGCGGCGATGTTCCTGATCCCCTCATCCGCTATGATCTCCACCGCCCGGCCTATCTCCGCTTCCCTCCCCGCGGGCACCCCGTACGCCTGCACCCACATCTGCGGCTCCTTGCCGTATCTGGCAGAGATATCGGCGATCTTCCGCGCGGCGTCCCGCACGTAGGGATCGACCGGCTTCTTGAAGACGATCCAGTAGGGGTCCGCGCCGAAGATGTCAACGGACGGAACGCCGGCCAGCTTCTCCCATTTCGAGATGCCGATGAGCGGATTTTCCTCCGGCAGCACGCAGAGCGCGTTTGAAAGCCCCTTCCCTTTTGCGTAGTCGGTCATCTCCGAAAAAAACGAGACGATCGAATCGTCCCGGAATTGTACGACCGCGTCATTCATGACCTTCGGCATCCTGCCCCCAAGCCGCTCGCGGAAGAGCCGCCGGCACGCGTCGCACCGGCAGGCCCACTCCTTCTTCTTCTGGGTGCCCGACCAGACGGCCCTCGGGATGAAGAAGTGCGGCTCGTCCCAGAAGAGCCCGTCGGCATGCGTCTCGGCCGCGGAATCGATCCACTTCTTGATGAAGTCCCGAAACGCCTCCCGGTTGAGGCACGCGGCGGCAACCTCGGTGCCGTCGGCAAGGTACTGGCACGCCTCCGGATGCTCCATCACAAAGCGCGAGAAGGCCTCACCGCCGAAGACCCCGCCGACGCCCCAGGGGTCGAGCCACACCGAGAGCCCCTCCTCGTGGGAGATCGCCACCACCTCCTTCATCGCCTTCGAGTAGAAGGCAGAGTCTTCCTCCGAATAGGTATGGACGACGAAGGTGCAGTGGTGCGCGGCGATGTCGGCCATGTCGCGCCGGACGTGCCTTGGGTCCCGGGTCCCGAAGTAGCTCACCCCCGTCTTGAAACGTTCGTCGGGAAGAGCGTCCCTCTTCGTGGCCGGCTGTCCGAGCGCGGCAATGGGCAGCAGTGCCACGGACGTGGCGACTCCTCCCGCAAGGGCGATAAACCGGCGGCGCGTGATGCCCATGATACGTTCGGGATCGCGTGTGGACTGGACCATCGGGCCTCCTGTCGTATGACGGGCCGAAATCACGTGGAGGCGATTATAGCCTTATTTTGGACACGACGCCACCCAAAATAAATCTCATCGACACGGGGCCCGGTTTCTGGTAGAGTGCATCCATCCCACAAGGAGGATGCGCGATGGAAAAGACGCCGTTCCATCCCTTCCGGTCGGCCGACGCAAAAGAGCGTTTCCTGAACGAATACGACGCGCGGGCCGCGCGCTGGCCGGTCCCTTCGGAAACGAAGACCGTTCGAGACCTCGTTCGGCCCCACCTTTGTGCGCATCAGCGGCAATACGTCCTCGCCCTCCCCTCGTGCTCTTGCACGGGGGCGGCGGCAATTCGCTCCAGTGGATACCCAACGTGAAGGCGCTCTCGGAAAGCTTTCGGGTCTTCGCCGTGGACAACATCCGCGACAACGGCAGGAGCATCTCAAGTCGGCCCGTCACGAGCGTGGACGATTTTGTCGCGTGGCTCGACGAGGTCTTTACGGCCCTTTACCTTGGCGTCCGCATCAACCTCGTGGGGCTTTCCTACGGAGGGTGGATCGCGGGCTGGTGCGCTTATCGGCTCTCGAACCGGCTCAGCAGGGTGGTGCTCTTGGCCCCGGCCTTTACCGTGCTGCCGCTGAGGGCCGAGTTTCTGGTCCGGGCGATGCTCTGCATGATACCCATCAGGTCCATCACGAGGAGCTTTATGCTCTGGCTCTGCGCCGATTTCGCCCGCACGGGAGAGGCCGCACAGGCGGAGCTGACGGCCGCGGCCGACTTCGCGTTCATGGCCCTTCGGTCGTTCAAGCCGCGAAAGATGGTCAAGCCGGCCATGCTCACAGACGAACAGCTCGCCAGCATCACGGTCCCGACGCTCTTCATGGTGGGCGAGCACGACAGGATCTACTCCGCTAAGAGCGCCGTGGAGCATCTTGCGAAAGTCGCCCCGCAGATCAAGACCGAGATTATCGCGGGCGCCGGCCACGACCTGACGCTCGTGCAGACCGATATCGTCAATAAGAAGGTCCTCGAGTTCTTGGGACAACCCCGGCGTGACGCGACGGGCACCGCAGGTATTGCCCAGCAGCCGCGCCTTTTTACCTGAACCGAAAGGAGAGATCATGAAGATCAACCGCTGCATACTGATAATCGTCGTACCCATACTGATCCTTTTCGGCTGCGCGAGCCTTGACCGGCCGCGCGACACCGTCTTTCAGGTCTCCACGATCGACGCCCTCATGTCCGGCCTCTACGACGGCGACGCAACGATTGCCGACGTCATCCGCCATGGCGACTTCGGGATCGGCACGTTGGATAAGCTCGACGGCGAGATGGTCATCCTTGACGGCAAAGTCTACCAGGTCACGTCCGACGGCGCGGTCCACACCGTCCCCGGCACAATGACGACCCCGTTTGCGGCGGTGACCTTCTTCGAGCCGGACCTGAGCATTCCCGTCGCGGGCACAACCGACTACGCCCGGCTGCGGGACTACGTCGGGGGCCGTCTCCCCACACAAAACATCTTTTACGCCGTGAAGATAGAGGGGACGTTTGACATGATCAAGGTCCGCAGCGTGCCCAAACAAAGCAAACCCTATCCCCCCCTCACCGACGTGGTGAAGAACCAGCCCGTCTATACGCTCCACAACGTAAAGGGGACGCTCGTGGGCTTCGTCTGCCCCGCCTTCGCCAAGGGGGTCAACGTGCCGGGGTGGCACCTCCACTTCATCTCGGACGATCGGACGGCCGGCGGACATCTCCTCGATTTTTCCGCGCACGACCTCACCGTGCGCTTAGACGAGACTCCGAGCCTTTCGCTGTACCTTCCCACGGACGCGGAATTCTACGGGCTGAACCTGTCCGGAGACAAGGGGGAAGACGTCAAGCGGGTGGAAAAGTAGCGTGTCTTTTCGACGGCTTTATGAGATAGATCGTGATCATACCTTTATGAGGAGTTGACCCATGAAAGAGAAACTGAAGGAAGCACCGGTGAAGAAACGGAGGACCGTAAAGTTGATCGTCTGGGGAGCTGTCATCATAGTTGCGGCGATCCTCATCATCGCGGGGGTGTATAAATTTCTCCCCATCGGCCTCCCCGAGGGGAAAGACTACTTTAAACCGATCGGGGAGCGAGAGCTCTT
>CAWBYW010000038.1:0-51422 GCA_963792965.1 uncultured delta proteobacterium | reverse complement strand
GGGTGGTGATCACTTCCCCGGACAGCCTGAGGGCCTGGGCGGCGACGATGAGGGCCACCGTGCCGTTATTGAAGAGGGAAAGGGAGGGGACTTTCAATACTCCTCGCAACCGTTCCTCCAGAAGCTGGTGCTGGCCCCCGTTGTTGGTGAGCCACTGCGACGCCCAGATCACTTCGAGTTTTTTTACGAATTCCGTGATATCCGGCAGAATCGGGCGGGTGACGTAGATCGGCCTTTCAAACGGTTTTGGCTTTTCCATCATGCCTCAGGCTTTGTCGGGATTTGCGGCGAGAAACTTCCGGTAGTTCTCCATGACCCCCTTACGGTCCCGCTCGGCGACCCGCTTGTTACCGATATAGATGCCCCAGGGGTCGAGGTCTTTCGTCACCACGGAACAGGCGCCGACCATGGCACCCTCACCGATCGTAACGCCTGGTAGGATCACGCTGTTCGCCCCGATGATGACGAATTTCCCAAGATAAACGGGCTCCCGTCTGACATTCCTGTATTCTTCATTGATAGGCGGGCCTCCAAACCCCCAGCTCTTAAAGTCATCTGTCCCCGTAAATATTCTTGAACCGGATGCAATCCCGGAAAAATCCTCCATGGCGAATTCTTCCCCGCCGGTTATGGAAGAGAAACATGCGATGTGCACATAATTGCCGATCTTCATCCGCTTTTTCGCATAAATAAGGACGAAATCATCGATGATAATATCATGGCCGAATTCAATGTTCTCTATGCCGATGATCTTCGTATATTCATACGTCGTAACCCCGGCAATGCGGTCAATTGCCATTATCTTCGGCTCCTCATGACTGCAGTTGTTCTGTCATCCATCTCGGTTTCATCCCGACCGGCCCCGCGGTCGAGGGGTGAAACCCATTCGGTACCATCCACACAGGATTTCCCCTTTGCGTGCCGTTGGTGCCGAGACTACGATGGGAGATGCACATTTTCCGGTATTTCCCCACGGTGCGCCATGTTAACCCATTCGTGCTGAAAAGTCAATTCCAGTTGTCAGTAACCGTTTCCTCCGGACGTGAAAGACCGACAGTAAGAAGCCGTGTCCCCGGTATATTCTCGTTCCCACTACTACTTGATATCTGAGAGGTGGCCAATCGCTTGGTTCTAAACAACCGGGGAAGACCGGTTATTCTGTTGACAGAAATCCTCCAACCACTATAATGGCGGAAAGCGGTTGGGTTCGTATCGGATCTGCACATACCGCAGATGATCAATCTGACGATTCATTCATCATAAAAAATTCAGAACTGCCATAGAGAGAAAACGATACGGAGCCATCATGCGCAAGATTATCGGTAACGCATTCATCTATACCGGCAGTGAAGTCCTCAACAGCGCCGTCCCATTCCTACTCCTTCCCGTTCTTACACGGTACTTGGCGCCCGGCGACTACGGCGTCGTCGCCATGTTCATCTCCCTTTTCAATATCGCTATCATCGTCGTCGGTCTCAATACGAGCGCAGCTATCGTGGTATACTACTTCAGGCTGACGCCGGAGCAGTTGCGCATCTTTATCGGAAACATCGTCATCATTCTGGCAGTCAGCTCCTGCGTTGCGCTCGCCGTTATCCTGCTCACGAAAGGTCTTATCATCCGCTTTCTGCCCTTTTCAACGGTGTGGCTCGTTCTGCTTGTAATCACGTCGACTACCTTCTTTGTTTCCTTCATTAACCTGAGACTGTGGCTGGCCGAGCAGCGTCCCGTCATCTACGGCTTATACCAGCTGTTGCTCACAGTAGCCAACATTGGCCTGTCGCTGCTGCTGGTCGTCGGCCTCGGGATGAAGTGGCAGGGACGTGTTCTCGGCCTGAGCGGTGCGACCATACTCTTCGGGATCATTAGCCTCGTGATCATTTATCGTCGGAAGCTTATCTCATTTTCGCCGGATAGAAAGATGATCACGGAAGCGTTGCGGTATAGCCTTCCCCTGATCCCGTCGGAGTTTTCCGGATCGATGCGCATCGTGATCGATCGGTTGATGCTGGCGGCGATGACGACTCTTGCCGCCACGGGTCTCTACGTCGTGGGATATCAGATCGGGCTGATTATGGCGGTGCTGGTCTACGCCTTCCACCGGGCCTACGAGCCGTTCCTCTACCGGAGGCTCGCCACCATTACCCCGGAGGACAAGCGTCGTTTTGTCCGTGTTACCTATCTCTATTTTTTCGGCGTTCTGGCCTGCGCATCGATCCTCACCGTCGGGGCGCCGCTGCTGCTTAAGATTTTCGCCGCAAAGGACTACAGCGAATCCTACGTATATGTTGGGTGGATAGCCTTCGGGTATGCTTTCTACGGGATGTCTCTGATGGTTCTACCCTATATCCTCTTTCAGAAAAGAACGATGGTCCTGGCCTACGTTTCCCTTATAGGAACCGGTATTCAAATCATTCTATGCTACGTCCTGATACGCCGGGAGGGTCCTCTCGGCGCCGCGCACGCAACCCTGATATCATTTTTCCTCAGTTTCATCCTGGTGTGGATTGTCAGCGCCCACGCCTATCCCATGAACTGGTTCTATTTCCTAAACTCAAAAAGCGAATAACCAAAATCCGAGATGATATGGGGCCTCACGTGTTGGAGGATGCCGGATTGACGGTACTTGTTTAGATCCAATGAATTGGCGAGCACACCGATAAAGAAGCTATCGAAACAGAGAGCAGAACCTTGGTGGGGGAATCAGACGGCAGTCGTATCGAGGCTGAACTTTATTCCAACGGAGCCCTCGATCTTGTCCGAAGGATTTGGTTCAAAGTGGGCTGGTACGAGAAATACTCGTACACATTCACATGGATGGGTCGGCCTATTATCCAACTGCCAGAGGATATCGTACGAATCCAGGAGCTGATCTGCTCGATAAAGTCAGGCGAGTTGTTTAAGGACGATCTGACGCCTCGACCGCGCGGGACGCAGGCCCGCGCCCTGACCTATTGAAAATCCCGGGGCGTGTAGTCCTCAAACTGGGTGTGCTCGCTGATGAAGGTGAGCTTCAGGGTCCCGGTCGGGCCGTTTCGTTGTTTACCGATGATGATCTCGGCAATCCCCTTTTCGCTCGAATCCGGGCGATAGACCTCCTCCCGGTAGATAAAGGCGATCACGTCGGCGTCCTGCTCGATGGCGCCCGATTCGCGCAGGTCCGCCAGGATCGGCCGCTTGTTTTCCCTGTTCTCCACCGCCCGCGAGAGCTGGGAGAGCGCCACCACCGGGACCCTCAGCTCTTTCGCCATCGCCTTGAGCGAGCGCGTTATCTCCGAGATCTCGAGGTCCCGCCGCTCCGCCCTCCCCGTTCCGGTCATCAGCTGGAGGTAGTCCACGATCACCATCCCGATGTCCGCCTCCGCCTTGAGGCGGCGGGCCTTGGCCCGCATCTCGAGCGGGTTGAGGGCGGACGAATCGTCGATGAAAATATTGGCCTCAAGTAACGTCCCCGCCGCACGGGTCAGTTTTGCCCACTGGTCGGGCATGATTCTTCCCGTCCGGATCCGGTTGAGCTCGATCCTCGCCTCCGAGGAGAGCATCCGCATGACCAATTGCTCCCGGCTCATTTCCAGCGAGAAGATGGCCACCGGGACCTTATGCTTGGAGGCCGCGTTGAACGCGATGTTGAGGGCCAGCGCCGTTTTGCCCATCGAGGGGCGCCCGGCGATGATCACGAGGTCGGACTTCTGCAGCCCCGCCGTCTTCTCGTCGATGTCCTTGAATCCGGTCGGGACGCCCGTAATGTCGAGATCTCTCCTGTAGAGATGCTCGATCATCTCTATGGTCTCGGGGACGAGCTTCTGGATGGGGGAAAACGCCTGCTTGATCTTGTGCTCGGAGATCTCGAAGATCTTGCTCTCGGCCTTCTCCAGCAGGTCATCCACCTCCCGCTTGGCCTCGTAGCTGTCGGCGATAATCTCCGACGATACGGCGATCAGGTCGCGCAGGATCGCCTTTTCCTTGACGATCCTGGCGTAGTATTGGATGTTTGCGGCGGTGGGGACGTTGTCGACGAGCGACGTAATGTACGCGAGGCCGCCGACTTCCTCGATCGTTCCCTTTTTCTTGAGCGCCTCGGTAAGCGTGATGAAGTCGACCGGCTCGTTCTTGGTGAAGAGGTCGATCATGGCCGAGAAGACTTTACGGTGGCCTTCCCGGTAGAAGTCCTGCGGTTCGAGGAAATCAAGGACCTTGGTGATCGCCTTATCCTCGATAAGAATCCCCCCCAGCACCGACTGTTCGGCATCGAGACTCTGGGGGGGACCCGCAGCAGTGCTTCGTCTCCCTTACGCTCCGCCTCTCTTGCCATGGAAGTAACGCCCTCTGTGGTCCGTTAGTCTTCCTTGACTACCGAGACCTTGATGTGTGCAACGACGTCGGCCTGGAGCTTGATCGGTACGTCATAATCCCCGATCCGCTTGATATGCTCCTCGAGGGCGATCTTCCGCTTATCGACCTCGATGTCAAGGCCGGAAAGTGCGTCGGCGATCTCCTGGGAGGTAACCGAGCCGAAGAGCTTGTCCTCCTCCCCCGCGTTTTTCTTGATGGTGACGGATACCGCCTCGATTTTTTCCTTGAGGGCCTGCGCGTCGAGCGTATCCTTTTCTTTATTCTTGGCTTCCCGCTTCTTAATGGTCTCCAGTTGCTTCTTGTTTTCCGGGGTCGCGGCTAGGGCAAGCTTTTTCGGGATGAGGTAGTTCCGGGCGTATCCCGGGGTAACCCTTACCACATCACCGGTCTTGCCGAGAGGGGCGACGTCTTTTACGAGAATCACTTCCATCGTGAACACTCCCTTGAGATGAGGGGTCAGGATCCGGCCGCCGAATCACGCGTGTCTCGCGGTAATCGAGCCCGGGACATTCCGGGCACACCAGGCAGCTCGGGGAAAGAAAATCCCCGGATAAGGATTACCGATGCGCTTCATCGGACGGACGGAGACTCCTCTCGTTAGTACTGCGATGTGGTCGACGTAAAGGGGAGCAGAGCCAGGATCCGCGCCCGCTTGATAGCGACCGTCATCTCCCGCTGGTGCTTGGCGCAGTTTCCGGATATCCGCCTGGGGATGATCTTGCCCCGCTCGGTGATGAAGTAGCGCAACATCTTTGCGTCTTTGTAATTTATCGTAAGGCTCGGCGTCATGCAGAACCGGCAGACTCTCCGCTTGTGGAACCCCTTGCGCTTGACCACCTTGGTGCCGCCGGAGCGTGAGTCACCGGACGGGCCTCTCCTGTCGTTATTTCTTTCCATTTTCCTTCCAATAGCGTTCGGTGCCCAAAGGCCTTGGCCTTCGAGCGGGGATAAATAAAAGGCTCACCTCCCGGATGGGCTGTAGCTCACCGCCGCCGCGATGGGCAGCGATGAGGGCCTCTGCGGCCACATCCGCCCCGCGTCCCTGATCGGGAGACGTCGCGTCTATTCGTCCGCTTCGGCCTCTTCGGCATCAAGCGGAGATTCCTCCTCGGCATCCGGCGCGGACGTGATGGCTGCATCCTCCGGCTTTGCGACCGGCTCGCTCGCCGGGGCTGCCGCGGGACGTGCTCCCATCTCCGTCACGGCCGGGACTTCCTCCTTTTTCTCCTCGATCGTTACCTCGATCTCTTTATCGGCAAGGATGATGGTGAGGAATTTCAGGACCTCCTCCATAATCCGCATGTTTCTCTCGAGGATCGCAACGATCTTGGATTCCCCGTAGTAGACGACGCGAACGTAATTACCCTTCATCTTCTTCTTGACGCGGTAGGCGAGCTTCCGCTTGCCCCACCGATCCCAGAGGACGATCTTACCTTTCTGTCCCTCAATGATGGTGTGGATCCGTTTGATCGATTTTTCGGTATCTTCTTCGGAGAGATCGGGGTCGAGAATAAAGACGGTCTCGTAGGTACGCACCTGTATTCACCTCCCTTCGGGTATCAAGCCCGGGTCTTTTGGGGAGCGCCTCATCGCGCCTGGGGACTCGATTCTTTTTGCCCCCTCCCCCCCCGAGCAAGGAGATTGTAAATTGCTCGTAATGTCAGCGAACCGTAAATTTATCATATTTTCGGAGTATGTCAAGGGATTTTTGAGGTATCAAACCTGACCGCGGGCTTGGTATGCCGTCCCGCCTCTGTTTTTCTTGGGGCGCCCGTGCTATAGTGACCGTGTCTCTTACCTGAAGCCGTCTGGTAGGGGGCAGAGATCTGAGGCTGTATTCGATCGCGCGGGGGACGGCAACCAAACGAGCATGTGAGGAAATGGTACCTGGGATGGAAGGATCACGTGAAAGGGGTCGGAAGAAGGCGGACGAGGTAATCCGGTACCGCCCGATGCGGCCGGGCGAAGAGGCCGAGGTCTGTCGCCTCGTCGCCGAGGTCTTCATGGAGTTCGTCGGACGCGGCTACCCCCCGGAAGGGGTAAGGGAATTTCTCAGGTATGCCGAGCCGAGCGCGCTCAGAAATCGCTCTTTCTCAAACCACTTCACCCTGGTCGCGACACGGCACGGGACAATCGTGGGGATGATCGAGATCAGGGGCTGCAGCCACGTCTGCCTCTTCTTCGTCCGAAATGAGCTCCAGGGCAAAGGGATCGGGAGGGGGCTATTCGAGCGGTCGCTTGAGATCTGCAGGAATAACAAGCCGGAATCGGAGACGATCGACGTCAACTCGTCCCCCAATGCCGTGGGGATATACGAACGGTTGGGCTTTCGCGCCGCCGGGCCTGAAAAGACGGTAAACGGGATCACCTTCGTCCCGATGGTGCTTCGCTTAAGAGAGTCTGGTTAACGGCACCCCCTATTCTCCTTATAAAAGAAAAGGGAATCACGTCCCATCTCGCCATCCTGTAAAGACAAACGTACACAGTGACGACAAGATGAGTCCTGATCCCTTCCTCTATCCTTCACGAAAGAGCTTCCGAGTAACAAATACGACGTCTAGGGACGTGATAATTGCTCGAAGCCTGGCGTCGCGCTATTGATAGACATCTTTCTTGCTCTTCCGTCTTTATCCACCTCCGTGATAGTCCCCGATAGCTGTCTACCATCCGACGTATATATCCTTAGCGTGTTGCCATCGTCAATCGACCCGTTAAGGGAAGACATAGACGAGGTTCCCATGCTGCTCAATGTTGTCGTAACGTCCATCATAAACCGTTCCCCGTTCTGAATAATTTTCGTCTTACACGTGATGGTGCCGCCGGCGCCGGAAGCCATACTTACCCAGTTTCCGGTGATGTCTATCGGTTTGATCTCGAGCTCACTCTTGGACTGTTTGGAGTCGATCCGCTTCCCTTGGTAGTCGACCCTGAATGGCCCGGTCGAGACCTTCATGGGGAGTTTTACCGCCAGGAAGTTGTTGCCCGTAAAGCTGGTGATAGGCATCAACGCCCCGTTGTGCCAGATTAGAACCTTATGCGCGACGGGCAGCGAGAGGTTCACCCACACCTCGGCGCCCGGCCAGGCGGGGTTGGGCCCGAAGCTGAAGTCGAGCTCGGAACCGCTGCCGCCCGGCGGAGTGGGTGGAGGCGGTGTCGGTCCCGGGCCGGGACCAGGGCCACCGGGGCCCCTCGTAAAGACCACACCATTGCTCCAGTGGATCTCAACGCCCCATCCGGTAGGGTCGGTGAAGATGTTGCCGGTGGCAAATCCGAAGGGCCACGTGGCCGAGCAGGTGTTGCCGCTGATGGTCCCGACGCCGACCTCGCCGGTCATGGGGACCTGCCAATTGAAGGTCGTCCCGATCTGGGTGATGTTGTACTCAACGCCGTTGCCCCGCCAGTTGCCGGAAATGTTCGGCCCGGCGGCAACGGCCACGCCGCCGACGACCAGCAGGGCAGCCAGGGTCATGGTAAAGATGAGGGCACGAAGTCTCTCCCTTTTCATACAAACACCTCGTAATAGTCACCAAGAAATCAAGAAAAGTTGTAGGCGATTCGTTCGACGGACGTTGAACCCAACGAGGATGACGTCGCCGCTCCGGATGATGTAGTCTTTGTCCTCATCGTGGATCTTACGCTTTGGACCGGCTCACCAATGGTCGCTGGAAAAGATATGGGGTGAGCGTCTCATCCTGATGCCGATCGGTATGCGTGGCCACGCGTCATCGCACCACCGAACGCTCACCCCTCGCTGTCGCCTTTCGCGCTCGTTAAACGACCTAGTTGGGATGTTTGAATCCGCGCTTAGTCCCGCCGACCACGTCACATTCAAGCTTCTGCGCTCTCCCGTTTTCGTCCACGCTGGTAATAGACCCGTAAGCTTTAATGCCAGTCGAGTCCGTTACGACCAGTTTATTGCCGTCATAGATTTTTCCCGTGCTCACGGTCATACAATTGGAGCTACACCAGGTGAAGTCATCGCCCTTCTGAGTGATGGTGGAAGGAATAACACCCTTGGTACCCGGGGCAACCGTGCTATAGACCCAGTTTCCGGTGATGTCTATGGGCTTGATCTCGAGCTCGCTCCTGGATTGTTTGGAATCGAGCCGTTTTCCCTGGTATTCGACGCGAAACGGCCCGGTCGAGACTTTCATGGGAAGCTTAACCACCAGGAAGTTGTTGCCGGTAAATTTGGTGATGGGCATCAACGCCCCGTTATGCCAGATCAGGACCTTATGAGCGACGGGCAGGGAGAGGTTCACCCACACCTCGGCGCCCGGCCAGGCCGGGTTGGGCCCGAAACTGAAGCTGAGCTCGGAACCGCCGCCGCCGGGCGGTGTGGGAGGAGGAGGCGGGGGTGTCGGCCCCGGACCGGGAGGAGGACCACCCGGACCACCGCCGGGAGGACCACCACGCATAAAGACCACGCCGTTGCTCCAGTGGATCTCGACAGCGTAGCCCGCCGGGTCGGTGAAGATGTTGCCGGTGGCAACCCCGAACGGCCACGTGGCCGAGCACGTGTTGCCGCTGATAGTCCCGACACCGAGCTCGCCCGTTGCGGGGACATGCCACTGGAAAGCGGTCCCCGTCTGTGTAATGTCATACTCCTGGCCGTTATTGGCCCACCAGTGGCCGGAGACATTCGGCCCGGCGGCAACGGCCGCGCCGCCGGTGACCAGCAGGGCGGCCAGAGTCATGGTGAAGACGATGGCAGATACTCTTTCCTTTCTCATACCAAGTCCCTCACTCAATGTATAGGAAAATTTCAGGTTCTTCTTTCATGTAGTACATAAATATCAGCATAGGTGCATTATTTCCGTGACTCTTCTCACACTATCGTGAATCTAATTACGTATTCGTTAAGGAATTTCTTAAGAGGGAAAACCCGGGGCGCGCGTCACGAAGATCGGGATAGGCGCCATCGCGGCGGGTACTGAGCGTGGACTATCAGAGTACTAAATTGAAAGAGATGAGATCGGTAAGAAGGCCGTCAGACGTTGAATTTGATGCGGACGATGTCGCCGTCCTGGATGATGTAGTCCTTCCCCTCGACGTGGACCTTCCCTTCCTCGCGGACCTTCTGCTCGGAGCTCGTGCGCTCAAGATCGCTGAATTTCATCACCTCGGCCCGGATGAAGCCCCGCTCCATATCGGTATGGATCTTTCCTGCCGCCTTCGGCGCCGCCGTCCCCCGGGGAATCGACCACGCCCTCAGCTCGGCTCCCACCGCCGTGTAGAAGGTCACCAGATCAAGGAGCTGATATCCCGCCCGGATCACCTGCGAGAGCCCGGTCTCGGAAAGACCCATCTCCTTGAGGAAGTCGGCCCTTTCCGCCTCGTCCAGGTCCACGAGCTCGGCCTCGATCTTGCCGGAGATCATGACCATGTCGGCCTGACGCTCCTTGGCGATCACCTCAACCTCTTGCGAGAAGCGGTTGCCGAACGGCACGCTCTTTTCGTCGATGTTCGCCACAAAGAAGACAGGCTTCGCCGTCAAGAGCCCCATTTCGGCGACGATCGCCTCGTCTTCCGGGACCGCGGTATATTCCCGGGCCGGCCTTCCCTTGCCGAGGAGGCCCTTCAGGGCCTCGTAGATAGGAAGGGCCCGCCGGGCCTCCTTGTCGCCCGATTGGGCCGCCTTCGCGTTTTTCGAGATGCGCCGATCCACCGTTTCGAGGTCCGCAAGGAGGAGCTCGGTCTCGACGATCTCGATGTCTCGCCGCGGGTCGATACCCCCCTCGATATGCGCGACGTTTTCGTCCACGAAGCACCGCACCACGTGCGCCAGGGCCGTGAGGTTCCTGATGTGGCCCAGAAACTGGTTTCCGAGCCCCTCGCCCTTCGATGCCCCCCGCACGAGCCCGGCCACATCCACGAACTCGACGACGGCCGGCGTCACCTTCTCGTGGCCGGTGATCTCGGCGATCTCTCTAAGCCGTGCGTCCGGCACCGTCACCACGCCGGCGTTGGGCTCG
Source organism: uncultured delta proteobacterium (assembly GCA_963792965.1). Lineage (GTDB taxonomy): Bacteria > Desulfobacterota > Zymogenia > Zymogenales > Zymogenaceae > CAWBYW01. Next base: position 41,094 of record CAWBYW010000038.1, on the reverse strand, counting down.
ATGGTGGTGAATGGATACCCCGCCACCGCCGCCCCGGCCTTGGTGAGCGCGTTGAAGATAGTGGACTTGCCCGCATTGGGCAGCCCTACGATGCCCACTTCAAAAGACATGGTTAAGCTCCGAGGAAGCCCTTGAGAAAAGCCTCCCCGAAAAGCGGCCTCTGGGTAATGAATAAAAGGGATCGACGGGCTTCTATACTGTTACGAAAAGCGAACTTCTTCCGTCAACACCTATCTCTTCTCTTCGACGGGCCCCGCGGAAAACGAAGTTTTCCGCGGGTGTCGTTTCGAGGTCTCCACGAAAACTCTGTTTTCGTGGAGATTTCTATACCCAGTTGACCAAGCGCTTGGCGCCCTTGATCACGGAGTTATAGACAAACAGCGTTGCGTCCCGCGGATCCAACATCGGGCTGGACATCCCGAAGGTGAAGGGAAGCGTCATGAAGAGCGCTTTGGTCCCGAGGGGACACCCCTTCAGATGGACGACCTTCTTGGCCTCGAGCTTTCCTTCCACCCGCGTGCACTCCCCCATAAGGAGGACCGTATCGTTGGGATGTATGACATCGCCCTTGTAGACGCCCATGACGATTCCGCCGGGCTTGGCGTTCTTAACCGATCCGGGCCTGCGGGCGTCGATCGTGCCGAGGCACCCCTTGAGGGCCGCCAGACACCCGCCGTAGCACTCTCTCCCACGGGTGGGGTCTACCCCGGTGTAGAACTTAAGCGGGGTATCGACCTTCTGGATATCCTGGTATTCACTGACGAGCCCTTTGGTCTTTCTTGCCAGCTCTTCGATCGTGACGTCACCGGTGACCTCGATGTCCTCGTCCTTGATGGAGCCGTAGCCGCGCTCGGAGGCCATGACCAGGTGGATCGAATCCGTCGGCTTAAAGCCGAGGATCTTGTTCGCCACCGCGTCGGCCGCCAGCGGATCGTTGGCCAGCAGGATCAGCCCGAGGTCGAACGACTTCGGGGCCGACTCATACCCGTGTCCGATCTTGATGGCGTCCGATATGACGACGTCCGGGAACCCGACTTCGAGAAGATCCACGATCTTCTCGTTGAGCCTGTCGTCGTGATACAGCATCCGCTCCTTATGGGTGAGGATGCCGATGTTGAGCTTGATCGCGTTGGTGACGGTGCAGCAGATATGGTATTTGAGCTTGGGCATCCAGATCTTGAAGTCGGCATCGGCCAGGGCCTTGCTGACGATCATCGATTTGTGCCACATCCCCCTCTTCAGGGGGACGGTGACCTGCGCCTCTTCGTTGAAGTCGATGACCTTGACTTTTTTCTCCTTGGCAAGATCATAGTAACCCGCCTCCCAGAGAAAAAGGCGTGACGGGACGCCGTACCCCCCGGACTCACCCACGGTGATATCGGTGACTCCGTAGCCCCTGACCGCGTCAATCGCCGCCCCGATGACTGCGGGCTGGGTATAGGAATCGAAGATGTACTTTCTGTTGGCGCTGACCACATTGGGCTTGATCAACACCTTGCCTTTCGGCTTCTTGCCCAGATCGGCAAGCGATTCCTTGACGATTGCACTGATGCGGGCAGGGTCATACGTCGCACATTTCCTGAGAATAACCTTTTTCTTGTTGTTCATGTCGCCTCTCCTGGTAATGGCTTTGTTCCGATAGTACCAGATAACGGTTTACAGGTCAATGAGAGAGCGCATTGGGCCAAAAAATAGTTATCGCCCGACAAGACGGCCGAAAGGAGCTTGCCAACCTTCCCATCATCACGTATAATCTAACACAAATATAAAAAAGCGTGCATATTTTACGGGTGAATAAGGGATACTACCTATGGAAGTAACGATCGGAAAGAGCACGATCGTCCTGGTGCGGGGCGATATCACCATGGAGACCACCGAGGCGATCGTAAACGCCGCCAACACGAGGCTCATGGGCGGGGGAGGAGTCGACGGGGCGATCCACGCCGCCGGGGGCCCCAAAATCATGGAGGAATGCCGGAAGATCGGCGGGTGCCCCACCGGCGACGCGGTCATCACCACCGGCGGGAACCTGAAGGCAAAATACGTCATTCACGCCGTCGGCCCGATTTACCGGGGGGGAACACACGGAGAGGAGAAGCTCCTATCCTCGGCCTATAGTAAGAGCCTCGAGCTGGCCTCCAAGAAGAAGATCGCCTCCGTCTCCTTTCCTTCCATCAGCACCGGTGCATACGGCTACCCCGTCAGAGACGCCTCGCGGATTGCGCTGAGAACGGTGATGGATTACGTCAAAGACCATCAGGAAATCAAGCTGGTACGCTTTGTCCTTTTCGGCTCCGTTGACCTCGAAGTCTACGAGGAAGCGCTCAGAGAATTGACAAAATGAAATTTCATAGTGAGCGCTGCGACCGTTGCGGGATCTGCTTTGAACGATGCCCCGAGCTATCGATGGAAAAGGGGCCGGCGCAGCGCGCCATAACCCAGCTTATCGCCGGCACCGAGGGGAGCGCCGCCCGCGAGGTTCTTGCGGGGTGTTCTTCGTGCTTTTCGTGTAATACGTTTTGTCCACCGGGGCCGATCCCTACTTCCTCGTCCTCGAGCGGTGGGGAGACCTCTACAAGGACCGCGGCGCCCCCGCGATATATCGCTTCGTCTGCCCCAACCAAACCGACAACATCTGGAACGGGCTTATGCCGCTGGCATCGAAAGAGGAGCGCGCCCTCTTTTCCCGATGGCACGAAAACCTGAAAGAGCCGGGAAATCGGCCCCTCATCGTCGGCAACTACGCACATCTCTTCCCCCATATCACCGAGTCGCCCCTCTTCGATGGTTTTACGCTCCTTGATCCGATCGGCCACTGGGAGTGCGGCGCGTACCTGACTCAGGCGGGGTATCTTTCGGAGGTAGGGAAGATCGTCCGAATCGTGCGCGACTATTTCGATACCCTCCCCGACCGTCAGGTTTTCCTCCTCACCGATTCGGTATACCTCCTCCTCTCCCGTTTGCTGCCCGGGCACTTCGGGGTCGAGCTTTCTCCGCGCTTCGAGTCGTTTACCTACTGGCTCCTCGAATCGATCAGAAAGAACGAGATCCCTCTCAAGAAACGGGTCGACCTCACCCTTGCCGTCCACGATAACTGCTACGCCAAGGCCGAGGGGGCTCGCCTCTATGACGCCGCACGGGAGATCCTTTCTTCGACCGGGGCACGGATCGTGGAGCCTGCGCACAATCGCGACAGCTCGCTCTGTTGTGGATTCGGGCGCGGCGCGGCCGACATCCCCAAACACACGATCCCTTTCGCCATCATGAAGGGGGCAGCCAGAAAGCTCAAAGAGGCCGAAGAAGCCGGTGCCGACGGCTTGGTCACCTACTGCACGGGATGTCTCTACCTCCTCTGGTCGGCCCGGGAGCTGACGCAGAGCCCCCTGGCCGTTTACCACCTCGTCGAGCCGGTCACCATGGCGATGGACGCCTATGAGTACGCCGACCTCACGCGCCAGCGCGAGCGTGCCTGGGACATCATCGCCCTCATCACCGCCTCGTTTACCAAGAGCCTCTTTCGTCGGCGCTTTTTCATCGGGGAGCCGACCAAAAGCTCCTACCCCCGGAATCAGACGCTACTTCCCCCTTCCTCGTGCACTTGCGCCGGATCCTCTCGATTGCCCCTGTTCGGTGGGCGTACGGTGCCGGCTTCCGGGGCCTTATGCGAGTTCTGTGAGATGCGCACCTCCCCTACCCATCTGGTATGCCGCCACAGCGTCGATTTCTCCCGTGGACACGCCAGAAAAGGGTTGTTTTTTTAGCTGTCTGTGGTACTATTGTTCCATCCCATTACGTGAACCTGATGGGGATATCGTACTTTTTGTATGAACGTCCCCGATAAAAAGCGGATTCACCTAATGGGATACATGCTATCGGGGTTTATCAGAAAGGATATATGAGCGAACAACCCAAACCGGGCCTCGCCAGGCGGGCCAAGACCCTCATCATCGGGGACGCCCGGAACCCTGAGGATAAACGGCTTTTCCATAAGCTGTCTCTGATCGCCTTTTTCGCCTGGATCGGCCTCGGCGCGGACGGCCTCTCCTCCTCCTGCTACGGCCCGGAGGAGGCCTTCCTTGTCCTCGGCCAGCACTACTATCTCGGCATCTTCGTCGCCCTTATCACCGTCGTAACGATTTTCGTAATCGCCGCCAGCTACTTTCAGGTCATCGAGCTTTTCCCGACCGGCGGCGGCGGATACCTCGTCGCCTCCAAGCTTCTCTCGCCCGGGCTGGGGGATGCTCTCGGGCGCGGCGCTGCTGGTCGACTACGTGCTGACCATCTCACTATCGGTCGCCAGCGGGGCGGACGCCCTTTTTTCCTTCCTCCCTCATAACCTTCTCCCCTACAAGCTCGGCTTCGCGGTCGGAGGAATGATTTTCCTGACGGTCCTCAATCTCCGGGGGGTGAAGGAGTCGGTCGCGCCGCTCGTCCCGATATTTCTCATCTTTATATTTACCCATGCCTTCGTTATACTCTATGCCCCGTTTACCCACGTGACGGAGTACCAGGGAGTTTTCCAGGAGCACCGCTTCCGACATCCGGACGGTATCATCCAAATCGGCCTCGTGGGTATCTTTCTTTTGATCATGCGTTCATATTCAATGGGCGCCGGCACCTACACCGGCATCGAGGCGGTCTCCAACGGCCTGCCAATCCTGAGAGACCCGAAGGTGGAGACGGCCAAGCGCACCATGCGGCTATATGACCGCGTCGCTGGCGCTCCTCGTCCTGGGCCTCGTCTTCGCCTATATCCTCTACCGGGTCACCCCCCAATACGGCAAGACCCTCAACGCCGTTCTCCTGGAGCGGATGACGTCAAGCTGGGGGGGAATGGGACGGTGGTTCGTCTCTATCACCCTCTTCTCCGAGGCCGCGCTTCTCTTTGTGGCGGCCCAGACCGGTTTCTTCGGGGGGCCGAGGGTCCTGGCCAACATGGCGTTTGACCGCTGGGTCCCGACGAAATTTGGGTCTCTCTCGGACCGCTTCGTTATCCAGAATGGGTCATCATCATGGGCGGCGCGGCCCTGGCGACGCTGATCCTCTCGAGCGGCTCGGTTCATTTATTAGTCGTCCTTTATTCCATCAACGTCTTCATCACCTTCTCCCTCTCCCAGCTCGGGATGTTGCGTCACTGGTGGAGCTCCAGGGACAAAGATGTCGCGTGGAAAAAGCCGCTGGCGATAAACGTCGTGGGCCTTACCATGACCGTCTTTATCCTGATATCCGTCACCGTCCTTAAGTTCTACGAAGGCGGGTGGATCACCCTGCTCGTGACCGGCTCCCTCGTGACGCTGGTTCTTTTGATCAAACGACACTACCGCGGGACGGCCCAGCTCCTCAAGAGGCTCGACGGCCTGGTTGATGCGGCGCAGGCCTCCACCTCCGCATACCTCGATAAAGACGGGAGAAAAAGGAGCCGCACATCGTCGACTTCTCGGCCAAGACCGCCGTCATCATGGTCAATGGTTTCAACGGACTGGGCCTGCATACCCTCTTTACCGTCATCAGGCTCTTCAAGGATACCTTCAAGAACTTCGTCTTCATCCAGATCGGGACGCTCGACGCCGGTAACTTCAAGGGGACCGAGGAGATGCAGCACCTGAAGGACTACATCGAGACCGATGTCGCTAAGTACATCGAGTACATGAACCGGCATGGATTTCACGCCGAGGGATTCACGGCCATAGGGGTGGACGTCGTCGAGGAGGTTGAGAAGATTACGCCCCGGGTAATGGAGCGATTCCCGAACGCCGTCTTCTTCGGCGGCCAGCTTGTCTTTCCCAGGGAGACCTTCGTCACGCGGCTCTTGCACAACTATACGGTCTTCGCCGTCCAGCGCGCACTCTACCGGGAGGGGATACCTGTCGTCATCATGCCGGTACGGGTCTAAAGCAACCGGACAAGCCGCCCGTGCATTTTGATAGACCGTGTCCTGCAGGGAAAAGAGAGCGCCCGTAGAGACTCTACTCTTTCTCCGAAATGTCCCCATTAAAACCCCACGGAAAGGAAAACCTCACACCCGTTATCGGGACAAAAGCTCATCTTTGTCGCCCGATGAGGGGCGTCTCGGTTTTATTGGATACGTCGTGCTGAAGTGACGGTTTCGGACCGTGCGGGCCCGCTGGTCGGCTAATGGAGCGTGCGCGGCGATCTCTTTGAACGGTCTTTCCTGAGCAGCTGTTCCACCTCTTCCTTCGTCGGAAGCGCCGGTATGGCGCCCTGCCGCGTGACGGTAATCGCCCCCGCGGCGTTGGCAAACCGGAATATTCCAATAAGGTCAAGGTCGGAGAGGTCCGACGGGTCATGGGCCTCGGCCTCGGCCGTCTTGGCCAGCATCGCCGCGCAAAAGGCGTCCCCGGCACCTGTCGTGTCGACAACCTCCACGCCGAAGCCGTCGACCTCCACCGCGTAGCGTCGTGAGACGGCAAGCGAGCCGCCGGCCCCGAGGGTTACGGCAAGGAGCCTCGGCCCCATCGCCATGAGGGAGACCGCCGCGGCCTTCGGATGCTTTTCTCCGGTGAGGAAAGTCGCTTCCTCCCCGGAGAGTTTGAGGATGTCGACCTGGGGGATGACCGAGAGGATCTCGCGCCGCGCGGCGGCCTCGTTCGGCCAGAGGGGGAGGCGCACGTTCGGGTCAAACGAGATCAACGCCCCCTGGGCGTGTGCCCTCTCGATCAGGGAGAGGGTGGTCGACCGCGCGGGGTCCGAGATCAGGCTGATGGAGCCGAAGTGGAAAAACGAGGCGCCCGTAAGGTACCCCTCGGGGACGTCGTTTTCGGTGATGAGCATGTCGGCCGACGGGTGTCGAAAGAAGACGAAGTCCCTCTCCCCCGCATCCGTCCGGGTCACAAAGGCAAGCATCGTGCGGGCCTCGCGAGAAAAGGTGACGGCTCTCGTGTCGACCCCGGCGTGGGCCAGGACGTCCGCCAGTCCCCTCCCGAACGGGTCGTCCCCGACCTTCCCGATGAACCCTGCGTCGGCGCCCAGGAGCGCAAGTCCCACGGCAACATTCGCCGGAGCGCCCCCGGGGGCCGGGACAAAGGCGGGAATAACCCGGTCTCCCTCCGGTACGGATTCTCCTCCCTTCTTCAGGCTCGGAAGCCATCGAGCCGTACCTCCCTGGGAAGAGAGGAAGTCGACAAGGAGCTCGCCCATGGTGACGAATCGGGGCATTGTGGACGCCTCCATTAATCGATAAGATGTATCAGACAAACAAGGTGATGGCCGCCCGCACCACTGCAATCCAGGCAAGGTGAAGCGGGATCATGATCAACGTGCTCAGGGCGCCTGCAACGATCTTCACCCACATCTTCCAGCTTCTCCGATGAATGATCGAGATGCCCGCAAGCATTATGACGGCAAGTCCCGCGTAGCCGAAGACGACCATAAGGGGGGCCCCGCCCGGGATAACGACATCCGGCCGAAACTTCCAGAGCACCATAGGAAAGATCGAGGCCATCGCCTCGTTGGACACGGCAAACCCCCCCATGAAGAGCATCGAGACCAGGATAATGCCGATGACTCTTTTTCCCGTCGGGAAGTCTCCGTGCACGAGACGCTCGGAAAGGGTCATGGAAATGTAGATCGAAAACGACCAGAAGACCATGAGGATGGCCGGCGCAGCCCCCACCCAAAGGACAAAGACGTCCGGGTTATAGGAGTAGAGATCGCTGACTCGTGCGACGACGTTCTCCCGCAAAATCCCGAGACAGGCCCCCGTGACGAAAAAGAGGAGGGTAAACTCCTTCCCGCGGAGCCTGAGGCTGTGATAGACCAGCAAGCCCGTGAGGATGAACGTCAGGATTTCGAAAAACAAGACCATGTGTGTCTCCTGCGATCAGGGGCTGTCTTTCTGCCGCTCGTGCCGCCGGAACGTTTCTCGCGGGGGCGCGCGTACACACTATACGACCTTCCCTTTAGTCACAGGCTATAGTATACTGATTGTGAAATCAAGTATTTTTATTGACAGGACACTCCTGGGCGGGCGGGTGCGCGTGAAAATCCAGGTGAAGACATACAGCGGCTATAAGGCCGATGAGCGGCCCACGAGCTTCTTCCTGGGCAAGACGGAGCTTAAGGTACGCGAGATCATCGACCGCTACTACAACCCCCACGAAGACATCTTCAAGGTAAAGGCCGAGGACGGCGGCATCTACCTCCTTGGTCACGATAAACAGGACGACTCGTGGAGATTGAAGGGGTACTACAGATCATGAGCCAAAAAGGGGCATTGAGCCCCTTTTTGGTCTGCATTCATCTCTTGCCGAAGCGGCGGGCATGAAACTCCTCGTTTCGGCGAAGGTTCTCACTTTTTTTCGTACGCCTTCTCAAAATATTCGATCTTATACTGGGACCGCGGCAACGTCTGCGGTCCGATCATCTTTATCACCGGCGTGAAGACGAGCTTCTTTTTGATCGTCTCTTTGATCTCGCTTGCCAGCGCCTCAAGCTCACCCTCCTTTACCCCCTCGCCGTATTCTACCTTGATCTCGAGGTTGGTGCCGATGGCAGGCCCCGGCTCGTAAAGGACGATCCGCATCTCGCCGGTCGTCCGGGGGACGAAGGAAGAGATAACGTCCTTGACCGCCGACGGAAAGACGTTCACTCCCTTGACCTTGAGCATGTCGTCGGAGCGGCCGATGATATGAAAACGCATGGAGGTTCTTCCGCACCGACACTTCTCGAAGTGCGCCCGGACCATGTCCCGGCAGCGGTAGCGGATCACCGGCGTTGCCTGGCGCCTGATCGTGGTATAGACGATCTCACCTTCCACTCCTTCTTCCAGCGCCTTCGGTGCAAGGGTAATCGGGTCTATGATTTCGGCCGTTACCGCGCCCGCGCCGCACAGGTGCAACCCGCAGTTATAGTCGCACTCGCTGGCAAGGTCCGCCGCAACGTCGGCCAGGCCGTAATAGTTCTTAGCAACGATCCCCCAGGTATCCTCGATGGTGGCGCGATCCTTCTCCGGCAGTGCTTCTCCCGCCATGAAGCCCTTCTTAAAGCCAAGGTCACGGGGGTGCTTCTTCAGGGTGTTCTTCACGTAATCTCCCAGAAAGACCGTGGCCGAGGGGGTGGCGAACAGGACCGTCGGCTTGAACTCGAAGATCAGATCGAAGAGCTTTTCCAGTCCCGCCGTTCCGAGGGGCGCCGGGATGACGCAAAAACCCATCGCCTCGGCCGAGATCGATTCGGAAAGCCCCCCCACGAAGAGGGTGAAGTTGGCCGGGTTGATGAACGAATCCCCTGACCTGATCCCACCGGTCCAGGCGTGGCGGGCGAATAACTCCTTCCAGAGGTCGGCGTCCGACGCCGTGAGCCCGATGTAGAGGGGCCGTCCCGTGGTCCCGCTCGTCCCCTGGATCCTGACGAGGTCCTCTTTTTTGCAGCATTGGTGTCCGCCCAAACCACCGATCTTTTCCTGAGTCTTTCTCAGGTCATCCTTCGTGGTAAAAGGGAATCGGACCAGGTCTTCCATCGTTCGGAAGTCCTTGGGGCCGACCTTCGCCACCTCCCACTTCTCCCGATAGAAGGGTGATCGCTCATGGATATAGGCGAGCTCGTCGGTGAGGAGCTTCTCCTCGATCTTCTTCAGTCGATCGGGGGCCATCGTCTCCATCTCTTCGTTCCAGTATTTCCGCTGGGCCATACGATTCTCCTGTGTCAAAGAAATCGCCGACAGACCTGCCAGTCGGCCTACGCCTTGGCGCTGATGCCCCGCCTGCGCACAACGGCGAAGTAGTAGATCAGCCCGACGATCGTGAGGCCGAAGAAGAGGCCGGAGCCCACCACCCTGGTCTCAGGTTCACTGACGATGATATAGATCGAGAAGAGGAACGCCAGCACCGCCCCGAAGATCGCCAGCGCCGCGACCGTCTTGGGCATCCTGAGCTTGAAGGGGCGCTTCATCTTCGGCTCCTTCTTCCTGAGGATCAAGAGCGAGATGCAGACGAGGATATAGGCCAAGAGTATTGCCGCCGACGCCACCGCAAAGAGGGTGAAGAGAAACTGGAAGAATGCGCCGAGGATGCCGACTATGGTGAGCACGACGATTCCGAAGGACGGTGTCCCGAACTTGGGATGGATGTAGGCAAACGCCTTGGGCAAAACACCGTCTTTGGACATTCCGTACATGAGGCGTGACGAACCGATGAGAAAGCCGTTGAGGGTCGTGATGAGCCCCATGAGGCCTGCAATGATAACAATGTAAAATCCCGCGCCGCCAAGCGTCTTGGTGGCGACGATCTCGATGGGGACCTGGAGCTTGCTCTCGGCGATCTCGGTGTAGGGAACGACGCCCGCCGAGACGAAGAAGACCCCGAAGTAGAAGAGGAGAACGAAGACGACTGAGAGAGGGATGAGCCAGACGACCTTCTCGATGGGGCTCTTGATCTCCTCGGCGGCCTTGGTGACGATGTCAAACCCCATGAAGGCGAGTATCGCGATCGGCACCATCATGAGCATTCCGCCGATCCCCTTCTCGAAAAAGGGCCCCGTAATGCGCGAGATCTCAACCTGGGGCAGGCTGCCGAAGATGTAGATCGCCATCCCCACAAAGAGGAGGATCGTGAAGACCAGCTGGATGATGGCGGACAGCCTGATGCCGAGGTAGTTGATCACGCCGAAGAAGGCAGCCGCGATTACTCCGACGACGATCATGGCCACCGGGGGAAAGCTGTAACCGCCAAGCGTATAGCTCAGGGCGAGCCACGACTTCGGCATAAGCGTGCTTGCCACCTTTGAGAAGATGATGACCTCACCCGGCATCATGGAGGAGTAGGCAATGATCAGAAACCAGCCGGTGAGGAAGCTGGCGAAGTTCCCCATCGAGCGTTTGGTGTAGTAGTATTCGCCTCCCGCCAGCGGCATCGCGGCGCAGAGCTCCGCGTAGCAGAGGCCGATAAGGATACAGAAAAAGGCGGCGATGATCGCCGACAATAGCACCGCGGGGCCGGCGTAGGCAAACAGCGTGTTAGTGAGGGTCGCCCACGCCATCCCCACCATCGCCCCGGTGATGAGGGTAAAGATCGTGACGACCGTCAGCCCCCTCACGAGAGTCCCTTTCTTCTGAGCCATGATTGCCTCCCTGAATAAGTAAGATAGGGTAGAATGATATCAGGTCCACACAGACCCAACCGAAAACCCACTATCGGCCGATAGCCACGGGATGTCCGGTCTCCCTTTCTGCCGGTAGGAGTCCGTTTACGCAGAAGGTGATCGGCCCCTCTTGCGCACCCTCAGACGTCGATCTTGAGGAGACGCGCGGCGTTCTTATATAACCACTGCTCCCTGACCTCAGGCTTGAGGGGAAGCCCGTTCACGTCGTTTACCGCCACGTCGAACATTACCAGCGGCCAGGCGGTGGCAAACAGGATCTTGTCGGCCAAGACACTGTTGCCGTAGTGGATGAGCGTCTCCCAGCCCGTGTTACTCATACCCATGTATTTGGGACGGATGCCGGAGATGTCGGCGTAGACGTTGGCGTGCCGCCAGAGGACCGCCATCATCTCGTTGACCCAAGGCCAGCCGGCGTGCCCGGCGATGATCTTGAGATCTCCGTACCTCACCGCCACTCTGTCGAGGACCAAGGGTCTGCCGTATTCCATCGGGATGACGTGAGAGAAGTTGAGGGACGTATGTATCCAGATGGGGATGTCATGCTGGATGCATTTCTCGTAGATGGGAAAGTAGCGTTTGTCGTCGGTGAAGAGGTTGTGCTCCCACGGGGCTATCATGACCCCGGTGAGCCCCTCCTTCACCATCCGGTCGATCTCTTTCGTGGCCTTCCTCCCCTTGTGGGGATCGACCCCGATAAAACCCCGGAACCGCTCGGGATATCTCTGAACGAGGTCGGCCACCAGCTCGTTGGGGATCTTACGGCCGTATGTGCTCTCCATGTCCTCACCCTGAAGGACACAGATCCCGATTCCGGCCGCTTCCATCAGGTGGAAGAAATCGTCAATCGATAGTTTTCCGAGCATGCTGAGCGCTTCTTCGCTTCCATGGAAAAGGCGCCGGTAACCGGCAAGGTGAGGGGGGACATTCGTATAACCTGAGAGGACTTCCGACACGGGAGGGGTAACACAGACGTCGATAATCATGTTCAGGTACCCACACAGTAGATTGTGCACAATATACTAATGAAAAACCCTCGGGATGTCAAGAAATGCGCGCAGATATAGATAGGTTTATCGCTTTTTTATGGAGCGCAGCACACCGCGAAAAGAACAAAAAACATAGCCCGTCCGAGCCGCGTATCCAATGAGTTGATGTTCGCGCCCGGTTATTCGTGTTACGGTCTTCTGGCAGGTCCCGTCGCTATCCCCTTTTCTCCTTTTTTTTCTCCCCGTCCCCGGGGCAGTCATCTCGGGAAATTCACGTCTTGACGCCCAACCGCGGCAGGATCCAGCGCTGGAGGATAAACCAGACGGCAACGATGCCCAAGAGAATAATAAGATCATTCATGTCTTTTTGATGTGCAAAAGGTGAATTTGTTTCATATACCGCTTAAAACTACGCCCATCGTGGAAGTTGAGGAAGCATATCCGGACCTCTCGAGTCGACCACGGCGAAAAATGAGGAGAAATTAGCTTGACGAATTAATAGGAAATCTTTACTATAACTTTTTGATCTTCTTAATCGTGAGGTCACATAATGAAAATACCCCTGAGAGGACTCCGCTACGTCGTCGGCCACGTCGCCATCAACGCCGTCCAGATCATGCTCTCGCACACGCCCCTTTCCGTAAACCGGTTCTTCTGCGACATCGCTTTCTTTTCCTTCTATCCATTAATCACCCTTCTGCCCACGTATAGAAAGACGGTTCTCGATAACCTGAGCATCGCCTTCGGAAAGGAGCTTTCAGATCGAGAGATAAGACGCGTTGCTCGACGGGCCATGAGAAATATATTTCGGATGCCGGGAGACATCCTCTACTACGGCTTCCCGAAAAATCACGCGCAACTGGCGCGGGACGTAACGATCAGGGGGACCGAGCATCTCGAAAACGCCCTCAGGCGGGGTAAAGGAGTCATCGGGCTCGGGGCCCACATGACCGCTTTTCTTCTCCTGACGGTTCGGCTGGCCAACTCGGGTATTCCCTTCATTGTGCCTACAAAAGACCCGAGAAACTCGATGCTGCGCGACAAGCTGCGCGGCTGGCGCACGACGAGCGGCGTGCGCTTTATTGATGTCGATTCCCCCGACAAGGGGAAAAACAAGATCACGGCAGCCCTCGATCGCAATGAGCTCGTCTACCTGATCGCGGACGAGCGAAAGAAGCGGGACGGGCTGGCGGTGCCCTTCTTCGGCAGGGAGGCGCTTACCGCCGTCGGACCCGCCGTCCTTTCCCTCAGGACCGGGGCGCCGATCGTCCCGATTTTTATCGCCAAGAATGAAAGAGGGTTCGACATCGATATCTTCCCCCCGATAGACAACGGGATTTCCGAGCAGGGTAAACACAGCGTCTATGACCTGACGCTTTCGGCCAATAAGGTCATCGAGGATTATGTCCGTAAATATCCCGAGCAGTGGATATGGACGCACCAGCGGTGGCGGTTCTGAGCGTCCTTAAGGGCACTTTTTCGGCGCGTCCGTGCCGAGGTGAGATAGACCTCGTCTCGTACGGGTTTTCCTAAGGCGGCCTCGGAAGACTCCGGTTCCTGAGAAAGGAAACAGGATTAACACGGTCGCCGGCGGTACACAACCGACGCCGCGTGCGCTGCCCGCACCATGCCATGACCCACTAATCCAGGGTTATAGTGTATCCCCCGGTAATCCGGGCGACTTGTGCATGGACTGTGCGTATTCGGTTATATTATTAAAGAACTTTAATATGTAAATACTCATGAAATAACTTGACGCAACCGGGGGAAAGACTTACCCTGCCATAAACAATTTGGGGACACTATGAAACTTATTTTTAAGAAACTCCGTTATGCCCTCGGCGAAAGCGTGCTGGATATTTCCCAATACGTCATGTCTCGCTTACCTCTCGCGATCAACCGTCTTGTTTTGGATATCCTCTTCTCCATCGCGTATCCATTCTTCCGCCTCATCCCCGCGTTCAGGAAAACGATCATGAAAAACCTGAAGACCGCTTTTGGAAACGAGCTGTCTAAAAAAGAAATAGATACCATCGCGCGCAGGACCCTGAGGAACATCTTCCACATACCGGGATATCTCCTCTACTACTGTTTTCCGAGACATCATGATCGTCTCAGGCGCGATATCACGATTTCGGGTATAGAGCATCTGCGATCCGCCGTGAAGGAGGGGAAGGGGGTCATCGGGCTCGGGGCGCATATGATGGGTTTCCTGCTTCTGACCGTACGGCTTACCGTCGACGATGTCCCTTTCGTTATTCTCACAAAGGACCAAAGAAACAAGATCGTTCGTGACAGGCTCACGTATCTCAAAGACATTAACGGCGTCAGGTATATCAACGCAGATTCTCCCGACAAGGGCAAGCACGAGATCACGGCCGCCCTTGATCGCAATGAGCTTGTTTATTTGATCGCTGATGAGCGCAAGAAACACGGGGGTCTGTCGGTCCCCTTTTTCGGCAAGAAGGCGCTTACCGCAGTCGGACCTGCCGTCTTCTCCCTCAAGACGGGGGCGCCGATCCTCCCTATTTTCATCGCCGATAAAGGGAATGGGTTCGTCATCGACATCCTGCCTCCCCTCGAAAACCCGGTCCCCGAAAAGAACGGGCACAGAGTATATGAGCTGACGCTCCTGGCAAACAAGGCCATTGAGGAATATGTCAGGAAATATCCGGATCAGTGGATCTGGTCGCAGCAGCGGTGGCGGATATAGGCCGGGCGGAGCATTTCTTTGTCAACGGCTCCGTCTTTCCCCCGGGTCGCAGTAATAAAAAAACTTGACCGTGTTCCAAGAAGATATTATGATTCGTCAGGGTAGTTATGGTCGGAAAACATGTCATCTGCCTTCAAGCAATTCCGATATGAAGTCGGGGGGATCCTCATTGATCTCCTTGACTTCATTATCCCCCACATTCCGATCCCGGTCCTCTACTTCGGATTGGACCTCTTCTTCTTTATCGTTTATCCCATCTTCCTGATCGCCCCGAGGGGCGGACGGCTCGTACACAACAACATGAATATCGCCTTCGGAGCCACGCTGACGAAAAAAGAGAAACGCTCCATCGCCCGGCGCGTCGTGCGAAACCTCATGAACGTCCCGGTGATATCGGTCTACTACGCCCACCCGAAAAACCAGCCGAAGATGCTCCGAGACGTGGGCTTCGTCGGTCTTGAGCATCTGGACGATGTCCGTGCGGCGGGACGGGGTGTCATCGGGTTGGGCGCCCATATCGGTAATTTCATCCTCATGGACATCGCTATCGCCCAGACTGATCTGCCTTTCGTCGCCATCACCAAAGAGCCGCGCCAAAAACCTCTCAAGACGCGCTATCAGCGCTGGAAGAACCTCTGCCGCCTTAGCTGGATCGATGCCGACAGCACGATGTCGGCCGGCAAGGCGATCCTGAAGTCACTGAAATCCGGCATGATCGTTCACATTGTCGCCGACGAGCGCAAGAAGCGAGACGGGATCGTCGTTCCCTTCTTCGGGAGGCCCGCCCTGACCGCGCCCGGTCCCGCAGCCCTTTCTATCCGCGCCGGCGCCCCGATTGTCCCGATCTTCATCACAGAGCGTGAGCGCTATCGACACACGATCGAGATACTGCCCCCCATCCGGCACGAGCCCACCGGCGACCTCGAGAAGGACACCTACGCACTCACCGAAAAATCAAACGAGGTCATCGCCGAATATATCGTCCGCTATCCCGACCAATGGGCGTGGACAAACCCTCGCTGGAAAATGTAGGCCCCGACGTGTTTCTCCTCACGTCTCCCGCTCTGAGAGCGTCCTTGACGCTGACGAGCTTTCTTAGTATCATCATAAGAAACTGATTTGTTGCACGTATGGAAGACTTCCCGAAGAAACTTCGTTACTGGCTCGGTTCTTTGCCCATTTCCGTGGGGGAGCTCATCTTTGCCCGATTACCCATATCGGTGCTATCCTCTATTTTTGATGTCCTGTTCATCCTCAGCTACCCGGTGCTCCTCGTGGTGCCGGACTTTCGAAAGGTGGTCCTCCCGAATATCGATATCGTGTTCGGCGATACGCTGACAAAGAAAGAAAGATGGGCCGTCGGGATTCGGACCATGAGGCGGCTCCTCAAGATGATCCCCCTATGCCTCCACTACGGCGACCCGAGAAATCAGGAGAAGATGAAGAGGGACGTGACGATCGTGGGGCTGGAGCACCTCCAGCGGGCGCGTGCGGGGAAAAAAGGGGTCATCGCGCTGGAGGCCCACTTCGGCAATTTTATGCTCATGACGATGGCCCTTGCCCAGACCGACATCCCTTATGTCGTCGTTACCAAAGACCCGCGCAACGACGCCATCAGGGACAAATATACCAAGTGGAGACGCATCGTCCACGTTCGGTGGATCGACGCCGACAGGCGGGCCCGGGCGACAAAAGAGATATTGAGAGGCCTCTCGGATAATACCGTCGTGGCGCTGGTGGCCGATGAGCGAAAGAAGCACGACGGCATTGTTGTACCGTTTTTCGGGAGGCCGGCCCTCACCACCCCGGGCCCCGCAGTGCTGAGCCTGAGGACCGGCGCCCCGATCATCCCGATCTTTATCGTTGAGCGGGAAAACAACCGTCATACCATCGAGATCGGGCCGCCCCTCTCCATAGAGAAGACCGGGGATCACCAAACGGACATCTACCGGCTCACCGAAGAGGGGAACCGGGTTTTCGAGCGGTATATCAGACAATACCCCGACCAGTGGGCATGGACAAACCCCCGCTGGAAATTATGAGCGGTTGCCCGGGCGCACGGAGTGTGCCCGGGTAGCGTCCTTAAAGATATTGTCATTGCGAGCCGCCGTCAGGCGGCGTGGCAGTCTCATGCGCACTTTCCGAGGGACGAGAAGTAGGTCCGACACTCCACGCTCCCGGGTAGCGCCCCTGAAGACTCGGCATTACGAGCCTCTGCCTCTCAGGCGGCTACACTCCCGATGATCGTGATAACCGAGCCCCCCCGGCCGGACAAGGCCCCCCTCTTTCCGATTTCGCTTGACGGACACGGCGCGCCGGTGATATCAATTAACTATAGGACTATTTTTCCAGGTCAACACGTAAGCGGGAAACTGTCATGTTCAAGTCCATAGACGACGTTATCGAAACCTTTACGAGAAACTACTACATCGTCAACCGGGACGTAGCCACCGTGGTCTACCTCTCGGTGGTCATGAATAAACCGATCCTGGTGGAAGGCCCCGCCGGCGTCGGCAAGACCGAGCTCGGCAAGGTCATCGCGGCCTCCCAGGGAATGGAGCTCATCAGGCTCCAGTGCTACGAGGGGCTCGACGAGGCCAAGGCGCTCTACGAATGGGAGTATGCAAAACAGCTCCTCTACACGCAGATACTGAAGGATAAGATCGGGGAAGTGCTGACCGGCACCAAGGGTCTGGCGGAGGCGGTGGAAAGGCTCGGCAAAGAAGAGGACGCCTTCTTTTCCACGAAGTTCATCCTGCCCAGGCCGCTCTTGAAGTCGATCACATCGCCGGAGCCGGTGGTGCTCCTGATCGATGAAATCGATAAAGCCGACCCGGAGTTTGAGGCGTTCCTCCTTGAGATTCTCTCCGATTTTCAGGTGAGCGTCCCCGAGCTCGGGACCCTCTCGGCAAAACACATCCCCCAGGTCATCCTCACCAGCAATAACATGCGCGACATGTCCGACGCCCTGAAGAGACGGTGCCTTCACCTCTTCATGGACTTCCCCACCAGGGAACGGGAACAGGAGATCATCAGGCTCAAGGTGCCGGGGATAGACGCGAAGCTTACCAGGCAGGTGGTCTGGACGGTCCAGAGCCTGAGGGACCTTGACCTCAAGAAGGTCCCCTCGATCTCCGAGACGCTGGACTGGGCGCGGGCGCTGGTCATCCTCAACATCAAGAACCTCGATCAGGAGACGGTTCAATCGACCCTCAACTTCATCCTCAAGTACCAGTCCGACATCGAGACGGCCAAGAAGAACATGGCCAAGATCGTCGAGGGGATCGCGTCGCTCAATTAGCTCTTTATCGATCACCACCGATAGTGATAACTAACCCACAAGGAAACGAGCTTTCCTTGGGGGCATGCCATGAAAGACGTAATACTCGACTTCATCGACGGCCTTAAGTTCCGCGGGGTCCGCGTCTCCGTCTCGGAGACAATGGACGCCCTGAGTGCGGTGCTCACGGTCGGCGTGGCGGACAAAAGCGGCGTCAAGGCGGCGCTCAGGGCGGCCCTCATCAAGGATAAGAAGGACATCGCCGCCTTCGATGAGCTCTTCGCCCTCTTCTTCAATCCCCTCTCCGTGATCACGGCCGAAAAAACCGAGCTCGAAAAAAAGGTCGCCAGACTCCTTTCCGAGGCCAAAGACCTCTTTTCCAAAGAGTTCATGGGGGTCATGCAGGGCGACCCCAAGATGATGATGGAGCTCGTGGGGGCCGTCGCCGAGGCGACCAACCTCAGGGATATCCGCTTCCCGATGCAGTCGGGCTATTTCTTCACCAAGATGTCCGGAATGCTCACGGGGATGGGATTTGAGCGTGAGCTCGGCCAGTTTATCGATTTTCTGAGGGAACACGGCTACCTCGAAAACGGCATGGGGGAACAGAGCGTCCGTGACCTCTTCGACGCCCGGCTCTCCGACATGAAAGAGCTCATGCGCTCCGAGATCAAGAAAGAGCAGGAAAAACATCGGAAAGAGAAGAGAGACACCACGATCCCCGACACGATGGGCGAGCGCAACTTCTCCGAGCTCACCGAACAGGAAATCGGAGAAATGAGGGACGTGGTCGCCGACCTCGTCAAGAAGATCAAGGACACCCTGGCCATCCGCGAGCGCCGGACCAAAAGGGGGCGCTTTGACATCAAGCGCACGCTGAGGCGCTCCCTCGAATACGGCGGCGTGCCCATCAAGGTCGTCTATAAGAAGCGAAAGAAGAACAAAGGGCAGCTCGTCACCATCTGCGACGTCTCGCGCTCGGTCTGGAACGCCTCCCGCTTCATGCTCAACCTCCTCTATTCGCTGCAGGACGAGTTTGACCGCGTGCGCTCCTTCGTCTTCGTCTCCGACCTCGGCGAGGTGACCAAAATCTTTTCCCGCTACGACATCAACGAGGCCCTCTCGCGCCTTTCAAGCGAATCGGGCATCAACTTCTTTTCCTACACCGACTACGGGGAGACGCTCCTCAGGTTCTACCGGGACTACCTCGACATCGTCAACCGGAGGACGACGGTCATCGTCATCGGGGACGCCCGCAACAACTACATGGCCCACAACGCCTGGGTGCTGGAGAAGATCAAGAAGAAGGCCCGGAAGATCTACTGGCTCAACCCCGAGCCGGAGCGCTGGTGGGGGAGCGGAGATTCCGACATGGACAAGTTCCTCCCCTACGTGACCGATGCCCGGGAGTGTCGAAACCTCAGGCAGCTCGCAAAGTTTATCGAGGAGCTGGTCGTTTAACTCCTCCCGTGCCTTCCGAAAACGCCCGATGTGTCGGGGGGCTGGCGTAAATGGACGACCCCGATCGAGTGCCAGCCGCGGATCCAAGGGCGGTAATCTCCCTCTTTACTCCAAACGAAAGATACCCATCCCCGGCAGAAAGAAGCGGGGATAAGAATCCCCGTTTACCTCGTGTGTCGCACGATCCTGCTCACCGAAGATGCCCATACTCCCCGAGGAAGCGGAAGAGAAAAAATCCGAAGAGGACGGCCATCGACACAACTCCCACGACCACCGCCGACAGCACTCCCTTCATCGGCCGCTTCTTATCCACCTTCATTACCATGCCGAGGATGAAAAAGAGGACGATAAAGAAGACTACCTCGAAGACGCTCTTGGTCACCCAGTGGTGGCCGGTGAGGGACGTCAGAAAGGTGTGAAAGGAGGCCATATATTCGTCGAGGATGATCATCACGACCATGGCGATCATCGTGATGTTTGCCGCCCACGCGGCCGCCGTTACCTTGTTTTTCATATCGCTTCCCCCTTTATGGTGCGACCACGGTGCCGGCCGCCAGCGCGGCCCGGGCGGCCGCCGAGATCAGGAATCCCATCAGCGCCATCGAGAGACTGCTCAGAAAGACGAGGGCCGAAAGCGCACCAAGCGCCGTCCGTCCCTTTCCGGCCATTTCCTTGAAGCTTTTGCCCGAAAAGAGCGCGATGACAACTACGGCGGCCATGATCGGGATAAGCAGGAAGACATGTTCCTTTGTCTCCATGATGACCCCATGGGCCCACGCATATGTCGATCCGAGGATAACCGGCTTGACCACCTTCCCGTAGGTCACTACGTAATAGTATCCTCCCACGATCCAACTCAGTAAGAGTAGGATCAGCCCCGCAGCGGAGAACATCCGCGCCCGCCTCAATCCCTCCTCCTTCCCGTTGATGATCTCGACCACGATCCAGAGGAAACAAAGGGAGCCCGAGGTCTCCGAGGCCCGCGTGCAACAGGACAAATGGGCTTATCTCGTTCATCGCATAACCTCCGTAACAATAGATGGTATCGATATGCTCCGCCGTCCGGCGTACGTTGGAAAAGATATATGACTACCGTTGTAAATAGATGCATTGCCCGGGGCTATCGAGGGAACACCGTCTATGAGAGCTGCGCCGCGCACCGGGGAATAGTTCGCTTTTCCGAGGCCGCCGTCTACCGTATGACCGGGCAGGAGGCCGAGCGCCACCCCGCCAGCCCGCCGAGGACGACGGTCAGATCGTCGTATCCCCGTTGCGCCAACAGACTTGCCACGATCGTGGAGCGCAGCCCGCTGCCGCAGAAGACGAAGATGGGGTGGTCCCTCGGGATTTCGTCGAACCGCCCGGGGATCTGGGTAAGGTGGATATGATGGGCGCCGCTTATCCTGCCAGCGGTCTCGAGCTCCTTGCCGCTCCTCACGTCCAGGATAAAGGGTTTTTTACCCGCCGGCGTCTTCTCGTCAAGCGAGCAGGAGAGGTCCTCGGCCGTAACGGTGCCGATACGGGCGCTGTTCTTGCCGGCCATGTGCCAGGAGAGCATACCACCCGCAAGGACCCCCTCCACCCGGTCAAACCCGAGCCGGACGAGGTACTCCACGGCCCGCGTGCTGTCGTCCGCCTCCGTTACCAGCAGGATCGGTTTCCCGTAGTCAAGAAACCATCCCCCAAACGAGGGAAGGCCCGCCTCCCAGATGGAGAGGGCGCCCCGAATATGACCTGAGCAAAAAGAGAGCTCCATCCGCGTATCCAGGATGATCGCGCCCTCCATCCGATCCTCAAACTCCGCCGGCGAAAGGGGAGCCCCGACGAGAGGCGAAAAGGCGGCTGGCGCCCCCTCGAGGTTGAGCCGCTCCATCATGGCAAAATATGGGGGCCGCTCAAGCTCCTTGGCGACCTCCGTGATAAACGCATCGCGGTCGGTGAATTTCAGCTTCGGGTTGAAAAGCCGCTCGATGCCGACCGTCGTCCAGGTGCGCTCGGCGATGTCCGCGGCGCAGACCGAGCCCGAGCCGTGGGCCGGGCACAGGAGTATATGATCGCCGAGGGGCAGGATCGTCTTGAAGATAGAGTCAAACAAAAGGCTTGAGAGCTCGCGCGCCCGGTCCATCCCCATCAGGTCGACGCGTCCCACGTCCCCGGCAAACAGCACGTCCCCGCAAAAGAGCATCCACGCCTTCCCATCGGGGTCCGATAACAGCCAGCTCATGCTGCCCAGCGTATGCCCGGGGGTGTGTATCGCCCGGAGCGTGAGCTTGCCCGCATGGACAATATCGCCGTCTTTGGCCGCTTCCCCGTAGCCATACGCGTGGCCGGCGTCCGCGTGGAGGATCCGGGCCCCCGTCTTGACGGCAAGCCCGACGGAGCCGATGACATAGTCCTCGTTTCGATGCGTCTCCAACACCGTCGTGATGCGCATCCCGTCGGCGGCCGCTCTCTCGATATAGATATTGCAGTCACGCCGGGGATCGATGACGACGGCCGCCGTCCCCTCCCCGATGAGGTAGGAGTAGTGCGCGATCCCTTCGGATTCGATGCGTTCAAACAGCATGGGATAAAGTATACCCCGCAACCGCTGTATAGGCAAACATAAATTCAGCCGCGGTCAAACGATACGAGCGGGGATGGTTAATAGACCGTCCGGCGGCCGGATAACGAGTTGACCCCGGAGGTTTGGTTTCGTCGGTCCACGTACGCCGGGCCGAGCGGAAAGACCCCAGGGGGGCCGGACGCCCTTTCCGGTGCCCGCGTCCCGGGGTTCCGTGGGCCAGACGGAGGTGTGGAATAGGTCTTGGACGATCACGTCCTGCAAAAAGAAGAAAAAAGAAAGTTATTGACTTTATCGGCTTTTTTCAATATAATAACAAATTTATGTGGACTCGAAAACCAAGGAGCGAAAACGGATGAAAACCAGGAGTTTGATCTCTGATTTTGCTCTTTTTACTTATAACGATGTCTTCCATTTCAAGAAAAATAGAAAATATCTCGTCAGCTTGCCGTTTTTATCGATCCAACCGATCCAGAAGGCCGATATCACTCACAACCTGTAAGCCGTGTTCATACGTCAGCCATTCGGGATAACAACCTTCATCCCAAAGGGGTAGTTTTATGGATATGATCGAGGTAAAACACCTTACCAAGTATTACGGGTCCCATGCGGCCCTCAAGGACGTGAGCTTCTCCGTCAAGAAGGGTGAGATTCTTGGCTTTCTGGGCCCCAACGGCGCCGGGAAGACCACCACGATGTCCATCCTCACCTGCCTTTTCCCCCCCACCGAGGGGAGCGCGACCGTGGACGGGTTCGACGTCATGGACGAGCCCATCAAGGTCAAGGAACGGATCGGGTATCTGCCCGAAAATATCTACCTCTACACCGATATGACGGTTATCGACTACCTCTCGTTCGTCGCCGAGATCAAGGGAATCACAAAGAAGGAGAGAAAGGGCGCCATCGGTAAGGTCGTTGAGCTCACCGAGATCGGAGACATGTCCCACCGGGGCATCAAGAAGCTCTCCCGCGGCTACATCCAGCGGGTCGGCATCGCCCAGGCGCTCCTCGGCGACCCGCCGGTCCTGATCTTAGACGAGCCGACCATCGGCCTTGACCCGATGCAGATCATCTCCTCATAAGAAACCTCATCAAGGGGCTTGCAGGGCAGCGCACCATTATCCTCTGCAGTCACATCCTGCCCGAAGTGAGCCAGGTCTTGCGGGCGGGTCATCATCATCAACGAGGGAGAGCTCGTGGCCGTGGATACGCCCAACAACCTCGGCAAGCGGATGAAGTCGCACGGCCGTGTCATTATCACCGTCGACGGCCCGGCGCCCGAGGTAACCAAGACCCTTGCCGGCGTCACGGGGGTGACCGGTGTTTCAGCGGGTGAGGCCGGCGCGTTCGGGACAACGTACCACGTAGAGTCCAGCAATGACCGGGAGCTGCGGGCCGCCCTGGCCAAAGCGGTCGTTGAGAAGAACTTTAAGCTCACGGAATTGAGGGTTCAGGACGTCACCCTCGAAGACATCTTCATCAAACTCGTCACGGATGAAAAGGAGGGTTAGAACCCATGAAAAAGATCTGGGTCCTGTACAAGAAAGAGATGAAATCCTATTTTACGTCGCCGGTGGCGTACGTGATCATCTTCATCTTCCTGGTCATATCCGGGTTTTTCTTCTTTTCCATGGCGTTTTCCTTCAGCAAGGCGACGGCCGAATACATGAGTGTTCCCGAATATGCGCAGTACCTCAACATGGGTGACTGGGTCATACGACCGTTTTTCGGCAATGTCTCGGTCATCATGCTCTTCATGCTGCCCATCATCACGATGCGGCTGATCGCCGAGGAAAAACGATCGGGCACCCTCAAGCTCCTTTTGTCCTATCCGGTCAGGGATATCGAAGTGCTCCTGGCGAAGTTTCTGGCCGCCGAGACGGTTATGGTCATCATGTTCGCGTTGACCTTCCCTATCCCCGCTTTCCTGTTCGCCTACGGGCAGCCCGAATGGGGGGTCTTCGTAACCAACTATCTCGGGGTCATCCTGATGGCCAGCGCTTTTATTTCGCTTGGGCTCTTTGCGTCCTCGGTGACGGAGCGGCAGGTTGTGTCGGCGGTCATCACCTTTGGAGCCCTTATCCTCATCTGGGTCCTCAACTGGATCAAGGATGTCGTGGGCTTCACCGGTGGGGCGATCCTCGATGATATCTCGCTCCTCTCCCATATCGAGAGCTTCACCAAGGGGGTGATCTCCACCCATGATGTCGTCTACTACTTACTGTTTACCTTCTTCTTCCTTTTTCTGGCCCTCATGGCGCTGCAATCCCGCAGCTGGAGGAGCAAGTGATGAATAAAATCCTGTCGAATATAAAAGACTTGTTCAAGAAGCCCGAAATTGCCCCCCTTACGAGGGGGCAGAAATACGGTCTGAGCACGGGGGTGGCGGTCGTACTGGTGCTGGCCGTGGTTGTTTTCCTTGAGGTTCTCTCGTATAACCACAACAAGCAGTTTGACCTCACGCAGGACAAACGGTTCACCGTATCGTCGGAGACCAAGAACGTCATGAAATCACTGACCCAACAGCTCAAGGCCGTCGCCTTCGTCACCAAGGATGACGCCAAGGTCAAGGTCGGCGATCTGTTGGACCAGTACAAGTACGCCTCGGGTGGCAAATTCATCTATCGCTTCGTCGACCTCAACCTGAATCCAGGCGAGGCGATGACCTATAAGGTGACCGAGGATAATACGATCGTGCTTATCTACGGAGAGCGGCAGGAGCGGGTCACGCTGTCGGAAGAGGATATCCTTACGTCCGGGGAAGAGAAGCTCACCAGCGCGATCATCAAGGTATTGTCCGGTGAGGCCAAGTCGGTTTACTTCCTGACCGGGCACGGCGAGCGCGATATCTCAAGCGAGGAGAAAGAAGGATTCAGCCAGATCAAGACAGACCTCGAGAGCCAGAACTACGCGGTCAAGGCGTTGGATCTCACGACGGCCAAGGGCGTCCCGGAAGACGCCGTAGCGCTCATCATCGCCGGTCCGAAAAAGGACCTCTTCGACGAGGAGATCACCGGCATCACCGACTATCTGAATAAGGGGGGCACGCTCTTCGTCATGCTCGATCCGGGAACGGCCGCCCGCAAGCTGACGGCGTTTCTCTCAAAGATGGGGATCGCCATGCCGGATGACATCATCATTGACCGAGACAGCAAGGTGCTCGGCGGGGATTATCTGATACCCGTAGCAAACATGTACCTTCAGCACCAGATCACCAAGGATATCAAGGCGCTCTCATTCTTCCCGTACGCCCGTTCCACGGATATCGATACCAAAACGGCCGAAGGCGCCGGGTGGAACCTCCAGTACCTCGTCAAAACAGGCACCAACAGCTGGGCCGAGACGGATATCGCCGGCCTCCGTCAGGGTAAGGCGGAGTTTAACAAGGGGACCGATTTTCCGGGACCGGTGGCGGTTGCGCTTATCGGCACTAAGAAAATCACACCAGAGACCCCTGAAAACGAAAACGCGGCCCCTAAAGAAGCCAAGGTGGTGGTTTTCGGGAACTCCGCGTTCGTAGCAAACGGATATTTTGTGGCCGCGGCATCCAACTCCGCGAACGTCGACATCTTTCTCAATTCCGTCAACTGGCTTGCGGGAAACGACGTTCTCATCAGCATCCATCCCAAGGAAAAAAAGGCCAGCCCCCTCCTCCTTACCGGATACCAGGGATTATTGATATTCCTGGTCACGGTGGTCTTTATCCCCCTGGCAGTGGGGAGCGCGGGGATCATCGTGTTTATCAGGAGGAGAATTAAAGAATGAAGCCGAGAAATCTGCTGATCGTCTTTATCGTCTTCGTTGCGGTCGTCTCGTTCTACGTTGTACTGGAGAAGGTCTACCTTCCCAAGAAGGAAAAGGAGAAGGAAAAGGAAAATAAGATCTTCACGCTCGAGAGCAAGGACCTCAACACCATAAAGATCACAACGGGTAAGTCTAATCTTATCCTCGTCAGAGAAAAGGGCCAGGACCGCTGGACGATGACCGCCCCCGTAGAGACGGGAACCGACTCGGGGGAGGTTGAGTCGTTCATCGTATCGGCGCTCGATGCCGAGACG
Source organism: uncultured delta proteobacterium (assembly GCA_963792965.1). Lineage (GTDB taxonomy): Bacteria > Desulfobacterota > Zymogenia > Zymogenales > Zymogenaceae > CAWBYW01. The sequence continues at coordinate 14,915 of CAWBYW010000038.1, read as the reverse complement.
ACGAAGAGCCTCGGCACCAAGAAGGACTTGCGCGGCTCGCTTTCCGATTTCGGGCTGGTCGATCCGAAGAGTAACGGTAATTCTGGGCTCGGCTGACGAGTCACAGGCCCTCTTCCTCGGCGCCGCCACCCCGGCGGGGGATCAGGTCTACGCCTTGAAGAAGGGAGACGACCGGATATTCCTCGTGGACAAGTCCGTGCAGGACGATCTCAATAAGGATGCGACGATGCTGAGAGACAAGACGCTCGTCGCATTTTCGCCCGACGATATCGCGCTTTTCTCGGTAACCCGGCTGGGCGTAACCGTCACCGTCAAGAAGGACCCAAAGGGCACGTGGATAATCACCGAGCCGTTTGAGGCTCGGGCCGATCCCGAGCAAATACGCGATATCCTCGACTTTATCGCCGACGAGAAGGCCCAGGGCTTTGCGGACAAAGCGGCGGACAAAAAAGCCCTCGGCCTGGATCCGCCGACGATCACGCTTACCCTTGTTGACAGCGACGGCGCGACCTCGCGCCTTCTCATCGGCAAGCCCGCGGCCGCGGGCTCCTATTGGGCCATGCGGGATGCCAACCCCTGGGCGTTCATGGTCTCCGATAAGGTCAAAGCCAAGCTGACCGTCTCGGCTGACTTCATCATGGATAAGAGCCTGTTCTCCTATACGGTCTCGGAGGTCGACTCCTTTACGGTGAAAAGTCCGGACGGCGCCCTTTCGGTTATGAGAGATAAGGACGGCTGGAAGATAGCGAAGCCTGAGTCGACCAAAGGCGACAAGAACACGATCGATACGCTGCTGTTGGACCTCAAGGAGATGAAATTTGAGAAGGTCGTCGAGAAGCCTGCAAAAAGCCTCGGCAGATACGGTCTGGACGCCCCGACGATGGCCTTTTCGATCACTTATGCGGCCGCCGACGGTAAAGAGCATAAGGCCGAGCTCAGGATCAAGAGAGGTAACGGCGATACATCATACGGGTATCTTTCCGAGGGGGACTTCATCTTTTCGATCGCAACCGAAACGATCGCAACGCTCTCTCCCACTTTCTCCGCGCTGAAGAATAAGGCGCTGCTTACCTTTGACTCGGGAGACGTGGAAGAAGTCACCATCGTCAAAGGGAATGAGACGTACGCGTTCAATAATAAGAAGGGCCAGTGGAAGATGACCAAGCCCGAGAAAAAAGAGGTCGACGCCGAGTCGATGAAGTACCTCATCCTCGGGATCGAGGACATCAGTTACGCGGACATCCTCGCCGAAAAGAAGGACAACCTCAAGAAATGGGGACTCGATAAGCCCGAGATCACCATTGCCGTCATCGGCAAGGACTCCAAAGAGATAGGCACGATAGCCCTCGGGAAAGCCAAGGAGGAGGGCGAGGGCAAATATGTTCCCGCCGTATCCTCGTCACTGGATAAGGTATACAAGGTCAACGCCGACCTGGTCGATGACCTTGAGTCCGATATTACAACAACACGGGAAGGGAGGTAAGAAGGTGGCACGGATAACTGTTGAAGACTGTCTGGAGCTGGTGGAAAATCGCTTTCAGCTCGTACACCTGGCGGCTCAAAGGACCAAGCAGCTGCGCCGCGGATCCAAGACCATGGTGGAATCGCCGGAAAACAAGGACGTGGTGCGGGCCCTGAGAGAGATCGCCGCGGGAAAAGTGAGCTTTGAGAATATCAACGAGCTTACCGTTCCGGAAGAGGACATCTTCGAGACCTATTCCGAGGTAATTGAACAGGAACAGGTCATTGATACCGAAGAGGACGACCTCGAGGTAATTAACGGCGTGCCCGGGGATGAAGAAGAGGATATATGAGACTCTTGGATCCCCTTAAAAAAGGCCTTATCATCTACGGAGACCCCGACCATAATCCGGCCTCCCCGGATCGGCTGACCGCCTACGGCGAGCTCTATGAAGAGGAGGGGAGGATTCACGACACCCTCGAGTTTTACTGGCGCGCGGGCTTCACCGAGGGGATGGAGCGAATCTCTGCGTCGGCGCTGGCCGAGGGCGACTTTTTCCTCTATCGCCAGGCCATGGGATATTTGGGCCGGGAGATTGCCAAAGAGGATCTGGCCGCCCTCATAAAGAACGCCCAACAGAAGGGTAAGCTCTCTTTTGCCCTTATGGCGGCTAAAGAATCCGGGGACGAGAAGGCCGCGGCCCTGATCGAGAAGACGATCGCGGACAGTACAAAAGGTACAACAGGTGACCAACCGTAAGCCCCGGCCCTGTCCCCGCTGCGGACACCCCTCGACGACCGATTCGTTCCCCTTCTGCAGCGACCGCTGCCGCCTGATTGAGTCGGGCGCTGGCTGGACCAGGCCTACACGATCGCGGCCGAAGAAGAAGTCCCAAACACGGACGAGGCCGCACGTGACGAAGAATAGCCGGGATGCCCGACCGCGTCTTGGTGTGTCTTCGTCGAGGCCGTCCGGAAGGGAGATGGATTGAAACCCGGTAGCCGCATAGGGATCCAATGGATCCCTTTTTCTTCCCAATTTTCCTTCCCTTAGGCCGCAGATTTCGATAAGATACGGCCGACATCACACACACGCCGAGAGGATAGTATGGGAAAGAAGCTTGGTCCCGAAGAGCGGGGGCGCGCCCTCGGTATATTGAGCAAAATGGAGGCCCACCGGTTCTACTGGAAGGCGTCCGGCTATATCGATAAGGACCTCGATCGTCCCATCGTGGCCGTCGTCAACTCCCCCCAGGACGCCGGGGTTGGGCACGTACACTTGAAAGAGCTTGCCCGCCACGTCAAGGAATCGATCTATGCGGCGGGGGGCACGCCCATCGAGTTTTCCGTAATCGCCCCCTGCGCCGGCTACGCAAAGAGCAAAAGCATCGACGATATCAATCTCCTCTACGATCTACCCCAGCGCGACGTGATCGCCGATTCGATCGAGATCCAGATGATGAACTACGGGGCCGACGGCCTGGTCTGCATCGGCACGTGTGATAAGATCGTGCCCGGCATGTGGCTCGGCGCCGCACGCGTAAACCTCCCCACGATATTTCTCCTCGGCGGGCCGGCCCAGCCCGGCCGGTGGAAAGGCACGGAGACGGTCTTTCCCACAAATATACTTGTGCGCGGGCTCAACATGGTCCTTTCCGGAGAGCTTGGTGAGGAAGAGTTTTTCAAAGAAATCGCGCGCATGGAGTCGTGCTGGATCACCTGCGCGGGGGCCTGCCCGGAGCTGACCACGGCAAACACCACCATGATCGCCACCGAGGCGATGGGCCTTACCCTCCCCGGTGTCTCCACGACCCCCGGCGCCCACACAGCCAAGGTACACGAGGCGCGCGAGACCGGACACGCGATCATGCACATGATCGCCGAAAAGCTTACGTTCGACAAGATCGTCACGAAGGAATCGCTTCTGGACGCCGTTCGCGTCATCATGGCCGTGTCGGGTTCCACAAACGGTATCCTGCACCTGCTTTCCCTGTCCGTCGCCATGGGGCTCGGAGCCGGCCTCGACGATTTCCAGGCGATCGGCGACAACACGCCCTACCTCGCACCGCTTCGACCCTCCGGCCCCTACTCGATGGTCGATTTCGGCTGCGCGGGGGGCGTCCCGGCCCTCCTCAAACGGCTCACGGGCCGCGTCACCCACGATCGGCCCACGGCGGCGGGCAAGACGATGGGAGAGCTGATCAGGGCGGCCGAGGTGGGAGACGACGACGTGATCAGGCCGGTCACAAACGCGGTCTTCCCCACCGGCGGGATCGTCGTCATGCGGGGAAATCTCGCCCCCGAGGGGGCCCTCGTCAGGCATACGGTGGTCAGCCCCTCGGGGGGAGAATTTACGGGGCCGGCGGTATGCTTCGATACGCAGCTTGACGCCATCATGGGGATACTCTCGGAAAAGGTGAAGTCAGGCGACGTGATGGTCATCCGTTACCAGGGCCCGCGGGGCGGCCCGGGTTTTTCGGAAAACTTCAAGGTGGTGCTGATACTTGACGCGCTCGGGCTGAACGACGTTGCGGTGATCACCGACTCCCGCTTCTCCGGCGCCACCGAGGGGGCGCTCTACGCGGGCTACATCTCGCCGGAGGCCTACGTCGGCGGGCCGCTTGCCGCCGTTCGCGACGGGGACCTGGTCACCATCAGCGTGAAGAAACGGCGCATCGACGTATCTCTGTCGGACGACGAAATCAGGGAGCGTCTCGTCGGATTTGTCCCCCCCGAGCCTCGGATCAAGACGGGCGTGCTCGTTGACTGGAACCTGACGGCCACGCAATTTCACGAAGGGGCGATGCTGAAGAGAAAGCTGTAGACCATGAAGCCACGGGGACGGCGGCTCTCCGTCGTTGGGACGATAGACCTGCCGGCCAAAAGCCGCAGGGGGTTTTATGCTCGGGCATATACGCATCGTTTTTTCCGCCGCTTTGGTAAAACTCGCTTTTCTCGAGTCAGTCCTTGATTTTCCCCGAAAAATCTATTATTCTTTCATCTTTACGTCGTCGTCTCGGAGGTTTTGTTGTCCACAAAAGAGCCCGTGATCAGATATTCGAAGTATCTCCTCCGTACCCGCCGGGAAGACCCGGCGGATGCCGAGATCCCCTCCCATAAGCTGCTCGTCAAGGCGGGCTTCATCCGCCAGGTCGCGGCCGGCGTTTTTGACTTCACCCCCATCGCCTTTCGAGTGATGACCAACATCATGGAAATCATCCGCCAGGAGATGAATAGGATCGGCGGGCAGGAGCTCCTCATGCCGGTCCTCAACCCGGTCTCCCTCTGGATCGAGTCGGGGCGCGACCACACCGTGGGTCAGGAGCTGATCCGCTTTGCGGACCGGAAGGGAACCGAGATGTGCCTGGCCATGACCAACGAGGAGACGGTCACCGACCTCGCGCGGGGCTATGTCTCCTCCTGGCGCGACCTCCCCTTCATGGTCTATCATATCCAGACCAAGATCAGGGACGAGGCGCGGCCCCGCGGGGGCATCATCCGGGTGAGAGAGTTCCTCATGAAGGATGGATACAGCTTCCATCGGGATTTCAAGGATCTCGCCGACTATTATAAAGATATCTACGCCGCTTATCGGAGGATCTTCAGGCGGTTGGGGCTTGCCACCGTCCCCGTCGAGGCCGATACCGGCGCGATGGGCGGGAGCACCTCCCACGAGTTCCTGCTGCCCGCCCCCTCCGGCGAGGATACGTTTGCCCGCTGCGACGGCTGCGGGATGAGCTCCAACGTCGAGCGGGCCGAGGTCGTAAGCAGGCCCGCGGTGGCCGAGGGGAACTACCCTGCGGCCGAATCGGTACATACCCCCGGCATGGCGACCATCGATAACCTCGTCTCCTTTTTCGGAGTAGAGAGGGATCATTTTTTGAAGGCGGTGGCCTACCTGGCGGACGGCGCAATCGTCATTGCGTTCATCAACGGAGCCTACGAGATTAACGAGACGAAGCTGAAAAACAAACTTGGCGCCGTAGAGCTCTCGATCGCCGACGCCCGCGTCCTGGCCGAGGCCGGGGTTGTGCCGGGCTACATCTCGCCGCTGGTCGCAAAGCTCCCGCGCGTCACGGTCCTCTTCGATCGCACCGTGATGTCAGAGCCCGTCTACGTCATGGGGGGTGACAAGGTCGACCATCACGTCAAGAACGCCGTCATCGGCCGCGATATCGTGGTCAAGGAAACCGTAGACATCGCCAGCATCCGACAGGGGGATACCTGCCCCCGCTGCGGGAAGGGGAAGATCGGCCTCGAGCGCGGGATAGAGCTCGGCCACACCTTTCAGCTCGGCACAAAATATTCCGAATCCATGGGGCTCGTCTATCTCAACGAGGAAGGCAAGAGCGAGCTGGTCGTCATGGGCTGCTACGGGATCGGGGTTGAGCGGGCAATGGCGTCCATCATCGAGGCCCACCACGACGAGGTGGGGATCATCTGGCCCGTGACGGTGGCGCCTTTCCAGATCGCCGTCCTCCCGCTCGGCACCGACGATCAGGTCGTGAAAACGGCCGAGACGGTGGCGTCCTCCCTGTCGGAGGGCTCTTCGGTCCTTTTGGATGACCGGCCCGACTCCGCCGGGGTGAAGTTTGCCGACGCCGACCTCCTCGGTATCCCGATCCGGGCGGTCATCAGCAAAAAGCTCGTCGCCAAAGGCGACGTGGAGCTGAAGGCGCGCGCGACCGGTGAAGTCATCGTCGTGCCGCAGGCCGACGTCGCAGTCGCTGTCCGGTCGCTCCTTGAAACCATTGCCAAACGGGAAGGGGTCATCATAGATGAGACCTGGCCCAAAAATGAGGAGGCATGACTATGAAAGCTCGTACGCTCTTTGTCGCGGCGATTATCCCTCTCCTGATTCTGATTGTCGCCGGCGGTCTTCCGGCCGCGGGACCCAAGCTGCCCGTCCTCGCCGCAAAATTTATCGGGGACGCGCCCGTACTTTCGGAAGACGCGATCACGGAGATCAAGGTCGGCGGCGAATTCGCGGTCGCGCTCGAGGAGAACCCGTCCACCGGCTATACCTGGCAGTACACGGTCCTCCCCACCGATGTCGTCTCGGAGTCGGCAAAAGAGAGTTTCCAAACCGATCCGAAACCGAAGGTGGGCGCGCCGGTTATCACCGTATGGAAATTCGGGACACTCCGCGAGGGCGAGGCGACCCTCACCTTCCTCAACTACAGACCCTGGGAAAAGCCGGACACGGCCGGGGATAAGAAGGTCTTCACGGTGAAGGTCGTCAAGTAGATCTCAATGAGACCCCGTGCGTGCTGGCTCAAGAGGCCGGCCCGACCCGGGGAACGCGCGCCGAAAAAAGAGACCGGTAAGCAAAAGGGATGCTCCGCATCCCTTTTGCTTTTTTATCACGCCTATTTTCGCGTATGATGCTCTGCCCGGCTATCGACGTGCCACCCTCATCGCCTGCCCACCTGGAGCTTTCGCTCAAGCCAGCGGCTGGCGGCCGAGAGCGAATAGCAGATCACGAAGTAGATCATCGCGGAAAAGAGGAATATCTCCGTCGGGGCGACCAGCACGCGGTTACTGACCTGGGAGGCGACGGTGGTGAGCTCGAAGAGCCCCACGAACCAGGCCAGCGAGGTGTCCTTGGTGAGGCTCATGAACTGATTCACGAACGAAGGGATCATGTTCTTGAGGGCCTGGGGGAGGATGATATAGATCATCGCCTGCGCCTGCGTGAGGCCGGTAGAGCGGGCCGCCTCCATCTGGCCCTTGCCGATGGAGAGTATACCCGCGCGGACGATCTCGGCCATATAGGCGCCCGAAAAACAGACGAAGGCGATGATCACGTTATAGATATCGTCGATCACGTAGCCGAGGACCCTCGGCAGCAGGAAGACAAACCAGAAGATGACCATGATCAGGGGCATGCCCCGGATCAGCTCGATATAGGCGACGGCGGGGTACTTGATCCACCACACGCTGCTGTTGCGCATGAGGCCGAAGATGAGCCCCACGATAAACGCCAGCACCAGGCTGATGGCGGCAAGGTAGAGGGTTAACAGAACCCCGCCCATCTGATGCGGGGGGCCGAGGAGGAGGTACCTGAAATTGTTGACAATCACCTCGTAGTGGACCGTTTTCAGGCCGTCTACGACGGTCGAGAGAAAATACGAGACCGAGTGGAAGGCGAGCTCCAGGACGACCATGAGCCCGAGAACGGAAAAGGTGGTCGCCGAAACGGCGATCCGGGTAAGCCTCTTGGTGCGCGCGTGGGACATATCAGTACTTGATATACCTCAGGAACCGCCGGTTATACTGGTTGATCAGAAACGAGATAGTCAGCGAGAGAAAAAGGTAGATGAGCGTCACCATCGAGAAGGCCTCAAAGACCCGCGACGTCTCGGCTTCGATGATGCGCGCGGCGTGTGTCAGCTCGACAACGCCGATCGCCATCACAAGGGACGAATTCTTCAGCAGGTTGAGCGACTGATTGATGAGCGGCGGCACGACGATCCTGAAGGCCTGCGGCAGGATCACGTACCGCATCGACTCAAGAAAGGTGAAGCCCTGGGACCGGGCCGCCTCCATCTGTTCCCGCGGGATGGACTGGATGCCCGCCCGGATCTCCTCGGCGATAAAGGCCGCCGTATAGGCGGTCAGCGCGATCACGCCGTAGGCGAACTCGATATTCTGCTTATAGATCCAATCCTTGACGACCTGAGGAAGAAACGGGTCCGATCCGAAGTACCAAAGGAATATCTGGATCAAGAGCGGCGTGTTGCGAAAGAACTCTATGTATACGGACGAAAAGATATCAAAGACCTTGACCCTCGAGAGCTTCATGACCGCAATGACGGTACCAAGGATCATGGCAAGCACGATGGATATGGCCGATATCCTGATGGTGGTGAACAGCCCCGCCAGAAGGAGGGTGAGATACGTGCCCTTTTCGACCGTGCGCTGTTTCAGGAAGACGGAAAAATCAAACGTATAGGCGAGCCGGGCATCGAGGAGTCGGACGATGATGAGCTCATAGAAAACCAGAGAGATAATAGCCGCAAGAGCCAGGAAGAAGATAGGATAGACGACGTATTTATGCCGATCGGCAAACAGCCGTGTCTCGACGAGGAGCTCTCTTATGTCTCGCTTCATGATGAGCACGGGGGGGGTGACTCCCCCCCGTTCCTTTACCACGATTTTACGGCCAGATTTCCATCTTCCAGCCGGTGGGGGGCAGGTAATACTTGGTATCGGGGCCGAGCCATTTAGTATAGATCTCGTCCCACTTTCCTTCTTTGTACATCTTCATGAGGGTGAAGTTGATAAAATCGCGCCACTTGGAGTCATTCTCCCTGACGCCGATGGCGTACGGCTCGCTCGAGAAGAAGTCGCCCACGACCGCCCACTTGGCCGGATCGGGGTCGCTCCCCTTGAGGCCGACCAGGATCACCGAGTCGGTGGTAACCGCCATGACCTTGCCCTGCTTGAGGGCCAGGAAGGCCTCCGGGTAACCCTCAAAAGAGATTACGTCGGCCGTAGGCTGCACCATCAGGATATTCTTTTCACTCGTCGAGCCCTTCACGGAGCCGACCTTCTTGCCGGCAAGGTCCTTGTAGCTCTTGATGGGGCTACCGGCCGGGACCAGGAGCCGCTGGCCGTCCATGAAGTAGGTGATGGAAAAGTCGATCACCTTATCCCGCTCGATCTGGTGGGTCATGGTCGCGGCCAAGAGATCGACCTTCCCCTCGGTGAGCATCGGGATGCGGTTGGAGGAAGTGACGGGCTTGAGCTCAAGCTTCACGCCCAACTCATCGGCGATATAGCGGCAGATATCGACGTCAAAGCCCACCAGTTCGCCGGTCTTCTCGTCCACATACCCGAACGGGACTACCGAGTCCTTGACGCCGGCAACCAATACGCCTCTTTCCTTGACGACATCGAGGGTCGATTTCTCCGGAGCCGTCCCCGTCGTTCCCTCCGGCGCCTTCTTGCAGGCAAAGAGCGCACACGCAAGCAACAACCGCCAGCAAAACGAACAAAGTCTTTTTCATTGGATCCTCCCTAATAATGAATCCTATAAGATCTCCCTGAGGAATGCCTTTGTCCTGTCGTCCTGGGGATTGGTGAAGAAATGCTCGGGGGTCCCCTCCTCGATGATCTGGCCATGGTCCATGAAGATGACGCGGTCGGCCACCTCGCGGGCAAATCCCATCTCATGGGAGACGACGACCATGGTCATCCCCTGCCGGGCCAGGTCTTTCATGACGCCCAGGACCTCACTGATCATCTCCGGGTCCAGCGCCGAGGTGGGCTCGTCGAAGAGCATGATCTTGGGTTTCATCGCAAGGCCTCTCGCGATCGCCACGCGCTGCTGCTGTCCGCCCGAGAGCTCCGACGGGTATTTGGTCGCCTGCTCGGTTATGTGGACCTGTTTGAGGATGGAAAGGGCGAGCTTTCGCGCCTCCTCCCTTTTCATCTTCTTTACCTTGACCGGGGCCAGGATAATGTTATCCAGTACCGTCATATGGGGGTAGAGGTTGAAGTGCTGGAAGACCATCCCGATCTCGGCTCTGAGCTTGTTGATGTTCGTCCTTGGATCGGCGAGGTCATGGCCGTTGACGATCAGGGTCCCGCTGTTTATCAGCTCAAGCTCATTGATACAGCGGATCAGCGTGGATTTCCCCGACCCCGAGGGGCCGCATACGACTACCACCTCTCCCCTGTTGACCTGGAGAGTAATGCCCTTGAGGGCATGGAACGTTCCGTAATATTTATGGACGTCTTTAAAGATTATCATCGAGACAAGCCGTCTGTACGCAGTCGGCGGCACCCGAGCGCCGCCGATAGAAGACTCAGGTGCTGTGGAGTATCGGTTTATAGGGCCGGGGCTCTCCCCCCTTATGTTCGGCTTTCCTCAGCTCACGCTCGGGAACGATCATCAATAAAGGACAGGGTGATTTCTTCAACACACGCTCGGACGTGGAGCTGAACTCATGATAGAACTCCTCCTTCTTGCCGTGCGCCCCCATGACGATCAGGTTCGCTTTCTCGTCGGACGCGAGATTCACGATCTCCTCCGATGGAAGGCCGTGCAGCACCACCGTGCTGATCTCGACCCCCTTTTCTTCACACCTGGTCCTGATATCCTTGAAGATTCCCCGTCCCTTCTCGTCGTATTCCTCGATCAGTTCCCTCACCTTTCGATCGGATAGAAACGCGGGATAGAGGCCTTCGTCTTCTATCGTCCGTCGGTCGGAAACCGTCACGACGATCAGCTCCGCACGAGTAAGAGCCGCCAGATCCAGCGCCCACCCAAAGGCGGCCATCGAGACCTCGGATCCGTCTACTGCTGCAACAATCTTCCTGACGTTTAGCATCTTAATTCGGCCATACTTCCATGGTAAAGGCGAGAGGGAATTGCGCGGGAGATTTTTTTCCGAACCACCGTTCATAGATGGTCGCAAACTCCCCGGAGGTCCACAGCGTCATGAGGGCGCCGTCGAATGATTCTCTCCACACTCCGTCGCCGGGCGGAAGGCCGAACGCGACGGGAACCCGCACGATCGGCTCGTCGATGAGGTAAAGCGCTTGCGGCTTTTGGTCCCCTGTTATGAGACAAAGGAGGTCCCTCGTGTCGCCGATCACGGCGCTCACTTCCCTCTTCTCGAGAAGAACCAGCCCTGCCTGGCTGGAATCGACGGGGACAATTTTAGCGCCGGGGATCTTGCCCGTTATCTCTCTTTCATCGACGCCGCTTATCACTGCAACCGATCTCCCTCTTACCGAGAAGAGCCGGCGGATGCCCGACGACCGGAGGACCAGCGCGCGTATCCCTCCATCAAAATAGGCGACGGAAAAATCGACGACCGGCTCCCAGCTGAGCCGGTGGTTCAGGCCCGGGCCCGCCTGGACGATCCCCTCGGCGACGAGGGGGATGATTTCCTCGGGATCGGCGGTCATGAACTTTATCTTGACCCCGATCTTTTCGGCCGCGGCCCGGGCGATGTCGACGTCAAAGCCGGAAAATGTCTCGCTATCGCCCTCGCCTGTGACGACGGAAAAGGGGGGATAGTGTGCGCGCACGCCCACGGTCATGACGCCTTTTTCGCGAACGGCGTCGGCCGTTTCTCCCGCAAAGAGGAGGGCGGTCGGCCGCAACAGAAGACCGGTGACGATAATGCCCAGACCCGCCGAGATGATTCTCTTTCCATAGCGACGTCGTTGCGGTGTCATTGATGCTCCCCTCGGCTTGGTCAAGCCAGTTGAAGGAATACCTTGAATCCCTTGTAGCCCATGTAGATATCGGCCTTGCTGGAGATCTCAAAGGGGAGTGCATGTTGAGGAGCACCGGGCCGACGTCGATGACGTCAATGCCGCGCTCGGCGATGTCCTTGGCGATCGTGCCTCCCCCGCCCTCGTCGACCTTGCCGAGCTCCCCGTACTGCCAGACGACCCCGTTCTCGTTGAAGAGCCGTCTGATCATCGCGACGAGCTCCGCCGAGGCGTCCGAGGCCATATATTTACCCCGCGACCCGGTGAATTTGGTGACGCAGAGGCCGTATCCGAGGCGGGCGGCGTTGGTCTTCTCGTGCACCTCCTGCCAATCCGGATCCAGCGCCCCGTTGACGTCGGCCGAGATGCACCGGGAGCGGCACAGCATCGTGGAAAGGTCGTTTTCCCTGACCTCCCCTTTCGCCAGCCGGAGCACGTCGGCGGCGACCTCCTCGAAGATCCTCCCCCGCGCTCCCGTCACCCCTTCCGACCCGATCTCCTCCTTATCGAGAAAGAAGAGCGCCGAGGTCCGCTGAGGGTCCGCGACCGCCAGCGCCGCCTTGAGCGCGCCGAAGGTGCTGGCCCGGTCGTCCTGGCCGTAGCCGCCGACCATCGATCTATCGAACCCGATGTCGCGTGCCTTCCCCGCCGGGACCGCCTCGAGCTCGGCGCTGATGAAATCCTCTTCGACGATCCCGTAGGTATCGAAAAGGTATTTCATGACGGCGAGCTTCACCCGCTCCTTGGCCTCCGTATCCGCGACGGGAACGCTGCCGCAGATGAGGTTAAGCTTCTCGGCGGCTATGGCGTCGGACACCTTCTTTTCCATCTGCGCCTTTCCCGCAAGATGGATCAACAGGTCCGAGACCGTGAAGACCGGATCGTCCGGGCCGTCCCCGACGGCAATCCTGACCTCTTTTCCGTCCTGCATGATGACGACGCCGAAGAGCGAAAGCGGCCTGCTCACCCACTGGTACTTCTTGAGGCCGCCGTAGTAATGGGTCTTGAAATGGGCGATCTCCACGTCCTCGTAGAGGGGGCGTTGCTTGAGGTCAAGCCGCGGGCAGTCGATATGGGAGACGATGAGGTTCATCCCCTCGGTCGGATCGTTTTTCCCCATGATGACGAGCGCGGCCGACTTTTTCCGGTAGACCCTGTAGTATTTTCCGAGACCCTTAGCCGCCGCGATGTCTGTGAACCCGCGCTCGGACGCCTGTCTGACGATCTCGCCCACGGCCAGCCGCTCGGTCTTGGCGGCATCGAGGAACGCCTTGTATTCCTCGCCGAGTGAAAAGATCTCCCGTCTTTCGGCCTCGTCCACACGGTCCCAGACGGACTTCGGTTGATACAGGTGCTCCTCGCCCGGCGCTTTTTTCTTTTCGCTCATATTCAACTATACATCCACATCTTATTAAAGGAACTAAAACTACCATGCGTCTTAATGTAAAGTCAAGACAAAACATCTGGGCAGGGTGACGCGTGCGAGCACAACGCACCGTTACCGGGAGCCTTCCGACGACGGGAGGGGACGGGGGGGTCGGCGGTCAGCGGATTCGCTTCTCGATCTTTTTCCAGGAAGGGGTGATCAGGAAGCTCTCGTCCATGTCCGCGACCATGCCGGCAAATTTCTTCATCGGGACGGCAAAGGTAAGAAGGCCCTCGGGGACAAAGGGCCTGGCCGAGACGTCAAACATCCCAAGCACCGCCTTCGGGCGCTCCTTCTTAGCTTCCAACATCGGATACTGAACGATGGATGCGCACCCTGCACCGAAGGGACAGATAACGCCGTTGACATCGGACTCATCGAAGCCCGCCAGCGTAAAGAGGCCGGAAAGGACGTCGGGAGGGGCAAAGAAGACGACGACCTCGGGCTCGTCGGCTCTTATCGAGCTTATCCCACGGTTTAAAGACGACGTACCTCTTTGGGGCGGAAAAGGGTGGGGCGCTCTCCATCAGCTTTTTGACCAGCTCGGGAGATTTCTTGTAGCGCTCTCCTTCCAGTTTCCCGGGTATGCCGCAGGACAGGAAATATTCGAACTCGGGCCGGAGGGTCTGCGAATACCCGAGGTAGCGCCTGCCCCCGAAACAGCCGATTGTGTCGTTGTCAAACGCCACCGTCTTTCCCTTGCGGACGCCGATGACGTTGGCGATCACGCAGCGGTGGCGCGGTCGTGGGCTGTAGCATGGCCGACTCGATCCGCGGTATCGGTATAGTAGAAGGCAATGGGAAGCTCGGCCTTGTTGAAATATTTCTTCCACTTTCTGGTGAAGTCGTCCCTGAGTTTCGGATCCATCAGCCCCTCCTGTTTTCCTGATTTGCTTTATTATACGTCAGATATATCTTCTCGGCAAGGGGCATCAGTGGTCATTTTTCGCGCCCCGCTGGTGCTTCCCGGCGGCATAGGAGACGTATAAGGCGGACTGTTCTCTTTTTGGACCATCGTTATGACACAAAAATACCGCGGCCGGATATCCGGCCGCGGCAACGAAGATCCATTTTGGAATGTCTATTTGGCCCTGAGCATCTTCCCCGATCTTGTCGACGAATCCCCACCGATCCCCTATCTGGACCCCGGCAAGCCCCTGGGAAAATTCGTTTGCGCGGTCAAAGCGCGGCACGATGATGAATTTGCCGGTCTTGTCGATATAGCCCCACTTGCCGCCTTTCTCTACTGCGGCGAGCCCTTCTTTGAACGTGTCGGCATAGTCGAAGGTTGCCGGGATCACAAGTTTTCCGGTCTTATCGATATAGCCGTTATTTCCCTCAGACTCCACCGCCGCCAAGCCGCCGGAGAAGGGGCCGGGATCCTTGAAGGCGGGCGCGATAATCATCTTGCCGGTTTTGTCGATGTATCCCCACTTCCTGCCGACCTCGACGGCGGCAAGACCCTCGGAGAACGCCTTGGCATCGTTGTACGCCGGCGCGACGACCATCGTCCCCTTGGCGTCGATAAAGCCCCACTTGTTGTCAGGCTTCACCGCGCACAGGCCCTCGGAAAAGTCGCCCGCGTCGTCATAGGTCGCCGGGATGACCAGCGTCCCTTTCTTATCAACGAATCCGTACTTGTCGCCGATTTGTACCGCCGCCAAGCCCCCGGAGAAAGGCCGGGCGTCATCGAAGGTCGCCGGAATAACGACGGCGCCCTTTGGATCGATGAAGCCGATCTTTTTCCCGGACTTGAATCGGGCCAGGCCCTCGGAGAAATCCCATGCGTCGTCTA
>CAWBYW010000037.1:0-43531 GCA_963792965.1 uncultured delta proteobacterium | reverse complement strand
ATTGCCACATTGTGCCAAATCACGCCGCCACCAGAACTACGCCACTGCACTTTCTCAGTGAAGACTGCTTCTTGTCCTTGTTCTTCCTCGCCACATAAGAAGGTGTTCAGCAAAAGCCGTGTCACTCGTATCCAATATGATCTGCCTGTGCGGCATCGGGCCTTCAAGTGCTCTGAGGAGAGTTAACTAGTGCTCTGTCTCGATCATTGGCGCACCCCCGCGCCACCGTCGCCTCCACCACCTTGTGTACAGCTCTCGCTGGCCGCCACCACCGCCTCCAACCACCGTCCTCAGCCGCCGAACTCTCCGCATTTTCCCGAAGGAATGGGACGACGAAGGAAGGACCGAGTTTGTGTGCAAAGAGAGGTTGGAAGTTGATTGGTGGTTACTGTCGTTAAACGGTTGTACCTTGTCACTGTGCCACCCGCCCAAGGTTCCTTTCAGCTCATGCTGAAAACTTCTCCAATGAGCACGTTGTCCTGGAAGTTCATCAGGCCATGCTTCACGCAGACCCATGCCCCTTAGTGGATGATGAGTTCACGAGATGTCAAGAGGGCTCGAGGAAGATCTCTTCGCTTTGGGTGGCCGAGCCTCCACCCACCCCGCATCCGCACCATCGGTATTCATTTTGGGCACGAGGCCCTCCACCCGCCGGGCCGTCGCGCGGCTGTTGGCCGTCACGGCTCGTGCTTGCGAGAGAGCAAAACCCAGAAGGAGCCTCCCCAGGCCCGCGCGCCCAAGGCTGACGTCGCTCCCATGTATACTCACGACCGCCCGCACCCCGAAGATCCGGGCCGCAAGCCCCTGCGGAATCAAAAAGTGGACATTGACCAGATCATACTCTCCGGCCAACTCCCTCAGGCGGATCCCGAGGGAAACGAGGTACGGGAATAACAGCAACAGTCGCGCCGGGTTCTCCCGGACGTTGGGGAGCATCCCCCGGCCGTAGGCGAGGGTCTCAAACCGCCCCGGCCACATATAGCGAAATCTCCTCACGACGACGCCGTCCACCGTTTCTTCAAGGGGGCAGCCCGCCGCGTGGGGACAGAGAACGGTGATTCGGTGTCCCCGCCGCACCAGTTCGCGCGCGAGAGAAAATAGAAAAACCCCCACCCAGTCCCCCGATCTCCGAGGAAAGGAGCTCGTCACCAGCAAGATCTTCATGCCCTTCGCTATTCTTCCCTGCACTGTTTCCTTATTAATCGACTATCGAAGGGTCTTATTATACTCCATATCGAACCACATCGCAAAGAAGAGCGATTGAAGTCCCGAGATGAAGAAGAATGCCGCAAAGAGGGCGCTCGTCGTTGCCACGCCATATCCTAAGAGCCTCAAAACAAAGAGATAGAACCCGAATATTCCTCCGACGGGGGCAAGCACCAGCCCCATGATGTAAAAGAAGACGAGGGGATGGAAATCAAAGATGATATACTTCTTGGTCATTCGCGTGAAGAAACCGTCGATGAGAAGCCAGGTAATCGTCGGGATTACCCTATAAAGCCTGATTCCCGATTTTTCCCCCACGTTATAGATGGGCCGCACCGGCACGTCCCTTACCCGTGCGCCGACGATATTAAGCTTAATGAGCATATCGTTCGGCATCCCGTAGCGGGGATAAATATCGTCGATATCGATCTTTTCGAGCGTTTCACGATTGATCGCCGTATACCCCGACTGTGAGTCGGCCACGTGCCAGTATCCCGAGGCGACCTTGGTTAAGAGCGACAAAAAAGAATTGCCGAGGTACCTGACCTTGGGGATCATGTTCCAGGCCCCGCCCATGAAGAGTCTGTTCCCTTTGCTATAGTCGCACAGGCCATCCGCCACGGGATCGACCATCGCGGGAAGGTCACGAGGATCCATCTGGTTGTCCCCCGCCATGACCACGGCGATATCATCGCCGTTCTCGAGAACATCCCTATATCCCCTCGCTATTGCCCCCCCGACGCCCACATTCTTGGGCATCGTAATCAGCTTTACCTTTCCCGTGAAACGGCCATGATATCCTTTAACTCGTTTCGCGGTATCGTCACTGCTAAAATCGTCGACCACGACCGCCCTGTCGACAAAATCGGGCAGCCCATCCAACACCTGCACAACGAGCCTGCCGACGTTATATGCCGGGATGACGACACATACTTTCTTTTTCTTTCTCATTGTTTGTCACAATCGACAGCGAGGGGCGGCGGTCTTTTGATCACGTTACTCCCACGTCCCGCTATTCTTCTGGTTTTCTGTTGATAAAAACAAGATACGGGGAAAAAGGCCGAGGGGTCACGTGATAGATAAGATTTGCGAGCTTTCCCCATTTCCCCTTAATGTAGTATTTGTACGTTCGATAGTGAACGGCCTCCACCTTCCATCCGGTATTCGTTAAGAACTTTTTGACTTCCTTTACCGAGTATTCCCGAATATGACCCATATGTCCGACATCGTGCATTTGTTTAAAGGCCCCATAGGGATCCTTGATCCCCCTGCCGACGAGGAACAAGAGGATCCTATGCAGGGCATAAAGGTTCGGGGTCGAAAGGATCATGATCCCGCCCGGACGTGATACCCGGTTGATTTCGATCAGCGTCCTGATGGGGTCGATCCTGAGATGCTCAAACACCTCGTTAAAGAGGATCAGGTTGAACGTATTATCCTCAAAAGGGAGCGGATCCGTTTCGATATCACTTTTGATGACGGAGAGTCCGTGTTTCCTGATGAAGTGGTCGTATCGTTGCGGGTCGATATCCAATCCAACGACATCATAACCGAGTCGTTTCATTGCATAGGTGAGGTGGTACGGGTGAGAGCCGATTTCCAGTATCTTTCCCGAAGTATGGTGTTTCCTGACGAGCAGGAGGTCGCTGATAAAACGCTGGCGATGGTTAATGAGGTAGCTGATATGTCTTGCCTGATAAGGCGTATCGGGAAGCGAAATATCAGATTCGAGATCGCTGAATATACTTAGGTATTTTTCGTCTTTCATCCAACTCCTTCAAACAACGAGGAGAAAACACCACAGCGTCATCTCCAGCCGACACTTCGGATAGACAGACGACTCCGGACGGACCATCGGCTACGGCGAGATCTTTGACTGGATATCGGCCAGGAGGGAGCGCAGACGCTTCTCATCGTCCTTACTTGTCTTGCCGGTGATATGCCCCCCGGCCTTCTTGAGCAGGTCTCGCGCCTGGCTCAGATTACCTCGCTCGTACGCAACAAGCCCCATCCCGAAATACGCGGCAAATTCCTCGCCATGTAGCCTGAGAACCGTGTCGAATTCCTTTTGGGCCTCGTCAAGCCTCCCCTCCGCGACGAGGACGTGGCCGAGATAGATGTGCGCCCGCTTGTTGGCCGGCTCGGCGTCGAGACAACGCCTGAGGGCTATCTCCGCATCGGTATTTTCACCCCTATTCATGAGCGCGATACCCGTGTCGACCATCTGATCGATCGTTAAGGAATTAAGGCTCGCGGAATATCGAAGCACCTCCAGCTCCTCATCCCACAATTTCCTGTCTATCAGGTAGGCTGAGAGGGTGGTAAAGACGATACGGTAATAGTCGACAAAGACTTCGTCCTCAAAGAAATTCGGCCCCTGTGATTCGATCTCCTGGGAGACGAAGGCATCCAGCCTCTTTTCGTACGCGGCGTAATACTCCTTCGGAACATTTTGTGTCTCTTTTTCGGTGACCAATCTGAAGAAGAGCAGCTCCGGAAGCACTCGGTACGAGAGCCTCATGATGATGTCTTGATCGGGGCCGAGGTATACAGTCCGATGGTGGGAATTCAGAAAAATCAGGTTTTTGAGGAAGGTGACACCGGTCTCTTTGGTCGGCTCTCCCGGCGGAACGGCGAGCATCGGGAATCGCTCTTGCGTAAATCGGTTAAAGTAATCGGGCTCTATAACATCTCCGACGGCAATGATGACCAGATCTTCCCGGAGACGGTCTATATCCTGGAGGCAATAGAAATTCGGCCAAAGAAGGTTAGTGACGACCATCGCGCGATAATCGAAGCGGTGGTAATCGGACAATGTGAAATTCTCGGCCGCATAATAGTCGGACTTATCCAATTCCCCGTAGTTGATCAATAGGTTAAAGAAGACGAGGGCAATCGCGGCCGCGGCCAGGATGCGCGCCGCGTTTACCCTGATGTTCGGCATCCTAGACAGCCGTTCTGCAATAAAATAGAGCCCCACGCCCCCCATCGCCATGAGCACGACATAGGAGGGGATGTAAATCGTCCCGACGCTCCAATACCAGATAAAGAAGGTTATCTGTGCAAGAAAAAAGAGGATGAGGAGGACAAAGAGCTTCCAGTTTTTCTTTACGGCAAGATAGAAGCCGAACAGCGCCGTAAGCGGCCAGAGGAACGTCAATTCCCGGCCCGTTATATATAAGAACTCTCCGAGTTTTTGAGGAAAACCGCCGCGAGACACGGCAAAGTGATAGGCGGTGTCCTTCTTGTCAAAGATCTGGATAAGAAATCCCTCAAGCGTCCGGGGGTTGCCCCAGTCCATTCTTGGGCCCGCCGCCGAGCGGAGCGGAAGATAGAGATATACGGAAAACCCGACCAAAAAGAAGAAGATGACCA
Organism: uncultured delta proteobacterium; assembly: GCA_963792965.1. Classification (GTDB taxonomy): domain Bacteria; phylum Desulfobacterota; class Zymogenia; order Zymogenales; family Zymogenaceae; genus CAWBYW01. The sequence continues at coordinate 38,950 of CAWBYW010000037.1, read as the reverse complement.
TCAAGAGGTCCGCCGGCTTGAGGCGTTCCTTATAATTGAGAATCACAAATATGAGCAACCCGGGGAGAAAGAAGACGGAAGCCCCGTGGATTCCCCGCCGTCAATCCGTAGACGAACGATCCCGCGAGGAGGAAGCGGCGATCCTTCGACTGGGCCCAGGAAACGGCAAGCAGCAGAATGACCGCACAGCCCAGCGCCCAGCCGGTATAGACTTCCGCGGCGACGGAGCTTTCCCAGAGAGAGAAGGAAAACGCGAAGGTAAGGGCCGTGGCGCAGGAAAAGAGGAGTGCGCGGCCGTTTCTTTCTCCTCCGAGCGTGACTATCAATGCGCGGGTGAGATAAAAGAGCGCGACCGACGCCGCCGCCCCCATCAAGGCCGAAGCAAGGTTGATCTTGAAGGCGATGGGACCGAACGGCAAAAAGGTCATCAGGTTCGCGAGCGGGAGGTACGTCGGGAACCCCGCAGGGTGGCCGACCCCGAGGGCGAAGGCGGCGTCAACGAACTCCGCCGAATCCCTCCAGTAGAACGTGGGACAGAGGGTAAACAGATATACCGCAAAGGAGATCGAGGAAGATGAGGCTGGCGGACGATGTGAGAGGATGAATCTTTTCGCGCTACCGACGATTTTCATAGGATAATGTATATCACAGGAAATAAAAAAAAGGCAGAATTTTTTAGATTCTGCCTGAAGCTTTTCAGAGTCTCGACAGCGATGATGCTTCAACGACTAATTGGAGACGTCGTCTCCCGAGCCGGGACGGCGCCGGTCAGTGTGTCGGTAGCACTGGGACCATACGAACGACCTGCGACCCCTGCGCCGGGATGGCATAGTTCTGCGGCTCGCGCGCCAGGTCGGTCTCGATCCACTGATCCCTGAAGGCATCCCGGTCGATGTTGCCCGAGGTCGTGGCGGTGAAGTGGACCCTCCACGCGGCAGACAATCCAGCCGGTCCGCGACGGGTCGATGTAGTACTTGGGCTTCGATGCGGCCTCGAACCCGATCTTAGTTGCGACGGACGAGAAGTAGTTCTCGGTCGAGAAGAAGCCCATCTCCGCCTCGTACACGCCGGTCAACATCGTCCGGGCCTCGGACTGCTTTGATTTGGCCTGGAACTTCAGGAAGTTCGGGATGGCGATGGCGGCCAGGATTGCGATGATGGCAACAACGATCATCAACTCGATGAGGGTAAAACCCTTTCTGCTTCTGATTTTGCTTATCATAGATACACCTCCTTTCCTTTAAAATATCGCAAAGCTTTATAATGCAATACCAGTGCCAATTATGAGTTGTTAACGCTATTCGGTTCGTTACATAACCCATCTGTATTTATTACATAAAAAGAAGTGGGTGTCAATAGAATTCTTTTGACTTATTCTCTTTTCACGCTCCTTTTGCAGAAGCACAAAAATCGGTTTGCGAAAAGGCAATTCTTCCCAAGGCCGACGGGTTGTTTCCCTTACGAGTGCCCCCCCCCGACTCCATATTTGTCGATCTTTCTGAGCAGCACCCAATAGCTGATGCCCAACAGTTGCGCCGCGTCCTTCTTCTTTCCCCCGGATCTGACGAGGGCCTCGGAAATCAACTTCTTCTCCAAGCTCCCGACATATTCCTCCATGGAGAAGCCTTCGCTGAGGAGGTCCGTAACCTTATTCCCCTGTTGGTGAGCGTCGTGCCACTTATATACCGAGAGGGCAAGGTTTTCCGGGAGCACGATATTGGAGTGCTCCAGCGCAACTGACCGCTCGATGATGTTCTCCATCTCCCTGACGTTTCCGGGAAAGGAATAGTCTTTAAGGACCTCCAGCGCATAGGTCGATATCTTCTTGATCTCCTTGCCCTGCTCCGCCGCATATTTCTTCAGAAAGTGCTCGGCTAAGATCGGGATATCCTCCTTCCTCTCTCGAAGGGGAGGTAGTTTTATCTCAATCACCTTCAGGCGCCAGTAAAGGTCCTCACGAAACCTCCCCGCGATGACTTCATCCTCGAGATCTTTGTTTGTGGCGGCGATGATCCGCACGTCCACAGAGATGTCATCGGTGCCCCCTACCCGCTTGAAGGTTCTTTCTTGGATCGCTCGCAGGAGTTTGACCTGGATGGGCGGAGTCAACTCGGCGACCTCGTCCAGGAAAATAGTCCCGGTGTCGGCAACTTCAAAGAGACCCTCCTTGTGGGTGATCGCACCTGTAAAGGACCCCTTGACATGGCCGAAGAGATCACTCTCTAACAGGTTCTCCGGGATGCCCCCGCAGTTGATGACGACAAAAGGACGCTGTTTTCTGGGGCTTTTGTTGTGAATGGCGCGGGCAACGAGCTCTTTCCCTGTACCGGACTCTCCGGTAATAAGGATATTGGTCTTGGTCTGCGAGACCCGCTCGATTAGATCGAAAACCTTGAGCATCGACGTGGAAGACCCTATGATATTCTCAAAGCTGTATTCTTTCCTCAATTCACGCTTGAGCAGAATATTTTCCCGTTCGAGCCTCCCCCTCTCCACCGCATTTCTGATGATGACTTTGATTTCCTCCACGTTGAAAGGCTTTGTTATGTAATCGTACGCCCCCTCCTTCATCGCCTCGACGGCGCTTTCGGTGGAAGCATAGGCCGTAATCATGATGACTACCGTTTCAGGATGGATCTCTTTGACCCGCTTTAAGAGCTCGGTGCCGCTCATCCCCGGCATTATAATATCGGTGACTACGAGGTTGTATATCTTCGATTTGAGGAGTTTGACCGCTTCCTCGCCGTCTTGCGCCTCATCTACCTCGTAGCCTTCTTTCGTCAGCATGATCGTAAAGAGGCTCCTCATGCTCGTCTCATCGTCTACGATGAGAATACGCGCGGGCCTTTGTGCGTTCTGTTCTTCCATGGGTATATGTCCGTTATCCGGCACGGTTAGTCCCTTCTTTGTCTCCACCACCTCGATCTTGATCAATCCCACCAGCGGTATCGTGTCGATGACGGATTCCGGACCGCCTTCGCTGAACTTGATGTGAGTTACGTCCGCGGGAAATTGCCCGAAGGCGGCATCAACCGGCACCCACCGGCCAAGATAGACCTCATCCCAGGAGTGATAGAGAAACCCTCCGATATCCGGAGAATAGACGACTCCCGAGACGACCTTGGCCGGTATGCCGTCGGCCCTCAGAAGGGCTGCCAGCAGATGTGCATGTGCCTGGCACTCCCCCTCCATCGAGCGAAGGGTGTCCAGGGCTGAGGTCGTATCAACCATCTTCTTGGCTACGTTCTTAAAAACCCAGGTGGTGATCTTCCTGGCGTCCGTCAGGGGGTCCGTTTTTTCCCCGATGATCTTCTTTGCCGCATCGGTGATCTTTTTGTGTGTGCTCTCTATTTCGAGACTGGGCTCAAGATAGTTGGCCACCTCTTTTGGAAAGCCCCCGTAGGCGGGGACGGAAAGACTCGAGGGTTCGGCCTTCGTGATGGTATAGGTGTAGACCTTTTCCTGGTCGGGTCCCGTGATCTGCTGAAAGTCGCTCGGCAGCGGCAAAGTACCTGCGGGGATATTCTCTATCTTGACGCTAAGAAAGGAGAGGCCCTCGGGATCCGCGATCGGCCGATTCGGCCTGATAAGAGAAAAATCGATAATGGCCAAAAGAGTGAGTCCCGAGTCGGCGCCGAGGTTGGTCGCCTCTCGCTCGGGCTGGCGCACCGCCACAAAATTGTCCATAGTGATCTGTTTGATGACCCTCCCGTCGGCCTGCACAAACGACGTGACGGTATATCCGCGGATGGCGCCTTCCACCCGATAGGCCTTTTCTTTCTTCCCGTTTACGATGACATCCTCCTGGCCTTTAACGGTTACCTTGATATCTTCGGTCAGCCGAAGAGACTCAAGAAAGACCCGATACGCGTAGGTCTTGCCGGGCGAGATTTTTTCTTTGAGGGTTAGATAGGCCAGAGCCGAGGAAGGAATAATATTCTCCGACTCGTTGAACTTAATCCGCTGGGTGCCGCCGCCGGACGTAATGTCTACGTAGACGACCCCCCCCTTCGCCTCCCCGACGACAACAAGCTCATGGGAGAGCAGAGCTTGGGTGTATCTGAAGCCGAGAAGTCTATCGCCGGGGGTGAGAAATACTTCCCCTGAAAAGGTGTTCTTCATGGGGGTCTTCTCGTCCTCCATACGATAGAGAACGACCCCGTCGTCGCCGACCCGGATGACGTCTTTCCCGTCGAGGGTTCCTTCGGCCACATCGATATGCTCCCAGCCCACCTTCGTCTCCGAAAAATAGACGCCATACCAGTCATCGAGAAGCGTTCGGTTCTTCACGAATCCCGAGAAGTGCCCCTCGTAATCGACGGCGCTTGCACAAGACAGGAGAGCAAACAGGCAGACTATCGTGACGATTATGCGCGTCTTATGAGACAATTTTCCCCTCACAAAAGACGACCCTTCCCCCGACGATAGTGCGCGAGACCCTCCCCTTCATCTTTCTGCCCGAGAAGGGCGTGTTCCTGCTCCTGGAAAATGAGTGGGACACATCGTAGACCCATTCCTCATCGGGGTCAAAGATGAGCACGTCGGCCGGCGCTCCTTTCCCAAGCGTGCCGGCGTTGATCCCGACGACCCCGGCGGGAGATTTGGTGAGGCTCTTTATCAGCGCACTCATCGTGAGCTTTTTTTGGTGCACGAGGACAAGAGAGAGGATCAGCAGAGTTTCAAGGCCGATCATCCCGCTCCTGGCATAGATGTATTCGACGTCCTTGTCGTCGGCGACGTGGGGAGCGTGGTCGGAGGCGATGGCATCGATGGTGCCGTCGGCGATCCCCTCGATGACGGCCTCCACATCCGACTGGGTCCTGAGCGGCGGGTTGACCTTGGTGTTGGTGTCGAAGCTTCTCACCGCGTCATCGGTGAGGGTAAAATAATGGGGGCAGGTCTCCGCCGTCACGGCGATGCCGCGCCGCTTGGCCTCCCGGATGATACGGACCCCCCCCGCCGTCGTCACGTGTGCCACGTGAAGGCGCGCGCCCGTGAGCGCGGCAAGCATCACGTCCCGAAAGATCATGATCTGCTCGGCCTCCGGAGGAGACGCGGGCAGCCCCAGCTCCGTGGAGACGAACCCCTCGTTCATAACCCCTTCTCCCACGAGGGTCATATCCTCCGAGTGGGTGATGACGGGCAGCCCGAAGGTCTTGGCGTATTCCATGCCCCGCCGCATCAGGTCGGAGTTGGCCACGACGCACCCGTCGTCCGACAACGCCACCGCACCGGCTTCCTTCATGTCTCCGATCTCTGCCAGCACCTCTCCTTTTTGACCCTTCGTCACCGCCCCGATCGGATAGACGCGCACCACGCCGTCTGCGCGCGCGCGCTGGACGATAGACTCGGTGACCGAGCCGTTGTCATTGATCGGGTTGGTGTTGGCCATGCAGGCGACGGAGGTGACGCCGCCCGCCGCTGCCGCGCGTGTGCCGCTCGCGATCGTTTCCTTGTATTCGTAACCCGGCTCCCGAAGATGCGTGTGTATGTCAACGAGACCGGGACACACGATGCGCCCCCGCGCGTTTATGACCTCGGCGTCCTTCGGCCCCGTGCCTGGTTTTACGATGCCGAGGATCAGGCCGTCTTCTATCACGAGGTCTCCCGGTCCCTCGTGCCCGCCGGCCGGGTCAATGATCGTGCCTCCCTCAATGAGCGCCTTCATAACCGCCTCCTCTCCCGAGCAGCAGGTACAGTATCGCCATGCGCACGGCCACGCCGTTCGTTACCTGATCAAGTATCACCGAATAGGGCCCGTCGGCCACCTCCGAGCTGATTTCGACTCCGCGGTTCATGGGCCCCGGGTGCATGATGATGACGTCGTCTTTGGCGCCCTTCATGACGTCCAGCGAGAGCCCGAAGAAACGGGAGTAATCCCTCACGGATGGGAAGAGGACCTTCCCCATCCGCTCTCGCTGGATCCTGAGCATCATGATGACGTCCGCTCCCCGAATCGCGTCACGGATATCGGTGGTAACGCGCACACCGAGTTTTTCTACCTCCCTCGGCAGCATCGTCGCAGGTCCCGAGATCGTTACCCGGGCCCCCATCTTCGTGAGGCAGTAGATGTTGGAGCGGGCGACGCGGCTGTGGGCGATGTCGCCGATGATCGAGACGGAAAGCCCCTCGATTCTCTTTTTCTTCTCCCGGATCGTGAAGGCGTCAAGCAGCGCCTGGGTCGGGTGCTCGTGGGCGCCGTCGCCCGCGTTGATGATCGAGGATTTCAATCGGTCGGCCAGGATGTAGGGCGCCCCCGGAACGTTATGGCGCATGACGATGGCGTCGGGCGCCATCGCCTCGAGGTTCTTGGCCATGTCGATGAGGGTTTCCCCCTTCTGAACGCTCGAGGTGGAGGTCGATATGTTGATGGTGTCCGCGGAGAGCCGTTTGCCCGCGATCTCAAACGAGACTCTGGTCCGGGTGCTCGCCTCGTAGAAGAGGGTAATGACGGTCTTTCCTCTGAGCGTCGGGACTTTCTTGATATCCCGCTCGGAGATCTCCTTGAAAGACTCGGCGGTATCGAGGATCAGCTCGATCTCCTGCCTGCTGAGGCCCTTGATATCGAGGAGGTCTTTCTTGTCCCAGGCGAGCTCATTTTTTGCCGGGGTAGGCGAATCGGACATGACGGTGCCCCTTCTCTTTTTTAAGCCTTTCGTTTCTCGACCACGGCGCCTTGGACCTTACCCGTATCGTCGAAGAGGACCTCGACGCTCTGGTCGGCCGGAACCGTTACATCCTTTCCCACGAAGTCGGGTCGGACCGGGAGCTCCCGCTGCCCGCGGTCGATGAGGACGCAAAGCCTCACCGTCTTGGGCCTCCCATGATCCATCATCGCGTCCAGCGCCGCGCGGGTGGACCTCCCCGTATAGAGGACGTCGTCCACAAGGATGACGTCTTTTCCGGCGAGGGAAAAGGGGATCTCCGTCTTACGCACGAAGTGGTGCTGGTTGGTGGTCGTGATGTCGTCGCGGTAGAGCGTGATGTCGAGGATCCCGATGGGGAGCTCGATCCCCTCGCTCTGCCTCACCTTCTCCTGGATGATCCGGGCCAGATAGATCCCACCGGTCCGCATCCCGATGAGGACCATCGTGGAAAGGTCGGGATGCTTTTCGAGGATCTCGGAGGCAAGACGGTTCATGATCCGGTCGATCTCCTGGGGAGTCAACAGAAGTCTTTTTGTGTCGGTCTTTTCCATACCGTTCCTTGAAAAAAAGCCTCCCCAAAGGGAGGCTCCCGGTGCGCTGAGTAAAAAAGCGGGCGGCGCTGTTTACGAAGCTTTTTCCGCAATGTGAAAATTGAGGACCTTTTCGAGTTTATCCTTGATCAGGACGACGGTCACCGAATAGTCGATCAGGAGCGTCGCCGGTCCCGATTCACCCCGCTCAATCGTGACGTCTTCCGGTGCCAGGTCCGGCTTGACGTCCTTTGCCATCCTCATAAACCGCTGCATGATCACGTCATCACCCTTGTCGCCGACGGAATTCATGGTGTCGTAGGCGGCGTTCGTCAGCTTGAGGTAATCGACGTAGGGGGGAATGAACTTGATCGCGGTATAGATAACGGCGGCGATGATGGCCAGGGTGATGAGCGTCTTGATCCTGCTCGCGCCGTTCCTACTGGTGACGAATTTCATCATGCCGATCATTAGATAATCCCTCTATATACTGCTTATATTCTTATATTTAATATCATTTTTCACCCCGGATGTCAACGCATTTTTCGGACTATATTTTCCCCCGGAATAGCCACGTCATTGCGAGCAAGCGGGTGGGTCTTTTCGTTTCTTCTGTCATTGCGAGCCCCGAAGGGGCGCGGCAATCCCCTGACTGTCACCGTATATCGCCAAATTAGATTTGAAAAGTTCTAAACTTAGTAAACTTAATTTGGCGGTATATCTGAGGGGGAAATCGGGTGCTTACAATGTGATTCTTGTAGGTGTTAATGCTGCGTTATCTTTTCTTCTTCGATAAGCCTTCCCTAAAAAGTTTCTCCATTTTGATTCGAAGTATTTCCAATCCTTCAAAATTCAGCAGGTTAGACCATAATTTTAAATCGGATAGAAAATCACCATCGGCGAATTCTTCGAAGCAACTAATCTGCTTCAGGTCATATTCTGACAATTCATAAAGGCCTTTTTTTAGTAGCATTATTTTAGCGATTAAAGGAAACGCTATTGAGGCTAGTATTAGATGTTCTAAGGGCTTCCATACTAACCTATGCCGAACGTCAAGCGTACCATGCGCATAACTCCCCCTGGCTTTTATAAACTCCTTTATCCAAATATGGCGAACGCTGCTCCTACTATCATGCTGGAAGATCCCTAAGATTTCTTTCTTCCTCCTTGAAAAACAAAGATTCACATTTTTCCCTGGTATTAGCAGGTCATGGAATTCCCAAGAAACCTCTTTTGCTTTATAACCGTGTTGTATTATTTCCTCGATAGCACTACAAAGGAGTATCCATTCCACTTGATAAGATATTGAGGGGTTATCGGTATTTGCCTGGTTGTAACATAAGATGGAGTTTTTCAAGTGAGTCCATTCATCTAAATTCTCACTTGAGCGAAACTCCACCAAAGAACGAATGAGCTTTTCATCCAGTTTTATTCTATTGAGCTTTACGCTCTCTGGATTAGTTAAATATATCCGAGTCATTAATCGACCATCGTAGTGTGTACCTTCGCGTCTCCTAGTCTGTAATGCAGTATAGTTTGAGTTTATGTCCTCAAATGAATTGACTTCAAGTCTAAAATTATCAGAACAACAATAGTTACCTCCATATTTAAAAAAGTCCCTTGACGATAAAGCGGAAAAGCACGCGATTTGATTCATTTCATAAGATATTTCGAGTGCTTCTTTTGAAAGGTCTGAGAGTATCGGAGAGTCTTTAAATCTAAGAATTACGGCTTCATTTACCCGTTTACCATCATCATTTGATCTATATGACTTCAAGACCTTCTGAATTCGTTTGAATTCCTTTTTACCCAAGTAATCATTTTCAGCGTGAAAGGTAAACGGTAAGAAGGTTATATCCCCAACTCGATATTCTCTATCAATTTGGCACCAAGGAAGAAACTGAAAGTACATAATTTGTGCCTATTTTTCCTGAAGTCTACGGGTCAAGGCTACGAGGTTAAGTCCTGTCTTGGGTCATTTCTATCGGATTAATATGAGTCCATTATACGCCAAATTAAGTTTACTAAGTTCTAAACTCTACAAACTTAATTTACCGTATAACAACCCTGCGTCTACGGGCAGGTAGCCTCACCGAAGCATGCTTCGTGGGGGCCCCGATGAAGAGGGACACGCTCGCAATGACGGGTACTAACCGGGGGTACCGATGAAAGAGAGGGAGAGGGAAGCCGATTTCGTGCGTCATCTACGTCCCCTCCCCTACCAATAGACCCACACCACCTTCCCGATGATCTCGTCTCTTTTCACCGTCCCGAAAAATCTGCTGTCCGTGGAAATATCCCGCCGGTCTCCCATCACGAAATAACCGTCGTCGGGGACGACGACCGCCGCCATGTTGTCCCGGGCGGAGAGCCCCTCGGGATAGACCCGCGCGTCGGAAAAGGTCGCGTACTTCTCCGTGAGCGGCAGTCCGTCGATGGATACTTTCTTATCCGTGATCGCGACGACCTCCCCCGGCAGGCCCACCACCCTGAGCACCGCGGTGACCCGTCCATACTCGGAGTCACCCGAGTCTTTCTCCACCAGCACCACGTCGCCCCGCGCGGGCGCTCCCGTTCTCGCGATATCCCCCACAAGGGGCGCCCTGATCGCGTAGGCGGCGCGCCACACCAGCAGGTAGTCGCCAGCGTGGATGTGCGGCTCCATCGCGGTCGATTCCATCTTTACGTTGTCGAAGAGCCAGACGTAGGCAAGAAAAAGAAAGGCAAGAACCGATAGCAAAACGACGAAGGGGGTATCCCGTTTCATCGACGCCTTATTTATGCAGGAGGATCATCCCGAGCCTGTCCCACCGGATGTTCCCGATCCGCTGGATCAGCCCCCCTGACTCGATGTCCCACGACCAGTAGATCACCACGGCGTTCCCCACCATCTCCGAGCTGTCCACAAATCCCCAGAAGCGCGAGTCCCTGCTGTTATCCCGGTTATCGCCCATCATGAAGTACGAGTGGGGGGGAACGACGACCGGCCCGAAATTATCCCGGACCGACACGCTCGAGGGGAGCATCTCCGGGTCCTCGAACTGGGCGTCCTTCACCACGTACTTTACGCCGTTAACAAAGACGACCTTATTGACGATCTCGATAGTATCGCCCGGAACCCCGATGAGCCGCTTGATGTAGTGGATGCGGCGGTCTTCGGGGTACTCGAAGACGACGAGGTCCCCCCGCCGCGGCTCCCTGAGCTCGAGGAACTTTACGTCGGAAAGCGGGACCCGCGTGCCGTAGATGAATTTATTGACGAGGATCTGGTCGCCCCTGAGTAACGTCGGGATCATCGAGCCCGAGGGTATCTTGAAGGCCTGGATGAAAAAGGTCTTGATGATGAGGGCCAGCACCAGCGCAAAGACGATCGCCTCGATATATTCCCTGGTCGTGCTGCGACGCGCGGCGTGTCGTGTCTCTTTTTCCATTATCCTCTCTCCGACTTCTGTGCTGGGCAATCACCGGGGGTACACAAGCAGCTGCCCTTACGGTGCGACCATCCCGATCCGTCCCCATCGGATGGCCTTGATTCGCTCCAGCAGATTGGTGGTTGTGATGTCCCAGGACCAGTAGATTACGATCATCTTGCCCGTGATCTCCGGTTCGGGAACGAATCCCCAGAACCGGGAATCGTAGCTGTTATCCCGGTTATCCCCCATCATGAAATAGGAATGAGGGGGAACGGTGATCGGGCCGAAGTTGTCCCGCACCGAGACCCCACGATCGATGATGCCGGGATCGTCCCAGTGGGCGTTCTTTACCACAAACTCTTTCCCGTTGACGAAGAGTTTTTTGTTGACAATCTGGATTGTATCGCCGGGAATGCCGATGACCCTCTTGATGAGGTGGATGTTTCGCCCGAGGGGCGATTCAAAGCCCTCCGGGGGCTCAAAGACCACGATCTCTCCCCGTCTCGGCTCCCTGAGCGCACATATTTTGACATCGGAAAGGGGAATCCTCGTGCCGAAAATGAATTTATTGACCAGCACCCGATCCCCCAACAGCAGGGTGGGAATCATGGACCCCGACGGGATCTCGAAAGACTGGACCACAAACGTCATCACGCACAAGGCGACGATCAGGGCAAAGACGATCGCCTCGATATATTCGCGGCTGCCGCTGCGCCTGACCTTTTCGTGCATCTCTTTTTTCACGGGATTTCTTTCTCCACGCGTTGGTATAGACATCATCAGCCGAGCCGGACCACCGCCCCGTCTGTGATACAAGAGCACCGGCACAGCATCGCTTGCCGGTGGTATGGTGAGATTATAGACCTGTTTTTACTGTTTGTCTAAGGATTTCTTTTTGAAAGGTATTCCTCGATCGCTTCCTCCCACGGACGCGGACGGTAATCGGTGTCCGCGATGAGTTTTCCCATGTCGAAGACTGAATTCTTCGGCCGCCGCGCCGCCGCCTTGAATTCTTCCGATCTGATCGGCATGAGCTCAATTGTCTTTCCCGTTAGCTCAAAGATCTTCTGTGCAAATCCATACCAGGTGGTGTCGCCGGAGTTACTCACGTGATAGGTCCCCGTGTGCCGACCCTCGACCAGTATCGTGATCGCAAGCGCGAGGTCGCGCGTGTACGTGGGGCTGCCGTGCTGATCATCGACGACGGACAGTTTCGAACGCTCCCGTGAAAGCTCGAGCATCTTCTCGACGAAATTTTTTCCGCCGGTACCGTAGAGCCACTCGGCACGGACGACAAGACAGTCCGGGTCGGCGTCGGCGGCAAAGCGCTCGCTCATGAGCTTCGTGTGGCCGTAGTGGTTGATCGGTCCCGTCCGGTCGTCCTCCCGATAGGGAGCGGCCTTGGTGCCGTCGAAGACATAGTCGGTGGAGATGAGGACGCTTCGCGCGCCGATCTGTGCGGCGCACGCGGCCACGTGTCGTGCCCCGAGGGCATTGATGATAAAGGCCTTATCCCGGTCTTTCTCGGCCAGGTCCACGGCCGTGTATGCCGCGCAGTTGATCACGATATCGGCGGGCGTTGCGTGGAATTTCTCGCTCAGCGCCCTTCTGTCGGTGATGTCGATATCCTGAATATCCCACGCCGTCACGCGGTGGGGCTGGGGTCGGGCTTCGAGGACGTGGACGAGGTCGCTCCCGAGCATCCCCCGGGCGCCGAGGACGATAATATTCACCGGCGTCTACTCCAGCTTGCCATAGTGTCGTTGGTAATATTCCTGATACGATCCGCTCTTGATCGCCTCCCACCACGGACGGTTGTCCCCGTACCACGAAATCGTCTCCTCCATCGCACGCTCAAAACCGTAGAGCGGAGACCAGCCGAGCTCGCGCTGGATCTTGGAGGAGTCGATGGCGTAGCGTCGATCGTGGCCCGGGCGGTCGGTAACGTACCTCTTGAGCGACTCGGGCTTTTTGAGCGTCTTGAGGATACAATCGGTGATTTCGAGGTTCGTCCGCTCGTTGTTTCCCCCGACGTTATAGACCTCCCCCGCCTTCCCCTTCAAGAGCACCGTCTCAACGGCGCGCGAGTGATCCGTGACGAAGATCCAGTCCCGGATGTTCCTGCCGTCACCGTAGATGGGCAACGGTTTATTCTCCATGGCGTTGGTAACGAACAAGGGAATCAGCTTTTCCGGGAACTGGTAGGGACCGTAGTTATTGGAGCAGCGGGTGACCGAAACGCCCATCCCGTACGTCTTGTGGTAGGCCAGCGCCAGCAGATCGGCCGCGGTCTTACTGGCCGAATAGGGGCTCGTGGGCTTCAGCGGTGAATCCTCGGAGAAGAGGCCCGTGGGACCCAGCGACCCGTAGACCTCATCGGTCGATATCTGGATAAACCTGCCGACCTTGAGCTCCCGGGCGGTGTTCAGCAAGACGTTTGTGCCCAGGACGTTGGTCTTTATAAACGCGTCGGGATCCATGATCGAGCGGTCCACGTGGGTCTCCGCGGCGAAGTTGACCACCCCGTCGACGCCCCTCATAGCCTCGCGGACGGATTTTCCGTCGGCGATGTCGCCCCTGATAAACGTGTAGCGGGGGTCCTTTTCGACCGCGGCGAGATTTTCGAGATTTCCCGCGTAGGTCAGCGCGTCAAGGTTTACGACGTGGTAGCCCGTGTCCTTGTTGAGGAGATAGAGGATGAAATTGGAGCCGATAAATCCGGCCCCTCCGGTAACCAGTAGCTTCATCGAGAAAACCTCATGTCACCCTGAACCGTTCCGGGCGTTTAAGCCCGGATATTACGAAAAAGGGATACTGTCTTGCCGGCGACGGCGCGCTCCCCCACCTTAACGGGTCCTCCTTGGGTTTCTATCCGTCTTTGCGCTCCCACGAGTAGGGGATCTTATTGTCGTGCGGGGCGACACGATACTCGTCGGGGTTGGCGCGGTTATAGACCTCTGTGGGGACGTTGATGACCAGTGCCTCCTTCTCGGAGATGCATTTGAACCCATGGTAGACCAGCGGAGGGATCGTGACCAGGAGAGGGCGATGCTCCCCGAAGAAGATCTCCGTGACCTCTCCCCGGCTGGGGCTCGCTTCACGGTCGTCGAACAGGACCAGTTTCATCATCCCGAGGATTACCGCCATGTTGTCGGTCTGGATCTTATGGTAGTGCCACCCCTTGACGACGCCCGGGTATGCGGTGGTCATGTAGACCTGCCCGAACTTGATGAATCCCTTGTCGTCGGAGCGCAGGATCTCCATGAGCCTTCCCCGCTCGTCGGGGATGGCGCGCAGCTCCTTGATTGTCACCCCATCGATCATCGGCTACCCCTCAATTGTCATTGTTTGCGCCGGTCTTGGCCACCAGGGCGCTTGCCGCCAGAAGCGAATCGAAAGTCCCGGCGTCGGTCCACCAGCCGGTGATCTCGCCCCAGCGGAGGTTGCCCCACCCTATGTATCGGTTATTTACGTCGGTGATCTCAAGCTCGCCCCGATCGGACGGAGACAGCCCCGATATGATGTCGAAGACCTTCGTGTCGTACATATAGATGCCGATCACCGCGAAGTCGGACGCCGGGTTACTCGGCTTCTCGTCGATCCTGATTATCTTGTCGCCCTCAAAGACCGGCACCCCGAAGCGCTGCGGGTCAGGCACCCTCTTGAGCAGGATCCGGGCGCCCTCCTTCTGTTTTTCGAACTCCTTCACGTGGGCGGTGATGTTCTTCTCGATGATGTTATCCCCAAGGATGACGCAGATCTTCTCTCCTTCTGCGAAGTGCTGGGCCAGCGCCAGCGCGTCGGCGATGCCCCCCTCCCCCTCCTGGTAGGCGTAGTTGACGCGCTTCAACCCAAAGTCGGCCCCGTTGCGCAAGAGCTTCAGGAAGTCGCCCGCGCTGTTGCCGCCGGTCACCACCAGGATATCCTCTATCCCCGCGTTGACGAGGGCCTGGATCGGGTAGAAGATCATGGGTTTGTTGTAGATCGGAAGCAGGTGCTTGTTGGTGACCCTGGTCAGAGGAAAGAGCCGGGTACCGAGTCCACCCGCGAGAATGACGCCTTTCATGGGATACCTCTTCTCTATTCAGACTGTTTTCAGCTCTTTTGTTTGTTCATGACGGCCGTCGGGGGCACGGATGCCGAGCGCACGTATCACCCAGGCCAAAAAAGATGAAATACCACAAAAAAAGACGATTTTCAAGTAAATTAGGAAAAGGGAGGATTTTTGTCGAGGAACCCTGTGCGGTTGATGCTGCCACTCCTGGCAGAGACAGATTACTTGACGGGTTGGAGTTTTCGGACTATTTTCGATTATCTCCCCTGATGTGATAGGTCGCCGCCTCGACCCGGCCCGCCCTGCACTGCGGGCAGCGGGAGGGACGCGCAACCTTCTTTCGGTCGCGGAAGACGAAGCCGCACGCCTTGCACCGGGCCGGGCTCACCTCGATCTTATATTGATTTGAGGCCGAGGCAAGGGCATGTTCGAGGTGTGCGGTCGCCTCACGCTCCGAGATCCTCAGCACGCCCGAGATATCAAACGGCGTCACGGGCCCGAGCTTCATCAGCTCGATGATCTCCTTGCGGATGGTGGCGTTTCTCTCCTTGGGCTCCCTCTCCCTCATCGATGAAGTCCTATGATTCAGCCGCTTACGGGCGGAATAAACGCCGCCCCTACGGATTCAAACTCGTCCCCATCGTCTTCTCTCTCCTCGCTCTTGCCTCTCCCATCGCGGCCCCCAAAAAATCGAAGATTTCTTGGTGAAAACCCGGGCGGCATGTATGCCGCCCTACGGGTTAAAACACGCTCTTGCTCTCTTTCTTCTCTTCCCTTCCATCGGGGCCCCCGGAAAAGCGAAGCTTTTCTGGGGTGATGCCGGGGCCCCCAAAAATGCTTGCATTTTTGGGGTGACCTCAGTGTTGCGGCACCACGCACCGGTCGCCGATCGGCTCAGGCACAATCCCATGGGACTTGAGGTATTCAAGGTAGCGCGCCATCTTGGAAAGTGCCGCAAGGGCCCGCTCCATCGATGGATAGACCGGCGCGCCCGCGTTCAACAGGGCATGGCGTGCTTTTCGCCACTCAAGCTCGAGCTCTACCTCCTCGGGAGACTCCGAGGTCGCCGTCTCGGGGAAAACCCCGATGACGGGCTTCCCGAACTCGTTGCAGAGCTCCCTGATCCCCTCGGCCAGCGCCGGATAGGTGGCAAAGGTCGAGAGCGGGATGTCTTTTCTGTCAGACATCCGCCGAAAGAGGACGTAGATATGAAAGAGAAACTGCACCACGATCAGTGTGTCTATCTCGGGGCAGCGCCGCCGCCATCTTCATGATCTTGACCAGGACGCTCGGATGCACGACCGGGTTTCCCGCGTCGACCGGATTAGTCGGGGCCGACCCCGCTCCCTGGAGGAGCGCTGCGATCTGCTGGGCGACATCTGTTGGAAACTGGGGCAGGCCGAGCCCCGAGAGCTCGGCAAGGTCGGAGGCCTCCACCGCAAGTCCCCCGCCTCCTCCAACTATGGCGATGTTCCTCCCCCCGCGGGGGTAAACGTAGGAGAGCATCATCAAGACGTCCAGCATCTCCTCAAGCCCCCTGACGGGGATCACCCCCGTCTGGGAGAAGAAGCTCTCCCATATCGCGCGGCTTCCCCCCATCGAGCCGGTGTGGCTCTGCGCCGCCCGGTGCCCGGCCTCGGTCATCCCCGCTTTCCAGATGACGACGGGCTTTTTCTTTGCCACATCATTGACGTGCTCGAAGAAGCGCCTCCCGTCCTTGACCCCCTCGATATAGGAGGCGATGAAGCGGGTAGTGGGGTCGGACGCGAAATAGTCGAGGAGCGTGATCTCGTCCACGTCCACGGCGTTGCCGTAGCTGATCATCGCCGAGAACCTGATGCCCCGGCTCATCGCCATCTGGCCGAGGTCGGCGGTCATCCCGCCGCTCTGGGCGAAAAATCCGACCGGCCCCGACTCCCGCGAGAACCCCGCGCCGGGGATCAGCGAGATGCCGGCCTTCGGCGAATAGATGCCGAAGCAGTTGGGGCCGATGATCCGCATGCCCCGGGCCGCGATCTCGGCGATGTGCTGTTGCATCGCCCTTCCCTCATCGTCCAGCTCCGCGAACCCGGAGGACATCACCACCGCGCCGGGGACGCCCAGCGAAAGGGCTTGTTCGAGGTAGTCGACCACGAACCGCGCCGGCACCGTGACGACCATGAGGTCCGGCACCTCCGGCAGGTTTGAGAGCGACGGGTAGGTCTTAAAGCCGATGATCTCGTCGACGTGGTCGTTGATCGGGTAGAGCCTCCCCGAAAAGCCGATGTCCTTGAGGACTTTGAGGTAGAGCCAGCCGAATTTCCCCGGGTTGTGGGACGCCCCGACCAGCGCCACGGATTGGGGATGGACGATCCGGTCCAGTATCTCGTATTCATCGTTCTTCATCGTGCGTAACGTCCCTACCGGCTCGGGGAAACCAAGGCTGGGGATGTTTCCGGTATGCTATGAGTTTTTCGTCTTTTGGTATTCCTGGTAGGCGACTACTTTCGCCAATGATCTGACGGCCCGCTCGATTGTCGGGAAGACCGTACACCCGGCCTTCTGGAAGGCGGACTCGGCCCGGCGGAGCTCCGCCTCAAGCTCGAGGTCCTCGTCGCTCGTCGAGATCGAAGTCCGGGGCAGCACCGCGACCACCGGGGTCCCCGACGCACTTATCTCGCCCGCTCCCTCGGCAAGCTTCGGGTAGCTCGCAAAGGCCGAAAGCTCCGTGCCGGCCTGGTCGGCCACACGCCGCATGAGCAGCTGGGAGTGAAAGAGGAGCTGCAGGACAAAGATCACGTCGACGAGGCCCGTTCGGGCGATGATCCGCATGATCTCGACCAGCTGATCCGCCCCGACGAGGGGGTTTCCCGTATCCACCGGGTTCCGTGCGCTCTTGCCGAACTCGGGCAGTTGCTTTTCGATCTCCTCCTGGACACCCTTATCGAATGCCGGCATTGACAGCCCGAGCCCATCCACCAGGTCGGACGCCTCCACGCCCAGCGCGCCTCCCCCACCCATCACCGCAATTCGCCTGCCCCCCCGCGGATAGAGGTGACAGAACGCCAGCCAGGGTATCGATCAGGTCCACCAGGCCGCTGACCCGCACGACGCCCGTCTGTCTGAAGACCGCCTCCCAGGTCGCCGCCTGCCCGCCCATTGACCCGGTATGGCTCATGACCATGCGGGCGCCGGTGGCCGACGTTCCCCCCTTCCAGATGATCACCGGCTTCTTCCGGGTGACTTCTTCGAGCATCTTCAGGAAACGCGGGCCGTCCGAGACGCCCTCGACGTAGGCCGAGATAATCGAGGTTGAGGCGTCGTGGGCGAAGTAGTCCAACATGTCCAGCTCGTTGACGTCGACCGCGTTGCCGTAGCTGACCATGGCCGAGAAACGCACCCCTCTCCCGATGGCGATCTGGCCGAGGTCGGCCGTGAGCCCGCCGCTCTGCGCGAAAAAGCCGACCGGCCCCGACTCCCGGGAAAATCCGGAACCGGGCAGAACCGTGACCCCTGCCTTAGGCGAATAGACCCCGAAGCAGTTGGGACCGATGACGCGAATACCCCGGCGGGCGATCTCCCGAACGCGCTCCTCGAGCGCCTTCCCGTCCCGGCCGTCTTCCCCGAACCCGGCGGTAATTACTACCGCGCCCGGGGCCCCGACCGCCAGCGTCTCTTCGAGCGCCTCGGGGACGAATCTCGCCGGGATCATGATGACGACCATGTCCGGGATCTCCGGGAGGGACGACAGGGTGGGATAGGCCTTGTGGCCGAGGATCGAGTCGACCCCCTTGTTGATAGGATAGAGGTTCCCCGAAAATCCGACCTGAACGAGCGACTTCAGATAAAGCCATCCGAATTTGCCGGGGCTGGCCGAGGCCCCGATAACCGCCAGCGACCGGGGATGGATAATCCGGTCGAGCTGCGCGCGGGAATGAGCGTCCATGGGTGGGTTGTTTCCTTTCGGCGTGTTGGTCAATCGAAATCCGGTCGCGGCCCCGCGGGCGGGCGGCCGCTGCCCGATGGTTAATTCTTCTTCTTCGCGTCTATCCGGGCCTTGAGCCACGCCGCCCACGCGTCGATGCCCTCTCCCGTTTTCATCGAGACCGGGAAGATGGTGCTCTTCGGATTGAGGGTCGAGACCGTTTTGGTGAACGCGTCCATGTCGAAATCGGTATAGGGCAAGAGATCGATCTTGTTGAGGATGCAGGCCTGCGTCTCGATGAACATGAGGGGGTACTTCTGGGGCTTGTCGTGACCCTCGGGGACCGAGAGGATCATGACCCGGAGGTCCTCGCCGACCTCGAACTCGGCGGGGCACACCAGGTTGCCGACGTTCTCCACGATCATCAGGTCCATCCCCGTCGTGTCGAAGTCGGCCACTGCCTCGGCGACCATCGCCGAATCGATATGGCAGGCGCCGCCGGTGTTGATCTGGACGACGGGGATGCCGCGCGCGTCCATCTTGTCCGCGTCGACGGTCGAGGTGATGTCCCCCTCGACGACGGCGGCCTTGACGTCTTTTCCGAGCTTTTCCAGCGTCCTGAGGATCGTGGAGGTCTTGCCGGCCCCCGGCGACGACATGAGGTTGACGACGAGCGTTTTTGATGCGGCAAACCGCTTCTTCAAGAGCGCGCTCATCTCCTTGTTGTCTTTGAGGATATCTTCTTTGATGGTGACAAGCTTGACAGCCATGGGTGTCTCCTTGGTCTGATAGTTTCTGCCTGATACGGGGGAGGACGTATCCTCCCGGCAAGTCTCATACTCTATCTCGATGCTCTTGACCGTAAACTCCCTCCCACTTAACCAGCTCCGTCCCCTTTGTCCCGCAGACGGGACAGTTGAAGTCGAGCGTCTTTTTGTCCACCTCGAAGGTCTTTTTGCACTTCGGGCACATCACGGTGATCGGCACCCGCTCGATGACGAGCGTGGCGTGTGCCGCGATCGTCTCCTTGGCCAGGTACTCGAAGTACCTCTGGACCCATTCGTCGATGAGGTCGGTCAGCTCCCCGATGACGAGGTTGATCTTCACGATTCGTTTTGCCCCGTTCTTTTCGGCGTGGGTCAGCGCGATCCTCAGGATATCCTCGGTGATCGGGAGTTCGTGCACGGCGCCTCCGATGGGTATTGGTCTATAGTATCGAAAAAGGGCGAGGTCGGCAAATAAAATAATAAGCCCCCCCATAAAAAGGGAGGGTAAATACGTCTCAAATAGGATAGAGGCTCGGCGACTTGTGAGGACGGCGACCCGATTACTTCTTTCCCTTATTCCTGATGCCGAATCGGACCACGTAGCCGCACGTGTCCGGGAGCCAGTCGAAGTTCGGGAGGTTTTTGTCCGTGAGCTTGATGCAGTCGTCGCAGATCTCAAAGCGCCGCTCATAGACGGTGCAGAGCCTGGTCACCGGATCGAGGTACTCGCACATCGTGGAGGCCAACAGCTTATCGTCCTGGTCGAACAGCTGCTCGAAACAACACTCCCCGCAACGGTTACAGATGGCCTCCCAGTCGGGCGAGCCGGGCTCGACGTCGATGGGAGGGTCGTCCGCTCCTATCCAGTTTCCGAGGCTGATCCGTATCTTCGCCATCTTTTCACGACCCCTGCCGAGAGAATTCGGCCATGTCATATGCCGCGCATCGTTCCCTGCGCGCACCCGCCTTATTTATCGTACCGCCGCACTCTCTCTTTGTCAAGGAGGGCAAGACAAAGGCGGCCCGATTACCGTTGCGCGGGCACAATCGATCGGTTATAATAGATTTTTATATCCACGAGCCGATGGAGTGAAGCGATGATCGTCAAACAGATGGAGGTTGGGGGGCTTGCGGTTTTCTGCTATATCGTCGGGTGCCCGACCACAAAGAATGCCGCCCTCATCGACCCGGCGGGTGATGCCGAGCCGATCCTGGCCGAGGCAAAGACGCTCGGCCTTACCATACAATATATTATCAATACCCACGCCCACCCCGACCACATCTCGGGAAACGCCGACATCGTGGGCGCGACCGGGGCAAAAATCGTCATCCACGAGGCCGAGGCATCGTGGCTGACCAGCCTCGCCGGCAAGGCGTTTCTGGCCATGTTCGGGGGAAAGCAGTCCCCGAAGGCGGACATCACCGTGGCCGATAACGACACCATTGCCATCGGAAATGAGAAACTCTCCGTTATCCATACCCCCGGGCACTCCCCCGGCAGCATCTGCCTCTATGACGGCGCAAAATATCTCTTCACCGGGGATACCCTCTTTGTCGGCGGTGTCGGAAGGACCGACCTCCCCGGCGGGTCGATGAAGACCATGATGAAGTCGATCAAGGAGCGCATCATGACGCTCCCCGACGACACCGTAATCCTGCCCGGCCACAACTACGGCCCCACCCCGACCTCGACGGTCAAGATCGAGCGGGAGAATAATCCCTTCGTGAATTTCTGATCGGGGAGTTACCGAAATCGGTAGGCTCGAACGCCGCCCGAATCGCTCTAGCGCTCCCTCGTGGTCGTCAGAACCCCCTTTCTTTAGAAATTCATCCTCAGCCTGAAGACCCCATACTCGCTTTTCCTCTCCATGTCGAACCCGGACTTCTCGAAGATCCTGAGCATGGGGGAGTTGTCCTCGAAGACGTCGGCGGTAAACGCGACCAGCCCCTGGCGCCTGGCCAGGAAGACGAGGTGGTTAGCGAGCTCCGTCCCGACCCCCTGGTTCTGGAAATCGTCGCGGATGACCATGGCGGCCTCGGCCGTGCGCGTATCCTCGTTGACCTTGTACTGGCCCATCCCGATGACGATCTCTTTTTCATCTTGTCTGATCGTTATCAGGACGATCATTTCCTTCGTATAGTCGATGACCGAAAAGCGCTGGAGGATCTCGTGGGGCATGTCCTGGCGGCGGGAAAAGAAGCGCTTGTAGAGGCTTTCCGGCGAGAGGTTATAGAAGAAGTCCTTGAGGAGGGGCTCGTCGCTGATCTTCACCGGCCGGAAGAGGATCGTCAACCCCGTCCTCGTCGTCCGGTATCGCTCGAGCTGCTCGGGGTACTGCCCCGCCTCTCCCGTGATGAAGGCCTGGTCCCGGTAGACCAGGCTCCTTTGCCGCGCCTCTTCCACGAGCCGCGAGCGAAAATCAGGATGGGCGATCCCGATGAGCTCCATCGCCCGCTCCCGGATGTTCTTTCCGGCAAGGTAGGCGATCCCGTACTCCGTCACGACGTAGTGGACGTCCCCACGGTTCAGCGTCACCCCCGCCCCCTCGGGCAAAAACGGGACGATGCGCGAAACCGCGCCGCTTTCCGCCGTGGAGGCCAGCGCCAGGATCGTCCTGCCGCCCCGCGAGAGCACCGCCCCCCGCATGAAATCGGCCAGCCCCCCGATCCCGCTGTAAAACGAATCACCGATCGACTCCGCCGAGGCCTGCCCCGTCAGGTCGACGGCAAGGGCCGTGTTGATGGCGGTCATATTGCGGAGACGGGCGATCACGAGCGGATTATTGGTATAGTCGCTCGTCCTGAAGTCGATCGTGGGGTTTTCGTGGACATAGTCGTAGGTGGGGCGGGTGCCCATACAGAAGCTCACGACGCTCTTTTCGGGGTCAATTCCTTTCGCGGTGTTGTCCACGACCCCCCTCTTGATCAGAGACACCAGCCCGTCGGTCAAGAGCTCCGTATGCACCCCGAGGTGCCGCTTTTCGCCGAGATGCGAGACGATGGCGTCGGGCAGGCTTCCGTACCCCACCTGGATCGTGTCGCCGTCACGGACGATCTGCGACACGTACCTTCCGATCGCGCGGGCGATGTCGTCCGGCGTCTTCTCCTGGTACTCGAGCAGCTCCTCGTCGTGCGGGATGACGAAATCGATATCATTGATGTGGACAAACCCGTCGCCGTGCACCCTCGGCACCCGGGCGTTCATCTGGGCGATGACGAGCCGCGCATTCTTCACCGCCGCCTTGGTGACGTCGACGCTGACACCTAAGCTCACGTACCCGTAGTCGTCGGGGGGTGATACCTGGATGACGGCGCAGTCAAACGGGACCATGCGGCTTTTAAGATACGTGGGCAGTTGGGAGAGGAAGATCGGACTGTAGTCCGCGCTCCGCTTTGGCGACGCAATCGCGGCTGTCGCGCCCGATGAAAAAGATATTCCGACGGAAGTTCTCGTCAAACGGGTCCTCTGTGCGGGGCGTAACGCCGAAACAATAGAGGCAATAGACGTGATTTCGTGAAACGGACGAGGGGTGAGAGCGCGCATGCTCGATAAAGGACGACACCAGATACTGGGGCTCTCCGCACCCGCCGCCGATGAAGATCCGGTCCCCGCGATGGACGTGGGAGAAGACCTCGTCGATGGGCCGGAGCTTATCGGCGTACTTCTTCTTTATCTCACCGGCTCTGCTCACGGTCAAACCCTGACGACAAGGCCGCTACGGGGTAAAGTTGTGCTTGAGGATGTGAACGCCCCCGAGGCTCTTTCTGGTCAGCTCGAAGCCGTTTTCCTCGAAGATATGGAGCATCGGGGTGTTCTCCGGCAACACCTCAGCGGTGAAGCCCGAGAGTCCCTGTTTTTTGGCAAGGTACATCAGGTAGCTCAAGAGCTCCGTCCCGACGCCGCGGTTCTGGTAGATGTCGCGGACCATGAAGGCCACCTCCGCCGTGAGGGAGAGCTGGTCGACGACGTACTGGCCGATGCCGACAAGCTGCTCGTGTCCTCCCTCCTCGACGACGGCCATGATGACGGCCTCCCTCGTGTGGTCGATCACCACGAATTTCTGCAGCTTCTCGTGCGGCATGGAGATCAGGTTGATGAAGAATCGGCGGTAGATGCTCTTATCCGAGAGGTCATAGAAGAAGTCTTTGAGGAGGGGCTCGTCGCTGATCTTCACCGGCCTCAGGAAGATCGTCATCCCGTCCTTCGTCGTCCGGTAGATCTCCAGGTGCTCCGGATACTCCCCCTCCTTCCCCGGTATGAACGCCTGATCCTTATAGATCAGGTTATTCTTCCTGGCCTCCTCCACCAGCCCCGACCGGAAGTCCGGATGCGCGATCGCGATCAGCTCCATGGCGCGCTCCCGGATGTTCTTGCCGTGGAGATACGCGATCCCGTACTCCGTCACCACGTAGTGGATGTCACCCCGGTTCAGCGTCACCCCCTCGCCTTCCCTCAAGAACGGCACGATACGCGATACCTTCCCCCCCTCCGCCGTCGACGCCAGCGCTAATATCGTCTTGCCACCCGGGGACAGCACCGCGCCCCGCATGAAGTCCGCCTGCCCCCCGATCCCGCTGTAAAACGTCGTCCCGATCGACTCCGCCGTCGCCTGTCCCGTCAGGTCCACCTCCAGCGCGCTGTTGATCGCCACCATGTTCCGGTGCTGCGATATCACCAAAGGATCGTTCGTGTAGTCCACCGTCCGAAACTCGATCGACGGGTTGTCGTCAATGAAGTCGTACGTCGGTCGCCTCCCCATGCAAAACGTCGTCACGGTCTTCCCCCGGTCAACGGTCTTCTTCGAGTTGTCGATCACTCCCTTCTTCATCAGCTGCGCGATCCCGTCCGTGAAGAGCTCCGTGTGCACCCCGAGGTGCTCCTTGTTCTCAAGGTTCGCTATGATCGCGTTCGGCAGGCTCCCGTACCCCACCTGGATCGTGTCCCCGTCCCGCACAATCCGCGACACGTACCGCCCGATCGCCTGCGCGATGTCGTCCGGCGTCGTGTCCTCGTACTCCAACAGCTCCTCGTCGTGCGCGATGATGAAATCGATGATGTCAAGGTGGATGAACCCGTCCCCGTGAACACGCGGCATCCGCGCGTTCACCTGCGCAATCACCGTCGTCGCGTTCTGGACCGCCGCCTTCACGATATCCACGCTCACCCCCAGGCTCACGTACCCGTGCGCGTCCGGAAGCGACGTCTGGATCAGCGCCACGTCCACCGGGATCATCCGCCGGTCCAAAAGGTCCGGCACCTGCGAAAGAAAGATCGGCGTGTAGTCCGCGCCCCCCCGGTTCACCGCGCCCCGCGTGTCGTTCCCAATGAAAAATGAGTTGTGCCGAAAATTGTACTTGAACTTCTCGTCCGTGTACGGCGCCACCCCCAGCGTCCAGACGTGAAAGACCTCCGCGTCAAACACCGCCTTCGGGTGAGACTCAACGTACTTGATCAGCGCACCAACTAAATACTGCGGCTCCCCGCACCCCGTGCTGATGAATATCCGGTCGCCCCGGTGAATGTGCGAAAATACCTCGTCCTCAGTCGTAAACTTGTCGGGATAGGCCGACTGTAATTTTCCGATAATCTTTGCGCCGCTAAAAACCATGGCCGTCCTAATCGATGAAACTCATCTTCATCTCGTAGACCCCCTCGGCACCGCGTTTCTCGATGTCGAACCCGGTCTTCTCGAAGACGTGTATCATGGGCTTGTTCTCAATGAGGACCTCCGCCGTGAACCCCGTGAGGCCACGCCGCTTGGCGAGATAGGTAAGGTACTGGAGGATCTCCGTCCCGATGCCGCGGTTCTGGTACTCATCCTTGACCAGGAACGCCGCCTCGGCCGTGAGCGAGTTCTCCTCTATGATATACTGTCCCATCCCCGTGATGATCTCTTTTTCATCCCTCGTCATCGAGGCAAGGATCACGATCTCCTTGGTGTAGTCGATGACGACGTAGCTCTGGAGCCGCTCGTGGGGCATGTCTTTGCGCAGGCTGAAGAACCGCCGATACAGGCTCTTATCCGAGAGGTCGTAGAAGAAGTCTTTGAGGAGGGGCTCGTCGCTGATCTTCACCGGCCTCAGGAAGATCGTCATCCCGTCCTTCGTCGTCCGGTAGATCTCCAGGTGCTCCGGATACTCCCCCTCCTTCCCCGGTATGAACGCCTGATCCTTATAGATCAGGTTATTCTTCCTGGCCTCCTCCACCAGCCCCGACCGGAAGTCCGGATGCGCGATCGCGATCAGCTCCATGGCGCGCTCCCGGATGTTCTTGCCGTGGAGATACGCGATCCCGTACTCCGTCACCACGTAGTGGATGTCACCCCGGTTCAGCGTCACCCCCTCGCCCTCCCTCAAGAACGGCACGATACGCGATACCTTCCCCCCCTCCGCCGTCGACGCCAGCGCTAATATCGTCTTGCCACCCGGGGACAGCACCGCGCCCCGCATGAAGTCCGCCTGCCCCCCGATCCCGCTGTAAAACGTCGTCCCGATCGACTCCGCCGTCGCCTGTCCCGTCAGGTCCACCTCCAGCGCGCTGTTGATCGCCACCATGTTCCGGTGCTGCGATATCACCAGAGGATCGTTCGTGTAGTCCACCGTCCGAAACTCGATCGACGGGTTGTCGTCAATGAAGTCGTACGTCGGTCGCCTCCCCATGCAAAACGTCGTCACGGTCTTCCCCCGGTCAACGGTCTTCTTCGAGTTGTCGATCACTCCCTTCTTCATCAGCTGCGCGATCCCGTCCGTGAAGAGCTCCGTGTGCACCCCGAGGTGCTCCTTGTTCTCAAGGTTCGCTATGATCGCGTTCGGCAGGCTCCCGTACCCCACCTGGATCGTGTCCCCGTCCCGCACAATCCGCGACACGTACCGCCCGATCGCCTGCGCGATGTCGTCCGGCGTCGTGTCCTCGTACTCCAACAGCTCCTCGTCGTGCGCGATGATGAAATCGATGATGTCAAGGTGGATGAACCCGTCCCCGTGAACACGCGGCATCCGCGCGTTCACCTGCGCAATCACCGTCGTCGCGTTCTGGACCGCCGCCTTCACGATATCCACGCTCACCCCCAGGCTCACGTACCCGTGCGCGTCCGGAAGCGACGTCTGGATCAGCGCCACGTCCACCGGGATCATCCGCCGGTCCAAAAGGTCCGGCACCTGCGAAAGAAAGATCGGCGTGTAGTCCGCGCCCCCCCGGTTCACCGCGCCCCGCGTGTCGTTCCCAATGAAAAATGAGTTGTGCCGAAAATTGTACTTGAACTTCTCGTCCGTGTACGGCGCCACCCCCAGCGTCCAGACGTGAAAGACCTCCGCGTCAAACACCGCCTTCGGGTGAGACTCAACGTACTTGATCAGCGCACCAACTAAATACTGCGGCTCCCCGCACCCCGTGCTGATGAATATCCGGTCGCCCCGGTGAATGTGCGAAAATACCTCGTCCTCAGTCGTAAACTTGTCGGGATAGGTCTTCTTGAGGGATTGGAGGTTCATCATGGTCGGCCCCCTGGTCTGGGAATTGGCGTGAAAACAGTGCGTATTGTTTTTTATTGTAATCGGTATTGGCGCATTAGTCAACACAATGCGGCGGTGCGGGCGGCCGGGCGCCTGCCGCGCCCACAAAAAAACCCCGGCAGTGCCGGGGTTTCTCTCACCGGGACATCATGAAGTCCCGATTTTCTTATATCGTTCCTCTATCAGCTCCTCGAGCTGGGCCGGCGACGGGATCGAGCCCGGGGGGTTGCCGAAGAAATCGACCCGCGCGTCCCCCATGGCCGAGAGCTTCACGTCCTCCACCATCTGGCCGGTGTTGAGCTCCACGACGAAGAACTCCTTGACCCGTCCGGAGAGCTCCATGATCGGATCGTGCGGGAACGGGAAGAGCGTGATGGGGCGGAAGAGCCCCACCTTCATTCCCTTTTCCCTGACCCGGTCAATCGAGGTCCTGACGATCCGGGAGACGGAGCCGAAGGCCGAGACGATGAGCCTGGCGTCGTCGACGAGGTATGTGTCATACCGGACGTCGGCAGACATGCGGTCGTATTTTTCCTTGAGCTTCCAGTTGTGAACGGTCAGCTCGCCCTCGGCCAGGTAGAGGGATTTCAGCTTCTGCGGCGGCCTTCCGTCCGCGCCGGTGAGCGCCCACGATTTGTCGCGTGGGGCCGCTATCTCTTTATGGCGTACCATGGGCTCCTTGATCTGGCCGAGTATCGAGTCTCCGAGGATCATGACGGGGTTTCGGTACGTATCGGCAAGGTCGAAGGCCAAAATCGTGAGGTCATACATCTCCTGGACGGAGTTGGGCGCAAGGACGAGGACCCGGTAGTCCCCGTGCCCCCCGCCGCGGGTCGCCTGGAAGTAGTCGCCCTGCGAGGGGGAAATGCCGCCGAGCCCCGGGCCGCTGCGGGAGATATTGACGATCACCCCCGGGATCTCGCTGCCGGCCATATAAGAAATCCCCTCCTGCATGAGCGAGATGCCCGGGCTCGACGATGAGGTCATGGCGCGCTTTCCCGTGGCGGCGGCCCCGAGCACCATGTTGATCGAGGCGATCTCGCTCTCGGCCTGGATGAATGACCCCCCGGCCTTGGGCAGGTGAAACGCGAGGTATTCGGGAATGTCGTTCTGGGGCGTGATGGGGTAGCCGAAGTAGAACTTCAGGCCGGCGTCGAGCGCCGCCATAGCGATCGCCTCGTTGCCCTTGATCAGGTCCCGCGCGACGCTGTGGGCTTTATCTTGTTGGTCGCTCACTTGAACACCTCTATGGCGATATCGGGGCACATCTCGGCGCAGAGCGCGCACCCGGTGCACTTCTTTGCCGTGTCCTCGTAGACGGCGGTAAAATAGCCCTGGCCGTTGGGGGTTGTCCCGATGACGATGATCTTCCTCGGGCAGGCCTCCACGCAGAGCTCACATCCTTTGCATATCTCGGCGTTGATGATCACGGTCGGCATTAGTTCTTTTCCTTCGCAGAAGTCAGACGGACAAAGTGTCTGCGGGCGGCATATATGCCGCCCCTACGGGCTTATACTCGTTCTCGCTCTCTCCTCTCTGATGGGGTCCCCGCGAAAACGAAGTTTTCGTGGGGTGTCATTGGGGCCCCCGCAAAAGCGCAGCTTTTGTGGGGTGACTTATGACTTATTGCCACCCCGACCCGATCTCCGGCTTATAGCTCTTGTACTTATCCTTGGACGTGATCTCCTTGAGGACTTTTTCCACCTCCGCCTTGGTCTTGTACCACTTGATCCCCACGCGGGTAGTGCCGTCGGGGAGGACCTTGCTGTAGGCCGGGTAGCCGTCGGACTTGAGGGACTTGACGAGATCGTCGGCCTTCTTCTTATCCTTGGTGGTGATCATCTGGATGAAGAAAAGGGCGGTTTTGGTCTCCTCGGCAGGCTTGGTGGGGGCCTTAACGACCTCGGTCGGGGGCTTGGGCGTCCCGGTCGGGGGCTTTGGCGTCCCGGTTGGGGGCTTTGGCGTCCCGGTGGCGGGTTGGGGCACCTTGGAGCTCCCGAGCTCCTCGGTCTTGACCCCGCCGCCGCCAAGCGTATCGTAGAAATCCACGTTCGGCTTGCCGGCATCCGTCGGAGGGTTCTCCGTTGTCGAGGGGGTCGGCACCACATTCGTTTCCGGCGCGGGTCCCTTGGCGACCTCAAACCCCTTGAGCCCCTGGGATTTTCCGGTGATGTAGCCCGCCGAAAAGAGCAGCACGCCGAGGATAACCCCCACCACCACCAACAGCGCCACGTGGCGCGGCTCCAGGTTGAAATCGTACGTGTCGCGCGACTTTCGGTAGTCCCTCACGCGCTTGTCGTCATCGTCGTCCGTGAAATATTTCATATCTCTGCCCTTCATGTCATACCTCCCTTTCTCATATGAAACAAGACTTCCTTACATCCGCTCCGGCGCCGATATTCCCGCGATATCCAATGCCTTCTTGATGACGGTCTGCACCGCGCCGACCAGCCCCAGCCGGGCAATGGAGAGCGCCCTGTCCTCGCCGATCACCCGGTGACGGTTGTAGTAGCTGTGAAACTCCGAGGCCAGCTCGAAGACATAGAAGATGATCCGGTGCGGCTCCATCTGTTGGGCCGAGTCCGCTATGACATCGGAAAACCGCGAGACGATCTTCATGAGGGAAATCTCCTCGGGAAGCACCAGCGGCGACAGATCGAGCGCGGCGGCGTCCGCGGGCAGCGACAAGCCGGCATCGTGCGCCTGGCGGGTGATCGAGCTGATGCGGGCATGGGCGTACTGGACGTAGTAGACCGGGTTCTCCTGCGATTTTTTTGTGGCGAGGTCCAGGTCGAAGTCAAGGTGCGAATCGTGGCTCCGCATGAGCATGAAGTAGCGCATCGCGTCCTTGCCCACCTCGTCGAGCACGTCCCTGAGCGTGACGAATTCGCCGGCCCGCTTCGACATCGATACCGGTTTTCCCGCCCGGATCAGGTTGACCAGCTGCACGAGGAGCAGCACGAGGTTATCGGGCTTTATCCCCATCGCCTTTACCGCCGCCTTCATCCTCACCACGTAGCCGTGGTGGTCCGCCCCCCAGACGTTGATGACGATGTCGAACCCCCGGCGGTGGAACTTGTCCCAGTGATAGGCGATGTCCGAGGCGAAATAGGTCGGCTCCTTGTCGCTCTTGATGACGACGCGGTCCTTGTCGTCGCCGTAGTCGGTCGTGTCAAACCAGAGCGCCCCTTCTTTCTCGTAGATCAGCCGGCGCTCTTTGAATTCCTTGATGTATTTGTCGACGAGCCCCTCTTCGTAGAGGCTCTTTTCCGAGAACCACTCGTCGAAGACGATCCCGAAATCCTCGAGGTCTTTCCGTATCTCATCCAGGATCGCCCGCTCGGAGGTCTTTATGCAATACGAGACCGCGTCGCGCTCCCCGATAGCCAGGAGCCGGTCGCCCTCGGCCTCCTTTATCCGCTCAGCGATCTCCTTGACGTACTGTCCATGATAGTAGTTATCTTCAAAGACAACACTCTGCCCGAAAAGTTCCCGGTAGCGCGCCATGACGCTCTTGCCGAGGTTTTCCACCTGGGAGCCCGCGTCGTTGATGTAATATTCCCGCTGGACCTCATAGCCCGCGGCGGCAAGGATCGAGGCCAGCGTATCGCCCACCACGCCGCCCCGGGCGTGCCCGACGTGCAGCGGCCCCGTGGGATTTGCGCTGACGAACTCTATCTGGACCCGCTGTCCCTTGCCGATGTCCACGCTGCCATAGCCGTCCTTCTCGATAAGGACGCGCCGGACGGTCTCGTGCCAGAAGTCCCTGGCCAGCGTGATGTTGATAAACCCGGGCCCGGCCACCTCGACGCGCTCGACGATTCCCTTGCCCACAAGTCCGCCGTTGTCCGTCATGATGCCGACCAGGCGCTGCGCGAGCTCGCGTGGGTTTTTCTTTTCGTCCGCGGCAAGGATCATGGCGACGTTGGTGGCAAAATCGCCATGGAGGGGATCCTTGGGAATCTCTATCTGGGGAAGGGGAAGATTGTCGGAAGAGAGAAAACCGCTGTCTTTTAGTTTGGCCAGAGAACTACCGATGAACTCTCTCAGGGTTTCTTTTACCAAAATTGAGCAGCTCCCGTTACCACTTCCAGTATTTGTCTTTCTTCTTCATCTCGGCTTCTCGGTTCTTTTCGTCGAGCGCTCGATCGATCGGTTCGTCTTTAATGGAGAGGTCCTTGGTGAAATCGGAACAGTACAGGGCCCCCGATACCCCAGACGAGCTAGAAAATTTCTTCTGACAGTTTCTTCTCCATGCGCATACGGCACAGAGTTTCTTTTCTAACGTCATAGGGAACCCTCCCCTTTGTGAGAGTATGTATCTTTTTTTTCAGGAGATGGCTCTCTGCCACCCCCGTAACACGTTGTGAGAGCGTATCAGCCCGGCCGCCAGAGCGGCCCCGCCCCGATTATCCTGTATCGTCCCTCCCCGTCCGTCCTATAGTTTAGATTACATTATATCATGAAAAGATCGCACAAATCCTTGTTTATCGCAAGAAAAAAAGGGCGTTACACCGCCCCATTCGCCTATTTCTTCCCCAATCCCGGCTCCTTGCGGTATACGGTGGGGCGCCGGTCTTCGAGGAAGGGCCAGAGCGACCTGACCCGCTCGACCTCGCCGGTGTCGATGTCGTAGATCGACACCGAATCGTTCATCCCCGAGGGCTCGCCCATCAGCTCGCCGTCGGGATTGGCCGCAAACGTCTCCCCGTAAAAATCCTGGGCGGCCTCGCTCCCCGTGCGGTTGACCCTCAGCGAAAAGACGCCGTTGGTGATGCTGTTTGCCGCGATCACCGTCTGCCAGCGCTCATGGGTCTTCATGGCCGCGGCCGTGGGGCACACTATGAGCCTGGCCCCCTTGAGCGCCAGCGCCCGGCACCCCTCGGGAAAGAAATTGTCCCAGCAGATCTGCACCCCGAGCGTGACGTACCGGGTCGAAAAGACGGGAAACCCCGTGTCGCCGGGGGTAAAGCAGTCCCGCTCGTACCAGAGGGGAATCTGGGGGACGTGCACCTTCCGGTACGTCCCGAGGAGCTTTCCGTCGGCGTCGATAACTGCCGCCGCGTTATAGGTGCGCGGCCCCTTTCGCCTCGCACAGTGGCAGCACGATCACCATCTCGTAGAGGCGGGCAAGCGACGAGAATTCCTCGACGAGGGGGCCCGGGACGGTCTGGGAAAAGGGGGTGGGGTCGGCGTTTGTCTGGACCGGAAACCAAGGGGACGAGAAGAGCTCCGCAAACGACGCGACGCGGGCCCCGCGCTCGTGGGCGAGCGCCAACAGCTCCTTTGCCCGCGCGACGTTCTTGTCGACGTCGTCGACAGTGGCAAACTGGATGCCCGCGATCTTTACCGTGTTTCCGTTGTGCGCGCTGTCTCCTTCCATTGAAATTGCATACTATTACGATTAACTAAGAACAGTCAAGATTTATGTGAAGGGCCCCAAAAGTTCAGCCGGGCCCGCTCCGTGCGCGGCGGATGGACCCCGGCCGCGCCGCGCCCCGTCACGGAGATTTCGTTTGACACCCCCCCGGAAATCGCCTACGATTGTACGACTGTCGCCGGCGGGGCCGTTCCCGTGGGACTCACGGCACTTTTTGGTGCTAAACGTTTATCAGAGAAGATATCGATGGTGTCCCGAAAGAAAAAGAGAGTCGCGGTCATCCTCAACAAGAACGCCCGCCGCTATACAGGTCTCCTGGAGGCGAACATCGCGCGCATCGTGCCGAAGAAACAGATCTGGGCCACCGGTACGATCGTGGAGGCGCAACAGGCCGTCCGTGAGATACTGGAGGGCGGTTTCGACATGATCTTTTGCGGCGGGGGCGACGGGACGATCGTCACGACCGTCTCCACCATAAGGAAGATTCAGCTCGCAGGCCTTGACTTTCCCGTGCCGCCCATCGGCATCCTCAAGATGGGGACCGGCAACGCCTGGACCTACGCGGTGGGGGTCAAGGGGGGGCTGGCGCAGCTTTCCCGCGTCGTAAACGGTGGCTACTATTCCATTTCCGCCTACCCGCTCGTCCAGGTGGGCGACCTCCTCTGTCCCTTTGCGGGCGTGGGGTGGGACGCCGCGATCCTCAACGACTACTACGAGCTCAACCGCGAGCTGAACGGATCGTTTATCTCCCCGCTCATGAAAAACCTCTTCGGCTATATCTGCGCCTCCGCCGTGAAGACGGTCCCGCGGTTCGTGCGGGGCGCGGAAGCCCTCGAGGTGGAGGTCACCTTTACCGGAAGCCGGCTCCTCAAGCCCGACCGGAAGGGGAACTACTTCCCCATCACCGACAGGACGAGCAAGGTCATCTACCACGGGCCCGCCGCGATCGTCGCGGCCGGCACGATCCCCTTTTTCGGCTACGCGCTGCGCGCCTTCCCCTATGCGGGGAGAGTGCCGGGGATGATGAACCTGAGGATCGCCAACTTAGATGTGTCGGATGCCATCAGGCACATCCAGGGGTTCTGGTCCGGGACCTATTTCAGCCACAAGATCGTCGATTTCCTGGCCGACGGGGTCAGGCTGACGTTTACCAGGGATGAGCCGATCGAGGTGGGGGGCGACCCGAAGGGATACACGCGCGAGATAGACTTCACGGTGCCCGACTTTACGGTTAACATCGTGGCATTCTGGGGGAAGTGACGATGCGCCGGCGGACGATATGGATCTTTGTCCTTTTCATGCTCGCGGCCGCGGCCCCGGCGCTCGCGCAGTCCGACATCACGGTCGAGGACCCCTCGGGACGGACGGTCGGGAGGATCCGGACCAACGGCGCCATCGAGAACGCGACGGGGTGGACGATCGGGCGCATCCGGGATAACGGGAACGTCGAGGATTCGTCCGGCTGGACGATAGGACGCGTCCGGGAAGACGGCACGATCGAAAACGCGTCGGGGTGGACCGTGGGGCGCATCCGCGACAACGGCACGGTCGAGGACGCCGCGGGCTGGTCCATCGGACGCATCGCCTCCGGCTCCATCGACAACTCGTCGGGCATGACGGCGCTGAGGTACTCCGGCCCGGACGATCTGCAGAAGCTCGGCGCGTACCTCTTCTTCTTCAACAAGGCGCTGGGGAAATAAGGACGGCAGACCTGCCGCCTATTCTCCCTCCTGACGACAAATCAATAGAAAAAACTTGACAACCGTTACGCGTGGATTTATCCTTCGGGTAACGGCGGTTAGAAAATGAAACTGTCCTTTCTAGAGGCTCATGCTGACGCGGGTCGATACTGACCTGCCCGCGCCGCCCTGAGCCTTTTTATTTGCACAGCGAGCGGGCCGCGAACAAACCGGACGAGAGGATGGCTGCGAGAGATCGACACACCCTTTAAGATGAGGCTTGGAGATGCAGGTCAAATGCCCTAACTGTGGATTTTCAGGAAATATCGCGGATAAACTCGTCCCCGAAGAAGGCCGGAACGTCTCATGCCCCAAGTGCAAGACCGGCATCTTCGTTAAGCGAGAGGTGTTTCCCCAGGCGCAAAAGATGGAGGAACAACCCATTACCATCCCCGAAGTCCGGGCGTTTCCCGGGGATAATATCCAGGCCGAGGCTCCGCATAAAGAAAGCGGTCCCCAAGTAGTAGGTAATAGATATAAAGACCCCAAGTATTTTTTCACGCAATTAGTGGCCGTCCTTTCCGGCGCTTTGTGCGTGGGGGCAGGAATATACCTGGCGATGGCGAAACCCGCCAGCGGCGAGGGGAATATCATGTTTACCATCTGCAATGGGATGGGCTATTACTTCATAGCCAAGGGCTTCTTCATCGGGTTCTCGTTATGGAACATGGCCAAGATGAGGGAGAACCAGGAAAAAAGGGCGTGACCGCGACGAGATACTCCGGACCGGCCGATTACCTTCACGCTATATTTAGTGCAGTAGTATGAGAGTAAGAAAGCGGTCCATCGGATCTATGAAAGCTGAACTGATCTCGAAGTCACGTGAGGCAGCGTTGACAGCCATACGTGTATTCAATGATCCCCAGGTACAATTTAAGTCAGAGACATTTATTGTGCTTATGATCATTGCGTGGACCTATTTGCTGCATGCGTATTTTCGTGAAAGAAAAATCGAATACCGATATTATAGACAGGGTAGGTCCCGAAAAGTCTATAAGCGTACCAAGCATGGCGCCTACAAATACTGGGAGCTAGAGAGATGCCTTAGCCAAAGCGGGTGCCCGATTGACAAAGAAGCGGTTAACAACCTTCAGTTTCTTATTGGTCTTCGACACGAGATTGAGCATCAAATGACGCACGCGTTAGATTCCTACCTAAGCGGTCGCTACCAAGCATGCGCATTGAATTATAACCACTATCTAAAGCACCTATTTGGAGAAAGGCTTGGTATCGATCAACAACTAACCTACTCTATACAGTTCATGGAGCTTACCGAAGAGCAAATTGGAGGAGGTAGACCGGAGGCCGTTATACCTGAGAGACTGCGGATGTATATCGCTGAATTCGACGGCGCGCTGACGCACGAAGAATACAATAGTCCTAAATACTCTTTCCGCCTACTATTCAAGAGAAAAATGGTCAACCGGCCAGGGCACGCTGACAAGGTCATCGAGTTCATTGACCCGAAATCAGAGCTTGCTAAGGCAATCGACAAAGAGTATTGGGTGAAGAAGGAGGTGGAAAAACCCAAGTTCCGGGCCAAAGATGTTGTCGCGGCAGTCCAAATAGCCGGATTCAACCGCTTCCGCGTGTTTCCTGAACATGTGCGGATGTGGCAGTCAGAAGATGCGAAGAACCCGAGCAAAGGTTTTGGAGTTGATGTGCAAGGTGTCTGGTATTGGTATCAGAATTGGATTAATAGATGTATTGAGCTTTGTTCTCAAGACCAAGACAAGTACAAGACATGATATAGAAAGAGAGGCGGTCTTATCTTTGAACATGAGTTTGAAGCCGACTTGAGAAGTGGTTTTACCATGAGTAATACAATGCTGGATGTCCTCCGTGGTCGAGCAGAACGAATCTGCGATGACGGGGTCCGATTACTAAAGGAGTTTTCGGGAATGCATAAGATGGAAGTTAACACTACTGTATCAAGACAATACTGGGAAGTCTGGAATGACTTGCCGACAGGAGGGAAGCAAATTCAGACTCGATTGCTTACGGAGGTCGATCGATTTTCTGAACTTGTTCGCACGCTGACGCGGAATCTACCCTCCACTCCTCAGGCCGACTTGAAAGATGACCTGGAAATAGTCAGAAGTATGGTGAACCAAGAAGGGCTGACCTGGCGTAAGACAATGGACGGTGCTATTAACGACTTTCGGAAATCAATTGATAAAATTATAAATACAATCGAGAGTTACTGGGAAGCCTCTTCGGACGACACGCTGGCAATCCCCGACACCTCCGCCATGATAGGCAATCCAGATGTTGAAGACTGGCGGTTTGAAGATACCAGTCATTACACGATCATCCTGACACCAACTATACTTTCTGAACTCGATGATCTAAAAGATAACGGCAGAAAAACTCAAGAAGTACGCGATAAGGCAGCAAAGATAGTCCGGAAGATCAAAGAGTATCGGCGGCGAGGTTCCCTAAATGAGGGAGTCGTAATTGTGAATGGTCTTATATCGCTTGGCGCTGTTGCGGTGGAACCAAACATGACGCAAACTCTGTCATGGCTTGATCCGACCATACCAGATGATCGATTCTTAGCTACAGCTCTGGAAGTCATACGAGGTAATCTTGGTGCAAGGGTTTTTATAGTTACGTCAGATATAAATATGCAGAATAAAGCTGAGATCGCGGGGATTCCCTTCCAAGAAGTGCCATCTGCTAGGGGTGAATGCGAGAAGTAAAATTATGGGCCATCTTACTGATTCTTAATAGTATTGACATGACTCCTGATCAAACATATGACCTATTGAAAACGTTGATCTCAGTTGGATTACCCATAATTGGCGTACTTGTTGCGGGATTAGGTGGGGCAATCGTGGGAGCATTCTTGACTAGATATCTTAGTCATGTAGAGAAGACCGAGGATTTTAGAATAAATTATATAAACCCATTATTCCTTTCGATAAGAGAATCAAAACTAACTATTGCTGGAACCCTAGAGGCAATCGAGATTGCAGGGTTATCAGAAGAAGAGAAAATAGGAAAAATAGCAGAATCAGAAGGAATAGTGGCTCTTATTAGACCATCACTAATTGAGCTAAGAAAAAGTGTGCTTGCCTTTATACACAATGGTTTTTCGATTGACATGTCAACGGCATCGTTTTATTCATCTGTTTTCGCTCTCTATCTCAATATCCGAAAATATGATTTGCCTATGACGAAGCCTAATTTATCCTATAAAAGTATAGTCTCCATAGAAGAGCAAATTGACGGTATTATTAAGGAGTTTGAGAGTATAGGGTTTGAACCCGAGGGCTTTCCTTCCTTCCTCATGAAGCAGCTTAGGTTTTCTTTTAAGTTTGGGGGAAAGAAGAAGAAGAAAGGTAAAGACGCCACCCAGAAAGCGGGGTCGGAGAATAATAGGAGTCAGGTCTCCGTTTGAATCCTATGGTTAGTATCCGTTAAAGGGGTCAAGTCTTTCGTTGTCACTTTCTACCTCCCATCCGAGCTGAGATTGCCACACCCCTTCGGGCCCTCGCAATGACGGTGAATGTAAGACGGGCGGCATGAATGCCGCCCCTACAAATGTATCAACGATCCCGGTTGATAACAAAATACCGTACCGGCCCATTTCCGTTTCCCTTCCTCAACAGGACGCCCTTCTGATAGGGGGCCCAGCAGCACCGGTGGGCCGTACCCCGGTGTATCCCCGCCGCGTCGGCCTTATCACCCCATGAAGCAGGCTTCATGGGGGCCCCGAAAATCACCCCAAAAGGCGGGCCTTTTGGGGGCCCCGACAGGGAAGAACTCGAAACGTCCTTAGCATCCGTAGGGACACCACATGTGGTGTCCGCCTATCGCCCCACACGGGCCTCCTCGCAATGACGCTCAGTCCCATTGTCCTTTTTCGGGGACGGCTCTTATATCTGTTTTATTTCAGCGAGGCCTCGAGCTCCCGGTAGCGTTCCGCATGGTCCCTGAGCATCTCGACGATGGGCAGGTCATACGGGCACTTCTCTTCGCATTCGCCGCATTCGACGCATTTCTCAATCGTTGCGATCGGAACTTTCATAAAGGCCAGGGTCTGCCGGAGCGACATGCGATTCACGATGGCCGGAAACATCTGGGCCTCCCTGATCAGCACCCCCTGCGGACAGGGCAGGCAATACCCGCAACGCCGGCAGAACGATTCTCCCAGTTGTTCACGTATGCCTTCCATGTCCTGCCGGTCCCGGTCGGTCAGCGGTTGCGGCGTTTCGTACAGGGCCACGATCTGGTCGAATTCCTCTTTGTTGGATACCCCGGGTATGGGTATCACGTTCGGGTATTGCTGGAGAAATTTGAAACACAGGTCGGCCCGCTCGAGCATGCCGCCGCCCAGAGGTTTCATGGCTATGATGCCCATGTCTCTTTCCAGGGCCGCCGGATGCAAGGCTTCAAGGGCCTGGGTCTCCAGAAAGTTGAAGGGGAACTGAACGGTTTCAAACAGCCCGGTTTGAACGACCTTGAGGGCCGCGTCCTTGTTATGGGCGCTGAACCCGATATGCCGGATCTGGCCCCTAACTTTCGCCTCCGTTGCCGCCTCCATGGCGCCGCCGGGGGCCAGCACTGTTTCCAATGCAGATTCCTCGGACAGGTTATGGAATTGAAAGAGGTCTATGTAATCGGTGCGAAGCTGCTTAAGGCTGTTGGCGATATGTTCGGCCGCCTTTTCCCTGGATCTTTCCAGCGTCTTGGTGGCGATGACGACCCGGTCGCGCACGCCTTCCAATGCCTGCCCGATTTTTCCTTCACTGTCCATATACATGTTTGCCGTATCGAAAAAGGTGACGCCGCGATCGAAACAATACCGGACCATTTTAGCGGCATCGTTTACATCCAGCTGCATAATGGGGATCCCGCCGAAACCGAGTTCCGAAACCATGAGCCCGGTCTTGCCTAAACGATTTTTTTTCATGCTTCTGCTCCTGCCCGACGTTTTTTAAACGAAATAAGAATAACACATCTCGAATTATACGGCAAGAGCCGCGGGGCAAAGGGGTC
>CAWBYW010000036.1:0-22967 GCA_963792965.1 uncultured delta proteobacterium | reverse complement strand
ATTTAGTCTGCGATCTTTAAAGGGCAT
This sequence comes from uncultured delta proteobacterium, assembly GCA_963792965.1. Lineage (GTDB taxonomy): Bacteria > Desulfobacterota > Zymogenia > Zymogenales > Zymogenaceae > CAWBYW01. The sequence goes on along the minus strand of CAWBYW010000036.1, from coordinate 22,940 downwards.
AGTAATAAAGCATTTTGGCTCTATAGGTCTATAGTACACATTTTCTATTCTGACCATCCTGGTTTTGGTGCACCTTTATCCCTATGTCCCCATGGTCGTAGAATGGCTCTTGAGCATCTGTTGCCTCAAGGACTTTAATTCCCACATCACGACCGCTGTTAAGGTACAGTTCGATTCTCTCCCATAGCTTTAGTATTATTGAATAGGTACTTACCTCTCTGATCTCAGACGGGGATCCTCATACATTGAGATACGTGTTCCGACAGGGACTCGCTTTCTGATCACGAATTTTCTTTGATAACTGCCCATTCCCGGAGAAATAGTAATGCTGGGGGTCTTGGTACCTAAAGACAATGGCCATAGGATGGATTAAACCATTCACGAGATTTAGATTACTTATGTCGATGTCAGCCTATTTTCACCATCAGAAAGTTTCTTGTCATTGACTACCAGGACTGCTGGGAATGGATTAGAATTGTCTCTGTGAACGCATAAAAAGCCGCCCCATTCCTCGATGATTTCCCATTCTCCATCTCGACTATTTGCCAGTCTTCTATCTAATCCATACCCTCACTGCTTACTGTCTGGTTCCGCCTTCATGGTATCATCCTTCGAAATCAGAATGTTACGTCCGGGGTGGTACTGACCAGCCAAAAGCCTGCCAATAACATGGCAAAGTTACATCGGCGCAATCCATCCGCTCTTCCGCCTTCCGTCGTCGGATTGGGTGTTGTCTTCGGTTTATCGTGATCCCTTCCGGGCCTTCGGCGATCGTACGATCCAGCGTCCACCTCACAAAGCCGGGGATGAGCCGTTGGGCCAGCACCGAGAACTTCCCCTCGAACCCGGGCACGGTGATGAATCTCCCTTTTTCCATCCCCCGGATCATCGCGGCCGCCACCGCCTCGGGCTTCATGAGGCCGCCCCCGGCCGTCACCGCCTTTGTTTCCGGGGGCTTGGTCTGGTTCTCGATGGTGAGGCCCGGCGTGTCGGTGTCGGGCGGGCAGAGGACGAAAACCTCCATGTCGTACTGCCTCAGCTCGGAGCGGAGCGCCTCGGAAAAGCCGAGGACGGCAAACTTGCTGGCGTTGTAGTCCGTGTAGCCGAAGACCCCGATGTAGCCCGCGATAGACGAGATGTTGACGATGGCGGCTTTCCCCGCGCCTTCATGGCGGGCAGGAGCGCGGCGACGGTGTTGCGGGTGCCGTAGAGGTTGATGTGCATCGTCTCGTCGAACTGCTCGTAGGTCACTTCCTCGAACTTCCGGGGCGTTGCCTGCCCGGCGGCGTTGAGCAGCACGTCCGGGGCGCCGAACTCCTTGACCGCGTGCGCCATGATCTTTTCGACCTGCCGGTTATTCGCAACGTCCACCGAATAGGAGGCGATGCGCTGGCGCTTTCCGGCCGCGCGCCCACCGACCACGACGCACGCCGCCTCCAGCCGCTCCTCGTTACGGGCAAAGATGCAGACATGCGCGCCCTTTGCGGCAAAGAGCTCGGCCGCGGCCAGGCCGATGCCGCTTGAGCCGCCGACGACGTAAACGATCTTGTCCTTAAAATCTTTCATTTCCTAACCTTATTACTATCGGGTTTATGTAATCAAGCATTTCCCCGAGCGGGGTTCGAAGTGTCATCGCGAGGTAGCAAATCGACGATACAATCTCCCGTCCGCGGAGGCAGTCGGGGGATTGCTTCGCTGCGCTCGCAATGACGGTGGAAGGGGCGGGGCACTCATCGTTTTATTTTCCCCGGCAGGATATACGGGTACGGCCTCATGAGGATCCGCGTCTTCAGGAACCGGTCGATCCTCCTGAAAAGGAGCCAGAGCCGCCAGATCCAGGCGTCCTCCTTGTAGTACGAGGCGACCTCCTTTTCCGTGATCGGCTGGATCCCGAGCTCCTTTGCCTCGGTCGCAAAGAAGTCGTTGACCACCCCGACGAGGCGGCCGATCAGCTCGGGCCGCTGCTCCTTGTAAAAATTGGCGACGAGATCGACGGCCACCAGGTGAAAATCGTAGTAGCGCGTCATCACATCGGCTCAAGAAAAGCCACCGGATGAGCCAGACCAGAAACGACGGGGCCGCCCTGAGGAAGAGCTCGGGGTCCAGCTGCTCGACGCCTTTCTTCTTGATGAACGGGGTGCTCGTGTCGAAGTAGACGAATTTCGTTTTCTCGGTGACCGCGGGCTTTTTCGGGTCAAAGCCGACGATCGACCAGTTGGATATCTGCCCGTCGATGCCGATCTCGATGCCCGTCTTTTTCGCGTTGAAAACCCAGACCTTCTTGAGCTCACGCAGCACAAGGCGCACCATCAACAGGACCTGATCCTCGTTCACGATATGGATGGTGCGGTTCCCGATGGAGGCGGGCTCAAGCTTCTTCTGGACATCGAACATCACGAGCCTGCCGCTTTTTGTTGTGACGACCGTCGAGTCGAACGGCGGCACCTGCGATCCCCACTTTCTTTTGGAGGATCTCGTTATACTCGTTGTAGATCCCCTCGTACCGGGTAACTTCCTCCTTCGTCCGGAAAATCGGCATCCGCTTGTACGCGAGATCGCGGTGTCCCTCGGCGCCGACCGCAAATACCGTGGACATCTCGCCGTAGCCCAGCACCTCCGCGGGAATTTGCTCCTGTCGGGATGGCGGGGGTCAAGCCCTTCCTCAAACGAGGTCAGCAGCTTCTTATCGATCGTCAGACGGCTCATGAAAATGACTCCTTATGACTATTGTGACATATGGATATATATGCCGGAAGATATTCTTTTTGCGTGCGCGCCCTGGGCGGCGTCGCTTTCTCGCGTCAGCGGCTCCGCTCGGCCCTCCGGCCCCCGAAGGCGTGGATCGTCCGCGTCCCGGCGATGAACTCCCCCGCGTGGGGGACGCCCTTCGGAATGTGATATTCCCGGCCGGGGGTAACCTCTGATTCTCTCTCCGTCGATAATCAGCGTATAGCGGCCCTCCAGGACAACGAAGTATTCGTCAAAGTCATGCGTATGCTCGCCTGAGACGCCGTCCTTCCGGCATTCCCAGAAGGCCATCTGGCTTCCGTCGGCGCCGTCGAAGACGTACCCTTGGACTCCCGGGCTCTGGGACGATGAGGCGACGGCGTTTGACGGGTTTTTCATGAAATCGGGGAAGTGATGTACGATAGCCATTATTCTCCCGGAGCACGGACGTTTCCCGGCCGCCCGCCTATTTGGCAAGCCCGAGCATCTTCTTGGCGTCGCCCAGCGCCGCGTCGACCCGCTCGAGGATCTCGCTTGCGTCCTTGTCGGTGATGATGAGCGGGGGGAGGAGCTGGCTGATACGCTTGTCGTTGTTGGCGTAGACCGAGAGGATGCCGTTATTGTAGCAGGTCAGCGACATCGCCGGGCCGCAGTATTCGTTGACCATCTCGATACCCATCATGAGGCCGAGCTGGCGCAGGCCGACGAGGATCTCGGGGTGCTTTTCCTTGAGCCTCGCAAATCCCTTCCTGAAGATCTCCGCCGTTTTGGAGACATTCTTCAGGAAGGCCGGATCCGATGAGATTGCCAGGACCTCCAGCGCCACGGGGCAGCCGACTTCCGCCCCACCGAACGTGGAGACGTGGATGAAGGGGTCGGTCTCGAGGAAGAACCGCTCGTATTTCTCGTTGAACATCGTGGCCGAGATGGGGAAGATCCCGCCCGAGAGCCCTTTTGCCGTCACCATCATGTCCGGCTCAACGCCGAAGTGCTCGATCGCCCAGAGCTTGCCGGTGCGCCCGAGGCCCGTCTGAACCTCGTCCACGATGAAGACGACATCTTTCTTGGTACAGATCTCCCTGATCTGGGGGAAATAATCGTCGTCCGGGATCGGCATGCCGAGCGTGGCCGGCACCGTCTCGACGATGAACGCCGCGGTCTCGGCATCGATCGCCTTCTCCATGGCCTCGGTATCCCCGAAGGGTATCTGGGAAAACCCGGGAGAAAGCGGCCCGAAGGGGGCGCGGTATTTCTCGTCGCCGGCGGCGAGCGCAAGCCCCGTGTGCCCGTGGTAGCCGCCTTTGGCGCTGATGACCTTGTATTTTTTCGTATAGCCGCGGGCAAGCTTCATCGCAAAGTCAACCGCCTCCCCACCGCCGCTGCCGAAACAGGTGCGGGTCAGCCCCGTGCCCGGGGCAAGCTCGGCGAGGCGCTGGGCCAACAGCGCGCGCGCTTCGCTGATCAGGTGGCCGTTTCCGATGTCGAGCTCTTTCATGGCGGCCGTCATCGTGTTGATGATCCGGGGGTTGCGGTGGCCGAGGTTGAAGACGCCGCCGTTGCAGTGGCAGTTGATGATTCTTTTCTCCCCCGACACGTCCCAGACGTAGATCCCCTCCCGGCGTCCGAAGACGAAGTCCATCCCCATCTGCTTGAAGAAGTCGGCCTTGCCGGAGTTGACGTGGTCACGAAAGAGCTCGATGATTTTTTCCTTGGGGTATTGCCCGACGAAGTCCATGGGTGACTCCTGTTGAGGGGAAGGAAAGCGACGCCCGGTCGTTTTCAGATACCGTATCACCGGAGATTTTTAGTGTCAAGGGAAATTGGATATTGGACGTTCGGTCATGTGGCGACAATCTTTATCTGGACCTTAATAGTACTGTCGGCACTTCCTGCCCGGGAATATCGGCGTGACGGTCGGTAGCGTCGTGGTGGGTCGCCTGAGGGGAAGAGGGTATGGAAAGGCGCGGAGGAGTCGTTGGGAATCCCGGCGGTCGTTGCGTTCTGGGACGATCAACCGAAAGCGGCATCATTTTTTCCTTGAAATTATCGCGTAAATAGTTATATTATATATAGATTATCTGTGTCCTGGAGGTGACCTGTGCCGATCTACGAATATTCATGCACGAAATGCGGCAAGACCGTCGAGGCGATGCAGAAGATGTCCGATCCGCCGCTGAAGAAATGCCCTACGTGCGGCGGCTCGCTTGCCAAGGTGATGTCCAGCACGAGCTTTGTACTCAAGGGGACCGGCTGGTACGCAACGGACTACGCCAAGAAGGGCAACGGCTCCGGTAACGGGAAGCGGACAGACCTCAAGAACCGCATGAAAGATATAGACTCCAAGAAGGAGGCGGCCGCAACGGATAAGCCGGCCGAGAAGAGTGCCGTGTCCGCCGCCGACAAACCCGCCAAGAGCACCACAGAGGACTGATCGGTTCCTCTTGTACGTCGTGCCGGGTACCCTCGTTTCGACAGAAACGGGGGTTTTGTTTTCTGTAGGGCGACAGTTTGCGGAGGCACGGCTCCCCGACCGCGTCACAGAAACGCCCATCCACTCCTCACTACCGAGCCGAGTTCTACCCCGAGGACACGTCGAGGGCAGCGAATCGCGTATGTTGCCCCGATCGAAAAAAACACTCACCGCGAAAAATATCCTTGCTTTTTAAAAAAAATGAATGTATATTCATTCAGTATTTGGACCGGCTACGGGGAGTAGATAATATGTCATGTGTTTTCTTTTAGTTAGCGTCGCTCACCAAACGATAGGATATTCCAAAATAAGCTATCGAAAACAATAAGGAGGAAGCAATGGCTCAGAAGTTACGGGATGTGGTTATGGTGGACGGTATCCGTACCGCCTTCGGAAGAGCAGGGGAAAAGGGCTTTTTCTGGCTCACCCGCGCCGACGACATGGTCACGAAGGTCATCGACGAGCTGCTCCATCGCAATCCGCAGATCAAGCCTGAAATGATCGATGACAACATCTGGGGCGCCACCACGCAGGTGGGAGACCAGGGAATCACCATGGGCAGGACGACCGTCCTTACGTCGAACCTCGACATCTCCACCGCCGGATGTTCCGTCGACCGGATGTGCGCGGGCGGCATGACGGCCCTGACCTACGGCGCCGGCCAGATCGCCATGGGCGCGGCCGATTGCGTCATCACCGGAGGCGCGGAGCACATGGGGCACCACCCGATGGGCGCGGGCGCCGATCCGAACCCGAGACTCTTCCAGGAAAATATCGTGACCGTCGACGACATCAACATGGGAAAGACGGCCGAGAACCTTCACGACATGTTCCCCGAGATCAAGAAAGAGACGTGCGACGAGTACGCCCTTTTCTGCCAGCAGAAGGCAAAGAAGGCGCTTGACAACGGTATGCTCGCCAAGATGATGGTCCCCATGACCGTCTATACCAAGGACGGGTGGACCCGCGCCGATTGGGACATGCAGCCCCGGCCCGAGACGACCATGCAGGGTCTGAGCGAGCTCAAGACCCCCTTCCGCGAAGGCGGCAGGGTCACTGCCGGCAACAGCTCCGGCCTCAACGACGGCGCGGCGGGTGCGATCCTCATGTCGGCCGATCTGGCCAAAGAGCTCGGTCTCAAGCCGGTTATCAAGATCTTCGGATGGGCGTTTGCGGGTGTGCCCGCCAAGATCATGGGATACGGCCCCGTCCCCTCCACCAAGAAAGCCCTGAAAAACTACAACATGAAGTTCGAAGACTTCGGGCTGATTGAGCTCAACGAGGCATTCGCCGTTCAGGCGATCGCCTTCATGAATGAGTTCGGGATGAAGGTCGTGGATGATCCGCGGATGAACATCTATGGCGGCGCCATCGCCTTCGGGCATCCGCTGGCCTCCTCCGGAATTCGGCTGATGATTCACTTGATGCACGCATTCCAGGAAAGGAAGAACGTCAAGTACGGCATGACCACAATGTGTGTCGGCCTCGGGCAGGGCGGGACGGTTTTCTGCGAAAACCTCCTGGCCTAATTCATCACTAACATGCTGACATTCTGGAGGTAATGAGATGGCCTATCAAGAATTAGTCACGAAATTCAATGTGACGTTTAATAAATCCCGTGCGGGAAAAATCGCCGTCGTCACGATGGACAACGGCGAGAACTACACCAAACCCAACACCTTCGGCCTCGGAGGACTGACCTCACTAACGGAGACGATAAACAAGATCAACGGGGAAAAGGATGTGAAGGGAATGATGCTCGTGGGTAAGCCCTTCATCTTCGCCGTCGGCGCGGATTTGGACGGCACCGCCGACATCAAGAACTTCGACGACGGCTATATGACCGGTAAGGCCGGCCACGATGCGATGAAGAAGATCCTCGACTTCAAGTTCCCGACGCTTGCCGCCATCAACGGCGCCATCATGGGCGGAGGGATGGAGATTGCACTTTACTGTAAATACCGCAGCGTCTCCGACGCCGTCGGTATCGCGGCTTTGCCGGAGTGCTTCCTGGGTCTCGTCCCCGGATGGGGCGGCACCCAGCTGCTCCCCAAGCTGATCGGACCGGAAAAGGCGATCCAGATCATCATCAACAATCCACTTAACCGCAACAAGATGATCAAAGCCAAGGATATGGTAGAGCTTGGCATCGCCGACAAGATATTCCCCAACGGTGAGTTCTACGATATGTCCTTTGATTTACTGGTCGACATTATCGAGGGTAAGGTAAAGATCGACCGGAAGGCCGCCGACTGGGCGGGCTTCGACGAGCTGTACAAGAAGACAAAAGACTTCATCGACGGCCAGGTCCACGGAGCCGCGATCGCCCCCTACCGGGCGCTGGAGCTCATCAAGGGCGGCAAGGACTGGAGCTTGGACAAGGGCTTTGACGAAGAGAGCAAGGCGCTCGGAGACCTGATCATCAGCGATCAGTGCCGGGCCGGCGTCTACAGCTTCGACCTCGTGCAGCGGCGGGCCAAAAAGCCGGTCGGCGTGCCGGAAGTTCCCCCCGCCAAGATCACCAGGATCGGCGTTATCGGGGCCGGGCTCATGGGCGCGCAGATCGCAACCCTGTTCCTGCAGCGCTACGAGTGCCCCATCGTTATCAAGGATATCAAGCAGGAATTCGTCGACAAGGGCCTCAAGTACGTGCATGACCAAGTGGATAAGCTCGTCAAGAAGGGAAAGGTCAATGAGGGCAAGGGCATCTGGATGAAATCACTGGTCAAGGGAACGCTGGACTACAAGGACTTCGGCGACTGCAACTACATCATCGAGGCCGTGCTGGAAGAGATGCCCCTCAAGAAGAAAGTCTTCGCCGAGGTGGAGTCGCACATCAAGCCCGAGACCATCCTGGCCACCAACACCTCCTCGCTCTCCATCACCGAGATGGCCAAGGACCTGAAGAACCCCGAGCGCGTGGTCGGTTTCCACTTCTTCAACCCCGTGGCCGTCATGCCGCTACTCGAGATCGTCAAGGGCGCCAAGACCAACGATGTGACGCTGTCCACGGCCTTTGCGATGGGCAAGAAGATCAAGAAGACCTCCATCCTGGTCAAGGACTCGGCGGCGTTTTTGGTCAACCGGCTCCTCACCCGCTGGATGGGCGAGATCATGAAGATCATCGACGAGAGCAATAACTCGTTCAAGGAGATCGACGGCTACTGCGTGAGCCTCGGCTTCCCCATGAGCCCGTTCGCGCTGTTAGCGCTGGTGGGCCCCCCTGTGGCGCTCCATGTCGCCGAGACGCTGCAGAAGGCCTTCGGGAACCGCTTCTACATCTCTCCGGGCTTCAAGAAGATGGTCGAACTCAAGAAACCGGGTGTTTACGACTGGAACGGCAACGAGGATCCGGACGTCGTGAAGGGTTGGCCGCGCGGCAGCAAGAAGTTCACCCAGCAGGACGTGCTGGACCGCTTCCTGACGGCGCTGGTCGAAGAGTGCCGCATGATACTCGATGAGGGTGTTGTCAGCAACGCCAAGGATATCGATACCTGCATGATCATGGGTGCGGGCTGGCCCTTCTTCATGGGCGGCATCACCAAGTACTTAGATCAGAAGGGCTATTCCAAGAAGATAACGGGAAAGACTCTGGCCTCCGCGGAATAGACGGATTGTCCATGACCACCAAAAGGGGCGCGATGAGCGCCCCTTTTTTATGCCCGAGGCATCCAAAGAGAGATTAATCCGTCGCGGCGATGTCGCGGCGACATCGACAGGCAGAGCGCCCATCCGAGGGGAAGTCTTTGGAGTCGAGGGGATGCAGACCGTTCCCGCGAACGGAAAGGACACCCAATCATGAAGATCCTCAAGGTCTGCTACATCCAGATCATCGAAAAGCCGATGATCCATATCATGACCGACGAGCTGGACATCGGAAAGTATTACTACTACAATCTGAAGACGCGCGAGTGGAACTTCGACGAGATCCCCCCGGGCCTGATTGAGGGGGCGGAGGAGTTCCTGGGGGTCGCCGACTTTGAGGGGTTGATCGCCTTTCGCGGCCAGAAGCTCTCGCCGGAGGCCGAGGCCGCACGGGATGATCTGACGCGCTACATCCGGGAGACCGGCCCGGGGCAGGGGGGATCGTAGGGGCGACGAAGTCGGGCAAGAGTAACGGTCAGAGCTGATATTGTCTTGTGGCAGGCGTCAGGGCGGCTCGACGATCGGCCGACCCGTTATGGTCGGACCGGTCGATTAACGAAGGACGTGGCAGGATTGACATGCCTCAGAAGAAAGATCGAGCTTTCGATTCTTCCAAGAAACCGAGCCGGTTTACAGATACGAGGACCCTCATACTCATCGCAGCCGCCGTCCTGATCTGTCTTGCCGTCGGTTTTTTCGCCGTCACGATCCCTATTTTTCGATCCGCCTATACCGAGCCAAAACAGAAGGAAGCCGAAGATATCCTTGCGTCCCTTTATGACTCCGAGATGAGCTACTATGCGACGCATCACTGCTTTTCCCGGGATCCCGCAGTGCTCGATTTTTCCCCGCCAAAGACCCGCCGCTACGAATGGTCAATTATATCGGCCGACTGCACGGCCTTTCTCGCCCGGGCCTGGGCCAACCTCGACGACGACCCGAACCTTGATATTTGGGAGATCACCGACAACGACGCCTTCCGTCCCCTTCACGTCTTCGACGACGAAAAAGACATCGGCTACCATATCGATCCTAAATCCACGGACCGCTGGCGCCCCGTGGATGGACAGTTCCAGCCGCCGGTGAACGAGCCGAGTCGTTAGAACATCCGGGTCAATCGGCGATCCGGTCTTCCGTCTTATTCCTCTCCCTCATTCGGAGGTAGAGGAGAGCCACGACGATAATCGCGGTGATCGTGATGATCTGGTAGGCGGTGACGGTGCCCCACAGGTAGGTCTTTTCGACACCACCCCGGAAGGGGTCGATTATGCTGCGGGAGGTCGTGTAGAGGAGGACGAACAGGAGAATCAGCTCTCCGCGAAAAGCCGCCGTCCTCCTGCGCGCCAGCAGCGTAACACATATGGCGAGATTTGCTATCAGGTAGTAGACCTGGGTCGGGTGCAGGGGGGTGTTGAGGGGGGCGACCGTCGATTTGGTGAAGACGACGCCCCAGGGCAGACTCGTGGGGGAGCCGTAGCAGCAGCCTGCCATGAGGCACCCAATCCTGCCCACTGCGGCGACGAGCGCAAGCGACGGCGCTGCGGTGTCGAGCCACCGCCAAGCGTCAAGCCGCCGCCTCCTGAAAAGGAAAAGGGCCAGGGCGAGCGCCCCGAGGAGCGCCCCCTGGAAGGACCAGCCGCCCGCGGTGGGGGAAGGCTGCATGACGAATTCGTCCCAGTTGGTTACGATGAAGAGAAGCTTTGCCCCAATCAGGGCCGAGGGAAGCATCCAGAGGATGAGGTCAACTCCCGTCCAGACGGGGAGCCCCTCACGGCCGACGAGCGCGAGAAAGAGTACGACGCCCGAGAGATAGCCGAGGGTCACGAAAAAACCGTAGCCGTAGACGAGGTGACGGCCGATGGTGAAGAGGATGGGGTGCATTACGTTTTAGGACCGGTGCCGATCGCCTTTCCTTTCTCGCTGGCGCCCGCCAAGACTTTTTTCACCGCCGCGACGATCGCGTTGGCTTCTATCCGGTTCATGCAGTGAGACGGCCCGAGGGGGCAGCGGGTCGCATAGAGCGTCGCCCGTCCGCGGGCAAGGCATCCCTCGGGGTTCTGGCAGATTCGGTGCCCCAACAGGTGGGTCTGGGAAGGGTAGCCGAAGGTTGCCGGGTCGGTCGGCCCCCAGAGGACGACGGCCGGCCTCCCGACCAGATGCGCAGCGGGTCCCATGAAGTTGTCAGTCGCCACTATGGCGTCAAATCTTGAGACGAGGGCAATGAGCTGACGCGGGGTGGTGACGCCGAGGAGGCTGAAAGCCCCCCGGACGTAGCGATCATGCCGCCTTCCTGCCTGGGCGACGAAGACCCCCTGCGCGGATAGCTCGGTGACCACAGCCTCCCAGGTGCTCAGTTCCATCTCCTTCCGCGGTGAAGAACAGGAGGGGCAGATCAGGACGTTCCTGCCGGAAAACGGGATGCGCGAGACAAGGAGCTCGTCGATCTCGATCGGTGGCGGGACGAACAAGGGCCCCTCTTGAGGAAGATCAAGCCCGAGCATTCGGGAAAGAATACCGAAGGGCCTCCCGCCGGGGCCGCCGAAGTCGGGGTGATCCCAATAGGCGGTGGAGACGACATAAGTGCCGGGGGGCGGATTCCCGATCTTGTCGACGGCCGGGTGACCCCGCAGCAGCTCGCCGTAGGATGTGCGGGCGACTACGTTGAACCTTCTTTTTGGGTTTTTATCGAGCCCGGCCTTCAGGACGCTGGAAAGGATCACCGTATCGCCAAGTCCGCCGAAGGGATTGATCCAGACGGGTTTATTCTTCGGCGGGGAGGGGAACGACACGATCTTCTTTACTTCCCGGCTCGGCTCTGCTGGCTCGTCCGCCGGTTCGGGCACGCGGCTTGGCGCGTCCGGCTCGTAGCGCACCCCGGTGATCGGCTCGAAGTACTTTTCGATGAAGCCCTTCCTATAGGCGCAGAGCGGAGATTTTTTTAGCCAATCACCCGTCTCGGCATAGGCGTCCAGCGGACATCCCCCGTGACACAGCTCCCAGAATCGGCATCCCTTACACTCTCCCTCTTTGAGCCGGGGTGATCGTGACCGGAATAGCTCCTTGTGCGGGTGGGTGAATACCGCCTCGATTGACTGATCCTGGACCGAACCGTAGTCCAAAAGCCCCCAGTCCGAGGAGCGACCGCACTGGGAAAAGGTGCCGGACGGTCCCAGAGAAAAGTGTGAGTCGGCGCAGGCCCCGGACTCGGCGCATTCCAGGCCGCCGCTCCCTTCAATGATCGCCTCGACAAAGGAGTTAAAAGGCCGGGTACCCTGGAAACGCTCCCGGTGCTCCCACCAGACCGGAAAGATCGCGCCGAGAAACTCGACGAACTCCTCGGGCGTCACCGCCAGCTCCTGTATCCGCCGCTTGTAGAAATAGATCGGGTTGAACTTGACCGAACCGGTCTTATTGAGGTTGGTCAGGAAATAGAAGATATCGAGGGGGTGCGCGAGTGACAGCTTGGTGACCACATAGATCATCCCCCAGTCGAAACCCTCCTCGTCGAGGAGCGAGAGCGCGTCCATGAAGCGGCGATTATAGGCCTTCGAATCGGTGGAAATCCCGAGCCCGCGAACGTCCGGGATCGGGTCGTAGCTCGTGCTGACCCGGCTTATCCCGATTGTCCGGAATACCTCCGCGTATTCGCGCGTGAAGAGGGTGATGTTGGTCTGGATGTCGTGAGTGATGCGATCTTTTGTCTCGGGACAGTGCTTATTCTCGTATTCATGGGCCCGCATGAAATAGTCCGGTCCCAACAGCAGCGGCTCCCCGCCGTGCCAGATGATCTGAAATCGCTCCTCCGGGCGCGCAAGGAGAAATTCATTGATCCTGATGAAGAATCGCTCGAGCGCCTCCTGGGGCAGCCGTGCACCCCGCTCGCGGTCCTTCCTGACCACCTCACAATAGACACAGTTGCCGTTGCAGGCCTCGGTCGGCTTAAAGATGACGGTTGTCATTGAGCTCCTTTTTCGACTGCTTTTGACGGCCCCGATACTGCTGAAGGAGATCGATCATCTCGCTAAAAAAGGAGGCGCACCCCTCCGGTGCCTCCGACCCGATCGCGAATCTCCCGAGGCAGAGGCGCCACCCCGGGCAGCGCGAGCAGGGATGATAGTCCAGGAAGATGTCCTTCGGCACGCCGATCCGCTGACGGTAGGCCGGGTAGCTGGCGATATCGTCGAGGCGCTCGACGTCTTCCTCGATGAAGGCTCCCTCGGCGAGCTCCCGGGCCGACAGCGCCACGCGCCCTTCTCTGTCGAGGTGGAAGAAGTCCTGCGGATCGTCAAAAAAGACCGAGCCCCACCTGACCCAGCCGGCGGCTCGATACCGGGCGGAGATATAGGCGAAGGGCTCGATCGATGCGTGGGGGACGGTTCCGAGAATGGCGTAGGTCATGAGATCGGAAAGCCCTTCCCAGTCGACCGGGCCGGGCCCCGTGAAGACAGCCGCGCACCGGACGTCGACCGACGAGAGTACGCGAAGGGCCGAGAGGTTCTCGCCGCTGTCGACCGGGAGGTAGATCGTGGGGTCGAGGCGCCTGATCAACTCGATGTGTCGGGCGACCCCGCGAAAGTTTCCCATCGAGGGGGCGAAGACCGCCAGGGCCACGCCTTCCCACTCCTTGCTGAAGGGTATTTCCGCTACCGGAAGGCCGGTGTCGAGGATGAGCGTGGAGAGGCGGTTTGTCGATGCGCGCACAAGACCCACGGCGTCAACTATAAGGGAGGGGTCCGTGACCCGGGGAACGATTACCCGATCGGTAAGGCGCGCGATCAGCGCTTGATCAAACGGACAAACAAGGTTTGGAAAGCCCACGTTCTATCTCCACAAGCCTCACGGGTGCTTCACCCACGAATCGGTTCATCACCTGGCAGGCGCCGCCTCCCGAACACCTCCCCTCCTCGCGGTGGACGCAGCCGTCGCACTCCTCATAGATACCAGCCGTCTCGCTGCGGATACGGTTGAAAAGCCCCATGTAGAACTCGTTGACCTGGTGCATGGAGTCGAACTCGAACAGCGACCTCTTATGAAACCCCGACAGGGGAAAACATGCGTAGACGTTCAGGTCGGGGGTCAGGTCGACGGCCGGGCCGCAGCCGAACTTGAACATGCCGGAATATCGTGTGAGCCACCCGAGCTGTTCGTCGGTAAATGCGCACAGGGGAAAGCCGCAGTCGAGCCCCGGCTTGACCGCCAGCCGATCGAAGAGGGGGCTGAATGTATAAAGCCTGGCGGCAATATCTCTGACCTCTTCCGGGCGGATATATGTGCTGCTCACCCCGGGCATCGGGGATGCCAGTCCGAGGCGAATGTGCCGTCTCATCCCGTAACGGCTGATGAGGTCAAACAGGAATTCGATATCGAAATCGGGCCGATAGATGTTGAATCCCGGGGTCGACCAGGGGCCCATCAGAGAGAGGAACCGCTCGATACGGCTCTTCTCGTGGGCGGGTGCGGGGGTCTGAACCGGGTTGTTGAGATTTACGACGAAGCTCAACCGCTCGGCAGACAGCGGGGCGAGGTGCTCCGCCAGCTCGGCCAGGCGTTTGTCGGACATGATGCCGCTGGTGAATACGGTGACGTGAAACCGGCGCTCAAGGAGGAACAGCACCATATCGACGAACTGTGGATGAAGTGTGGGCTCACCGCCGAGGAGAGAAATGTGATCCTGATTGGATGCGGCCAGGAAATCGGTAAGGTATATCAGGTTTTCCCAGGAAACAACGCCGCCCGAGGCGGAGTCGTCCATCTCACGTTTGGCGAAGCAGTAAGGGCACGAGCGGACGCATCGGGATGTCATCAGGAGGTTTGCCACAGTTGCTCCCCGAATGGTAAAAATGAGGACGGGCGATTATCGCGTTCTACGGCGAGTATGAGCCCGAACCAAACGGCCAAACCGCCCCAACGGAACGGAACGGTGGTATACAAACAGCGAGTCTTTTCATCCACCAGTCTAATTGTTGTAGTAATCGTAATAATTCTGGTAATCAGAATAATTTTGGTAATCGGAATAATTGTTGTAGTTATAATAGTTATAGTACAATTCTGTATAGTTGGTATAGGAGTTTGAATAGTTAGAGTAGGAGTTGGAGTAGTTGTAGTATGCGTTCGAATAGTTATAATAGAGGTTGCTATAACCGCCGGTGCACTCGTCCTGACCCTGCGTTACAAGGGCCGTGACGCCCAGTGTCCCGACCAGTGCGATGCCTTTTGCCATTCGTTTCATGGCCTCGCGACGGCTTAGCTTCTCGTTGCTCTCAGCTCCCTTCTCGACGGCCGGCTTTTCGCTCTTCTTTTTGTCGTTCATTGTCTATTCTCTGCTCAATTCCATAGAGGGGCAAACTCGATAGTAAGGTAGTACGATCTTACCAGACTGTGCGATGTTTCGAACTTCTCGATTCCTTCGTATATACTAGACCCCTGAACGGCGTTTCTTTTCTATTTCACGAGCCGTGTAGTCTAAAAAATATACTGCATACTCTGACTTCCGTCAAGTACATAATCGCCCAGTCAAATATGAGCGGATTGAATCCGGCCCCGAAATCGGTATGGCATATCAGGCTCCCCCGGGAAACGACTCCAGCCAAGGGATAGCCGCCCGTCTCGCGCCTCCCCATGCCGCCAACATTGTGGCGGAGTGGGCAGGAAGGGCGACATGAAGGAAAACTTCGTGAAGCACCGCACACGGGCAGGTCACTCTGTCCTAACGCCGTCCCCCCCCGCGACGCTCACCGCCCTCGTGCTCCTCATGCTCTTCGTGTTCCCCGCGCTCTTCAAACCCTTCGTGGAAGTTGTAATAAAAGAAGCCCCAATTGGAATACGAGTCAAAATAGTTATAATACACGTTAACGTAGTAGTTTACATATCCACACTCACCCTGACCCCCGACGACAGCACTCGTGAGACCGAGGGTCCCGACCAGCGCCACACCCTTGGCCATACGTTTCATCGCCTCACGCCGTGAAATTCCTTCCGTCTCACGGGATTGCGCGCCCTCCTCAATCGGCGTCCCCTTCCTTTTTCCTTTTTCCATTGCCCCCTCCTTATTCCATTGTGTTTCCACGATAAAGCAGGTAAGACAATTCTATACTCAACGGTGCCGATGCTCTTGATCTGTCCTGGTGTAGTCTTCGGTTCCGCCTATTCCTATTCTCCTTTTCCCTCGCTTGTGCTGTTATTCCTTGGATAATCTTTATAAAAGTATAGTACAGAAGGAGGGATATGTCAAACGAACGTTAGTTGATGGTCGACTTTTTTATCGGATATCTCCCGCATGGCAGTTCTTGCGATCGATGATCCGCGCGGTCGGCAACAGGTGTACGCGCCGGCAGGTTGTTGCCTTACCGAAAAGTTGATGAGGTTATCCGACGTGATCTTTTGTGGGGGTCACGTTTCGGCCCACGGGCCCGTTAATGGTGATGGTCGCGGTAGTGGTGGAAGTGGTTGAAATACGAATTGCTATAGTTGTAATAGTTATAATAGTTGTAGTAGTTGCTGTAATCGTAATAGTTATAATATGCGTTGGAGTAATTATAGTATGAGTTGACGTAGTAGTTTACATATCCGCACTCGCCCTGGCCCTGGAGCGCGGCGGCGGTGAGCCCGAGGGAGCCGACCAACGCGATCCCTTTGGCGATGCGCTTCATCGCCTCGCGCCGGCCGATCTTCTCCTCTTTTCCGACTCCCCGGATTTCGTTTGCGGGCGCTCCTCGCTTTTCTCTATCATCCATTACCCGTTCCTCGGCTCTTCACGTTATAGCTGTGAGGCGAAAAGACGATCGCCGGTCAAGCCTGGGGGGATGCCGATTACCTTTGGCATGGAACCACAGGTCCCGTGTCCTCGCGTATAACCCGCGGTCTGCTCCGGCATATTCTTGTCTGGGGGTGGCCGCGTCGACCCGCGCGCTCATCTGTTGCGGCGGTATCTGTCGCGGTCGTGGTCTCGATCACGGTCGCGATCTCGGTCATGGTCACTGTCGCGGTCACGCTCACGGTAATAATCAAAATAGTAGAATCCTGGATTGAATTCGTATATGTTGACATAATAATTTACGTAATTGGAATATGCGTTATAGTAGTTGTGGTAATCGTAGTAGTCGTAATAGTTGTAGTAGAAATATGCGTTGTAGTAAAACAGATTTGCGTTGTAGTAATTGTAGTAATTATCGTATGTGTTGGAGTGATGGTCAAAATAGGCGCATTCACCCTCGGTCCGGGTGACGATACTCGCCATGCCGAGGGTGCCGATCAATACAATCCCCTTGGCCATTCGCTTCATCGCCTCGCGCCGGCCGATTCTTTTCTGCTCGTCGGCGTACGGGGTTTTGTCTTTCGGTATCTCCGTGCCCCGTCTATCTTTCATTGTCTTCTCCTTGTTTTATTGCGTTCTCGAAATAAAGCAGGCAAGACAATTTTAGATGTATCGATGACGAGTTCTCAGCCCGTCAAATCGTGAGATTTTCCTTTTAAAAGTATAGTACAGCCGGAGGGATAATTCAAGCGCTTTTCAATAGACAGCTAAAAATAGACATTGCCTCCAATTCGAGGCGGGTACCCAATGCGGGCGGAAAGGAGAAGACGATGTCCGCTTTTCCTGGAGACGCAAAACGTGCGGAAGGCAAGAAGGGAGACGATGAACAAAGTTATCGCCTCCCCAATCAACGCGAGCCGGTGCTGTCTGTGACTACCAGTTGTAGTAGCCGCCGCTGTTGTAGTAGTTATAGTATGCGTTCGAGTAGTTGTAGTAGGTGTTAGAATAGTTATAATATGTGTTGGAGTAGTTATAGTAGGCGTTTGAATAGTTATAGTAACTGTTTGAGTAGAGACCGGGGGGAACGGGAGGAGTACACTGATCCTGACCCTGAGTGACAACGGCGGTGATGCCCAACGTCCCGACCAGCGCGAGTCCCTTGGCCATGCGCTTCAGGGCTTCGCGTCGTCCCACCTTCTCGGGGCCCTGCGCGTTGTCTTTTTGGCTCTGCGTCGTTTCCCTTTTACTCTTGTCTTCCATTGTCTTCTCCTACGTTTATTATGGTCCTGTCCATCTCAGAGACGGCAATGCGATAACAGATAGCACGCATATCCTTCTCTCTCGTGAAGGGGAGATATGCTGGCCCATCGCTCTATTCTTACCTATTTACTCATTACGTTGAGGTTTGTCAAGGATATAGTGAGGTAAAATCATCATGTTTTTGAGCGTGACGCACGATATCCGGGCGCGCATATGATAGGTCCGACGGCCTCGATGGGCGTATCCATCCGGGGAACGAGGAGGAAACGGCTTGAGCGGGCATCGTTGATGAATTTGGTTGACAGAAGGCCGCGGTTTGTTGTTTAATAGTAATTTTTAGTGTGATATGAGATAGTTATGTCCGACCATCAACGGCGCGCGGTGCTCTCGGCCCCGTGTGACGTCGTAATGCGACAGGGTGATTATAAAGGAGCGTGTGATGAAGAAAGGGGATAAATACGGGGCACACCGGGTCATCGCGCCTAAAGGTGTGCTCCCCCAGGCGGCGGATAAGATCGACAATACCATGGAGATCTACGATAACGAGATCCTCGTAAACGTGAAAACCCTCAACGTTGACTCGGCCTCCTTCACCCAGATCGAGGAAGAGGCGGGCCATGACACGGAAAAGATCGGCCGGATCATCATGGACACCGTCAAGAACCGGGGGAAACAGCATAACCCCGTCACCGGATCCGGCGGGATGTTCATGGGGACGATCGCCGAGGTCGGCCCGGCCCTCAAAGACACGGTCAAGATACGGCCGGGGGATTTCATCGCCTCACTCGTCTCCCTCTCGACGACCCCCCTTGCCATCGATAAGATCGTCGAGATCCGGCCGGACCGTGATCAGGTGGACATCATCGGCAAGGCGATCCTGTTTGAAAGCGGGATCTACGTCAAGCTCCCCGAAGACATGCCCCAGTCGGTGGCGCTGGCGATCCTCGATGTAGCCGGGGCGGCCGCCCAGACGGCCAAGCTTGTCAAACCCGGCGACTGTGTTTTCGTCATCGGCGCCGGCGGAAAGTCGGGGATGCTGTGCGCGTACGAGGCCAGGCGACGCGCCGGCGTCACCGGGACGGTCATCGGCACCGGTCACAGCCCGGAGAGCACCAAAAGGATCAAGGAGCTCGGCTTTTGCGACCACGTCGTCCAGGTGAACGCCACCAATCCCATCGAGGTGGAAAAGGCGGTCTCAAAGCTCACCGGCGGCCGCATGGCCGACATCACCATCAACTGCGTCAACATCCCGAACACCGAGATGGGCTCGATACTCGCCACAAAGAACGACGGGCTCATCTACTTCTTCTCGATGGCGACCAGCTTCACCAAGGCGGCCCTCGGCGCCGAGGGGATCGCCTCGGACGCGACGATGATCATCGGGAACGGGTATACCAAGGGTCATGCCGAGATCTCTCTCAACATCCTCCGGGAAAGCCCGGCGTTGAGGGAGATCTTCATGAAGCTCTATGCGTGAGACCCTCATCGACCTCGTCCTGGGAGAGGACTCCCGGGTAATTGCGGTAGTGGGCCTGGCAAAGAACACCGGGAAGACGACGACCCTGCTCTATCTCGTGAAACACCTCGAACAAAGACCCGAGGCGCTTGCCCTTACCTCCACGGGGAGAGACGGCGAGGCGATCGACGAAATAACCCGGAGGGAAAAGCCGCGTGTCACTATCGTTCCGGGTATCGTGGCCACTACGAGCGAGCGATCGTTTGCAGATAGCGAGGGGCTCTTCCGGGTCAGGGATACCCGCTTTATCACGGCCCTCGGAAGGATCGTGGTTGTGGGAGCGCGGCGGCGAACCCTGGTGATCCTCGAGGGGCCCGCCACGGCGGCCGAGACGGGAGAGCTTGCGTCCACGCTGATCAAGGAAGATAGGGTCCGCCGGGTCATTATTGACGGGTCCCTTGACCGCGTGGCCGTGGCGACGCCCGACGTTTCAGAAGGGATCGTGCTGGCGACCGGGGCAATCCTCGGGCCCGACATAGACTCGGTGGTGACAAAAACCCGCCATGTGGCGGGTCTGTTCATGACGAGGCGGACACAATGTGTGTCGCCGAACGCCCGCGGGATCGCCCGCTACTTTGCCACGAGCGCCGACGGGAGTGAGTGGGAGGTGACGGAAGGCTCGGCGATCACCGACCTGAGGACGCTGGTCGATTCGTTAAAGCGGGGGAAGGACTTCCTCTTCATATCGGGGGCCCTGTCCGACGGCGTTATCGAATCGCTTATGGCCGAGCGTCTTTTCCCGGTCGTCGTCGTCCGGGATCCCACGCGCCTGTTCATCTCCGAGAGATCAAAGGCGATGTTCGAGGCGGGCGGCGGGAGAATCGAGGTGGAGCGGGAAATCAAGGTTATTGCGTTGACGATAAACCCCCATAACCCCGAGGGGGTGGATTTTAGCCCGCTCCCCTTCCTGGACGGGATGAGGGCGGGAATACCGAATATTCCGACTTTCGATATCATGCGGGAGGGATAGCGTGGAAAGCAAACTCGGCCTGGACGGGAAAGTGATCGACGAGTGCCGCACCCTTGCCGACAGGATCACCGAAGACCTCATGGGGTTTATTCGCTCCCATACGACGGACAGCGTTGAACGGGCGGTGACACGGCTTTTGGGCCTGGACGGGAAGGACAGAATCGGGACCCCCTACCCGAACGTCCTCGTGGACGCGATAAAGCAGGCGCGGGGCTTACGCTCGGGGGTAGCGCTTTCGTGCGCCGATCTCATCGCGCACACGGGCGGCACCCTGACGGAGGCCGCCCGGGCTATCTCCGAAAGAAAGGTCAGGGTAAAGGACGTCCCGGAGCTGTCGGGCGAAAGGCGCCGGGCGATCATCGGGCCCCTTGCCGAGGCGGGGCTTGCCAGGATCGCAAAACGCGCGGAGGAAAGAGATGATCTCAGAATGAGATATCCGATGAGCGCGCCCCCGCTCCTCTACGTGATCGTCGCCACCGGCAACATCTACGAGGACGTGACCCAGGCCAGAAGCGCGGTGAGCAACGGCGCCGACTGCATCGCCGTCATCCGCTCAACCGCCCAGAGCCTGCTCGACTACGTCCCCTTCGGGGCCACCACCGAGGGCTTCGGCGGCACCTACGCCACCCAGGAAAACTTCAGGATCATGCGCGCGGCGCTGGACGAGTGCTGGCCGAGCAGGGACGCTACATCAATCTGGTCAACTACGCCTCGGGCCTCTGCATGCCCGAGATCGCGGTGGCGGCGGCCTTCGAACGGCTGGACATGCTGCTCAACGACTCGATGTACGGGATCATCTTCCGCAACATCAATACCTACCGCACCTTCGTCGATCAGCATTTCTCCCGGATGATCAACGCCAAGGCCGGGATTATCATCAACACCGGCGAGGACAACTACCTGACCACCGCCGACGCGGTTGAAAAGGCGCACACCGTGTTGGCCAGCGATTTCATCAACGAGGAGTTCGCATACAAGTCGGGGCTCCCCGCCCAGCTCATGGGGCTGGGCCACGCCTTCGAGATCGATCCGACCGTCGAGGGAGGATTCCTCATGGAGCTTGCCCAGGCGCAGATGATCCGGGAGATCTTCCCCGACGCGCCGATCAAGTACATGCCGCCGACCAAACACGTGACGGGAAACGTGTTCCAGACGCACCTGACCGATATGATGTTCAACGTTTGCTCGGTCATGACCGGCCAGTCAATACATCTCTTGGGGATCCTCACCGAGGCGATCCACACGCCCTTTGTGGGGGATCGCTACCTGGCTCTTTCCGGGGCGCGGTACGCCAAGAACAACATGAAGGGGATCGTCGACGAGATCTCTTTCGCTCAGGGGGGACCATCCAGCGGCGGGCCGCGGAGGTCCTCTCGAAGGCGCACGAGATGCTCGGCGAGATCGCCGATATCTCGCTCATTGAGGCGCTCTCGCGGGGGATGTTTGCCGACATCCACCGTGACCCGAAGGGAGGCAAGGGGGCCGAGGGAGTCCTCGAGAAGGCCGAGGACTATTACAATCCGTTTCTTGAGGCACGACCATGAAGCAAGAGACAGTTCGCAAGCTTGTCAAGCCGTACGGCGACTCGATGGGGGACGGGGCCGTTCAGCTCTCGTTTACCCTGCCCGATGTGTCGGGGCCGCTTGCCGACGAGGTCGCGCGGAGGTTGGCCGTCAAGATGGGGATCGACACCCCGTACGTCAGCTACAGCGCGGACATCGGCTCGCACATGACCTTTGTCGTCCTCTACGGACGGGTCCGCCACCAGGTGGACATAAGCGAGATCGAGGGGTTCCAGGAGAAGGAGGCGAAGGTCCCGAACATGAAGGTCATCGATCATATGATCGAGGAAAAGCTCGGTCGGGTCATCACGACCGTTGGGGCCTGTATCGAGAGCGACGCCCATACCGTCGGGATCGACGCCATCATGAACATGAAGGGGTACGCGGGGGACTACGGCCTTGAGCGCTACAAGAGTTTCCGGGCGATCAACATGGGGGCCCAGGTGAGCTCGGAAGAGGTGGTCCGCGAGGCGATCCGCGAGAAAGCGGACGTGATCCTTGTCTCCCAGGTGGTGACCCAGAAACCCGCCGGGAGCTTGCCGTAGGCCATGCGCACCCAGGTGTAGATGCCGCCTTCGGCCGGGAAGGTCGAGGCCAGCTCTGCGCTGATCAATCCGTAGGGCAGCAGGAAGATGAAGACGAAGATGACCAGCCACGTGACGCCCTGCCAGAGGCCGAACTTCGCCAGCCCTGCGATGGCGTCGAGGCCGATGAGCGCGCAGACGCTGAAGAATACGAGATCCCAGCGCCGCAGCACCCGCTGGAGTTTGGCTCTTTCGTGCTTGAGTTCGACTTCAGGCATGCAGACCTCCCGTTGCTCCGTTTCGCGAACCGCCCGACGCTCCCCGTGAACCGCGCATCGGACGCAGTCCCCGGCATATAGCCCTCACGATCGCCCGGACGCAAGGGCTTTCTGCCGAAATCACGCGGATTCCTGCATCGTTCGGTGAGTGCGGCAACTCTGGCGCCCTTGGTGCCGGCGGTTCGCCGACAAGTGCGGAGCCGATCGCCTCCGTGTCTGGCGGCAACCCGTGCGT
>CAWBYW010000035.1:0-115720 GCA_963792965.1 uncultured delta proteobacterium | reverse complement strand
ACACGACCGTCAGCAGGCCGGCCCGCTTGTCAGTACAATCACTGAAGACATCGACACGGTTCAGGACTTCATCGCCAATTCGGCGCTGAAGATCGTGGTTGACCTCCTCACCGTCGTCGGAATGCTTGCGGTAATGCTCACGTTGAACCTGCGCTTCACGCTGGTGGCGCTCCTGGTTACGCCGTTGGTGGGCCTGTTCGTTTATCGCCTGCGGTACGTCGTCAAGCAGGCCACGCACGATGTCAGGCGTCACCAGGGAGAGATGGTCACGATTGTTCAGGAGGGATTGGGCGCGATTAGGCTGGTGAAGGCCTTCGCGCAAGGAAAGTTCGAGCGGCGGCGGTTCGATAGAAAGAGCCTGCAGAGTGTGAAGGCGGCGCTGTACGCCAGGCGCGCACGCTCGCTGGTGGGACCTGTCGTAACAATTCTTGTCGCGTGCGGAACGGCGGCGGTGCTCTGGTTCGGTGCGCGGCTGGTTATCGATGGTGCGATGACGGTGGGCGTGCTGGTCGTGTTTATGACCTACCTCGGGCGGCTTTTCGGGCCGATTCAGGATCTCGCGCGTGTTAGCACTAACGTCGCGCAAGCAGCGGTAGGCCTGGAAAGGGTCATGACGATTCTTCAGACGGATGAGCGGCTGCCGCGAGCATCCCACCCTCGAGTCTTTACGGACGTTCGAGGCGTTGTCGAGTTTCGCGACGTGACGTTCGGCTACGACCCCGCGCGTCCTGTCCTTCACAACATCTCGTTTCGCGTCGAGACGGGACGGCGGGTCGCCCTCGTCGGACCGAGCGGAAGCGGCAAGTCCACGCTCGTCAGTCTCGTCCCGCGTTTCTATGATCCGATGTCCGGGGTCGTTACCATTGACGGAATCGATGTGCGGGAGGTGGGCTTCCGGTCACTCCGGGGGCAGATCGGCTTCGTGTTGCAGGACACCTTTTTGTTCCATACGACGATTTGGCAGAACATCGGATATGGACGCACAGATGCCACGCGCGATGAAATAGAGGCCGCGGCACAGTTGGCCCACGCGCACGAATTTATCAGCGCGCTGCCCGACGGCTATGAGACGGTCGTCGGGCCGGGTGGTTTTTCGCTCTCCGGCGGCCAGAGGCAGCGGCTGGGTATCGCGCGCGCGATCGTACGCAACGCGCCGATTCTTATCCTTGATGAGCCAAGTTCGGGACTGGATCTCGAATCGGAGCGGCTCGTTTTGGATGGACTTAGCCGCCTCCAGGCCGGCAAGACGACGTTTGTGATCGCACATCGGATGTCGACGATACGCGACGCCCAGATGATTTTTGTGCTTGATCAGGGGCGCATTGTCGGGCGGGGCAGCCATGATGAGTTGCGCGCAAATTGCCGACTCTACACGGAGCTGTTCTCGGAGGCTTCCGCTTGACCCTTCTCCTCTTGATTTGGGCGTGTCCGTGCTAATAGAAAGATCAAAGACTCATGTTAAGGCATGAGTCCCTTCTTGTTTCAAGCCTATGATGCTGCCGAGAGTCGTGAGACTAAGATGTTGACATTAGTTATTGAGAGGGATAACATAGTGTAGAGAAAAATAACTATCGTACCCGTGCGCGGGAGATTGACTTTCACCCGGTAATAAGATAGCTGAGGCTTATAAGGAAAAGAAGGGGAGAAAAGGATTTTATAGGACTTCCGTCCATGGGAGCGGCACTATACGACTATCTGATGGACGCGCGGCCGAACCGGATAACAGTCGCGGAGATTGCGCGCGATTTAGTAAATCAGGTTCCCCACGGCCGACTGCTGGACATCGGGTCGGGGCCGGGGAAGCTTCTGGCGGAAATCCGCCGGATCAATCCGCGGATTGAGCTGTTCGGCCTCGACATTTCCGAATCGATGATTAAGCTCGCCCAGAGAGCGACTCAAACAGTGCAGAGTCAACCTGCGCCGGGGCACTATCCAGAAAACCGCCTTTCCCGACTGTTTTCTTGACGGGGTAACCGCGACGGGCTCTTTTTACCTCTGGGAACGTCCGGAGTCATGTCTCAACGAAATACGAAGGATACTCAAACCGGGTGCGTCGGCGATCATCTTCGAGACCTACCGGGATTGCGATAGGGGTGCGCTGAAAGATGCACTCAGGAAAAACCTGCGGGGAGAAAATATCTTGAGACGGACAATATCCCCTTTCTTCCTGAAAGAACAGCTCAACATGACCTATAGCGCGGATGAAGCCACGGGTATTATCAGCAGGTCCGACTTTCGGCAAGACTTCAGCGTTCAAAAGATCGCTCTCGCGTCGACGCCGATCTGGATCCGTCTCGCGCTGACGAAGACGTGAGAGTTGTTCGCTACCTACATAAGACAACGGGCGGCCTTTCGGCCGCCCTTCTTCGTTGTACCTGCTAATGAAATGCTTCGGATAGAATAGAGTCGGTACGAGTCGTCTAAAACTCGTACTGCACGCCGATTATAAACCCGTGAGAGTTGTAGTGCTCGCGGACTTCGGCGTTATAGTCGCCGTATACCGAAAGGTTTTTGCCGAAATACGCAGTCACCCCCAGCCCCAGGATCGCGCCGTCCCGTTCGGGGCGGACCCCGTCCACTTCAAACGTGTCTCCGGGAAGGAAGGGGATCGACGAGGCCATCCGGGAAATGACCGTGCGGTCGGTGTCGAGGTACTCGTGGGCCCACTCGGCGCTCACCTCGGGAACGATTGTCACGTTATTCAGGTCAAACTCGTACGCAAACCGGAGGCCGACCCGCGAGACGAGTGAGTGAGAGTCAAAGGAGTTAACCGCCAGGTCGAATAACCCCGCGCCCGTCTCGGTGAATTTCTGCTGGTAGTAATAGGTATAGGTCAGCGAGAGGGTCGGGGTGATGCGTGCCTTGCCGATATCGAAGTTGTATCCGCCGCCCGTATACCAGGAAAAGACGTCGCCGAAAAACGCGGCGTCGGCCTCGGCATCGGCGAACAGGTCAAACCGCTCGGTGTCGTGCCAGTTGCGCGACCAGATGAACGAGGCATCAACGTACCACGGCGCAGGATTGTAGCTGCCGTAGAGGCCCGCGTCCAACGTGTTGACCTTGCCCTTAAAGGACACGTCGTTGAAATCGACGTTCGAGTGGGAGTATCCCGTGACCAGCCCGACGATTACCTTGTCGACAATCATCTTATCCACTCCAAGGGAGGATCCGTAGGTGTCGTAGGTGTAGCCGAAGCTGCCGTCTCTATTGGCCTGGTATCCCAAGAGCCCGAAGCCCTCGCCCCACACGCTCCACCCCTTTGAGAGCGCGGTCATGGGGGCATAGAGGAGGGGCGCTGCATCGAGCGTGAGAGACCCCGAGTCGGCAAAGAGGAGCGGGTGCTCGGAGCGGGCGACGGGTCCGTGGGAACGGAGGGTCGCCAGGCGACCCAGCATCAGGCTATTGAACTGCCAGAGTGAGGCCCGGTTAATATCGGTGAAAACGCCATACTCCTCGGGGGAGAAGTTATCAAGTGCGAAACGGTACGGCACCGGGCCCTGGTTGAGAATGTCGTCGATTTGTGGTGCGTAATAACCCACGGGGATACCCCCGAAGGTCTCAGTGCCAAAGTGACGGTTGAGATATTCGCCGACCGCGTGTTGATTGGCGGTAACGGCGGCGTCCACGTAGTAGCCCGTGACACGCCCCATTCCATAGGCAAAGCCGCCACAAGCAAGCAGAAAGACCGCGACCAACGCGCACGCGACCCTTGAGTTTCATTCTTACCTCCACGCCATAGATTAGAATGTTTTAATATATAACGACCTCCTTTTTCTGTCAATGAAATTCTTCTATTTTCCGGCATGCGGCGTAACTTCACCAAGGGTTTCTCATTTACAATTTGGTCCTATCCTCGTTACCAGAAAGGTCAAGGACATACGTGTCTGCGTAAGTCCTTTTTCCGCTGGCGACGTGTAAGGGAAGCCGGGAGGGTCATCAAGCCCTCGTAGCCTGAAAGGCCATACTTATATATAGTACCTCCTCACCATCACCCGCAGCGCGATGCCCAACGAGCCGGCCACAAAAAGGGGAAGCCAGACGGTAACACCGCCTACGGCCCATTCGTGCCAGACTCCGACCCGGCCCCCAAAACTCCGCGCGATCAGACGGTTATAGAATAATAGATAGAAGAGAGGGGAAAATGCGATGAAGTACCTTCCTTGAATGCCTTCGATGATCGGCGCCCTTACCTGTGTCCACGTGAGGTAGATGGCGGTGAAGACGGCCGCCGTGAACGCGAGGAAAATCACGCCGATTATCCCCCTCTGGAGGAGCGTCAGGCCTATCGAGCCGTTTCCATCCACAAGTGCCGTGAGCATCAACACCGCCGCATACATATACAGCAGGTTAAGCGGCAATAGGGTATCGAGCCACCCGAGCACGCCGAAGTGACTGATGAAAAAGGAGAGCCTGTGTTGCCAGAGCGTTCGCGCCATGATCTCGATATATTGAAACGGGTTGCCAACGATGAAGAGGAACTGATCGTGAGGCGACACATCTCCCTTCAACAGATAGCTGGTCATGCTCACCCCGTTCATCACCAGCCACCCTACATTTATAACAAGGGCCGATACGACCAACGCGCCACAAAACGTCCAGTAGTTCCGTGAAGACTCGAACTTTTCGACGGGAACGATGAAAAACAGGAACACTACGAGGAAATAAGGAGTGCGGCACAGGGCAAGCATGATCGTGAGGGCGAACACCATTGCCTTTTCTCGAGGCCTGAGTTCCGGGCCTTTGTCCAGTCCGTAGCGCATCATGAGGGCGATAAAGAGGAACGTGAGGCCGTTGGTCGCCGCATCCCCGGACAGTGACGCCCCCATGAAGAGAGACATGGGGGTGAGGGCCGCCAGGAAGAGCACCCATTTCCCTATGGGCGTGATCCTTATCGACAGATATATCAGGAAAATCCAGACGATCAAGTTGGTCAAACGCCCGAGATACATAAGCGATAGGGGCGAAAGCCCTATGATTCTCCCGAGTGCAATGCCGACGGCCTGAGGGATATAGGGTACGAAGGGATACGACGCTGTGTTAGGGAAAGCAATGAAGGCCTTCTTCTTGGGATCGAGCCGGACATCGAACAGCGGCAGGATGTTTTTTTCCATGTCCACCTTCACTTCCGGATGGAACGGGACGCCTCCCGTGGCGGTGTGACATGTATAAATTATTGATTCCGGCAAAATCCCGCCGCCTCTATATACTCCCCCCTCTCCGTTCTCCTGGGGAAGGAGTCTGCCTACGGACACTTGATACGAACGATAGAAATGAGCTCCCTCGTCCGGCACTTCAAAAGGAGGGGTCACGAAGATAAAGACGACCCCTAAAAGGATTGCCAACAGGAGAAAGGCCCTTTCCGGTAAGACCCGTTTTCCGCAATTATTGGATTCCCCTATTCCGAGCGGTGAGGCGTGTGCCTGCGCGTCGCTTTTGTGCAATCTATTGTGCATTTGTCGTAATCCTTATTTTCGAGCTATTCTCCTGGTTGCCATGGAACGTGTAAACAGTGGATGCTCTCTTGCCATCAATCAAAAAAATGAAACCAGATAATCGTGAAAACGGCGAGGACGCCGTCTCTCCAGTTGATCTTTTTTCCTTCGGCATAGGTGCGGCCGTTATAGCTGACAGGGACTTCGCAAATACGAAACTTAGATCTGGCAACTTTCGCGGTAAATTCCGGCTCAAACCCGAACCGGTTTGATTTCAGCGTCATGTGATCGAGTAGTTCTCGCCGAAAGACCTTATAGCAGGTTTCCATATCACTAAGCTTGATATTGGTCATCACGTTTGAAAGGAGCGTAAGGAATTTATTAGCGACGTGCTGCCAAAAGTAGAAGACTTCGTGGGATGCGCTGAGGAACCTGGAACCATATACAACATCTGCGTTTCCGCCAAGGATTGGTTCAATGAGCGTGAGATACTCTTGAGGATTATATTCAAGATCCGAATCCTGAATCACTACTATTTGGCCCGTCACATGTTTAAAACCCGTCCTCAGGGCGGCTCCTTTGCCGCGGTTCCGATCATGAAAAAGAACAGTCATATTAACGTAGCCCTTAGTCATAGTACCCAATATCTCGCGGGTACCGTCAGTAGAGAAGTCGTCAACGATGATGATTTCCTTGTCGAGTTTAACCGATTCAACACGTTTGATAATCTCTCTTATCGTGCGGATCTCATTGTATACGGGAATAATAACTGACAGTTTCATCGTTTTTCAGGCAATAAATGCGGAGAGAATGGTATGCCTCCGAGGACGGTTGCGGTACTTACGTTAGCCCACGGGCGAATGTTTCGTGTCCGCCTTCCGAGGGCAAGAGAAAGCACGGTTTCGTGAGCCGCGGCACGGCGATCGACAGAACTGTGCGGACTCATGGTGTTATACTCCTGTCGCCACTTTCCTGTCAAGACCTTAGCTCTTATCAGCGTATTGAATTCTCACCAATGAACACCTCGTACCTGACCTTGCCCTCGTTTCTGAATCGATTTTACCTCTCGTTCGAACTTTTAACCTGGACTCGTTTTCGGGGAGAGGTCAACACTCGGGCCTACGCCTCTTTCTTTTCTTCATCAGATTTTTTTCGGGAATCGGTTAATAGTTTGAACATATGAAAGACAAGGCTATTGACTGGATAATAAAATAGAATATAGTTTAATAATAACTCTATTCTCTCTTGGCGCATATATAAATGATATTATTTATACCAATAATCAAACATTGACTCTATTCCTGCCCATCAACGGCGGTTCGGCCGTAAACTCGGTGAATTTCGTTGATAATAAGGAGTCAGATCCCCGAGGACATTAGATTTCGGCGGAGATCTCGGGAGGTTGGCGTCGAGTATAACGACATCGATGAATTCGGAACGCTCATGAGAACCGTGGGGTCCGGCCTTCGGGCCTTTTTTAGAAGGGGTTATTTCATGGATACGGGGGTATCCGGGAGGACTTTCAGGGCTCCGTTCTGTCAGTTGGCGCTCGTTTCGGAATAACTGAAGGTGTATGTCTGTTACAATAATTTACCAGCGAGGCATTTATGTCAATCAAGGATAAGCTTCCTAATCAGCTTCTCTATTTAGGGTTCGTTACCGTCGAAGACATTATGGGATTGAACGGGCTCAATTCTATATTGAATTACGCTAAGCTAAAGAAATATATCGGGAACTATCCTCCTAATAATCTCACCGTAGAACTCGACACGAAAGATTTTACAGATTTCTTGACGGGAATGATAAACGTGCTGGGGGAAAACGGTGCAAAAATAGTTATGCTACAGGCCGGTAGGAGGTCTTTTGAGATAATGTTGAAGGAGTTCCCGACTCTATTTAACTTGGAAGGTGTAAAGCCTCAAGAAAGAACAGCGGATAAGATGTTTGAAGAATATATACGGATCTCCGGAATCGTCGTTGAAGCGGCAAAAGGGATTTTTGGAGCAGATATCTATAATCGCTATGAGACCGATGAAGGACTTGCTTCAGAGATATCCCCCTGTTATTGGTGTTATGGATTGAAGGCCAGCAGAAACATCTGTCACGCCGAGGTGGGATTCGAATCCGGACTTGCAAAATGGATATTTGGCAAGGAGGTAAGAATAGAGGAAACACACTGTATCGCGCATGGGGACGATATGTGCAGATTTCTCTTATATAGACCTGCTTAGAAATGGAGCATTTTGTGGTTGAAAGTCCGAGTCCGGCGATTTACATAACGGGGGGTTAGCTCGACTGAAGATTAGGCTGAGCCTCATCGTTTGCGGTAGCTCACCACAATAAATAGGTCCAAGGACTTATGCAGAGGCATAAGTCCTTTTTTTGTCGTGACCTACCCCCCATTAACAATGCCTGTATTCACGTTAGTCCATAGGTACAGCTCCTCTACGGCCGGGGTTACACGCAATCCAACGATGATAAATAGTTATTAAACATTACAAAAAAGTAATTTTCCGGCAATAGTCCGATAAGGAACATAGCATACAATCGGACACTATGAAGTTTCTTACAGTTGTAGTTTCTGTTTCAACTAAAAAGGAGTGAAGTATGAAAGTCAGGTTAATTACCGTGTTTGCGATTCTCGCGTTAGTCCTGGGTGCAGCCGCGTTGTTTGCCGCCGCATCCGCTCCCTTCGTGGCCCCCGATCCGGCGGCCAAGGATGTAACCGTTGCGATTAAAGCATCGACGGCATCCGTAGACCCCAGCGACATCACCGTGTATGCCCAGCAGAATGTCACCCTTAATGTGACGGCGGTCGATTCGAAAGTCACTTTCAAACTCGACCAATTCAAGATCAACGCGACGATCGACAAGGGAAAGACCGAGACGTTCAAGTTCAACGCCAACAAGATCGGGAATTACCCCTTCAAGGCCGGTACCCATAGCGGAGCCTTCAAGGTCGTAACAAAGACGAGCAAGTAAAGCATAATTGAATTAGCGTCGTTTCCCTCTACCTTTCTCTTTGACAAGGGGATCCCGGAATACTCCGGGATCCCCTTACTTAAGACTCCCTTGGTTAACCATTTAATAATAGGTCAACAGTAAGGCACCTTTCGAATAACAATTTTCTTCCGTTGTTGGTAAGACGAAAAGTATCACAGATCAACATAATTAAGGAGCCACCAGATGAGAAGAAGAATGGCATTCCTAATAGTAGCGATGACCTGTTTCTTGGTCTTCCTCATCGTGCTTTATGCGTGCGCGGAAAACTGGGTTCTCCTCGGCAGTAGAACGGTCGCGTTGGTCTCGGAAAGGGACAGTATCGTAGTGACTGCTAGTCAGGGCAAGTTCAACGCGATACGGATTCAGGTGAGAGATAGGGGGGTAAACTTCGAAAGCCTGCAGATCCAATTCGGAGATGGGCAGTTGATGGACGTGCCGGTCCGTGCGTTTATCCCCGCGGGCGGCAGTACCCGGGTCATCGACTTACCGAATCCACCGCGGTACATTAATAATATTACCTTCTACTATAAGACACGCCCGGGAACTTTAGTCCCGGCGACAATTGAAGTGTGGGGATTGACCTATTGAGAGAGCCAAGCAGGCGACTTCATTAGCAGATACGGGCCAATTGCAGCAGGCGTGCGATGCTACGTGCTCGTCTATCGACATGACACATGACGAGGGGGGCGGCTATAAACCGCCCCCCCTATTATCTCTTCAAAACGGTTCGCCGTCACGAACCAGCCTATCGCCACAAAGAATCAGAAAACGATATAGTGCAAAACCCTACCTCTAACGCTTCTATTGAGGAATGAAACAGAACCTTCGACCACACTATGATCATTTCCTCGAGTTAACCGAAAATTCTAAGGGCTGGGGAGGTAATATAACGTCATTTCGTTTTCCTGATTTAGGTCGGCCCCTATCACTATCATAATCAATGACTCACGCCGGAGGTGTGAGTCTTCTTTTATTTTGGTGCGACCGTATCCTGTGGATCGACTGTAACAAAGGGTCTAATAATTAGTTGATTTCGTCGATTCAAGCGGGTACCATGATGCGTGCGAAAGCGACCGACCCGGCCCGACCGCCGTTCAGGTGTTACCGGCGCGGTGGACATCCTGAATTCGCCTTGTAGTTAATCAAGTCTCCCCGTCGCTCGGTCGGGCCCGATACGGTGCAAGTTACCAACGGAGGTTTATAGCTATGCCGGTCAAGGGAAAAAGGATCTCTGATAAGACGCCCGGGACAACAACGGAGGAAAAGCTTTCTTTCGGAATCAAGCTGAGCTATGGGATCGGGGATATCGCCAGCAATTTCTTTATTGTCACCACCGGGATGTATCTGCTCTATTTTCTCACCAATGTCGTCGGCGTCAACCCGGCGCTGGCGGGAACCGTGCTCTTTATCCCCAAGTTCTGGGATGTCATCCTTGATCCCATCGTGGGGACGCTTTCGGATCGAACCCAATCGAGGTTCGGGCGTCGGCGGCCGTATCTCCTTTTCGGCGCCGTTCCTTTCGGTCTGACGTTTTTCCTCCTTTTTGTCGCGCCGCACTATCAGTCAGAGGTTGCGCGAGCGGTCCACCTGTCGCTCTTCTTCGTCGTCGGGTGTACCGTCTTTGCCGTGATCAACGTACCGTATTCGAGCATGGTGGCGGAGATGACCGACGACTATAATGAGCGGATGTCTCTGACCTCGTTTCGCATGATCTTTGCCTCGGTCGGAGCCCTGCTGGCCGGCGGCCTGGCCATGCCGTTGGTGAAAATGGGCGGGGATGGAGAGGTGGGATATCGGTTCATGGGCGCGATCTTCGGCCTCGTGATGGTGGTGGTGTGCCTTGCCTGTTTTTGGGGGACGAGGAACGCCAAGACGCTGCCCGTGCGCGAGGTAACTCCTCCGATCCGTGAACAAGTGAGGATCGCGTTTAGAAACTTCCCCTTCCTCATGCTGATGGGGAGCTACTTCTTCCAGGCGCTGGCCATCGGCGTCATGATGGCGGGGTTCATCTACTATGTAAAATACGCCATGAAGCTTCCCGACACCGCCATGCAGACGGTCTTTCCGCTCTTTCTGGTAACGGCTATTCTCTTTATCCCCGTCTGGTTACAGGTAGGCAAGCGTATTGGGAAAATCAAGGCGTACATGATAGGGCTAACGATTTTCTGCGTCGTGATCGCGTCCCTTTTCTTCACGAATGCGTCACAGATGACCCTGTTTTACATTCAGATCTTCCTGGCGGGCATCGGCTTTTCGAGCTTCCAGCTTTTCCCCTTCTCCATGCTGCCCGATACCATTGAGTATGACGAGCTTCAGTGCGGGCTGAGAAGGGAGGGGGTTTTCTGCGGCATGTGGTCGGCAGGCCAGAAGATCGCCTATTCCGTGAGCCCGGCGATCGTGGGGTTTGCGCTGGCCCTGTCCGGCTTCGTCGCCAACGGCGTCCAGGGAGAGCACGTGGAGGCTGGCATCCGGCTTATATTCTGCCTCTTTCCGGCCCTCGTGGTCCTGATCAGCTTCATCCCATTTATGAAGTATGAGCTGACGGCGGAGAGGTTTGAGGAAATAAAGAAAGAGATCGCCACGAAGCAGGGAAGATAACGGACGGGTTCGGTATGAACACAGTTGCGCGGAATATGTATGTC
The DNA here is from genome assembly GCA_963792965.1 of uncultured delta proteobacterium. Lineage (GTDB taxonomy): Bacteria > Desulfobacterota > Zymogenia > Zymogenales > Zymogenaceae > CAWBYW01. Next base: position 104,643 of record CAWBYW010000035.1, on the reverse strand, counting down.
AGCGCAATGCCTTGGTCTCACGAAGGGTAGTCTGAATTACGACAGATTGTGGTGGACCGTTACTATGGAAACATTTAAGACGAAGAATCCGAACTTCCGCGATATGCTTGACTGGGGCTTCAAGGAAGTCCCATTCTTGAAGTATGTCGGAATAAAGCTATTGGACGTAGGGGAGGGCTGGTGTGAATCCGAGGTCATGATCGAGACGCACCATCTTCAGCAAGGGGGCTACATCCACGCCGGTGTGATATCCACGATGGCCGACCATACCGCCGGCGGCGCCGCCACGACGCTCGTCGCCAAGGACGAGTTCGTCCTGACCCTTGAGTTTAAGATGAATCTGCTTCGCGCCGCGAAGGGCAAGAGACTCAGGTGCAGGTCCGAGGTGTTGAAACCGGGCAGCAGGTTTTCCGTCGTAGAGTCGGAAGTGTACCTCATCGGTGAGAACGGAAGCGAGACGCTTGTCGCAAAAGGGACGTTCACGATGGCGGTGCTGAAGTTCCCCGGCACGGCACCAGAGTCGAACACCCAATTGTGATGAAAGCCGAAAAAAGAGAGGGCCGGTTTCCCGGCCCTGTTGGTAGGATAAGATTTTCGAGACGATGACATCGGCAGTCGACAGCGGCTGCTTGTCAACCACAAACCGGTTTATCTCGGCTTCTCTATGTCAGTATGCTTCATTGATTCCGCGTTCCAGTACCTGTCGCCAATGACGCCCCGGGGGGTTCCAACGGTGCAGAGAATAGCGCCGTTTGCGCCCGGTCCGAGGATGAAGACGGGATACCACAGGTCGGTCGTGGGATTATAGATCGGCTGGGCGACGCCGTCGACGATCCAGACGTTCGAAAATCCCGTGAGCGGCAGACCGTTTGCTTTGACCAGCACGCCCTGCTGGACGGCCGCCATTGCCGCGCCCGCGGCAAAAAGGACGATCAACAAAGAACATACGGCAAGTACAAGAGATAGCCTTTTCATGATCTAAACCTCTCCAAATTCATTGTATATTTTAAATATTACCACACTTTTTGGTAATTTCAACACAAATGGGAATTAAATGTCTGCATGCCGCTTTTCGTCGCCGGCGAGAGAAAAAAGAGAGGGCCGGTTTCCCGGCCCTCTCTGTGCGATGCTGCTTTCGAAACGATAACACCAGCGCTTAGAACGGCCACATTTCAGCGACGAACCGACTCATTATTGAAGTGCTTAGTCGATGTTTTCCCTGTCAAAATGCGCTTTCGGGTCCGGGTTCCAGTACCTATCACCAATCACGCCCCGGGGGATTCCAACCGTGCAGAGGATAGCGCCGTTTGGGCCCGGGCCGAGGATGAAGACGGGATACCACAGGTCGGTCGTGGGATTATAGATCGGCTGCGCGACGCCGTCGACAATCCATACGTTCGAAAATCCCGTGAGCGGCAGACCGTTTGCTTTCACCAGCACCCCCTGCTGTACGGCCGCCATTGCCGCGCCTGCGGCAAAAAGGACGATCAACAAAGAACATACGGTAACGATAAAAGATAGTCTCTTCATGGTTCAAACCTCCTTAAAGACGCTGTATGTATAAAATGCTATCACACTTTTCTGAGATTTCAACACAAATGACAATTAATTCTCTTCTGTCTTTTTTCTGCCGCCGGGAGGGAAAAGAGAGGGTCGGCTTGGCGGTCGTGACTATTCCGGCATGTCTCCGGGAATGATGCCCTTTTTGATGTAGATGGGATGGATCATTTTCCTCATCTCAGGGAGCTTTCGGGCAAAAAGAAGCGAGCCCACGATGCAGCACACTCCCCCGAACGTGACCGTCTGGGGGACCCCTATCGTGTCGGCAAGCGTGCCGGACAGAAGACTGCCGAACGGGACCATCCCCATGAAGGCCATGGTATACAGGCTCATGACCCTACCCCGTTTGTCCTCCTCGACGATGGTCTGCAGGACCGTGTTGGTCGAGGCCATCTGGACCATCATCCCAAAACCAACCACGACCATGAGGATCAGCGAGGGGATAAAAAGGGTTGACAGGGAGAAACTAATTAGCCCAACTCCAAAGATGAGCGAAGCGATCACGATGATTCTCCCCAAACCGAGGACGCTCTTTCGGGACGCAAGAAAAAGCGCGCCCGCCAGGGCGCCGATGCCGGTGGCCCCCATCAGGAAACCAAAGGTATTTGGGCCTCCGTGCAGGATGTCTCTGGCGAAAACGGGCATGAGCACCATGTAGGGCATTCCCATCAGGCTGACCAGCGCCAAAAGCATCAGCAACGACCGGATGGGAGCAAAGCCGAAGGCATACGAGAATCCTTCTTTGAGTCCTTCAATGAAGGGTGCGTGCGGCAGCCCGGGTTTTTTCTTGTGGATCTTCATGGCCAGCAGGGACGCGATGACCGCCAGGAAGCTGAGGGCGTTGATAAGAAAACAGATGCCTTCGCCCACGGCCGCCACCAGCATTCCGGCCAGCGACGGGCCTATCAATCGCGCGCCGTTGACCATCGAGGAATTGAGGGCGATGGCATTTCCGAGATCCTCCCTTCGTCCGATCATATCCACCACAAACGATTGGCGGGCCGGGACGTCGAAGCCGTTGATCAAACCGAGCATGAAGCTCAGGCAGAGGATCTCCCAAACCTGGATGGTACCCGCTAAAACGAGGTATGCCAGGATCAACGCCTGTATCAACGAAAGCGTTTGGGTGACAACCAATATCCGGTGCCGGTTCCATCGATCGACCAATACCCCGGCGACCGAGGCCAGCAGGAAGGTCGGGATCCTTCCCGTGAAGCCGACCACGCCCAGCAGGAAGGCCGAGTGTGTTAAACGATAGACGAGCCAGTTCAGCGCGATCTGCTGCATCCAGGTGCCGATCAGGGAGATGCCCTGGCCCCCGAAAAAGAGCCGGTAATTTCTATGAGATAACGCGCGGAAGGTAAACTTTAAGACCCTTGAGCTTTTCCCAAGTCTCATACGTTCTCTGCTCCGTCCAAGTCGGCATCTATCCACAGGGCGCTCTTTCCGAAGCCGGTCACGCGATTCGATCGTCACAACTGCCGGGCCAACGGAATACCTCGCCCTTTCGATGATGAAAAATCACGCGACGTCGGAATGGTTACCGGCTCGCGTCATACCATCTAATATACCACAGGTTTAGAGCCGGGGCAGCTTTTTTCTGAGACGGGCACACTCCTATTTCGATGCGTTCACGACAAGGCGGGGCAGGGAAGGGTGTATCGTGTTCGAGCCGGCGGCCGGTTTGATTGCCGCGGTGAGACTCAAGAAGACTTTCGCGGGCTGGCCCCGGCCTGATTCGTGGGGAACAAAAAACGTCGGCGAGGGTCAAATAACAATAGAGGCTCTGTACGAGCCAAAAAATGCGGCGGGTCATTGAAATTGGACGGAATAGTGATTATATTAGTTTCCCAAAACGAAAGTAGGGAGGAAAGACCATGAGAGATGATGATTTCGGCAGCTGGTTTACGGTCGTCCTCATGCTCTTGATGACCTTGTTTCTTCTCTATCAGACGGTAACCTAACAGTGATGGAACAAGGCACTCGAGCAAAGACAGACGGTTGTTTCCATTGAGATAGATCTACGGTTAATATACCGTAGTGGGACTGGGAGAAGTGTCGCGAGATTAGGCGACAGTGGAGGGAAAAGAAGAAGAACCGCACTATGCGGGACAAGAAGGGCGGCCTGGCCGCCCTTCTTTTTATGGTTTCCAACAGATGTTAGCTCTCCCGGTGCGTCGCCGCGGCAGTGGTAAACCTCGCTAAGACTTACTCACCCTTAAATTCCGGTTTCCTTTTTTCGATGAAGGACGCGATTCCCTCTTTCGCGTCGGCGGTCCCGGCCGCCCGGACGATCCCCGCGCGCTCCAGCTCGAGCTGTCGCTCCAAGAGCCCAAAAAGGGCGTTATTGAAGTTCTCTTTCACGATGGAGAATGATGCCGCGGGACCGTGGGCGAGCCGTGAAGCGATTTCACGGGTCACCTTTTCGAGCTCAGCGTCGTCGACCACCCTGTTTACCAGCCCCATTTCAAGGGCCTGCACGGCGTCGAAAAGAGGGTCCATATACATCAGCTCCGAGGCCTTGCTGAATCCAATGAGGGTCGGCACCAGAAGGGTCCATGCGCCGTCGGGAGACAGGCCGATTGACGTATAGGCCTGCCTGAGCTTTACGGATGCCCCACATATTCTCAGGTCGCACGCGGCCGCGATGCTGATTCCGACCCCGAAGATCGGTCCGTTGATCATCGCGATGACCGGCTTGGGGATCCGGCGAAGGCCGGTGATGGTGAAATTCAAAAGCTTCGTCATTTGCCTGGTCGTTTCCGATAGATCGGGCGCTTCATGGAACATCCGGACGTCGCCCCCCGCGCAGAACGCCTTGCCCTTTCCCGTGAGCACGACGGCCTTTACCTCCCGGTCATCGGAGCAAGCTTCCAGCGCCTTGATCAGCCCGCTTAAGAGGTCAAAACTGACCGCGTTGAGGGCGTCGGGGCGGTTGAGGGTGATCGTCGCGATCCGGTCCGCCTTTTCGTAGATAACGTCATCAAACTGCATATATCTCCTCCTCTCACCATTGGTATACTATTACGTTTGACCAGCGAGCCGGCTATGGTTTGATATCAAACCATAGCGACAAAAAAAATCAGAGGTTCTCGCTGATCTTCGTCAAGAGACCAATCAATTGATCCCTTTCTTCATCCGATACGCCGTTATATGATGTCGCGCGTAATTTTCGGGCGATGAGCGTAAATTTCGGCTTAAGGACCTCACCCTTCCTCGTCAGCGAAATCAGATTAACCCTATTATCGGTCCCGTTCTTTTTCTTTTCGACGTACCCGAGCCTCACCAGCTTATTCACCAAGGCGGTTACCGTGGATTTGTCCTTATCGATGATCCTCGCGATTTCCGTCATGGGAAGCGGTCCCCTGGCCATGAGGGACCCGAGGATTTCCCCATGGGACGGGGCGAGATTCTTGATCCGGTAGGCCCTCATCTGGTCGGTAAGGAACTTATTGGCCTTGTACTGGATCCGGCCGATGAGGAAGATTACATGATCCTTCTTCATGTGTCCATAATAGTTTTACATCAAACAAATGTCAAGGATTTTCTTTCTGGGGCTGCGCAGGGGAGCTCGCGGTTCACATTTCCCTCGATGAGCCTATGTGTGGGGTCTGTTCATGCGGCAAAAGGGAAAGGCGCATTAATCGGCAGCGGGCGGTGGAGGAGAGAACCGGAAATCGGGCCGGGCTATTAGTTCTCGCCGTGGTTGACCAGCGTAACCCTCACAATCTCCGGGTGGGTGAGGACCCGCACCGGCGGTCCCCAGGTGCCCAGGCCGCTGGTTACGTAGAGCCGCATGGGGCCGATCTTCTTGTAGCCGTAGCTTACCTCATAGACGAGGTCGGTGACCAGCGTAATGGGGAAGAGCTGCCCGTGATGGGTATGTCCGGCGAGCATCAGGTCGATTGGGTAGGCGGCGTAGGCTTCCAGATTGACGGGACGGTGATAGAGCAGAATCGTGGGAAGGCTCGCGTCCCGCTTCTTCAAGAGCCCGGGAAGTAACGGGCTGACCTTTACTTCGGCGTGCATCGAGCCGGGGTCGTCCAGCCCCACGATGTTGACGCGCCCCGGGAGCGTCACCACCTCGTTTCTGAGCTCCCGAATCCCCGCCGACCTCATGAACGCCCCGGTTTTCTCCTGATCTCCATGAAACTCGTGATTGCCGAACACCGCGAAAACGCCGAGCGGCGCTTTGAGTCCGGCGAGAATACTTGAGAAACGACCCAATCCATCGACGCTCCCCTCGACGAGGTCGCCGCCGAGGAGGATAACGTCCGGGTGCTGGGCGTTGATCGAGTCCACAAAGGAAGAGACTTTCTCTTCGCGGGTTGTGGCCGAGATGTGGAGGTCTGCGGCGAAGACGATTGTCGTGGGGTTATTCACCTTCGGGAGGTTCGCAAGCGAGACCTCGACATTCTCAACCCTGACGAAGAGGGTATTGAGCCAGCCCGAAAAGATGATAACGGAGACGAGCGCAATAGAACCGAAAAAGAGGGTAGGTGCCGAAAGGGCCCGGCTCTTCTTGATACGTTCCGGGATAATGTGAGCGAAATAGTCGACGATCCGCACGATGTCCGAAAAGAGCACGATCAGAAAGAAATAGAGCATCGCCGCGGTCCAGAGCGAGCCGACGACGGTCAGAACCTGAAAGACCACGCCGGATCCCTTATCCTCGAGGGAGTGAAGGAAGGGAAACGAGACCGCCAGCAGTACGAAAAGAATTTTCAGGCCGATGACCCACCACCGTCGGCCGGGAAGCGCCGCAAAACCGCGGAAGAAAATATAGGCGTTCAACAGGAAATAGATCGGAAAAAAAATGCTGAAGAACATGATATGGGCTCCTTGTAGCCGTAAATGTTTCGTGTAACAGTAAACTAAAGTAATATACTACACTTTTGCCGTATTGTCCAGCTAATTGACGAAACTGTACCGCACCACTCTTGATCCGTGGAGAGGAGCCATGACGCACAATAACTGAGGGGCGGCCTTTTTGGCCGCCCCTCATCATCGGGATATCTCGTTGGTCTGCTTACTTAAAGCTCATCGGCGTCAGCTGTGGAGCAACCTTGGGCGCCTCGGGCACAACGGGAGGGACAGGCGCCGGGCTGCCAAACTCGTAGGTGAGCGAGAACAGCGCGCCCCACTCCCAGCCCGACGATTCGTATTCCCGGACGACCGGGCCGTCGATGAGGACGTCCCGTTTAAATGTCTCACGGTCTCTGTCCAACCCCGTTCCGAGGCCGTTCAGGGTGTAGTCGAGGTCGTTGACGGGGATCGCGACGGTGCCCATGAGCGAGAGGCTCAGACGGTCCGTTGGGTTGAGGTTCACCGTGGCCGAGAGAATCAGGTCCTGATAGGCGTCCCACCCGTCGGCGACAACCCTGAGCTCATCGGGCGGGGGGATCGACTCCCACGGAGATTTGTAAGACATCTGGTACCTTCGGTGCGCCCACCCGACAAGGTAACAGGCGGAAAAATCCGCTGACAGCATCTCGGAGAACTTTTTCTTGAGCGACAGGTCAATCGCCGCGATATCCCGGCTCTCGCTGTCCCGCTGGGCGAACGCCGTTAGCCCGGGGGTGGTAGCTCCGGTAACATTGTTTTCCTGGTCATACGCGTTGAGGAACTCCCACCGGGTGTAGGAGAGGAGACCCGACAGGGTCGCCCACCCGGCGTCGTAGGTCACCCCCGCGCCGGCCTTCACGTGCCAGGTCGTCTCCTCGTTCTCGTAGCCAATCAGGCCAGGGCCGTGGAAGATCAGGTCGTAGTCAAGCGGCGCGAAGTAGCCAAAGGAGGCGCCGCCCACGCTCCATTTGAAGTCACGGTAGGAGAAGTCCAGCACGAACGGGATGGAGAGGGTGTTGGAAACCACGATTCCCGGCCGGATGGACGTGTTGACCTCCCAACCAGTTATATCGCCCGAGTCGAGGTCCTCGCTGTAGGGGGCACGCGAAACCAGTGAAGCAGTTTCAACCATGTTTGAGTTCTTTTGGACGTCCCCGAAGTAGAACCCGGCTGAAAGCCAGGCGTCCATAGTAAAGCGGTCGGAGGATTTGAGCGAGACGCCGAGGATGGCCGAAACGATACTATACCTGAGCTCGAGGTCTTGGTTCAGGTCGGTAATAAACGAAGGATTGGCTGTTGGATCATTTCCGGTGCCGAAGAGGTCGTTGTCCCAGCTCTCGTCTCGATATGCGTACTTGAGCCCGGCGCCGAGGGTGAGGGCGTCGCTCATCTTGAGGCTGTAGAGCGCCGAGAGGGTGAAGTCGTGCGTCTCGAGCTTCTGTGAGATAGAGCCGTCCAACCTGGCGGTGAATGGTATACCTGCGGGAGTTTCATTAATAACGAAGAAGTTTCCGTCCCCTGTAAGGTTGCCATACCGATAGTTGAAGATAAGGGCGAGGCTCGATCGGTCGTTGAGCTTCAGCGCAAAGCCGGCGTCGGTGCCCAGGACCGTGGTGAGGTACTTGTCTTCGACATGCTTCGTCAAGTACCCCGGCTTCAGGCCGTCGAACGTGAACCCTTCGTTAAAGGACTCTGAAGAGACGCTCCACCCGGAGCCGAGGTAGTAGGCATCGTCGATGAGCTCGTAAGGGCGGTCCAGCGTGAGGAGCGCCGGGTTGTGGCGATAATCCATGTTCCAGAGCGGTGCGTCCATGCGGGGCAGTATCTTCGGGGTCTCGGCGAGGTCCGGCTCCGAGATGTAGATGACGTCCTGGGCCGCCGCTGTGAACGCGAAGGTCGCGGTCAGAAAGATGACCACAACTGATAAAGAGAATGTTCTTCTTTTGTTCATAGAAGCCCCCCTGAAAAAACGTTCACTTTTAAGAGTCTCGAAAACCACATAGATACAGAAGAAATGACCCGGATCGATTCTTGTGGGAAGGGAAGATCGTCGGTGGAGCCGTAAAATACCGCCGCTCTCCGGGCGAAAGAAAAGCGAAGGATTAAGTGTTAGAATATTTTAATGTCCATTTGGATTGGAAGTCAAGTCAAAAGTGGAAATATCTTTATACTGTTTATGTCGTGTATATCTATTTCGAGATTATTAGCCGGGGGTGGGACGGGAGAAATGATAAGGGGCGGCTCATCGCCGCCCCTTATCATCGGGATATCTCGTTGGTCTGCTTACTTAAAGCTCATCGGCGTCAGCTGGGGCGCGACCTTGGGCGCCTCGGGCGCGACCGGCGGCAGCGGCGCCGGGCAGCCGAACTCGTAGCTGAGCGAGAGCAGCGCCCCCCACTCCCAACCCGAGGTCTCGTATTCCCGGACGACCGGGCCGTTGATCATGACGTCCCTGAGAGTTGGGCCGGCGTTCACCCCCGTTCCCAGGCCGTGCAGGGTATAGTCAAGGTCGTTGATGGGGATCGCGACGGTGCCCATGAGCGAGAGGCTCAGGCGGTCCGTCGGCTTGAGGTCCATCGTGGCCGACAGGATCAGGTCCTGGTAGGCGTCCCACCCGTCGGCGACAACCTTGAGCCCGTTCGGCTGGACGCCGCCTATATCAAACGGGTTCTTGTAGGTCATCTGATACCTCCGGTGGGCCCACCCGACGAGGTATATGGCGGAAAAATCGGCCGACAGCGTCTTGGAAAACTCCTTCTTGAGCGACAGGTCCAGCGCCGCGATGTCCCGGCTCTCCGTGTCCCGCTGCGCAAACACGCTCAGCGCGGCTACGGGGCCAAGTCCGGTGATATTGTTTTCCTGGTCATACGCGTTGAGGAACTCCCACCGGGTGTAGGAGAGCAGGCCCGACAGGGTCGCCCACCCGGCATCGTAGGTCACCCCCGCGCCGGCCTTCACGTGCCAGGTCGTCTCCTCGTTCTCGTAGCCGATGTGGCCCGGGCCGTAGAAGACCAGGTCGTAGTCGAAGGGCGCGAAGCGGCCGAAGGAGGCGCCGCCCACGCTCCATTTGATGTCGCGGTAGGAGAAATCGAGGACGAAGGGGATGGAGAGGGCGTCCGTGACCGCGAGCTCCGGCCGGACGGAGGCGCTTATATCCCAGCCGGTAACGTCGCCCGAGTCGAGGTCCTCGCTGTAGGGGGGGGTGGGTCCGGACGAGTTTTCGTACAGGTTCGAGTTCTTCTGGACGTCCCCGAAGTAGAACCCGGCCGAAAGCCAGGCGTCCATATTAAAGCGATCGGACGATTTCAGCGAGACGCCGAGGACGGGCGAAACGACACTATACCTGAGCCCAAGATCACGGTTCAGGTCGGTAACGAACGAATGAACGGCTGCCGACGGATCAACCCCTTGGGCAAAGAGGTCGTCGTCCCAGCTCTCGTCTCGATACGAATATTTCAGCCCGGCGCCGACGGTGAGGGCGTCGCTCATCTTCAGGCTGTAGAGCGCCGAGAGGGTGAAGTCGTGCGTCTCGAGCTTCTGGCTGATCGAGCCGTCCTCCCTGCCGGTTAGTACTGTTTCCTTATTAATGAGAAAGAAGTTGCCGTCCCCTTTAATGTTGCCGTAGCGGTAGTTGAAGATGAGGGCGAGGCTCGATCGGTCGTTGAGTTTCAGCGCAAAGCCCGCGTCGGTGCCCAGGACCGTGGTGAGGTACTTGTCTTCGACGTGCTTCGTGAGGTACGCCGGTGTCAGGCCCTGGAAATCGAACCCCTGATTAAAGGACTCGGACGAGATGCTCCACCCCGAGCCGAGGTAGTAGGCGTCGTCGATGAACTGGTAGGGGCAATCAAGCTTGAGGAGCGCCGGGTTGTGGCGATAATCCATGTTCCAGAGCGGCGCGTCCATGCGAGGGAGGATCGTCGGCGTATCAGCGAGGGTCGGCTCCGAGATGTAGATGACGTCCTGCGCCGCCGCCGTGAACGCGAAGGCCGTCACCAGTAAGACAGAAACGGCCACAAGAAACGATGCTTTCCTTACGTTCATTATGCTTCCTCCTCTTAGTATCCACTGACAAGGTAATACGAACCTTGATTGAAAGGCAGCTTTAAGGCCGCGGGTTGTGCCGATAAGGCCGCCCATGGGTAAAATATTCTAATGGTGTGATCGGGCTTCTGTACGTCGCGAAGGACAATGGCAGAAGAAATTTACCGATTTTCTGATCGTTGGCGCGTCTTCCGGTCAGAAAATAGGAGGAGCGGAGCCTCATTTCGCTTAGGTCGTCTGTGGGGTATTTGCTCGAGCGTCCGCCGGGTCACCGTTGACGTCGCATAGAGATGCCGACGGATTGGTCGGGCGTTGTGCGACGAGGGCAAAAAATGCTGGCGTCGGGGCCGCCTTTGGGCTACAATCGGCGTGTCGTTTCTCGCCCGGCGCGAAGGGAGGTCATCGATTACCATGGAAGAGTACCAGAGAAAAACCGTACGGCTCCTCATCGAGACGGGTGCCTTGCGCTTTGGGGACTTCGTCCTCAAGAGCGGCAGGAAGTCTCCCTACTTCATCAATATAGGCGACATCGCCGACGGCAGGGCGGTCGTGGAGCTCGGCAACGCGCTTGCGAAAAAGATTACCGCCGATATCGGGACCGATACGTTTGACGTCATCTTCGGACCCGCGTACAAGGGGATCGTCCTTGCGTCGATCACGGCCGCGTCTCTCTTTTCAGGGCATGGGATAACCAAGGAATTTTGCTTTGACCGAAAAGAATCCAAGGGACACGGCGAAGGCGGGAGCTTCATCGGGTGCGACCTGACGGGCGCGAAGAAACGGCTCCTCATCGTCGATGACGTGATCACCGACGGCAAGACCAAGATCGAGACCATCGACAAGATCACAAAGACAACAAAGGCCGTCGTGACGGGAATCCTCTCGGTGGTGGATCGGATGGAGAAAGACGAGAGGGGACGCCTCTTTTCGGGGGTCATCGCGGAAACGACGGGCATCCCCGTCGGCTCGGTGGTGACGCTTTGGGAAATCGTGGAGTTTATCCACAGCGAGGGTCCCAAGGCCCTCGGCATATCGGATTCGGTCCTGGCTGAGCTCGCCGCACGGGCGGCGGGCTCGTAAGGAAGAGGGGCCCGGCAGCCCGGCTCTCGAGGCCCTCTTACTATTCGATCCGTACCCGCGCCGACCGCATCGACATCAGTCTCTGAGAATATCCTCCCCCGAACTTACACCCGGTGAAGGCCACCGCCAGGCAGGAATCGGCCACAGCGGCCACACCCTCGCCGACGAACTCACAGTTGGTCACGTCCACGTTCCAGCAGCGGACCAGTACGAGGTTCTTGATGGAGCAGTTGATCAGATCCACGTTGAAGCTGTTGACGAGGGTCAGCGTCTCGTAGGTCATGCCGGTAATCTCAAGGTTGACCTTACCCGACATGGTAACGTTGGTCGGCTCCGGGGTATCCTCTCCTCCCGACAGGACGGGGAGCAAAGCCAAAAGGACAAGAACGGAAAGAAAGACTGCGATTCTTTTCACGGCTCTTCCCGCCTCCATAATGTTCGCGATTAATGGATGGGCCCGCCCCGTCGTCGCCGCCTGAGCGACATCATGCGTCGCTCTTCCGGATTTTACCGACGAGCCAGGCCGCGAGCATAACGATCCATGACAACACGACCAGCCCGAGGAGCGAGAATTTTATGGTGGCGCAGGTGCTGGCGACAAGCGGATAGTGCGCCGGGATCGCATGGGATGATTTCAGGATGAGCAGAAGAAAGATATTCTCGGTTATGTCGCACAGCCCCGAGATGATGGGGAGCAGCGCGACCGCCCTCATGATCCTGGCCAGGGACGGGGCCACAAGAAGAGAGAAGAGCGCAGTGATGGAGAAGAAGAGGAGAACGTAGGCGGGGATGAACATAAAATCGATTTTGACGCTCCTTCCGGCGAGGATCGAGAGCTCCGGGCCCCAGCCGTCCATTATCTTCTGGGAGGCGTCGACGCTGCGGGCGAGCTCGAGCGCGACGATGCCGTTGTTCGGCGGATTTTCCATCAGGTGGGAGTCGATCTTTCGCATGGAAATCCACGGCCAGAGGGCGACAAGGATTGCGAGTATAAGGAGAAGCCATAGTATCAACGGCCTGAGTTTCGGTTGTTTCGTTTCCATTATGACCCCCATGGAAAGTGAATTTCTCGCGTAACTCCCCCGGCGAGGAAACGGGCCATCCGTATTTATCCCCCCCCTCCTCTTATACCGGAATTATGCAGCAAAATCAATAGATATTGTATCCGCCGGCCGAGATAAAACACCATAAAAATGCATAAGACGAACGATTTCTATCTCCCTGTCCCTCATCCGCCCCGAGCGGACCGGGGCGTCACCGTCGGGGCTCCCTGACGACAATCGGGACCAACTGAGTGTGCGGAGTCCGCCCGGGGATGTTTCTCGTATGTTTTATTTTGAAGTTATTAAAAAGTATGATATGATGTCGCCATCAAAAAGGACGGAGTTTTCGCATGAAGAAGGTATTCGGTATATTCTCTCTCATTTTTATATTCGGCTGCTCACTCGCCTCTGCCGTGGAGTTCCAGATCCAGGATGCTCTCTTTGTCCCCGTCGCCTATGTCAACGACGTGGGGAAGATCCTGGACGCAAACCACGTCTTGCTCGGGCGAATAGACAAGGACGGCATCGTCTACGACGTCACGAATAAGAACCTCGGTTTTGTGGGACCAGACATGACCGTCCGTGACGTCCACCACAAGGTGTTGGTGGCCGTCGATGAGAACGGAGCGATGACCGACGCAACCGGTGCTGCGGCCGGGACGATCTCGAGCGCGAAAATGACCGACGGCGCGGGAAAAGTGGTCGCGCGCTATGAGGGGCCGGTCGATAAACGAGAGGTGTTGGCGTATCTCTTTTTCTTCAGCAAAACGTTTGAAAGGTAGGGGTTTCCATATCAAATACACAACAGCGATAACCATCCGCTTGGGCGGTATTCATAGCGACCCGGCAACATTTTCCACGGCCCTTAGGGAAGGGAGGATGGATGCTACCCTTTCCCCGGAGAGGTCCTGCCGGTTCTTGAAGCACAAATTATCAGGAGGGGCGGCCGATGGTCCACGTCGAAAAGGATAGGACGCTGGCGGTCTTCATCGATTTCGAGAACCTTGCCCTCGGGTTCATCAAGGACAAGGAAAGGGGATAAAGTTCGACATCGAGAAGGCGCTCGAGCGTCTGGTGGAGAAGGGCAAGATCATCGTCAAGAAGGCCTACGCCGACTGGACGAGATTTGCGGAGTACAAGAGGGCCTTCCACGAGTCGGCCATCGAGCTGATCGAGATCCCCAAGCGCGGCATGACCGGCAAGAACTCGGCCGATATCCGGCTTGCGTGGACGCCATGGACCTGTCCTACTCCAAGGAGCACATCGACACCTTCGTGATCGTCTCGGGCGATTCCGACTTCTCGCCGCTGGTCTCCAAGCTCAAGGAGAACGGCAAGCGCGTCATCGGCCTGGGGATGAAGAGCTCCACCTCCGACCTCCTCATCGACAACTGCGACGAGTTCATCTACTACGAGGACCTGGAGCGGCCGCTCGCAAGCCGCCCAAGGTCGACCCGGACCTCCCCAAGGAGAAGCGGGAGGCCTTCGCATGCTGGTCTCCTCCATCACGGCGCTCAGCGCGAGAACAAGGACATCATCTACTCCTCGATGGTCAAGGACACGATGAACAGAAAGCAGCCGTCGTTCAACGAGTCGTACCACGGCTACCGCACCTTTACCGACCTCCTGGAAGACGCCCAGAAGCACGGGCTCATCACCCTCAAGATCAACGCGAGGAGCGGCACCTACATGGTGACGGGGTTTGGGAAGGAGGGATAGGGACTTCATTCAGACTGAGAGAGAAAGACGATGAAAATAAAGGTTATCATCCACAAGGCGGAGGAAGGGGGCTTTTGGGCCGAGATGCCCGCCATTCCCGGGTGCTTTACGCAGGCAGACACGTGGGAAGAGCTTATCCCGAATATCTATGAGGCTGTAGAAGCCTGCCTTTCCGTAGAAGCGCAAGACGTTAAGGTTACCGAAAGCGACACGATCCTTGAAATCGCCGTATGAAAGCCGTTTCCGGTAAAGAACTCTGCCGGATTCTTGAGAAGAAGGGATGGGAGTTAAGGACCATCCACGGTAGTCACCACGTATACATGAAAACGGGAAGAAAAGAGAGAATAAGCGTCCCGGTTCACGGCAACAAGGACCTCAAACAAGGCCTGCTTAATGCGATACTAAAAATCGCAGAAATATCCGAAGACGAATTATAAACAGATCCGCCCGGCCGTTGCCTAAAACATCCGTAACATCTGGTACCCCGCCGGCACCTCGAAGAGCGAATCGCTCACGGGGCCGATTTTGATGTCTGTATATTCCTCGAAAAGGTAGATCCTCTGTCCTTGCTGCTCGAACCTGATGGGATAGGCGAGCTCCCCGGCGATCCAGCAGGTGATGTCTCCTATCTTCGGGTCCCTGTAGTGGAAGACGTATTTGTAGCACACGAGGCCCGCCTCCGTCCGTCCGGCGACGTCGGGGTTATTGAGGCCGGAATAGATGGGCGGCGCCTCGACTCTTTCCGGTAAAATTCAGCGTCATCACCCCCGCGCGCTATTCTACTTCATAAGGGTTTTCCCGTAAGCGGGTAGACCCTCTTTTCCGTATTTCCACGAATTTACTTGTCCTCCTCTTGGACATAGCATGCAGGAAATTCCAAAAGGAGGAACATCTCATGAGCGATCACGCCAAGTCCAAGATCGAAACTCTCTGGAACTTTTCGTTGTTCGAGGCGCTGGCACGGCGACGTGCCTTTCGCTATCCGACGGGATGCGAGATCTCGGATGCGCCTTTCGTCTTCAAGTCTCAAAAGGCGCCCGACCCGCTGAGCGAGCTCGAACAGGCCATCCTCTGCTGGGCCGGACACGGGGTCACGGGCACCATCATGTCCGACCTGGATGCGACGACCCACACCATGAACGATTGGATCGGCCGCACCCACCCCAACCCGTGCAACGATCAGAAGCAGGACCTCATGTTCTTCGACGACGCCGGGGCCTTCCTCTATCGCCCGAGCGCCCCGAAGAAAAACGTCGAGTTCCAAACGCCCGAGGATCGGATGAAGATCATCTCCTCTCACAAGGATCATCTGGTCAAGATGGTGGACGGAAGGCCGAATCTGTCCGAGTTCGGGCTGGTCAAATGCAACCACTGGAACGCAAATAAACCCGGCACGACGACCTTTATGCCGATCGTCGACGTAACCTATGAGTACCTCAATTTCGTGCTGCTGGCCTGCTCCGACGACCGTTGGCAGCTCTACGACGACCGCGCGGGCACGGACGCCGGGCTCAAGAAATGGGTCGCCAACGGGTATCTCAACGGCCCCGCGGTGCCGCTGACCTATCTGGAAATGGCGGTGTCCACGGCCTGTACGGCCACGGCGCATTACATGATCCAGAACATCGGCCTGGCGGCCACGGCCATGGGCCTGGGGGCCTATCCATACGGCGGCTACGTTTCAATGGTGCTCATGGGCGGGACGCCGCTTTCCCCCGGGTTCGGCTTCAGGTTTAAGACGGGGAAGGATAAAATGCCGACTCCCGTCGGGAAAGACGGTTTCATCGAGCCCCTCTGCCCGCCGTACGTCAAGGATATGGGAGAGGCGGTCGATAAATTCTGGGATCTGAAGTTCGGTCCCACGGGGATGTTCGGGTCCAAGTACGACGGCCCGACGCCCTGGAAGGATAAGGAGCTGTACCTGAAGGTGCGCAAGCCCAGCGAGGAAGGCAAGGAGGTCGCCAAGACCTTTTTGAACTACCTGTATGAAACGTACGGGCGGTTCCCGGTGATCTACGATGCGGTGCAGATGCCGGTGGCACTGGCCGTGCACCACCCCGAGATGGACTTCTATAAGAAGTATTATCCCGGGGAGGTGTTCACCGAGGCGATGAAAAACCATACGAAGACATGGCACGACAAATAGTGGCACGGGCTGCGCGGGGGCGGCACGACTTGCCTCCGCGCGCTGACACACAGGAGGAAGAGTAACATGCCGATGATGAAATCACCCGCCGGAGACATGGAGATAATCATAAGCAAGGTGACGGCCGATAAGACGCGGCTGGTTACCTCCGGGAAATTCGGCGCCTGGGATTCCACGATATATTTCGGGGTGGACGATGTTTCGGACCTCGTCAAGATGATGCTCAACGGGCCGGTCATCTGGTTTATCATGAAGCTGCCCATCTTGTTCATCACCTCAAAGCTCAGCAGGTCAAAGCGATCGTAGTCAACGCACCTCTGATCGAAGTCGTCGGCGGCGACTTACCCCGCGCCACGAGATAGCCGGGGTGGGCGCCGCCGCGCCCCTCTCATGTTTCCGCAGCCCGCGCGTGGGGGTGGAGCGAGCGGGGGGGAGGGAGTTGGCGAGAAGCCGATTGACAAGGGCACCGCTGTGGCCTAAAATAGTGGTCGGTTCATCGGAGGATGGGGCAATGGCAAAGAAGAACGACAAGGCGCTCTCCCAGGCACACGCGCACCGACAATCCGGGGTCGATCGGATCGGGCTTGACCCCGTGCGGTCGGGAGGAAAAGCCTCCCGTGATGAGAACGTCACCTCGACGATCATGTCGGACATGTTTCAGGAATTACCGTTTGCCGCCATCCTCTATCGCCATGACGGCACCATCCACGACTGCAACAAGGCCGCCTGCCGGATGTTCGGATATTCCCGTCCCGAGATGCGGGCGCTCAACCATGCGGACCTCTTGCCGGAAAATTTCCTCAGGATCATGCCGTCGCACTTCTCCTTTGAGGTCACCACCAAGGGCGAGTTCTTGTGGGTCTGCCGCCGTCACAGGGACGGCACGATATTTCAGTGCGAGCACAGCAGCAAGATTATCCGGGCCGACGGCGTGGACTATTACTTTTCGTGTTATCGGCGGACCGAATCGGGCGCGATGGCGTCCCCCGATCTCATGGTAAAACATGCGTCGGCCGATTCGCCGTTGGTGAGCGCGCCGATCTGCATCTTCACCTGGCAGGAGATCGACGGGGAGCTGCGCCTGATCGGCTATAATCCCGCCATGGACGAGCTGACGGAGGGGAGGATTCGGCAGTACGCCGGCTCCACCGCCCACGAGCTCTACGAGCACCGCGGGCGATCGGACGTTATCGAGATCATGTACCGGGTCTTCCGGCAGAGAGGGACGATCAGGATGGAGACCTACTGCGACTTCCTCTTGCCCGGCAACGACCGGTTCGTGGACTCGGTCACCTTCTTCATGGCGCCCAACCTGCTGATACAGTTCATCGAGGATATCACCGAGCGCCGGCAGGCCCTGGCTGACCTGCGGGAGAGCGAAGAGCGCTTCAAAGCCCTCTACGTCGGCAGCCCCATCCCGGTGATGACCTGGAAGCATACGGGCGGCGATTTCATCCTCTTCGGCTGTAACGAGGCGCTGGAAGCGTTTACCGAAAGCCGGGTCGCACAATTGATCGGGACGTCGGCGGGCGTCGTGTGCCGCAGCTATCCCGAGATCGGCGACGACATCAGACGCTGCTTTGAGACGGGGACCGTCGTCCGGCGGAACGGATCGCTCAGGCTGAGCGCGAACGACGAGGAGCGGCAGCTGGTCTTTACCCACGCCTACGTGCCGGGCGAGCTGGTGCTCACCTACATCAACGATATCACGGAGCAGAAACAGGCCGAGGCGGAATTGATACGCTACCAGAGACAGCTGAGCGACCTCTACGAAAAACACCTCGACGTTTTAGAGCGGGAGCGCCAGCGCATCTCGCAGGAGCTGCACGACGGGATCGGCCAGTATCTCTCCACGATCAAGGTCGGCACGGAAAACCTGCTGTTGAATAATATCTCGGAGATGAGCCGCCAGAGCGTCGACGAGCAGCTGCGGGCCAACATCGCGCTGCTCAAAGAGGCGATCATGGACGTGTCGAAAATCTCGATGGATCTCAGGCCGTCGATCCTCGACGACCTCGGCATCGTGGCCACCATCAACTGGTTTCTCAGGGAGTTCGGCACGGTCTATCGCGGCATCACGGTTGAGAAGGACCTGTCCGTCCAGGACGCCCGGATCCCCCAGCACATCAAGATCGTCGCCTTCAGGATTCTGCAGGAGGCCATGTCCAACATCGCGCAGCACAGCGGGGCCGACCGGGTAGAAATCCGGATGCGAGAGGCCGGGGGAACGCTCGAATTCACGATTCGCGACAACGGCACGGGGTTTGACGTGGCCCAGCTTCAGAAGGAGAGCTACGGGCTGGGGATCGCCGGCATGCGCGAGCGGGTCTCATTTTCTCAGGGCGCCTTTTCCATCGAGTCGACGAAGGGGAAGGGGACGGTCGTGCGGGTCGAGTGGCCCCTCAGCGGTTGACGAGGCCGTGCTCGATGGCGTAGGCGATCATCGCCGACGTGCCGGGCAACTCGAGCTTGCGCTTGATATTTTCGCGATGTTTTTCCACCGTCTTGACGCTCACGAAGAGGAGATCTGCGATTTCGCGGTTCTTGTATCCCTCGGCCACCAGTTTGAGCACCTCCCGCTCGCGCGGGGTGAGGCTCTCCTTTCCGGTTGCCGTTTCCCTGCCGCGCCCCCCCCTTCAGGTACCCCATGACGACCGTGTCGGAGATGTCCGGGCTCAGGTAGATCTTGCCGGAGAGCACCGTCTTGATGGCGGTGATCAGCTCCGTATAGTCGGCGGCCTTCAGCACGTAGCCGTCGGCCCCGGCCTTGAGGCTCTCGTAGACGTACTCCTCGGCCGCGTGGACCGTCAGCACGATGATCTTTATGTCGTCGTGGAGCCGTTTGATTTCCCGTATGGCGTCCATGCCGGTGAGGCGCGGCATGGCCAGGTCGATGATGAGGATGTCGGGCAGCGTCTCGCCGACGCGCCGGATGGCCTCCAGGCCGTCGGAGGCCTCGGCCACGACCTCGAACTCTCCGGTTTTTTCAAGGAGGGAGCGAAGACCCTGTCTGAGGATCGCATGGTCTTCGGCAAGCGCAATCGTGTGGGGTTTGGGCACGACGGGATCCTTCATGGTTTTAGCGTGCGGGAGCGTGAGTATTCGTCCGTCATATGCGGCGGACTCCCGCGTCACCGTGCTGCATTATACCACGGACGCAGGGGAGGGTAAACAACAATTGGCTGCGGGCCCGATAGGGGAGGCGGGCGCTCTCTTTTTCCACCGTCATTGCGAGCCGCGGGCACGCGGCGCGCCGATCCCCTGACTGTCACCGAGTACTATGCGTTAGTGTCATCCCTGAGATATCCACTGTCGGCCGGCCCTTGCCTAAAACATCCGTATTATCTGGTATCCCGTCGGCACCTCGAAGAGCGAATCGCTCACGGGGCCGACCTTGATGTCGGTATATTCCTCAAGCAGGTAGACCCCCTCTCCCATCTGCTCGAACCTGATGGGATAGGTGAGCTCCCGGGCGATCCAGTAGGAGATGTCTCCGATCTTCGGGTCCCTGTAGTGGAAGACGTATTTATCGCAGACGAGGCCCGCCACCCTTTCCTGCCCGAGGTATTCCTTGACCGCGCCCGCTTCCGTCCGCCCGGCGGCGTCGGGGTAATTGAGGCCGGAGTATATGGGCCGCGCCTCGATGCAGGTCATGTTTTCCGGGTCGAGCGTCCACATCAGCTTTTTGTCGCACCGAAAGATCGTGATGGTGGTGCTGGTGAGGTGGGCCGCGGAGGTGAGGTCTCGGCGCATGTTGCAGCCCTTGACGTAGGCCGTGCCGGTCGAGATGGTTTTGTCGGTGGTGAAGGTGACGCGGGCCGTGAACTCGGCGGAATGAGTGGTTGGGGCCATCGAGCCGCAGAGAAGAAGCAGGCCCAGGAATAAGATACCGACGAGGAGGTATTTTCTCGATTCGATGGCAGGCATGAGCTACTCCTTTTCTTAGTACCAGACGGATCGGTTTGTTATTTTGCTCTGCACTTCAGGATGCCGGAATGCGTGAGAAGAGTACGGTCATCATTTCTTCTTAAAGCAGCCGACTTCAATCCTTCGTCCTGCGGAACTTACGGTTCATGGCGAGGAGGAAGAGGGAGATAAAGAGAGCGCCCGATATAGTTTCCCGATCCTAAGAAGTGGGCCCCAGAAGGTGTCTCTAACAGAATAAGCGGCCTCGACCTTCCCGAGGGTTATTGGTTGCAGAGCGGTATATATAGCCTGAAGATAATCTTTCCAGAAGCCACTGTCGATCAGCATTTTTATTGAGAGTCCTTCCCTCTTGATAGTACTGAAAGTTGAATTCGTCTCCATGGGATCCATACCAACAGCAAGGTTCAGGAGTCCGAATAAAAGTACTGATCCCAAGAGCCATCCAAAAGCTCTCCACGGCCGCTCGCCGTAAAGTGATATCCATTTGTATGGATACAGCAGCGCTCTGATCGTGCGCTTTTCAAAATCACCCCTTCTCCTCATCTCCATCATCCCGACGAAGAAGTCTCCCGCCTCGTAGTATCGGTTATTATTCTCGTAGTTCTTTATCAACTGATTGTAGAGATTATAGACTTCGTAATGGTTCCGTTCCTTTCTTTCAGGTTTCGTCATCTTTATGGAAGTTAGGGCCTTTAAGAGCGCCTTTCTTTAATCCTTTTCTATCCTTATTTTCAACTGTCTCAAGATCTTTCTCATGGAGTTTATAGAGGCCGAGCTTGAGCCGATAGCGTAGTCGTTGGAGCAGTCTGACGATAACACCTCCTTCCTGGTATATTTCATCGTACAACTTAAGTCTTCCCCTATACGATGATGAGCCATACTTTCTTCCGCACCAGAATACGTTCGAAAAGCGGATATTTGAAAGATCGGTTGATAGAAATCTCACGCGGTTCAGATCGACGTCGATGAATGTTACGTTCTTGGGGTTTTTTAAGTCGACATTATGAAAACCCACTAATGTGATGTCCTGAAATGTTCTCCCGGAAAAGTTGACCTTGCCCATGCCGATGAATCGCGTAAAACTAAAGAAGGCCCCGCGCTTGCCGGTAAACCGTGCCTCGTAGAAGAAGGTCCCGCCCCGGCCGGAGAAGGTCGCCCCTGTGAAGAACGTCCCGCCCTCTCCAGAGAACTGCGCTCCTGTGAAAGAGGTCCGGCCCTTGCCGGAGAACTGAGCAAAGCTGAAGTCGGTCCCCCGCTTCCCGGAGAACTGCACAAAATTGAAGTCGGTTACACTCTGGCCGGTGAACTGCGCGCCGCTGAAGTCGGCCAAACCCTCGCCGGCAAATTCGGCATGTGAGAGGTCGACATCGCAAAGAAAAGCTACATCGGAAAAGTCCGCGTCTGAGAAAACGAAGTGATCGACCTTGAGTTCTTCCTTTAGCGTATTGAAATTGAATTCTATAGGAAAAACGAAGCCGCGGAAGTTATGTTTTCCAGAATTATAGATATCTTTGATTCCCTGATAGAATTTATCGGGATTTTTATCGTTCTGATCGCTATGGAAAATGCAGAGGTCTTTCGTCCCCTCCTTGTTCCTACCGTAGTCCTTATGGGGACATTTATAGCTTTCTCTATCCCAGCTGAATTTCGGCTTCCAGTCACACATCTCCGCCTCGGTTTAGTCTACGTAACTAAGAGCAGGGATCGCATCTTTACCGTTTACAGTAGACTTAAAAACTCGATTGACTGCGCTCGTAGCAAAAACTATTGATGAGTTCATGCTAAATGATATTTGATTCTCGGTCAAGAATAATCGTTTCGGTCTTCCAGTGGTATTTATCGCCAAATAGAGTTTGGTAGGTTTGGGTGCGTGTCGGGATTGCCGGGCGGCATGTATACCGCCCCTACGGGTGAATTGTAGTGCGCGGTGACAGTCAGAGGATTGCCACGTCGGCCCCGATGGGGCCTTCTCGCAATGACGGTGAAAAGTGTCATTTGACCCGATTTACAGTGACTGGGTGTTGGAGACGGGCGGCATGAATGCCGCCCCTACGGGTGAACTACGGTGTGCGGTGACAGTCAGAGGATAGAGCATCACCCCACGAAGCAGGCTTCGTGGGGTCCCCGAAGGAAGAACAGCACTCGCAATGACGGTGAAGAGGATATACCGAGAATAAGATGCAGGAAATCCGGGCATGTCAGATACCCGTCGATACGCGCTCTTTACGGCTTGTGCATGATGAACCGGCACACCGGGTCCCCGGTGGCGATGCAGTGGGTCTCCTCGACCTTCACCTCTCCGCCCATCACCCACTGCAGGAAGCTGTGCTGGAAGCCCACCTGGGCGTGGCAGATCGGTTTTTGGGTCTTGAGCCCGAGGCACCAGAAGCAGGGCCCGATCTCGAGCATGGCGCCCTCGGGGACCTCCGTGAAGGTGAAGATGTCGCCGTACATATAGTTTGAGGCCTCCACCGCGACGCCGTAGAGGCGGACGAACTCTTCGAATTTCTTCTCGACGGTCTTGGTCTTGTCGATACGGTGCATCTCCGGGAAGAGCTCGAGGCTGAGCTCGAACCCGCGCTTCCCCCGCGGAAGAGCAGCGGGCGCGCGCCCTTCTCGCCGAAGATATCGATGGTGCCGGTCACGAACCTGATGAATTCGCTGATGGGGTAGACCATTTCGAAGTCGGGCGGCGGGGGCGCGTCGATGAACTTATCGAGTTTGGCGTAACGGAGGAGGGTCTTCAGGCCGTCCTTGCCGATAACCTCCTCGGTGGTCATGAAGGTCAGGTGCAAGAGCTGGTTCGGAACCTTCTCGTTGAGTCCCATTGGTCATCCCCCGTGATGGTGTTACGCGTGTGTGGTTAGGTTGCTCGGCTGCGCGTGCTATGCGGGCAGCCCCCGGACTATCTCAAGGAACGTCATGAAATTTTTCAGCGACACTTCGGGCTGCGTCCAGTGATCGAGGCCCGGGATATATCCTCTGCGCTCCAGCATGAACGGGACCTTATCCATGACCTCGCGGCGTATCGCCGCCTCGTCTTCGGCCAGCGCGCGCTTGTCCAGGCCGCCGAAGATGATCAGGTCCGGGTAGCGCTCGCGGACCTTCCTGATATCCATGCCCGCCTGGACCTCGAAGGGGGACAGCATGTTGATCCCCGTCTCCATGAAGAGGGGGATCAGGATGTCGAGGTTGCCGTCGGAGTCGACGGAAAAGACGGTGATATCCGTCTCGGCCTTCACCCGGTCGATCAGTTGGGTGTAGTAGGGCGTCATGAACTCCCGGAAGACTTTCGGCGAGATCATGGGCCCGTTCTTGTAGGACATATCCTCCCAGAAAAAGACCCGGTCCATCGGGACCTTCTCCCTGACCTTGATGAGCATTGTGGCGTTAAGCTCCACCCACCGGCGGGCGATGGTATGCAACAGCGCGGGGTCCCTGCGTATGGCGACCGACATCCCCACCAGCCCCATCAGGTGACGGTACGTGCCGAAGAGCCCGCAGACGTAGGAGGTGGTGTAGTTATTGTCGCCGAGGGAATTGGCCATGGATATAAAGACGTCAAGGATCGACGTGAACCGCTCGGGGCTTTCGGGGTCGAGGCGCCACGCGAGATCCTCGTAGTCGTGGAGGGTCTTGACGGGCCACTCCAATTCCTGGGGGAGGGTGGAGCGGCCGTCGGTGAATATCCTCACGGTCTTGCCCGCGCCGTCGCGCTTGGTTACATAGGTCTCCGTCTCTTCCAGCACGTCCTCGTCAAACCTCGGGCAGAACCCGGGCTCCACGTCCGCCGCGGCTATGGGGAGCCAGGTCAATGGGTCGTATCCGAAATGGGCGGGAGCCGAAAAGACGTGGTCGCACACCGTCTCGGGAAGCCCCTCGGTGTGCCATCGGGCGTAGGTCTCCGGCCAGAACCCCCAGCCCTCGTACCTGATCGGGCGGTCCGGCTTCTCGAAACGACACATGGCAAGAAAGCGCTCGCGAACGTTCATGGACGCCTCCTTCGGTCGGCAAAGAAAGACGGGTTGGCTCTATGCCCGCCCCGCCGCGAGAGACAACGGGAACTCCAAGTGCGTGCGCGCATCTCGGATTCGTAGCTTTGTCGATGATCCGTCCGGGTTATCCCCCGTATCTGACCTCGCCCCCGATCATCGTCATCTTCACCTTAATGTCCTTGATCTCGTCGGGTTCGACCTTCCTTGGGTCTTTCTCGAGCACGACGAGGTCGGCCCGCTTGCCCTTCGTGATCGTCCCCCGGACGTCCTCGTCAAACGACGAATAGGCGGCCCGGCTCGTGTAGAGCGAGAGCGCCTCGTACGGCAGTTATGGCCTGGTCCTTTGTGAACCCCTCCCGCACGACCGTCCCCCAGACGCCGGCCATGACGTCCGGCACCTCGATGGGAGAGTCCGACCCGCCGCAGACCGGGATGCCCGCGTCGATCGCCCGTCTGATGGGGTAGACGTTGCCGAGCCGACGTTTGCCCACGCGGCTTTCCATCCAGGCTCCCTCCGAGACGATGAACGACGGCTGAAACGACAGCATAATCCCGGCGTCCTTGATCGTCTTGAAGTCCTGTGGGTTGATCATCCCGCAGTGCTCGATGCGGTGGCGCAGATCCGGCCCGCCGAATTTGTCCCTGGCCTCCTTGAACATCCCGGCCACCTCGCTGATCGCGCGGTCCCCGATGACGTGGATCGCCGTCTGAAGCCCTTCCTTGTGGGCCGCGAAGATGATGTCGCGCAGGGCATCGGGCTCCTTGACGAGCATCCCCCGCTCGCCCGGCATGTCGGAATAGTCCTCGGAAAAATAGGCCGTACGCGAGCCGAAGGTGCCGTCGGCAAAGAGCTTGAGCGCCCCGCCGCGCCAGCGCCCGGCCTCCTTCTTCGCCCCGAACTGCTCGACGAGCGTCTTGACGGCCACGTCGGCCGTGGGGGCGGCGACCAGCGGATAGACCTGCTGGTGGAGCTGCTGCTCGAAGAGCTTGAGCAGGGGGATCTCGAAGGGCCCGAGGCTCCCCGACGGGCCGAGCGACCCCGTCTGGAGCACCGACTGGACGCGCACGATCCCGAACCTCAGCATGTCCTCCATGAAGCCGACGAATCCCGTCCGGAACTCCTCGACGTCCGGCGTTGGGAAGGCGGCAAGCACGAGGTCGATGGCCAGCTCCCTGAAGACCCCGGTGGGCCGTCCGCCTTCTTTCACGATGACCCCGCCCGGTGGGTCGGGGGTCTCTCCCGTGATTTTGGCCGCGGCCATCGTCACGGAATTGGCCAGCGCCGTGTGGCCGTCGTAGCGGATCAAGAGGAGGGGGTTATTCGGCACCGCGCGGTCAAGCTCGGCCAGTGTCGGTATCCGCTTGTCGGGGAAGTTGTCCTCCCGAAACCTCAGCCCCATGATCCATTTATCGGGGGGGAGGGAGGCGGCCTTCTTGCCCATGATCGAGAGCACCTCGTCCACAGATGCAGCATTTGCCAGGTCGATGTTCATCTTGAAGTAGGCCGAGAGCACCAGGTGGAGGTGGCAGTCGACAAAGCCGGGCACGAGCAGCCCCCCGGAGAGGTCGATCTCCTCATACCCCGCCCGGAGGGCGGCCTTCATGTCGGCCGACGTACCTGTCCCGAGGATCGTGTCTCCCCGAACGGCGCATGCCTCGCGTGTGATTGTTTCACCTTCCATCGTCAGGACGGTGCCGTTGGTAAAGAAATAGTTGGTCATCTTATTTCCTCTTCCTGAGTCTCAGTGGGATGGGCTCATGTAATCCCGCGGTGTGGCGGCCTACGTGCGCCGATACCCGCCCGACAAGGCACGATTCCTCCAGCGTGGGCGCGCTCGTCTCCCGCACCTCGCCGGGTCGGAGCCTTTTTAAACTTATCACCGGGCCGGTGCGTCGTCAAGCGAAAGATGAGAAGGAACAGTGACAGGCGTCATATCCGCGGGACCGGCCGTCTCGTACTATTGTTTCAAGTGGTGCAACGTCCAACATAAAGGTTGCGCGCATGAGACTATTTATTTGACTCGCTGAAACAATGTGCTAAAATGCGCAAAAAGGTTACCTTATGACAGAAAGACCGATGCATATCCTCCAAATCGAGGACAACGACTGGGACAGGCGGCTCATCTCGGATATGCTGACCGAGACGAAGGACGAGGTCTTCAGGCTCTCGACCGCGGGTGATCTCGCGGGAGGAAAGAAGCTCCTGGACAAGGGCGATATCGACCTAGTCCTGTTGGACCTCATCCTGCCGGACTCGGAGGGACTGAATACGCTCTCGGCGGTGCTTGCGCACGCCCCCACGGTCCCTATCGTCGTCTGCTCGGCGATCTCCGATAGAAAGACGGCCATCCGCGCCGTACAGGAAGGCGCCCAGGACTATCTCATCAAAGGAGAGATCGACCCCCGGACGCTGGTTCGCTCCATCCGTTACGCGCTGGAGCGAAAGCGAATCGAAGAGGCGCTGAAAAAAGCGCACGACGAGCTCGAGGTACGGGTGGTCGAGCGGACGGCCGAGCTCAAGGAGACAAACGAGCAGCTCACCAGCGAGATCAGCGAGAGAAAGGCGGCCGAGGAATCGCTCAGGACGCTGAGGAAGGCGGTGGAGAGCAGTACCATCGGAGTCACCGTTACGGACATTTCCGGCTCCATTATATACACCAACCCCGCAGAGGCCGGCATGCACGGCTATTCGGTCGAGGAATTGATCGGGCAACCCTCCCGGATTCTCGCGCCGAAGGAGCTCTGGCATGAGATAACGCCGGAAGAGATGGCGCACCTGAAGGGGGCTACCCGCCTGACCACCAACGTTCGAAAGGACGGCACCGCCTTTCCCGTCAGCAGGACGACAGACGTTGTCCAGGACGAAAGCGGTGGTCCCCTCTTCATCGTGAGCGTCTGCGAGGACATCACCGAAAGGAAGCGCGCCGAAGAGAAGATCCACGAGTCGGAGAAGAAGTACCGGGACCTGGTGGATAACCTCAGGGATTTTGTCTACGTCCTGGACAACAAGGGTGATATCACGTTCGTCAATCAGGCAGTCGCGGACCGCTCGGGATTCACCGCGGATGAGCTGAAGGGCAGAAATATCATAAATTTCTTCACCAATGAGTCGGTCTCATACTTAGAGGAGCTCTTCAGGCGGCAGAGCTCGGGTGAAGAGATCGGTGTCCTGGAGCTGGAATATTACGATCGGGACGGCAACGTCAGGACGATTGAGACCAAGGAGCGCCCGGTCTGGAAGGACGGTCATGTCGTCGAGGTGCAGGGGATCGCCCGGGACATCACCGAGCGGAAAAAGGTCGAGCGCGCGCTCAGGGAGTCGGAGGCCGAATACCGGGAGCTGGTGGACACCATGAGCGACTACCTCTACGTGGCCGACGGTAAGGGGACGGTCCTGTTCGCCAACAAATCGCTCTGCGACGACTCGGGTTACTCACTGGCCGACGCCGTCGGCAAAAACATCGGCGAGTTTATGACCCCCGCCAGCCAGAAATATGGGAGCGAGCTTTTCCAACGACAGATGGCCGGGGAGGAGATCGGCCCCTTCGAGATCGAGTTTCAGGGCAGGGACGGCCTGGTGCGGACGATCGAGGTACGGGAGAGCCTGGTCCGGGAAAACGGCCGGATCACCGAGGTCAGGGGGATCGGGCGCGATGTCACCGAGCGCAAGAAGGTCGTGGAGACGACGCTTGACAGCGTCACGGACGGAATACTCATCGCCAACATGAAGCACGAGGTCACCTCCACGAACGCCGCCGCGACCCGAATCATGGGGGTTGGCCGCGAGCGTATCCTCGGACGGCCCCTGTCCGAGATATTCCGAAAGCCCGGCTCAAAAGACATCTCGGCGATCCTTTCGGCCGTCGAGGCCGAGAAGACAATCACCAACCACGAGATGGAGCTCATCGCGGGCTCCGGCAGATTTGTACCGATCATGCTTTCGATCGTGCTGCTCACCGACCGGGAGGGGAAAGCCCTCGGCAGCGTCGTCACCTTCCGCGACATCTCCGAGATCGTCGAGCTGAAAAAGGAGATCGACCAGAAATATACCTATCAGGATATCATCAGCAAGAACAAAAAGATCCACGCGATCTTCGACATCCTCCCCTACATCGCCGAGAGCGACAGCACCGTGCTGATCGAGGGCAACAGCGGGACGGGCAAAGAGCTCTTTGCCCGCGCCATACACAACCTCTCCACGCGGCGGGATGGGCCGTTTGTGGCGGTCAACTGCGCGGCCCTGCCGGATACGTTGCTTGAGTCGGAGCTCTTCGGGTACGTCAAGGGCGCCTTCACTAACGCGGTGAAGGACAAGCCCGGGAGGTTCGCCCTCGCGGAAGGCGGTACGATCCTCTTAGACGAGATCGGCGACCTGGCAAAGCCGCTGCAGGTGAAGCTGTTGCGCGTGTTAGAGCAGAAGGAGTATGAGCCGCTCGGGTCGGTCGGCACGATCAAGAGCAACGTGCGCATCGTCGCCTCCACTAACCAGGACATGGCCGCGGCGGTGGCCGCGGGCACGTTCCGGGGGGACCTCTTCTACCGGCTCAACGTGGTCAAGGTATCGCTGCCGGAGCTCAGGGAGCGGCGGGACGATATCCCGTATCTCGTGAACCATTTCGTGGAGAAATTCGCCGTCAAGATGGGAAAGGATATTTCAGGGGTTTCCGACGGGGTCATGGACGTCCTGATGCGCTATGACTTCCCCGGAAACGTGCGAGAGCTTGAGAATATCATCGAGCACAGCGTGGTGATCTCGGGCGGCGGGATGCTGGAGGAGCGCCACCTGCCGCGATCGCTCTTGGAAAAGGTTGGGGGCTCGTTGGGGGGCCGCGCCTCTTTCCGGGAAGAGGTCACGGAGTCGGAAAAGAAGATCATCGACGAGGCGCTGAAGAAATACCACGGAAACCGGATCCTTGCCGCCCGCTCGCTCAACATGAACCGGACGACCCTCTGGCGGAAGATGAAGAAGTACGGGCTGATGGGGGAGGAGGGATAAAGGGGTGGGGGTAACCATGGGCCGGGTTAAACTTTCCGAGTCTCGGACTTTCCACATCTAACGCTGCGATATAGAGATCCTGTTGTCGCTGCACCTCCCTTCGGTAATCCGTCACGGCACCCTGGAGGATTATATGAACATTGAGCGTTATTTTATTCGGGCCGGCGTATCTGCCGTTCCCTCAGTAATGATAAAGCCGGACAAGTCGCGCGGGGCTGCGGTGGTCGTCCATGGGTATGGTGGGTGCAAGGAAGAACTACTCGGGTTGGCCTGGCGGGTGGCAGAAACGGGAATCACCGCGTGCGCCATTGATCTCAGAGGCCATGGAGAGCATGCGCTCCCATTTGATGAGGATGTCCTGGCGGACGTACAGGCCGCCGTTGAATTTTGCCGTGCCTTCGGTAAGGTCGTCGCAATTGGACACTCATCGGGCGGTCGGCTTTCGCTGATCAGCGCGGCCGATTGTGCTATCGGGATATCTCCCGCGCTTGAAACGACGTATAGTCCGCAGACGGAAGAAATCATCAAGGGCTTTCGGGGTTACCGGGTCCGCGAGTCCTATGCCGGGGTGAATTTTGTGACTCTCAAGAAGCTGCCGACCTGGAAAGCCACCGTTGAGAGGCCCACAGGGATTATATTTGGGAGCCGAGACGTCCCGGAGATAGTCAGATTATCTGTCGAGCTGAAATCGCAGGGCCAAGAGGTCATTGAGATCAAGAACGCCCTTCATAACGATATTTTTACGCTGGAAAAAACGTTCGAGGCGGTAAAGATGCTGCTCGGGAAATGGTACGGATAAGGGGAGGGTCGTCTTTTCGCCTATTTTCTTATCAGCGCCCCCCAGACGATCGCGGTAGGGGGGACCCTGAGGGGAGCTTTTCTGAGCGCATCGGCGTTCATCGCCACAGCCCGGCGGGAGATGGGGGACGTGGTCACGGTGAAGTCGGGGATACCGGCGCCGCGAAGGATCTCTTCGACGATACCGGGCGCGACCGATTCCCTCATTGACTCCAGAAATGCGCCGGCCGCGGCCTTTGAGAGCGATGCTGCGATGACATGGATGATCGGTTGTTGGGCCTGGCTGTTCAGGTCGATAACGAGCGCCACGCCCCCCGTGGCCAGCGCTCGATAGATCTCCGCGAAGAAGCGAGTCTTGTCCGGCACGTGGTGGACGGTGCCGTAGGACGCGATGACGTCAAGCGTGCCGTCCCGCATGGGCAGCTGTGTGGCGTCGCCCGCCACCGGCCGAATACCTTCCGGCAGCCCCCCGAGCGAAACCGCCTCCCGTATCACCGCGGGTGAAAGATCCAGCGCCATGACGGTGTGGCCCCCGAACCTTTTGGCGAGCTCGGCGGCAAGATTACCCATGCCGGTGCCGATGTCAAGGAGGGTCATCGGGTCCCCCCGAGCAATCCGATCTCTCGTCCTGATGAGGAGCTCGTCGGCGACGAGCGCGTACATCGTGGCCAGGATCGTATCGGCCATCTCTTTATAGGCCCGCGCCGCCTCGGGCACCGTGAGGCCCTGAAACTCACCGTCCAGCTTCTTGCTCTTTTGCTCGTCCATGTGAGGGGATCCCCATAACCGTTTTCTCTTTCATACATGAAAACGGGCACGTTGTCCAGAGAAAATCAATCGAGCAATAAGAGCACCTTTCTCGCGACGTCCGTGGGGTCGGTGCCTAAAAGCATGATCATCGGCTCCTTGCCGATGTCCCCCCGGTCGTAGATAGGGTCGGGGGGCGCGCTCCTTTGTGCCGGGGTCGTGTTGCGATGCGCCGAAGACGGGGACGGCCGGGACGATAACCGTTTATCGTTCTCTCTCACGCATGAACCAGGCCGTGTGGTCCGTCGGGCCGTGACCCTTCCCCAGCGCAAGGGAAAAGGTGATGGCGATCTCGATATAGGCCTCGGCCTGCTCTACCGCCGCCATCACGTCCATGCCCGCCGCCAGCCCCGCGGCGATCGCCGCGGAGAAGGTACACCCCGTGCCGTGGGTGTTCTTGGTGTCGATACGGGGCTTCGGAAAGCGGATGCAGTCGCTCCCGTCAAACAGGATATCGACCAACTCTCCCTCGAGGTGGCCCCCCTTGACGATGACGTATTTTGGGCCGAGCCGTGCGATGGAGCGCGCCGCCTTCTCCATGTCGGCGGGGCCGCCGATCTTCATGTTCGCGATAATCTCGGCCTCGGGGATGTTGGGTGTGACGATAAAGGCAAGGGGGAGCAGCTTTTCGATCAGGGTATCCTTACCCTCGCCGGACAAAAGGGTATCACCGCTCTTTGCCACCATCACGGGATCGACGACGAGCTTGTCAATGTCGTACTGGCGCACCTTCTCGGCCACGGCGCGAACGACCGGCGGGGAGGCCAGCATTCCGGTCTTGGCGGCGTCCGTCCCGATGTCGGCTCATGACGGCATCAAACTGCGCACGGATAAAATCGGGAGGCACCTCATGGACCGCCGTGACCCCCACGGTATTCTGGGCGGTGAGGGCCGTCAGGACGGTCGTGGCGTATCCGCCAAGCGACGTGATCGTCTTGATGTCGGCCTGGATTCCGGCGCCTCCCCCGGAATCGGAACCGGCGATGGTGAGAACGCGAAACATCTCATGCTCCTGTTTCAGTCGCTTGATGATGTGCGTGGCCGATTGCTCGTGAGGTGCTGATTTCATCAAGTTTCACGGCCGTGCTCACGTCACAGAAATAAGAAAAGCCGCCGGGGTTCCGGCGGCCGTTATCGATATTGTTTTGGTGGACTTCCTCCGCCGGCATTACCCGGATCAGGTTCGAAGGGTATGATCTCAGCCCCGATGGGCACCCCCGTTCTTTCTCAAAGATCGCTCGGGCAGAATCCGCCCGACGAATATGTATATCATGGTACGCCCCATCAGCGGGATGGTCAAGAAAATTCATTGACTCGCCGGTGGTTTCGCGGTAGAGTGTATAAAAAGATGCTGGGGGAGCCCGATTCGGAAGGGCGGATGGCGCATGCACGCGCCGCCGAGCGAATGCAGGCTGAGAGTTCGTTAAATGCGATGACCCCATGAACCTGACAAGGGTAATGCCTGCGTAGGGAAGCACTGACAGATCCGCCGAAATCCGCTCCCCCGGGCTTCGGCGTTTCTATTTTGGGGGGGCCGTATGGGGAAAAAAGGTAAAGACCAGGGCGGCGAGAGAAATCTCACCGGCATCGACTTCTTCTTTCTCTGGGCGGGGGCGGCGGTCTCGCTTGCCGAGATATGGGCCGGAGGCACGCTGGCCGGTGCGGGATTTATGGCCGCGCTTGTGGCCATCGTCATCGGTCACGTAGCCGGCAACACCCTCCTCGGCATGGGCGGCATCATCGGGAGCCGGCACGGCGTCCCGACGATGGTCTCCGTGCGGCCCGCATTCGGGGTGTTCGGCGCACGTTTTGCGGCGGCCCTGAACATCGTCCAACTGATCGGCTGGACGGCCGTCATGCTTCTGGTCACGGGAAACGCGTTGAGCTCGCTCTTCCCATCGGTGGACTACCGTATCTGGGCGGCGGCCACCGGAATCCTCACCACCCTCTGGGCTCTTGCCGGCCACGAAGTATGGAAGTGGCTCGAGCGGGCGGCGGTGACGATGCTGATAGTTCTCTGTCTCTTTATGACCTACCGGGTCGTATTCGCCTACGATATCGGCTCCATCGTCCGGACGGGCGCCTCCCGAACGAGCCCGATGGGTTTCGGCCTGGCGCTGGACCTCGTGATCGCGATGCCGATATCGTGGCTCCCGCTCGTGTCGGACTACTCCCGCTTCGCAAAGACCACCCGGGGGGCCTTCTGGGGGACGTGGGTGGGCTATTTCCTCGTCGGCTCATGGATGTACCTGCTGGGGCTGATCACTTCCCTCGCCACGGGGACCGAGACCCCGGATGCCATGATCATCGACACGATGGGAAGGTTCGGGCTGATCGTGCCGGCGGTCCTCGTAGTGGTCTTCTCGACCGTTACAACGACGTTTTTGGACATCTTTTCTGCAGCCGTCTCGGCCCAGAGCATCTTCTCCCGATTGAAGGGAAGGTGGGGGGTTGTCCTTGCGGGCCTGATAGGCACGGCCGTCGCGCTGGTCTTTCCCGCCCAGGAGTACGAGAACTTTCTGCTCCTCATCGGCTCGGTCTTTTGCCCGCTCTTCGGGGTGGTGCTTATCGACTACTTTATCCTCCGCAAAAAAGCGATCGATGTCTCGGCGCTCTCAGGCACGGGGAAATACTGGTACCGGGGCGGCTTCAACGTCAGGGCCTTTGGCGCATGGCTCCTCGGGTTCGTCTTCTATCACCTGATGTACCGACTTTTTCCCGAGGTGGGGGCGTCGCTGCCGGCAATGATCGTCTCCGGGCTTTCCTATTGGGTGGTAACGCGCGGTCGGCGGGGCCACGGCCATGATTTTATTTGACACGATTTCCAAAAATTGATACTAATGAAATGTGGGCGAAAAGAGCTTCACTTGTGAGGAGCTTCCCCGTAAGGACTCATCCAACAGTATGCCTATCTATGCGCCCGTAGCTCAGGGGATAGAGCAACGGACTTCTAATCCGTGGGCCGCAGGTTCAATTCCTGCCGGGCGCGCCAATACATCATTACGATACAGACGATCAGGAAAGCCCCGGACGGAGCGCCGCAAGAGGTCTATTGGACCGGACCTGTCCGGAGGACACGACGAGAGACGGCCGTGGAAAGTGCCCGGGAATATATGAGAAGCTGTAAGCGCAAACTCCCAGGAGTCTGCACGGACAGGCCGAAGGCAGCCCGCGCGACGGCCGTCTCGGACGGCCCGGGAGCCCGGTCACACGACGGGACCCGGTGGGTTGCCCGATCATGACAAAGCTGGCATTTCTCGGGATAGACGTCGGCACCTCCACCACAAAGGCGGTCCTTGTCTCGGAGTCGGGTAAGCTCTTAGGCACCTCGCTGAGAAACTACGACATCGAGACCCGAACGTCGGGCGCCGCCGAGCAGGATCCGCGGACATGGTGGGACGCGGTGGTGTCGGCGGTGCGGGAGGTAAAGGCCGCTTCCGAGAAAGGGTACGAGGTCAGGGCCGTAGGCCTCTCCGGCCAGATGCACACCGCCGTCTTCCTCGGGGGGAGGGGGGAGGTGTTGAGGCGGGCAATCCTCTGGGCCGACAAAAGGGCCACCGAGGAGGCCGGCTTCATCTCCGAGAGTTTTGGGCGGCTCGGGCTTTTCCGAACGGTGAAAAACGCGGTCCCGGTGGGATTTACGGCGCCCTCCATCCTGTGGGTGAAAAAGAACGAGCCGGACGTCTATGGTCAAACGCGGAAGGTCGTACAGCCGAAAGACTACATCAGGATGAGGCTCGTGGGTGCTCTCGGCACCGACATCACCGACGCCTCGGCGACGGGGCTCTTCGATATCGAGGGGCGCGCGTGGGCACCCGAAGTGCTCGATGCACTCAACATCCCGCCCGATATCCTTTCCGACGTCCACCATTCCGACGACGTCGCGGGCGTACTGACCGACGAGGCCGTGGCCGAGCTCTCGTTTGCGGCTTCGGTACCGGTGGTCTACGGGGGCGGGGACCAGCCCGTACAGGCGGTCGGAAACGGGATCATACGACAGGACTCGGCCTCTCTCACCGTCGGCACCGGGGGACAGATACTGTTACCCGTCGGTAAGCTCAGCGACCCCGGTAATGAGAAGGGATTTGAGATCCACACCTTCTGCCACTGCGTGCACGACATTTTCTACTATATGGGGGCGACGCTCGCCGCCGGCCTCTCGCTGAAATGGTTCAGGGATACATTGACGGGTGGGGAATCGTTCCGAATCCTCGATCAGATGGCCGCCGCCGCCCCCCCCGGCTCCGACGGCCTCATCTTCCTGCCGTATCTGAGGGGAGAGAGGACTCCCCATATGGACGCGGCCGCCCGCGGCCTCTTTTACGGGATCGACATCAGCCACGGGAGGGGGCACTTTGCCAGGGCGGTGATGGAAGGCGTCGCGTTTTCCCTCCGGGAGGCCTACGATGCCCTCGGCCGGAGGGCGGACGTACCGGATGAGCTGGTTCTCACCGGCGGCGGCGGGAAGAGCGCCGTGTGGGCCCGGATTTTTTCGGACGTCCTGGGTGTCTCGCTGAGATCTCCGAGGGTGGATGAAGGCTCCGCCTACGGCGCCGCACTTCTGGCGGCGGTGGGAAGCGGCGTGTTTCGGGATATCGACGAGGCGACGAAAGCATGGGTTCGCTACCGGGATGAGGTCATCGTGCCGCGTAAGGAGGCTAAGAAGACCTACGACGAGATGTACGATAAATACCGGGAGATTTATCGAAGGCTGAAACCGGACCCGGTTTGAGGTGGTTTCGGTCTTGTGGGCAAAAACCGATAACATGGAGCAGTGAGCCGACGATGGAGATAGAAAAAGTATTTCTCATCCCCCATTTCCATTTTGATTTCGAATGGTGGAAGGAAGAGCCGCACCACGAGCAGGACGCCCTCATCATCATCGAAAAAGGCCTCGATCTCCTGAGGAAATTTCCCCAGTTCACCTTCGTCATCGATACCGTGCTCCCCCTCAAGTATTTCCTCGAACAAAACCCCGGCTCCGCCGGCGAGATAAAGAAATACATAGACGAGGGAAGGCTTG
This sequence comes from uncultured delta proteobacterium, assembly GCA_963792965.1. Taxonomy (GTDB): domain Bacteria; phylum Desulfobacterota; class Zymogenia; order Zymogenales; family Zymogenaceae; genus CAWBYW01. The sequence continues at coordinate 68,664 of CAWBYW010000035.1, read as the reverse complement.
AGCTCGTCGGCGGAGGCGTCGTTTCCCCGGACGAGGGTATCCCCACCGGGGAGGGGCTCATCAGGCAGTTCTCCATTGGAAAAGAGTGGTACAAGGAGACCTTCGGCCTGGACATCAAGGTCGCCTGGGAGATAGACGAATTCTCCCATCCTACCCAGATTCCCCAGATCATGCAGATGCTGGGTTTCACGCATTTCGTCTTTTGTCGGGGGGTCCACCCATACGACGCGCTGCACCCGACGCTGTTCAGATGGGTCTCGCCTTCCCCGCGAAAAAAGATAACGGCCTACTGGTGGGCGGCCCACTATACCTGCGCGGAGCCCACGGCGTCGCGCAAGGAAAATATCAAGAAGTTCTTCAAGGAGATGAAGGTCAGGATCCCCTTCGAGGGAGAGCGCTCGCCGGTCCCGTATCTCATGATCCCGCTCGGAGGCGACTTCTCCATACCGACACAGGACTGGATCGAGTCCGTGGAGCTGTGGAACAAGACCGAATCGGTCCACATGTCCTTTTCCACCCCGAGCGCGTTCTTCAGGCTCGTCGAAAAGGAGACTCTCCCCGAGATCCAGGAGGAGTTCGCCCCGATCTATTCCGGGTACTTTTCGTCGCGGGAGAGGCTGAAGAAGCGGGGCAGGGAGCTCGAAAACAGGCTCTGTTCAACCGAAAAGCTCCTTTCCCTTTGTCAGGTGCTGGGCGCCCCCTATCCTCACGAGGAGATGAGGCAGGCGTGGTGGGAGGTTTTGAAGAGTGATTTTCACGACACCATCTGCGGCACCGGGACGGACAGGGTCTTCAGGAAATCGTTGGAAAGATACGGCAGGGCCGAAAAGATCATCGACAAGTGCGCTAAAAAAAATGATGAGTTCCTGAGCCGCTGGCTTTCTGGGGATTGCCGCTACGTCGTAAACCCGTGCAGCTGGAACAGAAGAGAAATCGTCGAGATAGACGGCCGGATGGAGGTTGTCACCGCGCAGCCTCTCGGCATCTCTCCGGTGCGCCCCGAAGCGACGGGCCCCTCTCCGCTCACGGTCAGTCCGAACTCGATGGAGAACGAGCGGATCCGAATTACGGTCGACAAAAAGAGCGGGGCACTGGCCATATACGATAAAGAGAAGGACCGAGAGGTATTTTCAGGGAGCGGAAACGAGATCGTCGTCGAAGACGACATCGGAAATCTCTGGGCTTCCAGGCCCACCGGAAGAAAGCACCCCTTGAAGGTAAAGGAGATCGTCGTAAAGAAGGGGGAAGGATACGTCGGTGAGATCGTGGTCACTCTGTCAAATCGACTGGCACAGGTCAGGAAGAGCATCCTTTTGCCGTTTTACGGAAAAGAGGTGCGGTTCGCCGTCGAAATCGATTTCTTCGGGAAGGACAAGAGGATCGTGGATACGTTTCCCTTCTATCTCGGTGGGGAGTGGTTCGGGGAGGAGCCGTTTCATACGTCCAAGAAGGAGAGCGGAACGTGGCCCTTCCAGAACGGCGTCCTCTACAGGGGAAGGAACTACGGCGTGGCGGTCATCAACAAGGGAATCCCGGGCCATGAACTTGCCGGCAGTACGCTCGGGCTGGTCCTTTTCAGAAGCATTTCGATGATGTCTTTCTTATGGATAGGGTGGCTCGTAAAAAACTTCATCCCCTCCCTGCCGCTCCTCATGAAAGCGCTTAAGCTTTACCTGATCGGCTTCAACACGTATGAGTTCCCTCTCTACCCGATACACCACGTGGCGCTCCGTGATTTCGCATCCGAGGGGAGCGTTGGGGCCTTCGGTGCGCTCGACGCAAAGACCCACCTGAGGGCAAAGACGAAGTTCTATAAAGAATCCCAGGCGTGGGAGAGGGGCCCACACCGCTTCGAATACGCGATCGTGTTGGATGTCGAAGGCGTCGATGAGATGACCAGAAGGGGATACGAATTCAATAATCCCCTCATTATAAAATCTCTGAAATGTACGGGAACCGGTCGAGGGGCGGCGATCCTCACGTGCGATACGGATTCGGTGGTCGTAAGCGCGATCCATCCATATAACGAAGGGCTTATCGTCAGGTGCTACGATTGTGCCGGCGCGGGAGGGAAAGCCCGGTTCTCCTTGGACATACCGATTAAAGAGGTGCACGTCGTGGAAGTGATCAATGGAAAATCCAGGAGGCTTCCCCATCCCGGGGGGGTCTTTACCCACGAATTCTCTCCGTATGAGATTGTGAGTTTCTATCTCGTATGCAGATAAAGGCCACGGTCCTATAGACGAAGAAGTCAAAACATATGACATCCACCAAGGGAGACACTCATGACGAACCAGAACAGTTTCGGTCGAAAAGAGCTTTACACGGTGATACTTATCGCCCTCATAAACCTGCTCATCTTCGCGGACCAGAACCTCATGGCCCCGAACCTGACCGCGATAGCGAATAGCTTCGGCTTTGATGCGGTCCAGCGCGACGTGAAGCTGGGAGGACAGATATCACTCGTTTTCTGGGTGCTCGGTGCCGTGGTGACACTCGGCATCGGCTATTTCACCGACATGATCTCGCGCAAGAACCTGTTCATCGCCGTTGTGCTGGTAGGTGAGATCCCCTGCCTGCTTTCGGGGTTTGCGCAGACCTATACCCAGCTTTTCTGGCTGCGGGCGCTCACGGGCATCGGAATCGGCGGGCTGATCCCGATTACCTTCTCCATGATCGGTGACTTCTTTTCCCACCGCCACCGGGCAACCGCCGCGGCGTGGATCACGCTCGTTCAGGGAATGGGGGTGGCAGTGGGGCAGCTCATTGCCGGCTTCATCGGGCCGGTATACGGCTGGCGTCTTCCCTTTATCATCGTGGCGAGCCCGAACTTCCTGTTCATCCTCCTTTTCTGGCTCACCGTCAAAGAGCCGCCCAGGGGCATAGCCGAGGAGAGCCTCAAGGAGCTGATCGAGAAAGGGATGGTCTATACGGGGAAGATCAACGCCTCCCTGTATCGGAGTATCTTCAGGATCAAGACGAATCTCCTGGTGCTGGTACAGGGCATTCCGGGATGCATCCCGTGGGGCGTCTTCTTTATCTATCTCAACGATTTCTACTCCCAGAACAAAGGCTTCTCGGTGGAGATGGCCACGCTCATCGTCATGACGGGCGGCGCGGCCACGCTCGTGGGGTCTTTTGTGGGTGGGCTCATCGGGAACAAGATCTATAACAGGAACCCGCGGTATCTGCCGCTCTTTACCGGTCTTGCCTGCATCGTTGGGGTGATTCCCATGGCGTTTTTGCTCAACTATCCGTCGCAGATAGGGGTGAAGGATCCGAGCGTGGTTGTGCCGCTCGCACTCGCGTTCATCACGGGCTTCACGGTGATCCTGCCCGCTCCCAACATCAAGGCGATTACCCTCAACGTGAACTCGCCCGAGACAAGGGGATCGATCCTCTCGCTGAGTAACCTGACCGACTCGCTCGGCAACGGATTCGGTCCCGCGCTGATCAGCCTCTTCATCATCGGCTTTGGGAGGGTCTTGGCCTTCAATATCGCCAACCTCTTCTGGATAGGGTGCGGCCTGCTGCAGCTTCTGATGATCTTCACGTTCCCGCGTGACGGCCAGGCGCTCAGCACCTTGATGAAGGAGAAGGCAAAAGAGATGTCTCGGCAAATATAGCGCGTCGGTGCCGACAGACGGCACAGGTCCGAACGAGGCCGCATTCCACGTACGTGATGCGGCCTCTTTTTTTGTCTTTTGCGTGGGGAATTCGAAGGGTTCTTTTGTCTCTCCGGTTAAATAGAGTAACTGTCCACTCGGCCGCTATCGCGCGTCACGGCGCGGGAGGCGGCTCGCGAAAGGACAAGGCAGAGCGTATACACAGATATGCCGCTGGATGCGTCGAAAAAAGAGCGGCACCAAACAAAAGGGAGGAAATGAATGAAAAAGTACACGTACCTGATTGCGGCGCTTATTGCCGTGCTGTTGGTCGCGGGCATGGCGTTTGCGGCCGGCCCCAAGGATGAAAAGCCGGGATTCTGGGGCCCGGAGGGCAAGCTCAACCTGACCACGGACCAGAAGAGCAAGCTCATCGATCTTCAGGAGAAACTCTTCAATGATCAAGAAAAAATCAGCGACCAGATAGTAAAAAAGGATTTCCAGATGAAGAAGCTCTTCCTGGCCGATACGCCGGACATCAAGGCGATCGATAAGGTCCAGGACGAGATCAGGGCCCTTAACGGCACGCGCATCACGCTCTTGCGAGATTTTCGTACTAAGGCGCGGGCGCTCTTGACCGCCGAGCAGCTGAAGGCCGATCCGTACGCCTTCATGGGTCCCGGCGGCGGGATGGGCATCGGCCCGTGTTCCTTCGGAGGCCCCGGCATGATGGGTCCCGGATTCGGCCCCGGCATGGGGATGAGAGGAGGATGGCATCACGAGGGGTGGGGAGATCACGACAAGTAACTATCTCGACCCTACTCGAAAAGGCCGGAGTAATCCGGCCTTTTTTATTTATGTATATCCCTTGCCGTCGGCGTCATATCGGGTCGAAAGGAGAGGGAAGGGGCCGGACGGTCATCGTTCAAACAACCCGCCCAGCATCGGCAGGAAAACCGATACAAGGGTTTTCTGCACCCACCGGAAGTATTCGGGGCTGTCGAGGTCCATCCTGAGGAGCCACGCGGCGCTTTCGGGTGCGCCGAGGTAATAGAGAACCATGGCGTTGAAGCTGTCGGAGAAACGGCCGATCTCTTCCATGGACGCGGTGAGCTTCATGGTTGAAACGAACATCCGCCGTATGCCCTCTATCGCCTCGATAAGGAGGTCCTGCCCCGGTATCGCGCCCACCTCCGAGCCCGCGATGTTGAGCATCATGATCCTCAATACCCAGGGTTTTTCCCGGCTGAACTCGACGAATCTTCCCACGTAACGCTCAAAACCATCGCTCAAACCCATGCGCCGCACCTCGGCCATCCACTGATCGTTGGCATTGTAGAGATCGTCACATATCTCGGCGGCCACGGCCCGGAAGAGCTGTTCCTTGGTCGGAAAGTAGTAGCCTATGACGGCGTGGCCGAAGCCGCCTTCCCGGGCGATCATGCGGATGCTTGCCGCGTTGTAGGGGTGCCGGGAAAAGACACGACACGCCGCGCCGAGCACTGCTTCGCGGGTCCCTCTGAAATCGTTTCTCTCGTCCTGAGTGTGCATATATTCATCCTGCCCGCACTTGTGCGGTACACTAACAGTGACGCCGGGCTCAAAATCCCCTCTCGTTAGCTCACCTCTTATGTAGCACATATTCGGTGGTCGACGCAAGCAGTTTTTGGACAACTGTACAGTTTTTCCCTTGACACCCTCTGACTCGTGTGGTACCTTTTGTACGATCGTACAAATAATGCCCGTGGAAATAGACGCACGACCATTCGCGCTCGGCGTCTCGGCAACGCCGGGCGACCGGGCTTTCCGGCGGGAGCGTACGCGGGCATCTCCTGGATGCAGGGAGGAGTCGGCTATCAAGAGACGGCCGTATGCCAATAAATCCTTTTAGAGGTGGATAGTGAGAACGAAAGAAGACTATTTCGAGGCCCTCAGTATGCTCAAGCCGAACATCTATATCGGCGGCCAAAAAGTGGGGAGGAACGATCCGAAGCTGCTGGCCGGAAAGACGATCGTCGGGCTTACCTTCGACGCGCAGACCAACCCGGCGATGAAGGACGTGATACTTGCCACCTCTCATCTTTCCGGCAAACCAATCAGTCGCTTCACCCACGTGCACCAGAGCATCGATGACCTCATCAAGAAGCAAAAAATGACGCGGCTCCTGTGCCGGGAGTGCGGCGGCTGCATCCAGCGCTGCATGGGCATAGACGTCATCAACGCCCTTTCCGTGGTCACCTACGCATGCGATCAGGACAAGGGGACCGAGTATAACAAACGTTTTCTCGAATTCCTCAAGAACTTCCAGGAAAAGAACATGGTCGGCTGCTGCGCCCAGACTGACGTCAAGGGCGACCGGACCAGACGTCCCCACGAGCAGACGGACCCCGACCTCTACCTGAGGATCGTCGAGCGAAAGAAGGACGGCATCGTTGTGCGGGGCGCCAAGGCCCACAACACCATGGCGCCGTACGCGGAAGAGGTTATCGCGATCCCCACGAGATTCTTGACGAAAGACGAGTCCGATTGGGCGGTCGCCTTCGCGATTCCGGCCGACACCCCGGGGGTCAAGATGGTAGCCCGGGCGACACAGGTGCGGCCACGGCAGGCGAAATTGGAGGCGCCCATTACGCAGTTCGGTGCCGCGGACTCGCTGACGATATTTGACGACGTATTTGTCCCCAACGAGCGAATTTTCCTGGCCGGCGAGACCGAATACGGCGGCCAGCTCGCCCTTCTGTTCGCCCTCTATCACCGGCACAGCTACACGGGCTGCAAGCCGGCGGTGACCGATATCGTGTCGGGCGCATCGGCGCTCGTGGCCGAGTACAACGGCCTGGAGAAGTCGGCCCACGTGCGCGACAAGCTGGCCGAGCTCGTCAGCGTGGCCGAGCTGACGTACGGCGCGGGAATAGCGGCTGCGGTGGAAAGCACCAAACATCCCTCCGGGACACAGATCCCGAACGTCGTCTACTGCAACGTCGGCAGACGCCACGCCGGCATGAACATCTACCACGAATACGAGATCATCTGTGATCTCGCGGGAGGGCTTCCGGCGACGATCCCGTACGACGAAGAGTTCCTCAGCCCGGAGGTTGGGGCGCTGGTTCAAAAATACATGAAGAGGAAAGACGATATCTCGCCGGAGGACCAGTACCGCTGCTTCCGGTTGATCTCCGACCTTACGGTGTCGGCCATCGGAGGGGTGCTCCAGTATGCCGGCGTCCATGGGGGCGGCTCCCCGGTCATGGAATCTATCGCCATCATGGGCACGTACGACATCGGGGAGAAAAAGCGGATCGTCAAGAGGTTGGCGGGGATAAAGGAGTGAGGTGAAGTAGAAAGGTCACGAGGGACGGGCAGGCCCGGGGTCTGACATCGGCGGGCATGCTCGCGGCGTAAAATGATATCGGGGAATTGCGGATGGGGCGATTCCCCGATTCATTTTTGGAGAACGCTCATGGGAAAGATCCAGCACGTATCAGAAGACCGGAGGGGTATGCGAAACCGGCGGATGCGTAAAGCAGGTATCTCAGAAAATGGCAAATGAAGATACTGTTTTCTCTTCCATTTCTTCGGTGAAAGTGATAATTATCTACTGGGAAAACTTTTATATACATAGTGAGGTCGTATATGGCGGAACAAGTGAAAATGGCCACGAACATGGCGATCAGGGGGGCGGTCGATGCGATGGTGGAGATCATGGGCAAGAACGGGACGGAAGTGCTCTTCAGGAACGCGGGGCTCGCACATATCGTACAGAATCCTCCGGAATATAATTTTGAGCCGTGCATTCCAACCACCGAACAGATCAAGTTCTATATGAATATCGTCGATGTCATGGGGCTCAACGGCGCTATCAGCCTCTGGAGGAGAATCGCCTATACGGTTATGCAGTATGCCGTGGAGAGGGGCCACATGCTGGATAACTTCAACGCTTTGGCGGAGCTCGAGAAGTTCCACGAGGGACTCAAAATATTCTCCGTGATTTCCGGCAAGGGGACCTCCGTCCTTAAGGACAATGAGCCGGACGAATTGACGGTCCCGGATTGCTTCATGTGCCTGGAGTATAAGAACAAGACCAAGCGAAGCATGTGCGCCGTGTATGAGGGGGCAATCCAGTTCCTGGCCGACTGGGCATTCGGGAAAGGGAAGTATTTGTCGCGCGAGACCAAATGTATGGCGAAGGGGGACGAGGTCTGCTATTTCGCGCTGGAAAAGAAGTGAGAGCCCGCCGATGGAAGAGACGACCGGCGCGGGAGGGGCGACGTTAGACATTAATCCGAGAGGAGAATATGAAAGGGGAGGGATATTTATCCCTCCCCTCTTTCGTTTTACCTCTGGCTGTGCCGAGGCCCGTTAGGACCTACGGATGGATGTAGTTAAAGCCCGGATACCACTCGGCCCAGATCCGGCCGCCGGAGCCAGGATAGTTGCCGGCCCAAGCGCCGGTGGTGGAAAAGTGGTTATCGCCCATGTCGTCGTGGCCGTGCCCGATGTAGACGCTGCTCGTAGACGGGGTGCCCGTATACAGGTACGCCATATAGGCGGCCAGCGCGTTGACGGTCCCGCTGTTTCCGGTGAAGATGAGGGGCGACGAGGCCGTCCCAAGGGAGCCGGACGTACCCGCTATCAGGCCGTACGCGTCATATTCGGCGGTGACCTCCAGGAGGTTGTTCGTTATGGACCCCGTGATGTCATCGTTGGCAGAGAGACGGATCCCCGCCGCATTATCCCAGCCATCGACACCGGATATCTTATTTCCGGAAATCGAGCCGCCGAACATGCCGTCCGTATCCGCCTCAATACCGTTCGCCGAGCCCCAGTCGGCGCCGTCGGCGCTCACCCCCGTTATCGTGTTTTTGGAGATCGAGCCGGGGAAATCACCATTCGCGTAACCGTAAATCCCGTACGCGTAGGCTTCTCCGTTAGAGTCGGCATAGATGCCGCTGACGGTGTTCTTGGAGATTGAGCCGGTAAAATCACCGTCCGCATAAATGTAAATCCCGTACGCTTCGGCATCGTAGGCGTCGGAGGCGCTGACATCGCTGACGGCGTTTCCGGTAATCGAGCCGGTAAAGTCTCCGTTGTCAGCTTCTGCAGAGATGCCGGACGCGTAGGCTTCTTCGGCGGGGCCGGCGTGGATGCCGCTGACCCTGTTTCCGGTGATCGAGCCGGTAAAATCACCATCCGCGTAAGCGTCAATCCCGCTGGCTTCGGTACGATAGGCGTCGGAGGCGCTGACGTCGCTGACGGTGTTTCCGGTAATCGAGCCGGTAACGTCTCCGTCGTTCGCTTCTACAGAGATGCCGGACGCGTAGGCTCCATCGGCATAGTCGGCGTAGATGCCGCTGACGGTGTTTCCGGAGATGGAGGCCGCCATGTTGTTGTCCGCTCCGACGTAGATGCCGATCGCGGAGATCCCGTAGTTGTCAAAGGCATCGATGTCGGAGATCCTGTTTCCAGAAATGTCGCCCCTGAAATCATTACCGGCACCTACATAGATCCCGTAGGATTCTCCACCCGAGTAGATCCCTGAGATGGTGTTTCCGGAAATCGAGCCGATAAAATCTCCGCTGTCCGCGGTTACTTCGATTCCGGCCGCGTGGTATTCGCCTTCGAGGTCCGTTATCGCGTTGTTGAGTATCCGGGCGTAGATGTTGCCCTCGTACGATTCGAGATACGTCCCTATCGCCGCGTTTAAGCCATTGCCGGAGCCTACCGTGATGCTGTTGCCGGAGATGATCGCGGGCGCGCCCGGCGCGCCGACGTCTCCCAAGCCTTCCGCGTGGATCCCGTAGATCCCCCCGTGGTTGGATATCCTGTTTGAGAAAATCGAAAAGCCCGTGGACAGGGCGCCGGTCTGAACCTCTATGGCGCTGTAGTTCGAGACGTCAAGGTTGAGCCCCAGCACCTTCATGTTCGGGCCGCCCATGGAGAGCGTCGAGTAAACGAGGGGCCAGCCCTGCACGAAGTTGACCACGTTCGGGAAGGCGGGGTTAGCCGCCCCCGCGCCCCAGATGGTGATGCCCGCCTGGTTGAACGTCTCTCCCGAAAGGCCCGAGCCGTTGCCCGGAAGCACGTGAACGATGCTGATGGTGTTGCCCAGGCGGAGATCATTGGCCGCGTCCCCGAGGTTGTTGTACGGGTGCTCAAATGAGCCGTCCCCGCCGGTAGGCGCGTTGTCGGAGACGAAGATCGCGCCGGCGGCCATGTCGCCGTTGGCGGCGGCTTCCTCGGGGGAAAGCGCGCCGTCCTTCACGACGATGTCCACATCACGCCGCACCGGCTCCACCATCCGCCCCTTGAGATCCCGGGTGCCCCCGATGCGGGAGCCGAGGCCCTCGAAGGGGTTCTTGCCCGTCACGAGGTTGCCGACGGAGAAGGGCACTTCAAAGGCCACCTCGCCGTAGAACTGGTCGTGGTCGACGTTATCGTTTCTATACTCGAAGTTCAGCCGCATGAAATCGGTGGGTATGGCCTCGATCCGGGCCGAGAACCCGTTCACGTCCGGCACGTGGCTTCCGAAGAAGTTATACCCCCCCGCGTAGGCCCAGGTCTCCACGTAGTTCGAGACAAAGGGGATGCGCACGCCCGCCTCGTAGTCGAGGCCCGTCATCGCCTCCTCGACGCCGGCGCCGTAGATGCCGTTGCCGTAAAAGGCGTAGGCGGAGTCTTCGCCCTTCCTGACCTTATCGAACGGCTGATAGTAGTTGATCCGTCCCGTCAGGCCGATCCCCTTGATCTCCGTCATCGCCTCGGCGCCCAGCCCGATCTGGTTGAAGTGGGAGCCGTAGGAGGTCTTCCGGTGGTCATAGAAGAGGTTCCCGCCGAGAAGGAGTTTGTCGTCCAGGACGAGCCGACGGTACCCGAGGCCCGCGTTCGATCTCCCAGGCGTCGAGGTCGTCGGGGGTGAACTTCGCGTTGACAAAGAAGAGGTCCTTGTCGCCCCGATAGACCGGCGCCAAAAGATCGAGGATGTAGAGCGTCCGGTTGTCCGTCCCGAACCTGATGGCCGGCCGGAAGTAGACGGAATGAGACGAATCGGTGTCCGCCGCAAGCGCGGCGCCCGGCACGAATATGCCGGCCGAAAGGATCACAAGGAGAGAGATCAAGATGGCGTACAGTCGATATGATTTCATCGGATACCTCCCGAAGATTGATAGCGAAAGCAAGGTTTCTGCCCAATGGTGAGTTCGTGCAGCAGGCACGAACGGATGCTCAGTTTCACGGGGAAATCCACAGGAGCATGATGCAAGATGGCTTAGAAAAATTCAAATACTATAAAGCAGTTTCGTGCGGGAATGTCAATATTAAAAATCCATAATTATAGAGAAGTTTATATAAATGACGCGATACGTTATCGAAATGAAAAAGTTGGGCAGATGTTGTTTTCCTGGGGCTCGGCGGCCACTATCCTTCCCTCCGCCACTCAGCAGCACGGGGACGCCGATGCAGGGAAGGGCGCTATAATAGGTCCGGCAGGGGTTTCGGGAGAGTCCGTGGATGCGACAAGGGTTATGGTCCGGAGGGACGGCGCTGCTCGATCATCCTGAGCGTCATTTCTCTTGCGTGGTTCTTGAGAACCGTGAGAAACTCATTGGAGTCCGGATCGAGCCCGAGATACTTCGCGATGAACTTGGGCTGGACAAAGAGCCCCCAGTAGATGAGGCTTGCGGAGAGGAAGAAAAGGAAGAGATTCATCCCGCCGAGCCTCTCCTCGGTCACCTGTGACTCTATCCTTTCGGACCAGAGGTGAATGGTCGGGACAAGCTTTTCCCACTCGACGCTCCTCAGGTCGAGATCGGTGACCAACAGCTGGCGAAGAAAGAGCCGGGCGTAGTTCGGGTGCTCGGAGAGGATATCGAACAGGTCATTGATGAGCCTCGTGATCGATTCCTCAAGCATGCCGACATCGTTCACGTCCTTTTGGAGGATCAAGTCGACGTGCGCATTAACGAGGTCCGTCACCGATACGACGGCCCTCTCCAGCACTTTCTCGTAGAGGTTCCTCTTTCCGCCGCAATGGTAGTGGAGGGTGTTGATCGAAATGCCCGCGCCCCTGGCTATCTCGCGCGTGGAGGCGCCCTCGTACCCCTGCTTCGCGAAGAGGTCCTCGGCGGAGTCCAGGATTTGGCGCCAGGTCTCCTGTGACTGTTGATGCTTTGTCATGTGCTTTACTGCCGCTCAGGATTAAACAGACCGTGCTCTACATACCATAGATGTACGATCCTGTAAAGCGCGCATGTGTCGCCTCGATCTCGACGGCTATTTCAGTGCCACCATCTCATGGGGGGTTACGCCCGTGCGGCGGAACGTCTTATCGTCGTGGGTGACACTGAGGAGATAGTCTGACTTGAAGCGGAAGTATCCCGGCCGCCCCAACGTCTTGTTGATCGCCCACCGCAGGGCGGGATTCAGATTCTCGAGGAAATCGTGCGCGTCGATGACCTCTTTGACGTCCAGCCGGAGGGAAAAGACGCCCGGCGCGTCGATGGTCACGTGCTCGGGGTAGGACCGATTGGCCCTCTTATTGAAGACGGGCCGGCCTTCGGTTAGCTCCCACTCGCCGGTACTCTGGATGATCTGATCCTTATGCGCGATCATCAGCGGCTTTGAGCAGGCATTGGCGTAGCGCCGGTTGGTCCGCACGTAGGCATAGATCAGCGTGAAATCCTCCGCGTAGATCCTCCCCCAGTACCAGTGGGTGAGGATCCTTTTCATGTCGGCCGTTCCCCAGTTGTGGTCGTGATAGCCCACGCCCTTGGCGGGAATGACCGTGCCGTTGACCGTGATCGTGCCCTCGACGTCCGCCCTCGGGATCGGGACGATCCAGGCGAAATAGCCGCTGTTGCCGTAGATCGTCTTGCCCTGGCCGGGCCTCCATCCCGGGATCCGAACGGTAAAAGTCAGATCGGCCGCAAGCTCCCCCTCGGCGATATGAAGCCGGTAAGTCGGCAGGCCCCCTCCGACAGGGTAGGTAACTTTCGCGCTATTGTTGCCCACCCGCACGTCGCATATCTCCGGCGAGATATTCAGGTCCGCCTTTGTATAGGGACGGATCACCGACAGCTTCTCTCCCGAGGGTTGATAGATGTGGAGCTCCACGCCGGGTTTGCGGCTCAAGAGCTCCGATGCCTGGAGAAACCCCACGACCACATGGCCGGACTCGAGGATGGCGTCAAAATACCACCACTCAAGGTACGTCCTGCCCTCCACCTCATGAACGGCATTCTCGACGGGCGCGATCAAATTGATCGTGCCGTCCTTTTTCCCGGGACCGGACCATTGCTCAATTACGGACCTGCTCATCGTGAGTCTCCCTCTATTACGTTTCATCCTTCTCGGGCTCGGCGTAGAAGAACGGATCGGATGCGTTGTTCGGGTCAAGCGCCTTCTTAATCTTGCTTTGCCATATATGATAATTGCCGCACGCGGGGCCGAGCCGTTCGTTCATCGCGACGCCCATACCGGCGATCGGGATACCCATCGCCTGCTGGATAGTGGCGTCGATTCCCTCGTTGATCAGGTCGCCCGTATCGATGATGGACTGCTGGTCCTTCGTGTTATAGAGGATGATCCCCTCAATGTAGCCGAGGTGACCTCCTTCGTACGTTCCCCCGCAGCCGAGGTCGCCCCCATCGTCCACGATGTGTCCGCGCCTGATGTATTTTTGCTTAGCCCCCGCGATCCACTCGGACTGGCGGACGCCGAGGTCCCACGTATCGAAGGATCCCATCATCGTGTTCATCCCCTGGGAAGGACGCGAGGTCGCCTGGGTGTTCACGGCGTTCCGGACGAGGAGCCAAAACAGCCTCGAATAGGTCTCAATTCGGTTTTGCCGGCCGATAGGAAGCTGATCGACGATCCGTTGCAGGAAGGGGAATCGTCGTAGCGGCAACAGCGGATCCTTTATGCCGTCGATCATCCAACCCGTGAAGGGCGAGCGCCTCATCTTGCGGACGATCTCGAGCATCTTCGCGGAAGGCTTCAAGAAGAGGGGAAACGACACGCCCCCGGTCTCTTTGAGAATCTCCCTCATGGCCTTCATCTTCCATTTAAGCTCCCCCTCGGAATTGCCGACGACGGCATTGACCAGCACGTAATTGGCGATCTTTTCGAATATCCCGGTTTCCAGGGCCGTCTTGAGCTCTTCGTTGTTCTCGGTGAGCCCGAGCGCGACAAAGAACATGGGGGTGCGAAACTGCGCAAACTCGATCTGGGCCTCTCCGAGCTTGTATCCCGCGTCCCTCATGGCCTGGGCCGTGGGAAAGGAGAGTATATTCATCCGGATGTTGCGTGGACATTCTTTCAGGAAATAGACCGGGGCCTTCCCGCGCACCTCCCAGGTGCTGGGGCCGCTCCAATTATAGAGTTTCACCGCGCACTTGGTGAAGACGCCCAACCCGCCAAACGTCCCGGAAAATCCCCGAAGGATCCCCCTCATGGATGGGCCGGGTCCGTCGGCGGTGAACCAGCCGGTTCCGATGCCGCCGCTGCCGAGCGTGTAGACGTCGCCGGTCGGCAACACCCATTCGACACCCAAGAGATTCCTGCCGCTGTGGCTTGTCGAGGGGCCGCTGAAGCCGTATCCCCATGCGGCGGCGTGGGAGGCAAGGATGGAATGGTTGCTGCCCGACGATATGATGTGCACGTTGAGGCCGTGCTTGAAGAGCTCGGATTGGAGCTCGTAGGCCTTGACGTAGGGCTCGACGATGGCGATCTGATTCTTCACGTCGATATCGATTATCCGGTTCATACGTTTCAGATCCAGGACGATCACCCGGTCGCGTGATGCCGCCGCAACGGTATGGAATCCCGTTGAAAGCGGTTTTGCCATGAGGTCGGTCGAGTTGCAGAACCGCATGATTTCCTGCACCTCTTTCGTGCTGCTTGGCAGGACGACCGCCACGGGTCGGGGCGTCCAGCGCCCCCCCTCACGGTTGAGCGTCTCGGGATTCATATAAAAAGAATAGGTGTCCATCATGCACGGTGAGGTGAAAACCCACCGCGGAGAAACGATATCCTCGAGCGTCTGGAGCTCTTTATCGGTAAGCATCGAAGACTCCCTTTTTCTTGAACGTCAGCAACCCCCGCTCGTCTATCGGGGCCGATCACAGGTCCCACTTCCCCCTGTTGAGCACTCGATGGGGATCAAAGATCTCTTTTACCTGTTTGAGCAGCCGGTGATGGATCGGGTTTTGCTGGAATACGACTCCTTGGGCGGCGCCGTAGGGCCTGCTGAAAAAGGCGCCGTCGCCGGCCAGCTTTATGACGACTTCCTCTTCGAAGGAGCGGACGCGGTCCGAATCCTTTTTCCGCTCGGGGTCAAACGGGAACATGAATTCGACGTGGCACGCATGATGCTGCACGATGGGCTGGACATAAACGCCGACGTTTTTGGGGTCCAGCTTATGTCTGATCGCCGTTTTGATGAAGACCTCGGTTAGCGCCGGCGTTCGATCGAGCGTGGACAGGAAAAAGACGGAGAGGCAGTGTCCGGCCGCTTTATGTCTCCAGTCGATCTCCCCGCACGGTTTGGTCGCCGTGTCCAAGAGCTCCTCGGCCGAAACCGGGCCGACGGCGTGTGCGAGCGATAACCCGCATCGATCGGAGATTTTACGGATATCGTGTTCCTGATATCGAACCCGCTCCCGGGCAAGGCGCTCAAATCCGGCGATATTTACCAGGCAGACGTATGGGGGGAGGGCGCCGGAGGGGTCCCGTGGCGAGCCCCCGTTTGCTTTTCCGATGAGCATGGTGAGTGCCCGGCGATTCAGCACGAAGATCTCTTCCCCGAGGCCGGGGCGGCCAATCTCATAAATGAACGGTATCAGGGCGTCGAGGCTCTCGGCACCGAGGAGGAACGGTTTGTTTATCGTGGGCTTTATTTCCGTGCGGATGGTGATCCACGTGATGACGCCGATGGTCCCCTGGGAGCCCTGCACCACACGGTGGAGGTCCGTCTGGGATGGTCCCCCCGAATATTTTTGGGCACCGCCGGCTTTCCGCTGCATCTCAAGCGTGCCGGGGCCGCCCGCCGCCCCGGTCCGAAACGGCGAGCCGTTTCCGAAGATGACCTCGGTGCTTGCGACGGGATCGCCGAAGTCCCACTGCCTGTTGGGCCAACTTGAGGGTTCCCGGTCCGTCACCGACGCAATGACGCTTTTACCATTTCGGGGGGAAAGTGGCATGGGCACGACCATGCCGTGTCTGCCGAGGGCCTCCGACAGCTCGCCGTACGTAACCCCCGGCTGGATCATACAGACGCGATTTCGACGGTCGGTCCATTCGAGTCCCTTCCATGACGACAGGTCGATGAGGATGCTCTCGTGCTGTGCCGCGATCCCTCCTTTCGTGTGTCTGCCGGTGGAAGACGTGAGCGTCAAATTGAGACGTTCTTTGTTGGAAAGCTCGACGACGTTTTTCAGCTCGTCTGCGTTTTGCGGCCGGACGATCCGGCTCGGCGGTATTCCAACGTCGACCACGGGATTATCGGTCAGCGACGTACCCGTCTCGTGAGCGTCGGCGCTGATGCACTGGTCGGGCAGGATGGATCTGAGCCGTTCGTCTATCTTCGGTTCCATGGTTGTGCCTCACTTCCTGATATCGGCGGCTTCATAGACGAGATCGATAATGTCCATGACCGGCAGCGACCCCTCGGCGGTCGAGCCGTGCGGGGCGGACAAGGTGCGCCTGCATTGCAGACACGCCGTAACGATCGATTGCGCCCCCACGGAGCGGGCCTCGTCGATCCGGTGCAGCGCCGTGCCGGCGGCAAGCCGCGGGTATGCCTCGGGCACCCCGCCCCCGCCGCCGCAACAAAAGGAGTACTCGCGGATGCGATGCATCTCGACAAAGTCGAGCCCACGGATCGACTCGAGAATCTTCCGCGGCGGGTCGAAGACCCCGTTGACTCCCCGATTAATCGGCTTGGGGGGGTGGTAATAGGTCATGCATCCATGCGTCATCCGGTACTCCCCCTCCCATTGGTGGGGAGGCTCGCTCTGGCGGCCGAGGTAGCACGGGTCATGATAGGTCACCTTTTTCCGGACGGACCCCGTCAGCCGCAGCTTTCCCTTGGCGATCAGACGCTCCAAGAACTCCGTAGCATGGAATACCTCGGTCTTCATTACGACACCGTACTCAGGGTATTTTGCCCGAAGCACACCCAGGTCCGCGCCGGAGACGGCGACGACGGCACGGACGCCCAGACCGTCTATGAGCGAGGCGAGTCCCTGTGCCGTTTCGGTGAACAGGTCCCGATGACCGGTCCAATAGGCAAAGAGGCCCGTATCCTGTACAGCCGGACGGAGGATGCCGACATCCACCCCCGCGCCGAGGAGGAGGTGGGCCATCTTCTTGGCGACTTCTAAATCTTCCGTGTCCGTTTGATGCCATGTGCCGGGCAGCAACAGGACATCGGCCTTTTGGTCCGGGAGCGTCTTAAGGCCCGATGCGCGCGCCCACTCCTGGACCTCCCGCGACTTCTTTTCGCGTCTCAGTCGCTCGATCATTTTTCGGTGGGCCGGAAGGCTCAGCCCCTGGTCCACGAGGTGTTCCCTGAGGGCGATGTTTATGGCCTGGCGCTCGGCGTCCATGATGAATTTACACGAGACATCGCACAGGCCGCACAGAGTGCAGGCGTAGGTGATGTCGGCCAGCGTCTTATCGGCCGTGATGCGGCCTTCCAACAGGCTCAGGGCCATAATGCTCTTGCCGGATCCCGAATACCCGTGGACATGATATTCGCGGTTGGCCGGACAGCCCTCCGCGTAACGGGGGTCGACGATGACGGGAAGCGGGACCATTTTGCACAGAGAGCACCGAAAACACTTTTTCATCTCGTCTTCAAGCGCCCGTAGTCTTTGCATGGCCGTGGCCTTTTCAACGCTCTGGACTTTGGATAGCCTCATGAAAGCTTCTCCCTTCTTCTCGGCATCTTGACCATCCGGAGAACCGCTAAGCTGACTGCGCCGGATACGTACAGGATGTCCGGTATCCGAAGAGGCGGAATTGTGTCGTGAGAAGTTATATCAATCGATTGATATAATAACCGCACGGCTTTGTCAAGGAAATTTCTTCGTTCTCAGCGATTTTTACGTCGATTTGCCGAGAGGGGGATATCGTTTCAACCCGGACCGCTGTGGAAAGCGGGAAGTTCTCGTCTCCACCCCACGGTCGGATGACGCGAGGAAGGATCTCTTCGTCTCAGAGTGAGGATAGCTCAGGAATCATCCTAATTTATGTCTTTGTGCAGAGGTTTTGCGGCGTCTGCTACGTTTCACTGGAAGTGTAGCCACAAGGGCGGAAAGTGCGAAGACGCGCGTGAGCGTTGATATATGAAGATCCGGCATGACTCTCGAGAGAGGTGATCAGTGGTCGGCCAATACTTCGCCCAGGATGTGCAAGAGTTTTTCGATTCCGAAGGGCTTTTCGATAAATTTGTTTCTCGTGATCTTTATGAAAGTCTGCGTATCCCTGCTGAGCACGTCGCCCGTGATGAAGAGGATTCTGTCGGCCAGGTCGGGGTGGTTCTTCTGGACGTACGTGTATATCTCTTTCCCGCTTATGCCCGGCATCTTTATATCGGAGATGACTGCGTCGTATCTCCTTTTACCGATCCAGTCGATCGCGTCCTCCCCGTTTGAAACGGCGTCCACGAGATACCCGCTTTCGGATAACGCCTCAGCGATCATCTCACGCAATGCCTGCTCGTCCTCGATCACCAGGATGGCCTTGGATTCTCCGGCGGAGACTCTTTCCGCTTGCCGGTCTCTCTTTTCCAGCTTTTCCTGGCTCCCAATGATAATCGGGAGCTTCACAATAAATCTGGCCCCCTTACCCGGCACGCTCTCGGCCTCTATCATGCCGCCGTGCTCTTTGATAATGCCGTACGCCATGCTCAGGCCGAGGCCCGTCCCTTTTCCTACCTCTTTTGTCGTAAAAAACGGATCGAATACCTTCTTGATATTTTCCCGCGCGATTCCCGGCCCGTCGTCGGCAAACTCTATTGCTATTACGCCGTTTTGCCGGACGGACCTGACGGACAGTGCCCCGCCTCCCTTTTCTGTGAGCGCGTCGTGGGCGTTGTTGATGATGTTGACGAACACCTGCTGGAGCTGGTACGGGTCGGCGGATGTCTTGGGGATGTCATTCGGATAGCGAAAGTCTTACGGCGATATCGCTCACCTTCAGATCGTACTCCCTGAGCCTGACGGACTCGGAGATAATATCATTGACATTGATCATCTTTCGTTCCGGCCTATGCTCCCGGGCGAAGGCCAAAAGGCCGCCGACGATCTTCGAGGCCCTCTTTGATTCTTTATGAATCACGTCCAACTTGGTCAGGACGTCATCGGGAAGGTTCTTTCTTCGTTTGAGGAGCTCGGCGTTGCCCATGACCGCCGCGAGGGGATTGTTCAGCTCATGGGCGACGCCCGAGATCATTGTCCCCATGCTCGAGAGCTTTTCCGTCTGCAGCAGCTGCTGTTCCATCCTCTTCTTGTCTGTTATGTCTCTGATGATACCCTGGTATCCGATGATCGTGCCGGTGGTATCCTTTCTCACGTTCGAGGTCAGGAGACAGTCGATAACGGATCCGTCCTTTTTCCTGAATGAAGTCTCGTAATCTTTCACAAATCCGCCGGTTCTTATTACCTTCTGGAATTTTTCCCTGTCCTGTGGCTCCAGATACAGTTCTATCAGGTCCAATCGCAGCAGCTCGCCCGTCGAATAGCCGAAGACCTGCTCCCCGGCCGGGTTTATGTCGGTAAACCGCCCCTGCACTGTGGAGAGATAGATGACGTCCCGTGACGATTCAAACAGGTTTCGCCATTTTCCCTCGGATTCCCGGAGCTGCTGCTGAGTCCTGATTCTGACGATCACGCCTCCGAGACGCTCCGCGATTATCCCAAGGGTATTTTGGATATTCGGTGAGAAGCCGCCGTTGGTATGAGACGCCAGGTTGAAAACCGCGACGAGCTCTCCCTTATGGATGATAGGGATGCTCACTATCGCACGCAATCCCTCTTTCTCAGGATCGCCGAGAGGATTCTTCCTGATATCCTCGTCCGTCAAATAGCTTCTTCTTCCTTCCTTTATGGATCCGTAAAGGGGGTAATCGTCACCGATATGCGAGACCGCGTTGACAAAATCCTCCGACAGCCCCCGGTGAACGATCAGGTCCAGCTCGTCGGCGGCTGGGTTTGCCAGATAGACGCCTCCGCTGTCAACCTCTTCTATCTGAAGGATACGATCCAGCACCCCCTGGAGCGAGACGACCAGAGAGTCCGCGTCGCTCAGGAATGTGCCGATCTCCTTTTGAACCTCAAGGAGTTTTTCGGTGTTTCTTCGCTCGGTTATATCATCTCCAAAACCCTCAAAGTAATCGATCGTCCCGTCCTGCCTATACACCGGGCGCAATGACAGCTTGCCCCAGATTATCTTGCCGTCTTTGCGTCTGTATTGACTTTCATGGTATACCCAGCCGTCCTTCTCCAGGGCGTTCATAACCACTTCGGATCGTCTGTTCGGATCGACGTAGAGCTGGGCCGCGATGTCGTTGACGGACGAAATCAATTCGTCGGGAGAGTCGTAGCCGAGCATGTGCGCAAGGGCCGGGTTCGCCCTTATAAAGGCCCCCTCCGGCGACGTATGAAAGATACCTATCGGGGCGTTTTCAAAGAGCGTACGATACCGTTCTTCGCTCCTGCGCAGCTCCTCCTCGGTCCGCTTCCGTTCAGAGACGTCGGTCACGAAACTCAGAGAAGCGGGTCTCCCCTCCCAGGTAATGGCGAGGCCGATTCCTTCGACCCACCGGATGCTCGTATCTTTGCCGACGATCCGATAGGGATTCGCGTCAAGGAGATTTTCCCCTGCCACTTCTCGTAAATATCGGGAAAGAATCTCTTCTCGATCATCCGGGTGGACTACCTCCAAGAAGGGTTTCGACATCAATTCATCATGAGCATACCCGGTGATTTCCCGGGCCTTGGGATTTGCATACTTAAAGACCTCATCCTGAATCACGACGATAGCTTCCTTGGCGTTTTCCAGGAGAATACGGTATTTTTCTTCGGACTCGCGCAGAGCGCTTTCCGCCTTTCTGTCTTTAGTGACGTCCCTCCCGATGCCGTGCGACTCGACCACCTTCCCATCTTTCCATACGAACTTTTCCCGCGTTTGTATGGTCTTCGTTTGACCGTACTTATCGCGGAAGTTAACCTCGAAAATGCCGACGTCCTCGCCTGCAAGCTGCCTCTTGAAAATAGCGCTGATCTTTTCGAGGGAATCGGGGGTCAACAGCTCAATATAGTTTCTGTTCAGTAACTCTTCCCGGGAGTAGCCGGAGACATTCTCAAACGCCTTGTTAAGGTACTTTATTTTCCCCGTGCCGTCCGTCACGTAGAGGACATCGTCGATGTCCTCGACCAGCTCCCGGTATTTCTGCTCTGAATCTCTGAGGGAATCTTCCGCGCGTCTCCGCTCGGTCACGTCCCTGCCGATACCGTGTACCGCTACGACCCTTCCGCCCTTCCAGACCAGACGCTCGCGGGTCTCTATGATCCTGGTGTTGCCGTCACGATCTTTGAGCTCGAGCTCAAAGGCCCCCACGTCTTCGTGCTTCAGCTGCCTCTTGAAGATTTCGGCGCCGCGCTTAAACGATTCGGGTGTCGCGAAATCGGCAAAAGTCTTTCCAACGATGTCGTCGTGCGCGTAGCCGAGCTTTCGGCTGACCATATTGTTAATATATCTGATATTTCCCTTTCCATCCAGGGCGTAGATGAGATCATTGGTGTTCTCGATGAGATCCCGACTGAGGTCCTTGAGCTCCTTTTCCGTTCTCTTTCTCTGGAGGGCGATCTCGATGGCCGCCTTCAGCTCACCGGGCTTTACCGGCTTGAGGAGATAGCCCTCGACACCGGCGTCTCTGGCCGTCTCTATCAGCCTTTCATCCTCATGCCCCGTCAGCAGGATGACCGGAATATCCAGCTCTTCCCGGATCAGCCGCGCGGCCTCGATGCCGTCCATTTTACCCGGCATGACGATGTCCATTACGGCCACGTCGGGGTGGAGCTTTCTTGCCTTTAGAATAGCTTCCGCTCCGGAAGAAGCTTTTCCTGCCGCCTCATATCCAAATGACGCGAGGATATCCTCAAGCTGTGCGAGGATAAGCTCGGAATCATCGACGATCAAAACCCTTCTCATGCATAACCCCAGTCAGTGTGTTCAAGGTGCTCGATGTCCTCAATAATGCATATTGTATAATTCTATACCAAAACCATGATAAATTCCATTCAAAAGTAAGGTGAGGGGGGCCCGCCTTTTTATCCGGGTCTTACGTACAGAGGGGGGACGAGGATGGGTCGAAGATGGGCTGCCGCCGCTCGGTGGGCCTCGGGCAGGGCCGTCCTTCGACGGCGGCGGCGTGTCCTTTATCCGGCAAGAAAGGGACACGCCGTCGAGCGCGGAAGGAAACTATTGCGATGCGGGGAAATCAGAGCAAGTCTTCCGTGGTCACTTCCTCGGGTTTCTTGGTTTTCAAGAGCACCTTGAACCTTTCGACTCTTTCCAGTATCTTGGTCCTGTGGGTCATGATAAACGTGCAGTGAGGGTCTCCCATCCCCACACACGTGACCTCCCTGGCCTCCAGCGGAATGCCGAAACTGACGGAGCACCATCCCGAGGAATAACCCGAGTTGATCCAGCAGATCGGGTGGGTGGCCCGTTTGTTTTCGAGAACAAAGGCATCCGCTTCAAAAGAATTCGGGTGGTTATACGTTAAGAGATAATCCTCATCGGGCCTGGGCGCGCTCGAAGGCAGAATCTCTACGAAAGCCCAGCCGGTATAAGCGAAATAGACCGGCCCCGCCGCAAGCTTCTCCATCGGATCATCAAGGCCAAAGCTCTTATGGAACGTTTTTGCCTCAATCGCGCCCAGCGACCGGCCCAGCTTATAGAGAATCTGCTCCGCGCCTTTTTCGCCGTAGATGTCGGTGAGGGTATCACGAAACGCGGTGGCCAGCCCTTTGCTCTGGGCGAACCTGAACCTCATCCCGCCGATTTCTATCCTTCCCTCTTCGGGTATCATTTTGATATCGGAAAAAAAGGTGCTCATCCTGTCCTGCATGGAGCAAAAGGCGTCCTCAAATTGAGGGGGACACGAAACGACCCTTAGATTACCCATTTGCTGCTCCTCATAAATTATTCATATGATTAACTAAATATTACTCTATTTCAAACGGCTCTATTATGTAAAGGGGGGCTAATTAAGGGGGGTTTAGCCCAAGAGATATGATCGTTGAATCTGCCGGCTGGAATGATCTTGAGGCCGATCCGTGTTCCGGCTCTTTCGGAGGAATAGATGGCTCGGGGGAATCGCTCCCGTCGCGGGAGGCACAGGGCGGCGCAGCTTTCGGGTGGACGACCCGGAAGACTCCGAGTCCCCCTCCCGAGGGCGGCCTTTCCGCCGCCGGGAGGGGGTCTTGTCCATGATACAAGACTTCACGCGGTCGGCAGCCCGACCGCCCTTATTCTTTCAGTGGCCCGGGGGCGGTGGTCCTTTCGGGCGCGTCCGAGATTTTGCGTAATCGGCCGGCGCCTCATGGCTGATAGGGTGCCCCTTCGTGCACGGGATATGGTCGGTCCCTTACGGCTTCAGGGAAATCTTCAGTGAGCTGATGAACGAGTGAACCTCTCTCAGCAGTCTTTCTTGGTCGCATCCCCATCGTTCTATAATCTCCACGAGCGCGCTTCCCACTACCACTCCGTCCGCGACGGCGGCCGCCTGTCGGGCGATGTGGGGAGTCGATATTCCGAAGCCCACCACGACGGGAAGATCGGTCATCCGTCTGATGCGATCGATATGCCCCTTGACGTCGGGCGGCAGGTCGGTGCGTGTCCCCGTCACGCCGGTCACCGAGATATAATAGAGAAAACCCGACGCGTCGGCCACGATCCGCTGGAGCCTTCGGCTGCCGCTCACCGGCGAGACGAGGGTGATAAAGTCGATCCCCAGGGGGTCAGTGTGCCGTCTGATCTCGTGGGCCTCCTCGGGCGGAAGGTCGACGATCAGGAGCCCGTCAATCCCAACTTCGGCCGCGCGTGAGGCGAATCGCTCAAGGCCGAACCGCAGGATCGGGTTGAAATACCCGAAGAGGACCAGCGGGACATGCGTCTTAGACCTGATGTCTCCGATCAAGTCCAGGATGCCGGTGAGCGTCGCTCCGCCTCCGAGTGAGCGCGATGAGGCCCGCTGGATCGTCGGGCCGTCCGCCATAGGGTCCGAAAAGGGCACGCCGATCTCAATCAGGTCGGCGTCCGCCTCCGTGAGGGTGCCGAGGAGCTCGGCCGTGACCGACAGGCTCGGGTCTCCGGCCGTGATGTAGGGGATCAGCGCCTTGCGACCCGTTGATCTGAGGGCTAAGAATGTCTCTTTGATACTACCCATGGAGCATGTCTCCCATTCGATCGGCGACGGTGTTGACATCTTTGTCGCCTCGTCCCGACAGGTTGATAATGATAACGGTGTCTTTATCCATCTCCGGCGCGGTCTGAATCGCGTAGGCAACGGCATGCGCGCTCTCAAGCGCCGGCATGATCCCCTCGAGCCGGGTGAGGGTATGAAAGGCCTCGAGCGCCGCCTCATCGTCCACGGCGGCATAGGAGACCCTCCCGATATCGGCAAGGAGGCTGTGCTCGGGCCCGACGCCGGGATAATCAAGGCCCGCGGAGATGGAGTGAGTCTCGGTGATCTGGCCGTGCCGATCCTGGAGAATGTACGATTTTGCGCCGTGCAGGACACCAACGCTCCCGCCTGAGATCGACGCAGCGTGCCGCGTCGTTCCAAGACCCTCGCCCGCGGCCTCGACGCCGACCATGCGCACCGCGGTGTCATTCAAAAAGGGGTAGAAGAGCCCCATCGCGTTGGATCCCCCGCCGACACACGCCACCAGGAGATCGGGCAGTCTGCCGGCGGCCTTCCGTATCTGATCCTTGGCCTCGCGACCGATTACCGACTGGAAGTCCCTCACCATCATCGGGTAGGGGTGCGGCCCCGCAACGGTCCCGATCACGTAAAAGGTATCGCGGACGCGCGCGATCCAGTCGCGCATCGCCTCGTTCATGGCGTCCTTCAGGGTCGCCGAGCCCGCCTCAACGGGCCTGACGGCGGCGCCCAACAGCTTCATTCGAAAGACATTGAGCGACTGTCGCCGTATGTCGGTAGTCCCCATGAAGATCTCGCACTCAAATCCGAAGAGTGCCGCCACCGTCGCCGTGGCGACCCCGTGCTGGCCGGCCCCCGTTTCGGCGATGACCCGTTTTTTGCCCATCCGTCGGGCGAGGATCGCCTGTCCGATGGTGTTGTTGATTTTATGGGCTCCGGTATGGCAGAGATCCTCGCGCTTGAGCCATATCTGCGCGCCGCCCAGGTGCTCCGTGAGACGGCGGGCAAAGGTGAGGGGTGTGGGCCTGCCCGCGTAATGCTCCAGGTAGAATTGTACCTCCGGGAAGAGCCCGAGCTCATCTTTCTGTCTCTCGTATGATTCCGAAAGCTCGATGAGGGCGGGCATCAACGTCTCGGCGACGTACCTCCCGCCGTATTGCCCGAAATGACCGTGGGCGTCGGGATAGTTATCCATGTTTCACTCCGTTCAAAGGTTTCTGACTATCTCAATAAAGCGCCGCATCTTATCGTAATCCTTGATCCCCGGTCGCTCTTCGACGCCTGATGCGACGTCGACCCCGAAGGGCCGGAACCTATCGACCGCGCTTTTCACATTTTGGGGCGTCAGGCCGCCGGCGATGATGACGCGGTAGATCTCGGAGTCGACGTGTCCGAGGCTCCAGTCAAACGTCGTGCCGGTGCCGCCGAAAAAATCCCGATGAAACGAGTCCAGCACAATAGCGGTGCCGGGAGGGTATGCCCTCATCGCTTCGAGGCTTTCCCGATCCCTGACGCGAACCGCCCGTATAACGGAAAAGGGGGCGTTACGCAGGAAATCCACCGGCTCATCACCGGACAGCTGTACAGCGGAAAGGCCCACGTCCCATACGGTCTTTTCGACGGCCTCGATGCTCGCGTTTACGAATACCCCGACCCGGGCGACGAAGGGGGGGAGTTGTTGAATGATCGCCCGCGCGCATTCGGGGCTCACGTACCGGGGGCTCTTCGGAAAAAAGACAAAGCCGAGGGCGTCGGCGCCCATGCTCACGGCGGCCAGCGCGTCGGCGGGATTGGTGATACCGCATACCTTCACACGGACGGGGGTCATCTTTGCCACCTCCCGCCCTCCGGCCGAATCTTCTTGCCGATCAGGCCCGAGAGCGTACGTCCGATATCCCCGACATCGGCAATCCTCATCAGCGCCTCCCCGATCAGGACGGAACGGACACCGGCCTCTCCGAGTCTCTCGATGTCCTCGGGGCCTCGTATCCCGCTCATAGCCACCGTCGGGATATGCCCGGGGACGAGCGCACCGAGCCGAATCGACGTAGTGAGATCGGTGATGAACGTTTCGAGGTCCCGGTTGTTTATCCCGATTAGGTCGGTCCCGGCCGAAAGCGCGGCGCCGAGCTCCTCCTCACTGTGCACTTCCGTGAGGGGATCAAGCCCCACCGCATGCGCGATCCCGATCAGTTCCTCAAGGAGCCCCTTGGCGATTATCCTGGTGATGAGAAGCACCGCATCGGCGCCGAGCGCCCGCGCCTCGTAGATCTGGTAGGGATCGAAGACGAAATCCTTCCTCAGAACCGGGAGGCCGACCGCGCCGTGAACCTCCGTGAGGAACTTGTCCCTTCCGAGGAAGAAGTCAGGCTCCGTCAGGACGGAGACGGCCGCGGCCCCGTTTTCTTCAAAGCAGCGGGCAAGCTGTACGGGGCGAAAATCCTCCCGGATGACGCCCCGCGAGGGACTGGCCTTTTTCAGTTCCGCGATGACCGTGACGTGACCGCCCGATGCTACCGCGTCTCTAAACCCCCGGGTGGGCTCCCGATCGGCGATCCGCGCCTTGAGGTCGGTCGCGGGCGTGGAGAGCTTTGACTCCTCAACAGCTATGCGGCGCCGTTCTACGATACGGTCCAGGAAGGCCGCGCCCTCTGCGTTACCGTGCATGCCCATCATCTGCTCCTGTCGATCTTTGCCTACGACGCGGCGGCGGAAAACTCTCGCAACGCCCGAAGCTTGCCCATGGCCGCGCCGGAATGGATGGAGTCGGCCGCTTTTTTCAGCCCCGCCTCAAGGTCCGGGGCAATTCCACAGACCGTGAGCGCCGCCGCGGCATTGAGCATCACCACGTCGCACTTGGGCCCCTCCTTCCCCCTCAGGATATCCTCGATGATCTGCGCGTTCTGAAGAGGGGTCCCGCCGGCGAGGTCTTCAAGGCTGGCCTTCCTCAGGCCGTATCGCTCTGGACGGAGGGTGAGTTGTTCGATCCGGCCGTCCCTGAGGAGGGAGACGTGGTTTTGTCCGGTGGTCGTGATTTCATCGAGGCCCTCCCCGTGCACGACCATCGCCCGCTTCGTCCCAAGGGCGAGCAACACCCGGGCCAGCACCGGGCACAGATCGGGGTCGTAGACGCCGAGAAGCTGGGCCTGGGCGCCGGCCGGATTCGTGAGGGGGCCAAGGATATTGAAGATCGTCCGAATACCGAGCTCCCGCCTCGGGCCGCTCACGTGCTTCATCGCGCCGTGAAGCTGGGGGGCAAAGAGAAAGCCTATTCCGACCTCATCGATGCACGCCTCGACGTGGGCCGGAGAAATGGTAATGGTGACTCCGAGGGCCTCCAGGACGTCCGCGCTCCCCGATCGGCTGGAAACGGAGCGGTTTCCGTGCTTTGCCACAGGCGCACCGGCGCCTGCCGCGACGAAGGCCGCCGCCGTTGAGATGTTGAAGGTGCCGCTGCCGTCCCCGCCCGTACCGCACGTGTCCAGAAGCGCGTCACCCGTGAGCCGCTTGGGGCTGATCTTAACCGCCTTTTTCCTCATGATCGCGGCTGCGCCCGCGATCTCGTCGGCCGTCTCGCCCTTCATCCTGAGGCCGATGATGAAGGCACCGATCTGCGCGGCGGAGGCCTCTCCGCTTGTAATGATATCCATCGCGGATTCCATCTCCCCGCGGCCAAGGTCGTGGCCGTCGGCCACTTTAGTGAGAAACGATTTAATCATGTAGTCCTCCTTTCCAGGAAATTCGATAAGATCTTCTTGCCGTGCTCGGTCATGATCGATTCGGGGTGAAATTGAATGCCGAAGACCGGATAGTCCCGGTGTCTCATCGCCATGATCTCGTCCTGATCTGTGCGGGCGGTGACAACGAGGCAGTCGGGAAGCGACTCGGGATCGACCACCAGGGAATGGTAGCGTACGGCCTGAAACGGCGTCGGGACGTCGCGGAAGAGGTCCCGTTCATCGTGGTAAATGGGGGAGAGCTTCCCGTGCATGATGCGCCGCGCCCTGACGATCCTGCCCCCGAATGCCTCGCCGATCGCTTGATGGCCGAGACAGACGCCGAGGATCGGCGCCATGTCGAAAAAGCGCCTGATCAGGTCGACGGAGACCCCGGCCTCGTGAGGCGCGCCGGGCCCGGGAGAGATCACGATGAATTCGGGTGACATCTCAGGGATCTCCTCGACCGTGATCTCATCGTTACGACGGACGATCGACTCGGCTCCCAGCTCCCCGAGGCACTGGACGAGGTTGTAGGTGAAGGAATCGTAGTTATCGATAACGAGGATCATGGCCTTTTCTCCTGCAGCAATTCCATGTTTTTGCTAACCATCTCGATGGCCCTGAGCATCCCCATAGCCTTGTGCACGGTCTCCTCGTATTCTCTTTCGGGATCGGAGTCGTAGACGATGCCCGCCCCGGCCTGAAGATAAATCGTCCCGTCTTTTACAAGCATCGTGCGGATGGTGATGCACATATCCATATTTCCGGAAAAGCCGAAGTAACCGACCGAGCCGCCGTACGGTCCGCGCGAGCAGGGCTCCAGCTCGTCGATGATCTCCATGGCGCGGATTTTCGGCGCCCCGGTCAGGGTGCCGGCGGGAAACGCCGCCCTCACCACGTCAAAGGCGTCTTTTCCCCGCGCAAGCGTCCCCTCGATGTCGGAGACGATATGCATGACGTGGGAATACCTCTCGATCCTCATGAGCTGCCGGACGACGACGCTGCCGATTTCCGATATCCGTCCGAGGTCGTTCCTGCCGAGGTCCACCAGCATGATGTGCTCCGCCCGCTCCTTTGGGTCGGACAGGAGCTCGCGCTGCATTTGCGCATCCTCTTTCTTATCCTTCCCGCGGGGCCTGGTGCCGGCAATGGGTCGCAGCTGTACCTTTCCGCGATCCAACCGGACCAACACCTCGGGCGATGAGCCGACGACGGCGATGGAGTCGAACTTCAGATAGAAGAGGTACGGTGAGGGGTTTATTGTCCGGAGAGCACGATAGAGATCGAAGGGATCGGCGTGTGCCTCTATCTCAAAACGCTGTGAGAGGACAACCTGGATGACGTCGCCGTTCTCGATATAGCGTTTCCCTTTGGCGACGGCCGCAAGGAATTCCTCCTTTTTCATATTCGATGTCAGAGATATCCCGTCTCCTTCGTTTGCTCTTCGGCCGGTCCCTTTCAGGGATCCGGTAAGACGCCCGATTACCGTGTCAATCCGCTCGGAGGACCGGCCGTAGGCGTCGGCGAGATCGGCGCCGTCCTCGAGGAAGACGTTTGCTACCACCTTAATGGTATTCCTTACGTTGTCGAAGATGATGACCGTGTCGGCGATGACAAAATACATATCGTAGGTACCGAGGTCATCGCGGCCGCTCTTCGGCACCTTTTCCATGAAACGTACCATGTTGTACCCGAGATAGCCGACGGCCCCGCCGTAGAAGCGGGGCAGCCCTTCTACCTGAATGGCGCGGTAGCGTCCCATGAATTCCTTAAGCTTTTTGAGGGGATCATCCACGCTCCCCTCGAAGATCGTCTTGTCGATCTTCTTTATCTCAACGTGGGACCCGCGGGAGCGAAAGACGATCGAGGGCCCGATCCCGATGAAGCTGTATCTTCCCCATTTTTCACCCCCCTGGACGCTCTCCAAAAGAAACGAGTTGCTGGGGTCGTCTACTTTCATGAAAGCGGAAACGGGGGTCTCGCAATCGGCGAGTATCTCCCGATATATCGGGATCAGGTTGCCGCATTTTGAGAGCTTCTCGAATTCTTGAAACGATGGGGTGAGCATTTCGCGCATCTCCTCGAAAAAAAAGCCGTGGGTGGTCCTGTCCCGCGGCTTGAAGAACAAAAAAGGCCGCGGGTTTTGAGATTCACCCGCGGCCTTATGTGATTATATACTATATGTTAGTAGACGTTAGTATAGGGCGGACAAACCTCCTTGTATGTGGTTTCGCCACACCCACCAGAAACTCTTGCGCTCTATACGATACGAATCCATGATGTCTTGGAAATACCCTTTACTCGATTTTTTGTGACAATATATGAGTTTTCCGGCCCTGTCAAGCTTTTTTTATAAAAACCGATTTTTTAGATGGAGTCGTGTACCATGGTATATCGCGCACCGGTTTGTGCGGACGCGCTCCTTCTCGACCCGGCGCGAAACGTCTTTTCTATTGATAAATTACCCCGTCGTTTGTACAATAGTATCAGTAGTCTCTGCGCCCGTGTAACTCTCACGCGGACGCGGCCCGCCGGGCGCCGCGGTATCGGTCCGGGTGTGTCTTTTATAACGACGGAGACCGGCACGGTCATTTTGAGCGTTTCTCCTCATTTACCGCACCGGAGAACGGGGGATGACGCACCATGGATAATGCGAAAGTAAAGACCGGAGGAGACGGTTCTTGCGCCCGGCTCGCGAGCCGGCACCCGGGCAGGCGCCTGTTATTGCTCCCGGACATGTCGATGAAGTTCGGGAAATACCTGGTTGCCGCCATCATTCTCATCGCCCTTCTGGTGGGTAACCCCGTCGGTATGAGAGGCCAGGATTTATCGTCTCTCATGGCCGCGGGGGACGCGGCCTGGGAGAAACGGGGCACTGAAGCTGATCCCGACAACGTGAAGGCGCTCGATCTTTTCCGTGAGGCGACTACGCTTTCTCCCTTCAGCTACGAGGCGCACTGGAAGGCGGCGCGATCGCTCTGGTGGATAGCCGACCAAGCGCTGGATTCATCGCCCAAAAAGGAGCTGCAGAGAGATTTGGGAAGAGAGGGCATGGAGTTTGCGGGGCGGGCCGTATTGATTCGTCCGGACGGCGTGGAAGGGCACCTCTACTGGGCGCTCACGGCGTTGCATTACATCTATGGAATCGGGACAATTAACGCCCTCAAGGAAGGGGTACAGGACGAGGTGCTCACGCATCTCATGTCCGCCTATAAACAGGATAAGACCTACGAGCGGGGGAGCGCTGCCCGGGAGCTCTCGGTTTTCTACCGGACGGCCCCCTGGCCGCTCAGGGACAAGGGAAAAACGCTCGCGTTTTCGCGTGAGGCCCTCGCTCTCGATCCCAGCGGCCTGAGAACGGCGGTCTTCTGCGCGGCCGGACTGGAGGCGGCGGGGCTGCACGGGGATGCGATGGAGCTGCTGAAGACGGCCGCCGGTCTTGAGGGCGATAAGCTCATTGAGCCCGACTATAAGCGGTGGAAGCGGTTTGCCGAAAAATGTCTCGGCGAGGGAAGGGTGATCGATCCGGACATGCTCTTCTGAGGCGCGCGGGCACCGTGGGCGGGATGGTGGTTTCTCTTTAAGGGATCTCCGATCGGGAACTTGGATGAAGTCTGACGAAGACGAATTTGGAGGATTGGGTGGGTATGGGCATATTCCGATCGACTATTTTATCGATAGAGAGGGAAGGGAACATATATTTCGCTTCGCCGGGCCAAGGGATTTCGAGAAAGTCCTTGCGATGTACAGGAAATATAAGCCGAAGCGTAACATCATGGGCGTTCCGCCGGAGAACCCGGCGCGTCTCGAGGCATGGGTCAGGCACTTTTTCGAGGAGGGTGTCACCAACCTCGTCGTGATGGATCCCGACGAGGCGATCGTCGGGCATGCCGCCATTCTTCCCATCACGGATGAGGTCGCCGAATACTTCATGGCCGTCCTTCCGGTCGACCAGAGCGCCGGGATCGGAAGGATGCTCGCACTTAACGTCGTGGAGGCCGCAAAATATCTCTCCATCAAACGCCTCTGGATCTATGTAGAAAAGACCAATCTGAGGGTGGTCCATCTACACCAGAAGCTCGGCTTTGTGGTCAAGGAAGGGAGGTGGGGTTGGGACTTCGAGCTGATATACGACGTCAAGCCGTCCGCTCCATAGATAACGGATCGGACAAAGAGACGGGAATGGCGCCGCCGGGCGCGTCGGGGGGAAATTACTTGACAAAATTAGTAGAAATTATATAATCAATAAGAGGCCCTTTGAAAAACGGCCTTTCGGTTTTCAGTTATGCCGGCCCACGGGTCGGATTTTATTGTTCCTTTTTCCGATTGCATCCCGTCACACAGCGGACTTTCCGTCAATACCGTAACCGGAAAGGGAATTTCGACAATTGATCGAACATCGAGGGACATGGGCGGACGGGCAACGATTACGTTTCTTCCTGGAGAACAAAGGATCACCGCGAATCCGGGTTCAACCCTCCTTGAGGCGGCGCTTGACGCAGGGTTTTTCCTCCCGGCCCACTGCGGCGGATCGGGGACCTGTGGAGGGTGCGCCGTCAAGCTTACGGGAAACGCTCCGAAGTCGCCCGAATCGCTGGGCGTCCTCGGACGAAAGAAATACGACCGCGGATTCCGCCTCGCGTGCGCAGTCGAAATCACCGGTGACATGACTGTCGAGCTGCCCGCGCCTGCCGCCGGACAGGGCGGCACGGCGCGTCCCTCGGCCCAAGGGGCTGGGGCCGTCAGCCGGATCCGAGCCGTCGAAGAGGTCGACCGGGCTGGCCGACCCTCTGATCCCCCCTGTGAATCCTTCCATATCGTCATGTGTCCCCCATCCCATTCGGACAACGTAAGCGACCTGACGCGGCTCATCTCGGCGGTCAGGAAGGCGACCGCTATCGACCGGATCGCCGTCGATCTACCGCTCGTGCGGCAGATTCCCCGGCTCACCAGGGAACTCGGATGGGAGGTGACGGTCGATCTTGCTCACCGCGGCCACGACATGACCCGGACCCACCTTGTCCGCGTCAGTCCGGGGGGTCGCACGCGACGGTCGATCGGCGTGGCCTGTGATATCGGCACGACCACCCTCTGGGCGGCGCTCGTCGACTGTACGGGACAACGGGAGGTGGCGCGGGGGTTCGCGAACAACCCCCAGCGAGCCTATGGGGCCGACGTCATCTCCCGGATCATTTATGCTGCCACCGCGGACGGAATGGGGACGCTCACGCGTGCCGTGGTGGAGTCCCTTGACGACATTATCGATGACCTCCTGGAGTCGACCGCGACTCGTCGGGAATCGATCTCGCATATCGTTTGCGCGGGAAATACGGTCATGTCTCACTTTCTGCTGGGCCTTGAGACGAAGTACCTCCGGGAGGCGCCCTACGTTCCGGCGGCAAAGGTCTTCCCGGATGTGTCGGCGCGGACGGTCGGCTTTCGGGTGGAACAGGATGTGCCGCTCTTCGTTTTCCCGGCCGTTGCAAGCTACGTCGGTGGGGATATCGTCTCGGGCGTCTTGTCCTCGGGCTTTTTTCGACACGAGGATATCACCCTTTTCATCGACATCGGCACCAACGGCGAGATCGTGCTGGGCAACCGAGAGTGGCTGATGACCGCCTCGACCTCGGCCGGACCGGCGTTTGAGGGGGGCGGAGTGCGCTTCGGCGCCAACGCCGTGCCCGGGGCGATCGAGGGTTTTCTGTTGGGAGACGATTTTGAGCCGATGGTCACCACCATCGGGAGAAGGAAGCCGGCGGGCATCTGTGGGTCGGGGATCATTAACATAGTGGCCGGTCTCTTCGTTGGGGGGGCGCTGGACCAGAATGGGAAGAT
Source organism: uncultured delta proteobacterium (assembly GCA_963792965.1). GTDB lineage: Bacteria > Desulfobacterota > Zymogenia > Zymogenales > Zymogenaceae > CAWBYW01. Next base: position 35,056 of record CAWBYW010000035.1, on the reverse strand, counting down.
CAGGACGGACCTCCCCACGGACCGGGTGAGGGGGGGACCAAGCGGGACGGAATACGTCGTGGTACGAGCCCACGATACGGGCATAGATGAGGACATCGTCATCTCCGACGTCGATATCCAGAACGTCATGCGCGCCAAGGCCGCGATGTTCGCGGGGTATCTCTCCCTCATGGAGAAGACCGGCGTCGCCGTTTCGGATATCGGCCGGGTGATCGTCTCGGGCGCGTTCGGCAGCCGCCTGGACATCGAGAGCGCCGTGACGATCGGCCTTTTGCCGGACATCGACCGCTCCCGTTTTCACTTCATCGGCAACGGGTCGCTTGCGGGGGCCGTGCTCGGGTGCCTGTCCCGATCGATGTTTCGGGAGGGACTCTCCGTGGCTGCGGGGATGACCAACGTGGAGCTGTCGGTCGATCCGGGATATATGGACCGCTACCTTTCCTCCCTCTTTCTTCCGCACACGGATATCGGCCTCTTTCCGTCGGTGAAGGTCAGGACGTCGGGCGGCAGGGAGGCGACCGCCCCATGAAAGTGATTGCGGTGGCGGGAAAGGGGGGGACCGGCAAGACGACGCTGGCGGCGCTTATCATCGATTCCCTCAAGGAGCGGGGTGTCCTCCCGATCCTTGCGGTCGACGCCGACCCAAACGACAACCTCGGCGCTTCCCTCGGGGTCGGGGTGACCAGGACGCTCGGCGAGATCCGGGAGGATTTCCTCGAGCATCGGGCGAACATCCCTCCGGGCATGACGAAGGCCGCGCTCCTCGAGATGAGGATGCACCAGTCCATCATCGAGGGAAAAGGCGTGGACCTCCTCGTCATGGGGAGGCCCGAGGGGCCGGGGTGCTACTGTTTCGTGAACAACCTCCTCAGGAAGTCGATCGACACGCTGGCGAAGAACTACCGGGCCGTCGTCGTTGACAACGAGGCGGGCATGGAGCACCTCTCCCGGAGGACGATGGGGACGATCGATCTCCTCTTGCTCGTCTCGGACCATACCGTGAAGGGCATACGGACCGCCCGGAGGCTGGGGGAGCTGGCCGCCGAGATGGACCTCCGCGTGGGCACGATGGGCCTTGTGGTCAATCGCGTGGACGGCGCGGGGCTCTCCCCGACGGTGGGACAGGAGATCGAGAGAAGCGGGCTTTTACCGTTGTGTCTTCTCCCCGAGGACGCAGGCTGTGGCCCGGGCGTACGCCGAGGATATGCCGGTGACCGGGCTTGGCGCGGGCACGGCCGTCAGACAGGCGGTCGATCGGCTTGTCGACGAATGGATCGTCAAGGAGAAACCATGACTCAACAGAAGAAGGGGACGGGGCAAGACGGCGAACGATACCGCGGCGGTCCTTGGGCCGACGTACGTGGCGGGAAAGCCGGAGGCGCCCGACGACTGGAGGAAGAAGCTCAGAAACAGGGCGGAGATGGTCAACTACCTCAGGAGCGCGGCCCGCTACTGGTACTCGGACGACTGGTACGGGAGCGAGCGGAGAAAGACGAAGGCATAGGACACGTAGAAAGACTCCGTCTTGCGCGGGGCCCGGCACAAGGGGAGCGAACGACTCATCTCGTACCGCCGGCGAGCTCGGGGGGACGCTTGGTCGCGATGATGGAAGGAATAATTCAGCGATCGTCGGGTAATATGGATTTTTATCTAAAATTTTCTTTTTTTTATCGGCGTTTTTATATAAAATCAATCATTTATCCGCGACAATAAAGGAAGACCCATGGCAGCACTCGACGCAAAGATCGCCTACAGCGGCACGATCACCCCGGTGACCCTCGGCACGCCCGGGCACGAGATAACGATCGGGGGAGAGGGGGCGTACCCCTTTCACCTCTTTGAGGGCGCCATGCCCAACCGGCCGAAGATCGCCATCGAGGTGCTCGATACGGGGCTTGCCGAGGACCAGAAGACGCTCCGGGATGCCCTCGGGGACGAGGCGGCCGACCCCGTAGAGTGGGCCAAGAAGGCGGTGAGGGACTATAAGCCTGATCTCGTATGCCTGACCCTTTCGGGCACTGACCCGAACGGGAGGGACGATCCCCCCGAGAAGGCCCTCGAAACGGTGCGCGCGGTGCTCGGGGCAGTTAACGTGCCGCTCGTCGTGTGGGGGTCGGCAAACGAGGCGAAGGACGCCGTTGTCCTCAAGGCGGTGGCGGAGGGCTGCCAGGACCACACGCTCATCATCGGCCCGGTCGCGGAGGGAAACTACAAGCAGGTCGGTGCGGCGGCGCTGGCCTACGGGCACGTGGTCATCGCGTCCACGCCCATCGACGTCAACCTGGCCAAGCAGCTCAATATCCTTCTGGAGAACCTGGGCGTTCCGCTCTCTCGCGTTATCATCGACCCCACGGTGGGGGGGTGGGATACGGCTTCGAGTACACCTATTCGGTCATGGAGCGCATCAGAATTGCGGCGCTGACGGCCGGGGACGAGAAGCTGAGATCGCCGATCTTTTGCCACGTGGCGGGAGAGGCCTGGAAGACGAAGGAAGCACGGCTCACAAGAGAAGAAGCGCCGCTCTTGGGCGACCCGGCCCTCCGGGGGGTGCTGCTTGAGACGATGACGGCCGAGGGGCTGCTCCTTGCCGGCGCCGACATTGTGGTGCTGAGGCACCCCGAATCGGCCGTATTGATGAAATGGTTCATCGACGAGATGGTGAAGGGATAGAGACGTGAAGGGGACGCTGATAATCGACGTCGGTCGCTGTATCGGTTGCGCGCGGTGCGAGCTTGCCTGTGCCGTCGAGCACTCGCGGACAAGGGAGCTCATAGGCGCGGTGTTCGAGCGCGTACCTCCCCTGACACGGATCGTGGTGAAAGAGCACGAGGGGATGCCGATACCGCTTCTGTGCATCCATTGTGACGACCCCGCGTGCGCCGCCGCCTGCCCCGCCGCGGCGATCGAAAAGCATCCCGGTGGCCGGGTCATCCTGGCCGAGGATCGGTGTGTCGGATGCGGGGCATGCGCGGTGGCGTGCCACCTCGGCATACCGACGATGAGGCGGGACGGCCGCGCGTACGTAAAGTGCGACCTGTGCCTTTCCCGTGCGGAGGAGGGAAAGATTCCCGCCTGCGCCGAGGCGTGCAGGGCCGGCGCGATCGTCTACAAAAGGTCCGACGAAGGCGGAGGCCCCGTGGTTTACGAAAAATCGGAAGAGGGCCGGAAGCTGTACGCACGGCCGGCGAGAACCCGGTAGTCACCGGGACCTAAGGGAAAGGCATGGTCGACATCATCATCGACGGAATAAGGACGGGAGCCGGACAGGGCGAGACGATCCTCGATGTGGCGCGACGGGCCGGGATAGAAATCCCGACGCTCTGCTTCCATCGGTCCGTCCGCCCCCACAAGAGCTGCCGGGTCTGCACGGTCGAGGTGATCAGGGACGGCAAGGTCAACTATTTCACCGCATGCACCTACGCGATCAAGGAGCCCCTGGTCGTGAATACGTCGTCCGAGGGTGCCCTCGCAAAGCGGCGAGAGGCAGTGGAGGCGCTCCTCTCATCGTCGCCCGGGGCGTCGGCGGTCGCAGAGATCGCGCGTTGCTTGACAATCGAGCGTGAGGTTATCCCCACGGGCGAGCGCTGTATACGCTGCGGCCTCTGCGTCAGGGTGTGCGAAGAGATCGTAGGTCAGAAGGCACTCATCTACGAGAAGGGCGGCGTCGGGACACCGTACAAGACGGTGAGTGACCGATGCATCGGGTGCGGGACCTGCGCGGCTCTCTGCCCGACGGTGGCGATCGAGGTATCCGATCGGGAAGGCGTCCGCCGCTTCAGTCCGGGTAATAAGGAGTTCGCGCTCGCATTGTGCCGAACATGCGGCCGGCCGATCACGACCGAACAGCATCTCGCGGTGATATACAAGAGGCGCGACCTCACGGACGAGGTCGGACGAGTCTGCGGGGCATGCAAGCGGGCCGTTTTTGCCGAAAAGGCCGACACGGGCGCGTCGCTCGCGGCGCCATAGTATTTTTCCCAAACAACGGGGGCCTATCCATGTCCGTTGACAAGAAGAAGAGCATAGATAAAAGCGTCCTAACGCTCGTCGAGAAGGCGGCCGCCGATAACGTCGCGCTCTGCTGGGACAGGCTCGATGAGCAGTCCCCCCAGTGCGGGTACGGGATCATGGGTATCTGTTGCAGGAACTGTTCGATGGGCCCCTGCCAGATCAACCCCTTCGGCGATCCGCCCCAGGCCGGCGTCTGCGGCGTGGACGCCGAGACGATCGCCGCCCGGAATTTCCTTCGGGCGATCGCCGCGGGCGCCGCGGCCCACTCCGACCACGCGCGGGCGGTGGTCGAGGCGTTCATCAAGACGGCCGAGGGGACGCTCCCGGGCTTTGAGATCAAGGACGAGCAGAAGCTCTTGTCGCTGGCCTTTGACCTCGGGGTGGTGCCGGACGGCAAGGACGTCCGGACGCTGGCGCTCGAGGTCGGCAAGGTCCTTCAGGGTGAATTCGGAAGACAGGAAGGAGGCCCGGCGTTTGTCCGGAAGGCCCCCATCAAGCGGCAGGCAATCTGGCGAGAGCTCGGCATCACCCCCCGGGGGATCGACCGGGAGATCGTCGAGTGCATGCACCGGACGCACATCGGAGTCGACCAGGACTATCGTGAACCTCATGAAGCAGGCCTCCCGCACGGCGCTTGCCGACGGATGGGGGGGCTCAATGATCGCAACCGAGCTCCAGGACGTGCTGTTCGGGAGCCCCGTGCCGATTCTGGGCTCCGTCAACCTTGGCATCCTCGAGCCCGACCAGGTCAACATCATCGTCCACGGCCACGAGCCGCTCCTCTCGGAGATGGTGGTTGTGGCCTCCCGCGACAAGGAGCTGCTCGCCCTCGCGAAGGAAAAGGGGGCCTCCGGCATCAACATCGGAGGCATCTGCTGTACGGCAAACGAAATCCTCATGCGACACGGGATACCCGTGGCCGGGAACTTCCTCCAGCAGGAGGTCGCCATTGTCACCGGAGCGGTGGACGCGATGGTCGTGGACGTCCAGTGCACGTGGCAGTCGCTGGTGGAGGTCGCGCGCTGCTACCACACGGCGCTTTTAACCACCAACCCCAAGGCGCGCTTTTTTGGTGCGCGCCACTTAGACCTCGACGAGACCAACCCCCTAGCCACCGCCCGAGAAATCGTGAAGACCGCCGTCCTCAACTTCCCCAACCGGAAAAAGGGGGTCGCGATCCCCACGGGCGCGACCGAGGAGATGGTGGTGGGATTTTCCCACGAGACGATCAACTACCTGCTGGGCGGGCTCTTCAGGGGCTCGTATCGGCCGCTCAACGACAACATCATCAACGGGAGAATCCGGGGACTGGCGGGGGTCGTCGGGTGCAACAACGCCAAGGTCACCCACGACGAGGGGCACGTCACCCTCGTCAAAGAGCTCATCAAGCATGACGTGCTGGTGCTGCAGACCGGGCTGCTCGGCCATCGCCTGCGCGAAGGCAGGGCTCCTCACCCCGGAGGCGGCCTCCCGCTTCGCCGGGCCGGGGCTTGCGGAAGTATGCGAGGCGGTGGGCATCCCGCCGGTGCTCCACATGGGGTCGTGTGTGGACAACTCCCGCATCCTGATGGCGGCCACGGCCGTCGTTAAGGAGGGGGGGCTGGGCGACGACCTTTCCGACCTCCCCTGCGCTGGGGCGGCACCCGAGTGGATGAGCGAGAAGGCGCTCTCCATCGGACAATATTTTGTGGCCTCGGGGATCTTTACGGTCTTCGGCGTGAGCTGGCCCACCCTTGGGGCAAAAAAACTCACCGAATACCTCTTTTCCGATATCGCACACGAGCTGGGGGGAAGCTGGGCGTTCGAGCCCGACCCGATCAAGACCGCCCACCTCATGATCGAGCATATAGACAACAAACGGAAAGAGCTCGGCATAGACAAGGCCCGGGAGCGGGTGCTGTTCGACATGGAGAAACGCCGGGAGCTGGAGACCTAAGCGGCAGGAGAAATCGATGTCAAAGATCATCGCCTCGGCGGGAATCAACGGGGCATATACGATCGTCGGGCGGGCGCGTAAAAGATACGAGGAGGCCCTCAAGAAGCACGGGCCGGACACGGCGATCTCGTTCCCAAACACCGGTTACTATCTCCCGATCATCTACGGGATCCTCGGGATCCCGGTGGCGAAAATCGCCGACATGGGGCCGGTGCTCGACCGCGCGGAGTCTCTGCTGCCCCCCCGGGTGCGCCAGACGCACCATCTCCCGTACCTCGGCCCCGCGCTTGACGCGGGTATGGCGACCTTTTTCGCCGAGGAGTGCCTCGAGGCTATCCGCTACCTCGAGGAGCCGAACTTCTACCTGGCCGGGCGGGAAGAGGTCGGCGACGACCGGATATGGCTGGGTGGGGCGGACGACGTCATCATGAGGAAGCGGGGGGTGGAATTCGTAGACGGGACGGCCCCCGGCTTTGCGGCGGTGCTGGGGCGCGCGCCGACGGGAAAGATCGCGGCACAGATCGCGCAGGAGCTCCAGGAAAAGAACCTCTACGTCTTCATGTCCTCGGGCCTCGGCGGGAAGCCCGGTTTTGCCGAGCAGCTGGTCGAAGAGGGGGTGCAGATCGGTTGGAATACGCGCCTTGTCCCCTTCGGCCCGGAGACCTCCTCGGTCGTCTTCGCCATCGGCTTTGCCACCCGGGCGGCGATGTCGTTCGGGGGGATCAAGCCCGGCGATTTCAGGAAGATCCTCATCTACAACAAGGACCGGATTTTCGCCTTTGTTTTGCCGCTGGGCTATGTCGACGAGGAATGGTACGCCAACGCGCTCGGGGCGGTCAACTTCGGCTTTCCGGTCATTGCCGACACCCCGATCCCGCAGATCCTCCCGACCGGGGTCTGCACCTACGAGCACGTCGTTTCAAACGTTCCCCATGACCAGATCGTCAGAAAGGCGATCGAGGTCAGGGGGCTCAAGGTAAAGGTCGCCAAGGTCCCGATCCCCGTCTCCTACAGCCCGGCCTACGAGGGGGAACGGGTGAGGAAGGAGGACCTCTACCTTGAGTGCGGGGGAGGGAGGACGCCATCTGTCGAGTGGACGACAACAAAGGAGATGGACGAGGTAACCGACGGGTCCATCGAAGTCGTCGGGACGGATATCGACGGAGTGGCAGAAGGGTCGGCGCTGCCGCTGGCGCTCGTCGTGGAGGTGGCGGGGCGGCAGATGCAGAAGGACTTCGAGCCGATCCTCGAGCGACAGTTACACCACCTCATCAACTACGCCCAGGGCGTCATGCACATCGGGCAGCGAAACATCATGTGGCTCAGGTTCAGCAAACACGCGGTCGAAAAGGGATTCAGGCTCGGCCACCTCGGCTCCATCATCCACGCCAAGTACCACGAGGACTTCGGCAACATCTTCGACAAGGTCCAGGTAAAGATCTATACCGACGAGGCGCGGGTCAAGGAAGTATTCGAGCGGGCCACGGCGGTCTTCCGCGAGCGCGACGAGCGCATCGAGGGGATGACCGACGAGACGACCGACCCCTTCTATTCCTGCACGCTCTGCCAGTCTTTTGCCCCCAATCATGTCTGCATCGTCACGCCCGAGCGGCCGGGGCTGTGCGGCGCCTACTCGTGGCTCGACTGCCGTGCATCGTACGAGATCAACCCCACCGGCCCCAACCAGCCGGTGCCGAAGGGCAGGACCGTCGACGAGGTCTACGGCCAGTGGGAGGGGGTCAACCAGTTCGTCTCCAAGGCCTCGCGGGGAAACGTTACCCAGTATGACGCCTACAGCCTCATCCGCACGCCCATGACCTCGTGCGGCTGCTTTGAGTGCATCGCCTGCATCATGCCGCTTTCAAACGGCATAATGACCGTCGACCGCGACTTTCCGGACATGACGCCGGCGGGCATGAAGTTCACGACGATGGCCGGGATGGTCGGCGGCGGCAACGTTACGCCGGGTTTTGTCGGCCACAGCAAATACTACATCACCAGCAAGAAGTTCCTGAGGGCCGACGGCGGGATCAGGCGCCTGGTCTGGATGCCGAGCCGGCTCAAGGAAGAGATCATGGAAAAGCTCATCATCCGCGCGCGCGAAGAAGGAGTGCCGGACCTGCCGGAGAAGATCGCCGATGAGCACGTCGGGACGACGGAAGAGGAGATCCTCCCGTTCCTCGAGGAGGTCAAGCACCCGGCGCTGGGTCTGCCGCCGCTCTTCTGATCGGGGTTGTGCGGGCGAAGGTGTGGGGGACCTAAGCGTATTCCGGTAAAGCCGGTCGGTCAAACAAACAGCGGCAGGTGGTCTCACAGATGGCTTGTGTTTATACATAAATAATGGTATCTTTCACCCGTTTTGCCCACGAGCGGGTCAACGAACCGGTTTTCATAAGGAGCACCGATGCCCTCAGGAATCGAAATCCTCAAACTCCTTCCCAAGACCAACTGTGGAGACTGCGGGCAGCCCACCTGCCTTGCGTTCGCGATGAACATCGCGACGGGGAAGGCCGAGCTTGTCGCCTGTCCCCATATCTCCGAAGAGGCCAAGGCGGCCCTGTCGGAATCGGCGGCGCCGCCGATCCGTGAGGTGACCGTCGGGGCGGGAAACGAGAAGGTGACCATCGGGGGCGAGACGGTGCTCTTTCGCCACGAGAAGACCTTTGTCCACCGGCCGGGGATCGCACTCCTTGTGTCCGACGCCATGGGAGATGTCGAGATCGACGCGAGCCTTGCACGATTCACCGAGCATCGCTACGACCGGGTGGGGCTCGTCCTCAAGGCGGAGATGATTGCGGTCCGGTCGACCTCTGGAAACAAGGAGAAATTCGCGACGCTCGCCAAGCGTGCGGGAGATCTTGCGGCGGGCGTTATCCTGGTGGCGAAAGACCCCGCGGTAATGGAGGCGGCGCTAAGTGCGGTCGCGGCGAAGAAGCCGCTGATCTATTGCGCCGAGGCGGCAAACGCCGACGCCATGGCCGACCTCGCGGTGAAATACGCCTGCCCGCTGGCGGTGCGGGCCGAGGGAGTCGAGGCCGTTGCCCAGCTTTGTGATCGCGTCACGAAAAAGGGGGTCAAGGAGGTCGTCCTCGATCCCGCCTCGGCTTCTCTCTCCGCCTTCCTCAAAGACCAGACGGAGATCCGAAGGCTCGCGCTGAAGCGCACCAGGACCCTCGGTTTTCCGACGATCGCCTGGCCGGCACAGATGAGTGCCGACTATCCCCGTGAGATGCTCACAGCCGGGGTCGCCGTATCGAAATACGCCGGCATCGTCGTTATTTCCGACATCAGGGGCGAGGGGATATTCCCGCTGCTCCTTTCCCGACTCAATATCTATACCGATCCCCAGCGCCCGATGATGACCGCCCAGGGGCTCTATCCCGTCAACAATCCCACGGACGGCTCGCCGCTCCTGGTCACGTCCAACTTCTCGCTCACCTACTTCATTGTCTCGGGGGAGATCGAGGCAAGCCGTATCCCGGCCTGGCTGTTAGTCCTTGATACCGAGGGGCTCTCGGTCTTGACGGCCTGGGCCGCGGGGAAGTTCGCGGGAGACCTCGTGGGCTCCCTCATGAAGAAGACGGGCGTCGCTGAAAAACTGACGAAGAAGCGCGTGATTATCCCCGGCTACGTGGCCGTCATCAGCGGTGAGCTGGAAGAGGAGCTTGGCCCGGGGTGGGAGGTGATCGTCGGCCCGCGCGAGGCCGCCCATATCCCGCGATTCCTGCGCGAGCTGTCATAAAGGATACATAAGGGGAAGAACGTACCGTTCCCAAAGGGGGGGTTCGTGTTCATCGTCGCGGAAAATATCAACATTATCTCCAAGACCATCGGTGAGGCGATCAAGAACCGGGAGAAGGGCCCGGTGCAAAAACTCGCCGCTGAGCTTGAGGAGGCCGGCTGCCACGCGCTGGACCTCAACGCCGGCCCGGCGCGAAAAGACGGACCGGACATGATGAAGTGGCTCGTCGAGACGGTGCAACAAGTCACCAAGCTCCCGCTTCAGCTCGACACGAGCAATATCGAGGCCATCGAGGCGGGCCTGCGGGCGTACAAAAACCACCTGGGCCCCCCGATCATCAACTCCATCTCCGTGCGCCCGGAGCGCATGGACGCGCTCTTGCCGCTTGCGGTCGACCACGGCGCGTGGGCGATCGCGCTGATGCTCGGCGTGGAGGGGATACCGAGGGACGCAAACGAGCGCGGGGTGCTCTTGGCGGAGTTCCTCTTCCGGGCCCAGCGGGCCGGGCTCAAGGAAGATAACATCTTCATCGACCCGATCGTGCTGCCTATCGCCTCCCAGCAGGACCAGCTCAACGCCTGCACCGAGTTCATGTCCATGCTGCCGGAGCTCTCTCCCGCCGTCCGATCGACCTGCGGGGTTTCCAATGTCTCAAACGGGGTCACGGTTGAGCTGCGTCCCATCCTCAACCAGACCTATACGGCGATGCTCATGAAGTTCGGCCTGAAATCGGCGATCGTCAACGGGCTTGACCCGGTCACCATCGACATCATGAGCGGGAAGCGCGCCGATATCGTCGGCCTCGTGCATCGGGTCATGGATGGATCACCGGTCGAGGATGCCTCGCTTTCCGTCGATGCGCGCGACTACGCCAAGACGGCCCGGGTGCTGCTTGGTAAGACGATCTTTTCCGAGTCATGGCTACAGATCTGACACGCCGATCCTCCCATGCCGTCGGGGGTAAGACCAACTACGAGAGCGCCCTCGATGCGGCTCGCGCTCACCTGAAAACCGCCGACATTCCCGCCCAGGCACGGAGGCTCGGGGGGAGTCTTGTCCGGGAAGGGGGGACGGTCACGGCGGTGCGCCTAGCCTTCATGGGGAAAGACCATCTCATCTCGGTACCCGGGGGAAGTGTCAGCCGTATCGACGGCGGCAGCGTCCCGGTCTTCTCTCAAATCCTTATCCTCCACGCATTTCTCTCCCATACCGGAGTCTCTCCCTCGGGCCAATGGATATCCTTTTCGGACATCCCCGACGGCCTCCTCTACCATCAGGTCTATGCAGGCCGGACGGCAGTGCCGCTTGCCAGGGCGTTGAAGGGACAGTCCGGCCTCCTCGTGAGGGCGGCGGCAGCGCTCGGTGGACGGGAGTCGGCGCTCGGGGGTGACGCGTCGGCCGTCGTCGAGCCCCTGCACGGCGTTCCCGTGGGTATCGTCTACTGGGAGGGGGACGAGGAGTTTAGCGAGTCGATCACGTTTCTCTACGACACGACCATCGCCACGATGTTGCCTGCCGAAGATATCGTGGTGCTGACCCAGTGCGTGGCCACGGAAATTAAACAGATCATCCGGGAGATGTCGTCATGAAGATCGCTGTCAGCGGCAAGGGCGGCGTGGGGAAGACCACGCTTGTGCTGCTGCTTGCCACCTACTTTAAGGATCGGGGGAAGTCCGTGATCCTCGTGGACGCGGACCCCGACGGGAACCTCGCGGCGGGGCTCGGGATCGAGCCGGCCGACGTCACCCCGATCGCCGCCATGAAGGAGCTAATCGCCGAGCGCACCGGCGCCAAACCGGGGACGGCCGGAGGTTTTTTCAAGCTCAACCCGAAGGTGGACGATCTGCCGGAGACCGTCGCTGTCCGGATCGACGGAATCAGGCTCATGGTAATGGGGACGGTGAAGCGGGGGGGCGGGGGATGCATCTGCCCGGAGAGCGCGCTGGTGAGGGCGCTGTTGCAGCATCTCGTTCTGGAGCGGGACGAGGTGGTGATCATGGACATGGAGGCGGGGATTGAGCACCTGGGCCGGGGAACGGCTTCCGGCGTCGACCTGTTGATCGTCGTAGTCGAGCCGGGGCGGCGCAGCATCGATACGGCAGGGCGCGTGAGGCGTCTGGCTCACGAAATCGGTCTGGAACGGATCGGGGTCGTGGGCAACAAGGTGCGCGGAGAGCGCGACATCGCGTTTCTCAGAGAATCGATGCCCGATTTCGAGTTCTTGGGGTTCATCCCCTTTTCGGAGGCGGTCATCGAGGCCGACATGGCGGCCGCCGGAGCCTTCCCGTCGGACCGGGGCGTGACGGCCGCAGTCGAACAAATCGGCAGCGGCCTGAGCCCGGGGAATCCGTCGCGATAGTCCCGGTTATTGGATCTTCTCGGCCCCCGTCAGGGCCCCGTTCCTATCCACGACGAGCCGATAGGTCGTCGTCGCCACCGGGGTCCAGCGAACCTCGTAGCCCGAGTCCCCCTTGCCCGTATGGACAAAGGCCCCGGAAAGCTCCGTATCGATCAATTCTGTGGGCGAGTCCCCGTAGGCATCCCGAAAAGAGATCTGATGTGTGACGATCTTATCTTTTTCTCCCACCTGCTTGTACATGAAGTAGAAGGCAAAGTCGTCTCCGGCGGCGGAAATTATCGTCCCGAGCTTTCCACCGTAGAGGCTCACGAGCGCCCAGTGAGAGCTGATAAAACCGCCGGTGCTGAAGTGGGAGGCCGAAAGAAAGACGGCCGAGATGCCCTTTCCCCCGGCGTCGACAGCGCGCGCGTAGATATCGTCGGACTGCTCGATCATGAAGACGGGCTTCCAGGCGCCGTCGTTTCGCATCAGCCAGAGCTCCGCCGCCGCGGCCGCGTGGGACTGGTTTTTGTCCACGAACCAGACCACCGCCTCGTTCGCCACAGGCGCGGTAAACGACCCCCCCAGCATGTGGATGGAAGCCGGATCAAGATCGTAGGGCCGGGCCTCTTCGTTGGTCCGGGCCGAGAAGGCGGTGCGGATGACGTCGGACGTGAGGGGCGTTTGGGCGGCCTGGAGTGCGGAAGAGATCAAGAGCATCGCGACAACGATGAATGACGTCACTAGTTTATTATTCTTCATGGGATCTACCTCCAATGGGGTTGACCCGCCCCGGCCCTGAGATCGTCTCCCGGGGCGGCACGCGACGAAACGATCGAGGGGGAAGGGTTACAACAGCGCCCGCTGCGCCGCCTTGAGGGTGTTCTTGACGAGCATCGCCCTGGTCATGAGCCCCACGCCCCCCGGGACCGGGGTAATGAGCGAGGCGCGCTTTTGTGCCTCGTCGAAATCGACGTCGCCCACGAGCTTTCCGTCGGGCATCCGGTTTATCCCGACGTCGATGACGACCGCCCCCTCCTTGATCCATTGCCCCTGGACCATACGCGGCTTTCCCGTCGCCGCCACCAGGATGTCCGCCTCGAAGACGCGGCGCGCGAGGTCGGTCGTCCTTGAATGGCAGATCGTGATGGTGGCGTGCTCCCTCATGAGCATCAGGGCCACGGGCTTTCCGACGATATTGGAGCGTCCGATGACGACGGCCGACTTTCCTTTTACGATCACGTCATAACGCCTCAACAGCTCCATCACGCCGGACGGCGTGCATGGCTCAAGGAACGCCTCGGACATTAACAGTCTGCCGAGGTTCTCCGGGGTGATGCCGTCCACGTCTTTTGCCGGTGAGATCTGCTCGATGACGACGTCCGTGTTGATACTTTTCGGCAGCGGGAGCTGGACGAGAATGCCGTGGACCGTGGGGTCGATATTGAGCCGCCTCACCAGCGCGATGACATCGGCCTGGGGGGTGTCGGCGGGCATACGGTGGGTGATGGAGTCGATGCCCGTCTCGGCGGCATCGTTTCCCTTGTGCCGGACGTAGACCTGAGACGCCGGGTCGTCTCCCACCAGCACGACCGAGAGGTGCGGTACGACGCCGGTTTTTTCCTTGAGGGCCCGGACCCCCTCGGCGACCTCCCCGCGCACCTCTTGGGCTATGCGCTTGCCGTCGATGATCTGTGACATACGGACCCCGCTCTTAATCCTCGGAAATGACGACCCGATGATCCACCAGGTCGATCAGCTCGATATGGCCGGCTATTTCCTGCGATCGACCGAGGATGTCCTCGATGTAGACGCCGGTCGCGGCCGGGCGCACCAGCACCACGCCGGCCAGGAGGAGCTTTTCCTGCCCCCGCTTTTTGACGAAAACGCTCGATTCACACATCGTGATCCCCGCAATTAACGGCGAGTATTGCCGGCTCTTGTGCGTGTACGTGAACGCAGACAGCCCCGAACTTTTCGGAGCTTTCGGTCGTTGCGCAGTCTCCCTCTTTCCTCGTGCGGGGTCCCCATGGATACCGGCAGGTCTACGCGGGCAGCTAAAAGAGCCCGCAGATCCTGCCGGTCATCGGGTCGAGATCGACGTCCATGAAGGCCGGCCGCGAGGGCAGCCCCGGCATCGTCCTCATCTCCCCGCACAGGGGGTAGATGAAGCCCGCACCCGCCGATATCCGGATATCCTCGATCGGGAGCAAATAGTTCTCTGGCACCCCCTTGATCGTCGGGTCGTGAGAGATGGAAAGGTGCGTCTTGGCCATGCAGATGGGGAGGCCCTCCAGCCCGAATTCCCTGATGAGCTTTATCTTTTTGACCGCGTCGGGGAAGAGCTCGATATCCTCGGCGTTGTAAAATTCCGTGGCGATCGTGCGTATCTTCTCCTCGACGGGGAGGTCGAGGGAGTAGAGGAAACGGAAATCCTTCTCCCTCTCGCAGGCCTCCATCACGCCCCGGGCAAGCTCGAGGCCGCCTCGCGCGCCCTTTTCCCAGACCTCGCTGACGTAGGCGCCCTGTGCACCAGCGGAGACCGCCGCGTCTTTGATCAGGTCGATCTCGGCATCGGTGTCGGCCAAAAACCGGTTGACCGCCACCACCACCGGGACGCCGAATTTGAGGGAGTTCTTGATATGGAAGATGAGGTTACTCAGCCCGGCTTTTACGAGGGCCCGGTTTTCGGTCTGATAGGCGCCGTCGAGCGGCTTACCGGGGGAAACGTTCGGTCCTCCGCCGTGCATTTTGAGGGCGCGTACCGTCACGACGATCACGATACAGTCGGGCGAGAGTCCCGAGACCCGGCACTTGATGTTGACGAACTTTTCCAGACCGCATTCGGCCCCGAAGCCCGCCTCCGTGATCACGTATCCCCCCGACGCCAACTTGAGGGCAATACGGTCGGCAACGATGGACGAGTTGCCGTGGGCGATGTTTGCAAAGGGACCGGTGTGGACGAAGACCGGACTTTTTTCAAGCGTCTGCATAAGATTAGGGTTGATCGCGTCTTTCAGCAGCACCGTCATTGCGCCGGCGACGCCAAGGTCCTCGGCGGTGAGCGCCTCTCTCCTTCTGCCGATCGCAAAGATCATCCGTCCGATCCGCTCCCTGAGGTCCTTGAGGTCGGTGGCCAGGGCAAGGGCCGCCATGATCTCGGAGGCCACGGTGATATCAAAGCCGTTCTGCCGGGTCAGCCCGTCGGTCGGGCCGCCTAAGCCCGTTACGACGTTGCGCAGCGATGAGTCGCTCACGTCCACCACCCGCCGCCAGAGGATGTTGTGATCATCAATGTCGAGAACGGCGAAGTGCTCCTTCTCTTCGTCGGTGAGGTCGGCGGGGATATTCTTTGGGTCGATGCCGAGCTTGATCAGCCGCCTTTTTTGGGACGTGGTAAACCTCCCGTCCTTGACGAGGATATCAAAGAGCTCGAGTCCGTTTCTCCTGGACTCATGGAGCCTGCGAGCGTCGATAGCGGCGGCCATCAGGTTATGGGCAATCCCCACGGCATGGATGTCGCCCGTAAGGTGAAGGTTGACCTCCTCCATCGGGACGACCTGGGCGTATCCACCCCCCGCGGCCCCCCCCTTGATCCCAAAGGTCGGGCCCATGGAGGGCTGCCTGATGCAGGTGAAGACGGGCTTTCCGAGGGATTTCAGGCTCTGGGCGAGCCCTATCGTGGTAATGGTCTTCCCTTCTCCGAGGGGAGTCGGGTTGATGGAAGTGACGACGATGTATTTACCGTTCGGCCTATCTTTGACGGCATTGAGAATGCCGGGGAGGACCTTTGCCTTATATTCTCCGTAGAGATGGAGGTATTGGTTTTCAATTCCCGCATCGTGCGCGACCTCTCTGATCGGCGAAATGTCGGCCGACTGCGAGATCAGAAGGTCACTCGGGATTGTCTTTTTCTTCTGGGGGCTCATTGTTTTCGATCCACATCGGTGCAATAAATAACCATTATATCAAATCCGCGATGAATCACAAAACCAAAAATAGCTTTCACTCCTTTTTATCGGACCGTGTGCGGGCACGCGGCCATCGCCCGGTGTGGTGAGGTGGCCTCGCCGCATTTATGAGAGGGGAGCCCTTACGTCCTTGACATGAAAGGGCCCGTATGAAATAATCCGGGCAAAGGTCATGCCGGTTATGGAGTTATCCATGAATTATCAATTTCTTACCTTAGAGGCGGAAAACAGGACGGCCGTGGTGAGGATCGATCGGCCGGATAAGAAAAACGCGCTCTCGATCGGCCTCATCGAGGAGCTGGTGTTGATGGCCGAGGATCTGAAGAAGCGCTCCGACCTTATCACGGTGATACTGGCCGGCGGGGATTCCTACTTCTCCCCGGGCGTTGACCTCTCCGACCCAAGACTATTTGAGCTCTTCGGCGCAGGCCTCGTAGAAAAGAGGAAGGCGATGGAGTACGGCCCACGCATGTGCCGGGCATGGGAGGAGCTCGATCAATTCACCATCGCCGCGATCGAGGGTTTTTGCGTCGGCGGCGGGGTCGCGCTGGCGGCCTCGCTCGATTTTCGGGTCATGGCCGAATCGTCCTTCATCCGCGTGCCGGAGATAGGCCTCGGCATGAACATGGCCTGGACGACGCTGCCGAGGCTCGTTCACCTCGTGGGCCCCGCTAGGGCCAAGGAGATCGTCATCTTCGCCGACCGGGTGCCGTCAAAGGACGCCTTCGAGTGGGGATTCGCCCAGCGGATATCCCCCGACGGCCAGGCGCTGCTCAGCGGCAAAGAAGATCGCCGAGATCGTCTCGGCCAAGCCCCCGGTACAGGTGACGATGACCAAGCAGACGGTCAACGCGATCTCGACGGCCCTGGATCGGGTTGTCTCGCACATGGATACCGACCAGTTCATCCTCTCGATCATGTCGGAGGATTTCAAAGAGGGCGTCGCGGCGTTCCTGGAGAAACGTAAACCGAAATTCACGGGAAAATAGGGGCCAACGTGTCCCGTGTCCTCATCGGACGCCGTGCCGCGGATATCCTCCGGCGCCTCGTTTTACGGCCGCAGGGGCTCACGGCGGCACGACACATCCGGGCGCGGCGGAAAACGGCCGTTCCTCTCTCTTGACAGAGAGATCAAAATATATTAAGGTTAAGCTGACAAAAATAACCACACTGGAGAGTAACTAATGGTAGACACAACGCTGCTCCTCCATGCCAACCTCCTGTATGCCGAATTCCCTTTCTCGGAAATTCCGAACGTGGTCGATAAGAGCTACCTGCCGGTATTGGAAATGCTCGAAAAAAATCCGGCCTACAGGATCGTCCTGAACTTCACGGGTTTTACCCTCGACGTGCTCGACGGAGCTTTTCCCGAATACGGACGAGTACCCTGAGGTGGTGGAGCTGCTCAAGACGCTCATCAAGAGGAAACAGGTGGAGATGACCGGCACCAGCTGGGCGCACGCGATTCTCCCCCTGATGACCGTCGAGGAGACGCGGCGGGACCTCAAGCGCTACCTCGAAACCGCCGAGCGCGTCCTTGGCATCCGGCCCGTGGGGTTTTTCCCGCCGGAGCTCTCCATCGATCCGCTCATGCCGCTCCTTCTGACCGAGAACGGCTACCGGTGGTGCTTCGTGGAAAACGGCCTGCTCCGCTATACGACCGGCGGATGGCTCAACGTCGCCAACGATTTTAAGCCGCGCGCCCCGGTCGCTCTTCAAGGAGATCGCCGGACGCGCCGCAGAAGGGTCCGATCGGCCAGCTGCTCCTGCTTGAGGAAAATGAAGAAATCGCTCACGTCGCTCACCGATCTTTCCCCGATCGTCTGGAACGGGGCCGGCGCCGTGTCGATCGTCGCCTTCCGGAGTTTCCAGGAGTGGAACACCTACACCCTTTCGTGCCTCGGCCGGATGGCCATCATGAAGGAAAAGCGGCTCTATGCGATGCTCGATAAAACCGTCGGGCACCTCGGGGGCTTCTTCTTCCCCTTATCCGGCGACTTTGAGTTTTACGGCTACCGGGGCAACGTCCTGGACCAGCCGATCCCGGTCTCGCGGCTGCAGGGCCTCCTCGAATATATCCACCAGAACCCCCATATGACCTTTACCCTTCCCTCCGAATACCTCAAGAAGACCAACGTGGAGGGTCTTCAGAGCCTCTACCTGAGGTCGGGCAGCTGGAGCTCCGATGACGACTTCGCCCTCTGGGACGCCGATCCCGACAACAAGCGCCTCAACGATTTCGTCCGGGAGGTGAGGGACCTCTATTATCGCGTGGGTCCCACTCTCGGCAAGAAGGACCGTGAGATGGTGGAAAAGTACCTCCTGCTGTCCCAGGGAAGCGACGGCAGGGGATGGACGCCGATACCCGAACACCGGCTCTTTTGCTATAACGCGGCGCTTTCGGCGCTCAGGATCCTGGAGAAATAGACGGAGGGAGCATCCCGTCTCCCCGGTCGTCATACGCGCGCAAATCCCGGGCGGCCCAGCATAGCCGTCGATCGGGACGTCCTGGAAACAGACCCTTCTTTTTCGAATAAGGAGCCGATATGTCCGAACTGCTGTTTGACAAGAAAGACGCCGTGGGGATCGTTACCCTCAATCGCCCCGATAACATGAATGCACTTACCTTTGGCATGATCAAGGGGCTCATTTCCTATTTCCAGGACGCCGAGCAGGACGACTCGATCCGCGCGGTCGTGCTGACGGGAAACGGCCGGGCGTTTTGCACCGGCGCCGACCTCGTCAGCGGGGCGGGGCGCACCGACATGACCACGGCCATGGGGATGAAGCTTTCGGCCCACCTCTACGGCAGGGTCTTTTTTTCGATGGCCAACTGCGAGAAGCCCATCGTCAACGCGATCAACGGAACCGCCGCCGGCGCGGGGGTCAACATCGCGCTCGGCGGCGATATCATCGTTGCGGCGCGAGGGGATCAAGCTCATAGAGGTCTTCGTCAGGCGCGGACTCGTCCCGGACGCCGGGGGATGCTTCCTCCTGCCCCGGATCGTGGGACTGGCCAAGGCCAAGGAGATCATGTTCTTCGGTGAGGATATCATGTCCGAAAAGGCCCTCGAGCTCGGGCTCATCCACCGGGTCTTCCCCAAAGATAAGCTGATGGACGAGGCGATGGCGCTGGCGGGAAGACTTGCCGCCGGCCCCACGCGCTCGCTTGGCATGATCAAGAAGATGCTCAACCGCTCCTTTGATGTCGATATGCAGACCGTGCTCGAATTCGAGAGCGCGTTTCAGGGGATCGCCGTCACCACGGACGACGCGAGAGAGGGGGTCATGTCGTTCATCGAAAAACGGCCGCCGAAGTTCACGGGGAAATAGGGTCCGGCGACTGCGCGCTATACGTGGAGCAGGGAAGACGTGCGTGGGGATACTGTTGGCGGCCTGAGGGCGGGCTTTTCGATCTATTGGATGGTCCGCGGGTAGACCGTACGTCACACGGAAGGCTTCATAAGACCTATTTGAATTTCTCCTCGCAGGGGGCTGTGACACCGTCAATCGGTTATTCGATTAATAGGGGGGAGCTATCATGAAGATAGGCGTTCCAAAAGAGATAAAAAAGGACGAGTTCCGGGTAGCGGTAACGCCGGCCGGTGTCGCCGCGCTGGTCGGCCACGGCCATGAGGTCCTCATCGAAAAGGACGCGGGTAGCAAGAGCGGGATAGAGGACGGCGATTATAAAAAGGCGGGCGCGAAGATCGTCGCGTCCAACAAGGCGGTGTGGGAGGGGGCCGAGTTCATCCTCAAGGTCAGGGAGCCGGAGGGGGCCGAGATCGGCTCTATCTCGGGCCATATGATATTTTCCTACTTGCACCTGGCCGCAAACAAGGAGCTGACCACCACGCTGCTTAAAAACTCCGTGAGCGCCATCGCCTACGAGACCGTCCAGACCGGCGACGGCTACCTCCCGTTACTTGCCCCCATGAGCGAGGTCTGTGGGCGGCTCTCGATCCAGATGGGGGCCTACGGCCTGGAGAAGATCAGCGGCGGGAGGGGCGTCCTCCTTTCCGGCGTCTCGGGTGTGCCCGCCGCCACCGTTGCCGTCCTCGGCGCCGGGATTGCCGGCTTCAACGCCGCATTCGTGGCGGCCGGCATCGGCACCGAGGTCTTCCTCCTGGATATTTCGGCAACGAGGCTGAAATACGCCAGCGATATGCTGAAAGGCAAGGCGGTCACCGTCATGAGCAACAAGGCCAGCGTCGATGAGTACGTGACGCGGGCCGACGTTGTCGTCGGGGCGATCCTCATCCCCGGCGCCAGGACGCCGCACCTTATCTCACGGGACGATGTGAAGAAGATGAAGCCCGGCAGCGTCATCGTGGACCTCGCCATCGACCAGGGGGGGATCTCCGAGACCTCCCGGCCCACGACACACGACGAGCCGTTCTTTGTGGAGGAGGGGGTCGTCCACTATGCGGTCGCCAACATGCCCGGCGCCGTGCCGAGGACGTCCACCTTTGCCCTCACGGGCGTGACGATCACGTACGTGCTGGAGCTTGCCGACAAGGGGTTTGACGGGGCAATCGCGGACAACCCCTCGCTCAAACGCGGGGTGAACATCCACCAAGGGAAGGTGGTCCACCGGGGTGTGGCCGAGGCGTGCAGCGAGACCTACTGCGAGCTGTAAAGTGCTCAGGAAAACTTATCTCGGAGAGTGACACGGACAACCGCACGGTTGTCCGTCTTCTTTTAGAGGTCGCTCCCACAAGCTTGGTTACCCTTGCGCCGATGATGAACTCGGCACTTTATTCTCTCTTCAAATGGGTGTAGAATATAAAAAAAGCGTAACAGACTACGTGCGGGACAACTCATGAGCCCAAACCGCGGCGTTGAGCGGCACTATCGAGTCCTTGGCCTCAAGCCGGGCGCGGACCTCAATGATGTCAAGGCCGCCTACCGGAGGCTTGCCAAGCGGTGGCACCCCGACCGATCGTCCGCGGCCCCACATGCAATCGCCCGATTCCACCGGATCGCCGAGGCATACCGAACGATCGTGGCCCGAAAGGAGCGGGCGCTCGTCGAGTTTGCCGTCTTTCTCCAGGGTGTCCCGGCCCACGGGTCTCTCAGGGACCTCGTCAGGAAGTATCATACCTACGCGATTTCATCGCTCCTGCTCTCCCGGCTCGCCCTCACCTACATGGAGGAGGGGGAGTTCATCGAGGCGTACGATGTACTGAACCGGCTCGCGATGGACTCTATGCCGCTTGTTACCTCCTATATCAACCTTGCCTACCTCCACTTCCTCATGGGCAGCGATGAGCAGACGCTCGTGACCCTCTACCGGGCAAAGGAGCTCTTCGGGGACGACTTTACGATAGTCCTGAACCTATCGGCCCTCCTGAAGAAGGCGGGGAGGTTTCTTGACGCGGCGCGTGAAATCGAGGAATATGGGGACGAGGCAGACAGCCGTAGCGCGCTCTTTTCGGAGCTTGCGGCGGGCGTCTCTTTCTTTGACGACAAGAGGAGGGTGATCAGGCACCTCAAGCGAGCGGTCGACGAGCGTAGGAGCGAGATCGTCGGCCGGAACGCGGGGCGAGATATCGTGAGGTTATTGACGCACCGGCAGGCTCGCTCGTCTCCCTGAGCGTCCCGTGCTCCCTACCAGACGCCGGGCAGGAGCCGATATCGAACGTGCGCGGCATAGTCCGCATACCCCGGCAGCTCCTCTCGCAGAGCTCGATCCTCGAGGCAGGTGCGGACGATCAAAACGAGCGTGACGGCGGCCGCGGGCACGAGCGCCCACAGCGAGCCGAGAACCAGGGGAACACTCATGAAGCTCAGGATCATTCCGAGATACCCCGGATGTCTGACAAGGCGGTACGGCCCGTCACGGACGACCATTTGATCCCTGTCCGTTTGAATGCGCACGACGCTTGAAAACCATGGGTTTATCCGCATCGCCCATCTCGTGAAGCCAAACGACGCAAGGTAGACGACGATTGAGACCGGGTAGATCCACGTCGGCAGTGTACCCGTCCATCCGAAACGACCCGCGTCAAGTCCCCCGACAATCAAGAGGCCGAAAGCGAAGGGCAGATAGAGCGCCATGAGGACCTTGTCCCACGGCTTTGTGCCCGGCCCAGGATTGAGCCGTTCTCTCACGAGATCCGTCTTGTCGGAGAACTGTCTCAGGGATGAAATCAACAGGACCGCCAAAATAGCGATGAAGAGCCACCCCTGCCAGTAGTCCAGTCGCCCCGCGGAAATGAATAGCGTCAGCACGAGCACGAAGAAAAGGGAGAGGCTCCTTGTCAGCATCATGACCTGAAGGCGCTTGTTGTCGTCACTCGCACCGGTCGGTATCGGTTTGTGCTTCACTCGTCTTTTTCCTGCCGGGGGCCGTCCGTCTCTTTCGAACGTCGTGGGTCACGCCCTATTTCTTCAGCTCATCGTCGATGATCTTGCCCATGTCGGCGATACGCGCGGGATCGGAGAAGACAAGCTCGAACGTGTTGCGGGGCCGCGCCGCCTGCCAGGCGGCGAGCCACTGCTTTGCCTTGAGATAATATTCCTTGGGATTCGGGTCGAAGGGGGCGTAGCTGAAATAGTAGTATGTCCAGAGGCCCGGGATCATGGATGACCTTTTGTCGTACGTTTCGAGGTTCTTGATGTCCTCTTGCCCCTTTTCGAGATTATAGAGCATGATGTTGGAATATCCGCGCATAGCGTAGAAGTACGAAAAGAGCTCGGGGTATTTCGGGATTGCGTCGATCCCCTTGGTGGCCGCATCGACGGCCGCCGTGTAGTCGTTAGCCTTGAGGGCGTCGTTGACCTCAAAGAAGCATTGCATGACGGTCGGATCTTCGTGATCCCTGACCTCGATGAAGTAGGCATCGGAGAGTTTATTGGAGTCCGATCTCGGCCCGGCGGTGGTGCAGCCCACGAGAAAGGCCGAGAAAATCAGGGCGAAAAGAGAAAGTCGCCGTAGCGCGGCCAAATCCTTTTTCATAGTTCCCTCTGTCAGATTTCTTTGTATTATCTATCAATGCTTCCCGTTTTTCAAGATAAATCATCGGGCGCAGTCACCGGATGGGCCGCTGGACGCCCACGGATCGCGCGACAGAAGTTGCTTGACTTTACCCGAGGGGTGGGGGTATGATACGTCCTTACGGCGACCCTTACCGTGAGGCTATGCGAGACCGCTGCTGGTGAGGGGGCGCCGGCGGCTCGTTTTCAAAAAGGGAAAACATGTGGGGAGATTGGGCGGCCTCGCTTACGGCAATGCCACCGATCTCTCGATTTTTTTGTGAGCAGACCAATGTCCTCGAAAGTCCGCAGGCCCGGTGAGAGGCTCTGGATCGTTATCCCGGCATCAACAATGTCCGGGGACGCGGCCGGAAAGACGCCGGCCTACCTCAGTCCGATCAAAGGAAGGCCCATGATCGCCTATGTCCTTGATGCCTGTACGGCGCTGGAACCGGCGGGGATCGCCGTCATCTCCGGGGCGGGCGACGTCATGGGCCGGGAGCTTTCCCGGATCGGGCACGGGGACGCCGCCGTCGTGGAACAAAAGGGAGCGGGGCTTGTCTCTAAGATCAGGGAGATGTTTTCGGGACGGGAAGGGGATATCCTCTTTGTCTCGGCGACGCTTCCGTTCATGTCGGCCGAAGTGCTGACGGAGCTGATCGGGCGCTATCGGGATAAGAAGACTCCGTATCAGGCGGCCAAGGTGGGAACTACCGGAAAACCGAAAGGTAGGACGGCCCTTTTCATCTCGGATGTCTCGCTACTTGGCGATATCACCGAGACGGGGGAGAGTCCAGACGAATCCTGTGAAGAACGACTATTCTCCCTGCTCGAACGGGAGGCCACCCGAAAGGGCGGCGCGGAGGATTTTGTTCCCACGCAGGTGTACGCCCTTACGGATGTCGGCTCCCCAAGGGAGTTTTCCGAGGCGCTGGCGATGATCCGCGCCACGATCGTCGAGCGCTTGATGGACGCCGGTGTGACGGTCATCGACCCGAGCCGTACCTATGTTGATCCACAGGTACGGGTGGGCGAGGGCACGACCCTCTATCCCGATACGTACCTCGAAGGGGAGACCGAGATCGGGAAGAACTGCCTTATCGAGCCGAACGTGAAGATCGTCGGCTCAAAGCTCGCCGATGAAGTGGTCGTCAAGATGTGCTCGGTCATTACCGACAGCGTCATAGGGCGTCGGGTTCAGATCGGGCCTTTCGCGCACCTCAGGCCCAAGACCCGGCTTAAGCAGGATGTCAAGATCGGAAACTTCGTTGAGGTCAAGAAATCTGTCATCGACGCCGGCTCCAAGGCAAACCACCTCACCTATATTGGAGACGCGAAGATCGGAAAACAGGTCAACGTGGGCGCGGGGACTATCACGTGCAACTACGACGGCGCGAGTAAACACGTTACCGAGATCGGCGACGGCGTCTTCATCGGATCGGATACCCAGTTTATCGCCCCGGTTTCCGTGGGCGAATACTCCCTCATCGGCGCCGGATCGACCATCACCAAGGATGTCCCTCCCAACACGCTTGCCGTGAGCCGGACAAAACAGGTCAATCTCCCCGATCGGGGCGTTAAATCAAGAAAGAAATAGAGAAGGAAAAAATAATGTGTGGAATCGTCGGCTACATCGGTCCGAAAAAAGTAACAGGTCTGCTCCTCGACGGGCTCAAGAGGCTCGAATACCGGGGATATGACTCCGCGGGCATTGCGGTGATCTCGAACGGTGCGGTGACCATAAGGAGGAGCAAGGGGAAGCTCTCGGTCCTCGAGGAGCTGGTTTCAAAGGAGTCGCTCGACGGTAACGTGGGCATCGGCCACACGCGCTGGGCGACCCACGGGAAACCGTCGGACGAAAACGCCCACCCCCACAAGGCGGGGAGCATCGTTGTCGTCCATAACGGGATCATCGAAAACTACCTTGAGCTCAAGGAGATGCTGATTGCCGAGGGACACAAATTTTCCTCGGAGACCGATACAGAGGTCGTCAGCCACCTCATCTGGCGGTTCGTGAAGCAGGGGAAATCTTTCAAGGAGGCGGTTCTGGAGGCTCTTAAGAATATCAAGGGCTCTTACGCGCTGGTCATCCTCAAGGAAGACGAGCCCAACACCATCATGGCAGCCCGCCAGGAGAGCCCCCTCATCCTCGGCCTTGGCCAAGGGGAGTTCTTCATCGCTTCCGACATCCCTGCCGTCATCAACCATACGCGCGACATCGTCATCCTCGACGACGGGGAGGTCGTGGAATATAAGGACGGCACCCTCACCGTCATGGACCTTGCAGGGGTCCCGAAACAGAAAACGATCAGGAGGATTGACTGGAGCCCCGTCATGGCGGAGAAGGGCGGCTATAAGCACTTCATGCTCAAGGAGATATTCGAGCAGCCGCAGGCGATTATCGATACGATGAGGGGGAGGATATCCGAGGACCGCGGCGAGATAATGCTCCCGGAGCTGAACCTCACCAAAGAGGTTGTCGAGAGCATCGACAAGATCGTTATCGTTGCGTGTGGGACTTCGTGGCACGCCGGCCTGGTGGGGAAGTTCATGATAGAGGAGCTGGCCCGCGTTCCCGTGGAAGTGGAACTGGGCAGCGAGTTCCGATACCGCAATCCCATCGTCGGAGAAAAGACACTGATCTTAGGGATCACGCAGTCCGGTGAGACGACCGATACCCTTGCCGCCATGAAGGAGGGCAAAGAGAAGGGAGCCACCATTATCACGGTCTGCAACGTCGTGGAATCAAGCGCGGCCCGGGCTTCGGACGGCGTTATCTATACCCACGCGGGGCCGGAGATCGGCGTCGCCTCCACGAAGGCCTTCACGACCCAGCTGACCACGCTCTACCTGATTGCTCTCTACCTTGCCCAGACGCTGGGAAGGATCGGACGGCCTGACATGAAGCGGCGTCTGATGGACTTTGTCATGGTGCCCGGATACGTGGAACAGGTCCTGTCGGCAAACGATTCCATCCGTGCGCTTGCCCGCAAGTACATGCACGCGAAAGATTTCCTCTACCTCGGCCGGGGGATCAACTACCCCATCGCGTTGGAAGGGGCGCTTAAACTGAAGGAGATCTCCTATATCCACGCCGAGGGCTATCCCGCCGGAGAAATGAAACACGGCCCCATCGCCCTCATCGACGAACAAATGCCGGTGGTGATCGCGGTCACGCGCAACAAGACATACGAGAAGGTGCTCGGCAACGTCGAGGAGGTCAAGGCACGGGACGGCATGGTGATCGCGGTGGCGACCGAGGGGGACCAGGAGATCAAGAAGAAAGCCGACGACGTCATCTACATCCCCGATGCCGACCCGATCGTAGCCCCTATCGTGCTCGTCATCCCGATGCAGCTGTTGGCCTATCACGTGGCCGATCTCAAGGGGACCGACGTGGATCAGCCGAGGAACCTGGCCAAGAGCGTTACCGTAGAATAGACTGATTATAACTCCCCCGACGAACCCGGCCCGGTTTGTGAGGTCAGGGTTTGTCCGTCGTGCGATTCCCCCCGGGATGTCAGGAGCGGGCCGCCCTCGGTCATCCCGAGACAGCCGCGATGCGTCCCCCCGGGACGCGAGCATGCTACGATTGCGGGTTATGGATAAGAACGAAATTATAAAGAGGCTTAACGAGCAGCAGCGTCTGGTCGTTACCAAGACCGAGGGCCCCATCCTCGTGCTTGCGGGTGCGGGCAGTGGCAAGACGCGCGTCCTTACCCACCGCGTTGCCTATCTCGTCTCCGAGGGGATACCCACCGATAAAATACTTGCCGTTACCTTTACCAACAAGGCATCGCGCGAGATGAAAGAGCGAATCGCGCGCCTCCTCAAGACGAACTTCGATCTGCCTTGGATCACCACCTTTCACTCGGCCTGTCTCAGGATCCTGAGACGCGAAGCGCAACGCATCGGGTATAATCCCCGGTTTGCCGTCTTCGACGAGAACGATCAGATGACGCTCATGCGACGGGTCCTGAGGGACCTGGACGTCAACGAGAAAGTCGTAACGCCCCAGGCCGCCCTTTACTTTATCGAGCGCGCCAAGAACAGGCTCGTTACCCCTGCAGGGGCTGGAGGCGGCAGCCCGTGACCCCATCTCCGCCAAGATCGGCCGGGCGTACCAACGCTACCAGGATGAGCTGAAGAAAAACGCCGCCATGGACTTTGCCGACCTGATCATGCAAACGGTTATGCTCTTTGAAGACGCAGCCTGAGGCGCTGGCCGCCTATCAGGATCGATTCATCCACGTGCTGGTGGACGAATACCAGGACACAAACGCGGCCCAGTACCGCCTCATCCGGCAGCTCTCGGCCCTCAGAAAGAACCTCTGCGTGGTGGGAGACGACGACCAGTCGATCTACCGATGGAGAGGCGCGGACCTCGGCAATATACTCGAATTCGAGCGCGATTTTCCCGACGCCATGGTGGTCGTGCTCGGCAGGAACTACCGCAGCACGAAGAACATCTTAGCGGCGGCGGGATCGGTCGTGAAGAATAATATCGGTAGAAAAGAAAAAACGCTCTGGACGGAAAACGACGAGGGGGAAAAGATCACCTATTATGAGAGCGTGGACGAGCACGACGAGGCACGGTACGTCATCCAGACGCTCAAGGGCCTGATGAGGGAGCACCACTATTCCGCGGCCGATTTCGCGATCTTCTACCGGACCAACGCCCAGTCCCGCATCCTTGAGGATGAGCTCATCAGGGAGAGCATGGGCTACCAGATCATCGGAGGGATGCGATTCTACGACCGGCAGGAGATCAAGGATACCCTGGCCTATCTTCGGGCCGCGGTCATCAGCGAGGATTCCGTGAGCCTCGAGAGAATCATCAACATGCCGCCCCGGGGGATCGGGGACAAAACGCTCGAAAAGATCCACGAGCTTGCCCGAAAGCACGATATCGGCCTGTTTGCGGCGCTGGAGCTCTTCCTGAGAGAGGACGGCGCCGCCCCGAAGGCGAAGGAGGGGGCCGGTGCGCTCGTAAAGATCCTCGGCGAGATACGAGAACAAAAGGGGATCTCGGCCGCCTCGATGAAAGCCGTCTTCGATACAGGGATGCTCGCCTACTGGCAGAACCAGGGGACCGACGAGGCGCAGGCCCGGGTCGAAAACCTCCAGGAATTCCTAAACGCCGTGACGGAGTTCGAACAGAAAAACCCGGGCAAGGATATCTCCGACTTCCTTGACCAGGTGGCGCTCGTTTCCGATATCGATACGATGGAGGATGTGGCCACTAAGGTCTCGCTGCTCACGCTGCACAGCGCTAAGGGTCTTGAGTTCCCGGTCGTTTTCATGGTCGGTATGGAGGAGGGGCTCTTCCCTCATATCCGCTCCATGGACGCCGTCGACGACATCGAGGAGGAGCGGCGGCTCTGCTACGTGGGCATGACCAGGGCCAAGGAAAGGCTCTTCCTGACCTCCGCCAGGAAACGGAAAATCTTCGGCCAGGAGAAATACAATGCCCGCTCGCGCTTTATCGGCGAGGTCGATCAGGCATACATGACGCCGATCAAAACCACAAGCGAGTCCGTGAGCGACTACCGACTCGACACGAGCTGGGCCCAGCGGGAGCCGGATATCTCCGACTATTTCGACGACGCGACTCCCGCGTTTCGCCCCGGTGTCAGGATCCGACACCCCGAGTTCGGCATCGGGGTGATCAAGGGGGTTGAAGAAGCCGGCGGGAGGTATAAGCTGACGGTCCTCTTCTCGGGGGTCGGAATGAAGAAGGTGATCACGGGCTACGTGCCGATCGAGCTTGTCTGAGAACGAGAAAAGCCATTTTTATTTTGACTTTTGTTATAAAATTGCGTAACGTATTGATGTTAGCATTGTTTTTCTATCGACACCGCCCATTCATTAGATGACGCATGGCTAAGTTTATCAGGGTCACCTGTCCGAGCGCGTTATGCGGCAAAGAGATATTCCTGGATCCTACGGAGGTTCCGCCGGAAGGCAAGAGTATCATCTGTTCCGCGTGCGGTGTGTCGTTTAGGATTAAGCTCAGCAGAAAAAGTTCTCAGAAGGAAGAAACACACGATCACGTCAGCCGGGGGCTGGTGGTGGTCATCGAAGATTCCCGGTTTGCCCGCACACAGATCATTGACGCCCTCTCGCAGGAGGGGATCGAGGTCGTGGAGGCGGAGACGGCCGAGGAGGGGATCGAAAAGGTCATTGAGCTCAAGCCGGGGCTGGTCATCGTCGATATCTTCCTCGGCAGCGGAAATCCGAAAGGGCTTGACGTAATCAGGACCATACGCAAGCAGACCGTAAAGGGCATCCCTAAAGATGTCAAGATCATCATGTATACCGTGATGTCGGAAGACAAGGTCCCCCTGGCCATCAGGAAGATGGCCGACGCGTTCATTCACAAGGGGCCGACCGCCCTCTTCCACCTCGTGGAGGAGGTGCTCAGGCTCCTGGCCGAATGACCGATGCGGCTCGGCCCGAGCCCGAGGAAGCAAAAACGACGTCAGATATGAAGTGCCGCGGGCAGACCGATAGTGCCCGCGTTTTTTTTGCCGCAAGCCGGAAATAAGACTCCCGCGAGGGTTTGCCGATAAAGGATGAGTGCCGATGGTTTCCCGTCCGACGGATAACGGTCCGATCATTCCGGTTTGCGCCGCGATCATTGTAAAGGGCGGCCGGGTGCTGGTGGGCAGGAGAAAAGAAGGGAGCACGGAGGCCGGCAAGTGGGAGTTCCCGGGCGGGAAGCTGATGGTCGGGGAGGATCCGAGAGCGTGCCTTCGGCGGGAGCTCAATGAAGAGCTCGGCGTCCATGCCGAGATCGGCGCCCTCTATGATGTCGTCAACCATCGATACGAGCGGCACAATATCCTCTTGATTTTTTTTCGGGCGGGTATCCCCGAAGATTGCCTCACGTCCGGCGACCATGATCTTGTGGTGTGGGCAGGCACAGACGAGCTCAGGATGCTCGATTTCCTCGATGCGGACCGTCCCGTTGTGGAGCGGCTCATCAAGGAACTCGGAGATGTGTGATACGTATGAGGATCGAGCGCCGATGAGTGGCGGGGAGGGCCCCCGGGAGATCTACATATCGGATTTCTTTCGGGCGATCTTCTCGTTGAGGATCGTTATCTGCATTGCCAGGGCGGCACTATTGCAGAGGATCTGAATCTGGTCCAGGTTCTTGAAGCCGCTCTGGGGCTCCTCAGTGTCGCTGTAGAGGACCGCCACCGTTTTTTCGTAGACTCGAAACGGGATGATGAGGCAGCTCTTGGGAA
The DNA here is from genome assembly GCA_963792965.1 of uncultured delta proteobacterium. Lineage (GTDB taxonomy): Bacteria > Desulfobacterota > Zymogenia > Zymogenales > Zymogenaceae > CAWBYW01. The sequence goes on along the minus strand of CAWBYW010000035.1, from coordinate 4,827 downwards.
CATACCCGCCGAGGAACGACTGAATAATCTCTCCCTCTTCGGGCGAGAGCTTTCCGGTGTAGACCTTATTGAAGCTGGCGACCTCCTCGAAGGGCTTGAGGTCCAAAAACCCGATACAGAAGTGTTCCTGGCCTTCGTTGAGCTGGGGTATGTTGTCGCCGGACGCGCCGGTGAACCCGCGGTAGTAGCTCAGCTCCCCCCGCTTGACGATCCCGATAAATCCCCGCTTCTGGTCGATTCGAAGGAAGTCGATAATCGTGTCGGCGATGAAATTGAAGCTTTGCTTCTTGAGGAGCTCGCGGGTCGTCTTTTTCAGGAAGGTCAGGTCGAAGATGTCCCGCTCGATCTCCTTTTCGGCGCTGCCGAGCTCGAACTTCGCGTCCATCAGCTCGTTGATAAGCTGCTCCCGGATGATGGCCAGCTGTTCCTTTTCGTGGTGGATCCGCTTGTTTCTCAGGAGGTTTCCCACGCAGAAGGAGAGCTCCTCGACGAACTGATCGAGCCCGGAGCGGAGCATGTCGGTGGAGAGCTTGGCCTTCTCGGGCTTGAGGAGATAGTAACTCGATCCCATGAAGAGGGCCTTGAGCCTGATCTCGTAGTCGGCGATCGAGGTGATGACGATAACGGGGATGTAGGGGAAATACTGGTTGATCTCCGAGAGGAGCTCCAGCCCGCCGTAGATCTCGGTGGGAGAGGATATCCCGGGCATGACCAGATCCATGATCAGGATCGGGGAGACTCGGGTCGGCTCGAGCGATTTTACGCGCTCCAGCGCATCGGTGGGGTTGTCGTAACTTTCCACCCGATAGCCGAAGTTCGACAGGCCGTCTGCGAAGATCATCCGCATGAGCTTTTCATCCTCGACGAGGATGACGATTTCCTGGGGGGTAAAGGAGGAGATACTCTTGGTGATGTTGTCGATCGATTCGATGATCTCCTCTTTGATGTCCTGATGGCCTTTCTTTTGCGCCTTTTCTCTCTTTGCCGGGGCCTCGATCTCGGCGGAGAGGAAATCGTCCTCGAGCTTTGAGAAAGACTTACTGATGTCATCGAGGAACTTATCGACGTCTATGGAGAGGTTGATGTCCTGTTTCTTGACGTCGCTGGTCTCGAATCGGTAGATGCCGTCCCAGAAGACCATGGTATAGAGGGCATCCTCCATCAGCTCCCGCAGCGTCCCGTTGAGGACCTCCTCGGTGATCATATTGTGCTGGACGAGGATCTCGCCGATGCGAAGGTTTTTCCCCTCCGTCTTCTGGTAGATCATCGTCTTTCTCAGGTCTTTGTCGGTTATGTGGCCCTTGTCGATGAGTCGCCTGCCGAGACGCTCCCTGAAGGTGGGGGAATAGGCGTTGATGATGATGCCGTCCTTGAAATAGATGGTCCCGAAGCCTTCCTGCGACTTGAGGGCGAGGATCCCGGTCAGCTTTTCGTTCTTGACCTCTCTGAGGAGGTCGCTGAGCTTGTTTTTTTCGAGACTTCCCGAGAGTTTCATGGCGGTTGTATTATTATCCTACATATGGTTTAAAAATTAGATCGCAGTGGGACCAGAAATGAGAAAGAAGAGACCACAGCTCAGAAATTTTCTATAGTATTATAAGAGATAAAAAAGAGTGACGCAATAAAAAAATAGTCATTGGTGAAAAAATACAATCTAAACAATTATAATCCCACGTGCACGCAGATGCAATGGGTCGGACGGGGTGAGCTCTCTTTCTCTCCCGTAACCGGGCGAATCCGGCCCGATGGGCATATCGAGATTGAAAACTCCTCCGCCGTCGATATGGCGCAACGGGAGATTCAGGATCGGACCGGCGGGTCGGCGGCCGGGCATAAATAAGTTCGGGCGCAAGAATCGGATAGTATCGATGGTTATCGCGCTCTATAGTAGAGTCAGATACTACTTTGACGGGAGAAAGGCAATATGGTCGCGATAATTCGTGAGAAATGGTGGGAGGCCGTGCTGGCGCGGGATAGTCATTTTGACGGTACCTTCGTGTACGGCGTGAGGTCGACGGGTATCTACTGCCGTCCCTCCTGCCCGTCCCGGCGCCCCACGCAAGACCGGGTGGTCTTCTTTCAGTCGCACCGAGCCGCAGAGCTGGCCGGTTTCCGGCCCTGCCGTCGTTGTCGGCCGGACACAGCCACAATCGAAGACCCTCAGGTGCGGATGGTGGAGTGTCTCTCTGATTTCATCGAAAGATACGATGCCGTCGATCGACCGCTGACCCTCGCGGAGATGAGCGACTACACGCACGTCAGCCCGCACCATCTGCAGCGCACGTTCAGGCGTATCATGGGCATCACCCCCCGGCAGTACGCCGAGGCTTGCCGCCAGCGGCGATTAAAGGCGCTTATCAAGAAGGGTGAGCGCGTGACGGACGCGCTCTACGAGGCGGGGTACGGGTCAAGCAGCCGTCTCTACGAGGGGGCGGCACATCGCTTAGGCATGACGCCCGGCGCGTACCGTCGGGGAGGCAACGGGATGAGCATCGGCTATACCATCGTTGACTGCCCGCTCGGAAGGCTCCTTGTCGCCGCCACGGAAAAGGGGGTGAGCGCGGTATACGTCGGGGAGTCGGATGAAGTGCTCGAATCGGAGCTTTCACGCGAATATCCGAACGCCGAAATCCGGCGCGATAAGCGCGGGTTGGGCGATCATGTTGCCTCTCTCCTCAGGTACTTCAAGGGGAAACAACCCGCCCTCGCCCTGCCGCTGGATGTGAGAGTTACGGCCTTTCAGGAAAAGGTCTACGAGGCGCTGCGGGCGATCCCCTACGGAAGCTCCCGAACCTACAGCGAGATTGCCGAGGCGATCGGCAGCCCCGGGCGGTTCGGGCCGTGGGGCATGCCTGCGCCACGAACCCGACGTCAATCATCGTTCCGTGTCACCGCGTGGTGAGAAAGGATGGAGATCTCGGCGGCTACCGGTGGGGGCTCGCGCGCAAAGAGGAGCTCCGGGCCAGGGAGCGGAAATTGGGCCGGGAAGACCATTTTGAGGAAGGGGCGGGGATCTGAGGATCGCACTCAGAGGGAAGCCGGGCCGCAAAGCCCCGGCCGCAGTGTATACGTCTGCTCCTGTCGGCTCCCCTTAATTTCGTCGATCACCCTCGCTTACCGTTTCGCTTGCCGACTCCCGCATCGATGGGTTTGGGTGCCGGACGATTCGTCTCACGTGCCGGCTATCCGGTAGAAAAGAGACATTCCGATTTCCCACGGCATTATCGTTTCTCACGGCAAAGAAGGGATACGCACGAAATCACCCGACAAAAACCCTCATCTTTTTTCCTTGACATGAAAATGGCCTTATGCTACATTCCGAATAAGTTGAATGAATGGTCATTCATTTAGCCGCGCGGGTAAAGGGGCTTCATCGACGCTTCCTTCTATTGGAAGACCCGGCGGCGTTCATAACCCGCTATACTATGTCTCTGCTAAAACTCGACTCGGTGAGGAACAAAAGGTATGACCGATAGCACAAGAAAGAGACCTCAGCTTAAAAACGTCGTGGTGGCCGTGAAACAGGTGCCGGATACCACGCAGGTCAAGGTCGATCCCGTAACCGGGACCCTCATCAGGGAGGGTGTCCCCTTCATCGTCAACCCTTTCGACACCCACGCGGTCGAAGCGGCACTCGCGCTTAAAGACAACTACGGGTGCCGGGTGACGGCGATCTCCATGGGCCCCCCTAACGCGGTCATGACCCTGAAGAGGTGCCTCGCCCTCGGCGTGGACGACGCGATCCTCATCTCCGACCGGCTCTTCGGCGGCGCCGACACGCTCGCGACGAGCTTCGTCCTTGCCCAGACCGTCAAGAACATCGAGCGGGAATACGGGGCGGTCGACGTGCTCATCTGCGGCAAACAGACGATCGACGGGGATACGGCCCAGGTGGGCCCGGGACTGGCCACCCGGTTGGGGTTGGCGCAGCTGACGCTCGTTGATCAGATCGTCGAGGTCAACGGCGACGAGCGCACTATCACGGTGCGCAGGAAGCTCGAGGGGAGAAAAGAGATCGTCAAGGCAAAGCTCCCGGTGCTCCTCACGGTCGTCCGAGAGATGAACCGGCCCCGCTACCCAACCGTCGAGAGCCGCCTGGCGGCGGAGCTTGCCCAGATCCCCACGTGGAACAACGAAGTCCTTCGTCTGCCCGCCGAAAGCATCGGCCTCAAGGGGTCTCCGACCAACGTCAAGAAGATCTTCGCCCCGGAGCGCAAGATCGGGGAGATACTCGGGGACGGCGAGAGCGATCCGAAGGGCGCGGTCCAGCTTCTGCTCCAGAAGCTCATGGAGCGTGACCTGATCTCTCATTAATCGACGTATCCCTTGGAGATACAGTACCGGCACGACCGCCGGGCATCGGAAAATAGCGGAGTAACGAAAAATGAGCGACGATAAAGATAAGAAAAAGAAGGTACCTAAATTCAAAGTCTCGCTGATCGCCGGCAAGTGTATCGCCTGCGGGGCGCGGTGCGAGTCCGAGTGCCCCTCGGACGCGGTGACCATGAACGACAAGGGCGAGCCGGTTATCCAGCTGGATAAATGTATCGGCTGCCTGAAGTGTGCCCGCGTCTGCCCCGCCGAGGCCCTCGAGAGGGTCCTCAACCCGGAGTGGCAGGGCGCGGCGGGCCCCGAGAAGAAGGAGGCGGAGCCCGAAGAGCCCGCCGAGCCGAAGGCCGATCAGAGCTACCGCGGCGTCTGGGTCTTCGTGGAGCAGATGGACGGACAGGCCGCCGGCGTGAGCTGGGAGCTGTTGGGGATCGGCAAGAAGCTGGCGACCGACCTCGGTACGGAGCTGTGCGCCTTCATCCTCGGAGACAAGGTCGA
>CAWBYW010000034.1:0-7684 GCA_963792965.1 uncultured delta proteobacterium | reverse complement strand
CTAAAACCCTGTGCACTCAGCTCCTCATATCGCCGCTTGATCTCTGCTTGGACTGAACTGATATCGACCGCTCACTGTTGCACTTCTGGAACTGGTCGCACACGTCGAGCATATCCGACAATGGCGCCCTTGGTGATCAGGATATATTGTCCTGTCTTCGAGAGCCAGATGGTCAATCGCTTGCGGATGAAATCGTAAGGGATCTCGTCATGCTTTTCTATCCCTGCCAGATCGAACTGCCGAAACGTACGAATCGCTTCGTCGATGGGGTTGGGAAACCCTGACTCAAACCGGGCGTTGAGGTAGGCTAAAAGAAGGACGTGGTCGGAGTCATTTCCCTCGATGTCCTGCCCGGAGTGTATGGTAACGATTCCCTCGGTCAGGGTGCCGGTTTTATCCGAGCAGAGGACGTTCATGCTGCCGAAATCCTCGATGGAGGAAAGACGCTTGAGTATGACCTTCTTCTTGGCCATATGCCTGGCGCCGTAGGAGAGGTTGATCGTGATGATGGCCGGCAAGAGTTGCGGGGTCAAACCTACGGCAAGCGCGACGGAAAATAAGAAAGACTCCAGGACCGGCCTCTTGAGAAATACGTTGATTCCAAAGATGGCGATCACGAGAACGAGTGTGATCTCCATGAGGAAAAACCCGAAATGCTTAACGCCGTGCTCGAATTCCGTCTCGGGCGCCTTAAGGGCCAATCGCTGTGTAATCTTGCCGATCTCCGTCTTGTTCGCGACGGAGGCAACCACGGCACGCGCGGTGCCGGAGACGACAAAGCTTCCGGCAAAGAGCGCATTTGTCCGCCCCGATAGGGGCGTGCCCGGATCGATGACACCGGGGCTCTTCTCCACCGGGTAGGTCTCACCCGTGAGGGTGGCCTCATTGGCAAAGAGGTCCTTGGCTTCGATGATGAGGCAATCACCTGGAATGGCCCGTCCCGCCGAGAGTTCAATGATATCTCCCGGCACCACACCCTCAAAAGGGATCTCGGAGATATTACCATCCCTCAGCACTTGGGCCCTGACCGTCACGATGGCAAGGAGCTTCTTCAACGCATCGGTCGCCCCCTTTTCCTGCCAGAACCCGAGGATCGCGGTGACCAGGACGATGGCCAGGATGATAAGGGAATCGGTAGGATCGCGGAGAAAATATGACAGGAGTGCGGCCGCGATGAGGATAATTACGATGGGGCTCTTGAACTGGGAAAGGAAAAGATCGAACACGCCGAATTCTTTTTGCGGATTCAGGCGGTTGGGACCGAATGTCTTAAGCCGACTTTCCGCTTCCTGGCCTGAAAGCCCCGACCGAGAGGTTTCCAAGAGGGTTAGGAGGTGCTCGGCCGGGACGCCCCAAAAATTGTCAGGAATTTGGTCCATCGTAGGTTCGATGCCTCCCTTAAGATCGGCTGTGGCCGCCTCTCACCTTACGGAAGTCGCGCGCTCCCCCTTCATCGACGGTGCCGTCATGATGGATACAAGAAGGAGATCCTTCGGGGTGCCCTATCGCTCTTTAAGCTCGAAATAACAGGTTTCGTCACCGAGGGCCTTGCACTTGGTCTCGATGACGACGTATTTCCCCTTTCCCAAAGACCAGTCGGCAAAGAAGCCGATCGCCCCCGAGTAGTTGGAGCAGTACGGCTTCTTACTGGTCTCGCCCTCGCACACCGTGCAGTCAAAAACATCCATCGCAGCCCTTTTCTGGCTCTCCTGGACGACTTTTCCACGCCCGATTCCAAGGGCGAGCAGTTCGAGCGATTTTTGAAACTTCTCCTCTGGTACCAAGTCCTTGAGATGATTGAACAGCCCGAAGCGCACAACAAGTATATATGCATTTTTGTAGCCGATCTGACGCAGGATTCCCTGTGAGCCGACCGCGCCCACCAGCTTCACGATTTCCCGGTATATGCTCAGCTGCTCCCTGTTGGTGAATTCCTTGTTCCAGTCGTATTCGGGTGGCGCCTCAATGAGGCGTGAGAAACCCGCCGCTCGGAAGACGATGTTACGCGCGTTTTCGCCCATGATCTCGGCAAGGGAATCAAATACCGACCTAATGGCCAGATTGGTTACCGTCTTTTCTTCCTGGTTCATGCTGCGCTCCTCCGCTGATGTCTAACTTAGTTTTAGGGCGGCAGGCCGTATAACCCGAAAGCGCCGCGAGATATCCAAGCGATATAAGCCCCTCTCAATCGATGAGGATGATGAAAACTTTTCCGGGCCGTGGATGCCCTTAGTGGGCGTCAGCGCGATATCCGATGTCGTCGACGGCCCGGTCACGAGCGCCATTGCCGAGGGCGATATTCCACGCTTCGAGAGCTTCTCAAACAGGGTCTCTGCGTCGGGCAGGATATCCTTCGCCCTCAGGAGCGCAACGTGGCAAAAGGGAGCGTGGGAGACGAGCCGCGGATTTTCTCCGCCAAAGACCAGCGCAAGGCTCCCGGTCTCAGCTATCCCGAAGAGTGCGCCGGTGATCCCCACATCGGAACGGAAACAGGCCTCTTTGTGCGCGACAGTATCGAGGGCCGGTTGGAAAAGCGTCATGCCGGCTCCTTCATGGCTTGTTCAACACGCGCCTCCGTAATGATGTGTTCCCTTGTGATCACCGCGGATGAGAGCCCCCCGTCCTTCATGAGGGCGACGACTTCCGATGCAGCCGTATCTATTGAGCCAATCCGTTTCACGATGCTTCCGGCCATCGTCGCCTTTGTCTGAAAGAGATCGATAAGCGCGGCGACGTCCGGTGCCTCGCGGATCGGTTCACGCAAGCGTGCCGCCGGGAGTCCTCCACGAAGGCTCCCTTCCCTCAGTCTCGTCATGATCTCTTCTTTTGCGGTTCTCTTTGACTTCATCTGTCGGCATCCTCACCACTATCCTTCCACCGCTCCCGAAAGGTCTTTTCGGCGGGTAGGGGCAGGTCGCGAACGGCGGTCCACCCCTTTCCCATCCCGGGGAGACTTCCGACCCTCCCGTTTCTCGAAATCGGCCTCAACGCCCACCTGAGCAGCTTTCCCGCAGCACGGTAGCGCGATTCACGGCCGATTCCCCACGCCCACAGGCAGAAGGTAAGCCGCTCCATCAAAGGCGGTCTGCGCGCGCCAAACGTCTTGTCTCCCCTCGCACGCTTTTCCCGGAGCTTCAGAAATAGCCTCGGGTGGTTTATTCCGGCGGGGCAGACTTCATGGCACGCGCCGCAGAGCGTGGTGGCCCGGTAGAGGTCCGAGGCCCGGTCAAGCCCGAGGAAGAGCGGGTTCAAAATCGAGCCGATGGGGCCCGAATAGACCCAGCCGTAGGCGTAGCCCCCGACCTTGGTCCAGACGGGGCAGAAATTGAGGCATGCTCCGCACTTGATACATTGGAGCACTTCACGCATGTCCGGGTCTGCGTAGATTTTCGACCTTCCCCCGTCTACGATGACCACATAGAGCTCCTCCGGACCGTCCAGCTCCCCTTCCCTCTTCGGTCCGGAGATGAAGTTTACATAACTGGATATCGCCTGCCCGGTGCAGCTTCGGGTCAGGAGCCGGAGTATACACAAGGCGTCGTTTATGGTGGGAACGATCTTCTCTATCCCCATCACCGCGACGTGAATCTTCGGCGCTCCCGAACAGTAGCGGATGTTCCCCTCGTTTTCGACGAGCACCATCGTGCCGGTGTCGGCGATGCCCATATTGACGCCCGTGATCCCCATCTCGGCTGCTCGGAATTTCTCACGGAGGAAGCCCCTGGCCTGCATCGTCAGGCCACTCACTTCCAGCGTTTTTTGAACCCCCATAATCCTGACGAAGAGATCGGCGATCTCTTCGGGCGATATGTTGAGGGCCGGGCCGACGATGTGAAAAGGCGGTCGCTCCATTTGCTGGGTGATGAACTCACCAAGATCGGTCTCAAAGACGTCGACGCCGACATCTTTCAGAGCATGGTTGAGGTCCATCTCTTCTGTCAGCATCGACTTGCCCTTCGTGACGATTCTGACTCCTTTTTCTCGCGCGAGCCCGGCGATGAAGTCGCGCGCTTCCTTATGGTCACGCGCCCAGAATACCGTACCGCCGTTTTTGAGGACGTTTCTCTCGAACGATTCGAGATATCGGGGAAGGTTCCTCACCGATTCGCGGCGTATCTCGGCGCCGCGTGCCAACACTTCCTGTGCGTTGGGCAGCGTCGAGAAAGAATAGTCCCTGAGCGCCTTGAAGATGATGGGGAACTTCGCCAGCAGCTTCTGTTGGCCGTCGTCGCCGAGTCCCTTACGAGCGCTCTGTCTGAATTTCTCGACTTCGATCTTCACACGTCTCCTCTATCTCGCCGAGAGTCAACGACCCTCCGATTTCACGACCCCGCCAGGAGCTGGGCAAGGTGAACCACCGTGATCGGAATCTTTTTCCGCTCAATAAAGCCCCTGATGTTGAGTATACAGCCGGGCTCGGACAAGACGAGATATTGCGCGCCGCTTGCCACGACGTTATCTACCTTGTCTTTCACCATGGCCCCCGATATCTCCGGATAAGCGGCCGAGAACTCACCTCCGAACCCGCAGCAGGCGTTCTCATGCATAAGGGGCACGACCTCGATCCCCCTGACGTTTCCCAAGAGGATCCTCGGCTCATTGGAGATCCCCAGTCCCCGAATGATATGGCACGAGTGGTGGTAGGTGACCTTCGGCGGCGCCTCTTTTGTGCCGCTTCCGTTGTTGAAGACCGCCCCCACGTCGCTGACCTTCATGACGTTGACGATGAAATCAGAAAGCTCCCGGACACGTCCCGAGAGGTCGTGTGCCTTCTCTTGGGCCGGTGTTCCGGCCAGGAGATCGGGATAGTGCTTCATCACGGTATGGACACAGGACCCCGAAGGCGAAACGACATAGTCGCCCGAATTCATGATCTCGATGAACCGCAGGGCCGCTTTCTTAGCCTCGTCGGTCCTCCCGGCGTTGATAAGGGGCTGGCCGCAGCAGGTCTGTCGGGAATCGTAGGTGACCTCGGCGCCGAGCTTCATAAGGAGCTGCGCCGTGGCCTGTCCGATCTCTGGGAGAAATTGGTCGACAAGGCAGGGTATAAAGAGAGAAACTTTTATCATCGCCTTCCCGTAATTACGGCTCTGGCGTGGGGCCGTGTTGTTTGTGACGATGCTATTGTGTTTCGGTAGGTCATGTTGACGACTATTAGTATACTACGAAAGGTAAAAAAGGGAAAGGGAAATCAGGGCGCGGCCTCGTCACACGAATACCGCAGCTTAAGGACAGGTGACCCGGTGCGCATTTGAAGATTTACCTCTTCAGTTTCTCGTAAAAATGGTGTATAAGGGATAAAACTTTATGTGGGGGCACGCTATGGCAAAGATGGGTTTCATGAGACGGTTTGTCGGGCCCGTCGGATCCACGTTTCTCGTCACGGCCCTTTCTTACGCATGCTACATGCTCTCCCCGAAGATTCCGGGCTACACGCTGTTCCGGATCGTGGCGGTCATATCGGGCGTCGTTCTCTTTATCAGCCTCGGGCTCGGTACCCTCTACGTCTATCCCGCTCTCTTCCGCAGGGGGGCCCCTGTCGCCGAAAGGATCGTCGGCTCGCTCGTCACGCCGTTTCTCTGGATGACCAAGGAAGTAGTCATTATCGGCGGCGTCTACACGGCCGGAGAGGCGCTTTACTACTACCTCAACCCTATTCACCTCTTGCTGTTGTCGGCGGTCATCGCCGAGATGGGGGCGGCCCAGCTCTGGATAAACCGCGCCCTGGTGAAGGGCGGCGCCCGGCGGCGCGCCTGGTCGCTTCCGGCGCTGGTCACGATACTGATCGGCCTCGGGTGGTTTGCCTTCATGTTCATCTGGGACCTCGGCGTTCACCATTTCTACATCTTCCAGGAGGGCTACAAGGCCCTCTTCGGCTACGGCGTCGGGATTTAGAGCTACTATTCGATAATAGACGAGGTAGAAGCATGTCCGATAAAAATGATCGATTACTTCGCAGCATACTGACGAGGCGCGACGCCCTCAAAGGGCTCGGCTTAGCCTCGGCCGCGTCGCTTTTGAATCTCGGGTTTTCGGATATCCTTTCGGCCGCAACGTCGGGCGGCAAACGCCCCAACATTATCTTCATCCTCTCCGACGACCATCGCTGGGATCATATGGGGTGTATGGGCCACCCTTTCCTGAAGACCCCCACGATGGATCGGCTGGCCGCCGAGGGGGTACTATTCGAAAACGCCTTCGTCACCACGTCGCTCTGCAGCCCTTCGCGGGCGTCGTTTTTGACGGGCACCTACGCCCACACCCACGGGGTCAAGAATAATATCACCCCCTGGGAGGGGTCAAACGTGACGTTCTTTGAGCCGATGAAGCTCATGGGCTACGACACGGCCTTTATCGGGAAGTGGCATATGCCGGGCGCCATCCCGACGATCCCGGCCATCGATCTCTTTGTTACGTTCACCGTCCAGGGCGGCCAGGGGCAGTACTTCAATTGTCCCCTCATCGTTAACGGAAAAGACGAGCCCTCCCGAAAGTCATATATCACCGAGGAGCTGACCGACCGCGCCATAGAATTCATCCAGACCCGTAACGGCAGGCCCTTCTGTCTCGAGCTCGCGCACAAGGCGGTCCACCACCAGTTCCTGCCTCCGCCGGACCTCAAAGGACTCTATGACGATGTGGATCTGCACCTCCCCAAGGAATTTGACCCCTTTATCACGCTCACGCGGGGGAACCTCCTCTACGGAGTGATCGGTTCGCTGCCCCATCACTACCGCAACTATTGCGCGACGATCACGGGGCTTGACCGCGAGATCGGAAGGCTCCTGTCCAGGCTTGATGAATTGGGAATCGCCGACGATACCCTTGTCATCTATGCGGGGGACAACGGCTACTTCTGGGGTGAGCATGACCTCGTGGACAAGCGCTGGGCGTATGAGGAGTCGATCCGCATCCCGTTCATCGTTCGTTATCCGGCCCTCATCGCGGACCGCGGCAGACGCGCCCGCCAGATGGTCCTCAACGTCGACCTGGCCCCGACGCTCCTGGACCTCGTGGGTCTGCCGGCATCAGCAAGGATAGAGGGGACAAGCTTCCTGCCGATCCTCGAATCCGGCCTCGCCCCGGGCAGGGACGCCTGGTTCTACGAATATTTTGCCGACTATCCTTATCGGGTCCCGCCGCAGCAGGCGGTGCGCACCAACACCCACAAGTATATAGAGTTTGAGGACAGCCGCAAGCCCGAGCTTTACGATCTCATCGCGGACCCGAAGGAACACAAAAATCTCATCGGAACCGATGAGGCAAAAGGATTGACCGCGCACCTCAGCGGGCTCATGGACGAGTTCAGGGTAAAATACGGGCTGAAAAGGAGATAGCCCGCCCGAGGGAGGTCGGATTATCGAGGAGAAACGGCGCTATCATGGTAACCGGTTCGTCATAGTAGCGGTAGGAGCTCCAGAAAGACGGTCATCTTCGCTTGGCCGGGCCGAATAGACTATGTCTTTCTTGGTTTTCCGAATTGTTTTGACGTGTGTCCATTCATCATGATATAGATACAGTTTATGAAAAAAAGGACATTCAAGAGGCTCATCCGTCCCGTAGAGCGAGTCGGGGTCTTCTTCCTTTCTCTTGCCGCGGCGATTTTCAGCCACCTCCCCCTGTGGGTCGTCCGATCATGCGCGTATGTTAACTTCTGGGCGCTCTATCCGCTGGTGGGGATCCT
>CAWBYW010000033.1:0-7300 GCA_963792965.1 uncultured delta proteobacterium | reverse complement strand
GCGAATAGGTATAAGGGCCGGAAACGACCGCGATGACGAGACAGCCGATGACCGCCATGGATGAGCAAGAGATAGCCGGCCTTACTAAAAATTTCGTCGCGACGGACGCGCGAAACGCCGTCCCCGAGATCGCCGGCCTTACCATCTTTGAGGAGCCCCTCGTCGCTATCGCCTCGGCGGGCGACCCGATCTACGGGCAGTTGAAAGAGGTGGGAATCATCGGCCCCCACCACCTCTCTCCCGACGAATGGCTGCCGGGCGCACGAAGCGTCGTCGTATACTTCCTGCCGTTTACGAGAGAGATCACCGACAGCAATAAACCTGATGGCATGCCGTCAAAAGAGTGGTACCTTTCCTACCACTGGGGCGAGGCGTTCAATAACGCCCTGCGGGATCATCTCGCGGGTGTGCTCATGCGCGCGGGGCGCGCAGCCGTCGCGCCGATGCGGGATGAGCGATTCGTGATGCTGCCCGATACAAGTAACTGGTCGGAGCGTCACACGGCTTATATCGCCAGCATGGGGACGTTTTCCCTCTCGTACTCGTTCATCACCAAGCGGGGGTGTGCGGGGAGATTCGGCTCCGTGATTACCGACCTATCCCTCGATCCAACGCCGCGCACCGCGACATCCTTGAGGGGAAACTGCCTCTTTGAGGGCGACGGAGGCTGCGGGGATTGCATTGCGCGCTGCCCGTAAGGGCCATCGCGCCCAATAAAAAGGATCATCTTGCGTGCAAGGATTTTCTCGTAACGAGGTCGTGTCGGAATATCCACAGAGATACGGCGGCATACGCTCCCTGTGCTGCGGGAAGTGCCAGACCGCCGTTCCGTCCGCCCGAACGAATCCGACGAGGAAGACGAAATAAGGCGTACCATGGTATAATAGGACTCCGCCGGTGGGCCGCTCAGGCGGGCCGGAAGGGAAGGGGTACGCTGTTCCGAGAGACAGGCGACGGAAGTGCGACGTTCTCGGGGGGATACACGAATTTTCGTACAGGAGGCTCATCGATGGATGAAAAAGAGATACGGGGTATTATCGAGAGCTTTGTGGCGACCGACACGCGAAACGTCATCCCGGAGATCCCGGGGCTCGCCATCTATGAGGAGCCGCTGGTGGCCTTCACGGCAGCCGATGATCCGATGTACCGGGATCTGAAGAAGGAAGGGATCATCGGCCCCCATCACCTCCTGCCTTCAGAGTGGCTCGCCGGGGCAAAGAGCGTCGTCGTCTATTTTCTCCCCTTTTCAAGGGGATGTCCGACAGCAATAAGCCCGACGGGATGCCGGTCAGGTTTTACCTCTCGCGCTTCTGGGGCGAGGAGTTCAACAACGCCGTGAGGGATCACGTCGTCGGGGGCTCACGCGCGCGGGGCACCGGCCATCGCCCCCGTCCGGACCGACCGGTTCGTCATGCTGCCGGCGACCAGCAACTGGTCGGAGCGCCACAACGCCTATATCGCCGGGATGGGCACGTTCTGTCTGTCCTACTCGTTCATCACCGAGAAGGGGTGCGCCGGGGAGGTTCGGGTCTGTGATCACGGACCTGGGCTTCTCCGCCTCCGAGAAGCGCCGGGTCGCTTATGGAAAACTGCATCTACGACGAGAAGGGCACGTGTGGCGACTGCATCGCGCGGTGCCCGGCGGGGGCCATCACCGCCGAGAAAAAGGACCACCCCACCTGCTTGAATTTCCTGGTCGAAAAGATTCTTGCGGAGTATCCCCAGAAATACGGCGGCATCTACGCCGGCGGGTGCGGGAAGTGCCAGACGGCCGTCCCCTGTTCGCGGACAAACCCGAACAAAAAGATAAAGAAGGCCAAGGCACGCGTATAGGAAGGCACATCCATGGCACATCATAAGACCAAGGAGATCATCGTCTACGGCATAGAGACCTGCGCCGAACGATCCGCGCCCGCACGTGGCTGGACGAACACCGTGTCCCCTACGCCTGGATAGACGTGAACAGGGACAGGGCGGGATATGATTTCGTGGTTAAAGTCAACAACGGCAGAAGGACGATTCCTACGGTACTTTTCGGCGACGGCTCTATTTTAGTAGAGCCGACCGACGAGCAGCTTGCGGCAAAACTGGGAACGTAGTCGAAGGGCAGCGAGGTGCGGGATCGCCGCGGGGCAAGGGCCGCGTTCTCATTTCAGATCAATGGTAATAGATGCAGGAGAGGGGGTGGCCGTGTGTCGGCCATCCCCTCTTATTTTTTCGGTCGATTCTGGACTTAACGAGGCCGTGACTCAGGTGGCGCTGTATTCACAGCTGTAGGTACAACCGGACTGGCACTCGGTTGGCAGTCGGTATACATGACGCACTCCGGGGGACCGGGCTCGGGGATATTAGACGTGGAGTCCGACGTGCAGTCGTTGCAGGGGACGATCACGTTTCCCGTGCAGCCGGCGGTGCACCCGGTGCAGTCACTCATGCAGTATTCGAAGCAGTCGGAGCTCTGCGCGATCTCCTTATTGCGACAGGCACCGGTTTCTGGTTGAATACCGACAGGACAGAGTAGGATGTCGTGGCGAGCAAGACCAGCCCGCAGTTTTTCATGAACACCCGCCGGGAAAAATCGCTCTCTTGAACTTTCTTCTTCATGTTCTGTTCTCCTTTTTCTCCTTTTTCATCTCTCCTGGGCTCCATGAATGTATTTAATCTCTACGAACAGATCGTCTCTCTATCGACGCCTTCTCCGTCGCTTTCCGTCTCCTTGTCGACGAGCGATGCCGCCCTTTCGGCTTTTTCCCACAGCAGCAATTCTAAGACCTT
This sequence comes from uncultured delta proteobacterium, assembly GCA_963792965.1. GTDB lineage: Bacteria > Desulfobacterota > Zymogenia > Zymogenales > Zymogenaceae > CAWBYW01. The sequence continues at coordinate 4,525 of CAWBYW010000033.1, read as the reverse complement.
TTTTGTCCAGACGCAACTGATTTTTTTGCAGTAGTCGATAACCTGTTGACTCGCCCCGGGGTTATCCAGCACTGTGAGCCGGCCGACGGGACAGCCGCCGCCGCAGAGGTAACGCCATGCGCAGGGCCGGCACTCCTCGTTGTTATCGACGCTGAGAAACTCCATCAGGCCGTCGAGGAGTTTCGTGTCGGGGTAGGTGTCGTCGGTTATGTTGCCGATAAAGAAGCGCCGTATCCCAACCAGATATATGCAGGGGTAGACATCCCCGTTGACATCGACGACGGGGGTGTTTCCGTACGGTGCCCCGCACCCCACGATCATGCGTGCCCCGGGCCTTACCTTCCGGCCGTACGTGGAAAAGGGGAATATGTCCTTGCTCTCCCAGATTTTCCGGCGGTAAACGTCCGAGAGCCCGTCGATGATTGCCTCAGGGGAAGGGAGGAGCGAGTTGGAGAGGATATCCTCGTCGGAGTTGACCGGGTTTACCGGGACAAACGCTGATGATACCCCCCCGAGGTCGCGGTGGTGCCGCGCGATCGCCTCCATCCGGTCCTGATTGAGAGAGGTGAGCGTTGCGCGGAGCGAGACGGGAAGGCCCGCGTCGACGAGCCGCGCGATGTTTGCCGCGATGTCGTCATGGGACGGTTTTCCATTCCGATAGGGACGCAGCCGGTTGTGCAGGTCGGCCGGGCCGTCGACGTCGCACAGGAAGCCGATCCCGTAGCGTTTTGCCCACAGGGTGAGATCGGCGGGAAAGTGGGCCAGGTTTGACGTCAGGTGATACTTGATCTCCTTGTCCGGATATTTCGGCTTGAGTGTCTCTTCGCAAAAAAGGATGATCTTCTTGGCAAGCTCCCAGTTGAGGAGGGGCTCGCCTCCCTTGAGGTGCAGCGCAATTCAACGGTGCTCGAAAACATCCAATTTTCTCGTCCGATCACCCATGATCTCTTCAAGCGGGTGATGGATACCCTCAACGTCGTCGCCGATAAGATTGTTATCACCACGATCTTCTCTATGACGACGTTGAGGGTATCCATCACCCGCTTGAAGAGATCATGGGTCATGGGACGAGAAAATTGGATGTTTTCGAGCACCGTTGCAATTGCGCTGGCCTCAAGGGAGGCGAGCCCCTCCTCAACTGGGAGCTTGCCAAGAAGATCATCCTTTTTTGCGAAGAGACACTCAAGCCGAAGTATCCGGACAAGGGGATCAAGTATCACCTGACGTCGAATCTCGCCCACTTTCCCGCCGACCTCATCGAATGGGCAAAGCGCTACGAGATCGGCTTCCTTTGCGACGTGGACGGCCCGGCCGACCTGCACAACCGGCTGCGTCCCTATCGGAACGGAAAGCCGTCGCATGACGACATCGCGAAAAACATCGCGCGGCTCGTCGACGCGGGCCTTCCCGTCTCGCTCCGCGCAACGCTCACCTCTCTCAATCAGGACCGGATGGAGGCGATCGCGCGGCACCACCGCGACCTTGGGGGGATATCGTCCGCGTTTGTCCCGGTAAACCCGGTCAACTCCGACGAGGACATCCTGTCAGCCTCGCTCCTTCCCTCTCCCGAGGCGATCATCGACGGGCTCTCGGAAGTCTACCGACTAAAGATCTGGAAGAGCAAAGATATTTTCCCCTTTTCCACGTACGGCCGGAAGGTAAGGCCCGGGGCGCGCATGATCGTGGGGTGCGGGGCGCCATACGGGAACACCCCCGTCGTCGACGTCAACGGGGATGTCTACCCCTGCATATATCTGGTCGGGATACGGCGCTTCTTTATCGGCAATATAACCGACGACGCCTACCCCGACACGAGACTCCTCGACGGCATGATGGAGTCTCTCACCGTCGATAACAACGAGGAGTGCCGACCCTGCGCGTGGCGTTACCTCTGCGGGGGCGGCTGTCCCGTTGCGCGGCTCACGGTGCTGGATAACCCCGGGGCAAGTCAACAGGTTATCGACTACTGTAAAAAAATCAGTTGCATCTGGACAAAAAAGGTCTTAGAATTGCTGCTGTGGGAAAGAGCCGAAAGGGCGGCATCGCTCGTCGACAAGGAGACGGAAGGCGAAACAGAGGGCGTCGATGGAGAGACGATCTGTTCGTAGAGACCAAATACATTCATGGAGCCCAGGAGAGATGAAAAAGAAGAAAGAGGAAGGACAGGACATGAAGAAGGAAGTCCAAAAGGGCGATTCTTCCCGGCGGGTCTTCATGAAGAACTGCGGGCTGGTCTTGCTCGCCACGACATCCTACTCGGTCCTATCGGTATTTAACCAGAAACCGGTGCCTTGTCGGAATAAGGAGATCGCGCAGAGCTCCGACTGCTTCGAATACTGCATGAGCGACTGCACCGGGTGCACCGCCGGCTGCACGGGAAACGTGATCGTCCCCTGCAACGACTGCACGTCGGACTCCACGTCTAATATCCCCGAGCCCGGTCCCCCGGAGTGCGTCATGTATACCGACTGCCAGACCGAGTGCCAGTCCGGTTGTACCTACACCTGTGAATACAGCGCCACCTGAGTCACGGCCTCGTTGAGTCCAGAATCGACCGAACAATAAGAGGGGATGGCCGACACATGGCTTTCCCCTCTCCTGTATCTATTACCCGTGACCTGAAATGAGAACGCGGCTTGTCCCCGCGGCGGTCCGGCAGCGCGCTCCCCTTCGACTACGTTCCCAGTTTTGCCGCAAGCTGCTCGTCGGTCGGCTCGACTAAGATCGAGCCGTCGCCGAAAAGCACTGTGGGTATCGTCCTTCTGCCGTTGTTGACTTTTACCACGAAATCATATCCCGCCTTGTCCCCGTTCACGTCTATCCACGCGTAGGGGACACGGTGTTCGTCCAGCCACGTGCGGGCGCGGATCGTGTCGGCGCAGGTCTCTATGCCGTAGACGATGATCTCCTCGGACTTATGAGGTGCCATGGATGTGCCTTCCTATACGCGTGCCGCGGCCTTCTTTATCCTTTTGTTCGGGTTTGTCCGCGAACAGGGGACGGCCGTCTGGCACTTCCCGCACCCGCCCGCGTAGATGCCGCCGTATTTCTGGGGATACTCCGCGAGGATCTTTTCGACCAGGAAATTCAAGCAGGTGGGGTGGTCCTTTTTCTCGGCGGTGATGGCCCCCGCCGGGCACCGCGCGATGCAGTCGCCGCACGTGCCATTCTCGTCGTAGATGCAGTTTTCCATAAGCGACCCGGCGCTCCTCACTGAGGCGGAAAGACCCAGGTCCGTGATCACAGACCCGAACCGGCCGGCGCACCCCTTCTCGGTGATGAACGAGTAGGACAGACAAAACGTGCCCATCCCGGCGATATAGGCGTTGTGGCGCTCCGACCAGTTGCTGGTCGCCGGCAGCATGACGAACCGGTCGCTCCGGACGGGGGCGATGGCCGCGTGCCCCGCGCGCGTGAGCTCCCCGACGACGTGATCCCTCACGGCGTTGTTGAACTCCTCGCCCCAGAAGCGCGAGAGGTACCACTCCCTGGACGGCATCCCGTCGGACTTATTGCTGTCGGTGATCCCCTTTGAAAAGGGGAGAAAATAGACGACGACGCTCTTTGCCCCGGCGAGCCACTCTGAAGGCAGGAGGTGATGGGGGCCGATGATCCCTTCCTTCTTCAGATCCCGGTACATCGGATCATCGGCTGCCGTGAAGGCCACCAGCGGCTCCTCGATAGATGGCGAGCCCCGGGATCTCCGGGATGACGTTTCGCGCGTCGGTCGCCACAAAGCCCTCGATAATACCCCGTATCTCTTTTTCATCCATCGATGAGCCTCCTGTACGAAATTTCGTGTATCCGCCCCGAGAACGTCGCACTTCCGTCGCCTGTCTCTCGGAACAGCGTCTACCCCTTCCCCTCGGCCCGCCTGAGCGGCCCACCGGCGGAGTCCGTATTATACCATGGTACGCCTTATTTCGTCTTCCTCGTCGGATTCGTTCGGGCGCACGGAACGGCGGTCTGGCACTTCCCGCAGCACAGGGAGCGTATGCCGCCGTATCTCTGTGGATATTCCGACACGACCCTCGTTACGAGAAAATCTTTGCACGCAATATGATCCTTTTTCTCGGGCGCGATGGCCCCTACGGGGCAGCGCGCAATGCAATCCCCGCAGCTTCCGTCGCCTCAAAGAGGCAGTTTCCCTTCAAGGATGTCGCGGTGCGCGGCGTTGGATCGAGGGATAGGTCGGTGATCACGGAGCCGAATCTCCCCGCACACCCCCGCTCGGTGATGAACGAGTACGAGAGGGAAAACGTCCCCATACCGGCGATATAAGCCCGTGACGCTCCGACCAGTTACTTGTATCGGGCAGCATCACGAATCGCTCATCCCGCATCGGCGCGACGGCTGCGTGCCCCGCGCGTGTGCGAGCACACCCGCGAGATGATCCCGCAGGGCGTTATTGAACGCCTCGCCCCAGTGGTAGGAAAGGTACCACTCCTTTGACGGCATGCCCCTCGGATTTATTGCTGTCGGTGATCTCTCTCGTAAACGGCAGGAAGTATACGACGACGCTTCG
>CAWBYW010000032.1:0-16112 GCA_963792965.1 uncultured delta proteobacterium | reverse complement strand
AGCCGAGGGCCATCCCGCGCTGATGGGGCGGGAAGACCTCGCTCACCATGGTGAGGCCGGTCGGCATGAGCGCCCCGCCGCCGATGGCCTGGATGACCCTGAAGACGATCAGGGAATCGAGGCTCCACGACAGGCCGCAAAGGGCCGAGCCGGTAATGAAAAAGACGAGGGCCATGACAAACGCGTTTCTGAGCCCTATGGTGTCTCTAACCAAGTGGTCACGGGCATGAAGATGGAGAAGGCCAGCAGATAGCCCGTCGAGACCCATTCGATCTGCTCGACATTCGCCGAGAAGGTGACCATAAGGTGAGGGAGGGCGACGTTGACGATCGAGCTGTCCAGAATGGCCATGAATGAGCCGAGAATGGCAATGCCCAACACTTCCCACTTATAGAAGGAGTCGTCGGCGTCGTTGATAGTCGGCTTTTGGGTCTTATCGGTCACTTCGTGTAGATTCTGACTTCCACGTTCGTCCCCGGCCGAAGGATGAATCCGCGGGAGTCGATGGATATTTTGATCGGCACGGTCTGGGTGACCTTGATGAAATTGCCCGAGGGGTTGTCCTGGGGAATAACGGAGAACAGCGCCGTCGCGGCGACCCCGATCTCAAAGACCTTGCCTTTGAAGACCTCTCCGGGGTAGTTATCGACCGTGATCTTAACCGGCTGTCCGATCTTCACGTTGTAAAGCTCGTCCTCATTGAGCCTGGCCAGGACCCAGATCTCTTTCAGATCCACCACGGCGCACACCGGCTGGCCGGCCGTGACGATCTCCCCGAGGTCCGCGAGCTTCTTGGCGTAGCGCCCGTTGATAGGGGATTTCAGGGGGATGTAGGGGGTGTCGGCCTCCGTGATGTTCAGAACGTTCTTCGCCATGTCGTAGAGGTTCTTGGCCGATTCCACCTGTTCGCGGAGGACCGATAGGGAGGTCTCCACGGTGTCGAGCTCCATTCTCGAGATGCCGCCCGCGTCAAAGAGCGCCTTTTCGCGAAGGTAGTTCTTCTGGGAGAGGATAAGCTGGTCACTGAGGTTTTCTATTTCCCTTTTCATGCCGGCCAGCGTCGAGAAGGCGGAGAGGTTCTGGTTCCCCTTGAGCTGCTCCGTCGGACCCAGGAGGGGGTTGATCTCGGCCAGAGTCTCACCGACGTGTACCTCGGCGAACTCCGACTTCGGGACGCTTGCGACGACACCCGGGGTGTCGCTCGAGACGTAAATGATATCGGCGTCGATCTTGGCGTTATCGGTATATACGGTACCGTATGTGTATATCAGCCAGGCGGCGGCCGCTATCAACCCCGCGACGATAAAGCCGAGGGGGATGGAGATCTCCTTCCTTCTGAGCAGTTTCTTTATATCCGGCTTCTTGAACATTGTCGTCTGTTTCTCATGGTGTATGGCAGAGAGTATCGGGCCGTCACTTCAAGGTATGTCGGTCGGGGATCGGGTGCTGGATCTTCTTCCAGTCCCGGTCATAGTCAAACGCGGGCATCTCGTGGGCTTTTGAGTCGTGGCAGGCGATGCAGGTCGCCTTTGGGCCCGCGATCATCCCCTTCTTGATCGATTTTTCGCGGTCGTACATGACAGAAAAGTCGGAGTATCCTTCTCCTGCGCCGTGGCACCCCTCGCAGCTCACCCCGTCCTCTCTCCGGTAGAGAGGTCCGAGCATGGTAAAGGGAGCGTTATACCCGGTCAGGTGGCACGAGAGGCATTTCGGATCCTGCGCAGGGCTTTTTATCTTCTTTTCTTTTGCGATCAAGCGGCCCTTTTCGGAGGAGAGGGAGTCGTATGCCTGCCTGTGGCCGGAGGAAAGCCAGATTCCGTACTGATCGCCCGAATCGATTGAAGAGTGGCACAATGAGCACTCGGACGAGCCTTCATAGCGGTAAACAGTATTGTCCGCGAACGAAAAGAGACACAACCCGGCAACGAGGCATAAAAAAAAGGCGGTGATACGGAGATAACTACCCATGTATGGAATAATAGCCTTGAGGTCGCCCGATGTCAATAAAAAGTTGACTTATTATCAAAAAAGGTATAGCTTTAAAAAATGTATTGCATCCAGGAGGTTCTTTTATGAAGAGGACGGTTGCGGTCGGAGTAACCCTCGCCTTTGTCGTTGGTTTGTTTCTCCTACCGGCGTGCGGCCCGAGCACGAAGGAGCAGCTTGAGCAAAAGACCAAGGAGAACCAAGAGCTCCAGACCAAAGTGACTGATCTCGAAAAGCAGGTGAAGAAGCTGCAGGACGATCTCTCCACGTGTCAGGAAGATTTCAAAAACCTCCTTTACTACAACCGGGAAAAAGACAAGCAAACGCCGAGGCGGTAGCGGAGGGACGTCGTCCGTGATTCCCGTGTATTTACTCTGTGAGGGAGCTCTCTTTACTGCTCTCCGTCCCTGAATAGGTACCGTTCCCCTCAGTATACCGGCCCTACTCTCCATAAGACCTCCCCTCGGGAGCATCACACACTTTTCAGTCAATTTTATTACTGCACGCCCGCGCGGACGCCACCCCGGGCCGCCGATAGACACGAGCGATACAAGAGTGGATGTTTTCGTCTCGACCAGGGAAAGAAAGACCCCCGTCCTCAAGAACGGCACCTTCGGCTGCCTTACGGGCATCCCCTCGGTGAACGTTACGGTCGGGTGCCTGCTCGGATGTATCTACTGCTACGCCAGGGGATATCCCGGTGCCCCCGGCGCCGGCAAAGTCGTCCTCTTTTCCAATCTCGCCCAAAAACTGAAGAAAGAGCTGGACAGGAAACGGAAGAAGCCCGCCATCGTCCTTTTCAACACCGCCTCGGACTCCTTTCAGCCCCACCCCGACATCACGATGACCTCCGTAAAGCTCATGGAGCTGCTGTTTGACCGGGGGATCAGGGTCTCGCTGCTCACCAAGGGGGTTATCCCGCGGCGGTTTCTCGAGATCGCGGCCCATTGCCCCGACCTCGTGTTGGTCAGGATCGGGCTGGTCTCTCTCGACCCGAGCTACCAGATGAGATTTGAGCCCTTCGCCGCGACGCCGGCCGAAAGGCTCACGAACATCGAGAGGCTGATTGCGGCCCGGATCATCCCCGAGGTCAGGATCGACCCGGTGATCCCCTTTGTCACCGATTCAAGAGATTCATTTAGCGCCCTCTTCCGTGAGATCGCGGCTCGGGGCGTGGGTCACGCAATGATCAGCTACCTGCACCTGAGGCCGGCGATAGCCCGGCAGGTCGTACGGGAGGTGGACCCCCTCCACGCGGATCTGATCGGGGGGATGTTCCGCGCCGCTACGTGGCGGACGGTGGGCGCCTCAACCATGACGAAGCTCGTCCCCATCGAGGTCCGGCGGCGGGGATACGAGCGCGCCCGGGAGGCGGCCGACAGATACGGGGTGAGACTCTCGATCTGCTCGTGCAAGAACCCGGACATGAAGGGGGAGCTCTGCACGAGTGGGTTGGCGGACACGTCCCGTCAAAAGGGGGCCGACAATGAGCAGCTTTCTCTCCTGGACGAATTATGAACGCAGCCTGATTATCGGCGCCCCGACGACGTAGAAAGGGCTCACAACTAAGGCACCAACGCACCAAGAAATGCGCTTTTCGACCGCGGCTCTTTATCTTCTTGGCTACTTCTCCAGGAAACTGAGGATAGAGATCCAACCTTGGTTTTCTCCCGTCATATTTTCCTTTCCGACTTCCCTTCGATCTAATCCCGAAGAAACCGAGTAGGAGAAAGGACCGCCTGCCGGGGTGGTGGGCAGCGGCGTTCAGTCTGGGAAAAGAGAACGTTAAAGTGACCTCTCCGGGTGCCGGCGTGTTCATTCTCTATTTACCGATCATCAGGTGAAACGGACACCCATCTTGACAGGCACAAACATTGGAGTTACACTATTATATAGAAGGAAGAGGAAATCAGTCAAACAGGACTGATTGGGAGGTGTGCCATGTACAAGAAAATGTTTCTCTTTTTGGCGCTGCTGGCAACAGTCAGCGCGGCTGCGGCCCTCTCCTGGGGCGCGGTGATCGGACCGAACGACGTCCCCGCCGGGTACGTCGCGTATATCAAGACGACCAGCGATCAATTCCCGGAGCGCGGTGAGGTCATCTTCGTGAAATCGGGGCTGAATCCGAAAGTCCCCGACTTTGTTTTGGCCACCGATTATGCGCCTGTCGCGGGGGCGGCTAAGGACGCCGGAATGGACGTTAACGCCTACGTGAAGAGCATTATCATGAAGTCGACGGACGAAGACCTCACGGCTCTCGCGGTCGAGAAGACCGGCGAGATCGTCGGTTATGCGTGGGGACCGGGCTTCCTGTATAATGCGGAGTTCAACGAGATCACTTACCCGGCGCCGCCCAATCTCGGGCGTGACAGTCAAGGTGGCGTAGAAAAGTAATAGGCACGCCGGACTCTGAGACGATTGGCATGGACGCATCCGGTCCGTACGCGGGAGGCGCCCAGGAAAAGTAATTTTTCTTGGGCCCCCCCCCCAAACCGGATGCTAAATTTATCGCCTGTCGGTCGGAGCGTATATGATAATGCCTCTTTCAAAGGAAATAGACACCTTGTCTCAACCAAGATAATTATGAAACGGTAGTAGCGATACGAGAGTCAGACCTGGGCAATAACGGTCACGAGAAATCTCGCCTAAGAATGACTCGCTCGATCTGCCGAGGGTATAAACGCGACCTTGCGTTTCAATTATGATTACAGGAGTGATACTAATTTGCAGAGGAAAGGTATTTACAGACCGACGATTGAAGACGCCATAGAAATCAGCGGAATTGAGACACTGCATCCGGGCGGCTTTGCACTCACAAAAAGAACGGCGGAGCTCGGGGGCCTGAAGAAGGGCATGAAGGTCCTCGATGTATCCAGCGGTCGCGGAACTCAATCGATATTTTATGCAAGAGAATTTGATGTTGATGTAACCGGGATCGACATTGATGATGAGATGGTTAGGACTGCTTCTCAGGCGGCAAGAAGGGAGGGGTTGGATAAACAAGTTAGATTCAAAAAGGGCGATTCGCAAGCTCTCCCCTTTGCCGATAGTTCCTTCGATGTGGTGATCAACGAATGTGCCGTCGGCATACCCGATGACTCGCAGAAGGTGCTTGACGAAATGGTACGCGTTACCCGGAAGGGAGGGACGGTACTGATGCACGAGTCTATCTGGCGTGGGAAACTGCCGAACCGGGAGAAGGAAGATTTCTCCGAGCGTTACGGCACCACGCCCTTCGAGCTCGAGGAGTGGATTTCCATGCTGAAGAGGGCGGGCGCGAAGAACGTCGTGCACGAATCTGATCCATGGTCGAAACCCGAGATGTTCTGGAAAATCCGTAAGGACCGGGACGTGAAGCATTGGATCTTTGTTATGAGCGTTCGCGAGACACTCGCGACGACGGCGAGAATTTATAAGAGGTACGGAATAAGGGGCGTTCTTACGGTATTCAAGAACGAACGAGTATTTTATCGATGGGTTCTGGCCGGGAAACTGGGATACGCCCTGTTTAAGGGAGAAAAGTAGACAGAGGGCGTATAGGTAAGATGAGGCAATAGTCGGCAAAAAGATCGGGGGTCACCTTTTGAAGTGCCCCCTTTTTGTAGACACGGCGATTCGACTTTCTATTTCTTCCCTTTCTTCCAGTCCAGCCCGAGAGTCCCCCCGGGGTTCAGGATATTGCCGGGATCCACGTATCCCTTGATCGCTTTCAACATCCCGAAGGCGACAGGCCCGATGTGCGCCTCGTACCACGGCGCAAAGAGCTTCCCGATCCCGTGATGGTGCGACAGACTCCCGCCTGCTTTGACGATCGCGTCGATGATCGCGTGCTGAAACTGCGTGTAGTCCTCGATCTCCTTTCCCCTTTTTGTCGGCGACAGGAAGATGAAGTAGAGGTTGGCCCCGTTTGGGTAGGCGTGCGAGGCGTGGACCATCAGGGCGGTCCTCGGGCGCTTCTTAATGACCCGACGCACCTCTTCCCAGACGTGCCTGAGGTTATCCCACGAGCAGGCGGTCTCGAGCGTATCGGAGATGATCCCGATGTCCATCAGATCCTCGCGCATGTAGGGGTCGTTGTATCTCCGCTTCCAGTACCCCTTGACGGCGATCGCGCCGAGGGGGAAGCCTTTGCGGGCGCGGGCGATCTTATGCACCTTTTTCACGATCAGCCTGCCGAGGTCTCTATCGCCCTCGGTCGAGCCCAAAAGCAGCACCCGCTTTCCGGGCTTATAGCCGAGCAGAGACAGGAACTTGTCGATGACGGTCCCGTCCATCCCCTGCAGCTTCATGGCGATGTCGGTCTCCTCCGCATCGGAAAGCCTCAGCATCGAGGGGAAGCCGAACTCGCCCTGCATGATCTCGCGCATGGCCGAAAGCCCCTCGTCCCAGTCCTTGAAGAACCAGGAGAACATCTTCCTGTTCTTGGGGCGATACGGCCAGATCTTGAGGGTGCATTCGGTCATGACCCCGAAGGCGCCCTCGCTTCCCGTGAGGATCTGGTCGATATCAGGCCCGAGGGCGTCGGCGGGAAATTTCTTCGTCACGATGACGCCCTTCGGCGTCACCACGCGCATGCAGATGACCATATGCTCGATCTTTCCATAGCCGGTGGACTGGCCGCCCGCCCCGCGGGTCATCACCCAGCCGCCCACGCACGAGTACTCGAAGGACTGGGGGAAATGTCCGCAGGTGAAACCGGTCTTGACGCGATCGCTCCGGTAGTCGTTGAGTATCTTCTCGAAAGCGGGGCCGAAGATGCCGGGCTGGACCCGAACCGTGAAGCTGATGTCGTCGATCTCGAGGACCTTATTCATGTGACGGGTAGTATCGAGGCTGATGCCGCCCCTGACCGGCTCTACCCCGAAGGTAACGGAGGATCTCCCGGCAAAGGGGGTAATGGGGATCTTTCTCTTTGCGCAGAAATCCATAAGCTTGACGACGTCGGCCTCGTTTCTCGGGTAAACGACGACATCGGGCGGATGGGGGACCTCCCCCCTGCGCAAGTGCATGACGTCAAGGTAGGTATATCCGAAGGCGTGGCGGGTCCGCTCGTATTGGGCGGTGTCCGTATTCTGCTTGCCCACGATCTCGGCGATCTTTTTCAGGTCGGCATCGGACAGCTTCGGTTTTTTTCCGAGCCGCACCTCCTCCGTCCCCGTCAGGCGGGGCTGTTCAAGGTCCTTATCGGTGATGCCGAAGATATCCTTCATGAGGACGACCAATCGATCGTCGGGGTGGTGGAAGGTGTGTGGGTCACCCCACTTGAGTATCGAACGGTATGACGACGGTGAAAACTTTTCTATCCACATGGATATCCCTCCTTTTGTAACTTGCGTGGCGGCGTCTCAAACTCGATCTAAGCGCCGATTTTTCTCTTTTCGAGGATCAGCCCCACCGCCTCGGCAAACCCAAGCCCCCCCTCACGCTCGGTGACGTAGGCGGGCAGTGACCGCATGGCGCTTTGAAAGGCCCTCACGTTGGCCACCCCCACCGCAAAGGGAAAGTAGGCAAACATCGGCTCGTCATTCGGCGAGTCGCCGAAGAAGATGAAACGATCGCGGTTCGCGTCAAGGTCAAATCCAAGCACCTCGCGCGCGAAAAGCTTCGTCATGGTCAGCTTGTCGTAGGTTCCAATCCAGCCGTTGACGTGAATCGAGCTGACCTTGTAGGTGAGCCCGTGCTTTTGAAAAATCTCACAGATCCTGTCGACCTCGGTGCGCGGCAGCGGGGCCACGTCCTCGGTGAAATCGATAGCCACGTCAAAAAGGCGATAGGGCTGGTCGGAGGCGAGCGCCGTGCCGGGAACGGTGCGCAGCGCCTCATCGGCCGCGGCAAAAAGGCGCTCCCGATCCGTGCCGATCTGCTGAGGCTCGACCAGGAAACGCCTCTTGAGCTTTCCGGCGGCTTCGTCGTAAAAAAAATAGAGGGCACCGTTTTCCCCGACGACGCCGGTGACCGGCCACATCCGGGCGATATGGTCACACCAGCCGGCGGGCCTGCCCGTTACGGGAACGGAAACAAGGCCCGCCGATCGCACGTCCCAGAGGGATGAAAAGGACGCAGCAGGGATCCTGCCGTGGAGCGTGAAGGTGTCGTCGATGTCAAAGAAAAACCCACGAAGGCCGCGCGCCACGGCATCAGGTATTTCGACAATCGGTTTCATCGGTGCGGCCCGACGGGGGAAGACTTTCCGCAAGGACACGGCCTGCCCGTGCGTGTCTTTCCCCCGCTCTTTAGTAGAAGAGAGCGACGATGCCGGTCATCATGAGAACGACAGCGATGGCCAGGACGATCACCTGGGCGATCCCGTGAAATACCCAGGTCAGGAGGGCCTTTCCCCAGGTGGTCTTAAAGACCCACTTGATGATCAAAAGGGTGATCACGAGCCCTACGAGCCAAACAGCGACCGAGCCAAACCCAAGGATCGCCGAGGCGATGCCGGTCAGCGCCCAGACGAAAAAGCTGCATAAGAGGGCCGCCCAGAATGCGTTCCCGAAACCGGCGTTTTCAACCCCGGCGACCTTAGCGCCGATCAGGATGAAGAAGGCGGACACGATGGTCGCCAAAACGAATAACCCGAGGAAGAAGAACACTACGGCAAATCCGATCAGTTCCATGACAACTCCTGTTGGACGCCCTCGGGCACGGTAGTGTGTCCGCAGGGCACGTTAAAATAGGTAATAATAAACGCTGGCTCACTTAGCGCGGGATATAGAGGACCGCCCACGCGTTCTTGCCTATGTTTACGATATCCTTCTTTTTTTCCGGGAAAATCCGCACGGTGACGATCGTCTTTCCCGCGCCGGCCGGATCTATCCGCGCCACGTACCCGTGGATCGGCCCGGTGGAGATATCAAGAGGAAGCACGACGGCTTCCTCACCGAGAGAGACCGAATCGTCCCCGTCGGCCTTTCCCCTGAAATAAACCTCGCCCGCGCGTGCGATCACAATCGTCTCTTCACCCAACAGGAGGTAGCCCCCTTCCCAGGTGAGGAGGCGTGTCACGTAGCCGTCCCACGGAGAGAGGATCAAGACCGAGCCATAGTGTTCCTCGGCCCGCTTGAGGCCAAGCTCGGCCTCCTTGAGCCTACCGGCGGCGTCCGAGTACCAGACATCGGCCTTCTTATGCTGGTCCTCGGCAAATTCCCACTCGTCCTTGAGTCGGTCGACCTCACGGCGTGCCACCGCCCCCCGCGTATAGAGGGAGCTAAAGGTGAGGTATCTTCCCCTCGAGTAGCTCAGCTCGGCGGTCGTCCGGTCAAGCTCCTCCTTTGCCTTCTTCTCTTCTTCCTTGAGCTTCTTGAGATTTTCCCGCGCCTTACTCAGCTCCCCCGCGGAGTCCTTGGGGTCCAGTCTCAGGAGGATCTCATCCTTCTTAACGGGATCCCCCGGGCCCTTTGTGATCTTCTTGACTTCCCCCGTTGCCCCGGAGATCAGGGTAATATGCTCTGCGGTTATGGCCCCCTTGACGAGCACAAGGCGCTCGCCGACCGGGGGCGTATATGAGCACCCGAACAGAAGAAAGAATGCGATCACCGCGTGGAAGTATACGGGGGGCCTCATAGTGTCTCTATTGTAGTCTATCACGATCAAAAAGGGAAGCGTTTTGCGCGTACCCGCAATCATGAACAGCCGCAGGTCCCGACCGTAAATGATAAACCGGGGGCGGATATAGTCCGCGCCCCGGTTCTTGTTCACTGAGCCGAAAGCAGGGCGACAAATGTGCCGGATACCCTACTGCTTCTTCGTCTTGGCGAGCTCCATCTGCCTGAGCTCTTTCCTCAGGATCTTGCCAACACCGCTCTTGGGGAGCGACGGGACAAACTCGACGAGCTTGGGCACCTTATAGGCGGCAAGCTTCTGCTTGCAGAAGTCGATGATCTCCTTTTCCGTCGCGGTCTGGCCTTCTTTCAGGACGACGAAGACCTTAACCGTCTCGCCCCGATAGGGGTCGGGGACACCGATGGCGCACCCCTCGGAAACCTTCGGGTGCTGGTAGAGGACTTCGTCGATGTCGCGCGGGTAGATGTTGTAGCCGCCGGCGATGATCATGTCCTTCTTGCGGTCGACGATATAGAAGTAGCCCTCTTCGTCCATCGTGCCGATGTCGCCGGTGTAGAGCCAGCCGTCCTTGATGGCCTTTTTGGTCTCTTCGGGCTTCTTGTAGTAGCCGTTGGTCACCTGCGGGCCCTTGATGAGCACTTCACCGGGCTCACCGACCTTCATCTCCTTCTTGCCGGTGTCGAGATCCACGATCTTGAGCTGAGTATCGGAGATCGGCAGGCCGATGCTCCCGACCTTTGTCTTGCCGCCGAAGGGATTGACGGTGGCGACGGGGGAGGTTTCCGACAGGCCGTATCCCTCGCAGATCTGGGAGCCGGTGGCTGACTCGAACTCCTTGATCGTCTCGAGGGCCAGCGGCGCCGCGCCCGAGAAGCACCCCTTAATCGACTTGAGATTGAATTTCTTGAGCTCCGGGTGTCTGAGCATCCCCACGAAGAGGGTCGGTACGAGGGGCACGAAGGTCGGCTTATAGGCGTCCGTCATTTCCAGCAACACCTGTGCGTCCGGCCGGGGGATGAGGATGATGTTGTAGCCGTTGAAGAGCGACAGGTTCATGACGGTGGTCATGCCGAACGAATGGAAGAAGGGGAGCGCCCCCATCGCGATCTCGTTTCCCTTGGCGAACGTCGGGAACCACTTGCTGACCTGCTGGACGTTCTTGGAGAGGTTTCCGTGCGTGAGCATGACGCCCTTTGATACCCCGGTGGTGCCGCCGGTAAACTGGAGAGTCGCCAGATCCTCGAAGGAGAGCTTCACCTTGGGCGGGTTGGATTTCGTCTTCTTGATAAGTCCCACGAAATCATGGACGTCGGCAGTCTCTTCGATCTTAACGAACATTCCCTTCCTGACGTGGGGGAACAACTGCTTCTTCGGGAACGGGAGGTAGTCGTTAATGTGGCAGAAGATAATCTTCCTGACCTTGGTCTTGGGTCTGAGCGCAATCATCCGGGGGGTCAGCAGGTCCAGCGAAATCAGGTATTCCGTTTCGGAGTCATTGAGCTGGTGCTCAAGCTCCGGGTCCGTGTAGAGGGGGTTGTTGAGAACGAGCGTCGCCCCGGCTGCCATGGCGCCGTAGTAAGCGACGACCATCTGGGGGATATTGGGAAGCAGCGTCGCAACTTTGCTTCCCTTCTTGACGCCCATGGCCGCCAGCGCCGTTGCGAAGCGATCGACGAGCTCTCCCAGCTGCTTATAGGTAATGATCTTGCCCATATAGGTAAGGGCGGTATGCCCGGGGAATTCCTTGACGGTGCGGCGGAAGGCCTCGGGAAGCGTGATCGTCTCGTATGCGATGGTGGCAGGGACGCCCGGGGCGTACTGCTTCAACCACGGATACTTTTTCACGTCGTCTTTTTGGGTTTTTGCCATACTAAAACCTCCTTTGCATGACGGATAACAAAAATTGGCCCTATTGTTATCACAATCACGATAAAAAGCAAAGTATTTTCTGGATTGCCTGAGAAAATATGGCGTGGCGGATGCCCGCGGTCTCAGAAAAAAGGGGTGCGGATCTTGATGATCCGCGCCCATCCTTTCCGTTCGATTATCGGCATGCGGCGTTACTCTCGCCGCGGCGAAGGCAGGACTCTTTCTATTTCTTTTTTTCCTTATCCATCTTGGCAAGCTCCATCGCCTTGAGCTCCTTCCTCAGGATCTTGCCGACCGCGCTTTTGGGAAGCGAGGGGATGAACTCGACGAGCTTGGGCACCTTGTAGGCGGCAAGCTTCTGCCTGCAGAAGTCGATGATCTCCTTATCGGTCGCGGTCTGCCCCTCTTTCAGCACGACGAAGGCCTTGACCGTCTCGCCCCGGTAGGGGTCGGGAACGCCGATGGCGCAGGCTTCGGCGACCTTCGGGTGCTCGAAGAGGACCTCGTCGATATCGCGGGGGTAGATGTTGTAGCCGCCGGCGATGATCATGTCCTTCTTGCGGTCGACGATAAAGAAGTAGCCCTCTTCGTCCATCGTGCCGATGTCGCCGGTGTAGAGCCAGCCGTCCTTAATGGCCGTTCTGGTCTCTTCCGGCTTCTTGTAGTAGCCCTTCGTGACCTGAGGTCCTTTGATGATAACCTCTCCGGGCTCACCGACCTTCATTTCTTTCTTGCCGGTCTCCAGATCGACAATCCTGATATCGGTGTCGGGCACCGGGAGGCCGATGCTCCCGACTTTCGTCTTGCCGCCGAAGGGGTTGATCGTGGCGGCGGGTGAGGTCTCCGACAGGCCGTAAGCCTCGCAGATCTGGGAGCCGGTGGTCCGCTCAAATTCCCTGATCGTCTCCACGGCCAGGGGAGCCGCGCCCGAGAAGCATCCCTTGAGCGACGATATGTTGTACTTCTTGACGTCCGGGTGCCTCAGCATCCCAACGAACATGGTCGGGACCGCGGCCATGAAAGTGGGTTTGTATTTGTCGATGGCCTCGAGGATCGCCAGCGGGTCCGGCCGGGGGATCGAAACGATGTTCCAGCCCATCCACATCGAAAGGTTCATGACGGCGGTCATCCCAAAGGAGTGGAAGAACGGGAGCACCCCCAGCTCGATCTCTTTCCCCTTTCGAATGAGGGGAACCACGACCGGATCTGCTGGACGTTGCAGGAGAGGTTGGACTGAGTCAGCATGACGCCCTTGGATACCCCGGTGGTGCCGCCGGTGTACTGGAAGGTGGCGAGGTCCTCAAAACCTATTTTTACCTTAGGAGGATTGGGCTTATACGATTTAACGAGATCGACGAACTCGAAGACATCCGGTCCGGTCTCGATCTTGATGAACATCCCCTTCTTGACATGGGGGAAGAGCTGTTTCTTCGGGAAGGGGAGGTAGTCATTGATGTGGCAGATGATGATCTTTTTGATTCCCGTCTTGGGCTTGAGGGCAATCATCCGTGGGGCCAATAGGTCCAGGGTGACCAGGTATTCCGACTCGGAGTCGTTGAGCTGGTGCTCAAGCTCCCGGTCGGTGTAGAGGGGGTTGTTCAGGACGAGGCTTGCGCCGGCGCTCATCGCGCCGTAGTAGGCAACAACCATCTGGGGGATATTGGGAAGGAGCGTCGCAACGCGGCTCCCCTTCTTAACGCCCATGGCCGCAAGGGCCGTCGCAAATCGATCGACGAGGTCGCCCAATTCCTTGAAGGTTATTACCTTGCCCATATAGGTGATGGCGGGACGTCCGGGGAACTCCTTCACGGTGTCGTGAAAGGCCTCGGGCAGCGTGATTTTTTTGTAGGCGATCGCGCGGGGAACGCCCTTGGGATAGAAGCCGAACCAGGGTTTGTCGCCGGTCTTCTTGGCGCCCTTCTTCTGAGTCGTCTTTTGAGCCATGATACTCCTCCATAGATCTATTAATTAAATGAAAAAGTGGATGATGGTACCCAACGTGGAGGGGTCTTACAGCTCAAAGGTCACTCGGATCAGGTTCCCCTCATATTTTATCTTCAACTCGCCGACGGTTTTCTTCAGGATATTGAAGGCGTTCTTGTTCTCGTCAAGGATCAGGGCGGTCATCTCGGTGTAGCCCTCTTCTTTGGCGATCTTTATGATGTAGCGAAAGAGGATCGTGCCCAGCCCCTTTCCCTGCCAGTCATCCCGGACCGTCTCGGCAAGCTCGAGGCATTCTTCCTCGCTGTCCCAGTCGTAGCGGGCCGCCCCCACCAATTCATCATTGAAAAGGGCGACGATCACCATCGACTTCTTATAGTCGACGAGGGTGAACTTCTTGACCCGGTCGGCGCGCGCCTCCTTCTTGGGGATGAAGAATCGCAGATATTTCGTCCTTTCCGAAAGCCTGTCGTAGAAGTCCTTGACTTTCTCGATATCGGTGGGCAGGACGGGGCGCAGGAAAAGGCGTTCACCGCCCTTCATCGTGATGTCTGTTTCGTATTTCTCGGGATATTCCACGGGGATTGCCCAAACATGATCGTGTGACCTTTCTTATAGTATCTTTTGGCACTCTTGTAAATAGTTTTTATGGCCGGCTTGCGTGACGGATCATGAGTCCTCTTCCGCGTTTCTGCCTTGTCAGCCACGATTAGTATAACAAAAACGAATTTATTGACACGTGGTTACGGGCAGTGTATTATTCTTGAACTATTTTTATGAGGAGGCTATCTTGAAGATCCTGAAGAAAAGGTCGCTGTTGACCATATCGGCACTCGTTGCCGTTTCGCTGATCCTCTTGGGTTTGTGGGCCTGCGGCCCGGCGAAGCCCGCGGGTCCCTCGCTCACCACCGATAAGGCCACATACGCCCCGGGCGAGACCATCGGCGTGAAATTCGCTGCACCGGCGGGATTGCCGGACAACGCGTGGGTCGGGATCATCCCGTCGTCCGTTCCGCACGGGGATGAGGCGACCAACGATAACTACGATCTCACCTACCAGTACCTCAAGGGGATGACCTCGGGGACGCTGACCTTTGCGGCCCCCGCGGTGGCGGGGAGCTACGATTTCCGCATGCACGATACGGACGACGGCGGCAAGGAAATCGCGTCGGTGACCTTCACGGTCAAGTAATCGCAGAATACCACGGGCACGCTCGGAGTGCCCGTGGGCCTCACCTTAAGAAATCCATCCTTCCGGGGACTCACTCATTCGGGACCCGCACAGAGAGAGGTTTCGGCCGAGGCCTTGACCTGATAGGCATTGCGTGTCAGGCGGCGGCGAGCCAATCTCTCCGCGAATCTCCTACCGGCATAAAACTTCGGGAGAGAGCCGAGGCGAAAGCAGGCCTTGAAAGTAGTATTTTGCGCCGGTTTTGCTTGTGACCTCCGTAAGGAATTGATATAACTTTTTCCCATGAACCAGAAAAGATCGATATTCTTCCCTATCTACCTCTCGATGGGCGTGTTGGGTCTCTCGCTCGGGCTGACGCTGCCGCTGCTTTCCCTCTCGATGACCGCGGTGGGGGCCACCGCCTCAATCGTGGGGACAAGCACGATGCTGCAGGCCGTCGCGTCGTTGATCGCGTCGCTTGCCAGCCCCGCCGTTATCTTCAGGGTCGGAAACAAGAGGCTCCTGGTATGGTCGCTGCTTCTCTGCGCAATCACCATGGGGTTCTACGCCATGGCCTCAGACATCACCTCGTTCTTTATCTACCGGATCCTCAACGGCTTTTCGCTCGGCTTTATATTCGTGGCGACCGAATCGACCCTGATCGCCGAAAGCGACACCCATACGCGGGCCCGCGTTATGGGGATCTATTTAATGTTCCTTTCGGCGGGAGCGGCCGCCGGGCCCCTCGTTGGGTTTCCCCTCTTTGCGCTCAAGGGATATCTCCCCTATATCGCGAGCGCCGGGGCCTCTATCGTGGCATTCGGGTTTGTGGCCCGGTTCGTCCCATCGGTCAGGGTGCCCCCGCGTCCGTCCGGCGGGAGCTTTCCGATCGTGAGGATCGCCGTCCCTCTCGGCTCGGCCCTTCTGTTCGGGTTCATGCTCGAGGGAATTATGGCGCTCATTGCCCTCTACCTGAAGGGCATCGGGCTCTCGGCCTTTCAGATGGGAGCGGTGGTGACCTCGTTTGACCTTGGGGGGATACTCCTCTTATACCCGCTGACGAAGGTTGCCGACGTTACCGGAAAGATGCGGTTCATCGCGATGGCTACATTCGGGTGCGGGATCCTCTTCGCGTTGACCCCCGTTTTTCCGTACTTCGTCGTCCTGCTCTTGCTGACGTTTGTCGGCGGCGGCACCGTCAACGCGATATACCCGGTGGGGATGGCCGTCGTCGGAGACGAGCTGTCCGAATCGCACTACCCGCGGGCGGCGGCTCTCCTTTCGGCGGCATTCTACATCGGGGGGATCTTCGGACCGCTGGTCCTGTCTCGCTCGATGGATCGGTTCGGGTATGACTTTCTTTTCTACACCGCCGCCGCGGTAACCTTCCTCTACGCGGGAGTCCCTCTATACCAGGTTATCCGCGGCCGCAGGTAAGGCGGCGCCGAAGGCTTTATCGGACGGGCTCGATACGAGATGCATGGGGCGGGGCGGTACTCCGCTATACGCACGAAGTGCCCTGAGGACAAATCGGGACGGCGATACAAGAACCTCAATACGGTGCGTCGTTTTGCCCGGGCAA
>CAWBYW010000031.1:0-9468 GCA_963792965.1 uncultured delta proteobacterium | reverse complement strand
CCAGCTACCCGGTCATCGTGGCGTTCGGGTTTGTGGCCCGGTTCGTCCCATCGGTCAAGGTGCCCCCGCGTCCGTCCGGCGGGAGCTTTCCGATCGTGAGGATCGCCGTCCCTCTCGGTTCGGCCCTCCTGTTCGGGTTCATGCTCGAGGGAATTATGGCGCTCATTGCCCTCTACCTGAAGGGCATCGGGCTCTCGGCCTTTCAGATGGGAGCGGTGGTGACCTCGTTTGACCTTGGGGGGATACTGCTCTTATACCCGCTGACGAAGGTTGCCGACGTTACCGGAAAGATGAGGTTCATCGCGATAGCTACATTCGGGTGCGGGATCCTCTTCGCTTTGACCCCTGTTTTTCCGTACTTCGTCGTCCTGCTCTTGCTGACGTTTGTCGGCGGCGGCACCGTCAACGCGATATACCCGGTGGGGATGGCCGTCGTCGGAGATGAGCTGTCCGAATCGCACTACCCGCGGGCGGCGGCGCTCCTTTCGGCGGCATTCTACATCGGGGGGATCTTCGGACCGCTGGTCCTGTCTCGCTCGATGGATCGGTTCGGGTATGACTTTCTTTTCTACACCGCCGCCGCGGTAACCTTCCTCTACGCGGGAGTCCCTCTATACCAGGTTATCCGCGGCCGCAGGTGAGGCGGCGCCGAAGGCTTTATCGGACGGGCTCGATACGAGAGTGCATGGGGCGGGGCGGTAATGCGCTATACGCACGAAGTGCCCTGAGGAAAATCGGGACGGCGATACAAGAACCTCAATAACGGTGCGTCATTTTGCCCGGGCAACGCCCCTCGGATCCTCAATAGACGAGAAACGGCAGGTCTTTGAGACGGATGAGCGGCTTTATATCAAAATCGCCTTTTGACTGGAGGTCGACCTCGAGGATCTCGCCCTGGGCCGTGACATTTTTGACCGAGAAGAGCTCGGAAAACGGGACGAGCCGCGAGAGGCTCTTTCCCCGCCTTAATCCGTCGGCAAGGACCGTACGATCTTTTGCCGCCGACGCGGGATCGGGATAGAAGATCAGGAGGGTGACGTCCTGGTGCTTCTTGTCGGCGGCCGGGCGTATCCCGAAGGCGAAATAGGTATAGGGCGAGAGGCGATAATCGGCCAGGCCCCACTCCTCGGGACGACGGATGAACAGGGAGTCCTCGCCATAGAGCTCGTCCCTCCTGATCCCGCGCGAGACATAGAATGAGCAGGCGCCCTCAAGCCTTTCTACCAGTCCCATGAGCGCTACGTCGTCTGTCAGCGAGCCGACCTGGAGCCTGTCGACGTAATCCCTGAGAAGCTTTTCCGTGGGCGCATAGGCGATAATGTCACGGTCGACGAAGGTAAGGTTGGAAAAGGTAAGCGGGAGCCCTCCCTGGTCGGGCGCGTCCGACCAGGCAAGACTGTAGAGGGTATGGCCCTCGTATTTCAGAGTCCGGTATCCCGAGTCAGTCAGGCGTCCGACAATCGCTTTGGCATCGAAGTCCCCCCGTACCACCGTCACGGAGTCGGCGGGGGTGCGCGCGACAACCGAGACAAAAAAATCGCTCGGGTCAAAACCGAGCGGCGTCTTGTCCGATATGAGAAACGAATATTCCTCCATAGAAAAGGTGAACGGATCCATCCGTGAGAAATAGGCAAGCTTGTCGGCTACCGGAGACCGATGACCCACCGCAGGGAGGCGCAGGAGCCCTCTTGCGGCCAGGAGATTTGAGCATTCGATGGAATCATAGTTCCTCTTCGGCAGCGCGGAGAAAAGCCGCGTGACCCCCGTGTCGGAAGGCCGGCAGCCTATGAGGGTAAGCGAGATGAGGGCGGGGACAAGAAGCACGCACAAGATGTACACGAATCGGCCGGACGCACAGGTTCGGGGCAACGTGGGCCAAAGCCGTAGAGATCGAAGACGGACGGTGAACATGGAATATGTCATCTCCTCCCTGCCTAAGAGAATGACGCTGAGGGCCATGCGAGCAAGCGGCAGGAGCCGGAATGGGAAGAGTGATCGCCTCGTTTAGATTATGGTAGCATCAGGCAGGGGCCCCGTCAACGTCTAAATTGATCGACGACGTATGGGAAAGAGGCCCGTTTTTTTTTGACAAAGCGCCGCACCGGCGATACGATACCGTGAGCGGTCCCGGAGGCTTGAGTGACAAAGATCGGCAGCATCGAAAAGATCCTCGACGGAAGTGTTGGAAAGGCGATCGCCCGCTACGACCTGATCGAGCACGGCGACCACGTCATGGTGGCCCTGTCGGGAGGTAAGGATAGCTGGAGCCTGCTGTTTACCCTGAGGAGACTGTTACGTAAGGCACCCGTCGATTATCGGATCACGGCGGTCCACGTGGACGCCGGATACCCCGGCCATGACACGACGCCGATGGAGGAGTATCTGGTGCGCCACGGCTTCGAATACGAGATCATCAAGACCGGCATCTACGACCTGATCCCCCTGAAGGTTTCCCCGAAGGACAACCCCTGCTATTTCTGCTCCCGGATGCGCCGCGGTGCACTCTACGGCCGGGCCCGGAAGGAGGGCTTCACGAAGATCGCGCTCGGGCACCATCAGGAGGACCTCATGGAGAGCTTCCTGATGAACCTCTTCTTCGTGGGGCAGATCAGGGCCATGGGCCCGAAGTTCGTGACCGATGACGGCACGAACACGGTCATCAGGCCGCTTTTGCTGGCCGAGGAGAGGGTGACGACGCGCTACGCCAAGGCGATGGGCTTTCCCATTGTGGACAGATGCCCCCTCGCGGACCGGGGGTCGGCCAACAGGAAACGGATGCGAGCGCTCATCACACAGGTGGAGCGCATCTATCCAAGGACGAAGAAGAGCATCATGCACGCGATGGCACACGTTGACCCGGTCCACCTGTTGGACCCGCTGCTCACAAGGAAAGAGCCGTGAACGTCATCGACGTCAAAAAGGAGCCACTGCGCGCCGTGGCAAGCGCGGTGCTGGTGCTCACGACCGGGGGTATTGTCGTCTATCCCACCGATACCCTCTACGGCTTCGGGGTGAACGCCCGCGATACGGCGGCGGTAAGGAGGCTCCGGGAGGTCAAGGGGAGATCGCGGGGCCTTGTCTTTTCCGTAATGCTCCCGGACGTGGAGGAGCTGACGGGGCTCGTCAAGGTGGAGATGGAGTTTGCTCCCGCCCTGAAAAGACTCCCCGGCCCCTATACCTTCATCTTTCCCTCCAAGGTGCGGCTCCCCGACGGCGTCATCGGAAAAGGACGAGGACTCGGGGTGCGGATCCCGAAACACCCGACGGCGCTGGCCATCGCGCGGGAGTTCGGCGGCCCCGTCATTACCACGAGTGTCAACCGGACGGGGCAGCCCCCCTGTCGTCGCCCGCCGAGATCATAAAGTCCTTCGGGGCAGAGGTCGAACTGCTGCTTGACGACGGCAGGATCAGGGGAGAACCCTCGACGGTCATCTCGTTCATGACCCGGCCGCCCGAGGTCGTGAGAATGGGGGCGGGATCCGCCGATTTTCTGAGTAATCTTACGTAATAGGGATGCGTATCAGGTAATAGATATGACCGACCAATTCGATCGTGACCGGATGCTGGCGTGGGCGCGCCACCTCTACGATCTTGGGCCGAAGCGTCCCGGGAGTGAGGCGGGGGTACGTGCGGAGGAATACCTCTGCGGCCTCTTTTGCGGCTTCGGCATAGCGGATGTGCGATGCGAGCCGGTGGATTTCACGGGATGGTTTCACCATCGGGCATCGCTTACGATAGGCGGGGCCGGTGGGTCAATGAGCCTTCCCGTCGAGCCGATCGTCTACACCTCATTCACGCCGGACAGCGGGATAAGCGCCCCCGTCGTCGACCTCGGCGCGGGGGCCGTGGACGCCTTCGAGGCGGCCGATCTTTCGGGAAAGATCGCGCTGGTCGCCTTATTCTCACGGCTATCTTGACTACGAGATCCTCAGGTCCGTGGGCTACTATCTCTTCGACCCCGGCGAGACGCTCGCCGGGAAGGGACAGGTGATGTCGTGGGTGACGGAGGAGGAGCGGCGGGTCTACCAGGCCGCGGTGGACAAGGGGGCCGTCGGCTTCATCGGCGTCTATCCGCTTGATGTCAGCCCCTACCTTTGTTTCGAGGGGGGAAACGCCTTTACCGGCAGGCTCGGCCCGATACCGGCCGTCGCGTTGAGAAAATCGGACGGGCGGCGGCTCACGTCGCTGCTTGCGCGTGGGGACCTTGAGGCGACGCTGACGCTTGTGGGAGAGACAAGAAGCGCCCGGATGCGAAACATCGTGGGGATCATTCCCGGAAAGTCCGGGCGGGTCGTGCAGGTCACCTCTCACCACGACTCGATGTGGGCCGGGGCCACCGAGGACGCCGCGGGAGTGGCGGTGGTGCTGGCCTTGGCCCAACGGGCCGCGCGGCAGTACAGCGGCAGGAAGCCGGAATTGACGCTGGCCTTCGTGCTGGAGGCGGCCGAGTGCCTCTTCGTCCTCGGCTCCCGGAGCTACATCGCCCGGCACAGGGAGGACCTGATCAGAGACCTCGTCGTCGACCTGCATATCGAGCACCTCGCGCGGGAATATACCGAAGACCAGACGGGTGCGCTCATGCCCACCGGCGATATTCAGGCGCGCGCCCTCTTCGTAACGGACACCGGCCCCCTGGTCGATCTCGCCAGGGAGGCGGTGATCGCCAACAACCTGAGGCGGACGATCCTCATGCCCACAACCACGCCGCTCGGCGTTCCGACCGACGCCTCGGCCTACAACCGGGCGGGCCTGCCGGTGATAAGCTTCATATCCCCGCCGCTGTACTGGAACGCACTGGAGGATACCTGGGAAAAGATCGCCACCGACCAGCTTGTCCCGACGGCAACCGCATTCTGGGGGATGATCGAGCGGATCCTTTCGGCCGACCCCAATCTGATCAGGAAACCGGGCCCGCCCAATGAGGCCGCACTTATCCTGCCATAACCGACCGCTCAGGGAACGGAATCGAGTTCACGCCGCCTGAAATAAGTCGGCCCTCGTACACTCCTCGTTCAAACCACGGTTGACATCGCCACAGCCCTCTCGGGGCGGAGCACAAGACGAACGGAACGTACCCCTTTTTCGGTTCTTTTCCCCGCCGGAGGAGAAGACACCGCGGGAAGAAGAGATGTCCAAACGGCATGCACGGATGACAAAACGACTATTAATTTATCGGAAAACTCATTGGGATTTATATTTACATTCCATATCTATTCTAATATACAGGTATATCGAGAGTAATTTATTCGACCTTTATTGCGGCGTACGGATGCCGCATCGAGTCGTGGCGACCCTGCCGAACTCGCCGTGATACCGGGGATATCTGTTTCGTGATGGATGGTCCGAAGTGCGGGGGACGGTGTCTGTCTCCATTGTGTCTACTTTGGGTGTCGTCGTCTACTGAATCCGGACGATACTCTCATCATAACCTGTCATATATTTCATATAAGGGAGATTATCATGAGCCAGGCGGAACACCTCAATTCTCAGGAGACTCTCGACCAGATCAAGAATGCGATGACCCTCGACAATGAGGGGATGTTCACGATGCTCGGGAAGCGGATCGTCATTACCCCCCAGGAGACCCTCGGCCACATGATGCGGGCGGCGGTGGATCTCGGCGGAATCAACCTTGCGAAGGTCTTCATGCGGAGGGCCGGGTACGAGGTCGCGCACGCCGTATCAGAGACGATGATCAAGGTGCTGAAGCTGTCGGGCGATAACCTGGTGATCTTCTATGCCGAAACGGCGGGAAAGCGGGGCTGGGGGATAAACGTGGTGGAGAAGGCGGACGGTGCGAATGCGCTGCTGTACTGCACCCTCTACCACTCGCCATTCGTGCTCGGATTCCCCGAGAAGACCGCGGTGCCCGTATGCGACTTTCAGGCCGGCGCGCTGGAGGCGATGTTCCACGCCGCGGGATTCAAGGATATGCGAGTCGTCGAGACGAGCTGCGTGGCCAAGGGCGACCCCGCGTGTATTTTTGAGGGCAAGAAATAAGAGTCACGGCGGCGTCTCAGGACAAAAACCTCACCGAGCAGTAGGTTTCCTTCTTCTCGATGGCTGCTGCGATCATCTTTCTGGTCTCACGTTCATCCTCGATGGGCGTCACCTCCGAAACGGGTCGCCCCGTGTCGTCGGTACGGTATTTATAGCGCACCAGATACCCGGGCACTACCGCGAATCTCCCTCCCCCCACGCCGCAGCATGAGGTGTCGACGACAGCGTACCCAACGATGTAGAGTATTTCGTGACCGTCGATAGTAATCTTCTCTTCCTTCTCGGTGGTATAATGCCCCGAGATGGCCGTTACTTCTTCATTCAAAGCAGGATGTACGTAGTCTTTTGTCATCGTATTCCCTTTTTCCAGAAATATGACCGATCCGTCTGAAGTCCTACATTATCTCATCTACCTATAAAATTAGCAATCCCTGCCGGGTTTGTCAAGTCCGGGGTAGAGACGGGCGTCCGCAAGCCTCATTTCCTCCTTCGACAGCGACATTCTTGCCGTCGGCGCGATTATTTCGACAAAATTCTTGACTTTTGAAATCCCTATAATAAAATGTCGATAGTAAAATTTGATGTATCTGACGCTACTATTAGAATACTCTAATTGTTAACTCCCCGCGATGGGATGAGGTCCCTCCGCGGGCATGCCGGTTCTGTGGCCGGTTGTCCTGAAACCAATAGGGGTAATTGACATGAATGTGCGAGAGTATCTTGAGCGGGCGTCCAAGGAGTGCGGCCAAAAAACGGCCGTCGTCTTCGGAGAGACCCGGCTGACGTATGCCGATCTCCTCAAGAGATCGACGAACATCGCCGCCTTCCTGGCGGATCGCGGCGTCACCAAGGGGACGAAGGTCGTCGCCTACCTTCCCAATATTCCCGAGTTTATCGACGTCTACTTTGCCGTCCTCTCACGGGGGGCGATCCTGGTTCCCCTCGATTTTCGGCTCAAACCCGAAGAGGTCGCCGGAATCGTGAAAGACTGCCGGCCTACTTACATAATCAGCACGACCGCCCTGGGGGGAGGACTGGCAAAAGACGATTTCGTAAAGGATATCATATTTGTGGACGGACGCTCACTCGTAGAAGGAGCTGACTACCAGAAGATCGTGACGGGCGACGCCAGAGACCTTCCCCCCACCGCCATCGACGACGAGGACGAGGTCCTCTACCTCTATACGTCCGGCAGCACCGGCAGGCCCAAGGGCGTGATGCTCCTTGCCCGCCAGCTTGACCTCTTTCCGAAGGACTTTATGGAGACCTTCCCTGAGATAACCGGCCCGGACCTCCCCTTCGGCGTGATCCTGCCGATGTCCCACGTCTCGGGGCCGATCCTGATTAACTATCTCCTGAAGATTCAGACCACGATGGTCATCTTTCCCGGCTGGCGGCCCGACGTGGTCTGGAAGACGGTCGAGAAGGAGCGGGTCGTCTGGTTCCACGGTGTGCCGCCGATCTTTCAGATGCTCCTTGCCGACCCAAACCTCGATTCGTATGACCTGTCATGCCTGAAGCTGTTGGCGATGATGGGGATGAGCGTACCCAAAACGCTTCTCGAGACATACCACAGGCGACTGCCCCACACGGCGACAATACAGGGCTACGGACTTACCGAGACTTCTCCGATCCTGACGTTCCTCTCCATAAAAGACGAAAAGAGGAAAATCGGCTCGGTCGGGCTCCCGGTCAAGGACGCCGAGATCAAGATCGTGGACGAAAACGGAAAGGAGCTCCCGCCCGATACGGCCGGAGACATCATCGCCCGCGGCCCCA
This sequence comes from uncultured delta proteobacterium, assembly GCA_963792965.1. GTDB lineage: Bacteria > Desulfobacterota > Zymogenia > Zymogenales > Zymogenaceae > CAWBYW01. Next base: position 1,689 of record CAWBYW010000031.1, on the reverse strand, counting down.
TGATCATGAAGGGATACTACAACCGACCGGAGGAGACGGCGCGCGTCATCAAGGACGGCTGGTTCTGGACGGGCGACCTGGGCCTCTTCGACAGCGAGGGTTACCTCTATCACATGGGGAGGTCAAAGGACATCGTCATCACCGGTGGCCTCAATGTCTACCCGGCGGAGGTCGAAAACGTGTTGCTTCGCCATCCGGAGGTGCTGGAGGTAGCAGTGATCGGCGCCCCTGACGAGAAGCGGGGCGAGGTGCTGCTGGCGTTTGTCGTGAAGCGCGACGGCGTCCCCGTCGCTGAGCGGGAGCTTGTCAAGCACTGCCGCGAGCACCTGGCGGACTTCAAGGTACCCAGGGAAATTAACTTCGTCGACAAGATCCCCCTCCTTGGGACGGGCAAGGTGGATAAGGTGGGCCTGAGGAAGATGCAGGCGGATAAGGCATAGCTTGGTGGGGGGCGGAGTCCCCCTTCATACGGCACTATATCGGGGAATGCCCTTACGGGGGCATTCCCCGAAAACTTTTTGATGAAAAATCACGCGTCCTGATGTAGTATAGAAGGACTACTCTTACAGAGTATGCCATGAAGACGATGAAATCTCTTTTCATATCCGTCCTATTTCACTCTGTTCTCGTGCCCGCTCGTCCGTGAGAGCGCGCACGGGGTAACGTTATCGAGGCCCTTCAGGGCCACGGAAGGAAGCCATGGGTTATTCATCGACACGTGCCGGATTTCGACGTGACTGAAGAAGCTCGCAAGAAGCTTACCCTCGTGGGGATCGGCGTTTCTCCCGGCGTGGCCATGGGGACGGCGGAGGTCTACAACAACGAGCTGGAGGACGTGGCCGTCTATCCGATCGAGCCGGAGCATGTTCGGGACGAGAAAGAGCGCTATCTGGGCGCCGTCGAGACGGTCAGGGGCCATCTGAAGGAGTCGGCCGCCATCGTCTCGGAGAAGATCGGCATAGAGGAGGCGGAGATCTTCAGCGCGCAGATCGTGCTCCTCGACAGTACCCTTTTTAAGACAACGATTCCGCGCGCGATCAAAAAAGAGCTCATCAACGTGGAGGCCATTCTGCTCAGGAGCCTCAAGGATTTCCAGCAGGTCCATCGGGGGGATGACTCTGAGGAGGCGAGAAAGGCACAGGCGGACGTCAAGGACATCCACCGCCAGATCATTCACCTGTTGGTGGAGAAGAACCCGCAGTGCATCATCCTCTATGACACGGTGATCCTTGCCGCCCGGGAGTTCCTCCCTTCCGACCTTGCGCTCTTTCCCCCGGGACAGGTGCTGGGGCTCGTCTCCGAGACGGGCGGGACGAACGCGCACGCAGCCATCATGGCGCGCTCGTCGGGCATCCCCGCGGTCATGGGGGTGGAGAAGGCGAGCCACTTCATCGCCAACGGTGACTTTCTCATCATCGACGGTACGACGGGCGAAGTCCTGATCAACCCCGATCCCGCGAGCGAAATGGAGTATACCCGCAAGATCGAACAGGAGCGGACGATCCGCGAGGGGATAGAGGCGCTCATCGATTTCCCCTCGGAGACGACCGACGGCGTGCGGGTGACCCTCCTTGCTAACATCAACAGGCCTCAGGACGTGGGGCAGGCAAAGCGCTGGGGCGCCGCCGGCGTGGGGCTTTTTCGGACGGAGATCCCGTTTCTCATGGGGGAACATTTCATCGCGGAGGA
>CAWBYW010000030.1:0-145451 GCA_963792965.1 uncultured delta proteobacterium | reverse complement strand
GTTGCAAGAGGACGATTACCGTCTCCGCCGACGTCATACGGGGAGAAACCACGTCGCCGGAGGTCAACAAGGCCCTGATGGAAAAATTCGGCACATCCAGCAAGACCCATCCCGGCTATATTTTCGTATACTCAGGGGAATTCGAGGATACTCAGGAGTCCTTGAAAAATCTGGTGCAATCCTTTCTCCTGGCGCTGGGCATCATCTACGGCAGCCTTATGATCCTGTACAGGTCGGCCACGCAACCATTCATCATCATGATGGCCATCCCCTATGCCTTTGTCGGCGTGATCTTCGGCCTTTTCATCATGGGCATAGACCTTTCGATGAACGCGGTCATCGGAATCATCGCGCTCCTGGGCGTGGTCGTGAACGATACGACCCTTCTGGTCGATTTCATAAACCGGGCCAGGAAGCAGGGAGCCTCAACCTATCAGGCGGTCCTCGAGTCCCGAAAAGTCCGGCTGCGCCCCATCGTGTTGACCACGCTCACTACCCTGTTGGGGGTCTTCCCCATGGCCTTCGGGCTCGGGGGTGAAGAGCCGTATCTAGCGCCGATGGCCATTACGATGTTCTGGGGAGTGCTCTTCTCGACGCTGCTGTCGCTGTTCTTAGTACCGTGCCTGTATCTGATCATGGAGGACATCAAGACGAAAGCGACGGCATTTATTAAAAGCCGACGGTAAAGCGGCAGACAGACGACCCTGTGATGTCCGCTGGGGCTGGCCGTGGGCAAACGGTCACATTACTACTAACGGAGATGGCGATGGGGCGTGGCCCCATCGCCTTTCTATTTCGAAAGAAGAAGGCCTGCTTTGGTCGTCGCGGGAAACGGCCGGTCCTATCGGGGCGTTCAGGGTAAGCGCCAGATTTCCCTCCATTACCGTTACCGACGAGATATCGATAGGCGATTTTCTGCTCGATAATAGTCCTTGACTTTTGTAACAACGTAAAATAGGCTTATGCCATATTTATACAGATGATCTTAACCATTCTTCAGGAGGGGCACTATGTCACCGTCAATTAAGGATATCGAAGGGATCGGCCCGGCCTACACGAAGAAACTGAATGCGGCGGGTATCAAAACGACCGCGAGGCTCCTCGAGCGGGGAAAGACCGCGAAGGGAAGAAAGGAGCTGGAAGAAAAGACCGGGATCGGCCACAAGCTCATCCTCGAATGGGTCAACCTCGCCGACCTGTTTCGCGTCAAAGGCGTGGGAGAACAGTACTCGGACCTGCTGGAGGAAGCGGGCGTCGATACCGTCAAGGAGCTCAGGAACAGGAGAGCGGACGCCCTCTGGCAAAAGATGAAGGAGGTTAACGAGAAGAAGAAACTCGTCAGGAAGCTCCCGTCCGTTAAGGACGTAGACAAATGGATTGCCCACGCCAAGAAGCTTCCACCGATGGTCGAGTATTAGACCGATCCGGGTTGGCTCGACCAATCCGCAAATAAGAGGGGATTAGAGTAGTATCTAATCCCCTTTCTTTTTTCGTAGCCGTCCGCGTTGCCCTCACCGTGTCGACATCGATGTGCCGAACGGAGCCGGCACGAGGAGGCGGCCCGCGTGCTCCGATCGTCGTACCTACCCGGCCCCAGTATCCGGTTCTTTTACGCTATAACGAAGAAGGCGCGGCATACTGACGTTCCGAAAACGCGTGCAGTGCGCCCGGACCAGTGTCGGACGACTATTTGTGTACGGTGAAGTCGACGTTTCGGTGTTTTGCGCGCTCCTCATTCCAGGCGGCTTCATCCATAGGTGTCGGGGTAAGCCTCTCCGGCGATTTACGGATCAGGCGGATGGCCTCAGTCGGGCAGGTGCTCACGCAAAGGCCGCACCCGATGCATCGTGAGCCGATCACCTCGTAGGTCTGGCCATGCTCCTCGATCGCCCTCACCTGGCACCGCTCGTCCTTACACAGCCCGCACCCGCTGCAGGCATCCGCATCGATCTGTGCGTAGTAGCTGGAATCGATCGAGCCCTCAATACCCAGTTCGTTGACGGCGCGCAGGAAACCACAGCAGCACCCACAGCAGTTGCAGATGAACAAATGCCCGGTCTGCACGTTGGAGGTCGTATGGACAAGGCCGGCCTCCTCGGACCGTTTAAGGACGGCGAAGGCCTCCTCCCGTGATATGGGCCTGCCCCAGGGATAGTTATCGAAGGCCCCGGGCACCGGCGCGAGCGCCAGGCAGACCTCTTCGGGATTGTCGCAGCCCTTGCCCATGAGCCGCATCTCCTTTTTGCAGATGCAGGCTCCACCGCGAAGGACTGAGACCGCTCGATGAATTGGGAGACCAGCTCGTAGGGAAGGGCCTCCTTTTTAGCCGTGATCGCCTCCTCCAAGGGGATCACCCGCGGATAGGGCGGCTCGTTTCCGAAGAACTGCGGGCCGAAAACCTTATAATAGTCGGCGCACAGCTGGGATAACTCGCGATCCATACGCTTCACCTGAAATTCATAGATGCCCCAGATCCAGGGAAGCAGCCGGAACACCTTTGTGCCGCCGAAATCGATGCCGAAGAGCTGCCCCTTGTGCCACATCCCACTGAGGAGGTCCTCTATCCCCTCGAGTTCGCGTCCCGTGCGCTGGGCGATCTGCTGAGCCGTCTCGAGCGTCATGCGCAGATCGCAGCAAAGATCGGCCTCCTTAGGGGTGAATATCTTTTGCAGCAGCCTGATCTCCAGGCCGTCGGCGGTGGCCGGGAACCCGCTCGGAAGGGTGTCGAGCACCCTAGCAAGCCGGTAATATGCATTTTCAGTCATCGTGTAATCCTCCTTTGTCGACTTATAGCCCCATTAGCCTCGAGCTTTTGCCGGCCTCGCCGGTCCGACGGGCTTGACGCGAAACGCCATACGCCACAGATTAGGCCGCTCGCTTCGCAGCCGCTTTTTGCTGAAATACTATTATAGTATGATATATATCAATCTGATATATATGTCAAGAGAAAAATGGTCTTTTTCGCTTATCTCTTGATGGGGCGCCTGCCTTTCCGAATCGGCTTGACATCGACACGGCCTGGATGCATGAAGTGTCCACCGTAGACTCCTGGAGTATGAAGTCCTCAGAGTTCACCGGCAGCTACCCAAACCGCGTCGGTCTCTCTTTTACCAATTCTCATGGTGGCCCATGCGACCGAAAAGAGCGCTTGCAGGACTTCGTGAAAGGAGGCTGACGCCCCATGTTTTTGCGCGTCGAATCACATAGAGCGGATGATTTGCGTTGAAATTACTTTGTGAGTCTGCTATAGTGACGCCCGTTTGAACTACCATTTCGGGGAATAAAAGTATGGCAGCCAAGTTCTTGAGCGAGAAAAACCTTAAGTTCCTATTGTATGACGTCTTCGACGCGCCGTCGATCCTCAAGTATCCGCGATACGCCCAGCACTCGCCGGAGGTGTTCGATATGGTTATCGACACCGCGATGAAAATCGGAAATAATCTCCTGCGCCCGTGCTTCGAAGAGATGGACAAGAACCCGCCCTGTTTCGAAGACGGGCACGTGAAAGTGCATCCGGCCGTCGGGAAGCTGATGCGGGAGTGCGGCGAGGGAGGATGGATTTCGGCGATCGCCTCCGCTGACCTGGGAGGACAGGAGCTTCCCATCACGGTGGGGCTCCTCCCGACGTTTATCTTCGGCGCGGCCAACTATTCGGCCAGCAGCTACCCGGGTCTCAACATGGGCGCGGCCCACCTGATCGAATCCTTCGGGTCGTCCGAACAAAAGGAGACCTATATCCCGAGGCTCTTTTCGGGAAAATGGCAGGGGACCATGGCCCTCACGGAGCCCCAGGCCGGAAGCTCGCTGGGCGACATCACCACGACCGCCGTGCCCACCGACAAGGGATACTACCTGATCAGGGGGCAGAAGATATTCATTTCGGCGGCCGACCACGACAGCGTCGAGAACGTCGTCAACCTGATGCTGGCGAAGATCGAGGGCGGGCCGGCCGGCCTGAAGGGGATTTCCCTTTTCATCGTGCCGAAGCTGCGCATCGGTGACGACGGAAAGCTGGTCCCCAATGACGTGGAAGTGATGGGGATCTATCATAAGCTCGGCTACCGGGGGTGCCCCATTACGCAGCTTTCATTTGGGGAAAACGGCGACTGCCGCGGGTGGCTCGTCGGAGAGCCGCACCGGGGGCTCTCTTACATGTTCCAGATGATGAACGAGGCGCGCATCGAGGTCGGCCTCGGGGCCACGGCCATCGCGTCGGCCGCCTACTATACGTCGCTTCGAGTATACGAAAGACCGTCCCCAGGGCCGCGTCATCACCTCCAAGGACCCCACCAAGCCCCAGATCCCCATCATCGAGCATGCGGACGTCAAGAGGATGCTGCTCTTCCAGCGGGCCGTCGTCGAGGGCTCGCTCTCGCTATTGCTTCAGTGCACGCTCTACAGCGACCTCATGGATGTCCACGAGGGAGAACAGAAAGAACGGTATTCGCTGCTCCTGGACCTCCTGACGCCGGTGGCCAAAAGCTATCCCTCGGAGATGGGGATCGTCTCGGTCAGCCAGGCGCTCCAGTGCCTCGGGGGATACGGCTACTGCGACGAGTTCCCCATCGAGCAGTACTACCGGGACGCGCGTATCCATCCGATCCACGAGGGGACGACGGGGATACAGGGGCTCACCCTTCTGGGAAGAAACGTCGTCATGAAAAACGGGAAGGCCCTCATCCTCTTCCTGGAAGAGGTGGACGCCGCGATCAAGAAGGCCGAGTCAAACCCCGAGCTGGCTCCCTCCGCCCAGGAGCTCAAGAAGGCGATCGAACGGCTCAAGGAGGTCGTCGGCCATCTCGTCGGCATCGCGACTGGCGGCAACATCGATCTTTTCCTTGCCGACTCGACGCTCTTCCTCGAGTTCTTCGGTATTATCACCATCGCCTGGCAGTGGCTCCTTCAGGCCCTTGCCGTCCAGGATGCGCTCAAGAAAAAGGTAAACGAATCCGACCAGACCTTCTATACGGGCAAGATGTATGCCTTCAGATATTTCTTCGGCTATGAGCTGCCGAAGATCGAGGGACTGGCCCACCGTCTCATGACCGGTGACGGGTTGACGGTATCGATGAAGGCCGAGTTTTTTGACGATTAACACCACCTGCCGCTTTGGGGGGACTACGATGGAATACAGCGCAATTACGTTTACGAGCGAGGGGCCGATCGGCGTCGTAACCCTCAACAGACCCGAAAAGGTCAACGCCATGAACCGGGCGATGATCGAGGAGATGGAAGACCTCCTGGAAAAGCTCTATCACAACCATGATATCCGGGTGATCATCCTGACCGGCGCGGGCGAAAAGGGATTTTGCGCGGGCCTCGACATGAAGGAGGCCGCCGCCCAGCTCTTCGAGCTGTCGGCGGATCTCATATACTATTACCAGACGCGCACGTCGCTCCTCTTCTATAAGATGAGGAGGATCCCCAGCCGATTATCGCCGCGGTCCACGGGGCGGCGGCGGGGGCGGGTTTCAGCTTCGCCATGGCCGCCGACGTCAGGGTCGTCACGCCGCAGGCGCGCTTCAACGCGGCCTACATCAACATCGGGCTGGGCGGGGCCGACCTCTGCAGCAGCTTCTTCCTTCCCAAGCTCATCGGCACGGGGAGGGCCTATGAGTTCCTCCTCACCGGCGATTTTATGTCCGCCCAGGAGGCCAAAGAGCTCGGGTTCGTCAGCCGGATCGTCGAGAAAGATAAGCTGATGGAGACGGCCCGCGAGATCGCCCAGAAGATGGTGAGCAAGAACCCGGTGGGCCTCTGGATGACGAAAGAGGCCATCAACATGAATCTCGACGGCGCGTCGCTGGAGCAGGCGCTCCAACTGGAGAACCGGAATCAGGCGTTCATGATCACGGCAATGAAAGTGCCCAAGAAGGAGTCATGAGAAGGCTCTGATACGTGTCCGGAAGCGGATTGAAGGTAATCGGCAGCCAAGGATGTCGGCGGGGAAGCGAATCGGCGATCCGGCTATCCGAATCTCGTCTTGAAGCCGGTTCCGCCCTTCGGCCATGAAAAGAGTATCGCCTCCTGTTCGCAGACGTACCAGCAGGAGGCGCACTCCATACACTGATCGAGGCCTTTGACGAAGGCCTTTCGTTTTTCGATTCCAAAGCATCCCGCCAGGCAAACCTTCGCGCAGTCGCCGCAGCCGGTGCACTTTTCGCCGTCTATTCGGATGAAATCGCCCGTTCCTCCTACCCACTGGACACCCGGCAGTCTATTATTTGTCTGATCCATCTCGCTTTTTCCCTTTCCTGGTCGGCGCGTCAAATACCGAAGGGTCCGCACCCACCGTGAAGGCCACGAGTCTCTTGCTTAAGCGATCCGAGGCGTCCTCGGTCGCACCCAGGAGCCGTGCGTAGATCGGTTCCAGGACAGGAAGGGAGACCCGTGCCAATGGATTGGCTAACCACGACAGCGGTATCGCCACCAGCGCGACCATCCTCACGAGGGGGTCGAAGACGAACAGAAGTATGTCCAGTGCGCGCATCAAAACCGCAAAGGCCTTTCCATTAGCCGCTTTCCTGATCGGATATGATTTCCCGGGGACCGTCCTTATCCGATCGTCATCAAAGTGCCCGTGATGCCAATTGTAGTAGTAACGAAAGAACATCCGTATCCAGGACGTGATAACGCGAGGGTTTTTCACCAGCGAAAGAAGGAGCGTTCTCATCAGGGGCGTGCTCACCTGCGCGAGCGCCCCCATGCCCCAGCCGTGGTGAATGTATCTCTTCAGCTCCTTTTCGTCGTGGCTTTTCTGCGCCTTCCTCAGGTTGTATCGGTTTGTCGCCCTGATTGACCACTGGATGATCGGATGCCTTTTTATCTCCCTGTCATATCTCTTCAGGAACGCCCGCGACGTGTCGCCGGCCCTTACGGCCTTTATCGCCACGTCGGCGGCGATATCGGCGGAAAACCACGCGGCCGGGACCCCGTCGCACAGCTCCGTGCTCTCAAGGCCCGCCGTGTCCCCGATCAGGATCACGCCGTCTGCATGATTCGGGAGGGCGCGAAGCTCGTCGTCCAGGCCCACGAATATCTCAAACCCTTCCCACATCCGCGCCCTGAGGCTTATGCTCGGGGCGACCCGGTCCTTCCACCAGGGAAGTTTCGTGGTAATCCTTTCGTGGTACTCGTCAAACGCCTTCCTGAGGTTTACCACCCGCTTTCCCTCGAGCCTCAGGCACTGGTCCTGCATGAAATGGACGCTTTCGCGGTAGGGCCAGACCATGAGGCCGTTCCCGTACCCGAGCGGCGGGGCGATCTTCTGCTCGTCCCATCCCCAGCAGAAGCGGATGGAATGTCCGAATAGCTCGTCGATCTTGTCCTTCGGCATCACGTAGTCATAGGTGTCGGCAAGGGAGATCGCCTCGGGCGGGTATTTTTTCCTGACGCCCGCCTTGACGGCCACGAGCCCCTGGCTGCCCTCCGCGTCTATGACGATTTTAGATCGCAGCCGGCGGCCGTCCTCGATGATCACGCCTCTCACAGAACCGTCCTGGTCGATCAGATCGATCACGGTGGTGGATGTCAGGAGCTCGGCGCCCGCCTCGACCGCCCTTCTTGCTTCCCATTGACAGAAGTCCATGCAGTAGGCGTTGTAGCCGAATGCCACAACCGGCGAGAAGGGCCGGGGGATTTTGAGGGTGTCGTCAATCTCGATATCGCCGGTGTCGATATCCTTCACGATATAGTTGATAATGCCGTCCGCCGGCCTCTCGATCGGCGGATTGCCGTCCCGGATATAATCGGGACCGAACAGGAACCCGTAGATGGGAATCGTGAGGCCTGAGATGACTTTTTCGCCGACGCTCTCGGACCTCTCGATCATGAGGGTTTTGAGACCATGACGTGCGCATTTTCTTGCCGCCACGGGGCCGGCAAAGCCCGATCCGATAACTATGACATCATATTCTTCCGGCATCGGTAGATGAGACTCCGTATCGTATTCCGAGAGAACGTTCAATCCGAAAACCCGAGAAGAGACGACGATAAAGTGACCGGGACGACAAAGGAATCGCCGAGAGCATGGATGCTCCCGTGTACTTTTTCGTGAGGCCCTCCGGAAGGCGGCCGGTCATGCCGAGCTCCACGCGGGAAGGATATCAGTAGTAGCCCCGCTTTGCGCCCATCTCGAAGAAGTCGGCGATAAATCCCGCCAGGATCACCGTGTACTTTCTGATCTCGTCCAGGCTCATCCCCGGGTTCTGGGCGTAGGTGGTCATGATGCCGTTCAGTGCCGAGAAGAGGGCGTGAGACATCAGCTTCGTGTCTCCCTGATAGCCCGCGCTCGTGATCACCTCTTCGATGAGCTCAAGGAGCCTTTTCATCACGGGGCTGAAAATCTTTTCGTTTTCGTCGGAGAGCATGCCCCGCGGCATGAAGAGGCTCATCATCTGGAAATAGGACGGGTTCTGGTTGAGGTAGGCGATATAGACCTCGGCAAGCCTCCTGATCGTGCATTTCTTTTCGTTGGTGCATTCGCGCCCGATCAGGTCGACGATTTCCTGCGTGCCCCAATAGAAGACGGCAAGGAATATCTCGTCGAGGCTCTCGTAGTAACGGTAGAGGGTCGCGGGGCTCACCCCGACGTTTTCCGCGATATCCCGGATAGTGACACTCTTGAAATTCTTTTCGGAGAGGAGCCTCTGCGTCACGCGAACGATCAGCTCCTTGCGGGCTTCCCGTTCCTGTTCCTTGAGGTCGTCAAAGGTGAGGCCGGCCATGAACTCCTACTCCCCGCGGGAAAGCGATGAGAACCGCGATGATCGAGCGTGAGCCCGATAAAAAGACGCCCTCAAGAGGACACGCAAGGATCCCGGGAATAGACGTGTTCCGTCAGGGCAAGACCTTTGGTATCATAGTAAACAATATTCACTTTGTCAAACAAAACCGGGCGTCCCGATGGGCTGCCCATGGATTGTTTCGTCGGCCGGCCTCAATCATCGTGAGCGATGTCCGCAGCGATCGACGCGACCGGACGGCAGGCGCTACGAGGCGAACGAGCTTTCCGCCATCTCCATGATCGACATATCTTCCGAGCGTATGGCCGTGGCGATCGCCTGGGCCTCCGGCAAGACATGGTTGAGGTAAAATTTCGCCGTCGTTATCTTACCGGCCAGAAACGAGGCTTCGGGGTTTTCGGCCAGCAGGCGCGCCCACTGCTCCCAATTATTGGGGTCGACCCCGTGCTCCTTCACGATGCCGTCGAGCTTCTTTTGGGCGATGGTCGCCTGCCAGACGAGCATCCATGACGATACGACGGTCGCCATGAGGTTCAGGAAGGGATAGGCGTTCCCGATCGGGACCAGGAATTTCCCCTGGACGGAGCACTGGGCGAAGAAGGCGGCCAGATCGGAAAGGAGATCGATTCCGGACTTCAGCTTCTTGATAAGATCCGCCAGCTTCTTGTCTTTTGCGTTCTCCGTTACGATGCGGTTCATCTCGTCGATGAAATCGGCGAGATATTTCCCCTTCTTCTGCCCGAGCTTTCGCGCCACGAGGTCCAGCGCCTGGATCCCGTTGGTCCCCTCGAAGAGCGGGGCGATCCGGGAATCCCGCAGAATCTGCTCCATCGGATAGTCCGATATGTACCCGTAGCCCCCGTAAACCTGGACGCCCTGATTGGCCACAAAAAAGCCCATGTCCGAGCCGTAGGACTTGACCACCGGAGTAAGCAGCTCCACAAACCCGTGCCACTTTTCTCGCTCTTCTTCCGCTTCGGCCGCCCGGGAGCGGTCCTCGCAGTAGGCGGCGTAGTAGATTACGGCCCTCAGGCCCTCGACGATCGACTTCATCCAGAGGAGCATCCTGCGGACATCCGGATGGTTGATGATCGGCACGCGCGGGGCCGTCGGATCCCGGAAGTTGGCCAGGCTCGACCCCTGGAGCCGCTCCCTTGCATATTTGACCGAATAGAGGTAGGAGCGGGAGGCCGCCGCGAGCCCCATGATGCCCACGGCGATACGCGCCTCGTTCATCATGACGAACATGATGCGCATCCCCTGGTTTTCTTCGCCCAGGAGCTCGCCGTAGCACTTGCCGTTGTCGCCGAAGTTCATGAGGCAGGTGGACGAGCCCTTGAACCCCATTTTCTTCTCCAGGCCGTCGATAGTATAGTCGTTTCGGGGGCCTAGGCCTCCGTCATCCTTGACGAGGAACTTCGGCACCAGGAAGAGAGAAATGCCTTTCGTGCCCGCCGGCCCACCCTCGATCCTGGCCAGGACCGGATGGAGGATGTTCTCGGTGAGGTCCTGATCGCCGCCGGTGATGAAGATCTTGGTGCCCGTGATAGAATAAGAGCCGTCAGCATTCTTCTTGGCGGTGGTAGACAGCGCGCCCACGTCGGAGCCGGCGTTCGGCTCGGTGAGGACCATGGTGCCCCCCCACCGGCCGGAAAGGAGCTTGTCGAGGTATTTCGACTTCTGTTTGTCCGTGCCGAAGGTGGCAATCAGGTGCGCCGCCCCTTCCGCGAGGCCGGGATAGGCGTTAAAGGCGCAGTTGCAGTTGAAATATTCCCGCGTGGCGACGTAGAGGACATAGGGCATCCCCTGCCCCCCCACATCGGGGCTTTGCGCCATGGAGATCCATCCACCTTCCTTGAAGCGGCGGTAGGCCTCGTGATAGGACGGGGGTACGTGGACCTGCCCGTCAACGAGGGTACACCCCTCCTTCTCTCCGGCCTCAACGGTCGGCTCCAGCACTTCCACCGCGAACTTTTTGGCCTCCTCGAGGGTCATGTCGAATATCTCCCGCGAGAAGTCCGCATACCTCGGGAACTTCGTCAGCTCGTCCATCTTCAGCTGCTCGAAGAGGACAAACTTCTGGTCCCGCTCATCCACGAGATAGTTAGCCATCGTGTCCTCCTTAATAATTCCACGCTGTGGATAGTGGGTGGGTCCCCAGGTGTCAAACAAAATCACACCTGTTCTCGGGGCACACCGTGTCTATATACGATTATATATATTATCATGCTCTCTGTAAAAGCACAACGACGCACCATCGTCACGGGACGCATCGAGATGGGCGGCGGCCGACCTCAGACGGTCTTCTTGCGATCCTCGACCCGCATCTCCATGACGATCTGACCCCAGCCCCCGCAGCGCACCCCCACGTCGAAGCAGGAGCCCCGCTTGAACCGCATCTCGTTTGGATCGACCCCGGCGTAAAAGAGCTCGTTCATGGCAAACACCGGAAGCGCCATAACGTTGAGGGCGTAGACGCAGATCTTTTTCGGGTTGAGCTTTGTGATGAGATTGCCCGCGCCGTCCAGATAGAACTTGTCGCCGACCTTATGCTGGCTGTTGCATCCATGCGATGAGACTACCTCGAAGACGATGGTCTTATTCATGAGCGCCGGCGAGAGCTTCATGACGTGCTCATTTTTCGGGTCCGCACGGAAAAGCTTCATCTCCTCGTCCGTATAGCCGAGGTGTTTCTGGACCATATCCCAGATTTCCTGACCGATTTCCATGATTTCCTCCTCCGTTTATTATATTATTCTGTGAACTCGAACCGATAATCCCGATAGCACCTCCCCTCGGTGTGCATCATGCACCCGTCGACCTTTGGAGTCACCGTATAGGGTATCCCGAGGCCGTCGAACCACCCCTCCACCCGGTCCATGATGCCGCACTGATACTGGTCGATCATGCCGTATTTCTTCATGCCCTCGTAGGCAAAGCAGCGCTTCCATTCACCTGGACGCGATTGTGCGCCGGGAAGGTAAACGACGACTTCATGAAATCGCTGATCACGATATCCATCGCCCCGACGAAAAATTCCCTGAACTCCTCGAACGTCTCGATGCGCTCGACCCCGAGGGCCTTTTTCAGGCGCTTTCCCTCGATCGCGCCCATGGAGCGCACCGCCGCCTTGTTGACGACGTTGGTCTTCTCCATGCCGAAGTGCTGGACACACTGGTAGAGCCACATGGCGTCGTGGGTCATCCAGTTCTTGATGAGGAGCTCTTTCAGCTCCCTTCCCTCAACCGTTCTCATGGTCACCTCCGCAATTAGAGTCTATCGCCGATGCCTATACAGACGAAAATGGGGCGTGTCTATTGCCTATCTGTCGCCCGCTGGGTCAGAAGATATCCCGTGATTTATCCCTCCGAGCTATGTCGTGAGTCCAGCGATTCGATGAAGCCCTCAAGCCTCGTCCTGGACTGCTGTTCCGAATAGCCACGGGGGTCGCCGATGTCCATGTCAAGCACGAGAAGGGGAATGCCGTGGCGCGCGCAGGCGTCTTTCAGCAACGCCGAGTTCCCCTTCGAGTGCCGGCAGGCGGGGGTAGCAAAGAGGAGCGCCCCGTCGATGCCGAACGGTTCGACGACTGTATCGAGGATATCGGTCCTCCTCTCTGTCCGGCCGATGAACGGGTCTTTCAGGCACTTGAGGGCAAGCCCCTCGAAGGGACGCTTCTCATCGATCTCATCCCAGTGGATTAAGAATGTCTCACACACGGGTATCGCGACCTCGTGTTGCATGAGGATATCGAAGATCGCGTTTTTATACGCCGGCACCCAGGCGTACCAGAAGAGGCGGTGGCGTTCCGGCCGCAGCTTTTTGGATGTGATCCGTTCCTGGAACTTGTCTACGAACCCCTCGTGGATCTCGGCTTGGACGGGCGATCCGTCCAGCATCCGGGAAAAAATCGAGTAGTTGACGAGCTGATTGCCCCCCCACGGACTGGGCCGGTGCTTGAGGACGTCCAGAAACGCACCGTGTGCCGTGCGCGCGCGGTTCGAGTTTCGCACGGCCTCCCGCAGCCGATCCTCATCAAACGGCCGGCCCGTGAGCGCGGCGATCTTTTTTGCGATGTCCCTGAGCTGTCTTTCGACATACCGGACCGACTCGGCCGTTATCTCATGTGGGACGGACAACAGGCAGTGGGGTTTCCCGTAGAGGGACGCGAGTATCTCGCTGGTCTTGGACTTACCGTCGCAATAAAAAGAGGTCGTGATCAAAAGATCCGGCCTCGGGAAGTAGCCCCGGAAATAGGATGCAACGGACGCCCGATGAAACGAGCAGATGTCGGGAGAATACCCCCGGTCCTCGGCCTCCTTGATGAGATCCGGGCCAATATCGAGCGTGACGAGCATGGAGGAAGCCAGCTCGAAGTCGAAAGGGGCAATATCGCACGCATGGAGGATCTCCATGGGAAAGGCGTAAAACGACGTATAGACGACCGGCCTCTCCGCTCCGTAGGCGTTCAGGAAGAGCCCGGCCCATTCACTGAACCAGAGCGCCCGGGCGTCCCGTTTCTCGGAGAGCGCCGCCGTCGCCTGACGCTTCATCTCGGTGAGCATCATCTTGAACATCACCTACCTCCTCCGGGCGATTATCTTAAAAAATACGTCCGTCCGCGTGATGAGTGTGGCCCGGCACAGTATCACTATGCGCAGCGCCTCATCCATCCAGCATCTCCACGAATCCCTCCAGCCTCCCTTGGGTCTGCTCATCGGCCCAGGTCCTCGGGTCGGCCATATCCACGTCAAGCACCAGCAGGGGGATACCACGTCGCGAACAGGCCTCACGCATGATCGCCCAGTTTCCCTTCGAGTGCCGGCAGGCCGGTGTGGCCAGGAGTATTGCGGAGTCGATGCCGAATTCGTCCACGACCGTATCGAGGAGCCCGATTCTCCTGTCAACCCGACCGATAAAGGGATTCCTCAGGCACTTGAGGGCGAGCCCTTCGAAGGGCCTGGTCTCATCGATCGGGTCCCAATGGATCAGAAATGTCTCACAAACGGGCACCGAGACGCCGTGCCGGGTGAGGGTATCGAAGATCGTATTCTTGTAGGCCGGCGCCCAGGCATACCAGAAGGCCCGGTGCCTTTCTTCTCGGAGTTTCCCGGCCTCGATCCGCGCGCGGAGCTTGCTGACGAAACCTCTATGGATATCGGCCTGTATCGGAGATCCGTCGTACATATGGGAAAAGAACGAGTAGTTAAATAGCTGATCGCCTCCCCACGGGGCGGGGCGGTGCGCGAGAAGAGAGAGAAGCTCGCGTTGAGCATCGAGCGCCCTGTTGGAATGCCTGGCCGCCTCAACCAGACGATCCTCGTCGAAGGGGCGCCCGGTAAGCTCCGCGATCCGGCCGGCTATCTGGCGCAGCTGCTTTTCCACGTAGCGTACCGATTCCGAGGTTATCTCCTGGGGCACCCAGAGAAAAGAGGCGGGCACACCTGTAATACGCGAGAAAACCTCGTTGGTCTTGGCCTTGCCGCCGCAGTAGAAGGACGTCGTGACCAGGAGATCGGGTTTGGGAAGATAGCCCCTCAGGTACGAACCGAGGGACGCCCTGTGGACGGAACAGATGTCCGTCGAGAATCCGCGATTCTCGGCTTCTGCCAGCAGGTCACCGTTGACATCGAGAAACCCGAGCATAGAGGAGGCCAACTCGAAATCGAATGGGACAACGCCCGCTGCGTGAAGTATCTCCGTCGGAAAGGAGTAAAATGAGCTGTAAACCACCGGTTTTTTCCCCTCGAAGGCCTCCAGGAGGAGGTCGGCCCACGCCGAACTCCAGCGGGCCCCGGCGTCCTCCTTTTTTGCCAGCACGTTCTGGGCGCGCCGCTTCATTTCGGTAAGAATCGTCTTCAGCATATATTCCCTCCTATCGCAGGGTCTCCAGAAATGCCTCGAGGCGTGTCCTCATCTGGCCAAGTCCCGACCACTCGTAGTCGTTTTCAAGGACCAGCACGCGCAGGCCCGCGCCTTCCAGGCGCTCCTTCAGGAATGGCAGCTCGTAGAGCCACGAGTCGCAGTATTTCACCGTGGTCAATATAACGCCGTCGGCGCGGGAAGCACGGGCGAGGTCCACCAAGTAGTTAATCCGGTCATCCATTCCGTCCATCCGTGAGCAGGGAGGCCGCGTCAGGTAGCGCTCGGCGATGGCGCGGACAGGATCGGCCGTGCCCTCGGCCACCGGAGTTTCGTAGCTTCGCTGGCCGATGCATATATCCAGCGCGACGACCGAGGCTCCGTTGCGCTCGATGATCTCGATAAGATCGGGCCGATCCATGACGTTTGCGGAGACGACGATCCGCCTCTTTACACCGGTGGTTGTCTCCCGACCGGGTCCGGCGATAAGACTGTCGATCCTGTCGGCGGCTATCTCCGGATCTCCGGCTGCCACGTCCGTGAGGAGGGAAAAAACGGCGCTTCCACTGACGGCCGGGCCGCCCTCTCTCTGGAGCCGAAAGAGCTCCATCATTTTCCGACGCACCGCATTTTTCTTGACGATCTCCCGCTCCACCGTATCCCCGGAGGGCCGCGAGCCGCCAAAATCGTGCTCGATCTGCCGGCTGAACCGCTCTATCTGGGCGGCGAAGAGATCGACGGCATCCGAGTCCCGTTTCTGAGGCACGTCGAGAAAGACGACAGGGACATTCTTCACCGAGTGGGCCCACGCATCATAGAGCCTCCTCATCCCGTCACATGAGTTGACAACCACCATCCCGCCCGCCCCCGCGGCGATGCCGGTAATCCCCGCGGACATGATGCTCCTGATATACGGGCAGGTCGTCGGGTGGATGTGGGCATCCGCGTCCGACGGGCGAGCGCGTGGAAACAGGCGCACCGGACGAAGCCCCGCCGCCGACACCACCTCCTCCGGCATGTACGAGCACCCAAATAGGATATCCTTTCCCGTGTACATTTCCAGGCCTCCTTCTATCCACAATATCCGACAATGGTCATTGAGCCGAACCCGCACCATCTTTCCGGGCTGCCCGAAACCTGAGATACCTCTGAGGTTGGCGACAACCGGAATGTAAATATCGTTCATGAAAGGGAAGGATTGAGAGTTTTACATTAATTGCCGTATCATAGGATGAACTATGTTTAGCATATTGAACTATATTTAGACCTCTGTCAACAAAAAAGTCTCTGTTCTGCGGTAAAAAAAGTTACGCGGCCTTCGGGCGCGTCCGCGCCACGCCTTTGGGCGACCCTTGGAAGAGGGCATACCGAGGCCCGCGGGCAATCCTCTCCCTCACGTCCCCAGGGGCTCCATTGAGCTTACGGGCTGCCAAACGCCCGGAGAGACAAAAGGCTTGCCCTTTTTCTCACTTACGGGATAATAGAGCAAGATGTGCCAACAACCGGCCAACAGGACAGGACATGAAGAGACAACCTACCCTCACCACCGAGCGATTGGTGCTGAGGCCGTTTGAGGAATCCGACATCCCCGAGGTAGCTCGGCTGGCCGACGACGAGGAGATATCGAAAAACACCCTCCTGATTCCCCATCCGTACGAGGAGGTCCACGCCAAACGGTGGATCGCGGCCCACCGGAGGGAATATCGGTCAGGTAAGTCCGCGGTCTTCGCCGTGACACTGGCCGCGACCGGCGTGCTCGTCGGGTCGGTCGGGCTCACAATCGCCCGGGAGCACCGGCATGCCGCGCTCGGCTACTGGATCGGGAGACAATATTGGGGGCGCGGCCTGGCGACCGAGGCGGCGCGCGCGGTGCTCGCTTACGGATTTAGGGAGCTGGATCTGGTGAGGATACACGCGGGCCACTTCGCCGATAACCCGGCCTCCGGCCACGTGATGGAAAAGCTCGGAATGAAAGAGGAAGGGCGGCAGCGCCGGCACATCTTCCGCTGGGGGGAGTACCGGGATATGGTGCTCTTCGGGATAATGAAGGAGGAATGGCAGGCGGAAACGGAAAAATAGAGGGGAAAGGCCTCAGAGTTTAGAAATCAAAGACGGCGATCTCCTAAGCGGCACGATATCCTCATATCCACCGCGCATGCATGGAAGGCCGCCGACCTCTCATTCCGTCTGGGGGGTTCCCATCCAGTACCCAAACGTCTCCGAGAGCGATTCGGTGATTCTCTTGGGGGTAAGAGAGAGGAGCTCTTTGGCCCGGCTGGGATCAATGATTGTCTGGGGGTAAAAGAGGTAGTGAGCGTCCGTTCCGATCGGATAAACGCCCAGCCGCTTCATGACGCCCAGGGCCGGGAGCACGGCCTCGGGGAGGGTAACCAGCTGAGACGCACTTCCAAATGACTCGAAGATAAAATCGGAAAGCTCGCGCTGAGTGATGACATCCTCGGCCGCGACGTTGAGGATAAGGCCGCCCGCCCGCGGCGCCCTGACGACCCGCACCATCGCGGAGGCGAGGTCTTCGACATCAATATACTGCACCAGGCGACGCCCACGGCCGATTATATAGAGCGGCCGGCCCACGAGGGCGTTCTTGAAAGAGTGAAAAAGGCTCGGGAAGAGGCTTTCCGGCGTACCCCATCCGATGACCGGGGCCGACCTCAGGATCACGACGGTGATGTCCCGCTGGGCGCCCGCCTCGATGAGGTAGTTTTCAATCGAGAGGTATTCTTTGCCGAGAGGGCTGATGGGACGACGCCTGTCCGTTTCGTCGATGAGCGTTTCCTTGGGAGTGCCGTAGACTTGGGCGCCCGACAGGTAGACAAAGCTCTTCACCGAGAGGCTTTCGGCAAGGGTGATAAGCTTGATGGCCGCGGCAAGGCCCGGTGAGACGCCCCTCGTCTTTTTGTGCGCTTCTTTCGGAGATATTCTGAGGAGGTGAAAGATGTGGTCCACCCCGTGTGCCATCTCCGAGAGAAGCCCGGCCCTCGTAACGTCGCCCGACAGATACTCCACGTCGCTTATGGGGTCATCGACGGGGACCACGTCGAAACCCCTTACGGAGAAACCGAGGCACAGAAGCCTGTAGATCAGGCTCCTGGCTACAAATGATCCGGCTCCGGTTACTAAGGCCTTAATCGTTTACCTCCAGTATCGCCCCGGGGAAACCTGATTTCCCGGGGGCCACCGGTGAGAAAAGAGACACCATAAACGTTGCCCGTCGAAAAGACTCGACATAGATCGCGCCCGTCGCGACCGTTCGGCACGAAGGCCTATCTATAGCTCCCGTAAAGGACGAAGGAAGCCCAGAAGCCGGGGTGTGCAAACCGGTACCGTCCGAGATTCTTCTCGAAGTCAACAATCATCAGCTGGGCACGCCTCAATGCCTCGGCCTTGTCGTTGGTGGGGAGATTCGTGTAGAAGAAGTTCATAAGGTTTGCCGTCATCCCTCTGTCGATCTTTCCGATCGGCGCAAGCACGGAGGCCGCCCCCGCGGACAGAAAGGCTCCCGGGAAACCGTATGACGTTCCCCACGTCACACCTGCGCGATCGGCCGAGATCGTCACGAGATCGACGTCCATCTTCATGGACGAGACCTCGGACACGGTCAGGTTGCCGTCGTCTCCACCACCCCCGGAGAGGAGTATCTTTGATTCATCATCCGAGCCGGGCCTGATGGAGCAATGGGTGGTCAGGTGCAGGACCGAGATCGGTCCCTCGGCAAGCTTGCTCTTGAGCGCTGATTCACCGGCCGCCGCACCATCAAACATCACCGACCCGGGCACAAAGGACGTCACATCGCTCATCTCCATGGGCGCCATCTTGAGTGCGCCCCAGCCCGCGGGATATTTGGCGTTGCCCATGACGATGCCGCCCACAAGCGCGGATTTGTCGGTCGTTAGCGCCTGCTTCATGAGGGCAAGCGAGGGCGCGTAAAAGAGGGCAAAATCATCGATCAGGAATCGCGGCCGCTTTGGGTCTTTCTTGCCGACGAGGGCGGCAAACGTGAGGCCCGAGAGGGTCCTGCCGGGAATGATCCCGAGCCGAGTGATGCCCGAGAGATCGCCGACGACCGGCGCGATCAGGATCGTATAGAGCTCGGCGGATTCGTTCTGGTAAGGGGTCATGGCGTTGAGCGATTCAAGGATGTCCGTGAAGAAGTCGAGCTTCACCTCGACGGGCTCCTCCGTCTTGAGAAGCTCCCTCGTGACGACGGAGCCACTTCTGATGACGTCGACCTTCATGGAGGGTGTATCGTAGACGAGGACGGCGGTCTTTTCGTCAAGCAGCGGCTGTATCTCCGCATATGGATTGTCGGGCTGGGCGCTCCCTCCCGACGCATAGAGTAAGATGATCGCGCATACGGTCAGTACGCACCCAAGAACTCTTCCGATCATGAATTCCCCCTTACCATGTTGAAAAAGCCCTATTTCTTACGGGTTGGCCACCGTATCGGTTATCCAAGAAAGTCGCAGGCGTGCCCGTGTGATAGTCAAGCCGCCGTAGAAGAGTCCGCGGGGTCGGCACGTGGCGTCGGTAAAACGATCGCTCCCACCCGTCGAGAGGTCGAGCTCCCCGACTTCCCCCGGCTCTCCTAATCCACCCTCTTGACGGCGAGCATGCGGTCCAGCGCCTCCTTGGCGAATCGGCGAATGTCGGGGGCGACGGTTACGACGTTCTTCGTGTCTCGCCAGACATCTCCAGCACGTCCGCAAGCGTGGTCAGCTTCATGTTCGGACAGATCATATGCTCGGCGGCCGGTATGAACGTCTTGTCCGGGCTGGCCTTTTTGAGCGGGTGAAGGATACCAAGCTCCGTGCCGATGATAAATTTCTTCAGGGACGATGTCTTGACAAAATCGAGCATTCCGGAGGTGCTGGCGACCTTATCCGCCAGGTCGACCACCGAGGGGCGGCACTCCGGATGGGCGATGAAAAAGGCATCCGGGTGCTTGGCCTTCACCGCCTTCACTTCATCGGCGGTCAACCGCTCGTGGGTCGGGCAAAAGCCGTCCCACCAGTGAATCTCTTTCTTGGAAAAGCGGGCGGTCCAGTGGGCGAGGTTTCTGTCCGGCGCCATGAGGACGACGTCGGCATCCAGAGAACTTGACGACGCTCACGGCGTTGGCCGATGTGCAGCAGATATCCGTGACCGCCTTTACGTCGGCCGTAGAGTTGACGTAGGTGACAAGCGTTGCTGCCGGGGTATCGATTCTTGAAGTCAAGCGCGTCCTCTTTGGTGATCATGTCGGCCATGGGGCACCCCGCCTCCGGCCGGGGGATGAGGACCGTCTTATTGGGAGAGAGGATGGCCGCGCTTTCCGCCATGAAATGAACGCCGGCAAAGACGATGATATCGGCCGTGGTGGCGGCGGCCGCGATGGAGAGCCCGAGGGAGTCTCCCGTCAGGTCGGCGGCGTCCTGAACCTCGGGCCGTTGGTAGTTGTGGGCAAGGAAGATCGCGTTCCTCTTTTTGAGGAGGGAGCGGACTTCGCTGATCAGACTGCTTGTTTCCATGAGCGCCCCCGTAATGACTTATAAGATAGTATGATTAAAAGGTTTTTTTGTCAACAAATTTGGAGACGCCGGGCACGGCAAGGCTGTTCACCCTTGACGCAGGGCCCGTTTTTCGCTACAGTAGAAAAAGCCTCAACGATATAGTCGAAAGAGAATTATGAGAAACATACCCGCCTTCCTTTGCATGATAATCTGCCTATCGGGCTGCGAGCGGCCCTGACGGCGACGGGTCCCTTGCCTGTGCCAGAGACAGAAAAGGGCCAGGAGATCGTCGCCACCTGCTCACAGCCGCCCGTCGAGATTCCCTTGGTCGTCAACGAACAGGTGAGAGAAGAGATCGAGACGCTGAAAAAGGCGCCCTATTCGGTTAACAGGTGGCTGGCGACGGCCGAAAGGTTCTCGCCGCTGATGAAGGGGATATTGAGAAGCCGCGGCGTGCCGGAGGCGCTGGTCTACGTGGCGATCCTCGAGAGCGGCTTTGACCCCACGGCCGTCTCCGTGATGGGGGCTGGCGGGCCCTGGCAGTTCATCCCGACGACGGCCAA
Organism: uncultured delta proteobacterium; assembly: GCA_963792965.1. GTDB lineage: Bacteria > Desulfobacterota > Zymogenia > Zymogenales > Zymogenaceae > CAWBYW01. The sequence goes on along the minus strand of CAWBYW010000030.1, from coordinate 124,772 downwards.
GGGGTTCGGGATGAAGATGAACGACTGGGTGGACGAGCGGCGCGACTTCGAGAAATCAACGACGGCCGCGGCGAAATATTTCTCGGGGCTCTTTGCGTCGTTTTCCAACTGGGAGCTGGCGCTGGCGGGCTACAATTGCGGGTCGGGATCGGTTAATTCCGCGATCGAATCGTGCGGGTCGCTTTCGCTGTGGGAGATGGGTAAGATGGGCAAGCTGACGTTCCAGGCCCAGGGCTACGTCCCGCGGGTGCTTGCCATCATGGCGATCATGCAGGATCCGAAACGCTACGGGTTCGCACCGCCCGCAGGCGTCGTCCCGTTTACGTACGACAAGGTCTGGGTGCCGGGGGGGCTGCCGCTCTGGTTCTTCGCACAGGTGTTGGGGGTGCAGGAGAAGACGCTTGGGGCTCTCAATCCCGAGCTGCTCAGGGGGGTTACTCCGCCGGACGAAGCGAACTACGAGCTGAAGATCCCGTCCGGCAAGAAGCCGCTCTTTTTGAAGAAGTTTCCCGAGGCCTATGAGCACTTTGGGGAAGACCTGATCGAGCGGGGACGGGGGGCGAAGGGACGAGCGAAGTGAGCACATCTCATCGCGTACTGTGAGCTACTGCCCCATCGTGCGTGCCCACAGAGCTCCGGCGGCTGCTTTCCCGTGTCTGAGGGAGATGTCCCTTTTAGGAGTCTTGCCATGAACTATCCGCGGCCGGATATGGTGCGGGAGCACTGCTTGTCACTTGACGGCGACTGGGAATTTGCATTCGACCCGAAAGACTCGGGGATCAAGGAGGCGTGGTTTAGTAGACGTCTCCCCGATACCGTCCGCGTGCCCTTTTGTCTTGAGAGCGAGGCAAGCGGACTGGAAGGCCGACAGATCTTTCCGCTCTTCTGGTATGCGCGGGAGCTTCGTCGTGAAGATTTCCCTGAGGGGACGCGGTTCTTCCTCAACTTCGGCGCCGTGGACTACGAGGCGGAGGTCTGGATAAACGGGAATCACCTCGGCGGCCATCGGGGCGGATATACCCCCTTTTCCTTTGAGATAACCGATTTTCTCCAGGTGTCCAACAGGATCTCGGTGAGGGTGGCCGATTACCCGAAGAGAGGGACCCTGCGCGGAAAGCAATACGTCTGGGAAAAGCTCTCCGCCGTCTTCTATACGCCGGCCAGCGGCATCTGGCAGCCGGTCTTCCTTTCCGCCACGGGCGATTCGTATATCAAGCACCTCACCCTTGTGCCGGATATGGACCGCGTGACCGTCGCGGCCGACATCGAGGCACGGGGTACGTCCTTGTGCGAGGTGCGCGTCATCGACTCCGACGGCCGCGTGGCCGCGCAGGAAAAGTTTCCATCGCAGGGAGCGCCCTCGAAAAGACATTCCACATCGCCAATCCGCGGCCCTGGTCGGTCACACACCCCCATCTCTACCGGGTCGAGATCACGCTCTTTGATGAAAGCGGGACCGCGAGCGACCGGGTCGTCGTCGCGGGTAGGCCTCAGGAGGGTGGAAGCCAGAGACGGGAGGATCCTCCTGAACGGGGAGCCGGTCTACCTGAAGATGCTGCTCGTGCAGGGATACTATCCGGGGGGACACTACTCTCCGACGGATGAGGACGTGTTTGAAAGGGAGATCATCACGTACAAGTCGCTCGGGTTCAACGGGATCAGGATACACGAGAAGATCGAGGACCCGAGATACCTGGCGTTGTGCGATAAGCACGGGCTTCTCGTCTGGGAGGAGATGCCGTCGCCGTTCCTCTTCGGAGGAGTGGACGAAAACCAGTATGAGGGAGAGCTCGAGGAGGTGATGGCGCGGGACGCGTGTCATCCCTGTATTATGGCGGTCGTCCTCTTCAACGAGTCATGGGGCGTCTACGGGATCCTCTGGAGCAGAAAGAAGCGGGAATTCCTGCAGGCGATGTACCGGAAAGTAAAGGAGCTCAACCCGAACATCTTGGTTATCGACAACTCGGGCTACGATCACGTGATCACCGATATCGTGGATGTACACCACTACCTGGACACGGATAAAAAAATCCATCGTCTTTACCAAATCCTCGGCGATGGACGAAAAATGTCGCGCCAGTTCATGAGGCTGCCCAAGATGCTTATAAATATAGTCCTCACCCACATCGTGGCGCGGGTGCCGTACCTCAGGCAGGGGGTATACGGGGGACACGAGCCCTTTGTCATCAGCGAGTTCGGCGGGGCCGGGTATTATAAAGGAAGCGCCGGTTTCATGGAAAATTTCAGGCATAACGTCGAGATTATGAACCAGTACCCCCTTATCACCGGCTACTGCCTGACCCAGGCCTACGACATCGAAAACGAGAAGAACGGGCTGTTGAACTTCGACAGGAGCGATAAATATCCTCCGGAACGGGTGCGGGAGATAAACGCGCTGCCGGATGTAAGGGATCGGAAAGGTTAGCTCCGAAGGTAGGGCGCGCAATACTGAGGCCGATGAGAAGACGGTACACCCCGCACCATGCCCGCTCAAGACCTTCCCTGCGGGCCGATGACCCGATGGACGGGAAATGGTCCCCGCATCCCTTTGGCGTTTACGGGCTCGCGAAAAGAAGGGCCGGCCTCTTTACAAATCAGAGGATCCATGTTTTAATTAATCTATAATATGCGATTATACGGGAGGCGGCATAGTGGCTGAAAGAAAGAAAGGAACCATAACGGTGCTGATCGTCGGTATCGTCGTGATCCTTGTTGTGGCGATCGCGGCCGCCGTCTATCTAATCGGCGGCTCGGGTCCTACCGTCGTCAAGGATGTACAGGGAGACAAGATCGTCGTCATAAACAAGTGGGCCGACGGTGACTATTACGGCACTATCAACGGGAAGGACTTTACCTATAACTCCGACGCGGACTTCCTGGATTGCCCCGACTGCAGCTTCGATGAGCAGGTCCATATCGCGGGCTTCCTGAAGGTGCCGGTAGAGGGTTTTTAGGTTGTCCATAGGAGGGATGCGCATCCGATAGTCGGGGCGGAAAGACGACGGCAAGTCCGAGAAGGCCGACTTCACGTATTGACACGTGGTCGGCTTCCATAATTTAGGACACGTTAGCGGACGGGTAAGCCCAAGAAAGGCCGCCGTCTCATCTTTGATACGCGGGACACAACAGCATGAGAGCAGATCGCCGTTACAAGACACACGATGTGAACCCCTACAAGTTTTCTTTTCCGGAATCGGGAAACAAGTGACTCGGGTTATCCCGGGTTTCCGGAAGACCGCCACTATATGCCACAAAAAAAGGGAGATCCAAAAATCTCCCTTTCTCTTTATCATCTCCGGTATCGCGTCCGGACACGGCCGATCGCGTTACTGCTCCCCCATAAGCCTATTTCAGCGCCGGGTATTGGCCGCTGCCGAGCGACCAGACGACACTTCTCTTGAGGTCGACGATGCGGATCACGTCGCTGTCGAGCAGCTGTTTCGTGTTATGGTTGTTGAGCTTATCCCCGCCGATCTCCCCCTTGGCGCCCCGGGCGTAGAGACGCGCGATGGAGTCGGTGTTCAGGTCCTTCGGCCCGAAGTCCATCGGCACCTGTTTGTCGCCCACCTTCTCGGTGAAGTTCGGGAAGTTCGATTTGAGGATGAAGAAATAGGCGACCAGCTCGGAGCTCGGGGAGATAGAGAGCGAATCGATCGGGCCCCCCTCGTCGGAGATCCCCGTTATCGCCTTCGTCTCGCGATCGAATCGGTAGATCTTTCCCCCCTTCTTGTCGTTATAGACGAAGAGGGCCGCGTTCTTGTCGGCAAAGAACCGGGGGTATGAAAAACCGAGGGGGGATGCGTCCGTCGGAGCGGCCTCGAAGGCGGCCGACTCTACCACCGACGTGCCCTTCGTGGCGATATCCAAGAGGACGAGGCGGCTCTCAGTGCCTTTCCATTCGGTAAAGAGAATCGATTTGCCGTCGGGAGAGACCGAAAGGTCGTTAGGGGCCCCATTGTAGAGCGGATACGAGTTCCAGTCGCCGCCCGCGGCGTCATAGACGGCACCCCCGCTGATATAGGCGATCCGCTCGCCCTCACGAAACCAGCACGGCGCCGTGCCGGTGTCGAGGTCGGCGACCGGTTCCCCGCTGCTGGTGATGATCTTGAGATGGCCCGCCTCATTTTTTTCCACGACGGCGATCAGATCGCCCTTGGGAGAGACGGCAAACGATGCGACATTGATGAAGATGTCTTTTGACTCGGTGCTCTTGATGTCATAATATTTGAGCTTTGCGTAGTTGTCCAGATAGTAGAGGCCGGCGCCGTTTGGGGCCCATACGATCGTCTCGCCGATCGCAATTTTCAATGCGTTTTCCGCCTTAAGGCCGGAGATATAGGCCGCACCGTCGTTGACGTAGGCGATCGCAATCTCTACCTTTGCGGTCTCCTTGCCCTTATCTCCCTTCGACATGAAATAGTAAAATCCGAGAAAGAGGAGGAGAAAGACAACCAACGTCACAAAGAATTGCAGTCCCTTATTATCCGTCGCGGCCATCGTCGTCTCCTTTAGTCCCGAGGTTTTTTATTTATCATTCCGACCGATTCAGGTACAATGCGAAAGAGGCCCGTCCGGTCCTGCCGACCGGCCCAAGCCGGTTTCTATTCTTATACCATCGCGTGGAAGAGAAGTCAACGGTGGGAGATATAAAAGAAGACGAAAAGACAATCGTCGATTTCTTCGGAAGAGAGGGGTTCTTGTCCCGTGCGCTTTCCGGCTTCGAGTTTCGGGAGGGACAGCTCACGATGGCACGGGCGGTATCCTCGGCGCTGAGGGATAGGCGCTCGTTGATGGTGGAGGCGGGGACGGGAACCGGAAAGACGCTGGCCTACCTGGTTCCCGCGCTTCTGTCGGGCAGGAGGGTCGTCGTCTCGACCGGCACCATTAACCTCCAGCACCAGATCATCGAGGGCGATATCCCCCTCATTGAGCGCGCCTACGGAAAACGGGTCCAGGCGGTGCATCTCAAGGGGAGGAACAACTACCTCTGCCTGCGAAAATACGAGCGGTTCATGCGGCGGACGTCGTTTTTCGCACGGTCGGCCGACGAGGCGGCCAAAATAGCATCGTGGGCAAGAAAGACGAAAACCGGAGACCGCGCGGAGCTCGCCGACCTTCCGGAGGATTTCTATCTGTTGAGGGATATAATGTCGTCCCCCGAGACGTGCCTCGGCCAAAAATGTCCCCATTATGACGACTGCTTCGTGAGCCGCGTCAGGAGGGCGGCCCAGGCCGCCGATATCGTGATCGTAAACCACCACCTCTTCTTCGTCGATCTGCTGGTACGAGATAAAGGGGGCATGGGCGTGATCCCCCGCTACGATGCGGTTGTGCTGGACGAGGCACACAATATCGAGCGGGTCTGTCTCTCTTTCTTCTCGCTTGCCGTGTCGCCCTACCGGATCGACGAGCTGGTGCGCGACCTCTATCGGGAGATGAGCTCCGAGCGGATCGTCGATGCCCCGATCAATCGTGCGGCCCTCAGTGTGACCGAGGCCTCTGGCGACTTCTTCAACGGTCTTGCGCCGCGGATGTCCGAGGGAAAGACGAGGATTTATTCCGACTTCTTTACCGACAACGACCGCGCCCGCGCCGGAGCCCTGAGCGTGCGGCTCACACTGCTCAAAGAAGCTATCCAGGGCGGAACAGGGGATTACGAGGGGATACTCCCGATGGCTCACCGCGCCGAGGAGATCGGGGGTGATCTCGAATTTATCACGACGATGCCCGATCGGGAGTACGTCTTCTGGTACGACATGAGGGGCGGCGAGACATTTCTCTGCGCGACGCCTATCGACATCACAGGCGAGCTGGACAAGAAGCTCTACCGGAAGGTCGATACGATCATCTTCACGTCGGCGACCCTCTCGGTGATGGGTGGATTCGATTTCTTCAAGAAGAGCATCGGGCTCACAGACGAGATAGAGGGCATGGTGATCCCGAGCGGCTTTGACCTGAAGGCCCAGACGCTCCTTTTCGTTCCCCCCGACCTGCCGCCGCCGGATCGGACCAATTTCAACGGGGCGACGATCGACATGATCGAGCGGCTCCTGGTCATGAGCCGCGGGCGGGCGCTCGTCCTGTTTACGAGCGTCCGAAACATGGAGACGGCCTACCGGACGCTCAAGGGGAGGATCCCGGTCACGATGATGATTCAGGGTCAGGCGCCCAAGGCGACGCTGCTTAAGATACTGCGCGACGATATCTCGTCGGTCCTCTTTGCCACCTCGTCTTTTTGGGAGGGGGTTGACGTGCCCGGGGAGGCGGTGTCGCTGGTTGTCGTCGATAAGCTTCCCTTCGACTCGCCCGCCGATCCGATCATCGAGGCAAAGCTCGAGTTCCTGGCCGCGCACGAACAGAACCCCTTTTATTCCTATCAGCTCCCACGGGCCGTCATAAGCCTGCGGCAGGGATTGGGCAGGCTCATACGGTCACAAAGTGATCGGGGAGTATTGGTGGTGCTTGATTCGAGGATTCTTCAGAGGAGCTACGGCAAGATCATCCTGAAGAGCCTTTCCCATTTCCAAATAACGGAAAGAATCGAAGACGTTGCGGCCTTTTTCATGGGACAGGACGCTTGAAAATTCCTTGACTACGGTCGGTAAAGATACTATAAAAGTAATATATTTATTGTTTGTCTCTTTTCTTTTGTTCAAACCGGGCTGTGGTCGGCATACCCGTGAGGAGGGTCCGACATCAAGGGAACCGGGGGGCTCGTATGCGACTCCGAGCACCACTTTATGGTGAATAGATTCCTTTGGACAGGAGGCCTTCTATGCATCGCTTGAAGGTAGTCGTGACCGGTCCTTTCAACAGCGGTAAGACACAATTCATCAAGACGGTCAGCGAGATAGATGTGGTAAGCACCGAAAAGAAGGTGACGTTGCCGGAACACGCGGCGATCAAGGGGGAGACCACGGTAGCCATGGACTTTGGGAGGGTGACACTCGGTGACAGGAAAATTTATCTCTTCGGCACCCCGGGCCAGCAGCAGTTTGATTTCATGTGGGAGGTCCTCACCGAAAACATGCTCGGATTTATCGTCGTCGTCGATTCATCCGATCACAAGAGGTTCAAGGAAGCCAGGGAGATCATCAAGTTTTTCAAGGACATCCTCGAAGAGCCGTTCGTGGTTGCGGCAAACAAACAGGACCTCTCCGGCGCGCTTTCGGTAAAGGAGCTGTCGGCGGAATTGGGTCTGGACGATCGTTCGATGATCGTCGGCTGCAGCGCCACCGACAAGAAGCGATCGCTTGAGGTCCTCAATACGTTGCTCAAAGGACTCTAACCCATTTAAGGAATTGCCGTGGGAACCTACAAAGCAGTCGAGTTGAACAAGACCATAAAAGACCTCTCCGAGGGCATACCGGGCATCGAGGCCATTGTCCTGGAGACCTACGAAGGGCTGGTGCTCGCGTCGACGCTCCCCACAAGCGCTGAGGAGGAGATCATCGCGGCCATATCGTCCGCCGCACAGAGCGTCATCAATCGGGCGGTCAAGGAGCTCAAGAAAGGAGACATCCAGAACACGTTGGTCCTGAGCTCGTCGGGCCAGATCGTGTTGACCGACATCGAGGGGAAGGCGTTGCTGACGGTCATCGCCAAGAGGGACTCGAACCTCGGGCTGATTTCCGTCATGAGCCGGCGTGTCGCCAAAGACATCAGAGAACTGCTCCCGTTTTAACGCCATATGACGGGAAGCGAAGAAGAAAACGATATACTGGCCCCCCGAACGTTTGCCAGGTTACGCGCGATGCTCAGACGAGGCAGCAACGTCGACCTGGACCTTTATAAGGATGCCTATGTCGGGCGACGGCTTCAGGTCAGGATGAGGGCCATACAGGCCGCGTCGACCGAGGCGTACCTTGATATCGCGGAGAAAGATCCCGCCGAATACAAGAAGCTCGTTTCGGTGCTGACGATCAATGTCACCCGTTTTTTTCGGAATCAAGAGACCTTTGATAAGATCAGGGACCTGGTGATCCCCCGGATCATCCGGCTGCGTGAGGAGGAGGGGAGTCGAAGGATCAACGTCTTGAGCGTTGGATGCGCCACCGGAGAGGAGCCATACAGCATCGCCATCCTCTTCCTGGAATATTTTCAGCGACTCGGCGCGAGGTACGACCTGAGGGTCATCGGGACGGATATCGACAAGCGCGCCCTCTTCTGCGCGCTCAAGGGGGTCTACAGTGAAGAGAAGGTCGCCGGACTCCCGAAGGAGATCCTCAAGAAATATTTCGTCGCAACCAAGAAGGGCTACCAGATAGCCCCTTCGGTCAGAAACCTGGCGCTCTTCTTAAAGAAGGACGTGTTTACCTACAAGATGTACCACCGGTTTGACCTGATCCTCGCCAGGAATATACTCATCTATTTCCTGCGGAGTTATCAGGAAATGATCGAAGAGAGCTTCTGCCGTCAGCTTACCCCCGGGGGTTTTTTGGTGCTGGGCCGGGCGGAGTCCCTGGTCGGACGCACCAAGCAGTTGTTCGAATCGGTGAGCGTCGCCGATCGTATTTATCGCAAAGTCTCAAAATAGTATTCCTTTTTGCGGACAATTAGTGTAGTATATTCGAAAATGGGAGGATAGAGATGAGAATAGAAATCGGCTACAAATTCATCTTTGGATTTATTTTGGTTATCCTCACGTCCGTCATCATCCCGTATCTGGTGAAAGTCCTTCACGTGGTCGACAACGAAGTTATCGCCAACATCCTGGCGGCCCTCACGGCGATCCTGGTCGGCCTGATCATCGGGTGGGTCTTCACCAGAAACTTCACGAAGGATTTCCGGGATTTGACGGCTACCACAGAGATCATCAGCCAGGGCGACCTGAGCCACTATATTGAAATATCGCACAAGAAGGTTTTCCCCGATGAGACCGTGGACCTGGCCAACTCCATCAATCGCATGCTGGGTAGCCTCCGTGATCTGGTTTCCCACGTCAAGAGGACTGCGGCACAGGTATCCGAATCGGCGCAGGGCCTGTCCTCCTCGGCCGAAGAGATCAATGCTTCCACAGAGGAGATCGCCTCGACCATAGAGCAGATATCCAGGGGCGCCGAACATCAGGCCGAGCTCGTCGACAAGACCAGCAATATCATCAAAGACATCGCAAAGAAGATCGAGCGGGTTGCCGATACGGCGCAAGACCTCTCGGCGTCCTCCAGCCAGAGCCAGGAAGAAGCCGGTTCGGCCGGCAAAATGGTGGATAGCGCCATGGAGCGGATGCTGGTGGTCTTTAACAACATGGAGACGATCGGCAAGAACATGCTCGATTTTTCCGAGAAGGCCAAGGAAATCGGAAAGATCGTCGAGGTCATCAGGAACGTCGCCCACCAGACCAACCTGTTGGCCCTCAACGCGACGATCGAAGCGGCCCGCGCGGGCGAGTACGGCCGTGGGTTTGCGGTCGTCGCCGACGAGATCAGGAAGCTGTCAGAAACAACAACAAAATTCGCCGAGGAGATCACGGGTCTCGTGACCGACATCAGCAAGGGGAGCCAGGAGACGAACGTAGAGGTGAGGGAGGTCCTTAAGAACGTCAACGACGGAAAGGACGTCATCACGTCGGTGGTGCAGTCCCTTGGCGGGATCATCCGGATCGCCCTGGATACGCTCCACGAGCTCAACCGGATATCGCAGCTGGCCGTGGAGCAGGCAAAGGAGGCCGAGGAGATGGTCACGGCCATCGACGAGATAGCGAGGCTGGCCGAAGATAACGCGGCGGCAACCGAAGAGGTGAGTGCCGCCACGGAGGAGCAGACGGCCTCTATGGAAGAGATGGCCTCGTCGGCACAGGAGCTCTCCATGACGTCGGAGCAGCTGAAGTCGGTTGTGGACAACTTCAAGCTTGAGCCGGAGGCGTAAGGGATCGCAATGGGCGAGAGTACCGAAAGCTCCGCCTCGGAGCGGCAGATCATCGTCTTCAATCTCTCGAACGAAGTATTCGGGATGGATATAAAACGGGTAGAGAGGATCGCCCCTCCCGAGACGATAACCTTTGTACCGCGGGCGCCCGCGTTCATCTCAGGCATCATGAATCTGGCCGGGCGCATCATCACGGTGATCGATCTTGCGCAAATGCTGCGACTCAAGAAAGAGAAACAGCCCCTTGAGCAGATCATTATCCTCAATTATGAAGATATGAACGTCGGATTTGTCACGGGGTTGGTTACCGACGTGATTACGACCGACGATGAATCGTTGAATAAGGAAATAGTCAGGATAGGTGCCGGAGAGGAGAGTTTCGTCTCGGCGATACTCAATATGGGTGACAGGATAATCAATATCATGGATGTGGAAAAGCTCATCGATTTTGTAAACAAGTCTTTTGTCGGTTCGGGGGCGAAATGAGTCTTAAGGTCTTGATCGTGGATGATGCGAGCTTCATGAGAACCATGCTGAAGGATATTCTCACGTCGGCTGGTTTTGAGCTGGCGGGGGAGGCCACAGACGGGGTCGATGCGGTAGAAAAATTCAAAATGCTCAAGCCCGACGTCATAACGATGGATATCGTCATGCCGCTCAAAAGCGGCATAGATGCCGTCAGGGAGATCATCGCCATCAATAAAGATGCGCGTATCATTATGTGCAGCGCCCTCGGCCAGGAGTCTCTGGTCCTGGAAGCCATTAACGCCGGCGCAAAAGACTACATCATCAAACCTTTCGACCCGGAACGGGTTATCGAAATGGTAAAGAGGGTGGCCGGGGTGAAATAGTTTATGGCTGATGCGAGCAGGCTCGTGGTCATCGCCGCCTCAACGGGTGGTCCCAAGGTCTTATTGGATATTCTTTCAACAATTCCCCAGGGCATTTCATCTGCAATAATAGTAATACAACATATGCTCCCAAGTTTTATTGATTCTTTTGCCAAACGTATAGAGAGGCGCTCACAATTGCCTGCCTGCGTCGGCGCCGCCGGGATGAAGATACGCGAGGGAATGATCTTCCTGGCCCCGGGAGGAAAACACCTCGTCCTGGTCCCCGATACGGAGGGGGTGGTGATCGATCTGGACGACTCGGGTCCGAAGGCCGGCGTGATGCCCTCGGCGGATATCACCATGATCGCGGCGGCGCCCATCTATCGGGAAAGGCTCATGGGGGTGATCCTCTCCGGCATGGGGAGGGACGGCGTGGAGGGATTTGCCGCCATCAAGCGGATGGGAGGGGCCACCATTGTCGAGGACGAAGAGTCCAGCGCCATATACGGGATGCCCGGCCGCGCGCTCATGCAGGGGCTGGTCGATAAGGTGCTGACCCCCCATGAGGTGGCCGAGGAAATTATTCAATTCTCTTTGAGGACGTGAACCATGGATATGTCCCGCTATAAGAAGATATTCATGGAGGAGTCCCGTGAACACCTGTCGAAGTTGAGCGGGCTCTCCCTCGATTTAGAGAAGAATCCCGAAAATATGGACGTGATAAACGCGATCTTTCGAGAGGCCCACTCCATCAAGGGAATGGCGGCGTCGATGGGCTACACACCCATCGCGGAGCTGACGCACAAGGTGGAAGACCTGATGGACCTCGTGAGAAAGGGTGAGGTCGAGGCCAGCCCCCACATCGTCGATGTCCTGTTGAGGGCGATAGACGTTCTCGAGGTTCAGATGAACGCGGTTGACGTGGGGGGAAATCTCGAGGGGGGGCTGAAAGAGGTCCTCGGCATGATCGAGCGCGCCCAGGGAGGGGTGGTCCCGGAAAAAAAGCCGAAAAGTGAGAAGCAGCCGGTCGCGGACGAAAAGGGAGAAGAGCGCGCGGAGGATACGGACCAGGCCGCCTTCCTGATCACGTTGAGGGTCGCCAAAGATGAGCCCAAGCCGAATGTCAAGGGATTGTTGGCGATAAAAAAGATCTCCGAGCTCGGTAAGGTGATGGGCCTGGTTCCCGGGCTCGAAGAGATCAAGAGAGGGTTGGAGGGAAGACAGCTCAAGACGACCCTCGTCACGGGAGTGGGTGAGGACGACGTAAACAGGGCTCTGAAGGGCCTGCCCTCCATCGAGTCCTTCGAGATCGTCAAGACCAAGGTAAAGGGCAAGAAAACGCCGGAGAGCGAATGGGCGGAAGAGCCCGCGGAGACCTCCGAGCCCGAGCCGGGGCGAGAGGCCGGTGACGCTTCCGATAAGAAACGCTCGACCCCCTCGGTGCTGGGGCGTGCGCGGCTCGTGATAGACGACGAGCCGTTAGTGGGAAAGCCTCCGATAGACTGGGAGGAGGAAGAAGAGCCCGAGTTCGAGATAACGACAACGGTGCAATCAACGCCCACTCAGGAAAAAACTCCGCCGAAGGTGGGATCACCGCCACCCGAGGAAAAGACTCCCGCCAAGGAAGAACAGCCCAAGGAAGAGGGCTCGCGCGTCGAGGATATGCTCCCCTCAGGCGAGGCGGGCACGGTGCTGCCCCGGTCGGTGCGGATCGGGACGGACCTCCTGGAGAGTTTCATCAACATCGTCGGGGAGCTCATTATCACAAAATCCCGTATCCAGGATCAGACCAAGGGGCTGGACATCACTCCCCTGAATGAATCGGTAAACCGGCTGGAGAGCCTGATTCGAGAGCTTCACACAAAGGTCATTACCGTCAGGATGATGCCGCTGGAAAGCATCCTGTCCCGAATGCCACGGCTCGTACGGAACCTCGCGCGGGAGAGGAACAAAGAGGTCCAGTTCGTTATCACCGGCGGCGATATCGAGCTTGACCGTGCCATCCTCGAGGAGCTGACGGATCCCCTGGTTCACATACTGCGCAACGCCGTTGATCACGGGATTGAGCCCCCCGATGAGCGGCGGAAACAGAACAAGAGCCCGGCCGGGAGCATCACCCTCACCGCCTATCGTGAGCGGGACCTGGTGATCCTTGATGTTTCCGACGACGGCCGGGGCATCGATCCGGAAAAGATCCGGGAAGCGGCGGTGACCCGGGGAATCATGAAGAAGCAAGAGGTCTCCCTCCTCAGCGATAAGGACCTCCTCCTCCTCACGTTCATGCCGAATCTTTCCACCAGTAAGCAGGTGAGCGACATATCGGGCCGAGGGGTGGGAATGGATGTGGTCAAGACGAAGGTCGAGTCCCTCGGGGGATCGGTGCGTCTCGAATCAACGATAGGAGTGGGAACGAAGATCATCCTGATCCTCCCTCTGACGGTAGCGATCATCCAGGCGCTCCTGATCAGGTCGGGAGGCGAGACCTTCGCGTTGCCGCTCTCAAAAACCCTCAAGTCCGCCGAGGTCACCGCCCGGGCCGTGCAGAAGAGCCAGAACCAGCGAGTGGTCCTCATCGATGACGATATGGTCCCCCTCTTCGGGCTTGCCGACCTCCTCGGGATTGCCGACGGCAGGGCCGAGAAGGAACATATCTCGCTGGTGATCTCCGAGGTGCGGGGAAAACACATCGGCCTTGAGGTCGACGAAATCATCGGAAGCCAGGAGATATTCATCAAATCACTGGGCCATCCTCTCGAAAAAGTACAGGGCTTTTCGGGGGTTACCATCCTGGGCGACGGCAAGCCCGTTTTGATCATCGACATAGGGAACCTCTTTTAGATGGGCATTGACTCGATTCTTATCGACAAAAGTAAGCTCTTGGAAAAGCGCTCTCAGGACGCCCTCATCAGCTCGGCGCTGGCGCTGTCCCAGATGACGGGAGAGACGGTGAGCGTGGTCAATAGCGCCGTAGACGTGATTAAGGTCAACGAAATCGTCAATTTTGTCGGAACGGGCCACGACAAGATCACGCTTATATCATTTGATGTCCACGGGATACTCTCGGGGGATATATATCTCGTGCTTTCGTCCAATGACACCAACAAGATCACCAAGAAGGTCGCCACGAGGTGGATAAGCGACGACGAGATCGAGCATTTCAAGAATTCGGTACTCGGCGAGGTCGGGAACATCGTCACGTCCGCATACATCAACGTCCTGGGGGATTCTTTTAACGTCGCCCTGATACCGTCCGTCCCGCGGCTTGCCTATATGGAGGTGGGGGAATTTGTGCCCACGGTTCTCTCTGCGGGCGACGGCGGTCCGGAGTTCGCCCTCGTGTTTCTATGTGAATTTCTCGTCGGAGATACCGGACTCAAAATCCTCTTCTTCTTCCTGTTATCCAACGAGTCGATGAAGTACCTGTCGGAAGGAGCCGGATGAACCAGCACGAAGTAAAGCGGCTCCTCACGGGGGTGAAGGAGGGGCAGATCCCCGTTGAAGAGGCGATCGAGAAGCTCAAATCCCTCCCCTTCATAGACCTCGGATTTGCGATGATCGATACCCACCGGGCCCTCAGGCAGGGCTTTCCGGAAGTCGTCATGGGCCAGGGCAAGGAAGCCCGGGATATCGTAAGTATCGTGCGCGGCCTGAGGTCTTCCAGCCACAACATCCTCGTCACAAGGGTGGACCATGAGATGGCCGCGGCGGTCAGGGCCGAGATGCCGGAGATGGCCTTCCATGAGCGCGCGCGGGCCCTCGTGCTACGCGAGGCCGAGATAGAAATCCGGGGGCGTGGAGTCATCATGGTGATCTCCGCGGGCACCTCCGATATCCCCGTGGCGGAGGAGGCGGCACTGGTCTGTGAGCTGATGGGAAATAAGACCGAGCGTCTGTGGGACGTGGGAGTAGCGGGGATCCATCGCCTTATGAACCATATCGAGAAGCTCAGGGAGGCCAACGTGCTGATCGTCGCGGCGGGGATGGAAGGTGCGCTGCCGAGCGTCATCGGCGGCATCGTGGAGCGGCCGGTCGTGGCGGTGCCCACGAGCGTCGGTTACGGAGCCGGATTCGGCGGCCTCTCGGCACTGCTGGGCATGCTCAATTCCTGCTCGGCGGGAGTATGCGTGGTAAACATCGATAACGGGTTCGGCGCGGGATACGTCGCCTCGCTGATAAACCGATAACGGGGGGGCCGAGACTTCAGGGAATCGATGGGAAAGGTACTCTATATCGATGCCTTCTCAGGCATCTCCGGGGATATGTTCCTGGGCGCGCTCATCGCGCTCGGCTTTGACATCTCGGTCCTTGAGGGCGAGGTGGGACGCCTCGGAATAGGCGCGCGTATAGCGGCCGAAAAGATAAAGCGAAACGGGATCGAGGCGGTGAATGTGTCGGTTCTCGACGACGAGAAGGCCGCCCATGAGCGCGATTACGGAGCCATTAGGGAGCTCCTCGAATCGAAGATGTCCCCCGGACCGGCCCGGGACACCGCGATCAGGATATTCTCGCTCCTGGCCGAGGCGGAAGGGAAGGTCCATGGCCAAAGCCCGGACCATGTCCATTTCCATGAAGTCGGCGCGGTCGATTCAATCATCGATATCGTTGGGGTCTCGCTCGGGATGGCGGCGATGGGTCCCGTTCGGGTCGTCTCGTCACCGCTGCCGGTCGGCCGAGGTTTCGTGAAGTCACGGCACGGCGTGTTGCCGTTGCCGGCACCCGCGACCGCGGTGTTGCTTGCCGGCCTCCCGGTAGTCGACGCCGGCATCGATGGGGAGCTGGTGACCCCGACGGGCGCCGCGATCGTCAAGGCGCTGGCGTCGGGCTTCGGGGGGGTCCCCCCGATGGTCATCGAGGGATCGGGGTTTGGCGCGGGAGACCGGGAATTAGTCGACCGGCCCAACCTGTTGAGGCTTATCCGGGGACAAGAGACAGATTGGTCCGCCCAGGACGAGGTCGACGTCATCACGACGCACATCGACGACATGAACCCCCAGTTTTATGACTACGTGATGGGGCGTCTGTTTGAGCTGGGGGCGCTGGACGTTACCCTCACGGCCACGATCATGAAAAAGGAGAGGCCGGGGACGGCGCTTACCGTGCTGGCGGAGCCAGCTGTGAGCCCGCGGCTTATCGACTGTATTCTGTCGGAGACGACGAGCATCGGCGTGAGGATCGGCCGCGAGCGGCGTGTCAAGGCACGCCGTCGGATAGAAACGATCCCCACACAGCTCGGCGACATTAGGGTAAAGGTCACGTTCGATGAAACGGGAATGATCTCCGGGGCCTATCCGGAGTATGAGGACGTCAGGGCGGCCGCCCAGCGCCATCATCTTCCCATCGACAGGGTCTATCGCCTCGTTATCGGCGCGGTCAACGGCGTGCTGGAAAAGAGGGAGAGGAGCCAAGCGTAACCATGATGCCGGAGCAGAAGGAAAAGAAGAAGGGCATCATCGTGGTGGTGGACGACGAGTTCTCCATCCGTGAGATTCTGAGCGATGTGCTCGGAAACGAGGGGTTCACCATATATACCGCCGAGAATGGCATCGACGCTCTCAAAATAATTCAGGAATCATCGCCCGACCTCGTCATCACCGATATGAAGATGCCGAAGATGGGCGGGATGGAGCTCCTCTACCAGATCAATCTGCTCAGGACGCGGGTTACCACGATCATGATGACCGGGTTTGCCACCGTCGAGACCGCGGTAGAGGCGATCAAGAAGGGCGCCTACGACTATATCATGAAGCCCTTCCAGTTCGCGGATCTGCTGCGGATCATCGAGCACGCCCTCGAAAAACAGCGGCTCATCAAGGAAAACCTCGAGCTGAAGGAAGCGATGGCGCTCTATGACATCAGCAGGGCCATCAGCTCCCACCTCGACATGGAGAGCGTCCTGTCGATGCTGCTTGACGCGCTTCTCAAGGAGGGTGATGCCGACGCCGCCACGATGTATCTGAAGGATATGATCCTCAACATATCCATCATAAGCAAAGCCGTCGGAAAGGATAAGAAATCAGAGGAAAAGGCCGCCGATCTGATCCACATTGAGAACGCGCTCTCGTACCTTGCCGGGAAAGACTGGGCGCTCCTTTCCGAGATAGATATCAAGAAGATGGAACTGGTGGCCAACGGCAGCAGGGACGTCGAGTCGATCCTGCTGTTCCCCATCCGTATCAAGAGCGAGACGCCGGGCTTCGTCGCCCTGGTCTCCTTCACCCAGGGCTACTCCTTTACCGAGGGCCGGGCCAAGGCCCTTTCGATACTCGTCAACAATGTCTCGGTGGCCGTGGAAAACGCGCGTCTCTATCGCGATATCGTGAGCATCCTCGACGATACCGTCAAGAGTTTCGCGCGCACGCTCGATGCGAAAGACAAGTACGCCTCGGGCCATTCGGAGCGGGTCACCCGGTATGCGCTGGCCATCGCCCGGGCCATGAGGCTTCCCCGGAGGGACATCGACCTGTTGGCGCAGGCGGGGTTGCTGCACGATATCGGAAAGATCGGGGTGTCCGAGCTCCTCCTCAACAAGAAGGATAAGCTTGAGATCGACGAGTACGAGGAGACCAAGATGCACCCGGTCATCGGGAGGGAAATCCTCTCCACGATCCAGCAGTTCGAGGATATCGCCGAGATCGTCTACCATCACCACGAGTGGTACGATGGGAACGGGTATCCCGATGGGATCGTGGGCGATAAGATACCGCTGCTTGCGCGGATCATTGCGGTTGCCGACGCGTTTGATGCGATGACCTCCAGCCGCTCGTATCGGGAGCGGCTCGGGACCGGCAAGGCGCTGGAAGAGCTCAAGCGGAACGCCGGAACGCAGTTTGACCCCACGGTTGTGGAGGCGTTCCTTTCCGAGGTTGAGCGGCTTGACAACGATGCGGCCACCTAATATAATTGCCGGGCGCAAACGGGACCTGGGTGAGTTCCTCATCAAGGCGGCCGCGACCGGCCTCGGGCTCGGCTATATGCCGCTCATTCCGGGGACGTTCGGGACGCTTCTCGGCATTCCGGTGTGTCTCCTCCTGAGCGTCGGCGGGAGGATCGTCTACGTCTCCGGGACGATTATCCTGTCTGCGGCGGGGATATGGGTGGCCGACAGAGCCGACAGGCTTTTCGAGGTACACGACTCACGGAAGATTGTCATCGACGAGATCTGCGGCTTCCTGGTCACGATGGCGTTTGTGCCGCTGAGCCTGTTGACCGTTGGGGCGGGGTTTTTCCTCTTTCGGCTCTTTGACATTGTGAAGCCTTTCCCGGTCGGCTGGTGCGACAGGAACGTGCAGGGGGGCTTGGGGGTGATGAGCGACGACCTTCTGGCGGGCATCTATGCCAATCTATCCCTTTGGGTCTTTTTGGGGGTCAGGGAACTGGCATATCGGGGGATTCAGTGAAGGGCGAGATCATCACCGTCGGCAACGAGCTCCTCTCGGGGCTGGTTACCGATACCAATTCGGCCTACATCGCGGGACGGCTGATGACCGTCGGGGTACGGATCGTTTTCATGACGACCGTGGGAGACGATGAAGGGGCCATCGTGGACGCGGTGAAGCGCGGCCTGGAGCGGGCCGAAGCGATCGTGGTGACGGGGGGGCTGGGCCCCACGCCGGACGATATCACCTCACGGGGCATCGCCAAGGCGCTGGAAAGGCAGCTCGTGCTTTCCCCCGAGGCCCAGGAGCAGATCCGCAACCGCTATAAGAAGCGGGGAATTCAGCTCTCCGCCGACGCCGACCGGCAGGCGCTCATCCCCCATGGGGCTCGCGTCATCACCAACCCGGTCGGGACCGCCCCGGGGTATTGGGTCAAACTGGCGGCCGCGCGGATCTTTGTCGTCCCCGGTGTCCCGGAAGAGATGCGGGTGATGACCGACCAGGGAATCGTCCCGATCCTCCAGGCGGAAAGCGGGCCGGGGGTCTTCTTCACGCGGAGGGTGCTCCATATCTTCGGTCTCTCGGAATCGCAGGTGTACGAGCGTCTGAAGGGCGTGCCGTATAGTCCCAAGGGAGTGACGATCGGTTTTTTGCCGGTCTTTCCCGAAAACCACCTGACCGTCACCGCACAGTCGCACGTATCCAAGGACGACGCGCAGCGTATCGCCTCGGAGGTGGAGGCGACGGTGCGCGGCGCGCTCGGCAATACGATCTTCGGGGCCGATGACCAGACCCTCGAGGGAGTTGTCGGGGGGATGCTCATTGGCGGGAAGGTCACCGTTTCCACTGCCGAATCGTGTACCGGGGGGCTCCTTGCGCAGCGCCTCACCGACCATTCCGGGAAGCTCCGCCTATTTTCTCAGGGGGGTGGTGACCTACAGCAACGAGTCCAAGACGGACGTCCTGGGCGTGTCTCCCGACCTCATCGCGGAGCGTGGCGCCGTGAGCACCGAGGTCGCCGAGGCCATGGCCCGCGGTATTAAAGAGAGGGCTCTGTCAGACATCGGCGTCTCGATCACCGGGATCGCCGGTCCGTCCGGGGGGACGCGGGAAAAGCCGGTAGGCACGGTCGTCATCGGGATGGCCTATGACGAAGACGGGACGATCCGCATCCGCTCCCGGAGCTACCGCTTTCACGGCGACCGAGGCCGAATCCGGCTCATCTCCTCCGAGATGGCGCTTGAGTGGATACGGCGCTATCTCCTGGTTGGATCGCCCGCCGAGGATGCGGCACAGGGAGGATAAGGGGTGGCGGATCTCAGGCTCTTTATCGCGGCCGAGCCGCCCGACGCGCTGCGGCAAAAACTCGACGAGCTCTCGGGCTTGCTTGCCTTCAGGGGCGATGGGGTAAAATGGGTGAACAGCGGCGGGATTCACCTGACGCTGAAGTTTCTTGGGGGCCGTCGATGAGGCGATGGTCGGCTCGATCAACGATGCGGCAGCGCGGTGCGCCCACGGCGTGGGCGAGATCCGGCTTTCCGTCGGCTCCGTCGGGATGTTCCCGGACGCAAGACGTCCCCGGGTTATCTGGGTCGGCCTTTCGGGAGATATAGAAAAGCTCGTGGGGCTGCGCGACGCGCTGGAGGAAGCCTGCGTTTCCCTCGGTTTCCCTAAGGAGGGGAGGGCTTTTCGGCCCCACCTGACCCTTGGGCGCGTGAAGGAGCGGCTCTCGACCGAGACGCTCAAGAAGATCGAGCAAAATAAGAACGTAGTGCTCGGGGAGATGAACGTTGACCACATCGAGCTGATCAAGAGCGATCTGAAGCCGTCCGGGGCCGTGTACACGACACTCTCCTCTTATCCGTTAACGTGAAACACGAGGATATATAATGACAGTAGAAGAGAATCGCGAGAAATCATTGAGCCTTGCCCTGTCTCAGATCGAAAAGCAGTTCGGCAAGGGATCGATCATGAAGCTCGGCGATGATGCAACCATCCCCGAGATCTCGGTCATTCCCACCGGATCCATCAGCCTTGATATGGCCCTCGGGATCGGGGGCATCCCGCGGGGGAGAATCATCGAGATATTCGGGCCCGAGGCGTCGGGCAAGACGACGCTGGCGCTCCATATCATTGCCGAGGCCCAGAAATTAGGCGGTGTGGCGGCGTTCATAGACGCCGAGCATGCGCTGGACATCAACTATGCGGCCAACCTCGGTCTCAAGACAAACGAGCTCCTCATTTCCCAGCCCGACACCGGCGAGCAGGCCCTTGAGATCACCGATATCCTGGTCCGGAGCGGCGCCGTGGACATCCTGGTCATCGATTCGGTGGCGGCCCTCGTGCCCCGGGCCGAGATCGAGGGAGAGATGGGGGATTCCCACATGGGCCTGCAGGCGCGCCTCATGTCGCAGGCCATGCGTAAGCTCACCGGGTCGATCTCCAAGTCCAAGACCTCCGTCATCTTCATCAACCAGATCCGGATGAAAATCGGGGTGATCTTCGGCAACCCCGAGACGACCACCGGCGGCAACGCCCTGAAGTTCTACTCGAGCGTCAGGCTCGATATCAGGAGGACCGCCGCGCTCAAAGAGGGACAGGACGTGGTGGGAAGCCGCACCAAGGTGAAGGTCGTAAAGAATAAGATCGCCCCTCCTTTCAAGGAGGTGGAGTTTGATCTCATCTATGGGCTGGGCATTTCGAAAGAGGGGGAGCTTGTCGACATCGCTTCAGACGACGGCATCTTGGAGAAAAGCGGCACCTGGTATTCCTACGGCGAGGAGCGGATCGGCCAGGGAAGGGAAAACGCCAAGAAGTTCCTCGTCGAGAACCCGAATCTGCGCGACGAGATACGGAACAAGATACTGGAAAAACATGGGTTTATGAAAAAGAGCGAGCAGGCTCCGTCATAAGAGGTGTGTGATGGAAATCAATGAAGTTTTAAAGATCGCGGTAAAGCAGGGGGCCTCCGACGTCCATCTCAAGGTGGGACTCCCCCCGGTCTTTCGTATCGACGGGTCGCTGTACCCGCTCAAGAACGCGCCGCGTCTTACGCCCGACGAGATCTCCAAAATTGCCGAGACCATCATGAACAAGAAACAGCTCGAGCGGTTTCGGGAGATCAACGAAGTCGACCTTGCGTACGGCGTCCCCGGGCTCGGAAGGTTCCGTGTCAACGTCTTCCAGCAGCGGGGGACAATGGGGGTTGTCCTCCGTTCGATCCCGGTCAAGATAAAGAACATCACGGAGCTCTTTCTCCCCGGGATCCTCGAAAAGATCGCCTCGGACCCGCGGGGTCTTATCCTGGTGACCGGGACCACCGGCTCCGGCAAGTCGACGACGCTGGCGGCGATGATCGACTATATCAACTCCAACCGGACCTGCCACATCATCACGATCGAGGACCCCATCGAGTTCCTCCACCGGGACAAGAAGAGCATCATCAACCAGCGAGAGATCGGCTTCGATACCGAGAGCTTTGCCGTCGCGCTCAAGAGCGCCTTGCGGCAGGATCCGGACGTCATCCTCGTGGGCGAGATGCGGGACTTCGAGACGATCGAGACCGCCCTCACGGCGGCCGAGACGGGCCACCTGGTCATGAGCACCCTCCATACGGTCGACGCCACGGAGACCGTCACCCGTATCATCTCGGTCTTTCCGCCCTATCAGCAGCAGCAGATCCGATATCAGCTTGGCGGGATCCTGAAGGGCATCGTCTCCCAGCGACTCGTCCCCCGGGCCGACGGCAAGGGGAGGGTTCCCGCGGTGGAGGTGCTGATATCGACGGCCCTTATCCGCGAGTGTATCTTCGATAAGGAAAAGACCAAGGAGATCCATGACGCCATAGCCAAGGGGTTCACCGTCCACGGGATGCAGACCTTCGACCAGTCGCTGATGTTCCTGTACAGGAAAGGGCTCATCACCTACGACGAGGCGCTGCGCCAGAGCAGCAACCCGGACGACTTCGCCCTCAGGGTGAAGGGGATCTCGTCTACCAGCGATTCCACCTGGGATGCGTTCGACAAGGAGCCCGTGGAGGAAAAAGAGGAAGGTGCGGGCGGGGACGACGTCAAGATCGAGAGGTTTTAGATGGAGTCCTCCGAGGACGAACGGGTCCTCAATTCCGCGATGAGGAGCCTCTCGATGCGGCCCCACGCCGCCTCCGAGCTCAGACGAAAACTCCTGATCAAGGGGATGGACGCGCGAGCCGTCGACCGGGTCATCGAGCGGCTCAAAGAAATCGACCTCCTCAATGACGAGAAATTCGCGCACGACTATCTTGAATACGGCTTCTTGAGAAAGTCGTGGGGGACACGGAAGGTCAGGGCGGGCCTTATGGGAAAGGGGGTCGACCGGGAGATCGTCAATGAGCTCCTTGCGGGACCGGAGGCGACCGAGATGGAGCGCCAAGGGGCGCGCAGGTTTATAGAAAAGGAGAAGAGGGGCGGCCAGATCACGGAAGAGGCCAAGAAGAAGATCGTCTCGCGCCTCATGGCGCGGGGGTTCGGATGGGACACGGCCTCCGAGATGATCAAGGAGCTCTGATTAGTGCCGCTGGAAGGACGCCAATCTGCACCGGACCATCGGAGTATCCCTCGCCGCTCGGGCCCGTCCCGTATCCTTTAGAAAAGAACTGATTCCTTTTTGGGATCTATCCATACTCATGGACATCGGCTGAAAAGCGGGGGCGACGACCCCCATTTCTTGTTAAACCGACTCATGGCACCGGAGATAAGGGTTTTCAGATGAAAGGAAGCGAAATTCGCGAGAAGTTTTTGTCCTATTTCGAATCCAAGGGGCACCGCCGCGTCCGGTCGTCTTCGCTTGTCCCCCAGTCGGACCCGACGCTGCTGTTTACCAACGCCGGCATGGTCCAGTTCAAGAACGTGTTTACCGGCGACGAGAAACGGGACTACGTGCGCGCGGTCACGTCGCAGAAGTGCCTGAGGGTGAGCGGGAAACACAACGACCTTGAGAACGTCGGGGTCACGGCGCGACACCACACCTTCTTCGAGATGCTGGGCAACTTCTCGTTTGGCGACTACTTCAAGAAAGACGCCGTCACCTTCGGCTGGGACTTCCTCACCACCGTGATGAAGCTTCCTAAAGAAAAGCTCTGGGTCACGGTCTATAAGGAAGACGACGAGGCCTATAACCTCTGGAAGGATATGATCGGCGTTCCCACGGGCCGGATCGTCCGCATGGGAGAGAAGGATAACTTCTGGTCCATGGGGGAGACGGGGCCCTGCGGGCCGTGCTCGGAGATCATCATCGACCAGGGCAAAGAGATGGCCTGCGGGCCGAACTGCGGCATCGGGACGTGCGACTGCGACCGGTACCTGGAGCTCTGGAACCTGGTCTTCATGCAGTATGACCGCGACGAATCGGGAAAGATGACGCCGCTGCCGAGGCCCTCCATCGACACCGGGATGGGGCTTGAAAGGATCGCGGCGGTCGTCCAGGGAAAACACAGCAACTATGACTGCGACCTCTTCGGGCCCGATTATCGACGCCATCGGGGATATCGCCGACCAGGCGTATGGCGCCGACCGGAAGAAGGATATGTCGATGCGCGCGGTGGCCGACCACAGCCGGGCGGCGGCCTTCCTCATCGCAGACGGGGTCATCCCCTCAAACGAGGGGCGGGGTTACGTCCTGCGCCGGATCATGCGCCGGGCCCTGCGCCACGGGAAGCTCCTCGGCGTTTCGGACCCGTTCTTGTTTCGGGTCTGCGACGTGGTGGTGGACGAGATGGCCCCCGCGTACGGCGAGCTTAAGGACAGCCGGACCTTTATCGCCCAGGTGGTCAAGGCCGAGGAGGAGAAGTTCATCGAGACGCTCGACAAGGGCCTGGCGCTCCTCGTGGAAGAGATCGCGACCCTGAAGAAAAAAGGGAAGAAGGTGCTGCCCGGGGACGTGACCTTCAAGCTCTACGACACCTTCGGGTTTCCTCTTGACCTGACGCAGGACATCATCAAGGACGAGGGGATAACCGTCGACACCGCGGGGTTCGAGTCGGCGATGGACGTGCAGCGGGAAAAATCGCAAGGCGGCCTGGAAGGGAACGGGTGACGAAAAGGCGGCCGAGGTCTACCTGAAGCTTGCGGGCGACGGCGTCTCGTCGGCTTTCGAGGGATACGAAAAGAAAACGCTGACATCGACAGGTTACGGCGATCGTTGCGGGAGACAAGGCGACCGAACGCGCCCGCGCCGGAGACAAGGTCGAGGTCGTGACGACGGCGACCCCGTTCTACGGCGAGATGGGCGGCCAGGTGGGCGACGTCGGGACCATCACGAGCGATGCGGGGCTCCTCATAGAAGTCGTCGATGCCACGCGGCCCACCGACGGCATCATTGCCCACAAGGGGATCGTCAAGAAGGGCGCCCTGAAGGTAGGGGAGCGCGTGACGCTTGCGGTCGATGAGACAAAGAGGAACATGACCGAGGCAAACCACAGCGCCACGCACCTTTTGCACACGGCGCTCAGGCGGGTGCTCGGCGAGCACGTCAAGCAGGCGGGGTCGCTTCGTCTCCCCCGACCGGCTCCGGTTTGACTACAGCCATTTCGGCCAGGTGAAGAAGGGCGAGCTTGAAAAAGTCGAGGACATCGTCAACGAGGAGATCCGGCGCGACCGCGAGGTCGTGGCCAGGGAGCTCTCCTACGACCAGGCGATAAAAGAGGGGGCGATCGCGCTCTTCGGCGAGAAATACGGCGACGTGGTCCGGGCGGTGAAGATCCCCGGCGTCTCGACGGAGCTGTGCGGCGGCACCCATACCGACCGGACCGGGAAGATCGGCGTCTTCAAGATCATCCACGAGGGGTCCATCGCCTCGGGGGTCAGGCGCATCGAGGCGGTGACGGGCGTGGGGGCGCTTTCCCACTTCAGGAAGGAGGAGGCGATCCTTTCGGAGATCACCGAGGCGCTCAAGACGACGCCGGAGGACGCCCCGTCCAAGATCGAGAAGCTCTCCTCCCAGATCAAGACGCTCACCCGTGAGATCGAGCGGATCAAGAGCGGCGGGGGCGGCGTTACGGTGGACGGCGATCATCAAGAGGGCAAAGGAAAAATCCGGGATCTTCATCGTCTCCGAGGTGATCCCGGACATGGACCCAAAGTCGCTGAGGGACTTTTCCGACAAGATCAGGGACCGGATGAAAAAGGCCGTGATCGCCCTGGGCTCCGTGGCGGACGGAAAGGCGGTGCTGCTGGTGGCCGTTACCAAAGATATCGTCGACCGGTACCACGCGGGAGAGATCATCAAGGGAATGGCGGAGGTGGTCGGCGGAAAGGGCGGCGGAAGGCCCGACCTTGCCCAGGCGGGAGGGCCAGATGCCGACAAAATCAATGACGCGATGGAGGTGCTGTTTAAGGACTTCAAATAGGGCACAGTCTATCAGAGTGAAGGTCGTGATGCGCGAAGACTGTTAGAGGAATATGTGCAACGATTTCTCACACCAAAATAGAGCTCTAAATGGAAGAAGACGAAAACATTAAGAGTCTGGTTTCTTATGTGGAGAAATACTACGCAGACTATCCAGTTATTCGTGGTCTTATTCAGCTAATCCCGTACGGAGTCGGTTCAGCGCTAGATGTCATTGTAGTTGAAAAGATAAGAGAGATTCAAAAGGAACGCCTGCGCACTTTCTTTGATGCCCTAGACAAACGGAAGATAAGACTTACTGAAGATACCATTAAGAATAACGATTTTCTCCACGCCTATTTCTCTACGGTTAGATACGTCCTAAACATAAGGAGGGAAGAGAAAATAAGACTCTTTGCCAATCTGTTTTCTACCTACTGCGGGGAAGAGAAGTTCGATCAAACCGATGAATACGAAGAATTTCTAGAAATCCTAGATGACCTAAGTTTCCGGGAGTTCACAATACTACAAACAATTAGTAGCTATGAGTCGAGAACTCCTCGCGCTGATAGCGAAACCGATTACCAATGGGTAGACCACTTCTGGAAGGAACTCTTGGGAGATCTTGGAAATACTCTGGGAATGCCGGTCGAAGAGATATTAGGCTATCTAACGCGTTTAAACAGGACGGGCTTGTATAAGACCTTCACCGGCGCTATATTCGGTTATGCGGGGGATGAGGGTATGCTCACTCCGAATTTTACGCGTTTCGTTGAAGCCCTAGGCATAGATGTGATTAATAATAAATAGACTAAGGATTAAAACAGTAGCCGTTAGAAAAGAAAGCATCGCCAACACCCCGAAGCATCCCCCTTTCGGCCCGATGGCGCGGGGAGTCGTCGGGGCGCCTGTCCCCGGAGGGATTTCTCCCGAGACGACCTCGGCGACGTCGCCGGGATCGGTTATATCTTTTGAGCTCAGGTTGTATGTTTTTGTTGTCGTCTGGATGACGACTCTGTTCCCATCCGCGTCGAGTGTCTCGGTCTTGCCGTCCCCCGTGGGGATTTTCAGCCCTTTGAGAATATCCTCGGCCTTTTGCAGCTTCTCCCGGTCTACCGCTATTTCCTTGCCGCAATTTGAACAGAAGACCTTCCGGCCATCGGCAAGCTGCTTCCAGGCTCAGTTTGTAGGATGACATGGTATTGCAGTGCGGGCACGAGAGCGACAGCGAGGTCTCACTTACGGTAGCCTTGTTCAGGATGTCCTGGATGGGGAGATTCTCGAGCATCTTCTCCGCGCTTGCGAGTGCGGACCGATCGATGACGATCTCTTTGCCGCATTTTTCACAGACGAGTTTTTGCCCCGCCGCGAGCCCATCGAGGCTCACGTCCGTGGTCGTCGTGTGGTTGCAGTGGGGACAGGTGACGGTGGTGATATTCTTGGTCACATTCATCGCTTTCTCCTCATGTGTAATGGTATCGTCACTCGTGCCGAGATGCGGCGCCTCACGTAAGAACCGGTCTAAAAGAATCGAGCCACCGATTTTCCTGGGAGCCTCTATATCTCCTTCTTCAGCATCTTGAACACCTTCTTTGACGAGATCAGCTGGGTCGTGACGCCGCCCCCCGCCTCGCTCTGCGCCCCGATGAACCAGAGCCCGCGGTAGGGCGTCTTATGCGGCGCGCCGGGCCTGCCCATCACCGGGCAGATCCCGCCGAAGGAGTGGTGATCGGGCGTGTAGGCGATCTTCTTGAAATCGTCGGGGGTGAGGGTCACCATTGTCTTAGTATGCTTCCTCAGGCCGGGGATAATCTTTTCGGCCTCGATCAGGAGCTTATCGGTCATCTCCTTCCTTCGGCCCTCCCAGCCACCCTCCAGCTCGCTTGGGGCAACGGTGTAGATCGTCACCGAGTGGCACCCCTTCGGGGCCATCTCGGGCGAGTGCATCGAGTTGATGAAGATCAAAAAGCCTTCTTTGCCCTCGTGATAATGGCGCGCCCTGAGCTCGCGCACGTCTCCTTCGATATCGTACGTATTATAATAATAGACGAGCGACCGATCCTGATACCGGGTCGGGTCCATGGTCAGCCCGAGCTGGACCATGAAGACCGATTCCATGAGCGGGATGTCGTCGATTGTCGCGGCGAACTCTGCCGGCAGACGATCGCGTCCGATCAGCCCGAAGAAACACTCCCGGGCGCCGCCGGATACGAGCACGAGGTCGGCATCAATACGCTTTCCGCCCACAAGCTCGACACCCGTGACCCTCTCCTTTTCCGTGATGATCCTTTTCACGGGGCTCTTGGTAAAGATGCGCCCCCCCAGCTCGACGATCCGATCCGCGATCGTGCCGGAGAGATGCTTTATACCGCCCTTAATGAAGAAACTGCCGATCCGCGGGGCGACGCCGAAGACCTTCGTGGAAGGGATGCGCGCCTCCATGAAGCAGTCCATGTTGAAGTAGGGGATGCCCAGCCCGATGAACTCCGAGGGCTTGACCACGAGGTCGGCCAGGATCCCGGTAAAGAACGCCTTGAGCTTCGGATCGGAAAAATAGTGATCCATGAGACGCTCGGCCGTCCACGTCTCGTATTTCTTGATGGGAAGAAATTTCGCGAGCATCCCCATCTTGAGGGCGAGGGACGCCGGCCCGTCCGAGACGACTGACCGCCGCTCGAGGGCGACCAGATCCGTCACCCTATCGATGAGCTCATAGAAGCGATCGATGGCGCCGGCCTCCTTTGGGAAGAGCTCCGTGAGGCGCTCCCGGCGCCAGTAGGGTCCTCCGTAGACCGCGGGGTGAAAGACGCGAAAGTCGGGAAATGAGACACCCCGATCGCCCAAGACGGTCGGGACGCGGTCAAAGACCCCGATCTGGGAAAGGACGAGCCCGCCCGGCTGGTTTTGTCGCGAGGCCCTCGACGACGAGCGGCCCCATGTCCCACGAAAAGCCGTCCCGCTTAATTGTCTGCGTGACGCCGCCGACGGTCGCTGACTGCTCATAGATCTGGACGGCGCACCCCTCTTTTGCAAGGTAAGCCGCCGTGGTGAGGCCGGACATGCCGGACCCGATAATGATCGCCCTGGTCATACTGATCCCTCTCAAGAAATCCTAAAATAATCCCGTCGCGGACGCTCACGAATACCTCGCATACCCCATAGCGGGCGTCGATGTCCCATCAGCCCTGCCTATTCTGGAGGTAGACCACCCATCGGTCGACGAAGTCACCAAACGAGAGGAGCAGCGTATCATTAATTGCCTGATCGATGGTCTTGCCGTTCTTGATATCAGCAAGGATCCCCGTAACCGAGCTCATCCCATATTTGGTGATCAGGAAGTTCGTGGCCGAAAGGCTCATCATATATGCGGTATAGGCGCTGTCGGCCGGCATGTCGGTAAAGCTGCCGTCCAGGGACTCGAGCGGAAGGTTCTTCCCCTTGAGGTTCATGTAATCGATGACGAGATGGTCGGCCTGGTCCGTCGGCGCTCCCTCCATCATCTGGGCCAGCCCTTCGTTGAGCCAGGTGGGGCAGTTCTCGCCGGCGATGTCGAAGACCACCGCGTGGGTGTATTCATGGAGGATCATTTTCCTGAGATCGTCGGTCGACTGGGAGATCCCCTTGATCGGTATCCTGATCTTTCCGTCGAAGACCGCCCCCGCCCAGCCGGGCAGGTCGGTTGCGGCCGTAAATTCTTCGATCCGTGTAGAGGATCACGGTGATCTTGTGGTCCGGGTAGTACCCGAGTTTTGCGCCGACGGTGGCGTAAGCGTCCTCGAGCATGGGCAGGATGAAGTCGGCGACGAGGTTCTTGGAGGATCCGGCATATTTGACGATAAAATGTCCCGTCTCGCGGGTGACCAGATCGCTCTCGACCGGATTTTCGCGCTGGATCTTGCCGATATAGTATTTCGCGGTTTCATTCGTCGGATACTTTGCAGAAAATTTCGAAAGGAGGGTCAGCGATTCGTCGAGCCTCTCCTGGTAATAGTAAACGACCCCGAGAGAAAGCATGGCCTCATCCGCGCCGGGGTTGAGCTGAAGGACCTTCTTGTAGTACTTCTCCGCCGACGCGTAGTCGCTTTTCTTTTCGGCGATGTATCCGAGGCCCTCATAGGCCTCGTATTCCTCCGAGTATTTGAGAGACGCAGTGATATAGCTCTGGGCGTCCTCGAAGTTCTCTTTATTGATCTGTTCCAGCCCGAGGGCGAGATAGGAGGCGGCAACATTCTTTTTGAGGGTTTCGTCCTGGGGGTCCTTCGTCAAGGCCGAAAGGAACTTTTTCAACGCCTCGGCGTAGAGGCCCCTCTGATAGAGGGAGATTCCCTCCTGGGCCGTCGGGTCCTGAGGCTTCGGGATGATCTCCGGCACGATGACGGGGATCTTTCGCTTTGCGGCCTCGGGCGGCGCTTCGACGTCGCCGGTTTTCTTCGGGGATGGGACGACTGATTCGGGCGTCGGGTTCAAAGGTGCGAGCCGCTCTCGCTTTTGCTCTTCGTAGAACCTCTTATAGTACTGGGGCAGCACACCGAAGATCACGGCCAACAGGAGAATCGATACCGCGATAAGGATAAACCTCGCGCTGACGACGGATTTCTTCGGCTCCGTCTCCAGGCGCTCGACCGATTTCGGTATCGGGAGCTCCCTATTTTCGACATACGAATGCTTGAGCGGCTTTCTGAGGTCCGCGATGAGACGCTGCTTTTCTTCTTCGCTCCTGAAGACCGGGACGAACCTGAGGCGCGCCCTGAGGCGGGCGAACGTCTGTTCAAGCTCTCGCGCCTTTGCGGCGTCCACTTCCTTGGCGACGATCAGCGGGACGGAATCGAGCTTCTTGATGATCTCCGATAGGCTCGCGCTCGGGGTGTGGGCGGCGAGGTATTTTGCGGTCTCTTTCTTTGCGTTGTAGTCGGCAAACGAGGTAAGAACGGCTTTATAGGAATAGCTGCCGAGGTTCCTGGGGAAGAAATTCTTGCATTTGGAGCACTGGGGGGAGCCGTCAGGGATGTTGGCCCCGCACAGGTTACAAAACATCGTCTACTCTGTGGTGAAGATATAAATGACCTCACCCTCGCGCGCCATTCCCATTTGAGCCCTGATGGTTTGCTCCTGGTAGTCGGGTCGCTCCAGTCTGTTGAGCTGTTGCCTGAGCCCTTCATTTTGCGATTTCAGCCGCTGGATTTCCGTAGTGAGCTTTTCCTTCCGGTCGCTCAGGCTCGCGAGCGCGAAGATACCCCGCTTGCCGAACGCGGCAACAATTAACACGGCAAGCGTCACGATAAGGGCGGTGATGATAACGATGCGTCTGGTATTCATAATGACTGAAATATTGATACTGAATTAATGCTATATGAATAGAGCGGATAAGTCAAGCTTTTAAAGAAGGCCACACTATCCGGCGGCGTTACGTGAAATCCCGCCCGCCCGTGGTTTATCCTTGACCTTTGAACGTCAAATGGGCGAAAATAGTACCATTACCCACGAGGGAGGTTGCTATGAAAGACGAGGGAGTTCTCGGCCTCAAAAGGGTGCTCGGGCTCGGAGAGGTGGTGGCCATCGAGGTAGGACAGACGATTGGGGCGGGCGTCTTTGCGATGACGGGGATAGCGATCGGCATGTGCGGCGCAGGCCTCCCCATCGCCTATACGCTTGCCGTGATCCCGGTGGCCTTTTTCATGCTTCCACTGGCGGTCCTCGGAGCGGCCGTCCCGACGGTGGGCGGCAACTACACCTATCCCTCCCGCCTCTTTTCACCGATGGCGGCCTTCATGGGCCTGTGGATCTACGCCGTCGGGGCTTTCCTTGGCTTTTTTCCGCTCTACGCCATGACAATGGTAGAATACCTCAAGCATTTTCTTCCGGGCATAAACGTGCCGATCGCCTCGGCGCTTGTCCTGACACTCTTTTACGCTGTAAACCTCTTCGGAATCCGCTTCGCGGCACAGTTTCAGGGAGTGATGGTGCTGGTAATGGTCGTGGCGCTCGTGGTCTACATCGTGCTTGGGTTCTTCCATATCGATTTCGGGAACTTCCAGGTCATGATGCCTAAGGGGACGGTCTCGGTCATCTCGGCGGCGGCGCTCCTAACGTTCCCCTATATGGGGGCAAACGCCATCATCGAGCTCGGCGGGGAGATCAAGCGGCCCGAGAGGACGATCCCGATCTCCTTTCTCATCTCCATCCCGATGGTAGCCGTCATCTACATCGCCATGAGCTTCGTTGCCGTGGGGGTAACGGGTTGGGAGGCATGCGCGGACAAGCCGCTGACCGTGTCCGCCGAGGCCTTTCTTTCGCCGATCATGCTCAATTTCTTCGTCGTCGGCGGGGCGGTGCTGGCCATCGCGACGACCCTTAACGCCACCTTCATGTGGGGGACAAAGTCCCTCATGATCGTGGGGAGGGACGGGCTGTTGCCCGAGGCCCTCACGCGGGTCAACAAACGGTTCGGGACGCCGATCAATATGCTGACGGTCATCTGGGTGCTCTCCGTCATCGCGGTGTTGAGCGGGGTCCCGGTGAAGTCGTTTGCGATCTTTTCGACAATAGGGGGGCTGGTGATCTTTATTCCTGTGCTGATCTCCTCGGTAATGCTCAAGAAAAAAATGCCGAAGGCGTACGCGGCCTCGAAATTCAAAGTGCCGACTCCGGTTTTGGTCGGTTGCATCGTCATCGGGATCCTCTTTTTTATCGTCGCGATCGTCGCGCTCTTCGGCGAGCTGTGGAAGACGGACCCGATCATGTTCTGGTTCTTCTTCGTGCTGGTGATCGGGGGGATCGTTTACTATCTCGCGATGAGAAATGCGCTCAGGAAGAAGGGGATCACCGTCGGGGAGATGAAAGGAGAAATTCTGAACAGGACATGAGACCTCATCGCCGGACCATTCTCATTCCCCGTCCGTCGGCGAACGGCCGGCTGTGCGTGATGGAGATGAAATATTCTTGACATCGGCCCCTTTTCGTGATAAAAAAACAAGTCGGGGTAGTATATGCCCCTTTTCTGTCGCGTGCGCCGCTTTTCATCGAGCACATATGCGCCGCGCGGACAGATTAACAGACGTCCAATAAGGTAAACCCATGAAGAGACCCAAAAAATATTACACGATCATGATCGTGCCCCAGAAAGCACAGAACGTCCTCAGATTCAAGATCTCGGACATCGCGCTCTATATCGTCGCCGGCGTGGCCGGCATAGTTGCCCTTGCGTCGGTCTTCATGCTTTATAATTACCTTGACGTCCGCCTCAAAGTCATGGAACTCAACTCGCTCAGGGAAGAGAACCGCGTTCAGAAGGACCAGATCAGGGAATTTGCCTCTAAGCTGGAGGATCTCAACGCCGAGATGGAAAAGATACGGCAGTTCGACGAGAAACTGCGCATCATTACCAACATCGGCGAGACCCCGACGGGTGGTACCGATGTGTTCGGGGTCGGCGGTCCGACACCTGAGGAGGGTAACAGCGTCACCGAGCTTGACAAACGCCACGACTCGATGATCAAAGAGATCAAGGTAGACCTCGAAAACCTCCAGGAGGAATCCAAGAAGCAGGAGGAAAACCTCCAGGAGCTCCTCAGCTTCCTCGAGGATCAGAAGAACCTGTTGGCGCGCACTCCTTCCATCTGGCCGACTCGCGGGTTCGTCACCTCAACCTTCGGGTACCGAAGGTCTCCCTACACCAAGACGTTGAGGATGCACGAGGGACTCGATATCGCCAATAAAGTCGGGACGCCTATCTACGCGACGGCCGACGGCGTCGTCAACTTCACCGGGATCGAAGGGAGCTACGGGAAGATTCTCTCCATCGATCACGGGTACGGGCTCACGACCCGATACGGCCACCTTGATACGATCCTCGTCAAGGAGGGAGACAAGGTCAAGCGGGGAGATAAGATCGCAACGATCGGTATGACGGGCCGCACCACCGGTCCCCACCTCCACTATGAGGTGAGGATCAATGGCGTAACGGTCAACCCGCGCACCTATATCCTCAACTGACGGGATATCTTTCGGGGGAGCAACGGCGCCGGGCACGGATAAAAAGGCGGGGAAAGGGAGATTCATAAGGAGAGAATAAACAACCCCGATGGAGTATACCTCCTTCGGGGTTTTAGTTGTAGGGCGTGCGCCCTGCGACGAGAAATAAATGACATGATAAGGAACAGAGTATGCCGATAATTGACCTTTTGCAAAAGGTTTTCGGTTCGAAGAATGAGCGGGAGATCGAGCGGATCATCCCGATCGTCGACGAGATCAATGAGCTCGAGGGACGCATGATGGCGCTGTCCGACGATGAGCTCAGGAATAAGACGGACGAGTTCAAGAAAAGGCTCGCGGAAGGTGAGGAGCCCGACGATCTCCTCCCCGAGGCGTTTGCGGCGGTTCGGGAAGCCTCCCGCAGGACGATCGGGCTCAGACACTTCGATGTCCAGCTCATCGGCGGGGTCGTTTTGCACGAAGGCAAGATCGCCGAGATGAAGACCGGCGAGGGCAAGACCCTCGTTGCGACGCTGGCGGCCTACCTCAACGCGCTGACCGGAAAGGGCGTCCATATCGTCACCGTCAACGACTATCTGGCCAGGCGCGACCGGCTCTGGATGGGACGGATCTTCGAGTTCCTCGGACTCTCGGTCGGCGTCATCCTCCACGACATGGACGACGCCGAACGTAAGATCGCGTACGCCTCCGACGTCGTCTACGGGACAAACAATGAGTTCGGCTTTGACTACCTCCGGGATAACATGAAGTACGAGCTCGCGGATTATGTCCAGCGCGAGCTCCACTTTGCCATCGTCGACGAGGTGGACTCCATCCTTATCGATGAGGCGAGGACCCCCCTCATCATCTCCAGCCAGGTGGACGTGGACCTGCACCAGTACGATCAGCTCAAGCCCCTCATCAAGCGGCTCGTCTCCCGGCAGAAAGACCTCATGGCTACCCTCTTTTCCAAGGCGATGGAGGCCGATAAGAACGACAACGAGGAGACGATGATGACCAACCTCCTCCGGGTCGAGAGGGGTGATCCGAAGAACAAGCGGCTCCTCAAGTACATTGCCGACCACAAGGAGGTCAAGCGGGCGATGACCCAGTGGGAGAGCATCTATATGCGGGACAAACGGACGCCCGAGTTCGAGGAGGGCCTCCTCTATATCTTCTCGGATAAAGAGCACAACGTCTCCTTTACCGAGGAGGGACAGGCCATCATCCGATCGGCGGTCGGGGACCTGTTCGACCTCGGAGACATTAACGAAGAATATATCAAGATCGAGCAGGACGAGAGTCTCTCACCGTCGCAGAAGGAAGAGAAGAAGCGGGAAGAAGGGGCCCTGCATGAGGACAAGACGGAGAAGATCCACAACCTCGGCCAGCTGTTGAAGGCCTATACGCTTTTCGAAGCCGACGTCGATTACGTCGTCAATAACGGCGAGGTGATCATTGTCGACCAGTTTACGGGGAGGATGATGCCGGGGCGGCGCTACAGCGACGGCCTGCACCAGGCGCTGGAGGCCAAGGAGGAAGTGACCATCGCCAAGGCCACGAAGACCGTGGCGACGATCACGCTTCAGAACTACTTCAGGATGTACGAGAAGCTGGCGGGCATGACCGGCACCGCCGAAACCGAGGCGGAGGAGTTCTATAAGGTCTATAAACTCCCCGTCATGGTCATCCCGGCCAACCGGCCCCTCAGGAGGTCGGAGTATCCCGACCTGATCTACAAGACCGAGAACGCCAAGTTCCTGGCGGTCGCAAACAAGGTCACCGAGCTCTTTGAGGAGGGACGTCCGGTGCTGGTCGGCACTACCTCCATCGATAAGTCCGAGAAGCTCTCCCGGCTCCTTAAGATGAGGAAGATCAACCACCAGGTCCTCAACGCCAAGCACCACGAGCGGGAGGCCGAGATCGTGGCCCTGGCGGGGCAGGCCAAGAACGTCACGATCGCGACCAATATGGCCGGACGCGGCACCGATATCGTCCTCGGCGAGAGCGTGCCGACCCTCGGCGGGCTCCACATCATCGGAACCGAGCGGCACGAGAGCCGCCGCATCGACAACCAGCTGCGCGGCCGCTCGGGCCGCCAGGGAGACCCCGGGTCGTCCCAGTTCTATCTGTCACTCGAGGACGACCTCTTGAGGATCTTCGGGGCCGACCGGATCATGTCGGTGATGGATCGGCTCGGCATGGAGGAGGGCGAAGCCATCGAGCACTCCCTGCTCACGCGGGCCATAGAAAACGCCCAGAAGAAGGTGGAGAGCAACAACTTTTCCATCCGGAAGACCCTGCTCGAGTACGACGACGTGATGAACAAGCAGCGGGAGGTCATCTACGCCCGCCGACGGGAGATACTCTCCGACGAAGATATCAAAGAAGATATCATGGAGATGATCGAGGAGAAGGTCGACGAGATCGTCTATACCTACACCTCCGAGAAGGGCTTCCTCGAGGACTGGGATACCATCGGGATCGCCGAGACGGTCATGCGTTACTTTTCAATCCCGCTCAATTTCTCCGAGCCCGGCCTTGCCGAGATGGGCCAGCTCGAATTTTCCGAGTGGCTGCTGGACAAGGTCGTTTCTATATACAAGGCCAAGGAGGAGCACATCGGAGAGCCCCTCATGCGGCGGCTGGAGAGGATCCTCATGCTCCGGGTTCTCGACGAGGCGTGGCAGGATCACCTGGAGGCGATGGATCAATTGAAAGAGGGGATCGGGCTGCGCGCCTACGGACAGCGTAACCCCCTTATCGAGTACCAGAAGGAGGGATACGACCTCTTCGTGGAAATGGGCGAGAACGTGAAGGGGGAGGTGCTTGCCAAGCTCTTCCGGGTCCAGATCGCCCGAGACGATACGGCGGCCGCGCGGGCGGCGCAGGATCGGCTCACGCTGGTCCACCGGGAATTTACGGGACCTGCCGCCGAACAGACCCCCGAAGGGGAGGCCCCCCGCGGCTATCCACCGGCGGCCTCCCGTCCCCCCGGAGAGAAGCAGAAGCCGGTCGTGCGGGAGACGCCAAAGGTCGGTCGGAACGACCCCTGTCCCTGCGGAAGCGGCAAGAAATATAAGAAGTGCCACGGAAAGGAAGAGGCCTACGGATAGGCGACGGCCACGGGAGACCGTATTTTCCATGGGGCCCGACGAGAAAAATGAGGGCCTGAATCGCCTGCGGACAAAGGGCCGCATTGAAATAGTCCGATACCACAGCGACAGGCCGGTTCTCTCTCTGACGATTTCCATGAAGGTCGCGCTCTTAACATAACGACTCATAAATTTCTCCAAGGCGCAAGAGAGACGGCGACGATAAGGATACTGTGGATACTCCTGAATCAAATCTCATCTGCCCGGGTTTTCGGGCCGCGGCGGTCGCCGCGGGGATCAAAAAGACGCCGGAGGCGGACCTCGCGCTGATTATAAATGACGCCCCCGTCGGCGCCGCGGCGCTCTTCACCGAAAACCGTGTCAAGGCGGCCCCGGTCCTCTTGAGTATCGAGCGGATGGGGAAGACGACGCCGCGGGCGATTCTGCTCAACAGCGGCAATGCCAACGCCTGTACGGGGCCCGAGGGCGATCGGGATACACGGGACCTCACGGGTCTCTGCGCGGGGCGGCTTTCGATCCCGGAGGAGTCGGTCATCGCCGCCTCCACCGGCGTAATCGGGCAGCGGCTCCCTGCGGATCGGATCACCCGTTCGCTCGAGGCGCTCGTGTCCGGACTTTCCCCCACGGGTTTTCTCGGCGCCGCCCACGCCATCATGACGACGGACACGCGTCCCAAATGCGCGAAACGATGTTTTTCGGCCGACGGCCGTACCTATACGATCCTCGGGATCGCTAAGGGGGCCGGGATGATCTTCCCGCACCTGGCGACTATGCTCTGTGTGGTCGTCACCGATCTTCCCATGGAAAGCGGGGGGCTGGATGGAGCGTTGCGCCAAGCGGCCCAGCCGTCCTTCAATGCGATTACCGTGGACGGGGACATGAGCACGAACGACATGATCCTGCTCATGTCGGGGGGCGACAAAACGCATAAAGTCGACGCCGGCTCTGCGCGTCTGTTCGGGCAGCAGTTGACGGAGCTACTCGTGGAGCTGGCCACGGGCCTGGTGAGAGACGCCGAGGGGGCCACAAAGTTCGTGACGATCACGATAAAGGGGGCGCCCACCGAAGAGGTCGCCCGGCGTGTCGCCTTTCAGGTCGCCAATTCACCGCTGGTCAAGACCACGTTCTTCGGCGAGGACCCCAACTGGGGCCGGATCATGGGGGCGATAGGCTCCGTCCCGGGAGACTTTGACCCTGCGCGGGCCGACATCTCATTCGGGGACGTCGAGGTGGTCACGGGCGGAATCGGGCGCGGCGTGCGCTACGAGGAAAAGGCCAAAGAGATTATGCGCGGCCGTGAGTTTGCCGTCGTCGTCGACCTCAATGCCGGGGTCTCTTCGTTTACGGCCTATACCTCGGACCTTTCCATCGGCTATGTGAAGATCAATGCCGACTACAGGAGTTGAACCGATGAAGCTCTTTTTCAAGGCCGTTCGCGCACCCTTCTTTACGGGGACCGTCGTCCCCGTCGTCATCGGCGCGGTCGACGCTGCCCGTGTCGGCCGTTTTGACCTGATCCTTTTTGTCCTGTGTCTTATCGGTGCCCTCTCGTTTCACGGTTCGGCAAATGTGTTGAATGACTACTACGATTACCGGGGCGGAACGGACAACATAAATCGATACCACAATATCTTCTCCGGCGGGAGCCGCATGATCCAGGACGGCCTCATGACGCCGGGGCAGACCTTCGCGCTCGGGGCCGGCCTGCTTGCGCTCGGGGTCGCTGTCGGCCTTTACCTCGTATACCGGGCCGGGATCGTCGTCCTGTTCTTCGGGTTGATGGGAACGATCCTCGTCCTTATCTATTCGGTTCCCCGCTGGGGGCTTGCCTATATCGGCCACGGCCTCGGCGAGCTGGCGGTAGCGTTGGGGTTCGGGCCGCTGATGGTGCTCGGCACCTACTACGTCCTGACGGGGACGCTCTCGCGTTCGGCCTGGTTTCTGTCTATCGTTCCCGCGCTCCTGATCGCGCTTATCCTCTTCGTCAACGGGTATCCGGACTTTGATGCGGACCTGGCGACGCGCAAGCGCACGGGCGTGGTCACGCTCGGGAGATCGGCGGCGCGCTATGCGTACGCGCTGATCCTCATAGCCACCTACCTGTCGGTTGTCGTTGGGGTCGTGATCGGGATCATACCGGCCCTGTCGCTTTTGTCTCTGTTGACGATCCCCATTTCCGTTGTCGCCGTGAAGAAGCTCTTTGAGGTCTACGACGACCCGCGGGGGGTCGTCGCGGTCTGCGGGATGACGGTGGTGATCCATCTGGTCACGGGGCTCTTGCTGGCGCTCGGCATTGGAGCAAGCGCTCTTGTCGGATGACGAGATTTTGAGATTTTTTATATTGCATAATAAAAAAGTATGTGTTACATAAATAATTTTGTGTATGCAGATTCGGTTTCTTCGGTGCCATAATTTATGAGGGGATGACCGGTCCCAAGGGAAAGGGGCTCTGGTCGGAGGCCACTTTTTGTGAAGCCTCCCGGGCCTTACCTTCGCCCGCGGGAGTGACGGCCGAAAATCTGAACGTAAGAGTCCGCCCGCACGCGCGGACGGTTCGTGTGTCTCTCAATTGACACGCCCTATACAGGGGGACAGGGTGGTGACCCGAAGGTGGGTTCCCGGGTCCCGATGGGCGGAAGAAAAACCAACAGAAGGAGTGTGGTATGAGTTACATCAACATGAAGGAGCTGCTGGAGGCCGGCGTTCACTTCGGCCATCAAACGAAACGGTGGAACCCGAAGATGAAGCCGTATATCTTCGGAGCGCGAAACGGTATCTACATCATCGATCTCCAGAAGACGATCGAGCTCTTCGACAAAGCCTTCGAGTTCATCAGGAAGGTATCCGCCGGAGGAGGCGCGATCCTCTTCGTCGGGACGAAGAAACAGGCGCAGGAATCTATCGGCGCCGAGGCCGAGCGCTGCGGCATGTTTTACGTCAACGAGCGGTGGCTGGGCGGGACGCTCACGAACTTCGTCACCATCCGAAAGACGATCGATCGACTAAAAAGGCTCGAGGCCCTTCTCTCCGCGGAAACCGTCGATTCCCTCCCGAAGAAAGAGGTCGCCGGTCTTAACTCGCAGAAAGAAAAGCTCACCCGGAATATCGGGGGGATCAAGGAGATGGTGGACCTCCCCGACTGTATCTTTATGGTGGATCCGAAAAAAGAGCGGATCGCCGTCAGCGAGGCCAATAAGCTCCATATACCTATTGTCGCCATCGTCGACACCAACTGTAATCCGGACAAGATAGATTATGTTGTGCCCGGAAACGACGACGCCATACGGGCCATTCGCCTCTTTTCCTCTCGAATCGCAGACGCCATCCTCGAGGGTAAGCAGGAGACCGGGGTGGAGGCCGCCGTTGAGGCGAAAAAGGCCGAGCCGACGAGCGTGGAGCCGGCCGAAGAGAGAGAGGTAAAGGTCGAGGTGAGGAAGGCCAAGAGGGCCTCCGTCGCCGAGGACGAGCAGGACGCCAAAGAAGAAAAGACGCTGGATGAACAATAGATAAGAGAAAGTCCGAAGGGTTACAAGGAGTGGATCATGGAAATCAGTGCTCAAATGGTAAAGGATTTGCGGGAGAAGACCGGAGCCGGGATGATGGACTGCAAGACGGCGCTGACCGAGGCCAAAGGCGATGCCGAGAAGGCCGTTGAAATATTGAGGAAGAAGGGACTCTCGAAAGCGGCCAAGCGCCTCGGCAGAGCCGCTAAAGAGGGAATGATCGGTTCGTACATCCATATGGGGGGAAAGATCGGCGTCCTGGTGGAGGTGAATTGCGAGTCCGACTTCGTGGCTCGGACCGACGGCTTTGTGGCGTTTGTAAAGGACATCGCCATGCACGTGGCGGCCTCAAGCCCCCTCTATCTGTCAAGCTCGGATGTCCCCGCCGACGTCCTCGAAAAGGAAAAGGAGATCTATCGGGCCCAGGTTCAGGACTCAAAGAAGCCCGAGAACGTTATCGAAAAGATCGTCGAGGGCAAGCTCAAGAAGTATTATACGGAGGTATGCCTCCTCGATCAGCCCTTCGTCAAGGATACGAACGTATCGGTCTCCGAACACCTCACCAATATGATCGCCAAGCTCGGCGAGAATATGATTATCAGGAGGTTTGTCCGTTTTCAGCTGGGTGAGGGTCTCGAATAGATGAGCCAGGCGGCGCTTTGTGCGCCGTTCACCGGCACCAGGCCAACCCCCGGGGGAAGAACGTCTGCCCGGGATGCGTAACAGAGGCGGCCCGTGATGCTCTATAAAAGGGTGTTGGTAAAACTTTCCGGCGAGGCCCTGGCGGGCCCACAGAAGTTCGGTATCTTCCCCGACGCCATCAAATTCATCACGGAAGAAATAAAGGAGACCGCCACCCTTGGCACCGAAATGGCGCTGGTGGTCGGCGGCGGGAATATCTTCCGCGGCATATCCGCAAGCGAAAAGGGGATGGATCGAGCCAACGCCGACTACATGGGGATGCTGGCCACGGTGATCAACGCCCTTGCGCTTCAGAATTCGCTCGAGAAGGCGGGGCTGGTCACGCGTGTTCAGACGGCCCTCGAGATGCGGGCCGTCGCCGAGCCCTATATACGCCGCAGGGCCGTCCGTCATCTTGAAAAGAAGCGGTTGGTGATCTTTGCCGGAGGGACCGGAAACCCGTATTTCACCACCGACACCGCCGCAGCGCTCAGGGCCATGGAGATCGGGGCCGATGTTATTATTAAGGCGACAAAGGTGGACGGC
This sequence comes from uncultured delta proteobacterium, assembly GCA_963792965.1. GTDB lineage: Bacteria > Desulfobacterota > Zymogenia > Zymogenales > Zymogenaceae > CAWBYW01. Next base: position 83,517 of record CAWBYW010000030.1, on the reverse strand, counting down.
GTCTACGACAAGGACCCGGTGCGGTTTCCCGATGCCAAGAAGTTCAGCACAATCACCTATATCGAGGCCCTCAACCTCGGCCTCGGGGTGATGGACTCCACCGCGCTGTCTCTGTGTATGGACAACGAGCTGCCCATCATCGTGTTCAACCTCCTTGCCCCGGGCAATCTCAAAAAGGTCGTGTCGGGACAAACGATAGGAACCATTGTAAAGGGAAAAGAGTGATGGAAGAGGTGCTCGCTGATTTAAAAAAAGAGATGGAAAAGACCGTTAAGGGCTTCACCAACGAGCTCAAGCGGGTGAGAACGGGAAGGGCCTCCACGGCGATTCTCGATGGGATCAGGGTGGATTATTACGGAAACCCCACACCGCTCACTCAAATGGCCACCGTTTCGGCGCCGGAGTCGCGGCTCATCATCATTCAGCCCTGGGACGCCAGCTCCATCGGTGAGGTCGAAAAGGCGATCATGAAGTCCGACCTCGGGCTCACCCCCGCCAACGACGGCAAGATCATTCGGATCTCCATCCCGGCCCTGACCGAGGAGCGGAGAAAAGAGCTGGTCAAGATGGTCAGGAAGATGTGCGAAGAATATAAGGTAGCCATGAGGAATCATCGCCGTGATTCGATCGAGTTTCTCAAAGAGCTGAAAAAGGAGAAAGAGATCTCGGAGGATGAATATTTCAAGCTCCACGAGAAAATCCAGGAAGTCACCGACGAGTATATCAAGGATACCGATTCGATACTCGTGGAGAAAGAAAAGGAGATCATGGAAATATAGTCCATGATCCATCGTGACCCATAGCTTTGATGAGGGCGATACCCGACTCAGTATGACCGATATAAAGAATCTCCCGCGACACGTGGCCGTCATTATGGACGGTAACGGGCGCTGGGCCAAGGAGCGCAACCTCCCCCGCATCGAGGGGCATAGGCGCGGGAGCGACAACGTTAGAAAGGTCCTGGAGACGAGCCGTAAGATCGGCATCGAGGTGCTGACCCTCTACGCCCTCTCCGAGGAGAATCTGAACCGCCCGAAGGACGAAGTGAATTTCCTCATGGGCCTGCTGGCGGAGTTTCTCCAGTCGGAGCTCCCCGAGATGATGAAAGAGGGTATCCGGCTGGCCGCCCTCGGAAGATTTTCGTCACTGCCGGCCGTCGTTCGGAAGATCCTCCTGGAAACGATTGACATCACCAGGAACAACACGGGTATGACGCTGGTCCTTGCCCTGGCCTACAGCGCGCGGGGCGAGATCGTCGATGCCGTAAAGGAGATCGCGGCGCTCGTCGCGGAAAAAAAGATCACTCCCGGCGAAATCGACGAGAGGCTCATTGCGCAACATCTCTACACCCGTGGGCTCCCCGATCCCGACCTTCTCATCCGCACGAGCGGGGAGATGCGGATCTCGAACTTTCTTCTGTTCCAGTCGGCCTATACGGAGTTCTTCTTCACCCGCACCCTCTGGCCTGATTTCACCGACAAGGAGTTCCTGTCCATCCTCGAGAACTACTCCACGAGGGAGCGACGGTTCGGGCTCACCAGCGAGCAATTGAAGGGCAAGCCATAGGGCGGCCGCAGATCGGAGGCGAACGCCGCGGCATGCCACGCAGCATGACAGGGGTTGGCTCCCCGTCCGCCGGCTCACGGCCGGCCCGAAGCTGAGTAAGCGACGTCTCGCCGGTGCGGTCGGCCCGTGGGTGAGAGTCGGCCCGACCTCCCGCAGCGTCGGTCGGCCGATAAAGGGGGCCCTTCGGGGCCGATTTTCAGAGTAACCATGGAGTACTGCTTATGCTTGCGGCCCGTCTTCTCACGGCCGTTGTGGCCATTCCCCTCGTATTGGCGATCATCATATACGGGGGCGTTATCGGCGTATTTCTACTCGTCTTCGCCGTGGTCGGCCTGGCTTTGTACGAGTACTTTTCCTTCATCTATCCCCAGAAGATCAATATCCAGATCATCGCGCATACGATCCTTGGCCTCCTCCTTCCGGCCTCCTTCTACCTCGGCTACCCGGACTACATAGCGCCGACTGTCGCCTTCATTATCATCTTCACTACGGCGTTTGCTCTCTTCCGGGTCACCGATCCGCAGCGAAAGGCCGAGAACCTCTTCATACGCCTGTTCGGTATCTTCTATGTCGGCTTTCTCCTCTCGTACCTGATCGTGTTGAGGATGCTCCCCCACGGGGCCGCATGGGTCGTGCTGGCGCTGGCAATGAACTTCGGGACCGACGCCGGGGCCTATTTTGCCGGGAGGCTCTTCGGCAAACACCCCCTCTATCAGGTCATCAGCCCCAAGAAGACCGTCGAGGGAGCGATCGGCGGGATCGTGTTGTGTATACTGCTGGTGATAGCGGCCAAGTATGTCATCCTCGGCGAGCTGAGGTGGCAAGACATCCTTATCCTCGGTTTTGTCGGCTCGCTCCTTGCGATACTCGGCGACATGGCCGAATCGCTTATCAAGCGCGGTTTCAAGGTCAAGGACGCGGGCGGGTTGCTGCCCGGGCACGGAGGCTTTCTGGACCGGATCGACTCGTTCGTCTTTTCGGCGCCCTTTATCTACTACTATGCGGTATACTGTCTCCGATGATGAAGAAGGTGGCGATCCTTGGGTCGACCGGCTCCATCGGGACCCAGGCGGTAAGCATCATTGAAGACAACCCCGAGCGGTTTATCGTCTCGGCGCTTGCCGCCCATAAGAATGTCGCGCTCATCAGTGAGCAGGCGCGCAGGCTCCGGCCGGCCGTCGTGGCGCTGGCCGACGAGTCGGCCGCGGGTGAATTAAGAAAGCTCGTCCCCGCGGGCATAACCGTCCTTTCCGGTGAGGACGGCGTAAGGAGCGCCGCCGTCGAGTCCGGCGCCGATATCGTCCTTGCGGCAATGGTGGGAAGCGCGGGGCTCGTTCCGACGATGGCGGCCATCGACGCGGGTATCGACGTGGCGCTCGCCAATAAGGAAACGCTCGTGTGCGCCGGGGAACTCGTGACCGGGCGGGCACGGGAAAAGGGGGTTGGGCTCATACCGGTCGACAGCGAGCACAGTGCGCTTTTCCAGTCGTTGTTGGGCCACGACAGGGCGTGTGTCGGACGGCTCATCATCACGGCCTCCGGCGGGCCATTCTGGAAGAGGCCCGAAAAGGAGCTTGAGTCCGTGACCCCTGAGGAGGCCGTAAAACATCCGCGCTGGAACATGGGCAGGAAGATCAGCGTCGATTCGGCCACCCTCATGAATAAGGCCCTCGAGCTCATCGAGGCCAGATGGCTCTTTGATGTTCCGCATCAGAAAATCGCGGTTCTCATCCACCCGGAGAGTATCGTCCACTCGATGGTGGAGTATATCGACGGTTCCATCGTCGCACAGCTCGGGCCGACGGACATGAGAATCCCGATCGCCTACGCGCTCACCTATCCGGAGAGGATCGAGAGCATGGTTGCGCCGCTCGATCTTTCCACGATCGGTGGGCTGACCTTCTTCAGGGCCGACGAGGCCCGTTTCCGGCCGCTTGCGCTGGCCCGGGAGGCGCTCGACGCAGGGGGGACGATGCCGGCGGTCATGTCGGCGGCAAACGAGGCGGCGGTGGAGCTTTTCCTCGCAGGGAAGATCGCGTTTCCCGAAATCGTGCGGCTGGTGGAGAAGGTGATGGGCCGGCATCGGGCCAGCAATAACCCGTCGCTCGGCGAGCTCATCGAGATCGATCGCTGGGCTCGCGACAAGACAAACAAAATCGGAGAAGAGGCATGACGGTCGTCTATTTTATTATCCTTCTCGGTGTATTGATCTTCGTCCATGAGCTGGGCCACTTCATTGCGGCCAAGGCAATGGGGGTCGGGGTTCTCAAGTTCTCCCTCGGCTTCGGGCCGAGGGTCGTCGGCAAGAAGATCGGCGATACCGACTATCGGATCTCGGCATTCCCGCTGGGCGGCTATGTCCGGATGATGGGTGACGATCCGTCGGAAACGACGCCGGAGGAACAGAAGGACCGCTCGTTTCTGACGCAGAAGAACTGGAAGAAGATCCTGATCGTGGGGGCGGGGCCCTTTTTCAATCTCGTCTTTGCGGTCCTCGTGCTCTGGGTGGTCTTCATGGCAGGGGTGCCGGTGACCGATCCGGTGCTCGGAGAGCTCAAGAAGGGATATCCCGCCGCCGAGGCCGGTCTTTTGCCGGGGGACAGGGTGGTCACGATAAACGGTGTCACCGTCCACGACTGGGAGTCCATGGCGAAGGTCATCTCGGGGTCCAAAGGCAAAGAGCTCAGCTTTCGGGTATTGCGCCGCGGCAAGGAGCTCGTCTTCGGCGTGAAGCCGATCTTCGAGGAGGGCCTGAGCGACATAATGACCCCGCAGAAGAAATTCATGATCGGCATCACGCCGTCAGGGGACTACCACGTCGTGAAGCGCGGCCCCATTTTGGCCGTCGTCGAGGGGGTAAAACAGACGGGCAACCTCATCTACCTCACGTTTCTGGTGATCGGCAAGATGTTTACCGGCGAGGTGGCCCTCAACAACCTGGGTGGCCCGATCCTCATCGCCAAGGTCGCCGGCGAGGCGGCACGGCTCGGGATCATGCCGTACCTTAACTTTATGGCGCTCATTTCGATAAACCTGGCGGTCCTCAACATCCTGCCGGTGCCCGTCCTCGACGGGGGGCATCTCCTCTTCTTCGCCATCGAGGGGATCATACGCAGGCCCATCAGCCTGAAAGTAAAGGAGATCGCCCTCCAGATCGGGCTGGGCCTTCTCGTGCTGTTGATGATCCTCGCCTTCTATTTCGACATCGAGCGGCTCATCTTTTCGGGATAGTCGATGATCTGTCTCGGGATCGATACCTCTCAGAAACGGGCCGCGGTCGCGCTGACGGCTAACGGAAAGACACTGGCCTTGCGCGCGAGCGAGGGATCCAAGACCCACTCCGAAACCCTCCTTGTCATGATACGCGACGCGCTCACCGAGGCGGGGATATCGATCGGGGATGTCGGGCTCATCGCCGTGGGGATTGGGCCGGGGGCATGGACGGGGCTCAGGATGGGGGCGACGACGGCAAAGAGCCTGGCCTACGCCCTTACGATCCCGATCGTGGGGGTTTCGAGCCTCGAGGCGATCGCCGCGGGGGCGGCCCACGAGAAGGGGCGGCTTGCCGTAGTCATCGATGCCCGGCGCGGGGAGGTATACGGCGCGATCTTTGAGGTCGACGGCGCAGGCGTTGTAAGGAGCCGGGGGAGTATCTTTCTCGCGTCTCCGGAAAACATCGGGAGCTTCGTCGGGGGCGATTGCTCGCTTGTAGGAGGAGGGACCGCGCTTCTCCCCGAAGAGATCCTCCGCGAAAGGCGCGTGTTGCCCCAGGAGTACGGGGACGTGGACGCATCGGCGGTGTGCCGGCTCGGCGCCGCACGTTTTGGCAAACAGGGGGGGGACGAACCGGCGAGTATCGTGCCGATTTACGTGAGGAAGTCGGACGCCGAGACGAACTTGGAGAAAAAAGAGAAAGGCATTTGAGAATATCTGTTGACACTCCTTATTTTATCTAATAAAATCAACAAATTATATTTTGAGGGGGGCCGGACATGGAAGACAAGGAGGGGCTGCTGAAAAAGCGGCTCATGGAAGAAGACCCTGAATTCAAAAAGCTCATGGAAGAGCATGCCCAGTTCGAGAAGGCGCTCGATGATTTCAACGCGCGCACTCACCTCACCCCGGCCGAGGAGATGGAGCGAAAGAGAATCCAGAAGCTCAAGCTCGTGGGCAAAGACAAGATGGAGATGATCCTCGCAAAGTACCGGGGAAAGTAGTTTCTCCCGTCAGGCGCCGACCGTGCGCCCTCTGCCCGCTTGGTGCGGCACGGCCCAGGCGATGCCACGATAGAGGGGTACGGTGTCGCACTCGGGCGCGGCGTGCGGTTGGGGGGAGACGGAAAGCGGGAATTTTTGGCTATGACTCAGGAAGGAACCGATATCTTTTTTAAGAGCCTCCTCGACGAGGGGGTGGACACCATCTTCGGATATCCGGGCGGGGCCGTGTTGAACCTCTATCACCGGATGCCCGCCTATCCGATCCGCCACATCCTGGTCCGCCACGAGCAGGCGGCGGTACACGCGGCCGACGGTTATGCCCGGGCGACGGGCAGGGTTGGTGTGGCCCTGGTTACCTCGGGTCCCGGCGCCACCAATACCGTCACCGGTATCGCCACGGCCAATATGGATTCCATCCCCATCGTTGTTTTCACGGGGCAGGTACCCACCATGCTCATCGGCAACGACGCATTCCAGGAAGCCGACATCGTGGGGATTACCCGCCCCTGTACGAAGCACAACTACCTCGTCAAGAGAACCGCCGACCTTGAAGAGGTGATCAAAGAGGCCTTTCTTATCGCCTCGACCGGCAGGCCCGGTCCGGTCCTTGTCGACCTCCCCCGGGACGTCGTCACGGGCCGCGCGAAATACGGGCAGATCAAAAACGTCTTCATCAGGAGCTACCAGGTCAAGAGCGAGGCCGACGGACCGAGCATCGAGAAGGCCTGTGCGGCCATCCTCAAGGCCCAACGGCCGGTCCTCTATATCGGCGGCGGCGTCATCAGCTCATCGGCCTCCGATGAGCTCATCCGACTTGCCGAGAGGCTTTCCATCCCGGTGACCGCATCTCTCATGGGACTGGGCGGGTTCCCCGGGCTCGCACCCCCTCTTCCTGGGCATGCTCGGGATGCACGGGACCTATCGGGCCAACATGGCCGTCACGAACTCCGACCTTCTGATCGCCGTCGGCGCCCGCTTCGACGACCGGGTTACCGGCAAGATCGATGAGTTTGCCCCCGGCGCCACAGATCATCCACATCGACATCGACCCGACGTCCATCATGCAAAAATATCCATCGTGGATATCCCGATCGTGGGCGACGTCAAAGACGTCCTGAAGAAGCTGCTTGTGCTTATCGAGGCAGACCGGCTCACGGATTGGCGCGACGTGCGCGACAGGAGTGGCTCAGGCAGATCGCCGAGTGGGAGAAAAGCCATCCCCTTGGGTATACGCAGAGTGACCATGCGATCAAGCCCCAGTTCGTCATCGAGATAGATCTTATCGAGTGACCAAGGGCGACGCCATCATCGCCACCGAAGTGGGGCAGAACCAGATGTGGACCGCCCAGTTCTTCACCTTCGACCAGCCCGCGCACGCTGTTCACCTCCGGCGGCCTCGGCACGATGGGCTACGGGTTCCCGGCGGCGATCGGCGCCCAGGCCGCCTTTCCGGAACAGCCTTGTCATCGATATCGCCGGAGACGGGAGCATCCAGATGAACATCCAGGAGATGGCCACCGCGGTCAGCACAACCTCCCGGTGAAGATCGCCATCCTCAACAACCGATTCCTCGGCATGGTCCGACAGTGGCAGCAGCTCTTTTACGACGAGCGTTATTCTCACACGGAGATGGACTTTTCTCCGGACTTTGTGAAGCTGGCCGAGGCCTACGGCGCCGTGGGGATGCGCATCGAGAAACCCTCGGACGTGGTGCCGGCGATCCAGGAGGCGGTGCGCGTGAAGAAGCTGGTCGTCATGGATTTTGTGGTGAGCCGGGAGGAGAACGTCTACCCGATGGTGCCGGTCGGCTCGCCGCTGGACAGGATGCTGTTGGTATGATAAAATAATAAGGATTTAACTTTGAAGATACGCTTTTAGAGGTGAGAAACAGATATGCAGGTTTACTACGATAAGGACGCGGATATCAAGAAGGTGAAGACCAAAAAGGTCGCCGTCATCGGGTTCGGCTCCCAGGGGCACGCCCACGCGCATAACCTGCGCGACTCGGGCGTGGAGGTCAGGGTGGGTGTCAGGGAAGGGGGGAGCCGGAAGAAGGCCGAGGCCGCGCGTTTTACCGTCATGGCTCCCGCAGAGGCTTCCGCCTGGGCGGATATCGTCATGATGCTCGTGCCCGATGAGCTGCAGGCCGACCTGTTCCGGGGTGAGATCGCCCCGTCGATGACCGCCGGCAAATACCTTGCCTTTGCCCACGGCTTCAACATCCATTTCGGCCAGATCGTCGTGCCCGACGGAGTCAACGTCTTCATGGTCGCCCCCAAGGCCCCGGGACACATGGTCAGACACGAGTTCTCCGAGGGGAGGGGGGTGCCGATGCTCTTTGCGGTCCACGCCGATCCGTCGAAAGACACCAAAGCCGTCGCGCTGGCCTATGGCTCGGCCATCGGCGGCGGCAGGGCGGGGATGCTTGAGACGACGTTCCGCGAGGAGACCGAGACCGATCTCTTCGGCGAGCAGGCGGTCCTCTGCGGCGGGGTCACGCGGCTCATCATGGCCGGGTTTGATACCCTCGTTGAGGCGGGCTATCCGCCGGAGCTGGCCTACTTTGAGTGCCTCCACGAGCTGAAATTAATCGTCGACCTGATTTACGAGGGCGGCATCTCCACCATGCGCTATTCGGTCAGCAACACGGCCCAGTACGGCGATCTGACGCGGGGGCCCCGCATCATTAACGAGGACACGCGGGAGGAGATGCGCTACATCCTGGAGGAGATCCAGAGCGGCGAGTTCGCCAAGGAGTGGATTCTCGAGAACAAGGTGAACCGTCCGGTATTCAACGCGCTCACGAAAAAGGACGAGGAGCACCTCATCGAGCGGGTCGGAAAAGAGCTTCGGGGGATGATGAGCTGGTTGGCCAAGGACAAGAAGGTCGACAGGGAAAAGAATTGAGATGAAGAATGAAAAGAGCATTGTCGCGGTCGAGGGGCTGCCGTTTATCGTACCGGCGCTGCTGCTTGTGATCGTCAGCGCGATTGTCTTTCCAATCTGGGCCACGACAATCTTTGCCGCCGTCTTCCTTTTTGTGACCGCCTTCTTCCGTAACCCGCAGAGAAAGGTTCCGGCGGACCCTAAGGTGGTCGTCTCGCCGGCGGACGGAAAGGTCGTCGAGGTCAAGGAGATTCAGGAGAAGGAGCTCCTGGGCGGCCGCGCGATTCGCATCTCCATCTTCATGAACGTCTTCAACGTGCACATCAACCGCATCCCCCTCGGGGGAAAGGTGAAAAAAGTCCGATACTTCCCCGGCAAGTTCCTCGTGGCCAGCCTCGACAAAGCCTCGGAAGAAAATGAGCGTAACGCCGTCCTCATCGAGCGGACGGGCGGCGTCAAGATACTCGTGATCCAGATCGCGGGGCTGGTCGCCAGGCGGATCGTCAGCTACCTCAAGGAAGGAGACACGGTCAAGACGGGCGATCGGTTCGGCCTGATCCGTTTCGGCTCCCGCCTCGACCTCTATCTCCCAACGAACGTCAGCGTCAGAGTGACGGTGGGGGATAAGGTCAAGGGGGGCCAGACCATTATGGGAGTTTTACCATGAGAGAGAAGAGAGCCAGAGCTCCGAGGGTAATGTCGAGAATCCAGAGAGAGGATCTCAAAAAAGGGATATATATTCTCCCCAACCTCCTGACGACGGGATCCCTCTTCATGGGATTTTACTCGATCGTCGCATCGATGTCTGGGAAAATCGATCATGCCGTATGGGCGATCTTTATTGCCGCGGCATTCGACGGTATAGACGGCAGGGTGGCGCGGCTCACCCATACGGAGAGCGCGTTCGGTGTCGAGTATGATTCGCTGGCCGACTGCGTCTCCTTCGGCATCGCCCCGGCGGTCCTCATGTATCAGTGGGCGCTTTTTCCCTTCGAGCGCTTCGGGTTCTTGGGCGCCGCCCTGTTTGCGATATGCGCGGCGCTGAGGCTTGCCCGTTTCAACGTGCAAATCAACACGGTCGAAAAAAGGATCTTCAACGGTCTCCCCTCGCCCATGGCGGCGCTGATGCTCACGGCCACGGTGCTCTACTTTGACGACATGGGTATCGACCCCGAAGACTGGCGGGCCTTCCTCTTGGTGATGGTATACTGTGTGGGGCTCCTCATGGTCTCTAACGTAAAGTACTCGAGCTTCAAAGAGCCGGATGTGGTCAAGAGGAAGCCCTTTCACGTGCTGGTGCTTGTCATCCTCATAGCGATCCTGATCGCCACCCGGCCCGAGATGATGATCTTCAGCCTGATTTCGTTCTATGTCCTGTCCGGTCCCCTCTCCATCCTCTATTGCGCCGTCTTCAGGCCGAAGACAGCCGATGTGTGCGAAGAAAAGGATCTCGAACAGACCCCATAGATGGGGCGTTGATAGGCGTGCGCGCGTGGGCCCTCCGACAAAGAGTCGGTGCATCGGTTGGGAGGACCCGGTATGACCTCCCCTCCGGGTGGAAAGTGCGCGCATGTTGCCGATAAAGACGAGAAATGGTTTTGATCCATGAGCGATAGGGTTATCATATTCGACACGACGCTCCGTGACGGCGAGCAGTCTCCCGGCGCCAGCATGAACGCTGAGGAAAAGATCACGGTGGCCCGCCAGCTTGAGCGCCTTGGCGTCGACGTCATCGAGGCCGGGTTCCCGGTGTCAAGCCCCGGCGATTTCGACGCGGTCAAGAGGATTGCCGGGACCCTCGAAGAGGCGACAGTGGCGGCGCTGGCTCGCGCCAAGATCAAGGATATCGACGTGGCCTTCGACGCCATTAAGGACGCCAAAAAGCCGCGGATTCATACCTTCATCTCCACCTCCGATATCCATCTCGAATACCAGCTGAAGAAAACGAGGGCCGAGGTGCTCAAGATCGCGGCGGCCTGTGTCAAGCGGGCAAAGTCGCTGTGCAGCGACGTGGAATTCTCGGCGATGGACGCCACGCGCAGCGACCATGCCTATCTTGCCGAGGTCATCGCGGCGGCGATCGACGCGGGTGCGACCACCGTCAACATCCCCGACACCGTCGGGCTATACCGTCCCCGACGAGTATGCCCAGCTCATCGAGTATCTCGCCGGCCATGTGCCCGGGATCGGGGACGTGGTCGTCTCCGTCCACTGCCATAACGACCTCGGCCTTGCGGTGGCCAACTCCCTTTCCGCGGTGCGCGCCGGGGCGGGCCAGGTGGAGTGCACCATCAACGGGATCGGCGAGCGGGCGGGAAACACTTCGCTGGAAGAGCTGGTCATGGCGCTTTCGGTCAGAAAAGACCGCATCGGGCTTGTCACCGGCATCAAGACGGAGTTGATCTACCCCACGAGCCGCATGGTCTCGGCGATCACGGGCATCGTGGTGCAGCCCAACAAGGCGATCGTCGGCGCCAACGCCTTCTCCCATGAGTCCGGCATTCATCAGGACGGTCTGTTGAAGAAGAGGACCACCTACGAGATCATCACGCCGGAGAGCATCGGCTATGCCCAGACGAGCCTCGTGCTCGGCAAGCACTCGGGACGACACGCGCTTAGTCGAGCGGGTCAAGAAAATCGGTTATGACCTGACGGATACCCAGATCGAGCTCGCCTTCAAGGCGTTCAAAAAGCTGGCCGACAAGAAGAAAGAGGTCTACGACGAGGATATCGCCGCCATCATCGCCGAGGAGATCCTGAGGATCCCCGACCGCTACCGTCTGATATCGCTTTCCGTCAGCTCGGGGACCGAGGCGGTGCCGACGGCCACCGTTATCCTCTCTATCGACGGCAACAGGGTCAAAGACGCCGCTTTCGGCGACGGCCCGGTCGACGCGGTGTACCGGACGATATCCAAGATGATCAAGACCCGATGCAAGCTGGCCAGCTACGAGGTCAAGGCGATCACCGGCGGGACCGACGCCCTCGGCGAGGTGACGGTCCGTCTTCAGGACGGCCCCGACCGCTCGGCGGGGGCAGGCTCCCACACCGATATCCTGGTCGCTTCGGCGATGGCCTTCATCAATGCCCTCAACAAACTGGAGGCGGTCAAGAAGAAGGACCTCCGGGCATCCCAGACGGTGTAACGACTCCACGCGCACAATGAGCGGAGCACTCGGATGGCGCGGCCCTGAGGCGTGAGTCTGGGCGGTCCGCTCTCGATAACTGAATGGTATAGCCATGCCGATGACGATAAGTGAAAAGATCCTCGCTTCGCATGCCGGAAAGAAGACGGTGGTCGCCCGGCGACCTTGTGACGGCTAAGGTTGACCTGTGCCTGGGCAACGACATTACGGCGCCGCTGGCCATAGACGTCTTCGAGGAAGCGGGGGGGGATCACGTCTTCGATACCGAGAAGGTGGTTCTGATCTGCGACCACTTTACCCCGAATAAGGATATCAAGAGCGCCAACCAGTGCAAGCGCATCCGCGAGTTCGGGAAGACCTTCGGCGTTGTGCACGTATACGACGGGGGGTGCTCGGGGGTGGAGCACGCGCTGCTGCCGGAGCTGGGCCTGGTGGCCCCGGGGGACCTCATTATCGGGGCCGACAGCCACACCTGCACCTACGGCGCGCTTTCGGCCTTTGCCACCGGGGTGGGGAGCACCGATCTTGCCGCCGTGATGATGACCGGCGAGGCGTGGCTCAGGATCCCCGAGTCGATGAAATTCGTTCTCAAGGGAACGCCCCGAAAGTGGGTGACGGGCAAGGACTATATCCTGGCGATCATCGGCGACATCGGGGTGGACGGGGCACTCTACCGCGCGATGGAGTTTGTCGGCCCCGCCGCGAGTGCCCTCTCCGTCGAGGGGAGGCTGACGATGGCCAACATGGCCATCGAAGCGGGGGCGAAAAACGGGATATTCGCCGCCGACGAGAGGACCAGGGAATACCTCACGTCGAAGACGAAACGAGACTACCGCCCGGTCATGAGCGATCCCGACGCGGAGTACGTGGAGGTGCGCACGTACGACGTGGGCGCGATGGAGCTGCAGGTGGCCCTCCCTCACTTGCCGTCCAACGCCGTCCCGGTGAGCGATGTGGGAGACATCCCGATCGACCAGGTGATCATCGGCTCCTGCACCAACGGGCGCATCGAGGACCTCAGGCTCGCGGCCGAGATTCTGGCCGGCAGGAAAGCGCACAGCGACGTGCGGCTCATCGTCATCCCCGCCACGCCTCGGGTCTACCGGCAGGCGATGGAAGAGGGGCTCTTTACGATATTCCTCGACGCCGGCGCGGTGATCGGGCCGCCCACGTGCGGGCCGTGCCTCGGCGGCCACATGGGCATCTTGGGCGAGGGGGAGCGCGCGGTATCCACGACCAACCGCAACTTTATGGGCCGGATGGGCGACCCCAAGAGCGAGGTCTACCTTGCCGGTCCGGCCGTCGCGGCGGCGTCTGCGGTGCTCGGCAAAGTCGCGGGTCCCGGCAGTCTGGGACTGTAGCCGGCGGCTTTTGAGCCCTGTTCCCTTCGGCGGGGTCGTCCGAGGATAGTCCGTCTCCTCATAGAGAGACGTTGGTCTTCCGGGCGTATATATAATCGAGAGGAATCCGGGTCTGATATGAAATATAAAGGCACCGCGTACAAGCTCGGGGACGACGTCGATACCGACGCCATCATCCCCGCCCGTTACCTGAATACCACGGACCCCGAAGAGCTGGGCAGCCATGCCTTCGAGGACTTCGCGCCGGACTTCCGCACGTCCGTCCGGGAGGGGGGCATCGTGGTTGCGGGCAGGAACTTCGGATGCGGCTCCTCCCGCGAACACGCCCCGGTTGCGATGAAGACCGCCGGGACGAAAATCGTCATCGCCGAGAGCTTCGCCCGGATCTTCTTCCGTAATGCCTTCAATACGGGGCTCCCGATTCTCGAATCGGCCGAGGCCTCCCGCGAGATACAGCCGGGCGACAGGATCGAGGTGGACGCAAAGGAGGGGATCATTAAGAACCTGACGAGCGGCAAGACCTATCGTGCACGCCCGATCCCTCCGTTCATGGCGGAGCTCTTGGCCGACGGCGGCCTCATCGGGCACCTGAAGAAGAAGGCCGGGCGGTGAGGAGATGAAGAGATATCGAATAGCACTGCTTCCCGGCGATGGGATCGGCCCGGAGGTGGTCGCCGAGGCACGGAAAGTCCTCGAGGCAGTGGGATCCCTCTTTGATCTCGCCTTCGATTTCACTGAATGTCCCGTGGGGGGAACGGCCATCGATCGATATGACACGCCGCTCCCGGGTCCGACGCTCAAGGAGGCACGGGACTCTTCGGCAGTCATCCTCGGCGCCGTGGGGGGGCCGAAGTGGGATGGGCTTCCCACCGCGCGGCGACCCGAGGCGGGGCTCCTCGGCATCAGAAAGGGGCTCGGCCTGTTTGCGAACCTCCGGCCCGCGCTCCTGTTTGACGAGCTCGCCGGTGAGTCCTCCATCAAGGAGGAGGTGATCCGGGGGATCGACCTGATTGTAGTGCGGGAGCTCACCGGGGACGTCTATTTCGGCGAGCCCCGGGGGATCGTGACCAGAGACGGCCAGCGCGTCGGCATCAATACCCTGGTCTACACCGAAACGGAGATACGCCGCATCGCCCACGTAGCTTTTTCGCTCGCCCAAAAACGCAGGAGAAAGGTCACTTCCGTCGATAAAGCCAACGTGCTGGAATCTATGGTGCTCTGGCGGGAGGTGGTCACGGATGTGGCAAGAGAGTATCCCGACGTGACTCTGAATCATATGTACGTCGACAACTGCGCCATGCAGCTCATCCGAAATCCACAGGTATTCGATACTATTTTGACAACGAACCTTTTTGGTGATATAGTGAGCGACGAAGCGGCGATGCTGACCGGCTCTATCGGGATGCTTCCCTCGGCGAGCCTCGGGGATAAAGGTTCGCCGGGACTCTACGAGCCGGTGCACGGGAGTGCCCCGGATATCGCGGGCACGGGGTGCGCCAACCCCGTCGCCTGTATCCTCTCGGCGGCGATGATGCTGGAGCTCTCGTGCGGCGAGGCGGCGGCGGCCTCAGCGGTGGGAGATTCGGTACGGGGGGCGATCGCAGGCGGACTCAGAACCAAAGACATCTACCGGGGAGTGGGTAAGGAGGTATCGACCCGTGAGATGGGAAATCATATCGTAGAAATCCTGATGAGCAGAAAGGGGAAGTAGACACGACTATGGCAGCGAAAAAGGAATATTGTGTGGCGGTAGCCGGAGCCACCGGCGCCGTCGGTAATGAGATGATCAAGACACTGGAGCGCAGGAATTTCCCCGTGCGCGAGATTCGCTTGTTGGCTTCGGAAAGGTCCGACGGCAAGAAGCTCCCGTTTCGCGGCAAAGAGGTCACGGTCCGCACGATGACGAAGGAATCGTTTTCCGGCGTGGACGTCGCCCTTTTCTCGGCGGGGGCCTCCCGGAGCCTCGAGTTTGCGCCGGCCGCCGCGGCGGCAGGAGCCGTCGTGATCGACAACTCGAGCGCCTTTCGGATGGAGCCGGATATCCCGCTGGTCGTCCCGGAGGTCAATCCCCACGACATCGCGGACTACAAGAAGCGCCGCATCATCGCCAACCCGAATTGCTCCACGATACAGATGGTGCTGGTCCTCAAGCCGCTGCACGACGCGGCGCGGATCATTCGGGTGGTGGTCTCAACGTACCAGTCGGTCTCGGGAACCGGCCAGAAGGCGATCGACGAGCTCGATGGGCAGTCGCGCGCGGCACTGGCGGGCAAGCCTCTTGAGATGAAGGTCTATCCCCATCCCATCGCCTTCAACTGTCTGCCCCATATCGACTCCTTTCTTGATAACGGATACACCAAGGAAGAGATAAAGATGGTCAACGAGACCAAGAAGATCATCGGGGACGACACCATTGCCGTGACCGCGACCACCGTTCGTGTCCCCGTCTTCTACAGTCACAGCGAGTCGGTGAATATCCAGACGGAGAGAAAACTGACCCCCGACGAGGCCCGTGCGATCCTGAGGAAGGCGCCGGGCGTCGTGGTGGCCGACGATCCGGCACACAACGTCTATCCCCTGGCCATCGACGCGGCGGGGAAGGACGAGACCTTCGTCGGGAGGATCACGCGAGGATTTCACGATCGAATCCGGACTCAATATGTGGATCGTTTCCGACAACATACGCAAGGGGGCCGCGCTTAACGCCGTGCAGATCGCCGAGTATTATATAACCCATTACATGTAAGGGGTAATGGCTCAAAACGATCGGGATACGAAATACCTTGCGTCGCTCGAGAAGGGGACGTTCTCGAAAGAGGAGCGCCTCAAGCTTGCCAAGGGGCTGACCTTCGAGGACACGTCGACCCCCCCAAGAACACTCGCACGGCTCGTCGTCGATCCCGATCTGATGGTCCGGGTCGAGGCGAAGAAATCGATCCTACACCTCGATGAGCCGTCCCTCATGGAAATCGCCTCCGACGACTCGACCCAGTCGGATGTGTTGCTCTTTCTCGCAAAGCACTTCCACGACTCTCCCGGAATCGGGACCGCCATCATCGGAAACAGGAACACCACCGAGAAGGTCCTCTATTACCTCCAGGGCGAGATCGACGAGTCGGAGGAGGATGTCACTCGCGAATCCAGCGGGGTGGGATCCGGGGAAGAGGTCGAATTCGAGGTCGATGACATCATGGGCGGCGACCGCGCACAGGATTCCGCCGATGATGTTGAAGTTACCGTTGAGCTCGATGATCGGGAAGACAAGAAAGGCACCTTCCTTGAGCGGGAGCGATATTCCGATGACGATATGGAGGTCGTGATCGGGGTACAAGAGGGAGAAGAAGAGGTACTCGAGGATCACCTGCTCAAGCGCAACATCGCCGACGGATCACACCCTGAAGAAAAAGTCACTGCGCTCGCCGAGGATCTCACGATCACTATCGATGAGTCCCGAATCGGCGCCGAAGACGCGGGCTCGGCCAAGGAAGGGGAATTCTCTTCGGCGGTGGAAGCCATCGAGGGAACGGTGGCGGACGTTTTTTCCGTCGACACGAAGGGAGGAGAGACCGCCGATCGGGAGTCCTTTATCACCAGCCTCGGGGACGAGCTGGAGATAGGAGGACGGGCGGCTTCCTCCGGCGGTGCGGGGATGCCTCCCCGGGCAGGGGCGTGGGGGGATCGGGGCGGCGCGCCGGTCGGACCGGATTTCTCCGCGGGGCTGAAAGGTGGGCCCGCCCCGGCGAAAGTGGTGATGAACGACAGCCGAAAGGAAGTCGCCGTTTCCACCGGAAAGTTCGTTGCACGGCTTCCCATGGGGAGATATTTCTACAAGGTCTCTCCCTTCGAAATCTTCGCAAAGCTGATCAAAATCGCCGTTCCAATCGTTGCAGTCATCATTATCCTCCTGGTCTCATGGCTCGCGCTCCCACAGACGCGTCCCTCGGTCGAGGATATGGACAGCGGCGTCAACAGGGTCTTTTACGGTATTAAGAAAGACGGACTGAATTCGAAAATCGCCTCTCCCTTTGCTCCGGGTTTTTCCCTCTCGGCTTGGGATTTTGTCGACTCGTCAAAAGAGTCCGAGGTGAGCTCGGGGAATCTCAAGAAGATGCTCGAAACGTTCAAGAGCAGCTTTTCCGAAGAGATTGCCTATGAAGAGGCAAAGAATTCGCTCGGTGACCAGGAGATAACGTTCAAGACGAACCAGGAGCGGATCTCCGAAATCGACGAAACCATGGTAACGCTCAACGCGGATAAGAAGAAATATATCGATCTGCAGCAAAAAAACCGGCTTGACCCCGCCTCGATCGAGCAGGAGTATCAGAAGGAAGTGAAAGCTTTCAAGGACGACTTCAAGAACCTTGAGGACAAAGTCACACAGCTTGAGCAGGACATGGCGGACGCCAAGAAGCGAATAACCGAATACGAGACGATCTACGGGACCGGGGGCAATGACCCCGGGTATATGGCCAACAAGATGGAGCTTGAGGACCTGTCGAAGGAGTACTCCAAGCTCAAGCCACAGTACGATAAGAGAAAGTCAACCTATGACACAAAGCTGAGGAATATTCGGCAGCAATACCAAAACATGCTCAATGATGCCGTCTGGCTCGACACGGTCGATGAGAATATCAAGGAGCTTGAACAGGAGAGAATACGGCTCGTCACGGAAAACAAGATCGCCGAAAAGGAAATCAAGGCAGAAAAGGAAAACTTCAGGGTCCTCGAGGGTGAGCGGAAGAATCGGCCCACCCTGACGGGTGACAACCTAATCATGTTCCTGCTGCTTTCACACTATATCGAGGAAAGAAAAGTCGCCGATGTCGACGATATCTCGTCGTTTATGCGCTATCATATCTACAAGACCGTCTCCCGCGTCGACCTGACTCTGTCGGGAGACGGGCAAGAACAGGCAAAAAGATATAACGTCGTCTTCATGAGACTCGAGACCGAAAAATCCATTTTCGTCTATGCATGGAACAAGAATTCCACAACCTGGGTTCTCACATCGATCAGTGCCGCAAAGAAGTGATCCGGACGTATGAAATTTCTCCAGGACATAACCCTCGGACAGTATATGCCGATCGATTCCTTTATCCATCGGCTGGATCCGCGCACGAAATTTGTTTCGTTGATGCTGTTGATGATTTCGGTCTTTTTCATTTCCACGGCGCTCCCGTTTGTCCTCATGGGACTTTTCATTCTGCTGGTCATCAGGATGTCTCGTGTCCCCGCTTACTTCGTCCTGAAGGGTGTCCTCCCTTTCGTATGGCTCTTCCTCTTCGCCGCGGCGGCACACCTTTTCTTTACACCGGGGCGCTCGATACCTCCTTTTCCCATCGGCTTCATTAACGTCACCTGGCAGGGGTTGATCAACGGGCTGATCGTATCGACCAGGATCCTGTTGATTATCGTCCTTTCATCTCTGTTGACCCTCACCACCACGCCGCTTGAACTGACCACCGCCCTCAAGCGAGTGCTGTCTCCCCTGAAGGCCTTTCGGGCGCCGGTCGATGACTTCGTCATGATGATGATGCTGACTATCAGGTTTGTGCCCATACTCCTGCTTGAATCGCAAAGGATCATCAACGCACAGAAGTCCCGGGGTATCGACTTCGAGAAGGGGGGGCTCATCTCACGTGCGAGGAAGCTCGTGCCGATCCTGATACCGCTGTTTCATCTCTCGTTCATGCGGGCCGACGACCTTGCGGTGGCGATGATCTCGCGGGGATACGCCACGGGGAAAGAGCGCACGAGCTACCGTGAGATCACGTTTACCAGGTGGGACCTCATCTCGATCATCGTCATAGCGCTTATGGTTCCCTTTTTCTTCATCTGATATGAGGAACATACGGCTGACCCTTTCCTACGAGGGAACTCACTTTTCGGGGTGGCAGTATCAGCCGCACGACAGGACGGTCCAGGGGGCCATCGAGGCCGCCCTCTCGACAATCCTGGCCCATGACGTGAGGGTCACCGGGTCAGGAAGAACCGACGCGGGAGTACACGCGCTGGAGCAGACGGCGAACTTCAGGACCGAGGCCCGCATCGAATGCGCGGCGGTCAAAAGGGCCCTCAATGCACTGCTCCCGCCGGACGTTCGGATCCTTGACGTCGGTGAGGTCCCCGATTCGTTTGACTCACGAAGATCCGCGATCCGTAGGGTCTATCGATACCTCGTCTATACCGGCCCCGTAGTGTCCCCCTTTATGCGCCGGTATGTCTGGCACCTTCACGCGGTCCTCGATGTCGATGCCATGCGGCGGGCGGGCTCGGTTCTTGTGGGTCTCCATGATTTCGCCTCTTTCGCGGGGCATGACGAAGAAAACACGAGCACTATGCGGGAGGTAACGTCTTTTTGCGTAGACAGGCTCCCGGGCGACATAATCCGGTTCGAGATCGGCGCCAACGCGTTCCTGAGACATATGGTGCGCGCCATCATCGGCACGATCGTCCGGGTGGGACGAGGGAGAACAACCGAGATTGAATTCTCCGATATCTTGACGGCGTGTGACCGAAATCGGGCGGGGATGACGGCGCCGCCCCACGGGCTCTATCTGGTTAAGGTGCACTACTCATGAAACAACGCCCCTCGATGTTCACCCTCGTGCCTCTCTTTGCCGCCCTGACGGCCGCGGGGGCCTTCATCCAGGTCCAGACCCCGCTTGTCCCCGTAACGCTTCAGACGCTCCTGGTCTATTCGTCGGGGCTTTTTCTCGGCCCCGCGGGGGGGGCGCTCTCGCAGCTCCTCTATGTAACGCTCGGGCTGATCGGGCTTCCCGTTTTTGCGGGCGGCGGCGGAATTATCTATGTACTGTCGCCCTCCTTTGGTTACCTCGTCGGATTTATCCCCGCGGCGGCCGTCTCGGGTTGGTTTTCCGGAAAGGGCGGCTATTTGTTCCCCATCATAGGGGTCTCTCTTCTCTCTCCTTGTCGTTTACCTCTTCGGCGTGCCGTATCTCTTTGCGGCGACCCACCTCCTGCTTAAGAAGGAGATTTCCTTCTTGACGGCCGTCAAGCTCGGCTTTCTTGTGACCCTTCCCGGCGATATCGTCAAGGCGGCGCTCGCGATTCTTATATTCGGCTCAGCGCGGGAGAGATTGGGTCTCCCGGTTGGAAAGGGATAGGAATGGACGAGAGCGTGACCATTTTCGACGTCCCCACCAGAAAGCTGAAGGAAGTTCAGAGGGTGCTCTCAGTCCTTGATCTCGATACCGCACGGGCGAAGATCGACATCCTCCTTGCGAACTATCCCGATCACGACTTCGTGCGCCGGGAGGCCCGGATCGTGCAGTTCCTCCAGGAAACGCTTACCCCGGAGGCGAAACCGCCCCACCTCTTCGGGCGATTCTCCGCCTTCAGGAAGCTGTTGAAGGAGCTCTCGTATACGCCCGACTATCTTCCGGACCTTGAGCGGGCCTACTATGGGCGGGTTGTTGACGCCTTCGGAGACACGCAGCTCGAGCCGATATACGGCTATCCCCCGGGGTATCTGCTTTTCAAAGCGGGGCGCCTTGACCAGGCCAAGGAATCACTTCTCGGTGAGGTCTCACAAGTCTCCGTTCCCCCGAAGAAGAAGGCGCACCTGCTGGGCTACCTCGGTGATCTCTTTGAGACGCGGGGCGAGCTCGAGGAAGCACGGCGGTATTACGCCCAGGCTATCCTGGCCGACTGGTCGGGGATCGACACGAAGGCAATCCTTGACGAAGACGTAAAGGCGCTTATCCTTGGTACGTATATTCCCGAAGGCATGGGCGGGGCGTGGGCGGCTTGTGTCGGCCATGTTCTCATGGTCTTCCCCCCGAGGACATTTCCCGATTCCGATGAGCTGATGAATTTCTTTAAGGAGTTTAACCGCTTGAGATCGGAGCTGCAGAAGGAACAATCGGAAGAAACAGCCGGGAGGGTTTTTTACTATGCCCTTATCATGGTGGAAAACGAGACGCTCTTCAGATCCCTGAAGGGAGCCGACATGCTGGAGCTCAGAAAGCTGATGCGGACGATGAACCCCGCCCTCTACCGCTTCTATAATAAGGCGACGCTTGCCCGGAAAGAGAACACGGACATCTTAGATCAGGAAGAGTAGAAGAATCATCGATCTTCAAACGGGAGTCCGAATTCACGTTCCTGTACGAGCGTCCCGTCTCCGAGGATATGCATCACACTGATGCCCGGTCGGACCAATGCCCGGGTGATGATGTGCCGCCGGTGGCAGCGGTTCGGATCTTGCTCCGCGCACATGACGGCGCAGCGCTTCCGGCTCGAAAGCTCGATAAGCTGCGCTAATCCTTCCCGGAATCCCTCCCTCTTTACGGCGTCCTCGTAGGTGAGCGGACGCTCCTTTCCGAAGCCCGGGGGCCTGCCCCCGAGGAGGTCGCCGAGGTAATGATAGTCTATCCCCGAGGCTATAAGAGTCTCTTGGAGGGCCTTCCTGTTGAAGTGCGGGAGGTACCGGGAAGCGGGGAAGCTCCGCACGTCGACCACCAGCTCGATCCCTGCATCCGATAAGAGGCCCAGGAAACGGTCCAGCGGGTGGTTGCCGTGGCCGATCGTGTATATCAATCGCCGGGTCTCCATGCGGCTACCGCTCATCCGGCGCGCGCTCGGTAATGATGAGAGATCTGAAAGACTCGAGCACCACCTTCTCGTAGGTCTTAAAGGAATCCTTATCGGCGATAAGCGTGAGGGTGATCCTGTGGGCGCTCGTCCAATATTCCTGGATCCAGATGTAATCGTGGTCGAAGAGCTTGTTCTTGTCGGTGCCCTGGGCCAACACCCTGACCCCCGGATACCCGCCTGTTAAGAGGTACTCCTTGGTGATGAGCGTGTAGTTTTCCGTTGAGAAGGTAGCCGAGAGGCTCTTCATGAGCGATTCGATATCCCGTGCGTCTCCACCCGTGCGGGGGGAAACGACTAACGTGAGACGGGGCTCGTGATCGGTCGTCGGGGAGAAGGCCGCCGTCCCCAGAAATCCCACGCGACCCACCCTTTCGGTGGAGCGAATGAGGCAACCGCGAGTCTATCGGTGACCCGTTCTCCGGCGTCGGTCCCTTCGGCCCCTCTCGCGGGCTGGATAAGAAGGACTGAGATGATGGAGAGCGCAATGAGGAGAGAAGCGAATGAAAATAGAAATACGCGCGACCTCGTGGTCCGGCTGCCGTGTTTCATGGCTAACACCCGGTAAAATAAGGCGCAGTATATCATCTCGATATCCTGAGGGCAATTCGATTATGCGGCGCGGCTCGTTGACTTTATTGCCCGTCTGTGGTAAATTCCTTATCGGTGAATAATGGGTTTCCTTAGATTCACCGAGGTCACTTCTCTCGGGCAGGAGAAAAGAAGACGACCCCGCCCGCCGACTGCCGCTGTTTTCCCGACAATTGCCGCTTCTTCTTATGGGATCGGGAGTACTGGATGAGAGAACGCCGTACACGGCATGGGCGCGTTGCGCTTCGCTTAGGTAAGCACACTATGGAGCATCCCGTATCATTCATCCATAATCAACGAGGGGGCAGCCGGGGGCTAGGTCCTGAATTGCGATGACACATAAAAAAGACCCAGATATAAAGACATTCCTGACCAAGGCCCTGCCGAGGGTGTCCAAGCCGGGCCGCTACATCGGCGGGGAGGTCAACGCGCCCAGGGGGGAGCCTGCGCCTGCGGATATCCGCGTCTGCTTGGCGTTCCCCGAGGTCTACGAGATCGGGATGAGCCACCAGGGGATGGCGATCCTGCTGTGGATCCTCAACTCCATGGACGGGGTCTTCGCGGAGCGGGCGTTTGCGGTTTGGCCCGACATGGAAGCCGAGATGAGGAAGGCCGGCCTGCCGCTTTTTTCGCTGGAGACCAAAAGCCCGCTCGCGGGGTTTGACATCATCGGCTTCTCGCTGATGTACGAGCTTACCTACACCAACGTCGTCAATATGCTCGGGCTGGCCCGTATCCCCCTTTTGTCGGCCCAGCGCAACGAGGGCCATCCGCTCGTCATCGCCGGCGGGTCGTGCGCCTTCAACCCCGAGCCCGTCGCCGAGATATTCGACGCGATCGTCGTCGGGGACGGGGAAGAGGCCGTCGTCGATATCATCGAGGCATATAGAGATCTCCGGGGGGCTCCGCGAGAGAAGCTGCTGGACCGGCTGGCCGTCATCCCCGGGGTCTATGTGCCTCGTCTCTATGAGGCGCGCTACGTGGGGGGCTCTTTTTCGGGGGTGGAGCGCCCGAAGGGTGGTCCGGTGACGGTGAAAAAGCGCATCGTTTCCGACCTGAACCGGGCCCCGTATCCCACGGCCCCCCCGGTCCCCCACACGAAGGCGGTCCACGATCGGGTCAGCGTCGAGATCGCCCGGGGATGCGCCCGGGGGTGCCGCTTCTGTCAGGCGGGGTTCGTCTACCGGCCCGTCCGGGAGCGCGATCAGGAAACGATCTGCCGGCTCGTCGAGGAGCAGCTGAGCACAACGGGGATGGAGGAGGTGTCGCTGCTCTCCCTTTCTTCGGGGGACTACTCGGCGATTTCTTCCCTCACAGCGCGCCTGATGGAGAGCCTCGAGCAAAAGCGGGTCGCGCTCTCGGTGCCGTCGCTCAGGGTAGATACCCTGTCGGACTCGATGATCGCCGAGATTCAGAAGGTCAGAAAGACGGGCTTCACCGTCGCCCCCGAGGCCGGAAGCGCGCGCCTGCGCGCGGTGATCAACAAGAACATCACCGAGGCGGAAATCGAGGCGACGGTGGGGCGGGTATTTCGTGCGGGGTGGCGGCTCATTAAGCTCTACTTCATGATCGGCCTGCCCACCGAAACCGATGAAGACCTGGACGGAATCATTTCGCTGATCCAGAAGGTGGAGAGAAGCCTTCCGAAAACGGGAAAGGGCGGCATAAACGTGAGCGTCTCGACCTTTACCCCAAAGCCGCATACGCCCTTTCAATGGGAGGCGACCATCTCCACCGCCGAGATGAAGAGGCGCCAGGATCGAATCAAGCGGGGGGTGCGCTCGGGGCGCGTCAGCGTCAGGTTTCACGACCCGCGGACGAGCCTGCTTGAGGCCGTCTTTTCCCGCGGGGACCGCAGGTTGTTGGGCGTGATAACGCGCGCCTGCGAGCTCGGCTGTGCGTTCGACGGGTGGACGGAATATTTTCGGTTTGACCTCTGGGAGCGCGCGTTCGCCGAGGCGGGCCTCTCGATGAGAGACTGCGCCGAGCGCGCGTATTCCGAAGACGACGCGCTGCCCTGGGACCATATCGAGACGGGGGTGAAGAAGTCGTACCTTACCGGCGAGCGCGCCCGGGCGTACGGGGCCGTCCCCACGGAAAACTGCATGACGGACGCATGCACCAACTGCGGGGTCTGTGCGGGGGCAGTCCGTAACGTCCGGGCAAAGGTCGATCCGACCGTGATGGGACAAGGCGGCCGGCCGGCGCCTGATGACGATACTCCGGCCGAGCCGAATCCCCGGCTCGCGTATGTCTTTTTCTACCGCCGGACCGGGCCGGCCTGTTTCATATCCCACCTCGAGATCGCGTCGCTGGTGAGCCGGGCGCTGACGCGGGTGGGCGCACCGGTCAACTTCACGGAGGGGTTTCACCCCAAGCCGCGCATCAGCTTTGCGGAGGCGTTGGCGGTGGGCGTGGAGGCCGACGGCGAGCCCTTTGTCGCCGAGCTCTCGCGCGAGGTGGACACGACGGCACTTGCGGAGGCCCTCAACGCCACGCTGCCCCAGGGCATGGAGATCCGGTCGATCCTTGCTCCCGGTGACTGCCCGGGAAAGATATCGGACAGGGCGCTTTGCCCCGTATACGAGATCGTCGTTGCCGAAAACGGATATGCCGCACTCGATCCGGCGTCGTCCATCTCGTCCTTCATGGAGAGCTCGGAGCGCTGGTTTTTGGGGAGCGTCAACGGCCGAGCCAAAAAGATCAACGTGCGCCCATTCGTGGAGGCGCTGGAGTACCGGCCGGAGGATAAGACGATACGGCTCGTTATGAAAAAGATCGGCGGCTCCTCGCCCAGCCCCTACCGGGTCGTCTCGGCGGTGTTGGGCGTGTCCGAGCAGGAGGCCAAGTCGTTTCGCGTCGTCAAGGAATCGACCGCCGGGCCCATGAAATGATATTCAATTATATGCGTGAAATATATGTCAAAAGAGATCGTCATCAACGCCCACCCGTGGGAGACGCGGGCGGCGCTGATCGAAAACAACACCCTCTGTGAGCTCTTCGTCGAGCGTCCCAAGGACCTCGGCGTGTCGGGCAATATCTATAAGGGAAAGGTGATCCGGGTGATGCCCGGGATGGAGGCGGCCTTCGTAGACATCGGGCTGGATAAGGCCGCCTTTCTCTACGCCACCGACTTTTACGACGAGTTCGAGGACTACGAGGGATTTTCCGACAAAGATCGCCCCGACATCTTCAACGGGGCGGCGCGGGAGGTCGCGCCGCCGTCCGGAGAGGGCGTGGAGACGATGCTCAAGCGCGGACAGGAGGTGATGGTACAGGTGGCCCGCGAGCCGATCGGCGGCAAGGGGGCGCGCATCACCTCCCATATCTCTCTGCCGGGAAAATACCTCGTGCTCTTGCCGACGATGGATAGGGTGGGGGTCTCCCGCCGCATCGAGGACGAGGCCCAGCGGAAGCGGCTCAAGTCGATGGTGGAAGAGATCCGTCCCCAGGGGACCGGCTTCATCGTCAGGACCGCGGGCCAGGGCATGAGTGACGAAGAGATCAAAAAGGACATGGAGTTTCTGTTGAAGCTCCACCGCTCCATCGTGGCCAAAAAGGAGCGGACGGGCGCCCCCGCCCTCATCCACCGTGAGCTTGACCTCTCGCTTCGAATGGTGCGCGACCTGTTGACGCACGACGTCGACCGCCTTGTGATCGACGATGAGGCCGAGTATCGACGGCTCGTCGAGTTTGCGGAGTCGTTCCTGCCGCAGGTCAGCGCAAAGATCGGCAGCTACGATCGGGACGAGCCGATTTTCGACAGCTACGGGCTGGAGATGGAAATCAGGCGGGCGCTCGGAAAGAAGGTCTGGCTCAAGTCGGGCGGCTCCATCGTCATCGAGCCCACCGAGGCGCTCACGGTCATCGACGTCAACACGGGCAAGTACGTCGGCAGGCGCGACCTCGAGGACACGATCCTGCGCACCAACCTCGAGGCGACCAAAGAGATCGCCTACCAGCTGAGGCTCAGGAACGTCGGGGGGCTGGTTATCATCGACTTCATCGACATGGAGCGCCTCGAAAACCGCGAGAAGGTCTTCAACTCGCTGGACGAGGCGCTCAAGTCCGACACGAAAAAGACCAATATCCTCAAGATCTCCGAGCTCGGCATCGTGGAGATGACCAGGAAGAGAAGCCGCGAAAGCCTCACCCAGGCGCTGACGGATCCCTGCCCCTACTGCGAGGGACACGGCTATTTGAAGTCGCGCCGCACCGTCTGCTACGAGATCTTCCGGGAGCTGATGAAGAAAAGGCCCGGGACGGACGAGAAGGCGACCGTGCAGGTCAACCCGGAGGTGGCGGGGCTGCTACTTGACGAGGAGCGGGGGTGGCTTGAGGACCTCGAAGAGCGGCTGGGCATCCGCATCGCCGTGCGCACGGTGGTTCACTTTCACCTGGAGGAGTACGAGATCGGGTGGGGGTAGGCGGCCGGTAATGTAAGAATGATGAACCGTTCATATGAGAGTCAGGTGATGATGTTTGCCCCCATTCTTCCCGGCGAAATCCACAGATAGTCGGAGCCGGGAAGCTTGGCGGCCCGTACCGGAGGCCATTGCATCGCCGTCGATATCGCCGATTAGAAACTAAGATATTTTGAGATAATGTGAACTATTGAGTGTATTTAAGAGTTATTCGTAGATTTACCTAGCTAATAGCCTGATACCGCCTCCCATCGCCCTTGCCATATCCCCGGTCATGCAGTAATATGATTTAGCACTCACTTGAGTTGAGTGCTAATACTTCTCGGTTCGATGAAACGCACCGGACGGACATGATCAAACGTGTCCCTACAGTTGTTTCACGAAACGGTTCGCCGCACGCGCGGCGTGAGGGTTTGTTTCAATAAAAGAGAAAGGAGTTGATAGCTATGAAGATCAGACCACTTCATGACCGGGTCATCGTCAAGAGGGTCGAAGAGGAAGAGAAGACCAAGGGCGGGATCATCATCCCCGACACCGCCAAGGAAAAACCCGTAGAGGGCAAGGTCGTGGCCGTCGGCAACGGCAAGATCCTCGAGAACGGCACAAGGTTCGCCCTGGACGTTAAGGTCGGCGACACGGTCCTCTTTTCCAAGTACGGCGGAAACGAAGTCAAGATCGACGGCGTAGAGCATCTCATTATGAGAGAGGACGACATCCTCGGAATCATCGAAAAGTAAAGGAGGCGATAGTACTATGGCTGCGAAAGATATCAAATTCGATCAGGAAGCCAGGGAGAGGCTCCTCAAGGGCGTCAACACGCTGGCCGACGCCGTTAAGGTCACCCTTGGCCCCAAGGGCAGAAACGTCATCCTCGACAAGTCGTTCGGCTCCCCCACGATCACCAAGGACGGCGTGACGGTCGCCAAGGAGATCGAGCTCGAGGACAAGTTCGAGAACATGGGCGCCCAGATGGTCAGGGAGGTCGCCTCCAAGACGTCGGACGTCGCCGGCGACGGCACCACCACCGCCACCATTCTGGCCCAGGCCATCTACCGCGAGGGCACCAAGCTCGTGGCGGCCGGGCACGACCCGATGAGCATCAAGCGCGGCATCGATAAGGCCGTCGAGGCCGTCATCAAGCAGCTTGAGAAGATCAGCAAGCCCACCAAGGACCAGAAAGAGATCGCCCAGGTCGGCACGATCTCGGCCAACAACGACGAGACGATCGGCAACATCATCGCCGAGGCGATGGGCAAGGTCGGCAAGGAAGGCGTCATCACGGTCGAGGAAGCAAAGGGCATGGAGACGACGCTTGAGATCGTCGAGGGTATGCAGTTTGACCGCGGCTACCTCTCCCCTTACTTCGTCACCGACGCGGAGAGGATGGAGGTCACGCTCGAGAACCCCTACATCCTGCTCAACGAGAAGAAGATCTCCAACATGAAGGACCTGCTGCCGATCCTGGAGAAGATCGCCAAGACCGGACGGCCCTTCATCCTGATCGCCGAGGACATCGAAGGCGAGGCGCTGGCGACACTGGTCGTCAACAAGCTGCGCGGCACGCTGTCGTGTGTGGCCGTCAAGGCCCCCGGGTTCGGCGACCGGCGCAAAGCCATGCTGGAAGATATCGCCATCCTCACCGGCGGCAAGATGATCGCCGAAGACCTCGGCATCAAGCTTGAGAACGTGAGACTTGAGGACCTCGGGAAGGCCAAGCGTATCGTCGTGACAAAGGAGAAGACTACCATCATCGACGGCGCCGGCACCAAGGCGGACCTTGAGGGCCGCGTCAAGCAGATTCGGGCCCAGATCGAGGAAACCACCTCCGACTACGACAAGGAAAAACTCCAGGAGCGGCTGGCCAAGCTGATCGGCGGGGTCGCCGTCATCAACGTGGGAGCGGCCACCGAGACCGAGATGAAGGAGAAGAAGGCCCGCGTCGAGGACGCCCTCAACGCAACCCGCGCCGCGGTCGAGGAAGGGATCGTCCCCGGCGGCGGCGTGGCGCTGCTTGCGCTGCATGAGCGTCGTGGAGAAGCTCACCCTCACCGAGATCGAGCGCTTCGGCGCCAACATCGTCCGGCGCGCCCTCGAGGAGCCGATCCGCCAGATCGCCCAGAACGCGGGCGAGGACGGCTCGATCGTCGTCTCCAAGGTCAGGGACGGTAAGGAAGGGTTCGGATTCAACGCCCAGACGATGGTCTATGAAGACCTCATGAAGTCGGGCATCATCGATCCGACCAAGGTCACCAGGATCGCGCTGCAGAACGCGGCGTCGGTGGCGGGGCTGTTGCTCACCACCGAGGCAATGGTCGCCGAAAAGCCCGAGGAAAAGGGACACGGCGGCATGCCCCCGATGCCCGGCGGAATGCCCGGCGGCGGGATGTACTAAGCGGCTAAAAAAGCCCCGTTCTCTGAACGGGGCTTTCTATTTTTCGTGTCATACGGTTTCTTGACTGGGACTTCAATGAAACGCAGAGAGACTATTCTTACGGTGTGCCTCATGCTTCTTCTGCCCGGTCTTCTCGCGCCCGCATGGGGGGCCGAGGAGAAGACCTTCATGGAGCAGATCGAGGCCGATAAAAAGGTAATCGTCGAATCAACCGCGAAGATCGAGAAGGACAAGAAAGACGCAGGCGCCCTCTACTCGCGGGGAGCCGCCCATTTTCACCTCGGTCAGCTCTATATCGTCATGTACGGCCCGGGCTACACGCAGGAGCGCACCAAAGCCATCAAGGACGAGTTTGAAAGCTCCGCCGCGGACTTCTCCTCGGTTGTGGAGCTCAGGCCGGACCTCCTTCAGGCATATGTCATGCGGGGGATGTCGTACGGGCAGATGGGGCTGTCGAATGCCGCCGTGGCCGATTTCACCCACGTCATCGAGGTGGATCCGAACAACAGCTATGCCTATTACGCGCGGGGGAGAGAGTATTGGGCCAGGCGTGACTACCTGAAGGCCAAAGAGGACTACGACAAGGCGGTGAAGCTTGATCCTAAATGGAAAGACAGCTTTTACCGGTGACGCTCAGTAGTTACGGTCAAGCTCCATTTCCACGTAATGGTAGAGCTCGTCGATATCCATTCGGTAGTGATCGGTCGATCCGGGCACGAACTGCGGCGGGACCTTCCTGATGATATTGACCCAGGTGCCGGTCCCCTCCTCGCGAAAGCTGAAGGTAACCGAGCTGGATAATCCGGGTATATCCGAGCCCCTCAAGGCCTTGATCATTTTTTCTGACGGGTTGATCTCGATAGTGTCGTACCCCTGCTCTTTGAGCACCGTCTGAGTGGCGGCGAATACATCCTTGAAGGGGTACGAATAATACATATCCCGTCCTGCACGCGTATCGGGCCGGGAGTGTGCGCACGAGATCGCGATGATGCAGAAAAGTAAAAGAATCGGGAGTGTCTTTTTCATATCCTTCTCTTGCTCCGTCGTTGATAAATCGCCAACGATAAGCCGCCCGTTTCTCCGGCGCGACCGGACGCACGGCCCACGGCCTACTTTTCGAAGGTAAGATTCTCTTCGTGAATCTTATAGTTCGCCTTCTTTTTCAGATCCTCGAGGTAGCGCCCGATGAGCTCATCCCGTTTATCGGTGGCTGAATTTCTCCATCAGATGGTCCTTGTCGACCAGCTTGATGATATGAAATCCGAACTTCGTCTCCACGATGGGGCTGATGTCCCCGGGTTTTACCAGCTCGAAGGCGGCCTTGTCGAACTCAGGCACCATGTCGCCCCGCTTGAAATAGCCGAGATCGCCGCCCCCCGAGGCGCTGGGACAGATAGAATTTTCCCGCGCGAGCTTCTCGAAGTTCTCTCCTGAGGCGACCAACTTCTGGATCTTCTCGGCCTCATCCCTTGTCTTCACGAGGATGTGCTCCACCCTGATCGTTTCGGCATTATCGAAGGCGTCCTTATTTTCGAGATAATACTTTTCCGTCTCTTCCTTGGCCGGAGATAGCCCCCCCTCGAGTTTCCTCTTGAGATACTCTTCCAACACCACCTTCTTCTTGGCGTCTTCCATCCGGCTTATCATGGCCGGCTCGTCGGTGATCCCTTCCTTTTTTGCCTCGCGGTAGATGATCTCGCGCAGGATCAACGTATCGAGATAGAGCTTCTTACCCTTTTCCGAGCCGACAAACGGCGTCGCCTCGGGAGGAAGGGACTCATATTTCTCACGGAATTCCTTTGCGGTGATCGACCATCCGTCACCCTCGGCTACCTTCTTTGTGCAGGACAGCGAGAAGACCAGGAGGCAGATCGTGACAAAACAGAGCGACTTTCTTAATCATCTCAGGTGCTCCATCGTTTTGGTTCAGTGTATCCGGCAAAAGGGGTGATGTCAAGGGATTAGTCGGCGACGACTACAGGGAGGGCGCGCTGTGCAGAAGCGGAAAACGATTCGGAGAGGGGCATGAGTTCGCGGGCGCGTCCCATCCACGGGATTTGTCCCTTGACTTTATCGCCGCGCCTCTCCTATAATCTTTTATACGGGAGGGGAGCACAATGCACGCCCATACGCCGATCAGGAAATTTGCCGACAACGTCGGGAAACGGATCACGATCCACGGCTGGCTCATGAACAAGCGGGGGACGGCGGGTGTCCTGTTTCTGGTCGTTCGGGACGGAAGCGGCATCTGCCAGTGCGTTGTCGAGCACGAACATGTGAACGATGAGACTTTTCACTCGCGCCGATGCCCTCGGGCAGGAATCGGCCCTCATCATATCCGGGGTGGTCCGCGCGGAGCCGCGCTCCCCGGGGGGGTATGAGCTTGCCGTCGATGAGCTCTCCGTCGTCGGCCGAGTCCGCACGAATTCCCCATCACCCCCAAGTCCCACGGCATCGACTTCCTGCTCTCCAACCGGCACCTCTGGCTGCGCTCCCGGCGGCAGCTGTCGATCCTGAGGATCAGGGATGAGGCGATCCGCGCCATCCGGGACTTCTTTTCCGAGCGGGATTTTCTCCTCGTCGATAGCCCCATCCTCACGGGGGCCATCGGCGAGAGCGCCGGGACGCTCTTTTCCACCGATTACTTCGACCTCGGCAAGGCCTACCTCGCCCAGACGGGGCAGCTCTATCTGGAGGCGGCGATCTACGCCTTCGAGAAGGTCTACTGCTTCGGCCCCACCTTCCGGGCCGAGAAGTCGAAGACCCGCCGCCACCTCACCGAGTTCTGGATGGTGGAAGCGGAGATGGCCTTTTTTGATAACGACGATAACATCGCGCTGCAGGAGCAGTTCGTCTCCTACGTCGTGGGACGGATCCTCGAGCGGAGGGGGGAGGATCTGGCGCAGCTTGGCCGCGACACCAAACCCCTCGCGCTTGTGACGCCGCCGTTTGAGCGGATCTCGTACGACGAGGCGATAAAGATCCTGAAAGAAAAGGGGAGGCCGACCGTATGGGGGGACGACCTGACCGGCGAGGACGAGACGGTTATTACCGGGCTCTTTAAAAAGCCGGTCTTTGTCGTCAACTACCCGAGAAAGGCGAAGGCCTTTTACATGAAGGCGGACCCCGCGCGACCGGACCAGGTCCTCTGCGCCGATCTGTTGGCGCCGGAAGGCTACGGAGAGATCATCGGCGGCTCCCAGAGGGAGGACGACTACGGCAAGCTCCTTGCCCGCATCCGCGAGGACGGCCTGCCCGAGGATTCCTACGAGTGGTATCTCGAGCTGAGGAAGTACGGCTCGGTGGTCCATTCGGGCTTCGGGCTGGGGCTGGAGAGGACGCTGGCCTGGATCTGCGGGCTTGAGCACCTGCAGGGAGGCGATCCCGTTTCCGCGCGTGATGGGAAGGATATACCCGTAAGCGGCCCCGCCGAAGAGCGTCTTCGCGGGTGCTCCGCCGGGACCGCAAAAAAGACATCCAAACCCCCCGCTAAACGTAACGGGCAACCAAAGGTTGCCCGTTCTCACATTCCCACCTTGACCTACCGGCGGAGCTTAACCGGCCGTGCCGCGCGTCGGCTTCATTTCTTTGCTCTTCGGGCCGCCGGAGCCTTTGAGGCCCTCGCCGCTTGCGGTCTTTTTCGCGATACGACCCATAAGTTCACGATGGCCCCGATGCCGAGGCACAGGACGAGTATCGCGATGAAGAAGCCGATAAGCGGAATGGCCAGGACCAGGTAGACGATCACCGCCCCGAGGACGAGCCGCGTCCAGAAATGCGTCTCTTTCGCGGAAAAGCGGGAGATCAGAAATCCACCCACCGCCACGGCGACGAAGAGCTTTCCGAGATAGAGACCTACGATAAAGGCCAGGAGCAGCAGTAAAGCCAGAGGTATACCGATCAGCGTCACGATGAGGATGAGAAGGATGATCGGCATCAGGACGATGGTCAACACGCCCCAGCCGAGGTCATGCAGGGGATGGTGATAGACCATTTCAGTGGCCTTCCCGACGAAGCCGGGAAAAAGAGCCCTGAGGATCAGCCCCACGATGATGATCCCACACAGCGTGACGAACCAGAAAGCCAGCAGAACCCACCACCCGCGGGCTCCCTCCTTCTTCTTCTCGTGGGCAAGCTCTTTGCCGATGATCTGATTGAGCGAGCCTTTGATCACGACGGAATCGGCCTTATTAAATTCCTCGGCGGTGACGTCGACGTCCTTGTCGAAGCGGGCGCTCGGGAGAAGCACAACGCTTCGGCCGCGCAGCCGGACCCTGTCGCCGAATACCCCCGAGGCATTGACGGTCTTACCTTTCGCGTTAACGACCCCCGCTATCGTTCCTGCCAGGTCGACATTCCTGCCGGCGGCGCTGACCTCTCCGTCGAACGTCCCGGGTAGCTCGAGCGTGTTGCCCAGCACCCGCGTGTCGGCACTGAGATGACCGGAAAGCTTGACCGAATCGCCGATGACAAACGCGTCACCGGTAACGTCGCCGCTCACGATCACGTCTCTTCCCAGCAGGAAGGCCTCGCCGATGACCTTTCCCTCGATCCTGATGGAATTGGAGAAGACAAAGAGGTCGCCATCGACGGTCTCGTTCTGTTTGAGGACATACGATTCTCCGGAAAAATACTTCGATTCCCCGGCAAACGCCGGGACGGCGGCACAGATGATCGCTGCCGCAAGAAGAAGCAGCACCCCTCTTTTCATGGGAAACCTCCTTCTTATTAAAGATATCCGGACGAAACCGCCGGCGTCGCGCCGTATCGGGCGGGTGGGTGGGCAATCAGAAATAGACGACGACATCCGGCCGCAAGAAATAGACAGCACCCTTCACAATTGTATCGAGCTTGGCCGACATTGTCAAGGCGTCGACATAGGCCACGATCTGGGCCCGGTACCGCTCGGCGGCACCCGGCGCGCCCTCTTTCGTGACGGCATCGGTCTTATAGTCGAGCACGACAATGCCGTCATGCGTCCGGAACGCGACGTCTATCCGTCCGGTAACGGTTACCCCTTCGCGCGATGAGAGGATCGGGATCTCCCTCCCGATGATTTGAGAGGACGCGATGAGGCGCCGGATGTCGGAGCTCAGGAAGCGTGTGATGAGTCCGCGCGCCTCCTCTATGACCCGGTCCCTGACATCGGGCGCCAGACCCATGCCCTCAACCGCCGTGGCAATCAGCGAGTCCGTCGGTCCGTCGCCCGTGAGGTCGGACAGGCCCAGGACCTCGTGGACGAGGGTGCCCACAAGTCTCCCCGTATCGTCCGGACCCACGACCGGGGCGCGGGGCGGCTCGTATGGTTCTTCCTGTTTTCCCTCGGTGACAAACGAGAAGAAACGCCGGCCCATCGCGAGCTCACAGTCTGCGCGGCGCTCCTCTTCCCGTTTCCGTGCCTCCTCAAGCGGGGTCGCGTCGGCGGGTCCTGAGAAGAGGTCGGCAATGCGCGCGCCCCTTTTTTCGAAGAAGAACTTCTCAGTGAGGTCCCGGTCGATCTTTTCCCGCGCGGCCACGGTCGGCGTAGCGCCCTCTATCGACTCGGCAAACTCCATCAGGGCGCGCTGGTGGCTCGTGATCTCTTTGGGCGAGCCAATCAGGATGAGCCGGTCCCGCGCACGGGTGGCGGCGACGTAAAGGAGCCGCCTCTCCTCGGCCGCCGCGCGCAGTTCCTCGTGCTCTCTGATCGCGCCACGATACCCGAAATCGGCGACGGGCCCAAGCCGCGCTCCGGAGACGGCGGTGTCGGAACGATTGATAAAGATCCCCTCACGATCCCACGGCCTCTTTTTCCTGCCGAGGTCGGGGACCATCACGATGGGGAATTCGAGCCCCTTGGCCGCGTGGATCGTCATGATCCGCACGGCGTCCCGTCCCTCCTCGGTCACCGCCGCCTCACCCTCGTCCTCCCTCTCCAGCGAGAGCATCGTGAGGAGCTTCAGGAAAGCCGAGAGGGTAAAGGGGCCCTTCGATTCGAGGGCGAGCACGGTCTCCCTGATTTTCATGAGGTTGCCGACGCGCTGAACGCCGCCGGGGCCGAATGCGTTGACCTCGACAATCGGGATTGTCCGGTAGATCTCCGAAAGGAGCCCCGAGAGGGTGAGCCGAAACGCCGAGCCGTGAAGGGTCCTCATCGCGCCCAACGCATCCCCCATCGGCCCCTCCGGATCGCTCGTTAAATAGGAGAGCGTGCGGTGGCGCGCCGCCGTATAGAGGGTCAGGTCATCGATACCGAAGGCCGGGCTCCTGAGGGCGCCGACCAGCGCGCGCCGGTCGTCGGGATCAACGATCGCCCTGATGATATTGGTGACATCGTACACTTCCTGCCGCTGGAAATAGCCCCGCCCCCCCACGATAAAATAGGGGATCCCTATCTTCTTGAGCGACTCCTCATAGAGCGAAGAGACACCCGACAGGCTGCGGAAAAGGATCGCGATATCCCGATACTCGATATCGCGTACAGTGCCGGTCACACTATCCCTGATGATCCTCCCCTCGACCTTCTTTTCGACCAGCGCGTTTATCTGGGCGGCGATAAAGTCCGCCTCCGCGCGCCTGATCTCCTCGGCCGACAGCGTTGAGCCTGGGTCGGAATCGACGATTCGGACGACGGGCTTCCGGTCGGCCGCGGCTATGTCGGGCAAGTGGGGTTTTAGGGGGACGTATTCGATGACAAACCGGTCATCCTCGTGGCGAATATAGCGGTCAAAGAACGCGTTTTGAAAGTCGATGAGATGGTGCTGGCTCCGGTAGTTGGTATCGAGCTTATCGGAGCGGCCGCCCGATTCCTCGATCTTGCGCATCACCGAGAAGAAGACGCCGACTTCCGCCTCCCGAAAGCGGTAGATCGACTGCTTTGGGTCGCCCACAATGAAAAGCTTTCCGGGTTTCAGCCGTACGTCCTCGGGGCGCTTTGCTGCGGGGCCGTCCTCAGCCAGGAGCAGGATGATGTCCCCGAGGATCGGATCGATGTCCTGAAATTCGTCGACGAGGATGTAGTCAAACTCGTGCTGGTATTGCTCTCTGACCTTCGGCTCACGCACCAGGAGACTCCTGGTCTCCCATATCAGGTCGAAGAACGAGAGGAGCCCGCGCCGCCGCTTTTCGGCCCGCGAGAAAGCGACGAAGTCCGATAGGACGCGGATCGCGGTATGGGTGACGGCGTCTTCCTCAAGGCGGCGCAGAAAGGTCCCCACTCCCTTGAGCGTATCGATTGCACCGTCGGGCCCGTCGATGAGCTCCTTTACCGCCTGAAAGACGGACTGGTCGGCCCAGCGGGTTTTGCTGCCTCCCTGCTTCTTGAGGGGGGCCGTCTGTACGAGGCCGGCGATCTCGGCAAGGTCATCATGCGCAAGGATTTCAGTGACTGTCCGAAACCTTTCATAGAGGGGATCGGGGCCGGATACCGACGGGGTGACGCGCGAGAGGGACTGTCCGAGATCGTGCAGTTTTTTCTTAATGCGATTCTTTTCCTGCTCGGGATCCACCCGGTGGGGGAAATAGCCCGGGAGCCGATCAGGACGCGCGGCCAGCGTCAACGCGATTCCCTTGAGACTTTCCGCGCTCATATACCCCAGCAGCATCACAAGATCTTCGTCGAACTCCGTCCCCCCCCGGAAGGCCTTCTGCGCCCATAACCGCCACAACTCGTCGGACAGGAGGATATCGGATGACTCCTCCTCGATAACAAATCCGGGGTCGATCCCGGCCTGGAATGGGTTTTCCCGGAGGATTTTCTGGGCAAGTGAGTGAATAGTGCTGATCTGTGCCCGCGGCAGAGAGAGCAGGGCCGTCTGGAAGCGGTCACCATGTGTGTCGCCGAGCGGCGCGGAAAGCCGCGTCCTCAGCTTATGTTTCATGTCGGCGGCGGCCCCGTCCGAGAAGGTGACCGCCAGGATTCGCTCGATGGGCACACCCCGACGCTCGATCAGGGCGACGATCTCCCCGATCAGGCGGGTGGTCTTCCCCGTCCCTGCGCCGGCGATGACCGCGGCGCTCACGCCGCCGGCAAGTGCGAACGATTCCGTGACGGTTTCATTCTTCATCGTTGTTAGTACCCTGTTTGCCCTCGGCGGGCTCCGTGGTCGTCTTTTCCCTTCTGATCTTGCCGATAGCCTTGATGTCGCTGCGGCAGAGGTCCCGATAGCCGCAGAAGCGGCACGAGTCTCCCCTGAACGGGGTAAAGTTCCCCGACTGCATCTCCGTGATGACTTCCCCGATCTCTTCCACGACGGCATCGCGGGTCTGTTCGTATTCTTCGCGCGAAAGCGTCTCCCGGTGGTCGGGCCCGTCGTCGGTCTCCAGATAGACGAGGGCGCCCCCTGCGGGTGTCCGCTTTCCGGCAAGGAGGAGGTCCTCTGCGGCCATGAGGTAGATGGGGAGCTGGAAATGGCGGCCGCGCTCGATCTCGGTCTTAAGCTTACGCCTGGTGGACGGCTTTTTCCGTTTGTAGTCGATAACGGAAAACGCGCCTTCCGATTCGTTGATGTCGATCCGGTCGATTCTGCCGACAAAGGGGAGGGGTTGGGACCCGATGGTAAGGATGAGGGCGGGGTGTTCCGGCAACGTGTCCGTGCGCCCTCCGAAAGCGACCTCGTAGCGTGCCGGGACAAATCCCCACGGGGAGATCGACCGCTCTCGTCCGATCAGGCGCCCGATGATCAAGGCGGCGTGCTCCTCCCGCGCCCGGAGGATCAGTGCGGGGATGCGCCCGAGGAGCTTTCCCGACACCTCTTTCTTGACGTATCCGCTCACGAGGCCCTCGATGATCTTCGCATCGGCATCCTTTGCTGTGAAGAGACCCTTTTCGACGAGGGTGGGGAAGAGCCTGGCGAGGACTCGATGATACAACTGGCCCAGCTCCTTCGGCTCTACGTCCAGCTCCTCCTCGACATCGTCTTGGAGCTGGGCCGAAAGGATATCGCGCATGAAAAAGTCAAACGGACACGAGGCGTAGGTCTCAAGCTTCCTGGACGAGAGGGGCACGATCATATCGAGAATACCGTCGACGTTGCCGATGAGGCCGTCATATACCGAAAAGGCGTTGTCGGACGCCCGATCGTCGAGGGCAGCCAGTCCCGCCCCCAGGAAAGGAGTCTCGGAGACGACGGCCCGTACCGCCCTCAGGTCATCGGGCGCCGGCCATCCGAGACAGAGAAAGGCGCGCGCGTCCTGGTGCCGGTATTGGGAGATCTCGGGGTCCGCCGCCAGCAGCCGGGGATAGTCGCGCCCCGCCCTCACCGCGAGAGGGGACGCGAGGTCCACGGGCGCGCCGTCGATCGTTATCCGCGAGGCAAGCTCCATGAGAAACGGGGAGGGAGAGACTGGTCCGGCCCGCATCGTCGCTGCGCTGCCGGGAGACGACGAGCCGGTCTTGTGCCGACGCAACGGCCAATACGAAGAGGATACGATCTTCAAGGGATCGGGAGGCCGTCGTGGGCAGGCCGAGGCCGTGCCGGGTCTCGTCGGAGAGGAAGGGATCGCGGCTTGAGATGCGCGGGAAGACCTTCTCGTTCATCCCCATGAGGAAGACGGCATCAAAGGAGAGGCCGCGCATGCCCATGACGTCGGAGACAAAGACAGCGTCACCGTCTTCGCGCGCGGGCACGGTACGCTGCCCGATCTCTTTTCTGAGGAGTACGAGGTACTCCGCACGCGTGACTATGCGCCTGGATCTCGGAGACGCCGCGGACGGCGGTAAGCAATTCTTTGAGACAGCCCCCGGCCTGTGATCCTCCATCAAGGGGCCGCATGTAGGTATCGATGAGGGAATTGAAGCGCTCGTGGTAGTCGGAAAGGGGCGCCTCGGCCGGGATGTCGGCAAGGGTTCGGAGAAATCCGGTGATGACCGGCCGCGCCGCGGTGATATAGCGCGCCATCGATCGCTCCCGGTCGTACAAGGCCGCGCCGTCCGTCTCATCGTCGAGGGGGTCAAAGAGGAGGGGATACCGCTCGTGCTCGATGAAGGCGTTTTCCCACTCGTTCTTGCCCGAGATGATCCGATATTTCCTGGCGATCGCCGACAGGAGGTGGGCGTTGTCGCGCACCCAGGCTTGATCTGTTAGAGCGAGATCCGGCCAGGCGAAAAGTGCCGATGAGAGGAGAAAGACGATGTCGTCACGAGGAAGCCTCTTCTCGAGGGCGGACAGCAGTATGAGGAAATATC
Organism: uncultured delta proteobacterium; assembly: GCA_963792965.1. GTDB lineage: Bacteria > Desulfobacterota > Zymogenia > Zymogenales > Zymogenaceae > CAWBYW01. The sequence goes on along the minus strand of CAWBYW010000030.1, from coordinate 44,153 downwards.
TGACCTCGGGCATCGACGAGAGGGGGAAGCCCTCCGTTGAAAACGGCGGGAATCGAGAAGTCGGCAAGCGCGCCGCATAGGGCTTCGGCAAAGTCGGAAAGCTCCCTCATGGTCACCGCAATCTCGTGCCAGGAGATCGAGGGGTTGTGCCTCCCTCAGTCGGACGATCTCAAGCGCCACCGCGCGCGCCTCACCGAAAATCCCCGAGGCGGTGATCATCCCGATCGCGCCCCCGGCCTCGTGCGGGGCTACAGGCCCGGTCGAAAAGAGGTCCCGTGCGACGGGGAGGATCGCCGGCTCATGATCGGCGGCTGATGTTTGCGCCGTGTCCCCCTGATCGCTCGGCGAGCTCCCGGTAGAAGGTGCGGGTCTCGACGAAAAATTCCTCGGCTTCCTCCGAAAAGCCGCCCGGGGCGCATATCGTGAGGTCGCCCTGCTCGTCGAGGTGCCTGACAATCTCCCGTTGCGCCGGGTTGAGGTCATAGAAACCGTAGAGCAGAACGGTTCGTGGCACGCCTTCGGGGATGCCGGATGGCAAGAGGCGTGCGGCGTCACCTATAAGATCTTCCGCGTCACGGATCGCGCGCGCCAGCTTCTCGTCCTCAAACGAGCGATAGATCTCAAAGAGGGTCATTTCAATCCCGACCGGGTGCGCGGGCGGGTCGATCCGATAGGAGGTGAAGCGGGAAAAGAGAAAAAGGAGCCGCTCCAGGCAGCTCTCGTACCTGAGGAAAAAGCGGGTATGCTCGTTTTGCGGCGATTGGGCCTCGATAACTTCTTTCAGGAGGAGCGAAAGGGCGGACGGCGGCGGGCTCGGCCGGACCTCCTTCCCGGCCCCCTTGAGGACGGAAACGGCCAGGGTAAAGAAGGTGTGAAAATGGATGTTGACCCACGGGCCTTGGGCGGCGAGAAGTGACTGGAGCCTCCGTACGGCGGGCCGTGTGGGCGCGAGCACGGCGACGGGGGAAAACGGGTCCCTTTGTCTGATCGAGGAAAGCTCGCGCTGCGAGCCGCTCCTCGAGGGAGGGGAAGAAGGGTCCTGAAAAGAGGCGCGCCATCGTCGACTATTCGTAGAGCGATGCCAGGAGGTCCCGATATTTTTCGGTGATGACCTTCCGCTTGACCTTGAGGGTCGGAGTGATCTCACCTTCCTCCTGGGAAAATTCGCGGGGCAGCACGATGAATTTCTTTATCGTCTCAAACTTCGCCAGCTCCCGGTTCGTCGCGTCAACACCTTTTTGGATCACCTCCATGATTTCGGGGCGCCCTGTCAGCTCTTCAAAGGAGGCATAGGGGATACCGTGTTGCTGGGCAAAAAACTCCGTTTCGTTTTTGTCCAGCGTGATGAGTGCCGTCAGGTAATTTTTGTTGTTGCCGTAGACCATCGGCAGCGATACGAGGCGAATCTGCTTGAGAAGATTTTCGATGTTTGCCGGAGAGATGTTTTTGCCACCTGAGGTAATGATGAGGTCCTTCTTTCGGTCGGTGATGACAAGGTAACCGTCCACGTCCCACGTGCCGATATCACCCGTATAGCACCAGCCGCCCCTGATCGTATCGGCGGTCAGCTCGGCCTTGTTGTGATAGCCCAGGAAATTGTTGCCACGGATGAGGATTTCGCCGTCCTCGGCGATCTTTACCTCGAATCCCGGCATCGGACGGCCGACCGTGCCGTATCTGCACGCCTCAAAGGTCGTCATGGTGCCGCCGACGGTCTCGGTCAGCCCGTAGAACTCCAGGACCTGGACGCCGATGCTGTGGATGAACTCACCGACCTCGGCGGAGAGTGGGGCGCCCGCCGAAAGCGCGAAGGTGAGCCGGCCCCCGAGGAGCGCGCGGATCTTCTTGAAGACGAGGGCGTCGGCGACGGCGAACCTGAACCTGAGGAGCGCCGGCACACGCTCATGCCCGTTGAGGAGCCTGCTCCGCCTCCTTCCCACCGATACCGCCCACCGAAATAGGAGCCTTTTTACGGCCGAGCCCCCGGACGCCGCGGCGGTGATCCGCGCGTAGACCTTTTCGAAGATACGGGGGACGCTCGTGAAGTACGTGGGACTCGTCTCCATCATGTTCATTGCGAGCGTGTCGATAGACTCCGCGATGGCAAAGGGGATATTGCTGTAGATATTGTAGTAATAGCCCGAAACGCGCGGGTAGAAGTGGGATATCGGAAGGATCATGAGCGAGAGGTTTGACCGGCCGTCGATATGGATAATCTCTTTGATGGAGTCCAGCACGAAGACGGCGTTACTGTGAGACAGGGTGCACCCCTTGGGGGGGCCGGTCGTGCCGGAGGTGTAGACGATGGTGGCCGGATCGTCGGATTTGACCGCGCCCGTGCGCCGATCCACCTCGGCCCGGAGCTTCGCGCCGCCCGACGCACCTTTCTCCAGGAGCTCGGCAAACGTCATGACGTCCCTACTATCCTGGGGCGGTGACTCCCTCGATGAGGATGATCCGGGCAAGCCCTTTCAGGTCACGCCGTTTCTCGAGCACTTTAGAGAGCTGCTGCGCGTCCTCCACGACGATGAAGCGGGATCCGGAATCCTTGACGATGTAGGCGCACTGCTCGGCGGTGTTGGTGTGGTAGATCGGCACATCTATGCCGCCCGAAAGGAGGGTGCCGAGGTCGGCAACAATCCATTCGATGCGGTTGGCCGACAGGATACCGAGCCGGTCACCCGGTTTGAGCCCTATGGCGACCATCCCCGTGGCAAAGGCCGTCGCCCGGTCGGAGAGCTCCCTCCAGGTCAGGTCGGTATAGGGCCCTCCCTTCCGGGGCTTGTACTTGATGATGACGTCATCCGCGAATTTCTTCGCGTTGTCGCAGAAGACACCGTTGAGGGTCTTGTGCTGTCATGCCATGGCTCCTGTAGGATAATGAGGGCAGTGCCTCTATCCTTGGGCGGCGTCGGTGGTTGGGGCTCGGTTAAGAAAAGCACTTCCAGTATTCTTTCTGGATCCCGATCACACGGGCGATGGTATGGTCGGCGGTCATGCCGAGCTGTCCGAGATTCCGATCGGTCAGGTCGGGGTCAGCAACGTTTTCGCCCGAAAGCTGCTGGATCACGCTCTTTACCCCGTCCCTCAGGCCCCCGAGATTGTAGCCGCCCTCAAGGGTGACCAGGAGCTTGTTTCCCGAGCACGCTTTCGCGATGTCCAGGACGACCTGGGCAAGGGCCGCGTATCCCCCGGAGGTCACCTCCATGCCGCCGAGCGGGTCTTTGAAGTAGGTGTCAAATCCCGCCGAGACCAACACGAGCTGGGGATTATACTCGGTGGCGATGGGAACCAGTATTTTCTTGAATATCTTATAATATTCGGCGTCGCCGTTTCCTGTCGAGAGGGGAACGTTGACGGTAAACCCCTTCCCCTCGCCCTCCCCGACCTCGCCGAAGGAGCCGCTTCCCGGGTAGTAGGGAAACTGGTGGGTGGAAAAATAGAGGACGCGCCGGTCGCGGGCAAACGAGTGCTGAGTGCCGTTGCCGTGGTGGAGGTCCCAGTCCACGATAAGGATCCGCGAGAGCGAGTAGTTTTTCATCGCGTAGGCCGCGGCGATCGCCACGTTATTGAAGAGGCAAAAGCCCATGCCCTGGTTCGCCTCGGCATGATGGCCGGGGGGGCGCACGAGGGCAAAGACGTTGGCGACCTCATCCTTCATGATCTTATCCAGACCCACCAGGAGGCCGCCGGCGGCAAAGAGCGCCGCCTCAAACGAGCGCTCGGAGGTCTGCGTGTCCGAATCGAGGGACACGCGCTCCTTGCCCGCCGTCGAGGCCACATAGTCGTAATAGGAGTGCCCGTGGATCAGCTCGATTTCCTCCCTCGTGGCACGACGTGGCGCTATCGTCTCGAACAGATCCGCCATATCGGCCTCACCCAGCATCTCGTAGAGCACCTCCAGCCGCTGGGGACTCTCCCAGTGGAGATAGCCGGGCTTGTGCTCAAGGTAGATGGGGTCTTTGACTATTCCGGTATTTTTCACAGGCGTCATCCTCATGTGTGGGTGGTGGAGGGCTCCTCCTCTTTGATAACATGGCATCGGCAAAAAATCAATGCTTTTTGTTGTTTGACATCACCTGTCTCGTTTGATAAAGTAAGGGCCGTTTCCTTTCGTTAATCGGGTGTTAGTGAACAACTTTTCCGAGCGCACGGAGGCTTCATGAAGGCAAAGGCGGGGACTGAAAAGAAGGCCCCTGGGGAGACGGAGCGGTACGCCAGGACTCCGGCCGACCTTGAGCAATTTACCGAGAGTATCGTCGAGATCGTTCAGGACGGCCTCATCACCATAGACCAGAAGGGGAAAGTCCTCTACTTCAACAAGGCGGCCCAGGACATTCTCGGCTACGACCGGAAGAAGGTGATCGGCCACAATATCGAAGACATCTTCAGCCCCGGCGATATCGACCGGGTGCTCGCGGGGGGATTCAGGGCCGGTGAGGCCCGGGTGGGGAAGGAGACCGAGGTAAAGAGGCTCAACGGCGAGAAGGTCTCGATCGGGACAAGCGCCACCGTCTATACCGACAACGCCGGCAACATCCAGGGACATATCATCACCTTTAAGGACCTCACCGAGATCCATCGGATGCAGGAGGAAATCCTCAGGATGGATAGGCTGGCCTCGCTCGGAGAGATATCCTCCGGCATCGCCCACGAGATCAGGAACCCCCTTGCCGCCATCAAGACGACCGCCCAGGCGATGGAAGAAGAGATGGAGGCCGACGACCCCAAGCGTGAGTTCCTGTCGCGCATCGTCAAAGAAATCGACCGCCTGGACACGATGCTCAGGACCTTTTTCTCCTTTGCCAAGCCCAAGAAACCGATGTTCGTCCATTGCGACATCAGGGACGTCGTCAGGGAGGTGCTCCTTCTGCTCACCAAGGATATCAAGAACAATAAGATCGAGATTGTCGAAAAATATGCGGCCAACCTCCCGGTCGTCCACGGCGATTTCCTGCAGCTGCAGCAGGTCTTCCTGAATCTCTTCCTCAACTCCATCGAGTTCATGGATCCGGAGCGCGAAAAAAGATCTTCATCACCGCCTGGGGCAAGAAGAACAGCGCGCGAAAACATGTCCTGGAGGTATCCGTCTCCGACACGGGAGCCGGCATCGACGACGAGCATATCAACAAGATATTCGACCCCTTCTTTACCACCAACGCCAAGGGAACGGGACTCGGCCTTTCGATCACCTACCGGATCATCCAGAAGCACGGCGGGTCCATCGCGGTAAACAGCAAGAAGGGCCAGGGCACCACCTTTATCATTAACCTTCCGACGATCTCCTGATATGGAGGTAAAACCAAAAATCCTTGTGGTCGAGGACGATTCGCTGATGGGGGATTCCATCAAGCGCGTTCTGTCCAAGCAGGGGTGTGACGCCGTCGTGGTAACACAAGGGGGGCGCGCGCGGGAAGTGCTCGAAGACAGCGCGGTCGACCTCATCCTCCTTGATATCAGGTTGCCGGACATGAACGGCCTGGACCTGCTGGCGACGGTTCGCGAGATCGAGCCCGACATCCCGGTGATCGTCATGACGGCCTATTCCGACGTGAAAGTGGCGGTCTCAGCGATGAAGGCGGGCGCCACCGATTATCTCCAGAAACCCTTCGAGCTGGAGGAGCTGAAGGTGATCGTCTCCCGGGCGCTCCAGAACTCGCGTCTTCTGGCGCAGCTCTCCACGCTCAAGCGGGAGCGTCAGGGGGAGCCGCATGAGATCGTCGGAAGAAGTCCCGCCATTCAGGCGGTCAGGGAGCTCATCTCCATCGTGGCCAGGACTCCGCGGACGCCGGTCCTCGTGACGGGAGAGAGCGGGACGGGCAAGGAGCTGGTGGCCAATGCGATCCACCGTGTGTCGGAACGGGCCGACTTTCCCCTCATCAAGATCAACGTGAGCGCCGTCCCCGAGCAGCTGCTCGAATCGGAATTCTTCGGCTACAAGAAAGGGGCCTTTACCGATGCCAAGGAGAATAAGAAGGGACTCTTCGAGCTGGCCGCCGGGGGGACGCTCTTCCTGGATGAGATCGGGGAGATGAAGCTCTCGCTTCAGCCCAAGGTGCTCCGGTTCCTCGAGACCCAGACGTTCAATCCTGTCGGCGGAGTCAAGGAGATCACGGTCGACGCCCGGGTCATCGCCGCCACCAACAAGGACCTTGCCCGCCTCGTCTCCGAAGGGAAGTTCCGGGACGACCTCTACTATCGGCTCAAGGTCATGGTGATCGAGGTCCCTCCGCTGAGGGATCGAACGGAGGATATCCCCCCCCTCATGGAGGTCTTCCTGGAGCGGGCTAACGGAGAGCTGAGAAAGAATGTGAGGGGGATATCCGAGGGCGCAATGGATATCCTCATGGGATACCACTGGCCCGGCAACGTCCGCGAGCTCAAGAACGTCATCGAGCGGGCGGTCATCCTGACCGATACTGATAAGGTGACGACCGCCGTGTTGCCGATGGAGCTCGTCGGCGGCCCGTCCGGGGCGCCCCGTGAGGTGAAGCCGCTTGTTCAGATGGAGAGGGACTATATCATTCGGGTGCTCGTGTCCGTCGGAGGGAACCGATCGGAGGCGGCGCGCCTTCTGGGCATATCCCGCTCTACCCTCATAGAAAAGATCAAGCGATACGGAATCGAGGATGCTGTTTGATTATCGGACAGGGTATCTGTACGATTTCCGGTCACTTTTGCGCGCTATGGCGGACGGCAGCTCGGCACCGATTCTCGGCCATGCGTATCATATCGAAACTATAGGGCTTTTTACGGATCCTCACAATCGAAGAAATAAGTGAGCAATCTGGCATCTATATTGCACTATTACCTCAACAAAGGAGTCACCCATGGCGGCCGCCGATAAAATCCTGATCGTTGATGATGAGGAAAATCTCACCTGGAGCATGTCCAAGAGCCTGTCGAAGGACAAGGATAAATTCGAAGTCCTTATCGCCAACAGCGGCGAAGACGCTCTCAAGGTGCTGGAAAAGGAGAGCATCAGGCTTGTGATCACCGATATCCGCATGCCCGGGATCTCGGGGCTGGACCTCCTTTCCAGGATTCGGAGGGATTACCCCGATGTCAAAGTCATCATCATGACCGCCTATGGTTCACCCGATGTCCAAAAAGACGCCAACATGAGGGGCTCGCTCTACTATATCGAAAAACCTTTTGAAATTAAGGAGATCAGAGAGATGATCCTCGATTCCCTTAAGGACGAGCGAAAAGGCTTCGAGGGCCAGCTTCAGGATCTCCTCCTCACCGACGTCATTCAGATGAACTGCCTCGGTAAGGCCCACTCTTCCCTGATCATCCGCAGCGGCTCCAAGGAGGGCAAGATCTTCTTCAAAGACGGCAACATTATTCATGCGGAGACCGGTAACGTCGTGGGAGAAGATGCCTTCTTTCAGATTCTTACCTGGCCGGAGGGGACCTTTCTCTCCAAGAGGAATGAATCTCCCAAAGAACGGACGATCAAGAGCGATTGGCAGTTTCTGATCATGGAGGGTCTCCGGATCGCCGATGAGGCGTCCCGGTCGTCTCTTGAGAAAGCGGGCCCCCCCGAAGAGATCAGCGAAGAGATCAAGAAGGATTTTTTCGAGCACTTCGATCAGGGTTTTCGATTTCTCCGCGAAAACAAATACAACAAGGCGCGTAAGGAGTGGGAAAGGGCTCTTGAGATTCAACCCGACAACGAGATGGTGAAATTCAATCTCAGGAAGCTGTCGGAGCGAGAGGAAAAGGCAAAGCAGAAATAGAGGCAATCAGACGCGGACCGATACGGACCGCGTCTCAAAATCAGGATAAACAGGCCGAACATAGAGGAGGTAGATATGGCCAGCAGGACCGAATCAATGACCAAGATACTGAAGGAATTGCAGAAAGGGACACCGGACGTCGAGGCCTCGGCGATCGTGAGCGTCGACGGTTTGATCATGGCGTCGGCCCTCCCCCAGGACGTTGAAGAAGACAGGGTTGCGGCGATGAGCGCGGCGATGCTTTCCCTCGGCGAGCGGACGGCCCAGGAGTTGAACCGCGGCAAACTCGATCAGGTCTTCATCAGGGGCGTGGAAGGATACGTGTTGCTCATGAACGCGGGCGAAGACGCCGTTCTGACCGCCCTCGTCACCAAAGATGCCAAGTTAGGACTCGTCTTTCTGGACATGAAGCGCGCCGTGGATGAGCTCGAAAAGCTCGTCTAACCCAGCCCGCTGATAGCAAGCCGCACGTCTCGCACGCCCCGTGGGAGGGAAGCGGGTGTCGGCGTATCTGAAAATGGCTCGGCCGGCGAGGAAGTCGCGTCTCGTCGTAATCGTCTGACTTCCACGACGGCGTGGGCGCGGCGCGATTGGTGGCCGCATACCATCTACCGAGAGAGGGGGGGAGTCGGCAAGATAACCCTCCCGTCCGGTTTAAGAAAAGAAAAAAGAGGCTCTACGGCCTCTTTTTTTTGCCTGGACGTTGCTCCCCCTTTGACTTGACACGGCGAGCATTACGACTTATCATGAACCGAGGTACGATGGCCGTCGGCTCGGAGCATGGATTATGGGTACGGCGCAGTTCTCGGGAACGTCCGTCGGGTGGCCTCCCGCGACGTGCCGGAGGCAGGGAGAAAGATGTCCGGCAACAAGAAGATCGGGATCATCGGCGCGGGGAAGGTCGGGACGGCCGTCGGCGTGCTTCTGAAACAGGCGGGATACGAGATTGGTTTCATCAGTGATATCGATCCGGAGCGTGTGAAGGCCGCATATCATGAGATGCGCGGCGCTGCGGGGCAAAAAGACGGGGCGGGCCTGAGCGGGGAGGTCGATATCCTCTTTATCACCACCCCCGACCGTATCATCGGTAAGGTGGCCGCCGAGCTATCACGGAGGGGCGGTATCCGCGCGGGGCAGGTTGTTGTTCACATGAGCGGCTCCCTCACCTCCGATGTCTTAGCTCCCGTCAGGGCACACGGCGCCTATGCCGCATCGTTGCACCCCCTGCAGAGCTTCGCGGATTTTGATCAGGCAAAGAAGAATATCCCCGGCTCGGTCTTCTGCCTTGAGGGGGACGAGCCCGCGCTTTCCGAGTTGAAGAAGATGGTCGAGATATTCGGCGGAGAACAACTATCGATTCCGAAACAAGACAAGGTCCTCTACCACACCGGGGCGGTGGTCGCCTCCAACTACCTGGTCACCCTTCTCTGGGCCGCCGTCTTGATCCTCAAAGAAATCGGGATGAAGGAAAAGACCGCGCTGCGGGCGCTGCTGCCACTGGTGGAGGGAACGCTCAATAACGTGAAGGCGCTCGGCGTGCCGACCGCCCTGACCGGACCGATCGCCCGGGGAGACGGGCCGACGATATCCGACCACGTCGCCGCACTTGAGAAGAAAATGCCGGAGCTTCTCGACTTCTACCGGGTGATGGGAAGGCTCACGGTGGAGGCGGCCCGGCACAACGGAAATGTCCCCGAAGAGCTCTTGGATGAGATCAGGACGATCCTTGCCGACCCAAGCGATGGGTGATGACAGCGTGGTCCGGCCGCGTTGCCGCGTTACGCGAGGGGCCGGTGAGCATCTTCGGCACCAGATAGATTTTTCGACACGAGTTGATATTCATGCCCAAGACCCAAAAGAGAAGATGGATCTTCATTGAGACGATCGTCCTTGTTTCTCTGATCCTCACTGAGGTCTTCATCATTACGGTATCCTCCATCGATCTTGAGAAGTACCGCCCCGAGATCATCAGGATACTGGACGACTCCCTCGGCCGGGACGTGCAGCTGGGAAGAATCGAGTTCTCTCTGTTTCCCTACTTTGGCGTTCGAGGCCATAATTTCTACCTTCCCGGAGACGAGAATACCCCCACGTTCTCCGCAGACGAGGTTATCATCGGCGTATACCTCGTTCCGCTCGCTTCCGGCAGCGTAATCCCGAAAAAGCTTCGTATCATTTCACCTACACTCTCCTTTTCCGTCGAGAAAAACGAGAAGCTGATTGATAAGATCTTCAAGATTGTTCGGAGAGCCGCCTCCGGAGGGGGGCCGGAAATGCGGCTTAAGGGGATGGTGATCACCAACGCCACCCTGAAGATCATCGACAAGAGGTTCGGGGGCCAAAGGGAGTACGCGGCCACTCTTTTCTACGGCTCGTTTTCCGGAAATCTCAAGAGCGGCCCTGTTGAGTATACCCTTTCACTTGCGCCCCCGGGCGACCCGAGAGGGATCATCAAGTCGGAGGGCGAGGGCCTGCCGGACGGAAGGGTCACGGCCCGGGTCTGGGTCAAGCGGGTTGATCTGGCGGCCGCCAATCTCGTGCTCGGGGACTACAGGTCTCTCTCGATTTCAGGGACGGTCGGCGGCGACTTTACCGTCACGTACGGTAACGAGCGTACGTGGGACATTCACGGCCGGATCACGGCGGCCGACGTGCGAGCCAAGGATTCCTCGTATTACCCGGGCGGGGTTAGAATCGACGAGATCGATCTTTCCGGGGCGGTCTCGATGACCCCGAACGGGTTATCGATTCGGGAGGCGGTGATTCGACGAGATTCTCTCAAGGTGACGGGAGACCTTACGCTCATGAAGGTCGTCCATAGAACCGGCACCTCAAACAATCTTACGGTAACGGCCGATATTGCCGACTTCGAGTTGACGCGCGATCTTTCGCTGATCCCCCTGAACCTGTTAGGCGACGGTGTCAAGGCATACGCACGAAAGCTGTTGGCGAACGGAAGGCTGTCTGCCCACATCGACATCTCGGGCAATCCCGCCCTGCTTGGGACCAAGGCGGCGCGGCTCGAGATAGCCGGCACGATCGCGGACGCCGACCTCGACCTCGGCGGGGCCGTGGTCCGCGGGGTGTCCGCGGACGTATCGATCTCGGGGGACGAAGTGGTCGCCAAAGACGTCGCGTTCGCCGATCCGCCCGGCCACGTCAGGGAACTGCGGTGGCGCATCGAGAAGACCCGGACGGCTCCCTACCTACACGACCTGCGCGCGACGGTGGACGACATGGCCTTCGAGGACGTTAAGGACATCCTTGCCTCCAACGTCATCTCCGCCCTGCCGTTCTTGAAGCCGACCGAGGGTGTGGGGAGGGTCAGGGGCGTCATTGGGGTTGACGCGCCGATAGGCACGACCACCGGCGTCGCAAAAGTGACCGGAAGGGTCGAGTTTTCTAACTGGGCGCTCTCGGTCCCCTTCTTCACGAAGACGCCAAAACCCGGATCGGCCGTTCTCGTGTTCGAAAAGGATCGGATGAAGATCCCCCCCTTTACGGTGACCTTCGCCGAGTCCGTACTCACGGGAGAGGGGGAGCTGACAAACTTCAGCAAGCCGCGGCTCGTGATGTCGCTGAGGTCCCCGACGCTGGACCTCGTGGAGCTCTTCGGGACCGGCGACAAGACGATACGGATCACCGATCTCTCATCACGGCTCATCTTCGAGGAGGGGTATCTGCTGCTGGAAGACGTGAGCTGCGCCCTGTATGGAGGGAAATGTACGGGCGCCTTCGGATACGTTTACTCGGGATCGGAGAAGGAGGATCTTCTCTATCTCAACCTTTCGGGCCGGGGGACGGACTTCGGCGCGCTGGCCTCGGACGCGGGGCTGACAAGAGACATCACGGGGAAGGCCGATTTCTCCCTTTCACTCAAATCCGATCCGGGCAATCCCGAGCTTATCAAGAACACGCTGGACGGGACGATCGAGATATCGATAAAGGACGGGGCCATCAAACGGATGTCGGTCTTGTCGAAGATCATGTCGCTTATGAAGATCTCAAACTACCTGCGGCTGAAACTTCCGAAGCTGGATACGAATGGAATCCCCTTTGACTCGATCACGGGCACCTTTGTCCTCGTGGACGGGAAGGCGACCACCGAGGACCTCTTTTTCAACGGCAGGGTCATGAAGGTCACCATGGTGGGGAGCTACGACATGGTGAGCGATAACCTGGATATGGTCGTGGGTTTTCAGCTGCTGCAGACGATCGACCTGATCGTCAACAAGATCCCGGTCGTCGGATATATTCTAACGGGAGACGACGGCAACCTTTTTACCACCTACTTTCGGGTCACGGGGAGCCTCAAGGATCCGAAGGTGGCGGCCATGACCCTGGAAGGATTGGGCAGGGGGACGCTCCATATTTTCCAGCGTATTTTCCGCTTCCCGCTCAAGGGATTCATGCCTCGCTGACGTCCGGGGGAACGTTTTTCCGTGGCCCGGTCGGTGAAGACGGAATATCGCCGAGCACCGACAACGATCTGTCATTTCGACTCGCCGGGGAGACGCGACACGAGGACGTGCAATGGATATTCAACGGATCTATGAGCTTCACGACCTGATACCGGTCGTTGAGGCACAGAAGAAAAGGGGCCGGGCCGTCGTCTTTACCAACGGCTGCTTTGACCTGTTGCACGTCGGACACGTGCGATACCTTGCGCAGGCACGGCGGGAGGGGGACCTCCTTGTCGTCGGGCTCAACTCGGACCGGTCGGTCAGATCCCTCAAGGGACCGGATCGCCCCGTGCAGCGCCAGGAGGATCGCGCGGAGATCCTCGCTTCGCTGCGCGATGTCGATTACGTGGTGATTTTCGACGAGCCGACCCCGATCGATCTGATCACGGCCCTCAGGCCGGACGTCCTGGTAAAGGGCGAGGACTGGAAACAGGAAGATATCGTGGGGGCCAAAGAGGTCATGTCGTGGGGAGGACGGGTGGTGCGGGCCACTTTCACGCCCGGCGCGTCCACCAGCTCGCTCATCGAGCGTGTGAAAAAATAGGGGGTGAAGACCCAACGACGTACCGGCTCAGTGAGCGAGAAACAGTCGCCGTATCTCTCGAACATACCCCGGCGAGGGCGCAGACACATTTCAGAGGGACGACACGATGAAAGGGAAGGCTCTCTTCGTCATCATTGTCTTTGCCGTTATCGTTTTTCTCTTCGGCCTCTTCTCCGGGCACGACTGGACGCTCTTTTTCATGGGGACGGCCGACCTCGCCAATCCCGAGCTCTATTCCCGCTTCATGAAATTCCCCGTTACGCTCCTCTGTGCCCTCCTGGCCTGGATGATAGGGAGGGACGGAATCGAGACGAGCGACACCCGCCGACTTGTGACGGCCTATAGCCTGATCGTCTTGGGTGACATCATTTTCTTCTTTAACGTCCATTCGGTTGTCGGGGTTTTTGCCTTTGCCGCCGCCCACCTCGTGCTCGTGAGGAGACACGCGGCCGGGATGCGGGCCTACGCGAAAAAAGGGGGGCTGTTGGTCCTCCTCGGAGCGATTCTCGCGCTCTGCCTCGCAGCGATGTTCGTCGTATTCCATCCGATGCTGAAGGGAAACATTCCTTATTTCTCGGTCCTGACCGGGTATGCTCTGATCATCGGAGCTTCGCTCTGGTCGGCCCTGGCGGCGCTGAGGATCGCCTATTTCCCCAGGCCCAACGTCTGGATGATCGCCGTGGGCGTGCTCTGTTTCTTTTTGAGCGACGTCTGCGTGGGTTTCTATCGGTCGCTTCCCGCCGGGGAATTGAGGGTCTTTGCCACGTATATCACCTGGATCTTCTACGCCCCGGCTCTCGTTCTGGTTTCGTTGAGCGGCTATAGCTTTAAGAAGATCTTCGCCTGAGACGCGGGTCTTCAAGCCGGGACGAGATGGCCGGCTGAAAACGACTGAGTCTTTCGGAGGTGCTCATGCCCGATACGTTACGCACGAAGAAAATCTGGCTTTTCCTCGGCCTTACCTTTGGGGTTGACTGGCTGCTGGCAGGGCTCTTCTATCTCCTGGGTGGAAGGCTGAACACGACGCCGGCGGTCTTCATGGCGCTTTGCTATATGTTCGTCCCGATGATCATGGCGATCGTTGTTCAGAAATATATCTATCACGAGCCCATCAAGGGGCCCCTCGGGGTATCCTTCCGGATCAACACGTGGTGGCTGGCGGCCTGGCTCATCCCCCCAGCGCTGGCGTTCGGCGCCTTCGGGATAAGCCTCCTTTTCTCCGGAGTCTCATATTCGCCGGAGATGGCGGGGATCTACGAGCATTTCAGAAAGGTCTTCACCCCCGAGCAGATTGAGGCGATCAAAAGACAACAGGCGCTGCTGCCGATACACCCGGTCTGGCTCTCGCTTATCTCGGGGCTGATCTTCGGCCCGACCCTCAACGCCCTGGCCGGTTTCGGCGAGGAGCTCGGCTGGCGTGGATTCTTGCAGAAGGAGCTCTCAATGCTCGGGTTCTGGCGCTCGTCGGCCCTCATCGGGTTCATCTGGGGCGTCTGGCATCTCCCCCTCATCCTGATGGGGCACAACTATCCCGAGCACCCCGTCCCCGGCGTCTTCCTCTGGACGGTCAACTGCGTCTTTTTGGGGATCGTCTTCAGCTACGTGCGGATACGGGCTCAATCGGTGATAGCTGCGGCCGTGATGCACGGCACCTATAACGCGATGGCGGGGGTGGCGATCATCCTGATCGCCGGCGGGAGCGATCTGACCACGGGCCTTCCGGGGGCCGCGGGTGCCATCGCCTCGGCTGTGGCCGCCGCCCTCCTATTCATCTATGATCGGTACGTAAGCAGGGGATCGATTGCGGGTACACCGGAGATTCCGGCACGCAAATGACACGTGGGGGCGCGAGATTTCGCGCCCCGCACAAAGAGAAAGAACGTCGACCCATCCACGTCGCGACATGCGCGGGGGAAAGGGTCTCATGGGCTCCCCGTTTTCTTACAGAGATTTTCCGATGGCTTTTTCGAGCTCGGCCTTAGGAACGGCCCCGACGATCTGATCCACCACCGAGCCGTTCTTGAAGAGGATCATAGTGGGAATACCCCGGACGCCGTAGGACGACGCAGTCGCAGGGTTATCGTCCACGTTGAGCTTGGCAAACTTCACCTTCCCATCGTAGGTCGAGGCAAGCTCCTCGATCACCGGTGCGATGGCCTTGCACGGCATGCACCAGGGCGCCCAGAAGTCGACGAGGGTCAGCTTATCGGAATCGATGACCTCTTTCTTGAAACTCGTGTCGCTTATCTCTTTTACCTTGTCTGAAGCCATAATTTTCATACCTCCGCAATTTACTTACATAGATGATACTACATCCATGACGATTCAAAAACAAGGGGGATGCAGCCGGAAAAGAGAAAAATATATCCTTGACTTTCCCGCCGGGCAGATTAATATGTCTGCATCTCGCCTTCTTTCATAGATCGTTTTACCTACTTCGGAGAGGTTTTACCATGGAAGAAACGAAACTCAAGAGGACGGTCAGCCTCACCGGTGCCGTGGCCATCACGGTGGGGAGCGTCATCGGTATGTCGATTTTTGTGCTGATCAACTCGATGGCCTCCCTGACCGGTCCGTCGCTGCCGCTGGCGTTCTTCTTTGCCCTGGTCGTCGCCGCCCTCAACGCGGTGACCGTCTCCCAGCTCAGCAGCAGCATACCCCGTTCCGGCGGTGGATACGTCCTTACCTCCCGTATCCTCGGGCCGTTCTGGGGAATCATCACCTCGTGGTTCATCTGCCTTGCCATCGTCGGGGCCCTCTGCACGGTGGGGCTGGGCATCGCCAAATATATCAATCTCTATCTCACTCCGCCCGTCAATGAGCTCATCGTCACGATTGTACTCGTGGGCGTTCTGGTCATCATCAATGCCCTCGGCCTGTTGTTTGCGGAGATGGTCCAGATCATCATCGTTGTGCTCAAGGTCATCGCGCTCCTCATGTTTGCGGTCTGGGGTTTCTTCTGGGCGCCGCGGGCCGATCTGACGGCGGTGCCGTTCCTTGCCGGCGGGCTGGGGGGGCTGGCCCTGTGCTCGGTCCTCTGCTACTACTCCTACATCGGCTTCACGGTAATCGCCGAGGTCGGCGAGGAGATGAATAACCCCAAAAGAAATATCCCGCTGTCCGTCGCCATCTCGGCCGTGATCATCTTCGTCGTCTATCTTTCAGTGGCGGTAACGTTCAACCTGATTATGGGGTATCACCCGGAGATGCTCAAGACTCTCCCTGCGCCGCTGGCCTACGCCGGAGGGCTCTTCCTGCCGAAGTGGGCCGTCCACTTCCTGAACCTTGGCGCCCTGGGGGCGGGAATCACGGCAATCAACGCGGGGATCATGGCCATGCCCCGGGAGATCTTCGCGCAGGGGAGGGACAACATGGTCCCGGCCGTTTTCAAGTACCTGACCAAGAAAAACAGGACGCCCCTCTGGGCGGTCCTCGTGGTCTTCCCGCTGTTCGTAGGGCTTTTACTGTTCAACCAGAGCCTTGATTTCTATGGGTTCTTGGCAGTTGGTGCGCTCCTGGTCACTAACCTTACCATTGCCGCTGCCTGTTTGATGCTCCCGAAGCGTTTCCCCGACCGATACGAGAAGGCGCCGTTCAAGATCGGCAGAAAGTGGCTCACCTTCTTCTCCTGGGCCGCTATCGTCGCCTCGGTCATATTTCTCGCGTTTATCGTCCTCCAGTTGCGCGTACTGCCCCTCCTGCTGGCCGGATGGGGGGTTGTGGTTATCCTCTACTACCTTGCCAGAAAGTGGTGGATGCAGAAAAGTGGAATTGACTTTGCGGGTATCTTCAAGAAGATCCCCGGCTATGAGGAGAAATAGATGCGAATCAAGAACGAAAAACAGTATATCGACACCCCGGCGCTCCTCCTTGATCTGGACAAGATCGAGTTCAATCTGAAAAAGGCAGCCGACTTCTTCAAAACGGTGAAGGCCGACCTCAGGCCGCACATTAAAACCCACAAATGCCCCGTCCTCGCCGGAAAGCAGGTACGGGCGGGCGCCATCGGGGTGACCTGCGCCAAGGTGGGCGAGGCCGAGGTAATGGCGAGAGGAGGCATCGCCGACATCCTCATCGCAAACCAGGTCGTGGGTGCAAGAAAGATCAGGCGCCTCCTGGATCTGTTGAATATCGCCGACGTCAAGGTGGCCGTGGAGGATGAGGGAAACCTCATGGAACTCGCGGCGGCCGCCGAATCGAGAGACAAAGTGTTGAAGGTTGTCATCGAGGTCGACGTCGGGATGCACCGCTGCGGCGTGAAGTCGGCCGACGAGGCGATCGCGCTGGCCACAAAGATGAAGAAGATGAAGAATATCGAGTTTGCCGGGATCATGGGCTACGAGGGCCACATCATCTTCACCTTCGAGAGGGCCGAGCGCGAGAAGAACGCCCGTGAGTGTATGGGGGCGCTCGTGGACGTGAGGAAGGCGCTGGAAAAGGCGGGTTTGCCGGTTACAATCGTATCCGGGGGCGGGACGGGCACCTATGACATGTCCTCAAAGGTGGACGGCATCACCGAGATCCAGGCGGGCTCCTACCTGACGATGGACGTCACCTACGGGTACCTGAACCTCGGCTTTGCACAGGCGTTGACGATGCTCACGACGGTCATCGCCGTCCACGGCGACCACGCGATACTCGATTGCGGCATGAAGTCACTTACGCACGAATTCGGCCTGGCGCAGGTCCTCGGGGTGGAGGGGGCGACAATCTCGTCGCTCTCCGAAGAGCATGGACATATGACGTTACCCGCGGGCGCCAAGGTGAAGATCGGCGACAAAATCGAGCTCGTCCCCACCCACGGCTGTACCACCATCAACCTCCACGACAAATTTTACGCCATGCGCGGGGATGTCGTCGAAGGCGAGTGGGAGATCGCCGCCCGGGGGAAATTCGTATAGGTCGGTAAGCCAAGGCGTGCCTTTTCACGCGCGTGCGCGGAGAACGGAGAAGACCCAGTCTCCGTCGGGTGGCCCCGGAACCGATCCTCCGTTTTGATGTCAGTATCGGAGACATCTTAAACGGAGGGTCCGAATGGCAAGAAAGATCGCGGCGATCATCTTTATTTTTTTCTGCACGGGCGTTGCGTGGGTAATCCTCGGGACATCCATTCAGTTCAGGACGGCCAATACCGATGAGGCGCTCGAGGGAGAAGTGGCCGAGCTCTGGGGAAACATCCAGTATATTCATCCGCCCGACTTCTCCTATTCCACCACGGTACTGACGGACACGATTGACGAAAAAACCAAAAAGACGAGGAAGGAAAAGGTCGTTGTCGCCGCTCATCTCCCGATTGAAAAAACGGATATTTCCGCACACTTTACCCTTGACTACCGAAAGAAGGGCCTCCTCTGGTACTCCACTTACGTAGTAGCGTTCGACGGGACCTATCGTGTCCTCAACGATACCCCGCGCGAGATCGTCCTTCGGGTCACGCACGCGCTTCCGGCGACAAATGCCGAATACGACGACTTCCACATCTATATCGACGGGAAAGAGGTGAAGAAACTGACCTGGACCGACAAAGGTGTCGTGACCGACCTGGCGCTTCCCCCGAATCGTGGGGCCGAGTTCAGGGTGGCCTACGTATCGCGGGGGCTGGACGAGTGGCACTACTACTTCGGGGACTCGCCCGTTGAGGAAGTCAGGAATTTTACCATGAAGGTGACGACGGCGTTTCCCGGCGTCGATTTTCCCGCCGAGACGATATCCCCCACGACCAAAGAGGAGTCGAAAGACGGGGAGACGCTGGTGTGGGCCTTCACAAAACGGATCACCGGAGGCCACATCGGGATCGTCATGCCCAAGAGGGTCAATCCTGGGCCGATGGCCGAGCGTATGACCTTCTTTGCCCCGGTATCGCTCCTCTTTTTCTTCTTCATCATCTTCATCATCACCACGCTCAGGGAAATCAACATCCACCCGATGAATTACTTCTTCCTGGCCTGCGCGTTTTTTGCCTTCCACCTCCTCATGGCGTACCTCGTCGACCACCTGGACATCCATCTCTCGTTTCTGATCTCGGCGATCGTCTCGCTGTTTCTCGTGATCAGCTACCTCCGGCTCGTGGTGGGGATGCGCTTTGCCCTCTTTGAGGCGGGGCTTTCACAGCTTGTCTACCTTATCCTCTTTTCCTACTCCTTCTTCTTCAAGGGGTACACGGGGCTCATCATCACGGTCGCCTCGATCGTGACACTCTTTGTTGTGATGCAGATGACCGGGCGGATCGATTGGGAGAAGAGATTCAGGGTACTTTCACAAAAAGGGCCGGGCTCATCGGGATTGTGACGCAAAAAAGGCCGGGGGCGGACCGTGAGGGCACGCCGGAGCATGGGGGGATACATATGAAAGAAAAAAGACATTTCTCAAAATGGCCCAAGGGAGTACACCGCACCCTCGACTACCCGGAGGCGCCCATCTACGAGCTCCTCAACGCGGCTGCAGCCAGGCAGCCCGACACCGTCGCGATGCGATTTTCAGGAACGGAAATCACCTATCGCGAGTTCCTGGATCTGGTGCACCGGTTCGCCAACGCCCTCAGGGCCCGGGGGGTGAAAAAGGGAGATCGGGTGGCGATCCATCTGCTGAACAGTCCGCAGTTTGCGATCGCCTATTATGCCACGATGAAGCTCGGTGCAATTTTCGTCCCCTGCTCCCCGCTGTTGACGGAGCGGGAGCTCTTATACCAGCTCTCCGACGCCGCGCCGACGACCCTTATTACCACCGACCTCTTCTTCGCCACGGTAAAGGCCGTGCTGCCGAAGATAGAGATCAAGAACCTCATCGTATCGAGCCTCGCGGATAACTACCCGCCGCTTTCCATCTGGGTCAAGCCGCTCAGGAAGCTACCCATCGAGCAGGGAGAGGATTTCACCGTGCTTGTCGCAGAGGGAAGCCCCGAGCCCGTCAACGAGCCGATCGACCCGAAGAATGACCTCGCGCACCTGGCCTATACCGGCGGCACCACGGGCCTCTCCAAGGGGGTCATGCTTACCCACTACAACGTCGTGACGAACGTCCTGCAGTGTTTTCACTTCTACACGGGCGGCAAGCCTGCCGGGCAAGGCGAGCCACTTTCTCCCGACCTTTCGGAGGTCGGACCCGACTCTCAGCTTTTCATGAAGGCCAGGATGACAACCCTTGTTGTGGTTCCCTGGTTTCATGTCTTCGGGACGATCGCCTACCTCAACCTCCAGGTCTACGCCGGCCATACGATGATCCTCTTCCCGAGGTTCGACCCGGGCCCCTTTATCCACTCGATCGAGAAGTATAAGGCCGAGGTCATCGGCGGGGCGCCGCAGCTCTTCATCCCGATGATCGACCACCCGGAATTCGCAAAGACCGACCTTTCTTCGGTCAGGGCGATCATCTCGGGCGCCGCGCCGCTGCCGGAGGCGGTCATGAGGCGGATGATGGATGCGTTCCCCGGCGTGGTAACCGAGGGATACGGGATGACGGAGGTCACGTGCATCGCCGCGGCCAACCCCGGGGTCCGGGAAGCCATAAAAGTGGGCTCGGTCGGCATACCGGTCACCGATACGGAGATTTCGATCGTGGACCTGGCGACCGGCGTCCCTCTCTCTCCCGGAAACGTCGGGGAGATCTGCATCAGGGGGCCCCAGTGCATGCAGGGGTACTGGAACCGGCCGGATGAGACCGCGGGGACGCTCATTGACGGGTGGGTGCACTCGGGGGACGTGGGGTATGAGGACCAGGACGGATATATCTTCATCACCGACCGGAAAAAAGACATGATCATCTACAAGGGCTATAACGTCTATCCCCGGGAGCTCGAAGAAATCCTCTTCACCCACCCGAAGGTGCTCCAGTGCGCGGTGGTGGGAAAGCCCGACGAGAAGGGGGGCGAGATCCCGCTCGCATTCGTCCAGCTTCGGCCGGGTCAGGAGGCGACGGCCGAGGAGATCAAGGCCTTTGTGAACTCGACGGTGGCGCCGTATAAACAGATCCGGGAGGTGCGTTTTCTGGAGACGCTGCCGGTAAATATGGCGGGGAAGGTGCTCAAGAAAGAGCTGCGGGGAATGCTCTGAGAGAAGAGGGACGGTGCCCGCGGGGTGCGTCCGCCGTGGGCCGGCGATCTATGGCAGGCTACCGGAGGGAAACAGCGTGAAAGAATCGAAGATATACAGAGCCTGGCCGAAGGGAAGGCCGCATTCGATCGACTACCCGGTCATCCCGGTCTATCAGTTCCTCAATTCCACCGCCGCGCGTCGTCCCGATATGGTGGCGCTCAGGTTCGGCGGTATGGAGCTCACGTACCAGGAAGTCCTCACCCTGACGCATCGATTTGCCAACGCATTGAAGGCCCGCGGCGTGAAAAAAGGGGACCGGGTAGCCATCCATCTGGTTAACTCGCCGCAGTTCATGATCGCCTACTACGCACTTCTCAAGCTCGGTGCGATCTTCGTTCCCTGCTCGCCGCTGTCGGTCGACCGGGAGCTCACGCACCAGATCAACGACTCGGGCGCCGAGACGCTCATCACCCTTGACCTCTTCTTAGGGACGGTAAAGGCGTGCCTTCCAAAGACGAAGGTCAAAAACCTTATCGTGACAAGCCTCGCGGACTGTTACCCCCCGGCGACCGCGCCGGTCAAGCCGCTCAAAAAGATCCCGATCGATAAAGGAGAGGACTTCGTCACGCTCCTCCAGGAGGGAAGCCCCGACCCGGTCAACGAGCCGATCGACCCGAAAAGAGACCTCGCTCACCTGGCCTACACCGGCGGCACAACCGGGCTTGCCAAGGGGGTGATGCTCACGCACTACAACGTGGCCGTAAACACCATGCAGAGTTACCACTGGTTTGCAGGAGGAGTTCCCGTCTATAACGACGGAATACTTACCACCGACATGTCCGTGACCATGAAGGAGTTCGGAGGGGGGACGGCGGCCGTGGGCGAGGGGTTCGTTGCGCTGGTCGTGGTTCCCTGGTTTCACGCCATGGGGGTCGTGGGATACCTCAACCAGCCGGTTTACGCCGCCTCGACGGCGATCGTCTTTGCGCGCTTTGACCCGGGCGAGTATCTGCGCGCAGTCGATAAATACAAGGCCGATATCCTCGGCGGGGCGCCGCAGCTCTACATGCCGCTCGTGGAACACCCCGACTTCAAGAAGGTGGATCTGAGCAGGATCGTGCTGGCGGTCTCGGGGGCGGCGCCGCTGCCGCTGGAAGTACTCAGGAAGATGCTCTCGTCGTTTTCGGGGCTGGTGTCCGAGGCGTTCGGGATGACCGAGACCTCGATGCTGGCCATGGCTAACCCGCCTTCCCGCGAGGAGCTCAAGCCCGGGTCGGTGGGGCTGCCCGTCTTCGACACCTATGCCAAGGTCGTCGACGTTGCCACGGGCGCGATCCTTGGCCCGGGGAAAGAGGGGGAGATCTGCGTCAGGGGGCCCCAGAACATGCAGGGCTACTGGAATAATCCCGATGAGACCGCGCGGACGCTCATCGACGGCTGGATCCATACCGGTGACATCGGCCGCTACGACGAGGATGGGTACTTCTTCATCACCGATCGCAAGAAGGACATGATCATCTATAAGGGCTACAACGTCTATCCCCGTCAGATTGAAGAGGTCCTCTTTGAGCATCCCAAGGTGATGCAGTGCGGCGTGGTGGGCAAGCCCGATGAGAAGGGAGGGGAGATCCCGGTCGCCTTCGTTAAATTGACCGAGGGCGCGGATGTGTCCGAGCAACAGATCATGGACTTCGCAAATGAACGCTTGGCTCACTACAAACACGTGCGCGAGGTGCGCTTTGTCGACGATATACCGACGAACATGGCCGGCAAGGTCCTCAAGCGCGTGCTGAGGCAGCGGCTCTGACCTCGTCCGTCGTCGGTGGGGTGTCTTGCGGGCAGGCCCCGCTTCCACCTGGGAGAAAGCGACCGCAATCCACGAGTAGGCCACTTCTCGCTGCGGGTGAGGCTACAGGAAGATGCGTGTAAACTTCTCTTTTTTTGCTGTGGAGACAAAGACGGTCTTTTGCGCGGGCAACAGAAGTAGAGAGATGCAAGTCTTATAAAATCCGGAAGAGAGACATATCTCGCTTTCCCGATCCGACAACACCTCGCCGAGGCCTCCGGCATCCCACTGTTTTCTCGCATCAATCAGCTCAAAGGCCCGATCCAGCCTCTTCTCGCTTTGCTCATAGACCCTCTTTCCGATGAGTTCCGAAGGTGACGCCTCAGGATAGGTCGTCCGGTGAGGCAGATCCAGCGGCATCATGGTCGGCAACAGAAAATGCGCCGTATGGATGTGAAAATTGTTCTTGAACTCGCGGGCCTCAAGCGAGGTCGGGGTCATTTCCGCGACCACAATCGAATATATGTCCGTCAGGACGATCGTGCCCGACGCACCGCGGGCAAGGGACCCGATCAGCCTGAGGCCGGCCTTGGCGTCCTTGCATTTTACGAGGACCTCCCGGACGATGAGCGAGAGAGGCAAAAACCCGCCTTTTGTTCCCTCGTAGGGTTTGAGCGAGAGCGCCGCGGCAAGCCCCTGATCGTTAAGGCCCGCCAGCGCCCCCGCCGTCGAAATCAACGATACCTCAATGCGGGAAAACCCGGACCGGGGGTGATATTTCCTCGTCGTGATGAAGGGAGACAGGAAAATTGGGGTATCGATGTTCACTCCGACGGCGGGACTGCCCCCCTCGAAACGATCGTGGGAAAGGGCGGCGATCAGTGCGGTTGTCGGGGGAGAAAAGTGGAACGCCACGCCCAGCTCTCGCGCGTAGATCGAAAGGAGACCCGTGGGGTCAAGGACCGCCCCCCTGCATATCGCTTCGATGCGCCCCCATTCGTGGGGAAGCGCCGAGGCCAACGCCCGCTTAAAGAGCTCCGGATCGACCTTTGCGCCCTCCGACGGGATATCGGGAATCGCGCCCCCCCATATAATCCGCTCAAGAGAGTCCCGATAGGCCCTTCCCTCCTCGATTCCGATAGTCCGGGCGTCTCCTTCAAAGGTCAACGTAATCATGTGCGGTCCGTCGGACGAACGGAGGGTCTCTCGGAACAGCCCCGAGGGGAAAGAAGGGGCTCAGGCGAGAAAAAGGTATCGATCTTCGCCATCTAATACCCCTTCTCCCTGAAATAGTCCGCTGCGCCGGGATGGAACTTGATCGGGCAATAGGTGAAGCTCATCGATTCCGTAACGGGGAAGCTGAGCTTCGAGAGGGTCTGGGCGTTGGCGTCGGCAAAGAGATTGGTCAACAGCCCCTTGACCGTCTTCGTGTCGAGCCCCTGGGCGGCTATGAGCATAATCGGTCTGGCAACGGTCTTATAGGGTTTGACCCTGTCCGGGTATGTCTTCCCGGGTACCGTATAGGGGAACCATATGGGCCACTGTGCCCGCATGTTCATGAGGATAGAGTCGGGCACTTCGAGAAACACGATATGATTGCCCATAACGGTCCCGAGGTGCGTCACGGGGGCAAGGGGGACGGGGCCAGAGAGTATCGCCCCGTCGATCGTCCCATCGACCATCAGTTCCGCCGCGGTTGAAAGGTCCCACTCCTGCCCTACCTCGGAGAATGATTCGATCCCCGATGAGCTGAGGGCCGTCCGGGCGGCGGAGCTTGCGGGATCATCCTTGGGACCGGTGTAAATGATCTTTCCCGTGAAATCGGTGATATCTCCCTTATCGGCCGTCGGGGCAAGGAGCAGGAAGTGCTCGACGCTCATTCCGACCACGGCAACGGCCGAGAAGCCCCTGCCCTTCGTGCGTGAGAAGGGTCCGATGCCCAGGAAGGCCTCGTATGCGGAGAAGCCGTCGACAACGGCAAGCGCGGCCGATCCCTTGACGAGACTGTCGATGCTCTGGGTGTCTCCAGACGTGGTGGTCATCTTCACGATAAGCCGTTTGTCGCCGAGCAGGCCAGCGAGGCTCTGGCCGATCTCTACGGCATCGCTCCCCCGGGGGCCGGCCGTGAGGATAAGCTCCTGTGCGTGGGCGAAGATGCTTGTCAGAGGCAAAAGAATGATGATTACGTAACAGACGCGATAGATGCTTTTCATACTCAGTCCTTTTCGAGCAATTCTATACAAAGCGTCGAATATGTCAAGGTTATTCAGAATGCTGTCAGACAGGGGCCGGAATATGTCTTCACAATACCCTTCCGTGACTCGATTTCCAATCGGGCCGCCGAGACTTCGTACATCAGCTCTCCGTATATGAGCGTTACCGTTAAAATATTTTAATTATTTTTCATTTGACATCTCCTTTTACAAGATTGTACAGTTACGAACAATAAAAAATAGACTGCTGTGGTGCTATGAGAAGGTTCGCTGTAACCTTTTTTGTTTTTTGGCTCTTTTTCACTCTACTCACGGGGTCTTCAGCCGCCCGTGAGGTAAGCCTCGATTTTTACGACTTCCCCAAGGAGATCGCCGAGCTCTTTCGGGCACATCTGGCCGATCTCCAAGAGGAATTCCGTCCGCTCTCGGGAGGGCCCGTTCAGCTCTTCATCTTTTACGAGGGCACGAAGGACGAATACAAGGCGAGCCTTATCATGGGCCTTGAGCCACGGGTCTTCGGCGTAGACGAACGGAGGATAAGCAGGGATAAGCTTGACCTGAGGCCGTTTGCCACCTATTTTCTGGCGCTCGATAGCTACCGAAATGAAGTACGGAAATCGGCTGCCGACCCCGGGCAGCGAAAGATCATCGGGCAGATCCTGATGAGCATCATGCTGGTGAACACGCGGGGGGAGCAATTTGAGTTCTACGGCGACACGGACTTCTTCATGGGGGTCAGGGAGGCCGTCATCTCCCCTAATTTTGTCTATGAGCGCACGGGCAAGAAACCGATTACCGTCTACATGAAGCCGACGGCGGTCGTCAGCCAGGTCTTTATCCTGCCCCCGGCCCGGGATGAGAACAAAAAACCGACGGAGGCAAGCCTTATCTACGATTTCTTTTCCTTTCAGTATTGAAATAGCGAGCCGGTGGTGACGGGGTTATACCGGTGATACTGCACGTCCGCGGCGGACAGACGTTGCGGCCTAACAGGAGAACAGTGGTGAAAGTAAGAACCGACACAGAGAGAGGAGGCATGAGTGTTATGAAGAAGATCGCTCGTATATCCTTTCTTTTTTTTGCTATCGTCCTTGCCGGTACGGTCTTTTTCGTCCGTAATTCCTACGCCGAGTGGAACGGCATCGTTCCCAACGTGACCACAAAGGCGGAGGTTATATCGATCCTCGGGGAGCCCTCTTATGACTCCGGATTCGTTATGATCTATGACAAGGAAAGGGCCCCGTCGGACACGAGGGGCGCCGCCATCTATATTATTAACGGCATCGTGACGATGGTGCGGGTCATCCCGGCCCGGGAACTTTCCGAAGGTGATATCTCGGGGACGTTCGGGACGCCGACGTCCGTGTCGTTTCGCAACCCCGACGTGGAAGAACACGTCTTCTCGTCACCGACCGGCAAGGTCGTGGTGATGTTCACCAAGCGGGACAAACGGGCCATCCGAATCGACTATCTGTAGGGGACTGGGTCCCCCGCTTGCGGCCGCCTCTCCGGCGGCCTTTTTTAATTGAGACGAGCCGAAAGGATCTTCCGTGAAAGTTAGTAGCGGACCAAGAGGGTGGACGGTGATGAAGAAGAGAGGAAGTCGGGACGCACGGCGGCTTCTCGGCGCGCTCATGGATCTCATTTTTCCTCCGCTCTGTGTGATCTGTGGGGAATACCTTTCGTCCGGCGAGCGTCATCTCTGCGGATCGTGCATTTCCCAGATCGTCAAGATCAGTCACCCCCTCTGCACGTTCTGCGGGAAGCCCTTCTTCGGATCGGCCGACTCCGATCATCTCTGCGGGGAATGCATGGCCGTTAAGCCTCCGTTCCATGTCGCCAGGACCTACGGTGTCTACGGTGGTGTGCTGCTCGCGGCGGTACATCTGTTCAAATATCACCACCGGACGTACCTGGCCCCGGTACTGTCTGAGCTGGTGGCCGGAAACGATTGGAGCGGATGTGACCTGAGGAGCTATGACCTCATCACTCCGGTTCCGCTCCACCGCAGGAGGCTCTACGAGCGTGGATATAACCAGGCGCTTCTCTTATGCAGGGAGATCGGGAGCCTCTGGGGAATGCCGGTAAACGATACGGACCTGATAAGGTGTCGCTGGACGATGCCCCAGATACAGCTGTCGCCGAAGGAGCGGGAAAAGAACGTACGGGGGGCTTTTACGGTAGTGGGGGACGGATTTCGCGAAAAGCGGGTCCTTTTAGTCGACGACGTCTATACGACCGGGGCGACAGTCGCCGAGTGTGCCAGGACCCTGTCCCGTGGCGGGGCCGAGAGGGTCGGCGTGTTAACGCTTGCCCGCGTGGTGATTAAATAGGGGGGTGAAGAGACCGAGGCCAGCGCGGAACGTTATCGTGTATATCTCGCCGTCGGGAGGTGGCCCTATTTCCCCTTTACCGTCACTGCGACCTCGATATAAACTGCACCTCCACCGATTTTGTCGCGAACATTGAGGCCGATGGTATAGGGACCGGGTCGGGTCGTGTCGAAGAGGGTGATCACGTTGCTTATCGGGACGGACGCGGTCCCCTTCGGCGGGGCCACTCTGTCATTGATAATATTAGGACGGGTGAGGATCGGGATATTGTCCTGACCTTTCATGATCAGGTCTTCCTGTATCCACATGTTTCCTTCCGAGTCGAGCTGGTAGTCCGAGAGGTTAAAACGGACGTAGATCTTGTCGCCGGGAGAAAAGGCAGGCGGCTTAACGGGCTCTCCCTCTTTCTCGCTTGAGATCACCAGATCCTTAGCGTTCAACCCGTATGAGGTAATCTGCGCATCTGTCCCCGAGCAGGAAGTGAGCAGCCCGAAAAGGATGGATGCAACAAGAAGAGATAAGGGGATAGCGAGGATCGTTTTCATTTTCCGTGAGGCAACCGTCATGGATTTTCCC
This sequence comes from uncultured delta proteobacterium, assembly GCA_963792965.1. Lineage (GTDB taxonomy): Bacteria > Desulfobacterota > Zymogenia > Zymogenales > Zymogenaceae > CAWBYW01. The sequence goes on along the minus strand of CAWBYW010000030.1, from coordinate 16,466 downwards.
TCCCGGCTATTACTATCGGACGGTCGCAGTGCTTTTGTCAAGCATATTTTTGGGGTTTTTCGTGTTGCTATTTATCGTCTTTTGTGCTAACAGATATGGACTCGGCCACACACATCATCAATTGCCTTGGGGCGGCGGCATGATCGCCGGGCGCGGTCGGCGGCGCACTATTATTAAGAAATAATTCGGGGGGGCGTTCCATAGGAAGCATTCCCCCGATTGAGAGGCTTCTTGATCCCACAGAAAGAAACAGTCGAGCGCATCATGATCATCCGCCTTTCGGCGATAGGGGACGTAGTCCGGACCCTGCCCGCCCTCGGGATGGTGCGAAAGCGTTTTCCGAAGGCCTCTATCGCCTGGGTTGTCGAAGAAAAGGCCTATCCCATCCTCTCGGGAAGACACGATATCGATGAGGTCATCCTCTTTCCCCGGCAGTCCCTCACGAAGAAGGTAAAAAATCCGCTTACCGTTCCCTCGGCCGTCACTGAGGCGCGGCGTTTCGTGTCCTCCCTTAGGCTCAGACGCTTTGACGTTGCGCTGGATTTCCACGGGATACTGAAGAGCGGCCTGATATCGTATCTCTCGGGAGCGCCCGTGCGAATCGGGTTTGAGAACGGGTTCACCAAGGAGATGAATCACCTGTTCAATAACCACCGGGTCGCCTTGCCTGCGGGCAAGATGCCGCGGATAGAGAGAAACCTCGCCCTTTCCCGGGCCCTCTGCGGAGACATCACCGTGCCCGATATCTACATCGACAGCGGGCCGGAAGAGCACGCGGCCGTCGAGCGGACCCTGAAGGGAAAGATTACAGGGAGGCGGCCGCGTATTATCATACACCCCGGCACATCGGAAAAAACCGCCTACAAAAGGTGGGACGTGCGCGGATTTGCCGCCGCGGCGGACCTGATCCTCGATCGGGTCGGCGGGGAGGTGATCGTCAGCTGGGGCCCCGGCGAGGAAGCGGTGGCCTCCACCATGCGGCGCTCGATGAGACAGAGGGCAACGGTTCTCCCCGGTCCGCTTTCTCTCCCTGAGCTGGCACAGCTTTACCGGACGGCCGATCTCTATATCGGGGGAGACACTGGGACAACCCACATTTCCTCCTTCGTGGGCACCCCGGTTGTGGTGATCTTCGGCCCTACCGACCCGATTGAAAACGAGCCGTACAGAAAGACGCCGTTTCGCATGGTTCGGGTCCCGTCGAGCTGTGCTCCGTGCAGGAAGAAGAAATGCATGAATGCCGACTGCTTTGAAGGGATCACCCCCGAGATGGTGGCGGACGCCGCCTTCGATCTGTTGGGCCACAACAAGAGGGCACAGCATGTGAGGGGCGAGGTAATCAGGGCGGCCGGGAGGCCGGCTCGCAAGGCCGGAAACAGAGGCTAAACCGCGACCTACGGCCGATCCTTACCAAACCGCTTCGTGCCTTGAGGGCGGATACACAGTAATAATTTGGTCATACGCACGCATATGAGCAAGCTTCCCGTCTCCGCCTATATCATCACGAAGGACAACATCCGCACCATACGGCGGGCGCTGGCCAGCGTCGCTCAATGGACCGACGAGATCGTCGCCGTGGACTCCGGAAGCACCGACGGCACTCTTGAGATCCTCAGGGAATGCACGGGCCGGGTTTACCGGAGGGAGTGGCCCGGGTTCCGGGAGCAGTACCATTATGCCCAGGACCTCACGAAAAACCGCTGGGTCATCTTCATCGACGCCGACGAGGAAGTCTCCGAGGAGCTTGCCGACGAGATCGGGGCCCTCTTTAAGGACACCGGGCCGGCCCTGGACGGATACATTACCCACCGAAAGAGCTTCTATCTCGGACGCCTCATAAAACACGGCGGGTGGTACCCTGACTACGAAATCCGTCTCTACCGAAAGGATAAGGCGACGTGGGAGGGGGGGCTTCACGCCAAGGTCCACGTAGACGGCAAGGTGGGCGTCTTGAAGCATTATTTTCTCCATTACAGCTACAAGGACATCTCCGACCAGATCAGGAAAGTCGACATCTATTCGTCGGTCGCCGCGGTCGACATGAAAGGCGAAAACAAGACCGCAGGCGTTATAAAGCTCTTCCTCAACCCCCCTTACCGCTTTGTCCGTGACTATTTCCTGAGGCTCGGCTTTTTGGACGGTGTGCCCGGGCTTATCATCGCGGTCACGACGGCCTACTACGTCTTTATCAAATATGCGAAGCTGTGGGAGCTCACCAACGTTGTCGGGAGGAACCAATGACGGTCCCGGTATCCGATCCGAAGAGGACGGCCGGGGCCGGGCGCGACGAAATCATCGAGGCGCTCTCACGGGTGGTCGACTCGGGCCGATATATCCTCGGCGGGGAGGTAAGCTCGCTTGAGGAAGAGTTCAGCGCCTACGTCGGCACATCGTTCGGGGTGGCGGTCGCGTCGGGAACGGACGCGCTGACGCTCGCGCTCATGGCGCTCGGCCTTTTAGAGGGCGAGAGGGTCATTATACCGGCCAACACCGCTTTTCCCACCGCCTGCGCGGTAACGAGGGCCGGTGGGGTTCCCGCCTTTGTGGACGTGGATCCGGAGACGGCCACCGTCGATCCCGAGGCGCTCGAGGTCCTCCTCAAAAAGACCGCGGAGAAGAAGGGGGACGGAAGGGTCAGGGGCATCATTCCCGTTCACCTCTACGGCCATCCGTGTGACATGGATCCGATCACGTCACTTGCCGAACGGCACGGCCTGTTCGTCCTGGAAGACTGCGCCCAGGCCCACGGCGCCCTCTATAAAGGGAGGAAGGTCGGGACGTTCGGGGAGGCGGCCGCGTTTTCGTTCTACCCCACCAAGAACCTTGCAGCGCTCGGGGACGCCGGTATGGTCGTGACCGGTGACGGGGCGCTCGCGGGGCGGCTGCGGTCGATGCGCGACTACGGACAGCGCGAGCGCTATCTCCACGAAGACCCCGGGTTTAACAGCCGGATGGACGATCTCCAGGCCGCGGTGCTTCGGCTCAGGCTTCGGGACCTCGATGAGAAGAATGAGCGGAGGCAACAGATCGCCCGGCTCTATTATGAGGGAATACGGGGGCCGTATATGTTGCCCATCGCCAAGCCGTACGCGCGCCACGTCTATCACCTGTTCGTGATCAGGAGTCGAGACCGGGACAGGCTCGTCGATCATTTATCTCGATACGGCGTGGGGTACGCCACTCATTACCCGCGGCCTATACACCTGCAGCCGGTCTATCGGTATCTCGGCTATCGCGTCGGCGACCTGCCGGTAACGGAGGGGCTTTCGGAACAAATACTTTCCATCCCGATGTTCCCCGAGCTTACCGATGCCGAGGTCCAGCGCGTCATAACTGTATTAAACGATTTTTCACACGGAAACGACAAGTGAAAATAGTCCATCTGCTGGCGGACTGGAAATGGACGGGGCCCGCAGAACCGATCCTGATTCTCGCCCGCGCGCTCAGCGACCGTGGCCACGAGGTGATCGTGGCGGTAAAGGCGCCTCCGGAAGATAGCGAGGAGGCCGAGAACATCGTTCGCTTCGCGCTCGAGCGTGGGGTGCGTGTCGACACGAGCCTGGCATGGGATAAGAGGACTAAGCCCGACAACCTCTTCGGCATCCCCGCAATCCTCCGGGACAGGCGAGGGCTGCGGGCGCTTGTCGACGAGTTTGAGCCCGACGTCGTTAACGCCCACTCCGATCACGACCATATTGTGGCGGGGCTTACTATCGGCCACGCGGCCAAAAGGCCCGTGCTTGTCAGGACCGACCACAAACGGGAATCGATTCCGGCCGGGATGGCCAACCGTTTCCTCCTCAGGCGGTGGACGGACGGCCTGATCACTTTTTCGGCTCGGGCGGGCGCGCGGATTGCGGAGGACTTTTCGTTTCCGAAACAGAGACTTCTTGTCGTCGATCCCGCCCTCGACCTCGATCGGTGGCGTCCGGGCCGCCCCGAAAAGAACATGCGCAAGGCCTTCGGCATCGATCGTGACGCCCTCGTCATCGGGATGGTTGCCCGTTTTCAGAAGTATCGGAAGACCGATCTTGTGATCGGCGCCCTGGCCGACATCGCCGAAAAATACCCAACTGCCCGACTCCTCTTGCTGGGAAGGAGCTCACAGATGGAGCAGAGTGTCCATCGGCCCGCCCGGGAGCTCGGGATCGCCGATCGGGTTATCGCGCCGGGGTACATTCGGAGTGATTACCGGGATACGCTCTTGTCCATGGATATATTCGTCTTCATGGTCCCCGGCTCCGACGGTACGGCGCGGGCGCTTCGGGAGGCGATGGCGCTCGGCCTGCCGGTGGTCGCGACGAATATCGGCATGATTCCCGAGATCGTACGGCACGACGTGTCCGGCCTTGTGGTGGCGCCAAGCCGACGAGAGATCGGTTTGGCCCTGGGTCGATTGCTGGGCGACGAACGTGAGAGGAAGAGGCTCGGGGAGGGGGCCCACCGCGCCGCAGTGGCACGGTTCGACGCGCACAGACAGGCCGAGACGATAGAGCGATTCTATCGGTCACTTATCGAGGGAGAAGGAAAATGAGCCGGTCATTCTTGACGTCTGTTTTGACATACAGCGGCCCACATACGGGCGCGGAGGAAAAACCCGGCCGCCGGCACGAAGCCGGGGCCCGCGGCACGATTGGTCCGTGTTCCGTGAAATACTCGATCGACACGGTGCGGCAATGAAGAAGCTCGCCTACTTGATGCATAAAGGGTATGAGGGGAGGTTTCGGGTAAAGGAATTCATCCCCTTCTTCGAAAGAAACGGCGTGGATGTAACGCTCCTCAAAGTACCGGCGGGATTATTTGCGCGCCTGGGCATCTTCAGGCGGCTTGCCGAGTTTGACGTCGTGATCGTTCAGCGAAAACTCCTCACCTCCCTTGACCTCTTCTTTGTGAGGAGACACGCAAGACGCATCGTCTTTGATTTCGACGACGCCATCATGTACCGCTCATCGCGGCACAAGAATCAGGCCTCGTGGCAGCGGATGCGGCGGTTTGCCCACATGATGAAAACGGCCGACGCCGTCACCGCGGGCAATTCCTATCTCGCCGATCAGGCGGCGCGCTATACCTCCCGCGACCGGATATTCATCGTGCCCACGATCGTGGATGTCGATGAATACGGTGTCAAAGATTATTCAGAGACGAGCACCGACTTCGTGGTTGGATGGATCGGCAGCGCGGCAAACCTCCCCTATCTCGAGGCGATCGCGCCCGCCGTTGCGAAGGCCGCAGGGCGCATAAAGAATCTCAAGCTTAAGATCGTCTGCAATCGATTCTTCGATGTGGATGGCGTCGACGTCATCAAGAAGCCGTGGCGGCCCCAGGACGTTTCGGAAGATCTCATGAGCTTCGACGTGGGAGTCATGCCGATCTCAGACGATCCCTTCGCGAGGGGCAAGTGCGGGCTGAAGGTCGTGCAATATCTGGCCGCGGGAGTTCCGGCGCTCGTGAGCCCGGTGGGGATCAACCGGGACCTGGTCACACCCGGGCAGACCGGGCTCTGGGCCGAGTCGATCGACGAATGGGCCGAACAGCTCGAGAAACTGGCGGCAAACAGGGAGCTGTGTAGGAAGATGGGGCTTGCAGGGAGACGCCTGGTCGAAGAGAATTTCTCCCTTCAGACCACTGCGCCCCGGTATCTCGATATCCTCAGGGGCGTCGAGAAGAGAGAGAGGAGCACGTGATGATAACAAAGGGATGGCCTACGATAGTGGTGCTGGTCGCCATCGGCCTGATGTCAGCGGCTTCGGCGGTCGGCGCCGAGCTTGCCATCGGCCCGGTCCTCGAGCTTCCCGGCACCGACACCATGACCGTTATGTGGGAGACGGATTCGGCAAGCAGCGGCTCCGTGATCCTTACTGGTCCGGCGGAGAAGGAGATCGAAGTCCCGTCGCCGGGGATCCAGACGCACCACGAGGCGAGGCTCACGGGCCTTTCGACCGACACCAGATACGATTATACGGTGACGGTCGGCGGTGAAAAGGCGTATCGAGCGTGGTTTACCACCCTTCCCGCAAAGGGCCCCTACCGCGTCATCTTCATGGGCGACATGAGGGGCAACGATGGGGTCACGGCCAGGCTTTTTACCCTCATGGATACCTTTCATCCGCAATTCATCGTCCTCTTAGGCGATTTCGTCGGGAAGGCCAATCGGGCCGGGGACTGGAAGGAGCAGATATTTGATCCCGGCAAGAAGGTCTTTGACCATATACCGATCTTCGGCGTTCCGGGCAATCATGACGTCGAGTACGATCCGCATCTGACGATGTTCCGGCGCCTGTTTATCCGTCCCGAGGGCACCTCGCCGGATTCACTGACGTTTGCCGACACGATCTCCGGCGACCTCTATCTTTTCCTCGATATCTACTCCCGGCGCCCCTTCTTCCTGTTCACGGAGGGCATCAGCCTCGCACGAAGGCTGAAAGACGCCTCCACGCGCACAAACACACGCCATATCTTCGTGTTGTCCCACGAAGGCGTAACAAGCTACTGGAGATTCCGGAGGGGCTACTCAGGATTGAAGCCTTTCACGGGGATCATGGGGAGATACGGGGTGACGGCCATCATCTCCGGCCATGATCACCAGTATATCCGGGGGAAAACGTACAGCGGCGTCCCGTTCTTTGTGACGGGAGGAGGGGGCTCGTCGTTGTATGACATTAACGAGTATAACCCCTACGCGGTGCTGATCGGGAAAAAGCAGTTCGGAGAAAAAATACATCACTTTCTGATCATGGATGTTAACGGTAACACGTGCACGTTTTCGGCCGTGGACGAGGAAGGAACAGTCTTCGACAGGGCCGTCATAAAAGACGGGAAATAATCGTGGAATTAGGATATACTTCTCGGGTGAGACGGGAGAGCTGAACGCCGTGGCGAAAGCGAGAGGCGACATAAGAGATAATCCGCTTATCATCGGCCCGGTCCTGACGCGCCCCGGCGCGGACACCATGACCGTCCTGTGGGAAACCGAGCGGGAGTCTGCGGGCGCCATCACGTATGCACAGCGGGGGAAGAGTAAGGTCACCGCCAGTGACCGGGCACGGGATTGTCTACACCGGATTACTCTCGGGGAGCTTACCCCCGGCAGCGTCTACGACTATTCGGTGATTTCGGAGGGCCGGGTAACGTTTCGGGGCACCTTTCGAACGCTGCCCGAAAAGGGACCGTATCGGGTGGCCATCATCGGCGATCTCCATGCGCCCGCCGAGGGTTTTAAGAAGCTCGTATCTCACATCGATAATCAGCGGCCGGACTTCATCGTGATCCTCGGCGATCTGGTGTCGTCAGGCAGAAACAAGGAGTGCTGGCTCTCTTTCTTCGAGATGGCCGGGATGCTGTTGGATCACGTCCCATTCCTGTCGATCATCGGCAATCATGACGCCAAGCACGGCACGGCACTCTTTGACCGCTACGTGGGGAGGCACAACGGCACGCCCGAGGGATTCTATTACTTTACGGCCCAGGTCACCTCAGATTATTTTATCTTCCTTGATTCACGAAACGACATGCTCTTTTTTCACCACGGCTTCTGGCTCATCAGGACTTTGAGAGGCCTCCTGGCGAGAAACGATATACGCCACGTCTTCGTCTTCGCGCACCTCGGGCCGGTAAGCTATAAGGGTCTGAGGAGGGGCTTCATCGGGTTGAAGCCGCTGCTGCCCCTCATGGGCAGGGCCGGTGTTTCGGCCATATTCTCGGGGCACGACCATCACTATATGCGCGGAAGGACACACTGGGGATTCCCCTTTTTCATCTCCGGGGGAGGCGGGGGAAAGGTCTACCCGGTCAACCAGAGGAGCCCGTATGCATGGCTGGTAGGGAAAAAGGAGCTCTGGAAAGAGACGCATGAGTTCTTGATCATGGACATAGGAGGCGGGCGCGACACGGTGAGGGCGCTGGACGACCGGGGCACGGTCATCGATGAAGTCGTGCTGTCGCCCACGAGGAAGTGAGACGCGAATCGTCCAGGCTTTGCTCGTGAGCCGATCAGGGCTCTTCACCAATAGGGGACTACCCAAGATACTATGGAGAGAGGACACTACCAGAAAAAACGGATAGCTGCAATCGACTGGATATACCGAGAGGGCGCCCAAGACCTCCTCACGGTGGACTTCGAAAAGGGGGGAGTTCTTACCGGCGTCAGCGAAAACCGAGTGAGGATCAGGGGGCTCTATCGGGTAGGAGATGAGACCTATTTCGTGAAGGTCTTCAAGGATGGGGGACTCGGCCGGACGCTCAAGTCGCTGTTGTTAGGCCATGTCGCCCAAAAGGAATTCCTCGCCTCCCGCTATCTCGACGGGAAGGGGATCAGGACCCCCGAGGTCATAGCGGTGGGTAGCGGACATCCCTGTAAGGACCGCGCGGTTATCATCTTTCGGGCGGTCCGGGGCGCCGCTGTTATGTGGGACCTCTTTCTGAAGGCGGCCCCGAATCAAAAGGAGAGATACCTCTCGTCTCTGGCCGCCGTCACCGCGCGACTGCACCGGGCCCGCTTTCACCACCGCGATTATCACGCGGGCAATCTTCTGACGGCCCGCCGCGACGGCGGCGGCTCCGTGCCGTGGGTTATCGACCTGCACCGCTCCACGTTTCCCCGCGACATGTCCGCAAAAAGGGGGATAGGAAACATCGCCGATCTCCTCCATTCACTGCTCCCCTCGCTCGGCGATGGGGACATCGACTTCTTCCTCTCACGCTATAAGGCCGAAAACCCGGACGCGCGCTGGGAGATCAGCGATGCCCGGCGTCACATAGATAACCGAATCAAAAGAATCGAGGAAGTGAGGCTGGCCAGCCGCACCCGGCGATGCTTTAAGAACTCGACTGAGTTCACCGTGACCAGACGCCGCGACGGGGTCATCTACGCGGCGCGCGTGATCAAGATCGATGAGGTCGAGCGGATCCTTCGTGATTTTGCCCAGGGCTCCGGGAAGGTGATCAAACGGGACAGGAAAGCGACGATCGCCCTTCTTCGGTCGGGCCCGAAGGAAATCTGCGTCAAGGCGTACCTTGGCCTGACGCTCTCGGAAAAGATCAGGGCGATGCTGCGTTCATCACGGGGGCACGTCAGCTGGCGCTCGGCACGCGCGCTGAATCTGAGGGGATTTGAGACCCCGCGGCAGCTGTGCCTGGTGGTTGCCCGGCGCTTTTTCGTCCCGCGGGCGATCTATCTTATGTCCGCGTCGATTCGCCCGGACCTCGAGATGGATCGTTTCATCCTGAAAGAGCTCGCGGGCAACGCGCGGACGATCGCCTCGTTTGCCGGTGCGCTCGGCACGTTCGTCGGCCGCCTTCACCGGGCCGGCGTCTACCACCGGGACCTGAAAGGGACCAACATCGCCGTACAGAGGAATGGGTCGGATTTCGTCTTTTCGCTCCTCGACCTGGACAGCGTCTCGTTCGGCCACGAGGTCTCGGCCAGGAGGAGGGCGAAGAACCTGGCCCAGATCTTTCTCTCCACCCCCGGGGCCGTAGGCGCGGCGGCACGGCGCGCTTTCTGCGAGGCATACGGCAACGCCCTGGGAGGGCCCGAGGGGAAAGACGTTGTTTGGCGACGCGTCGAACAGATGGTGAGGGACAAGGATATCCTTTACGTGGGCCCGGCCGGCGACGTGGTCGAGGACGCGAGGGCGCTTTTTGATGAGCTCTGGGGAGGGAAGGGGCACTAATGTGCGGCATCGTGGGAATCGTGCGGACCGACGGCCGCGCCGTTGAAGAAGGGCGACTGGTGACCATGAGAGATACCATGGCGCACCGCGGCCCTGACGACGAGGGAGTCTATCTCTCCCCGAGGGGAGGCAGTCCGTCGGTGGGCCTCGGGCACCGGAGGCTCTCGATCATAGATCTGAGCGGCGCCGGCCATCAGCCGATGGAGACCGAGGATGGAAGGCTCGTCATTGTTTACAACGGCGAGATCTACAATTTTGCCCAGATCCGACAAGAGCTCCAGTCGCGCGGCCACACTTTCTTTTCCCACTCGGACACCGAGGTAATCCTGAAGGGATTTTCCGAGTGGGGAGACGGAATCGTTGACCGCCTTAACGGGATGTTCGCGTTCGCAATCTGGGACGAAAAAAATCGTTGTCTTTTCGCCGCCCGGGACCCCTTCGGTATAAAGCCGTTGCATTACTATCACGACGGAGACATCTTTATCTTTTCCTCCGAGCTCAAGGGGATCCTGGCCTCCGGGATGGTCACACAAGAAATCGACGAGGAGGGGCTGTGTCTCTACCTCTCTCTCGGCTATATCCCGGCCCCCGCGGGGATCTATCGGGGGATCAAGAAGCTTCCCCCCGGCCATCTATTGAGGGTCGACGCCTCCGGGATCAGGGTGTCGCGTTACTACGATCTGGCCGAGAGAATCGAAAGACAAGGTAACGCCTGACTACGACCAGGCGCGTCGTGAGCTCAGGGAGCAAATCGAGTCGTCGGTTGCGCGGGAGCTTGTCTCGGACGTTCCCCTCGGCGCATTTCTGAGCGGAGGGCTTGACTCCTCCATTATCACCGGGGTCATGAACCGGCTCGGGGGGGATATCAAGACATTTACGATCGGTTTCGGCTCCGACGGGCTTTTCGATGAGACCGACTATGCGCGGGCCGTCGTCGAAAAAAATGAGCGCGTCACCGCGACGATCCACGACCTGAAGAGCACCGATCTCCTGGACCTGATCCCGGCCGTGATGGACTGTCTGGATGAGCCCTTCGCCGATTTTTCGGTCGTCCCGAGCTACCTCGTGGCAAAAAAGACCCGAGAAAAGGTTACGGTGGCTCTTTCCGGCGACGGGGCCGACGAGGTCTTCGGGGGCTACTGGAAATATCTCGGCGAAGAGCTCTATCGGTGGTGGGCGCTGATGCCCCCCTTTCTTCGCGACGGGCTCGTCCGGCCACTGCTTTACGCCCTGCCCCAGTCCAAGGGGAGCCGGCTCGGGGAGGCGGCGCGAAAGGCCCGCAGATTCATCGAGGGAGACGCGCCTTCTGCCGCATGAGCGGCACTTCCGATGGCTCTCGGTGCTATCGGGGGAGGAGGGCGAGAGGCTCTTGGCCGACCGTGTGGGGGGCCGCTTTCGCCGGGGGGACGCGCAGAGGCTCGTCGAGGGCCTCTTCGGCTCGTTTGACGGCGACACGAAAAACAGGATGCTCTGGACGGACCTCAACCTCGTCCTTCCCGGCGACATGCTGACGAAGGTCGACCTCATGAGCATGCAAAACTCGCTTGAGGTGCGGGTCCCCTTTTTGGAGCCCTCCATCGTAGAGCTTGCCTTCAGCATGCCCGGGGCCTATAAGCTCGCGGGTACGCGCAAGAAGAGGATCCTTGAGGACGCTTTTGTCGATCTCCTCCCAAAAAAGGTAATCGGCCGGTCGAAAAAAGGATTCGAGATGCCTATCGGGGAATGGCTCAAGGGAGGACTCGCTCCGCTCTTTTTTGACGTGGTGACGCCGGATGCGGTGAAGTCCCTCGGGGTCTTCCGTTATGAGCGGGTCCAAGAGATCTATCGTATGCACAAGCGAAACGAGCATGATTTCACTTTCCTGTTGTGGAATATCTTTGCCCTGCAGTGGTGGGAGGAGAAAAGAAAGAGGAGAGCGCCGTCGTGAAAAAGATAAAGGTCATGCGCATCATTACCCGGCTCAACGTCGGGGGGCCCGCAATACATGCTCTCCTGTTGACGCGATGGCTTGACCCCGGCGTCTTCGAAAATATCCTCGTCACGGGCGTCGTGGGAGACGATGAGGGAGACATGGGTTACCTGGCTCGGGAGCTGGGCGTCAGACCGGTCTCTATTTCCACGCTCGGCAGGGAGATCACCGTTTTCGGAGACATCGTCTCCTTCTGCCGGCTGCTCGTGCTCATGTTCCGGGAACAGCCGGACATCATTCATACCCACCTCGCCAAAGCCGGAACCCTCGGCAGGATCGCCGGGGCGCTCCTAAAGTTTGCCTTGATTTTTCGGAATAAGAAGATTAAGATATTTCATACGTATCACGGCCATATTTTTTACGGTTATTTCGGCCCGGTCAAGACCCGGGTCTTTACGTATATTGAACGGGCGCTCTCTTACGTCTGCGAAAGAGTGGTCGTGATCAGCCCCCTTCAGAAAGAGGACATCGTTGATACCTATCGGGTCGTCCCCGAGAAGAAGGTCGTCGTTATCCGGCTCGGCTTTGATTTTTCCTTCATCGAGAATGCCCCGGATGGAGGACGGATTTTCCGGAGGGATGCCGGCTGCCTCGACGGCGAAAAACTCGTGGGGATCGTCGGGAGGCTCACGGCCATTAAGAATCATCGCCTCTTCCTCTCGGCCGCGGCCCAGGTGTTGGCGGATAGGAATTGTTCGCACGTGCGGTTTGCGGTGGTCGGAGACGGAGAGCTCGGCGAGGAACTTTCCGATTTTGCGCGTGAGCTCGGTATTGCCGACAGGGTATCATTCATGGGCTGGAGACGAGACATGGGGGAGGTCTACGCGGGGCTCGATGCCCTCGCGTTGACCTCGGATAATGAGGGGACACCCGTCACCATCATCGAGGCGATGGCCACAGGTAAACCGGTGGTCGCCACCGCGGTCGGCGGTGTCCCTGATCTTCTCGGTGGGCCCCGGACAGACCTCCCACGGGTGTGCCCGAGGGGCATCATGGCGGCGCCGTCCGACGCCGAAGGCGTGGCGTGGGGTCTCGAGCGCCTCCTTCTCGATCACGAGACGGCCGAGAAGATCGTCCGAGACGCCCGCGCCTTCGCGTACGAAACGTATGACCGGGGGCGCCTGATAAAAGATATCAGATTTCTCTATCTTGACGCACTGGGGATGGTATGAATATCCTGATTACGGGCGGCGCCGGGTTCATCGGCTCTCACCTGGCCGAAGCAATCCTCGACAGGGGGCATGAGGTTTACCTCATCGACAACCTCTCAACCGGCAGGCTCGAGAATATCGAGGGGATAAAGAAAAACCCGAGATGCCACGTCGTCATCGACTCGGTGCTCAACGGCGGGGTGATGAATGAGCTTGCCGGAAAATGCGATGAGATCTATCACCTGGCGGCGGCGGTCGGGGTGCGGCTTATCATGGAAAACCCGGTGGAGACCATCGAAACCAACGTCAGCGGGACCGAGGTGGTGCTCACCATGGCAAATCTCTTCAAGCGCAAGGTACTCATCACCTCCACGTCCGAGGTATACGGCAAGGCGATGGACATCAAGGACGGCGGGGGCACCCTGAGCGAAGAGAACGATCTCCTCATGGGCCCCACCAGCAAACGGAGGTGGGCCTACGCCTGCTCCAAGGCGCTCGACGAATTCCTGGCGCTCGCCTATCACGACGCAAAGGGGCTCCCGGTTATCATCACGCGCCTTTTCAATACCGTCGGACCCCGGCAAACCGGGCGCTACGGAATGGTGATCCCGACTTTCGTTAAGAGCGCGCTCTTGGGCAAGCCGCTCGGGGTCTTCGGCAGTGGAAATCAGTCCAGAAGCTTCACCCACGTCGCGGACGTCGTCGGGGCGATGGTCGCCCTCATGGAGTGCCCCGACGCGATAGGTCAGATCGTCAACATCGGGAGCGGCGAGGAGATCACGATCAACGAGCTGGCCCAAAAGATCATCGCCTCCACCCGGAGCGGATCGACCATCGAGCATATTCCGTATGAGCGGGTGTACGGCCCCGGATTTGAGGACATGGAGCGGCGCTGCCCCGACCTTACGAAGATCAGGGGGCTTATCGGATACGTCCCCAAGAGGAATATCGATGACATCATACGGAGCGTCATCGAGCACTGCGAAAGATAAATGGAATTTTCACTCATAAAAGCCGCCCTCGCGTTCGTATCGGCCCTCGTGCTCTCGCTTGTCGGCACGAAGATCATGGTCATGGTCGCCCCGAGGCTCGGATGGATGGAGGCGATCAAGAAGGATCGGTGGCACACCAAGCCGACCGCGAAGATGGGCGGCATTGCCATCTACGCTTCGCTGATGATCGTCACCGCGATCCTGTTCTGGCCCCTCTCGGACATGAGGATCGCGGGGCTGATGGTCGGTACGACCATGATCTTCATCCTCGGTCTCGTGGACGACCTGAGACGCCTTTCCCCCGGTCTGAAGATTTTGGTCGAGACCCTCGCCGCCGCGGTGGTGGTCATCTTCGGGGCTTACTCGGAATACTTCAACCCGCTGATCGGTATCCCGCTTACCGTGTTCTGGATCATCGCCGTCACGAACGCCTATAACCTCATTGATAATATGGACGGCCTCTCCTCCGGGATCGCCGCGATATCCTCGGTATCGCTGTTCTTGCTATCGGCCATCATGGGGTGGTCGGAGACGGCGCTCCTCTCGGCGATCGTGTGCGGGGCGGCGCTCGGCTTCCTCAGGTACAATTTCAACCCGGCGAAGATCTTCATGGGAGACTGCGGCGCGCTCGTCATCGGATTCTACCTCTCGGTCGTGACACTGGTCGGATCGATGACCTATATGAGCAACCTCATCATTACGCTCGTCGTGCCTGTCCTCGTCATGGCGGTGCCGATCCTCGACACGACATTTGTCGCGATCCTCCGCACGGTATCCGGTCGCCCTGTCTATGAAGGGGGGAAGGACCACACCTCTCATCGGCTTGTCATCATGGGACTCTCCGAGAGAAACTCGGTCCTGGCGATCTATCTCTTTTCCTTCGTCTTTGGCTGCTTCGCGGTTCTCTTGGCCTTCCCGGGAGCAAACTATCTCCTCATCACGCTGCTCTTGACCATCTCTCTCGTGTTTCTCTTCCTGTTGGGACTCTTCCTCTCGGGTCTGGACCTCAGGGAGATCGAAAAGCGTTCGCTGGGCGGTGAAGAGCCGTTGCGGATAACCTCGATTCTGGTCAGAAAAAAATATATACTCTTCGAGATCTCGGCCGACGCCATCATCGTGGCGGCGTCGTACGTCCTTGCCTATTTTCTCGTCGGAAAAGGCTCCATCGGTCGTCACGAGGAAGTGCTGATCGGGAAATCGCTGCCCATATTCATTTTCTTCCAGATGGTATCGTTTTACTTCTTCGGCATTTATCGGGGCGTGTGGAAGTACGTCACCCTAAAGGACATTATTCGGATTGTAAACGCGTCTTTCGTGGGGACGGTGGTGTCGTCGCTTGCCCTCTTCCTCTTTACCTTCTTTGAGGGCTACTCGGCGTCCGTTATTATCGTCTATTTTTTTATCCTGACATTTTTCATTGCGGCGCGTGCGGCCAGCCTCCGCGGCTTCAAGGAATATTTCACGAGCCATCGGGTTCGGCGGGCGGAAAAGAAGATCGTCATTTTCGGCGCCGGCGATTCGGGAAATGCCGTGCTCCGGGAGATACTCAATAACGGCAGCCTCAACCGCTCGCCGCTCGGCTTTTTGGACGACGACACCGCAAAAGTCGGCAGAGTCATCCACGGCCTTGAGGTCCTCGGCACGCGGGACGATCTCAGGCAGGTCATCAACGAAAAGGGTGTCGAAGAAGTGATCGTCGCGATCAGCCGGCTTTCCGACGAAACGAGACGCTATATCAGCGAGATCTGCCGGGAGACGGGGGTCAGCTTTGTGAGAGTGTCCGGAATTTTTGATAAAGAAGGATAGGTGTTATGAAATACTTGGTTACCGGAGGGGCAGGATTTATCGGCTCCCATATCGTTGAGGCCCTCTTGAAATCCGGGGAGAAGGTGAACGTGCTGGATAACTTCTCCACCGGGAAGAGGGAGAACCTGGCCGCGTTCAAAGATGACGTCCAAATATGGGAAGGCGACATCAGGGATGCGGATGCCGTGAAGAAGTCGGTCGACGGTGTCGACGTGATCTTTCACGAGGCCGCCGTTCCGTCGGTCCCCCGTTCGGTACGCGAGCCCTCGTTTACCCACGACGTGAATGTCAACGGGACACTCAACCTACTGCTTGCGGCAAAGGAATCCGGGGTCTCCCGTTTCGTCTACGCCTCTTCCTCATCGGTCTACGGCGATACCCCAACCCTGCCCAAGGCGGAGACTATGCTCCCCTCGCCGCTCTCGCCGTACGCCGTGCAGAAACTCATGGGAGAATATTACGCGCGCGTCTTCTATCTCGTATACGGGCTGCCGACGGTGTCGCTCAGATACTTCAACGTCTTCGGCCCGCGGCAGGACCCCGCGTCGGAATACGCCGCGGTCATCCCCAAGTTCATCACAAGGCTGAAGGAAAAAGAGCCCCCGATTATCTACGGGGACGGTATGCAGACGAGGGATTTTACCTATATCGCCAATGTCGTCAATGCGAATATCCTTGCCAGCCGGCACGAGGCATGTTTTGGGGAGGCGGTGAACATCTCCACCGGCACAAATCTCAATCTGATCGAACTGACAAACGCGATCGGCACGGTCATGGGCATTTCGGCTCAGCCCGTCTTTATGCCGCCCCGTGAGGGCGATATAAAACATTCCTTCGGCGATATCGCCAAGGCCACAATGCTCCTCGGCTACCGTGC
>CAWBYW010000029.1:0-3540 GCA_963792965.1 uncultured delta proteobacterium | reverse complement strand
GCGAAAGGCGGAGAGGCAAAGACAACGCTGATTCGTACCGCGACACCTTAGGTTAAACCCGGTCAGAAAGCACCAAAAAACCGCCCTCGGGCGGTCTTTTTTTGGCAGTCCCAACGGGTTTCGAACCCGTGTCTCCGGCGTGAGAGGCCAGTATCCTAGACCACTAGACGATCGGACCAAAAAATAATTTTTAATATAGGCCGTTTCCCGGCCTTGTGGACGAAAAAAAAGATCGGCCCGCGAAGACGGCGGTAGCCGCCCCGTTTTTTGATCGGACGCTCTCCGCTCCCGACGAGGTCGCGTCGTCGCCGTTACACCTCGGCTTCGGGGATATCGGCTTTCATATGCGCCCGTTTCCAGCGTTTGTGGATCCACCACCATTCCCTCAGGTTTTCGAGGATCTCTTTCTCGATGACGGCGGAAAACCGCTTGAGGTTCTTATAGATGTCCTCTTCCTTGTCGCCGGTGTAGGCGAGCTCGATCGGCTTCCTGATGACGATGGTATGCTTCAGCCATCCCTCGCGCCGGATAAACATCGGCAGGACCACCGCCCCGGTCCTTAGCGCCAGGATGGCCGGGCCACGGGCGGTGGCGGCCTTGACGCCGAAAAACTCCACCCCTACGGCCCCCCTCCCGTGTTCTGATCCAGCGCGATCCCCAGGATTTCTTTATTTCGTAGCGTACGGAGTGACCTCTTTGTCGCCTCGCTCCGCGGTTTAAGGGAAATCGGTTTGAGACGCATATCCCGGTTAAGCTCGAGGATAAACTCCTTGAAGCCCTCGTCCTCGGGCTGCTTGAAAATATAGTGGACCGGGTATCCCTTATAGGTGAGCGCCGATATGAGAAGCAGGAAGTTGCCCACGTGGCTGCCGAGGATGAGGATCGGCTTTCCCTTGCCCACAGCCTCCTTGAGGTAATCCTCTCCCTGTATCGGCGTTTTCTTGACTACCGTGTAGGGCGGGCGAAAGTAGACCGTGCCCTCAACCATCATCATCACGACGTGGATCATGCTCGCCCTCGCGATGGCGCGAAGCTCACTCTTCGAAGGGTATCTTTATAGACAAGCCTCAGGTTTTTCATGGCTTGCCGTCTCCACGGGACACCGAAAAGCCAGAGGGCTCTTCCGAGAGTTTCGGCGATGACGTGGGAACGGTCCGGGGAGCCGCATAATGAGGTAGAAGAGGGGACGCGCGGGCCACGAGACGATCGCCGTGAAAATCGCTCGAGCCTCTTGTGTTTTTTTGATCTTGGCATGTGGTCGATCATACTCCCTTTGGGGTTAAAATGATAGCCCTGAATGAATTAATCTCCATCGTCGGGCCCTCGTGTAGGCACTATGGCCACGCGGTTGTGCGAGAGGGTAACGCAAC
The DNA here is from genome assembly GCA_963792965.1 of uncultured delta proteobacterium. GTDB lineage: Bacteria > Desulfobacterota > Zymogenia > Zymogenales > Zymogenaceae > CAWBYW01. The sequence continues at coordinate 2,170 of CAWBYW010000029.1, read as the reverse complement.
CCTGCAGCCCCCCTGCGACGGTGGAGCGAGAAGTGGTTTTCGAGAAAGCGGCGAAGAAGAGAGACACGAAGGGTCGTGCTGGATCTAACATAGATTATCGTGGTCGTCCTTCTCGATTCCGGCCGCCGGGTGACGTTCTCCATGGGTGGTGCGCCGTAGCTGTAATAACGTCCGTCTGAATGCATCGCGCCGGCAGACGAACATGCCGGCGCGACAGGCTCTTACGCGTATGGTGATACCGGCCTCGGATCAAACCCCCTTCTCGATGAGGGCCTTCTTGTTGACCTTGCCCGGGCCTACCATGGGGAGCGCATCAATGAATTTCACCGCCTTGGCTATCTTATAATCGGCATGTTCTCCCGGAATATTTCACCACGTCGTGCTCGGTGAGATCGGAACCCGGCCGCTTGACGACGAAGGCCGAGAGGATCTCGCCGCGCTTCGGGTCGGGGATGCCGACCACTGCCGCGTCCATAATCAGATGGTGGGTCACCAACACGTTTTCCACCTCGGCGGGGAAGACATTGATGCCGCCGGTTATGATGATCTCCTGGATCTTCCGAGGTGGAAGACGAAGCCGTCCGCATCGATTCTGCCGAAGTCCCCGGTGAAAAACCAGCCATCCTTGATGACCTTTTTCGTCTCCTCGGCAAGCTTGTAGTATCCCTTCATGATCTGCGGGCCGCGGGCAATGATCTCGCCCGGGGTTTCCGGGCCGACTTCCTTTCCGTTCTCGTCAATGATCTTGAGTTGAACTCCCGGGACCGGTTTGCCGACCGAACCGAGTTTTTCATCCGCTTGGGTGAGCGGAACGAGCGTGAGGAGCGGAGAGGTTCGGTCAGGCCGTAGCCCTGAATGACCTTAAGGTGGGGAATCCGCCTGCGGTATTCCTCCATGAGGGCCTTGGGCACGCTCATCCCCATCATGGAGATGTATTTCAGGGATGAGAGATCGTATTGTTCAAGTTTTGGGTCGATAAGCATCATCTGGCGATGGGGGGGACGCTGTTGAAGAGGTTTACCCGTTCCCGCTCCACGGTCTTCCAGACGGTGTCGGGGCGCCAGCTCTCGAAGATGACGAGGGCGTTTCCGTATTTAAGCTGGGTGTTGACGAGGATCGGCCCCGTGATGTGGCTCATCGGCAGGATGCACGCCATGACGGTGTCGACCGTGCAATATCCGGGATCATCGCATGAAGCGATTCCGGGAAAAGATCCAGGTGCTTGTACTGGAGGATGACTCCCTTAGGCCTCCCGGTGCTGCCGGAGGTGTAAAGGAACAGCGCCTCGTCGTCGTCGGAGAGCTTTGCATCGGGCTCGACGGGGTCGCCGCCGGCGGCAAAATCGAGATAATCCGTGTCCGGCGACTTGTCCCCCTTGCCGATGATGATAACTACCTAACTTTCGGAGGGAGCTCACCGACCGCCTTGATCGGCTTGGCCATTTCAACGGTGGTGAAGACGACCGACGCATCGGAGTCGGTGATGATATGTTTGAGCTCGTCGCCGATTATACGAAAATCAATAGGAACGCAGATCACGCCGGCCGAGAGCGCGCCGAGGGATATCTCCACGAATTCGGGGATATTGGGGAGATAGGTGAGGAAGCTTATCCCCCTTTTTGACCCCCGATTTTTTCAGGGCGGAGGCGATCCTGAAAGCGTACTGTTTGAGATCCCTGAAGGTATCTTTTTCGCTCCGTAGATATTGCGTTCTTCTTCGGGAGTTTGGCGGCGGTCTTCTTCAATTCTTCTCTTACTTCATATCGTTTCCTCCTGCACGAGGTATCTACTCAAAGTTAACTATTTAACTTATTTTGGAAAAAAATTCAACAAAAAAATTCATTACGGGTGGATAAACACGTCACTATTCGTCTATTTTGTGACAATTTGACAAGTAGCGGAGGGGAGATGACAAAGGGACGTTGGAAGGGAGGTGAGACATGCCGCCGATCGGATACGTCATTATAGACTGAGCAACGCGACGGTCGCCGTGGCTGTTGGCGGGGTCTCCGCAACGGAATCGCGGGCCGCGTGACGCTCTTTTCGTACATCCTGTTTTGTCCGTGGTACTGAGAAGATGTGCGCGGCGACCGGTTTCTTAGGCGCTTTTCAGCGTCTGGGCCACGTCCTTCAGGAACTGGAGCTCCGTTCCGGCGAGCTTGATGTTGTGA
>CAWBYW010000028.1:0-3576 GCA_963792965.1 uncultured delta proteobacterium | reverse complement strand
GAGGCGAAAGCTGAGAGGTAAAGACGACGCTGATTCGTGCCGGGACACGCTAGGCCAAACCCGGTCAGAAGGCACGAAAAAAACCGCCCTTAGGCGGTTTTTTATTGGCAGTCCCAACGGGTTTCGAACCCGTGTCTCCGGCGTGAGAGGCCAGTATCCTAGACCACTAGACGATGGGACCGAAAAAACAATTTTTAATACTAAGGCCGTTTTCTGGGTTTGTCAATAAAAAAGAGAGTGGCCGCGCGAGAATGGCGTGAGGCCGCCCCTCTTCTTTATCACACTCTCAGCTCCCGACGGGGTCTCGTCCTTGCCTTTAGACACATTCGATATCGGCGTACACATGGGCCCGTTTCCAACGTTTGTGGATCCACCACCATTCCTTTGGGTTTTCGAGGATCTCTTGTTCTATGACGGCGGAGAGCGCTTCAGGTTGTGGGAGACGGCCTCTTCTTTGTCGCCGGTATATTCAAGCTCGATTGGCTCCTTGATAATAATGGTGGCTGAAGCCATCGCTGTCGCCGCATAAACATCGGCACGACGACGGCGCCGGTCCTGAGCGCAAGAACCATCGGTCCGCGGGCGGTAGCGGCCTTGACGCCGAAAAACTCCACCCCCACGTCCCCCTCGCGCGTATTCTGATCCAGAGCGATCCAAAGGATCCCTTTATTTCTGAGTGTCGCGAGCGATCTCTTCAGAGCCTCGCTTCTCGGTTTGAGGGGAATCGGGTTGAGATGCATATCACGATTAAGCTCGAGGATAAACTCCTTGAAGCCCTCGTCCTCGGGCTGCTTGAAGATATAGTGGACCGGGTATCCCTTATAGGTAAGCGCCGATATCAGAAGCAGGAAGTTGCCCACGTGGCTTCCAAGGATGAGAATCGGCTTTCCCTCGCTCACGGCCTCCTTGAGGCACTCTTCTCCCTGTATCGGCGTCTTCTTGACGACCGTGTAGGGCGGGCGAAAGATAACCGTGCCCTCAACCATCATCATGACGACGTGTATCATGCTCGCCCTCGCGATGGCGCGGAGCTCTTTTCTCGGCAGGGTATCTTTATAGACAAGCCTCAGGTTCTTCATGGCTTGCCGTCTCCATGGGACGCCGAAAAGCCAGAAGGCTCTTCCGAGAGATTCGGCGATGACGCTGGCTAACGGTCCGGGGAGCCGCATAATGAGGTAGAAGAGGGACGCGCGGGCCACGAGACGATCGCCGTGAAAAATCGCTCGAACCTTTTGTGTTTATGTGATCTTGGCATGTGGTCGATAATACTCCCTTTGGGGTGAAAAAGACAGTTTCGAACGAATTAATCTCTGCTATATATATTTCTTTCCTGGGGATGCGGCAGCCGTGGGGACGTACAACAGGATAACGTGACAACGGAGGATCCGATTGTGGCTACAGGGTGAAAAGCCGTCCTCGGGAAGGCGACGAAAAAGAGAGATATGAGGGGTTGTGTGGGAGCTGAATAGACTATCGTGGTCGTCCCTCTCGATACCGGCCCCCCGGTGACATTCTCACGGAGCGGCTCTCCGGGGGCACCGCGCCGCAGCCGTAATAATGGTCCGTCTGAACGCATCGCGCCGGCAGACGAACATGTCGGCGCGACTGGCTTCCACGCGTATGGTGATACCGGCCTCGGATCAAACCCCCTTTTCGATGAGGGCCTTCTTGTTGACCTTGCCCGGGCCTACCATGGGGAGCGCGTCAATGAATTTCACCGCCTTGGGGACCTTATAATCGGCCATCTTCTCCCGGCAATATTTCACCACGTCGTGCTCGGTGAGATCGGAGCCCGGCCGCTTGACGACGAAGGCCGAGAGTATCTCGCCGCGCTTCGGATCGGGGATGCCGACCACCGCCGCGTCCATGATCAGCTGGTGGGCCACAAGCACGTTTTCCACCTCGGCGGGGAAGACATCGATGCCGCCGGTTATGATGATCTCCTTTGATCTTCCGAGGCGAAAGACGAAGCCGTCCGCGTCGATCCTGCCGAGGTCGCCGGTGAAAAACCAGCCGTCCTTGATGACCTTTTTCGTCTCATCGGGGAGCTTGTAGTATCCCTTCATGATCTGCGGGCCGCGGGCAATGATCCCGCCGGGGTTTCCGGCCCGACTTCCTTTCCGTTCTCGTCGATGATCTTCAGCTGAACTCCCGGCACGGGTTTGCCGACCGAGCCGAGCTTCTCATCTGCTTGGGTGAGCGGAACGAGTGTGAGGAGCGGAGAGGTCTCCGTCAGGCCGTAGCCCTGAATAACCTTAAGGTGGGGGTTCGCCTGCGGTACCTCCATGAAGGCCTTTGGCACACTCATCCCCATCATGGAGATGTATTTGAGGGATGAAGATCGTACTGCTCCGCTTTCGGTCGGCAAGCATCATCTGGCTGATGGGGGGGGATGCTGTTGAACAGGTTTACGCGTTCCCGCTCCACCGTCTTCCAGACGGCGTCCGGGCGCCAGCTCTCAAAGATGACGAGGGCGTTTCCATACTTGAGCTGGGTATTGACGAGGATCGGCCCCGTGATGTGGCTCATCGGCAGGATGCACGCCATAACGGTATCGACCGTGCAATATTCCGGGATGATTGCATGAAGCGATTCGGGGAAAAGATCCAGGTGCTTATACTGGAGGATGACTCCCTTGGATTTCCCGGTGCTGCCGGAGGTGTAAAGGAAAAGGGCTTCGTCGTCATCGGAGAGCTTGGCATCGGGCTCGACGGGGTCAGCGCCGGCGGCAAAATCGAGATAGTCCGTGTCCGGCGTTTTGTCTCCCTGGCCGATGATGATAAGCTTCTTAACTTTCGAGGGAAGCTCGCCCATTGCCTTGATCGGCTTGGCCATATTGATGGTGGCTAAGATGGCCGATGCGTCGGAGTCGGCGACGATGTGTTTGAGCTCGTCGCCGATAATACGGAAATCGATCGGGACCACGATGACCCCACTCGAGAGCGCGCCGAGGTATATCTCCACAAACTCGGGGATATTGGGGAGATAGGTCAGGATCTTGTCTCCCTTTTTGATTCCCGATTTATTCAGGGCGGAGGCGATCCTGAAGGCGGAGTTCTTAAGATCGGTGAACGATATTTTCCTTTGGCCGTAGATGATCGCGTTTTTCGTCGGTAGTTTAGACGCGGTCTTTTTCAGCTGCTCTCGGATGTTCATATTTCTTCCTCCTCTCGAGGTATCTATTCAAAGTCAACGATTTAACTTATTTTGAAAAAAAATTCAACAAAAAAGTTCACCACAAGGGGATAAACGCGTCACGATTCATCTATTTTGCGAGGATCCAAGCAGCGCCGGGCGCGTAGCCGAGGGCAGGGGAGATGACAAAGGGACGTTGAAAGGGAGATGAGACGTGCCGGCGATCGGATACGTCCTTATCGGCTGAGCGACGCTACGGTCGCCGTGGCTGTTGGCGGCGTCTCCGCAACGGGATTGCGGGCCGCATGACGCTCCTGAGTATATTCCGTTTTGTCGATGGTACGGAGAAATATGCGTGGCGACCGGTTTCTTAGGCGCTTTTCAGTGTCTCGGCCACGTCCTTCAGGAACTGGAGCTCCGTCTCGGCGAGCTTGATATTGT
>CAWBYW010000027.1:0-8645 GCA_963792965.1 uncultured delta proteobacterium | reverse complement strand
ATTGTCACGGCCGGCCAGCCGTGTGCGCCGTGGTGGATCTGAAAGAGATCTGGGTCCTGGCCAGGCTCAATGAGGACGAGCTTTACAACGTGAAGATCGGACAGCCGGTTAAGATCACGGTCGATAACTACCCCGGAGAGGTCTTCAAAGGCAAGGTCTTTGAGATCGGGGTCGCCGCGACGGCGCTGTTCTCCGTTATTCCCCAGGACAACCCCTCGGGCAATTTCATCAAGGTCACCCAGACCGTGCCGATCAAAATATCCATCGACTCCCGCGGATTCATCCTTCGGCCGGGGACGAACGTGGAAGTCAGAATCTACACGAAGTGACCGAAAAGACCCAAAAGCCGACTAATAACGACGCGACGACCCTTCTATAAGTGGGAGGTGTTGAGCATCGCCATTCTCGGCTCATTCATGGCCATCCTGGATAGCTCGATCGTCAACGTCGCGCTCCCTCACCTGATGGTCACCTTCTCGGCGAATGTCGAGCAGATCGAATGGGTCTCGACGGGCTATCTGCTGGCCTTCTCCATCTTCATGCCCGTGACCACCTGGCTTAGAGACACCATAGGGCTCAGAAACGCCTTTGTCATGGCCCTCGTCTTTTTCATTACCGGCTCGGCCCTTTGCGGCCTGTCGTGGAGCCTCGATTCCCTGATCTTCTTCAGGGTCCTCCAGGCTATCGGCGGCGGGCGCGCTCATGCCCACCGGCCTCACGATGGTCAGCGAGGTCTTCCCGCCCCATCAGCGCGGGATGGCCCTCGGCTTCTGGGGCGCCGGGGCGACGATCGCACCCGCCATCGGCCCCACCGTCGGCGGCTATCTCGTGGACTTTGTCGATTGGCGCGCCATCTTCTATATTAATGTCCCCATCGGCGCCGTGGTAACCGCCATGACGCTCGTATTGATCAGACAGAAGATGGGCCATGGGGGACGTTACCGATTCGACTTCGTGGGATTCTTCTTCCTCGCGGTGGCGCTTGCGGGACTCCTCATCGGTGTTACACAGGGCGAGCGGGAAGGGTGGACGTCAACGTATATTCTGTCCCTCTTTGCCGCATCCTACTTTGGATTCCTCATCTTCCTGATCGTCGAGTCTGTGGTCAAACACCCGATCATCAATCTCCAGATCTTCAAGAACCGCAATTTCTCGGTTGCGTGTCTCCTCGGGGCGGTTCGCTCGATCGCCCTCTTTTCCTCGGTATTCCTCATGCCGCTTTTCCTTCAGAACCTCCTCGGATATACCGCTTTTAAGACGGGACTCATCCTGATGCCTTCGGCGATCGCCGTCGCGATCGCCATGCCGCTGGCCGGTAACCTCACCGACCGCATCGGCCCGAAGGTCCCCTACGTCATCGGCGGTATTATCACCGCCTACTCCTTCTATATCTACAGCGAGCTTTCTCCCAACACGAGCACGAATTTCATGCTCTACGGCCTGGCCCTGCGGGGGATCGGCATGGGCTTCCTGATGGCCCCCATAACGGTCGCGGCGATGAACGCGGTGACGCAGAAGATGATGAGCCTCGCCTCGGGCCTCCTCAACCTCGTTATGCAGGTGAGCGCGGCTTTCGGGATCGCGATCTTCGGCTCCTTCCTCACCCGCAGGCAGACGTATTACCAGTTTACGTACTTCAGCTATTTCACCCCGGACAACGTGCCCATGAACCTCCTGATGGCAAAGGTCAAGACGGCTCTCGCTCTCACGGGGGGGACCGTAACCGATATTACCAACCACACCAATTTTATCGTCCTTTCCTACCTTGAGGAATGGGCATCATCCAACGCCTTTGACGACTGCTTTCTCGTCTCCGCGGTCATTATTCTGATCTGCACGGCTCTGGTCCTCCTGCTTGAAGACATCTACCCCAAGAAAGGGCTCTTCGGCTACTTCAAGTCCGCGGGAAAGCTCACCCACGAGCACTATACGCAACAACCCAAGGGAGAGTAAGCCAGAGGCACGACCTATCGCGGCACTCCGGCGTCCACGGGGGCGGCCGAAAAAAAGCCCGAGAACCTGTGTGGGTTCTTCGGGCTTTTTGTCCTAATGGTTCTTTATGTTACGCTTGCCCCGATAGCAGGGCCGCAAAGTCCAGCTCCTATGCGCTCTTTCCCTGCAGATAGTCGATCATCGGGCCCGTCACGAGCGGCACCACGTCCCCGATCATGTGGGGCATGAGGTTATCCATGACCTTGGGCATCAGCTCCGGCATCTGCTCACGCATATAGTCGGGCATCGGGATCTTGTCCGCCACGCGCGACAGCATCGTCGGCATGACCTTGGGCATCATCATCGGCAGCAGCAGCGGGAAGAGGATCGGGAACATCGGCTTCATGAGCGGCAGTGCGCCGGGGATCTTTCCCATCACCCGCATCATCGGCCCCATGCCGAAGCGGCATCGCGTCGATGAGCTCCTTCCACATGGTGCCCATGAGCTCGGCAAATCCCTCGGGGGTCATCAGCGCGATCATCGCCTCGAATACCGCCCACTGCCGCTTCACCTCCGGGTTCGGATCCGGGAACGTGAAGCCGAGCGCTTCCGATGAATAGCGCGCCAGGTCCACCACCTCGATGGGGATTTTCTTCTTGTCGGCCGAGACCCGCAGCTGGAACTCGCAGCAGGGGCAGAGCGCCAGGATCTTCTGCGCCCCGACCTCGACGGCCTCGTCGATTCTCACCTTTCCGACCTCGGCGGCCACCGGCGGCTCCTTGATGAGGGTCAGCACGCTGCCGCAGCAGTGGGCCTCGGTGCGGTTAAACGGCATTTCCACGAAGTCGGCGTTGGGGTTGGCCTTGATGAGGTCGCGTGGTTCATCGTAGACCCCCGAGACCCTCCCGATGTGGCAGGAATCGTGCCAGGTGACCTTTTCTTTCTTCTTCCCGCTTTTCGGGAACGAGAATTTCCCCTTCCGTATCTGTTCGGCAACGACTTCGCTGTAGTGCCGGGTCGTTATCCCGAATTCGACGCCGAGTTTCTTGGCCCACTCGGGGTAGGTATGCCGCCACATCATGTCGCACGCCGGGCACGAGGTAACCACCGAGTCGGCGCCGGCTGCCTTTACCGCGGCGATGTTCTTTTTCATCGTCTCGGCAAAGATATCCCACTTGCCCGCCACAAGCATCGGTGTGCCGCAGCAGTTCTCCTTGTTGCCGATCGTGACAAAGTCGACCCCCGCCTTGTCCAGGAGCCTCACGCTGGCCATGCCGATATCGTGCTCCACGTAACTTGCGGTGCAGCCGGCGAAGTAGACGGTCTTTGCCTTCTTTCCCGGCCCGTGTTTATCCAGGAGGTCTTTCGGGAACCAGTCCCACCGGTTTTTCCGGTAGCCCGCCCAGATGTCACCCTCTTTGGTGAGAGCGGCGCCCATTATCTCAAACGGCGGGAAGGTCATCTTTTTCTCCTCGTGAATAAGCTTTCCGCGGAGCTTCATCCACGACGGCTCGATGGGCAGCGCCGCCGAGCACCGGAGGTTACAGATCTCGCAGGTCGTGCAGACAAGCATGGTGTCGACCATGAACTGATTCCACTCTTCCCTCCCTTCCATGTACTCCCGGAGCCAGTACCACTTGCCCCGCGGCGATTGGCTCTCCCAGCCGCGGCCGTAGAACTGGTCGCATTCTTCCACGCAGTAGCCGCACTGGGAGCAGCCGTAGGCGTACCAGGCGACGTCGGCGGGTATATCCCGGACGGGTTTAGTCGGACGCTCACCGATCTTGGTGATTACGTAGTTGCCGAACGGCCTTCCGAACGGCTCCAAGAACTTCGCAACACCCATAACCGAACCCAGGAAGCCATTATCCAGCACCTTGTGGGGATTGAGGATACCCCTCGGGTCGTTACTCTTCTTGAATTCCTTGATGCGACGGACCCGTTGCCCCCCCAGGACCTGCTTGGCTTTCTTGGCAAAGTAGAGGCCGGTTGCGTACGCCCGCCCGCCGTGTCTTTCGGCGATATTAATGACGGTCATCGCCAGTGTGAAGACGAGATTGTAGGAGAACTTCCTCTGATCGGCCGGGATGAAGCCCAGGATAACCACTTCCGGCTGTCCACTCTTCCCCTGCTGGACGACGACGCCTTCCTTGACGATCGGCTGGTTTATTTTATGCTCGATTTCTTCCATGAACGCACCGAGCTCGGCCAGGGGGATGACGATCTCCGTCGGTATGAGGCTGGGACCAAGTCTTTTGACGACCATCAGCTTGAATCGGTTTTTCCACTCATGCCGGGCGACCTTCTCGCTGAGGATCTCGGCCTCACACGGCTTTATCATTTCAACGATCTTGCCGTTCACGATACCGGCGTTTCTTTCTCGATATGCGATGGTGATGATGTAGGATGCAGGCAGAAGCACCCGCTCCTCGGCCGGGTGTCCGTGCTGCTCAATAAGCGGAGAACGGTTTTTCAACTCGGCCATTCGCGGATTGATAAACATGAGAGACCAAATTGGCAGCTTCTCGCTGATCATCGACTCGATGAGCTTTTGTGTGTTGAGTGCGTCGGGGCAGCCGATCGCCACGACCGAGAGCTTCTCATCCTTCATCGCCTTGATCGTGATCGTTGAGATCAGTCCGGTGATGCCCTCGGCCTCCGATATCAGCTCGATGTCCTTGCCGAAAAACTCCTTGACTGTTCCGTCGGGGAGCACCACACGGGCACCCAGGACATTGTCAACAAACCAGCCCGACTCAAACGATCCGATGCCGGTGCCGCCCTGGGCAAGCCATCCGCCGACCGTGGAGCCGGGATAGCTTGAGGGATAAAGGTTGACCGTAAGGCCCTCTTTCTTCAATGCTCGGTCGATCTTTTCCCAGACGATTCCCGCCTGAGCGGTGACCGTCTGTTTGGTCTTGTCGATAGAGATGACCTTGTTCATGCGGAAGAAGTCGACCACAACCCCCCCCTTTACCGGCAGTACGCCTCCATAGCCGGACGAGGCCTTCCCTCGGGGAGTGAGAGGTATCCTGTTTTTATTGGCCCACTTCACGAGGGTGATCAGCTCCTCTTCCGTTTCCGGCTGGACGACTGCCTCCGGTATCGTCGAGCCGATGATCGGCTTCATGATCATTGGCATGGCGGCGATATCGTGTCCGTAAAGCTTTCGCTCGATCCTGTCAAAAGTCACGCGGCCGCCGAACTTCCCCTCAAGGAACGACCGCTCGCCCTTATTCAGTGATCCCATATATCCTCCATCTATTTTTGTTTTCTTCGAAAGGGTATAGAAGGCCGGAGTTAATATATTATTAAATTAGTATACTATTACCTTTGACGTATGTCAATGGGAAACGATAACGTTGTTAAAGATGATACTTTTGAATAAAGGATTCATATGACGTGTAACTATTTACCCCCGGACTTCCCTTTTCTCCGTGTTTCTTCGCGAGACAATCTTCTATTTGCTCCTCCTGTAATTATTCTACCACACGATCGTAAAAGGAGGGCCAAGGATACACTTTTTTCTTGACATATTATGAGCATATGCTCATAATAGTATAGGATCTGATGTGAGGTTTCATCTATGCCGAGGCCGAGATGCAAGAGAATCGTATGGGGAGAGCCGGACTATATGCTCTTCAAGCCGATTGGCGTTCCGGCCTCACAGCTCGACGAGGTCGTCATGACCGTCGACGAATTGGAGGCCCTCCGCCTGGCCGATTTCATGGGGCTCTACCACGATGAGGCGGCAGGTCAGATGAAGGTGTCTCGGCAGACCTTCGGACGGATCATCGAATCGGCCCGAAAGAAGACCGCCCGGACCCTGATCGAGGGCAAGGTCCTGAGGATCGAGGGAGGCACCGTCGAGGTGACGGAAAAGAGAACGTTCATGTGCGATCGGTGCTCGCACACTTGGGAGGCCCCTCACGGGGCAGGGAGGCCGGAAGGCTGTCCCCTGTGCACCTGCACAAATATACACCGCTCACAGGATCAGCGCGACGCCCTGATAAAGGCCCACGCTTGTCGGGGACCGAGGTGCCGCCGGGCGGCGGAAGAAAAGTAACCAAGCGATTCAATCCAGACCAAACAATGAAAGGAGATTCATCATGAAGATTGCAGTAGCGTCCGCGGACGGCAGGATGCTCTCGTCCCATTTCGGACGGAGCGCATGTTTCGTCGTCTTTGAAGTGGCGGACGGAAAAATCATATCGAGAGAGGAGCGTACCAACTCCTTTACCGCATTCGGCAAGGGCGAGTGCACCGACCCCGACCATCATCACCACCACGACGGACACCACAGCCATGCCGACGTCGTCAACGCGCTTTCCGATTGTGAGGTTTTGCTCTGCGGCGGGATGGGACGGCGGGCGGCCGAGGAGCTTTCGGCGCGTGGCATCCGTCCCCTCATCGTCGAAGCCGACCTTCCGGCCGAGAGCGCCGTCACGGCCTACCTGTCCGGATCGTTGAAGGCGGCCGGAACGTTTTGCGCCTGTTCCCATCATTAGTCCTTGGCGCCTTGTCGGGGGACCCTTTTTCGAGAGGGTTCCCCGAACTTTTCTCCCCCCGATTAACGCGGGACGTATCGAAGATGTCGGCCCGTTCAACTTTTCTGCTCTCCCCCGATTCAAGGAAAATCTTTACAAGGCGTAAAAAATAAGATAGAATAAAAGATTGATTTAATGGCTTTCGGAAGGCATTCATGGCCGAGACGCATATCCGGGTGAAGGGCGCCCGGGAACACAACCTCAAAGACATCGACGTCACGATCCCGCGGGACAAATTCGTCGTCATCACCGGACTTTCCGGCTCCGGCAAGTCGACACTGGCCTTCGACACGATATACGCCGAGGGGCAGCGACGCTACGTCGAGTCGCTGTCGGCCTACGCCCGCCAGTTCCTCGAGCAGATGGATAAGCCCGATGTCGACTTCATCGAGGGCCTCTCGCCCGCCATCTCCATCGAGCAGAAGACTACCAGCAAGAATCCCCGCTCCACGGTCGGGACCGTAACGGAGATCTACGACTACCTGAGGCTCCTCTTCGCGCGGGTGGGCCACCCCTTCTGCTACAACTGCGGCCGGGAGATCACGGCGGTGACCGTCCAGAGCATCGTCGACCAGGTGCTTGCCCTGGAGGCGGGCACGAAGTTTTCCGTGCTCGCCCCGGTCATCAAGGGCCGAAAGGGGGAGTATAAGCGCGAGATCGAGGCCTTCAGGAGGTCGGGGTACCTCCGGGTCCGGGTCGACGGCAGCATGTACACACTGGACGAAGAAATCCAGATCGACAAGAATAAGAAGCACGACATCGAGGTCGTCGATCGACCGGCTCGTCATGAAGGAGGCGCTGGGTCACCGCCTCACCGACTCGATCGAGACGGCGTTGCGCCTCTCCGACGGATTTGTGACGATCGCCGTGGAGGACGGGCCCGAGCTGCCTTTTTCGGAGAAATTCGCCTGTAACTTCTGCGGCATCAGCTATCCGGAGATTTCCCCGCGGCTCTTTTCCTTCAACAACCCGCACGGGGCCTGCCCCCAGTGCGGCGGCCTCGGGACGACCATGTACCTCGACCCCGACCTGATCGTCCCCAACCGGTCGCTGTCGCTGAGGGAGGGGGCTATCGTCCCCTGGGAGAAGAAGAACTCGGTCTACCACTTCCAGATGCTGGACGCCCTCGTGGAGCATTATAATTTCGACATCTATACCCCCTTCGAGAAGCTCCCGCAGAAGGTCCAGAGTGTAATCCTCTACGGGTCGGGCGAAGAGAAGATCGAATTCTACTTCGAGCGGGACGGCCGGAAGTTCTTTTACCCCCGGCCGTTCGAGGGCGTCATCGAGAACCTCGAGCGTCGCTACAAAGAGACGGACTCCGAGGCGATCCGCGAGGAGATCGCCCGCTTCATGAACGTCCGGTCATGCCCCACCTGCAACGGGGCGCGGCTCAGAAAAGAGAGCCTGCACGTGAAGGTGGACGACAGGAATATCTACGAGTACACCACTCTGTCCGTCCGGGAGCTGCTGGCCGCCTTCGAGCGCATCGTCCTCTCCGCCCAGGAAGAGTTCATCGCCAGCCGCGTGAGGAAAGAGATCATCGAGCGCCTCGGGTTCCTGGTCGACGTCGGGTTGGACTACCTGTCGCTTTCCCGCACCGCGGCTACGCTCTCCGGCGGCGAGGGGCAGCGCATCAGGCTGGCCACCCAGATCGGCTCGCGCCTTATGGGCGTCCTCTATATTCTCGATGAGCCGAGCATCGGACTGCACCAGAAGGACAATCAGAAGCTTCTCAAGACTCTCATGAACCTGCGCGACCTCGGAAACACCGTGCTCGTGGTGGAGCACGACGAGGAGACGATCAGGTCGGCCGACTACATCATCGACATGGGGCCGGGCGCGGGCGTCTCCGGCGGCCAGATCGTTTTTGCCGGCACCCCCGAACAGATCATGAAGGATGAGGCGTCGCTGACCGGCAAATACCTCTCGGGAAGGCTTTCGATTCCCCTGCCGTCAAAGCGTAAGGAGCCCAAGGGCCGGCTCTCCGTCGTGGGCGCCCGGGAGAACAACCTCAAGTCGATCACGGCGGAGTTCCCGCTGGGCGTCTTCACCTGCGTGACGGGCGTGTCGGGCTCCGGCAAATCGTCGCTTGTCGTCGATACGCTCTTTTTGGCCCTCAACCAGGCGCTCTACCGGAGCAAGGAAAAGGCGGGAAAGCACGA
>CAWBYW010000026.1:0-24199 GCA_963792965.1 uncultured delta proteobacterium | reverse complement strand
CCCCTCTTGGGGTTTCGGAGCCTGAAAAAATTAACCGGGACGGGCCGGGCGTAGCCGAAGACAAAACCGGCATGTATCAGAATGAGGAGGCCGGGGATCAGGATGGTCCCGATCGGATCGATATGGGGTATGGGGTTGAGCGTGAGCCTGCCCATGTCCCGGGCCGTAGTATCGCCAAGCTTGAGCGCGACGTAACCGTGCGCGACCTCGTGGAAGATCACCGCGATCATGATCGGGATGATCCAGAGGAGCGCCTGTCTTACGATTGCAAGTGTATCCAGAATAACCTCCAAAAGAAGGATGCTCTACGGATCGACCGGGACGGTGGCCGCATCGGGTCGAGTTTTCGTGCCGGGTGCCGCGCCAATGGCACAGCCCCGACTCCTGCTATATATAACTACTGCACCGGCACAGCGAAGCTTGCCGGTGGCACACATTGCCCGACTTGTCTACGTTAAATTATAACCACAGCATGCACCAATAAGTCAAGGAGAAACTACGCCCGAGGACGGCCCTTTTTTGAGATAGGTATCCCTGACGTAGCGCAGCTCGGATTCCTTGTCGCTCACCTTTCCGTCCAGCCGCTTCATGAGGAGATCGTGGAAGATGGCCGAAAAGATGGTCCCCGGCTCCAGGCCGAGCGAAAGGAGATCTTCGCCGTTGGTCTCGACCTTCGTCTCTTTGAGCCGGGTGATGAAAAGCGATATATATCGCTTGAATGTGTCCTTTGTGCCGATCGCCATCATGAAAAGGAGGGTGTCCAGTTTCAGGTGAGTCAAGATCTGGTAGATCTCGCTCGGGGGCAGTTGCCGGGCCACCGACAGCCTTCGGGCGGCCACGACGATGCCTGCCAGCTGATCGAGGATCGTTTCCTGCTCATGGGGGTTTACCATGAGACGCAGCAGCAGCTCCTTTCTCTGGTTGGGATCGAGGTTCCAGATGAGGGCGAAGAGATAAAGCCTCCTCTTATCATAAGGCTCGCCGAGGAAGAGGAGCTCATACCACGACGACACCTCCTTGACACCCGAAAAGAGATCTTCCATCGATTCGCTGGTCCTGAGGTCCGGATGGATGAACTTCAGCAGGTCGAAGGTCCACAACCGCTCGATGATGGCGTAGGGGTTCTCCTCGTCGAATATGAGCATCAGCTCGGAATGAAGCCTGACGCCGGCCAGCTTATCAAAGACGTTGAGTTTTACGGCGTTCTTGATTAGCTTTTCGGTCTGCTTTCCGATGTGGAAGTCAAACCGCTGCTCAAACCGAATCGCCCGAAAGATCCGGGTGGGGTCTTCCACGAATGAAAGGTTCTGAATGACCCGTATGACCCTGTCCTTCAGGTCTCTGAGGGCGCCGAAGAAATCGATGAGCATCCCGAAGCCCTTCGGATTGAGCCGTACCGACAGCGTGTTGATGCTGAAATCCCTGCGGTAGAGGTCGAGCTTCAGCGTCGAGCCCTCGACCACCGGCAGCGCCCCGGGGTATTGGTAATATTCGGTTCGCGCCGTGGCGATGTCGACTTTGAACCCGTCGGGGTAGACGACGACGGCGGTGCCGAACTTCTCGTGAGGCCTGGTCTTGGTACCCCTCGTCTTTTCGAGGTGCCGGGCAAAGGCGATCCCGTCTCCCTCGATCACCACGTCGATATCGAAGTTGTCGCGTCTCAGCCACAGGTCCCGGACGAACCCGCCGACGGCGTAGGCGTTGAACCCGAGCTCATCGGCCGCCGCGCCGAGATCCTTCAGGATCTCCATGATCCGGGGGCTGAGCCGCTCCTCCATCAGCTTGACAACCGATTTTGTGCGGAAGAGCGCCCCCGCCTCCAGCTCATCGTCGGGCGAGCGGCCCCTCGGCGCCGCCCCGTAGTAGAGGGCGCGCATCAGGTCTGTCCTCGTTATGGCGCCGACAAGCTTCGAATCGGAAACCACCGGCAAGAAACCGCTGGTTTCTGTCTATGATGAGGGCCTGGATATCCAACAGCGGTGTATCCGGGGTCACCGTGGCGACCTCGGCGTTCATGAACTCCCGTACGGCCAGCCACCCCATCCCGTGAACGAGGCCCCGCTCGATCGTCTGGCGGGAGATCGTTCCCAAGAGAAGGTCTCCCGGACCCACGACCGCCAGCACGTTGACGTTGTATCGGGTCAGAATCTCGGAGGCGTCCTTGAGGGTGACGTCGGCGGTGACCGATTTGACCGGGAAGGACATGATCTCGGCCGCGGTCCTGACCGGATTGACCTTGTCATGCAGGACCCGCAGGAGTTTCTCTTTGGCCTCGATGAGGGTGAGCCCGGATATCGAGGCCGAGGCCGCGGTGGCATGCCCGCCGCCCCCGAATGCCAGCGCGATCTCGCCCGCGTCCACCTCGTCGATGCGGCTGCGGGCAACCAGATACGTTCGGTCGCCCAGCAAGGCCAGGACAAACAGGGCGTTGAGATTCTCCATGTCCTTGATCTTGTGCACAAGGATGGCGAGGTCCCCGACGTACGATTCTTTCGTGATCGAGATGATCGTGATGTCGATGCCGTTGACCGTGACGATCTCGCGATTTTGGAGGAGCTCTCCCAACAGCTCCACCTGTTCGGCGGTGAGCTCCTGGGTGAGCATGTCGGAGACGATGTTCAGGTTGGCGCCCGAGGCTAAAAGATACGCCGCGGCCTCAAGGTCATTGGGGGTGGTGGAAGTGAAGGTAAGGGAGCCGGTGTCCTCGTAGATCCCGAGCATCATGATCGTGGCCTCATCGGACGTGAGAGAAATTCCGCGCTCTTTGAAGATCTCGGCAAATATAGTGGTTGTGGCTCCCACCGGGCTGATGACCTCAAGCGACCCTCGGATGTCTTTGTCGCTGGGGGGATGGTGATCGTAAATGTGGACGTCGACCCCTTCTTTTTCAAGGAGCTTTCCAAAGGGGCCGATTCGATCCTTTTGCCTGATGTCCACGAGGATGAGGCGTTTTACCTCGGCTAAGTTGACGTTCTTAAGCCGGGTAAAATTAAAGGCATAGAAGGTGGAGCGGACAAAGAAATCCCTCAGCCCCTTTTCCTGGGAGCCGGAAAAGGTTACCACGGCGTCGGGGTAGAGCTTCTTGGCCGCCAGCATCGAGGCCATCGCATCGAAGTCGGCGTTGACATGTGTGGTGATTACTTCCACAACCGCCCCCGAGAGTCCCGTGTATGACGGGCTACTCAAGCCACCGCTTGGCAATCTTCTTGAGGGTACCGTCGTCCTTCATCGATTTGAGGATCCCGTCGATGTCGGCCAGAAAGGCCGGATCACCGGGCTTGGGCATCGCGACGGCGTAGGGGGAGATGAGAACCGGTTTCTTGATCATGATCAATTTCTCACGCTTCAGTGTTCCGGAGAGGAAAAAAGTCGCGGCGTCTTTGTCGACAACGGCGGCGTCGATCTGGCCCCCGGCCAGCGCCATGAGGCAGAGCTCCGTCGAAGAAAGCCCGGTCGAAAAGATGCCGGGGAGCTTGCGGGTATAACGCTCCTCTACGCTGCCGGACACCACGCCCACATTCTTACTGATCAGCTCAAATATCTCCTTGGGCACAAGCTTGCTCTTCCTGACCACGAGGACCGACTCGGTGACTCCCCAGGGCTCCCCGGTGAGGAATGAGGCGGTCCTGTCCTCGTCGATCATCACCATCGGTTCGATATCGGATGTCGTGGCGGCAAGCCCGATCGGAATCCGGGTGCCGGCAAACGAATTGAAGATCACCTCGCGTCCGAGACGCTTTCCCGCTTCTTTCATGACGTCAATGACGTAGCCGGAGAGCCGGCCTTTCTCAGATATAACTCGTAGGGAGGCATATCGATGTTCAGGGAGACGACGAGCTTGGTCTTTCTCCGCTCGGTCAGATAGTCGGGGACGCTGACCTTGCCGGCGGCCAGCAGCGTCTTTCTCTCCGTGATCTTCCTGATCTTGTCCGCGCCGAGATCACGTGAAAGAGCCGTGACGTCCAACCCGCCGTTTGCGAAACTCATGAGATAGACGCCCCCGATGGGGTTGCCGGCAAGCGCCGAAAGGACCGATTTTTTGACGGCGGTGTCGAACCGGTAGATAACGGACGCGGCCACGGCCGTCGGCGCGAGCTTCGCCTCATCGTTTCTCAGGCCGATCACCGCTATCTTCGTCTTTTCGGCGGCCGAGATCGCCCCGAGCGTGCCGGTCCCGGATACCGCGAAGATTACGTCCACTCCCTTCTTGGCGAGCTTCAAAACCGTCTGGTTGGTCTTGTCCCGGTCATAGAGCCCGGCGACATCCTCGCCCTTCTCGATGTACTCGGAAGTGACCTCGGCGTCTCGATTTGCGTCCGCCGCACCCGCCACGAACCCGCGCTCGAACCTCAGGATCGGGTCAAAGACGGCCCCGCCGATGAAGCCGAGCTTATTGGTTTTGGTAATCGTCCCGGCCATAAAGCCCGCCATATATCCCGCCTCGTCCTCCTCAAAGATAATCGAGGCAAGGTTGGTGAGGGGGGCGCCCTCGGTACCGACGAGGATGAATTTCACGTCCGGATTTTTCCGGGCGGCCTCGGACATCGCGCCGTTCATGCCGCCTTCGTCGGAGGCGATGACGATCGATACCCCCACGGCAAGGAGGTCCGCCACGGTCTTATCGGCATAAAGGTCAAGCCTCGGTACCCGGACGATGGTGACGGGCTGTTTCTGCGAGATTTCGGAAAGCACCGTGTTGACGGCGTCGTTGAACCCGCCGTCTCCCATGCCGCGGCTGTCCATGATCCAGCCGATCTTTACCGGGCTTGTGGTCTCCTGGGCAAACGAAGAGACGGAAGAGATGAGGATGAAGACGATAAAGATAATAAAGAGTCGCAGACGATTCATAATTCCTCCCGTGCGCTAAAGACAAAAAAGTTAGATGCCGCAGCGGATACCCTTCCGATGCGGCTATATATAGCCATCCATGAGCACCCTGGCCTTCTCGGCGGCCTCGGCAATCCGGGCGATCCCGAGGCGCTCACGTATTCTCTCGGCCCTCGTCCTGAGATGGACATCGGCCAGGTCCGCCGTGGAACGCGCCAGCCCCGCCCGCCGCGCGAGGACAAAGAGGAGCCGGTCGGACTCGGGGAGCGTGCTGTAGGTGTCGATGACCGAGAGCATTCGGTCTTTTTCTTCGGGGAGCGTCCCTTCCACCTCTTCCAGCAGGTTGAGGATGTGGTCGGAGACGATGGTGCTCTGGATCCCGTCGAGTGTTTCCAGGAAGAGGCGGATCTCGCGGGCGACCTCGTCGTCGCTCAGAAGCTCGAACCTTCCCGCCTCGACGTCCGCAAACAGCGGCATGGCCCGGTGGACGTGGAGCGAACGGAGGCGGATAAAGCGCGGGTTGACCGCGTTCAGGACGCGGGCGGTCTCGATGGCGTGCTCCTTTGTCCAGCGCTTTCCCCCGAGCCCCGGCATGACGTATTCGGAAAGCTCCAGCCCCGCCTCCACGACGTTGTTTCCGCCCCTGATGTGCTGATCGGCCGTCGTCCCCTTTTTCATGAATTTCAGCACCTCGTCCGACCCGCTCTCAAGCCCGATGTGCACCCGCGTCAGGCCCGCATCCTTCAGTGATCTCAGGTCTTCGATGCCGCATGCGGGCGACGGTGGCCGAGCGCGCGTAGGTGGTGATCCGCTCCACAAAGGGGAACTTTTCCTTTGAGGTAGGACAACACCTCACAGAGCTCCCCGGGCTTCATGACGAGGCTGTTGGCATCCTGCAAGAAAGACGCTCGTGCCGCCCGCAAAGAGCCAGTAGGCGATGTATTTCGGCCCCGGCGCGGCCCCGAGCGCCCCCGAGAAGACCTCCCGCGCCACGGCCTCGGTTACGTGTCCCCCTTCGCCCAGCTTCCACGAGAGGGCGCGGACATCGTCGGCGACGGCGGCCATCGTGTCGATGTCGTCGGTGATCTCGTCGACCTCGCGGATCGAGAAACGCGCCTCCTTGTAGATCGGGCAAAAGGCGCACTTGTTCCACGGGCAGTTGCGCGTGACGCGCACAAGCAGGCTTTTGGATTCGCTCGGCGGCCGGATGGGGCCCTGTTCAAAGCTTCGTGAAAGCACCATAATTTTGTAAGTATAGCAGATGAGCGGTGCCGATGTCAATCACGCAAAGGTGTGGGGGGTGAGGGTGACGGGGGCCGCGTTTCCTTCCGAAGACTCGGGCGTAGATATTACTCCCAGTACTAGTAAAATCGGGATTAATTCTGCTTATCTATATTTATGATTTTATGTCTAGTATTTTTTTGATCATAAATATGTCTTGACAACATGTCAGATTTGTAATAGAAAATATCATAAAACTCTCGTTAAGTTCGAGCAACGTACGAAAAGCTCTCGGTGTTTGGATTCCGTCTCTTCGTCCGCATACTGTCACTATTCGGGATATTGAAATGGATAACAGACTGAAAACAGCATATGTCCTTTCGATAATAGGTTTCTTATTTATTATATGTATCCATTACGACTATATCTTATTCCTATCGATTGTCTTTACCGCATCCTTAGTCTTTTCGTATGCGGGAGGTCTGCGGGGACGTTTGGTTTGGTTTGGAGTTGTCCTGTACCTGGTCTATATGTCGTTACATTACTTGATATCAGCTGGTACTGAGTACAAATTCGCACTTCTTATAACCCTTATTATCTTTACTATTGTATGTTTCCTTATTTATAAAACTCTGAGTATTCAAGATATCTCAACCAGGTTTTCCGAGAAAACGCCTGTAAAGACAATGGCCGCCTTTCTCGCTTTGAACGTGCTTCTAATCTTGGGAGAATTACCAGTCTATTTTGTACTCAAATATCACTTATATTATCACGGCTATCCCGGACTATTCATTACATTTCTTCTATTCATTTTCATTGATGTCGTTATCCTGGGCTCTTTGCACACGGTTGTAATTGTGCAGCTCATCAGACGGAAGGCTTTCGGATATGTCTTAGCTCCCGTAATCTTTGTGATGAACACGCTGCTATGGTTCAAAAGCTATTTCTTATTTAACCTTCTTGATAATCTGACGGCGGGATCCATCAGTGGAGCCGTAGTTTTTTACTTGTCTCCTTTTCCCTTTCTTTTCTCCTTAATTCTAAGCTTCGTCTCTATGAAGCATTTGGAAAATAGGTAGGCACTATTACAGTTCTCTTTGGGTTAGAATAGGTGGCGATAATGACGTGGTCTGGTATGATAACTCCCTCGCCTCATATCTGGAAGAAGATCCTAACACGTGGAGCGGTAACTATCCGGATTCGCCCCCGGGTATTCCGTTCTTTCGTGCCGTGCAACATAATTTCTTTTTGAGTTCTTGGGGAGGAAGGGATAGGCTGTAAAAAAATAAACTAAGAGTTTAGACTACGTACATTCCCCACACGCAGGAAAACGGTTCACTTCTTTTATAGGCTGAATTATGGATAAGAGACTACGAATAGCTTTAATCCTCTCCTGGTGCATCGCGGTTCTTTACATTATTAGTTTCGGCTATTTCCTCACAAGGGACGAATCACATTATCCCGAACACTACCTTTACGTTAACGATATACTGAGGAACGGTATAGGCATATCCATTATTTTGATAGCCTTTGTAGTCTTCCTTATCCTCTCAATAAGAGGCTCTCTAAGGGCCGTGTTTATCTGGCTCGGTTTTATCTGCTTTTTTTTATATTCTTATTCCTTGATCTTCTTCAGCGCGTTGGGAGGACAAGATATACTTTTCGAGATATGTCATGGTCTTATTGCTCTCCTTTCACTTCTGGTCCTCTTCCTTGCCTTCAGGGCGCTCGATCTCAAGAAGATCGCATCGCGATTTTCTGAAAAGACTCCGCTGAAAATAGCTATCCTCTATTTCATTCTCAGTTTCGCTACGATCTACGTATCCACCTACCTTCTGTATCGCGACTATTTCAGAGATCGAGGGATGTCCGAGTTCATATGGTTTATATCTGACCCAAAAAACGTAGCCAATCTATTTATTATAGGCCCGCTGTATCTCTATATGATCGTCGCAATTATCAAGAAGAGGCCTCTTGGGTATATACTCACCCCGATCCTCATGGTCTTTAATGTCATCGCCGTTGCCTACGTAGTATCCGGATTATTCTTTACCAATGCCTATTTGGTGTTCCTATTGACCCTCTTCCTTTATGGTTTGGGGATAGCCCTCCTCGTTTGTTTCCTGCGAGGCTTCGATGAGAAATCGGATCAAGACAGGGCCGCGTTCAAGATAGAGGGTTGAGAAACCTACCCGGCCAATTTCTATAGATGCGATCCGAAAGAACGATAATAGATACTTGAGCCTACTTTCTGGACCCCTCAGCCCCCAACGCCGACCGTCACGGCTACCCCTTTTTCCCGTAAATCCGGCATCCGGGAAAGGTCAGGGCGAAACCGAACCAGCGAGAGAAGAGCTGCATCGGCCGGGCGGTAAAGAGGGGATTCCCTTTTTCGTCCCGCAGGGCCCCGTCGCGCACGGTCGCGCCCGAGTCCAGAACGATCCGGTCGCCCTCCCATCGGGCGGTTTTCGTGTCGGCGAAGATCGCCGCCGGGACCTCCGATCTCGGGTCGAGATAGACCAGCATCCGCCTTCCCTCGAACTCGTCCACGACAAGGCCGCCCTTCTCCTCGATCACCCTTTTCGGGTAGTAGACGGCCGCCGTATCCGACCAGACGCCCAGCCCGATCTCCCAGCGGGGGAGCCGTTTGTCTTCGGCCCCCATCGTCGATTTCACGAGCGGCACCAGGAACCTTCCGGCCCTCTGTCGCATCCAGTCAAACGCCGTGGACATGAAACGCTCGAAGAGCGACTGCCTACCGATCGCGACCAGCGCCCGGGGGTGTGAGGCGAGCGCCTGGCCGGCGGTAGTGTGCAAGAGCGGGGATATCTCGAGGCGCTTTCCCGAAAGCCGCCCGTAGACGCACTCGCCCGTCATATGGTCCCAGTAGGAGCCGGTTTCCCGGTCGCCAATCAACACCATCCCGTTGTAGGTGCCGGCAACTATGAAGTGGAGAAGCCTCCCGTCGACTTCCGGGGTCATGACCACCCCGGTGTTGCAGGAGGGTCAGAAAAAGACGCCCCAGGCCTTGCCGTGAAGCTCTCCCTGCGCCACGTGGTAGTAGGACATCTGGCGGGTCAACAGCACAACGGCAGTGCCTTCGCGCTGCACCACGAGGACCGGCGTGTCGTCGCTCAGCAGGCCTTCCGCCAGCGCGTCGGCCAGGGGCCGTGTCTCTTTGACGGCAAACGGCCTGAGCAGGCCCCCCCCGGCGGTGACGGCGCGGCGGGGGTCAAAGGCGGGGGTGGTCATGTTGTGCTCCTTTCCCGCAGAGAATGGCGGTCGTGGGTAGTGGGATTAATTGGAGGTGCGTCGTATGAATCGCTCGATCTCCTCGGCGATTTCTTCCCCCTTTTCTTCCTGGAGGAAATGGCCGGCATCACTGATGGTGATGTTCGGCTCGTCTTTTGCCGTGGGGATGAGCTC
Source organism: uncultured delta proteobacterium (assembly GCA_963792965.1). GTDB lineage: Bacteria > Desulfobacterota > Zymogenia > Zymogenales > Zymogenaceae > CAWBYW01. The sequence goes on along the minus strand of CAWBYW010000026.1, from coordinate 14,725 downwards.
CCTGAAGAAGAGGTCGGCCCCCTTGGATATCGGGTCCTTGTCGGAGAAGAGCACGAGGGCCGGCTTTTCCCAGCGGGAAAGCGCGTCGCGCGTCTTTTTGTTTTCGGAGGAGACCGGTGCATCGGGGGTGATGGGGACCGAGAGGGGCCACGCCCGCGCCCCGGCCTTATAGGACCCATCGGGGAAGGGCGCCGTATACGCCGCCGAAGACCTGTTCGGACACCCGCTCCGGGTGGGCAAGGCCCATCCGGATGACGAGGTCGATGGGAAGATCGGCTGTGTCTTCGACGAACTGCCGCCACCGCAGGAAGGCCTCGGCCGGCTTCTTGCCCGTGGGAAGGCCGGTGTTGAGGATCACGAGCCGCTTTATGAGGTGGGGGGACGCCGCGGCCACCGACAGGCCGATCATGCCCCCCCAGTCGTGAACGACAAGGGTTATGTCGGAAAGCTTTGTGGCGGCGATAAGCCCCGTGAGGGTATCGGCGTGCATCCGGAAAGTATAGTCGTTGAAATCGGTGAGCTTATCGGACTTCCCGAACCCGATGAAGTCCGGCGCGATAACCCGATGGGAGAGGGCAAGCGGCCCGATCATCTTGCGGTAGAGGAACGACCAGGTCGGCTCGCCGTGAAGGAGCAGGATCGGATCTCCTTTCCCTTCATCGACGTAGTGGACCGAGAGACCGGCCACCGCCTGGAAGTGGGGAGCAAACGGATAATCGGGCAGATTCTTGAATCGTTCTTCGGGGGTTTTGATGACCGGCATACCGCCCTCGAATATTGATTGTGATTGATGGAATAAAAATAACTCTAATATATATCATGATGGAGTTTTACGAATAAGTCAATCGTTTTTGTGCGTTTCTCGCCGGAAATGTTGGGTTTTGTTAACGGCGAAGTATCTTTTTGGCAATTGCAGCCGGATATATTTCCTCTTGACTTGAGAGGCGAACTGGGCTAACCTAATAATTTATACTCTTGTGGATTTATTTGTGGAATTCGATTATTCCGGGAAGGCCGCCCTCGTGACGGGCGGCTCAAAAGGGATCGGGAAGGCCATCAGCCTCGGCCCTTGCCCGGCGGGGCGCGTTCGTCGTGATCAACTACGGCAGCGACGACGCCGCGGCGGAAAAGACCGTCTCCGAGATCATCGAGGCCGGGGGAAGGGCCGTCGCCGTCAAGGCCGACGTGGCCGACACCGTCCAGGTCGAGGAGATGTTCGGACGGATCCGCAAGGACCCGGGGCGCCTGGATATCCTGGTTAACAACGCGGGGATAATCAGAGACAAGCTCCTCATGTTCATGGGGGAACAGGACTGGGAGCAGGTGATCGGGACGAACCTCAAGGGCGTTTATACGACATCGAAATCGGCCTCTCGGCTCATGATCGGCCAGAAGTACGGAAAGATCATCAATATCGTATCGCCCAGCGCTATCGTCGGGAGGGCGGGCCAGACCAACTACGCCGCGGCCAAGGGCGGCGTCATCAGCTTCACGAAATCGCTTGCCAGGGAGCTTGCCCGCTTCAACATATACGTCAACGCCGTCTCGCCGGGGGTGATCGATACCGAGATGCTCAAGGACATCCCGGAAGAGGTGAAGGAAAGCTTCCTTTCCGCCATCCCGATGAAACGATTCGGTACGCCCGAGGAGGTCACGGGCGCCGTCCTTTTTTTGGCGTCGGAAAAATCGAACTATATAACCGGTCAGGTCATCTCAGTCGACGGCGGCCTCACGTAGCGCACTGCCGAGCCATCCGCCATCATTTGGTCAAGGAGGAATAGTTGGAAGACAAAAAAGCACTGGCCCTCAGGCTCAAGAAGATGATTATCGACAGTCTCCAGCTCGAAGACGTCACCGTGGACGACATCAAGGATGACGCGCCGCTCTTCGGCAACGGGTTGGGCCTGGATTCCATCGACGCGCTGGAGCTCGTGGTGGCCCTTGAAAAAGAGTTCGGGATCGTTATCGCCGACGAGGAGGTGGGAAAGAAGATATTCGTCTCCATCACTACCCTCACCGATTTCGTCGCCAAGGAGCGCAAGGACGAAAAATAACAGTCCGACACTCATGACGCCGAGACAGAGCCCATCCGGCACCCCGATCGTCGGCGCATAGGATGAAAAGGCCGCCGCTCGTGGCGGCCGCACTTTTTTATAGCGGTACGATATGAAATTTACCCGAGACGATATCATCGCCGTCATCCCCCATCGTCCGCCGTTCCTGTTGGTCGATTCGATGGTCGACGTTGAGTTCGGCAGGCGGGGCGTCGGCATCAGGGAGATACGGCCCACCGACGACTTCATCGCCTCCTACCTTCCCGGCGAAGGGATCATGCCCCGGACGCTGTTTGTGGAGGCGTTGGCACAGACGGCCGCCTTCGTCGTGGCCGGCAGGAAGCTCCTTCCCGAACGCCCGGGACGAGAAACACCCAACGATCGGATACCTCGTACGGATCGCGGATTTCGAATTCTCGGGTGACGCAAACGAGGGCGGAACGCTGAGGCTTTCCGTGGAGCTGATCTCGTCGCTCGGCAACATCTATAAATTCGGCGGGACCGTCTCCTGTGCGGGGCGCGAAATCTGCCGAGGGAATCTCACCTTTTCGGTCTATTAGGGCGTGCCGGGGCCCTCTGTCATATGGCCCTCTAAATAGCGGGCTTATTTTCTTCGCCGCCGGTCTCCCGGCGGCGAATTTCTTTTCCGATCCTTTCTTATGCGCCGGTGCGGGCTTGTGCAGCTGCGGCGGCAGCACCACTCCATTTAATGTCAGCGTCGTCACCCCTTTGGTCTTGTTCACCGCAAATACGCTGGAGGTGCCGTCATCCCATTTGGCCGTGATCGTCTTGCCGTCGAAGATAAAGGTACCTTCGACCGGGGGATACTCGACGACCCGCTGGCCACCGCCCACAAAGGTCGATTCCACGAACCTTGCCTTCATGGTCGGGAAAAACGAAAAGGTAACGTTCGGGGCATCGTACTGCATCGGCCAGTCGCCGAGAATATCGGAAAGGAGCGCCGTATCTTTATACTCCCTTTCGGATGGTGTCGATACGCCGGTGTCGATCTTGATATATTTCCCGAAGACGTAACCGGAGACCCCCTTGTAGTCGATGTAGTACCAGTAGCCGGTAAAGCCGTCGATGGAGTCGGTAGAGTCGGTGTGGGTCACCACCTCGACCCGCATCCCCTTTGAGAGGGAGCCAATGACGGAGCCGTCCATCGACGGCGTTTCCCGGATCCTCAGCCCCTCACCGGTGATGGTGGCATTCTCGCCGGCAACGGCGACAAGCGAAAAGACAAGCATGGACAATAGGGCCAACAGAGATACGATGTGATGTTTCATAAGACACCTACATGACAAAAGAAATATACATGCGTCCTAAAAGGGATACATCCGAGCCTTCTGAGGTCTACCCGGAGGATCGTCGGCAACGGTCTACGGAGATCGGTTGTGCGGCGCCGCGCCTCGTGGTCTCTATCGGTTCGGGCCGAAATATTCTTTCTCCGATGGGATCGAAACGCCCACGTCAGGCTGGATATACTTGCCGAAGACGTAGCCAAGGAGCCCTCTATAATTTACGTAGTACCAGTAGCCGGTGAAACCGTCGAAGGAGTCGGTAAAGTCGGTGTGGGCAAGGATCTACAGGCGCGTCCCGGCGTTCACCTGGACGAGGACGCCCGTGTTTATGGACGGCGACTGACGGATGCGTACGCTGTCACCGGTGATGGTGCCGTTGTTTTTGGCCACGGCATCGACAACGAAGAGAAGCCCAAGCAGGACGGCAAGGATAAGAATGGCGGTGGGTTTCATCCGGCTTTTCCTCACGTGGTTATGAGACTTTCCTGACGATCTTTAAGAATTTCTGGAAATTGGAAAGTGACACCTCCGGCGGTACCGCGTGGTCGAGGGCCGGGATGTAGCCGCCGGATTTAAGGAGGGGCGCGACCTTGGACGTGACTTCCTCCCTCATGGCGGCCTCATCCGTAAAGAGGGCCCGTTTATCGATGCCGCCCGAGATGATGAGCCGGGGGAATTTCTTTCTGACCTCCCGGATATCCATCCCCGCCTGGACCTCGAAGGGGAGCATCATGTTAATCCCGACATCCCAGAAGAGTGGGAGCAACAACCACATGTCTCCGTCCGAGTCGACGCAAAAGACCCGGATGTCTGTATCGGCCCTGACCGAATCGATTAGCTCCCGGTAGTAGGGGGCCATGAACTGCGCGAAGGCTTTCGGAGATAACATCGGGCCGTTCTTGTAGGCCATGTCCTCCCAGAAATATATGAAGTCGATCGGGCACTTGGCGCGGACCTTTTTGATGAGCGCCGCGTTCATATGCACCCACTGCCGGGCGATCACCGACAGGAGCGCGGGGTCGCGTTTCATCGCGACGGAAAATCCCACAAGCCCCATGAGGTTCCGGTAGAGCCCAAAGAGCCCGCAGACGGACGCCGAGGTGTAACAATCGGGGTTGGATGTCGCCAGCGTGATCATGATGTCAAGGCTCTGGGTAAAACGCTCCGGGGTTTCGGGATCCAGGCGCCATCGGAGCGTCTCGAAGTCGTTTATCGTCTTCACCGCATGGTCGAGGTACTGGGGGATGGTGGAACGGCCGTCGGTGAAAACCTTCACCGTATTGCCGCCCACGTCGTGCTTGATGAGGAATCCCTCATGCTCCTCGACTATCTCGTCGGGAAAGGTCGGCCAGAATCCCGGCTCCCAATTAGGATTGGCGGCAATGGGAAGCCAACACATCGTATCAAAGCCGAAGAAAGGCGGAGCGGAGAAGACGTCGTCGTTGACGCTTTCGGGGAGCCCCTCTTTATGCCACCGCTCGTAGGTCTCCGCCCAGAACCCGATGGTCTCCCAGCGCAGCGGCCGGTCGGGCCGCTCGAAGCGACAGGTCGCATGGAAACGTTCCCGAGCGTTCATATGAATGTCCTCCAGTCCAGGGGCCGTCCGCTTCCATGGGCAGCGCGGCCGTCGAAGTCATACACGGTCAAGACTCGGCGCCCGCCTCGATTATGTCCTTCCGGGCGGCGCCGGCATCTCCCGGATGCCCGTGCCATTCGTAACAAATCTAATAGAGTCCCCGAAGCATCTCAAGATATTTCTTGAAGTTTGCAAGCGACACCTCCGGGGGCACGTTGTGGTCTACCGACGGGATATAACCTCCTTTTGCGAGCATGGGGGGCACCTTTCCCACCACTTCCTGTCTTATCGCCGCCTCATCCGTGAAGAGGGCGCGTTTGTCCAGGCCGCCGAGGATCACGAGGCGTGGGTGCGCCTCCCGGATTTTACGCACGTCCATCCCCGCCTGAACTTCAAAGGGGAGCATCATGTTCACGCCGGTTTCCATAAAGAGGGGAATCAGCATCGTGACGTCACCGTCTGAATCGACGCAAAAGACCGTGATGTCGGTATCGCCCCTCACCGAGTCGATAAGCTCCTTATAGTATGGCGCCATGAACTCCTTGAAGACCTTGGGGGAGATCATCGGGCCGTTCTTATAGGACATGTCCTCGAAGAAGAAGACCCAGTCGACCGGGGCCTTTTCGCGCGTCTTTTTCAAGAGGACGCTATTCATGAACACCCACTGGCGTGCGATCGCGTGAAGGAGCTGGGGGTCCCGCCTTGTCGCAACGGAGAGGCCCGTGAGGCCCAACAGCAGGCGGAACAGCCCGAACAGGCCGCAGCAGTGGGCGCAGCTATAGGTGTCGTCTCCTTTGGCCGTCGCCATCCCGATCATGATGTCGAGGAACTGGGTGAAGCGCTCGGGCGTCTCGGGGTCCAGACGCCACCTGGAGCGCCTCGAAGTCCTTTATCGTCTTGACGGGGTGATCGAGGTACTGGGGAATGGTGGAGTGCCCGTCGGTCTTGACCTTCACGGTGTTTCCGCCCACGTCCTTCTTGATGAGATACCCCTCTCCCTCTTCGATCGTCACCTCCTCGAAGGCCGGCCAGAAGCCGGGCTCATAGTCGGTGTTGGCGGCGATGGGAAGCCAGCTCAGGGAATCAAAACCGAAATAGTCGGGGGCGGTAAAGGTGGCGTCGATCACGGTTTCGGGAAGGCCCTCTTTATGCCAGCGCACCAGCGTCTCGTCCCAGAATCCGAGGGCGTCAAACTGGATGGGGCGGTCGATCTTCTCGAAGTTGCACGTCGCGTGGAATCTCTCACGAGTGTTCATGCCATTCTCCGGTTCCACGGTTGTCACCCGTCTTATCCACCCCCGGCGCACTCGCCGGGAAATCGAAGCCCTCGGTCTACAATACCTCCGCCTTGATCAGGTTCGTCGTGCCGGGCGTCCCCCCCGGCAGGCCCGCCGTGATGACCACCACCTCTCCCTTCTTAACGAGCCCCGTCTTGAGCGCCTCTTCCCTCGCTGCCCGGGTCATGTCCTCCACGTTCTTGTCAAACGAAACGTGCCTCGGGATGATCCCGAAGGAAAGGGTAAGCCGGCGTACCGTCTGGATATCGGCGGAAAGTGCGATGATCGGCTGTTTCGGCTTATAGCGGGCGATCAATCGGGGGGTTGTGCCGGAGGAAGTGGGCGTGATAATGGCGGCCGCATTCAGGTTTCGCGCCGTGTGATAGGCGGCGTGGCAGACGGCCCCCGTGATGTCGTCCTGGCGGTACTGCTGCGCCTTCCAAACCCACTGGTCCGGAGAGGTGCCGTTGATGGTTGCGGCGGCGATCTTTGCCATGGTGGCAACCGTAAGCACGGGGTTCTTGCCCACGGCGGTCTCCTCCGAAAGCATGACCGCATCCGTCCCGTCGATGACGGCGTTGGCCACGTCAGCCACCTCCGCCCGCGTGGGCCGCAGCTGTTCCACCATGCTTTCGAGCATCTGGGTGGCGGTGATGACGGGCTTGCCCGCCCCGTTGGCAAGGTCGATGAGGCGCTTTTGCACCAGCGGCACGTCCTCGAGCGGTGTCTCGACGCCGAGGTCACCCCGGGCGATCATCAACCCGTCGGCCGCCGCAAGGATCGAGTCGATGTTTGAGACCGCCTCGGCCTTCTCGATCTTGGCGATGACGGGCGTTTTCTTATTCTTCTGGGCGATGATCTTCTTTACCAGCTCGATGTCGCTACTTTTGCGCACGAACGACATCGACACCCAATCGACGCCGGCCGCAAGCCCGAAGGCGAGGTCAAGCGCGTCCTTCTCGGTAAAGGACGTCACCGAGAGCCTTGTATCGGGGAGGTTGACCCCTTTCCTCGACGTCACGACGCCCCCGCCGGCGACCCGCGCCGTGATCGTATCGCCGGATACACCCAGCACCACGAGCTCGATGGTGCCGTCGGCGATGAAGATCCTTTGCGCGGGCGCCACCTCTTTTGCGAGCCCCGGATATCCGATGGGGATGACCTTTGGGGCATCGGTGGACGACGAGGGGGAGACGACATCTTCCGAGATGACGACCGTTTCTCCCTGGGTAAGCTCGATGGCCCGCTGCCCAATGTCGCCCACCCGGATCTTCGGCCCGGCAAGATCCATCATGATGCCGATGGGACGTTTGAGCTGTTGCTCGACGGAGCGTATACGGGAGATCACCTCCCCATGCTCATCGTGCGTGCCGTGGGAGAAGTTGAGTCGGGCGCAGTCCAGTCCGGCCTTTACCATCTCCCGGATCGTCTCTTCTGATCGGGAGGCGGGGCCGATGGTGCAGACGATCTTGGTGGCTCTCATCGTTTCTTTCCCTTCGTGACGGCCTTTCCCCGATCCGTTCGGAGCATGAGGTATCCGACCATTATGGCGCCCACCGCAATCATCGGGGCCGACAACAGCTGGCCCATGGTAAAGGGCCCGAGGATGAAGCCGAGCTGAGGGTCGGGCTCGCGGAAGAACTCGTTGGTGAAGCGGAATATCCCGTAGAAGAGGAAAAAAGACCAGAAGGGGACCCCGCTCCGGGCGCGCTTCAGGTTCATAACAAAGAGGATACAGAACAAGAGGAGCCCCTCGGTGAGCGACTCATAGAGCTGGGAGGGATGGCGGCAGATCGGTCCCCCCCCGGGGAAGATCATACACCAGGGGACATCGGCCGCCCGCCCGAAGAGCTCCCCGTTGATGAAGTTGCCGATCCGGCCCAGTCCGATCCCGAGGGGCGCGGCGGCCACGGCGATGTCGGCCACGTCATAGAAAGCGGTCTTTTTCTTCCAGCAATAGTAGAATGTCCCGAGGAGGACGCCGAGGAACCCGCCGTGAAACGACATCCCCCCTTCCCAGAGGGCGAAGACCTTGAGGGGATATTCCAAGAAGTAGGCGGGCGCGTAGAAGAGGCAGTAGCCGAGCCTCCCCCCGACAATCACACCGAGCATGGCGTAAAAGATATAGTCCCAGAGGTCGTCGCCGACGAGCCGCACCTTCTTCCTCATGGCGAGGTACCTCATGACGAAAAAAGCGATCACGAATCCGACCAGGTACATCATCCCGTACCAGCGGATCTCGATCTTTCCGATTTTCAGCATTACCGGGCTGATATTGGGGTAGGGTATCACGGTTTTTCCCCTTCAAAAAAGTAGTTAAACGGCGCCGGATGATACCGGGACAGGCTCACGCGGCGCCTGTTGTCTCTCCTTGATTTCGTTCAAGAACCGAGCGTACCGGAAGAGCGCCCATGCCGCCTCGACGGCCCTGCCGGGGTCGGGGAAGACCGGGATCCTCAGTCGCTCGAAGTCGGCGTACCATCGGGAAAAGAGCGAAAACTCGCCCCCCATGAAGCAGGCGATGACGGGCTTTCCCGGATTTTCGTCGCGGATCTTCGCAACGATACCGGCTGCGTCGAAATCGGACTCCGGGATGAGAGTGAATATGAGGAGGATCATATCGATATCATGTTGCCTGATGATGGAGTCCGTGATGACCTCGTAGGCCTTCTCGGGTCCCACGTTCTCAATGGCAAACCACATGTCAACCGGGTTCTTCATCTGGGCCCATGAAGGAAAGACCGTCTCCATCTTCATTTTAGCGGCGCTCGAGAGCGGCGGGGTGGAAAGTCCCGTTGCTCCCATGGCGTCGGACGCGAGCACGCACCCCACGCCGGTAATAGACACCACGCCGAGCCGACTGCCCGGGGGGACGGGACAAAACGAGAAGACCTTGAGGGCGTCGTAAAAATGATCAAAGTCGGCCACTCGGATCACGCCGAGGGAACGGAAGATGCCGTCGTATATCCGGTCTTCGCCAGCCAGGGTCCCCGTGTGCGACGAGATGGCGCGGGCCCCCCGCTCGGTCCGGCCGGACTTGAGCACCACGACAGGCTTTTTTTGCGAGACCGCCCGCACCGTCTCCAGGAAGCGCCTCCCATCCCGGACCCCTTCGAGGTAGACACCAACCACGTCGGTCGGGGGATCATTTCCGAGGAAGTTGAGGACGTCGCACTCATCCACGTCCGACTTATTGCCGAGGCAGGCGACCTTGGCCACGGAAAAGTTCTGGGACGATGTGATCCAGCTGAAAAAGCCGGAGGCAAACATACCGGTCTGCCCGAAAAAGGAGACCGAGCCGGTCGGCGGCTTGACGAGCGTCGTGATGGAGGTGACGAATCCGTCCGCGACGTTTATCGTCCCGATGCTGTTTGGTCCCATGACGCGCATATCGTAGCGTCGGGCGATTTCGGTGATCTCGCGCTCGAGGGACCTCCCCACTTCTTCTCCGGAATCGGAAAAGCCCGCCGTGGAGATGATGACTCCCTTCACCCCCTTTTTCCCGCACTCCTCCAACGACTTCGGCACAAGGTTTCGCGGAATAACCATCATGGCCAGCTCCACTTCACCGGGCACCGAAAGGATGCTCTCATAGGCGGTGATCCCGGCGATCGTCCCGCCGCGCGGGTTGATGGGATAGATCGTTCCCTTCCAGCCGAAGCGCTGGAGGTTGCGCACGACGATGTTTCCTCCCTTCCTCGGGTTTTCGGAAGCCCCGATGACGGCAAAGCTCGCGGGATTGAAAAAGATGTCGACGGACTCCATAGATAATAGCCTTTCTGAGTTACTTCGGAAGTTTTTCCTTACCCTGGATCATCGCGTCGATCTCGTCGATCTTCGAATCCAGTGTCGTCTTGTCGGGGAGTGGCGTCGTGAGGCTGTAGCCGAGCAGCTGCTTCTTTATCCTCTGCGCATCCTTAAAATCTCCCGTCCCGGCATATCCCACGGCGAGGTAGCAATCGGCAAGGAGCTCATACGCGCCGGTGGCCCCCGCGAATCGCGAGAGTATCGGGTCTCCGGTTATCTCTTTAATGTCGGAGATAAAAAGGATCGAGGAGTCGATAAGCGCCCGGTATGCCGTAGCCTTCTTACAGTTGGCCAGATTGGTGGCCGAGAGCGCACAGTAGCGCATCAGCTCATCGGCGGTGAATATCCCGGCCAGTCCCCTTCCCCCGGATGAAGGATTGATAAACTGGCCGAAGACCCACCCGTTCTTGCCCCGGTAGCTCACGTGATACCAGAAGTCGGAAAACTGGAGGGTCTCGTCGGGCTGTTCGGTTCTCCCGATCACCTCCACGGTGGTGTCTTTGTTCAACAGGCCCATCACCCGAGAGTCACCCAACGGTGATTCGTGCATCTGGACCCGGGCGCCGGTGATCACGGCCGATCGATCCATCGAGTGGGCGACCGCCGCGCATAAGAAGAAGATGACCAAGAGGAGAAATCTACCTTTCATCTTGCTATTCCTTTTTGGGCTGACGGCCTCATGTCGGGGACGTTGGTGTTCCAGCGCTCGATTTCGATAAAGAGGAGCGTGGCACCGACCACCGTGAGCGGGATGACGATGAAATTGAAGAAGGGGACGAGAACGGAGAACAATGCCCCCGCCCCGAAACCGAGGGTCGACGAGAGATTTCCGAGGATGAACTTCCACTTCCGGCCGAACGAGAGCCGCCTTCTTGCCAGTGCATAGTCGAGGTTATCGTATGCCAAGAACAGCATCGTCGCAATATTACCAAAGACCAGATATGCGGGCTTCCCGACGACGGGGATCACGTACAGGATCAGAAGAAACAACAGGAGAATCAGCAGGATGAAAGTCCGCTTGATCTCGTTCTTCAATGAGAAGACGATATCCTTGGCAAAAAGGCGCATCGAAAACGGCTCCTCATCCTTCTTGCCGGCGAGGATCTCCTCTGTCTTCCGGGAGAGCAGGTCGTTGAACGGGACGCAGATGATGCCGGCCAGGATATAGAAGACAACGGCGAGGAAAAAAATAAGCGTGACTATAACGACGACCTCAATGGAATAGGTCAGCACCGCCCAGTACCACTGGGCCTGGGCCGGTATGAACCGGGATACGAGCTCATGGGAGAAGTGTACGCCGAGATAGAAGAGGAAACAGACAAGGATGACGTTGATAAGGGTGGGAAAAGCCGCGTATTTCAACAGCCGCCGGTTGGCGAAGAGAAACCGCAGTCCCCTCAGGGGCGCGAACAATCCCCTCAAGAATCGTCCGATCAGGCCGGGGGGGCGCTTTTCGTTCATCGGGGCACCCCCTTTATGGCAAAAACGAGGCGGATGTCCATGACGTTTGTCCGCGTGGGGCCGGTGATGATGAGGTCCCCGATCGCCCGAAAAAACGAATACGAATCGTTGTTCTTCAGATATCGGTCGGGATCAAGGCCCTCTCCTCGCGCACGCTCCATGGTATCGGGGGCGACAAACGCCCCCGCGGCATCGGTTGGGCCGTCGGTGCCGTCGCTCCCACAGAAGAGGCCGAAGATCCCCTCGGCGGGGCAGGTCTGTTGCGCGAACGCAAGGGCAAATTCGGTGTTCCGGCCGCCCTTACCAATGCCCGTGACCGTAACGGTCGTCTCTCCGCCCGAGATGATGCAGGCCGGGGGCGCGGCAGGCCGCTCATATCCTACCATCTCGCGGGCGACAGCGGCATGAAAGCGCGCCAGCTGATGAGTGTCTCCGGTAAAGCCGGAAGAGAGGACGAGGGAGGAAAAGCCAAGCAGATCCGCCCGCTCCCGGGCCGCGGTGAGGGCCCCGGCGGCGTTACCAACGATGAGATTTGTCACGCCGTCAAAGACCGGATCGCCCGGTTTAGGCGTCTCCGCCAGCCTCTCCGGCCATCCCGGCGGCGAGCCGCCGCTTCACTGAGGGCGGGATCATGTCGGCAAGCCCGTATTTTTTCAGCACTCCGGCCGCGTCGCCGAAGGTCGTGGGATCGGGCGCGGTGGGCCCGGAGGCGATGGCAGCCATGTCGTCCCCGACGACGTCGGAGAGAATAAGCGAGATGACGCGGGCGGGCCGCGAGAGGGCGGCGAGCCTCCCCCCGAGATTGCGGACAGATGCTTCCTGACGGTGTTGATCTCACCAATATCCGCAGACGAATCGATGAGGAGCCGGTTGACCTCTATGAGATCGGAAAGGGAAATCCCGTCGGCGGGCAGCGACAGGAGCGCCGAGCCCCCGCCGGAGACCAGCACAAGCACCAGATCGTCGGGGCCCATCCTCGAGACGGCTTCAAGGATTTTCCGTGCTCCCCGAACCCCGCTTTCGTCCGGAATGGGATGGCCGGCCTGGATCACCGGGATATTCCCGAGGTCGCCCCCGTGACCGTACTTGGTGACGGCGACGCCGCCGACGATCCGGTCACCGACGGCGTCACGCGCGGCCTCGGCCATGGGTACGGCGGCCTTGCCGAAGGAAATCACCACGACGCGCCGATGCGGCCGGATCTCACGCTCCATGTCCGAAAGCGCCCGCGCGACCGTCGTCGTCGGGTCGGCGCCCCGGATGGCGTGTCGAAAGACGTCGAGGGCCTGTTCTTTTATCGTCTCGCGCAGGGTGGTCATGGCATGTTAAAAAAAGTTGCGGGATGAAAGGGAGTCGCAAAAAACCTTGATTTTTAAGCACCGATTCCCTATAATTGAGCAATTCTTGCACAAGAGTGGGGCAAAATCAATAGAATAAATAGCCACGTGGTTAATTGGGGTGTCGTATGAAGATTACCTGTCCCCACTGCGGCCTCTCGGGCCGCATCAGTGAAGAAAAGCTGAAGGCCTCTTCGGGGAGCGTGAGATGTCCCCGCTGCCGGAAAACCTTCACGCCGGCTGCCGAGTCCCTATCGGGTCTCGATACTCCCCCAAGAGCACCGGACCTACCCGCGAAGACGAAACGGACAAAAAGAGAAGATATCCTCGTCGGTAGCCGCTCCGGCGACGATGTCCCCTTTACGCGGGTTATGGCGGACGCGGACGTCCACGCGATCCCGGACGATGATCTCCTGGTCGACATCGAGGGAATAGACCTTAAAGAAGAGATTCCCGAGGCCTCGGGCGGTGACGAGATCATCTCGCTTGGCGAGGAGGATATCGTGTCGGATGGCGGCCCGCCCTTCGTCGATCTCGGTGCCGAAATCCCGGAGGCCGGGGCAGGGGACCAGACCGAGCCCGTCGCGGTCACTCCATCGGCGCCAAGGGGCTTCTTCGGTTTCCTGTCCGCCGGCAAGAAGCCGAACGTGGCGGCCGCGCCGGTGCCTCCCCTTGCGCCGGTCGAAAAGGGGAAGCGGGGCATCAGGAACGGTTTTCTCCTCGTCCTCTTTTTTGTCCTTGTCCTCTGGGGCAGCTATTGGTTCTTTTCGACCTACTGGCCCCCGTATGAAAGAGAAAAGGATTTTCTCGCCGACTCTCGCGGCCTCTTTGATAAATATCACGAGCTGATGGTCTATCTCAAGGTGGGGCTCCCGGATCCGGTCTTCTCCACGAAGGTCGCCGAGGCGGCCTACGTATACGAGGTCTATAAGGAAAAACATGAAGCCCTCTACGTGGAGGACCCGCTGTTCGTGTCGCTGACGGTCACCGGCAGGCTCTTCCTGGCGATCAAGGAACTCCTTGACCGCGACATGGCCCCCAACAATTTCCTCGGGCTCGAATGGGGCGAGGGCTTCCCCTTTGTGACGAAGGAGGAGTATGTCAACGCGCTCGTTGAGGGGATCCCGGTCTGCATCACGACGGCCGAAAAGAACTTCCAGTTTTCCAAGGAGATGCTTGACCTCGGCGCGGATTTCAATTTCGTCTCGATGACGCTTGCCTCCGTCGAGAATGGGCCAAGCGAGTCGGAGCGGCGCCGATACGTCCCGGAGCTTAAGAAGATCAATAAAGATTTCGCGGGCCTTCAGAGCTCCATGCCCGCGCTTGAGAAGGCAATCGTCGACGTGCAGAGGATGATGAAGTCCCTTCGTTGACAGATGAGGTGATCCGGTGAAGATCGAAACAGCGGTGTGCGTGCTGGCGTTCCTGGCGGCCCTCTGCATGCCGGGACCCGCTCACGCGGGTGAATATGACGACATGGTGCTTGTCCCCGCGGGCGAGTTCGTCATGGGAAATAACTACGGGGAGACGGGCGAGCGGCCCGAGCGCCGGGTATACGTGGGCGACTTCTTCATCGATAAGTGCGAGGTCACCAACGACAAGTATGCGGCTTTCCTCAACGCGGTGGGAAACCGGATGGAGGGCGGGGCGCACTACCTCCTTTTGAACAGTGAGGATTGCAGGATCAACGAGATAAACGGCAAGTTCGTCAGTGAGGAGGGCTACGGGGACTATCCCGTGGTTATGGTGACCTACTTCGGGGCCGAGGCCTACGCCCGGTGGGCAAAGAAGCGCCTCCCCACCGAGGCTGAATGGGAAAAAGCCGCACGGGGCGGGCTCGTCGGAAAGGCCTATCCGTGGGGAGATGATATCGACACGACCCGCGCAAACTATGGAAGGATGCGCATGG
>CAWBYW010000025.1:0-75842 GCA_963792965.1 uncultured delta proteobacterium | reverse complement strand
TTGCAAAGAGACGCGATTTTGGCTATTATTATTTTTTACCGTTGAGGAGCGATGAAGGACAAGGCGACGAGTGGCGAGGCGATGATCAGGCTGCGTATGAGCACGTCGGATGCGCACTACGGCGGCGGGCTCGTGGACGGCGCCAGGGTGCTCTCGCTTTTCGGCGACGTCGCCACCGAGCTCCTCATCCGGCTCGATGGGGACGAAGGTCTGTTCCTGCGCTATGACGAGGTCGAGTTCATCGCCCCCGTCTACGAGGGGGACTATATCGAGGCAACGGGGAGGATCACCAAGGTGGGGGCCACCTCGCGGACCATGGAGTTTGAGGCATATAAGGTGATCGCCGCCCGTCGGGACATCAGCGCCTCGGCGGCCGATTTTGCGCCGCGCCCGTCCTCGTGACCCGGGCGCGGGGCGTCTGCGTGACCCCGAAAGAACTACAGAGGACGAAAAAGGAATAGGAGAGGTTTGAACGATGGCGTACATGAACTACGAGCTGGTGCCCAAAAAGACCGAGAGGATAACGACGACGTATCGCAAGATTGCCACCGACATCCCGGTGCCGGAGTCGATCCCGATCTTAAAAGAGCTGAGAAAATACGAGCCGATCTCGATGAGCGGCCAGCCGCTCATCATCTGGGACAGCGCGGAGAACTTCACCGTCCGCGATCGGTACGGCAACAAGTGGATAGACTTTTCCTCCGGCGTGCTCGTCGCCAACTGCGGACACCTCCCGCCGGAGATGAAGCGGGCGCTCGTGGATCAGATCAACTCCGGCATGATTCACTCCTATTGCTTCCCCAACGAGCCGCGGGCAAAGCTCGTCAAGAAAATGATCGAGATCGCCCCCAAGGGGATGGATAAGGTCTTCCTGCTGACCACCGGCGCCGAGGCGACCGAAAACGCCATCAAGCTTGCCAAGACCTGGGGCAGGCACACCGTGGGGCCCACGAAGAACGTCTTTGTCACCTTTACCGGGGCGTTCCACGGCAGGACGCTGGGCTCCCAGCTTGCCGGCGGCATCCCGGCGCTCAAAGAGTGGATCGGCGACCTCGATCCGACGTTTGTCCAGGTACCCTTCCCGGACGGTTACCGCTTCGAGAACACCTCGTTTTCCGTCTTCGAGGATACCCTCAAAGAGAAGGGAATCGGCAAGGACCGGGTCTGCGGCGTCATGATGGAGAGCTACCAGGGCGGCATCGCCGGCTTCTACCCCGAAGAATATGTAAAGAAGCTCAGGAAATGGTGCGACAGCGCCGGGGCGCTGTTGATCGACGACGAGGTGCAGGCGGGCTTCGGAAGATCGGGGAAGCTCTTTTCCATCGAGCACTACGGCGTGATCCCCGATATCATCTGCTGCGGCAAGGGGATGAGCGGGGGGCTGCCGATCTCGGCGGTCATCGGCAACTCGAAGTTCATGGACATCTACGGCCCCGGCGAGATGACCTCGACGCACAGCGGCAATCCGCTGACCTGCCGCGCGACGCTGGCCAGCATCGAGATGCTCCAGAAGAACAAGCTCGTGGACAATTCACGGAAGATGGGGGATATCCTCCACAAGGAGCTTTCCCGCATACAGAAAGAGCACAGCGACCTCATCGGCGCTGTCCAGGGCAAGGGTCTGCTTGCCGCCATCCTGTTCGTCAAGAACGGGACCAAGGAGCCCGACCATCCGCTCGCCTTCGCGGTGGTGGAAAAATGCATCCAGAAGGGCGTCATGCTCTACGCGCCGCTGGGCCCCGGCGGCGGCACGGTCAAGATCAACCCGCCGCTCATCATCACGAGGAGCCGCTCAGGGAGGGAATCTCGGTAGTGGCCGAGGCGATCGCGGCGGCCAGAAAAGAGCTGAAGAGGTAGGCATCGGCGTGCCGTTGTCGCCAGATGGGGCCGACCGACGGCGCATAAAAGAATGAAGAAAATAATATAAGATGGCGATTCACAGCATACATATCTGGTTTGTCAGCATGCTCAACGAGCTCCGGATCGGCACCGGGGGCTACAAGACGGGCGCGTACAAACCTGACTGAGATCCTTTGGCCCTCGGAGGCCACCACTATTCCCGAGAAAGGAGCGACGCGCAGCAACGTACATTCGGTACGTCCTGCGCGGCGCGTATCCAAAAAAACAGACGCCAAAGGATAAACCAATGAGAAACTACAAAGATATTGAGCTTTTCAAGAAAGTCACTCCCGAGGAGTGGAACGACTGGCGGTGGCACATCAAGAATCGCATCACGAGCCTCGATGCGCTCAAAAAAGTCGTGCGGATCACCGTCGATGAGGAAGAGGGGATCAAGCGGACCCTCGAGCTTTTCCGCATGGCCATCTCCCCCTATTACGCCAGCCTCATGGACCCCGACGACCCGCGCTGCCCCATCAGGCGGCAGGCCATCCCGAGTGTCAACGAGACCCACAAGGCCCCGGGCGACCTCGAAGACCCGCTCAGCGAGGATGAGGATTCCCCCGTGGCGGGGCTCACCCACCGCTACCCCGACCGGGTCCTCTTTCAGGTCACCGACCAGTGCACCATGTACTGCCGGCACTGCACGCGCCGTCGTATGGTCGGCGTGTTCGACAACATGCGCTCCAAAAAAGAGCTCCAGGCCGACATCGACTACATCAAGGCCACCCCGGAGGTCCGGGACGTGTTGCTGTCCGGCGGGGACCCCATGACGCTCGGCGACGACCAGATCGAATGGATTATGGCCGAGCTTCGCAAGATCCCCCACGTGGAGATCATCCGGATCGGGACGCGGACGCCTGTGGTGCTGCCCCAGCGGATCACGCCCGAGCTCGTCGATATGCTGGCGAAGTATCATCCGGTCTGGGTCAACACCCACTTCAACCACCCTAAGGAGATCACGGAAGAGTCGGCAAAGGCCTGCGACCTGCTGTCGAGGGGCGGGATACCGGTGGGCAACCAGTCGGTCTTGCTGCGCGGGGTCAATGACTGCAGCCACGTGATGAAGGCGCTCGTCCACGGCCTGATGAAGATACGCGTCCGTCCCTACTACCTCTACCAGTGCGACCTCTCGGTGGGCATCGAGCACTTTCGCACCTCGGTGGGCAAGGGGATCGAGATCATGGAGCGGCTGCGCGGCCACACCACCGGCATGGCCGTCCCGGTCTTCGTTGTTGATGCTCCCGGCGGTGGTGGGAAGATCCCCGTCATGCCCCAGTATATGATCAGCCGCAGCGACCACAAGATCATCTTCCGAAATTACGAGGGGTTTATCTCCGCCTACACGGAGCCGGCCATCGAGCACGAGGAGTGCGAGGTCTGCGAAGCCATGCACGAGAAGGGGGCAAAGAGCATCGGGATCGAGAAGCTCTTCACGGGCGAGGCCTCGACGCTGAGACCCACCGACTCGGTGCGGGATAAGCGCAGGAAAAGCAAGTTCCACGCTTAGTCACCCCACAAAATCTTCGATTTTGCGGGGGCCCCGGCGGGAGAGATAAAGAAGGGGTCCGGGTTTCGTGGGTGTGGGAAGTCTCCCTAAGAGATGCACGCATTTTTGGGGGCCCCGATGGCGCCCCGTGAAATCGGAGATTTCACGGAGCGCCCACAAAAGCACAGCTTTTGCGGGATAACGTAACGATGAGCACGGGCGGCCTTCCCGGCCGCCCGTGTTTCCTGACCTTTGTCCCTGCCTCGCTTCCACGGTGGTATTCCCCATGAACAAACAGGAATTCGAGACGCTTCACGACCTCTTCTATCCCCGAAACGTCGCCGTCGTCGGCGCGTCCACAAACCCCGTCAAGCTCGGGTTTCAGGCGCTGTTGGCCCTCAAGACGGGGGGGCTGGCCGGAAAGATCTTCCCCGTCTCCCCATCCTTAAAGGACCAGACGGTGATGGAGATGCCGGGCTACGGCTCCATCGAGGAGATCCCGGAGGACGCCCAGCTCTTCGTCTTGGCCGTGCCCCACAGCAAGATCGAGGGGGCGCTCGTGTCCGCGGCAAAGAAGGGCGCAAAGGGAGCCGTGATATTCGCGGGGGGGTTCCGCGAGATCGGCGGGGAGGGGGTAGGCGCTGCAGGCGCGGGTCAAGGAGACGGCCGACCGATTCGGCATCAAGATCGTCGGGCCCAACTGTGTGGGGGCGCTCAACCTGCCTTTCGGCCTCAACGCCACCTTCGGCTCGCCGCTCTCCCATGATGAAGCGGGGGCGCGTCTCGCTGGTCTCCCAGAGCGGCGGGACGGGCTCTGCCATCCTCACGACGATGATGGACAACAACGTCGGGGTGAGCAAGTTCGTCTCCATCGGTAACCGCGTCAACCTCGACTTTCCCCTGATCGTCGAATATCTGGCCGAGGATAAAGACACCGACGTGATCTGCCTCTTCATCGAGGGGATGGACGACGGGCGGGCGTTCCTCGAGGCGGCGCGGCGCGCCTCGGCGAAAAAGCCGATCATCGCCTACCAGGCGGGCTTTACCGAGACGACGCGGCGGCTCGCCAAATCGCACACGGGCTCGATGAGCGCCTCGCGCGAGATCTACAAGGCCGCCTACCGGCAGGCCGGGGTGCTGTTCGTGGACGACTACGAGGAGCTGGTGGACACGGCCAAGGCGCTCTCGATGCTGCCGCAGATCCAGGGCCCGGGCGTGGCGCTCTTCACCCACACGGCGGGGCCGGCCCTCATCGTCGCCCAGACGGTGGAGGAGGGGGGCGGGGTGATCCCCGATTTCACGGCCGCGCACAAGGAAGAGATCCTGAAGTTCGTCCCCCAGTTCACCGTGCCGATCAACCCGCTTGACATGTTTGCCCACGCCTGGTTTGACACGTCGATGTATCTGAAGGCCACCGACATCGCGCTCTCGCAGCCCGACGTCCACCTTGCCTGCTCCTGCTACAGCTCCGGGATAGACGTGGGGATCAAGTTTCCCGCCAAAGAATACGCCGAGATCGCCAAAAAGCACAACAAGCCCGCCATCGTCTGCCTGATGGCGACGCACTTCGGAAGCGGCGCCACGGAGCTTGCCGAGGCCGACGCCGCCGGCGCCCCCACCTTCAACAGCCCCCACAAGGCGGGCAAGACGATCGCGAACCTCATCAGGCTCTGGCGGATGAGGCAGGGGAGGTAATATCGCCCCACGAAGCAGGCTTCGTGGGGGCCCCGATGGGAGACGGGGGGCTTGCGATGACACCTTTCCGTCATTGCGAGGGAGCATCGCGACCGAAGCAATCCCCTGACTTCGAAGTGAGAACGTCCGCCTTAAAGCCCTTTTCCCCCACGCCATGCGCAATTTTTAATTGCATTTTTTACGGTTATGGTATAATCCGGCTCAATACCCGAGGAAAACTTACTCCGGACTTTTCGTGCTCTTCCGCTACTTGCTTTTGGAGTGCAGGGTGCGCTATGGACACGGAATCGAAAACAGGACGGGTTATCCGTATTATCCTGGTGGATATCATCGGGAGGTGGTATATCTTCATCCTCCCCGTTATCGCGCTGATTGTGTCGTTCTCGGCGATCGCGCGCAGTCCGGGCGTCGACCGGGTCGACGTGTTGCTCAAGAACCTCATCTTTTACGCCGTATATATCCAGGGATGCTTCTCGTTCGTGGGGCTGGTCTTTTTGGGGGAAAAGGTCGCGAAATCCGCGGGCTTCGACCGGGGGGACGGGAATTTTCAGCGGGAGGTCGGATTTGTTCACCTGGGGTTTGCAACGGCCGGCGTGCTGGCCGTGGAGGTCCCGCATTTCCAGACCGTCCAGTTCTGGTCGGCGCTCATCATCGTCCTGTTCGTCTTCAAGGCGGGCTCTGCGGTCAACCACCTCGTCGACATGGTCAGGAAAAGAAACTATTCGTGGGGCAACGTCTCCATGATCTTTAATGTCCTGGTGGCGGGCCTTATGCTGTGGCTCGTCAGCCTGAAGTGGTAGGATTCGGCAAGCCATTGCTGATCTACCTGGGTATCCCGGTCTATTTTATTACGCCGCATTCGACGCAGGATATTTAGGGAACGGGAGTACCAGTTTTGAATAGAGCCCCCGCTTTGGCTTAATTGGCTTGTAGTAGTTAATTGGTTATATGAAATGAAAGATTTACAGGACGTCTTTGACAAACGGCTTCGGGAAATTCTTAATCCGGTAAGACTTATGACTGAGTCAATCAAGAAGGAGCTTAGGCGATTGGGGGTGAGGCTTACCGAAGCTCAATTAGAAGTAGTCAGAGCATATCTTGAGCAACCTAGTAAGAAGGAATTAGTACTTAAGTTTGACGATAGGCAACTATCAAATACGAAACAAGGGTCAGAAGAGGAACTACGAAGATCTCTAGAAGATGCTCTAGAAAAGGGAATTGTCGATGCTACGACTAATATGAAAAAATTGGAGAAAAGGCTATCACTAGAGATGCCTCGAATATTGGGAACCGCTATTAATATAGGTGCGAAACGTACCCTAAAGGAGCTTAAGAAGGATTCGGTAAGGATTCTAAGAGAGAATCACGAATATCAAGCGGGTTTCGAATCTAGGCTCTATGTGGTATGGGGCCGCGCTCTTGATCTATTGAACATACTCATAATCATATCGTTAGAAGCGGGAGCGTCTTTTAATAGCCAATATAGAGACGAGGCGTCTGCTAATAATGACTATGTTTTTGACGCGTTAACGAGGTTACATTCAAGAGCCTGTCAAGTGGCACAAGAGGTATTAACCCTGCTTAGGTCAGGTTTTGCAGATGGTGCACACGCTCGGTGGCGGTCTCTACATGAAATTTCTGTAGTGAGTTTAATTCCTAGCTCTCAGGGCAACGAGTTGGCCGAGAAGTACCTCTTGCATGATATCGTCGAATGCCATAAGGCAACTGAATCATACCAGACCAACTGTGAGATATTGGGAACTAAACCCCTCTCTAGGAAGGAATTGAGAGAACGGGAAGTTAACTATGATAAGTTAATAGAACAGTACGGAAGAAACTTTGGAGAGGATTATGGGTGGGCGTCAGAGGTAATTGGGAAAGCTAAACCTAGTCTTAGGGACATAGAAGATTTTGCAGGCTTAGGTCACTTGAGGCCCTATTATAAGATGTCTTCGCATAACGTTCATGCTAGCGCCAGAGGGCTGTTCTTTAGACTGGGTCTAAATCCAAAATCTCAACCTATTCTATTGGCTGGTCCAAGTAACGCAGGACTAGCGGACCCAGGCCATCAAGCTGCCATATCGCTCACCCAGATTACTACGAGTCTATTACTACAAAGAACGAATATAGACACAGCCGTTTATTGTGAGATCCTACGGACATTAGTAGATGAAATCGGAAGGGCATTCATTAAAGCACATAACGTTGTTTCTATCAGAAGCTTTTCGGATGATAAATAGAGCGAATGTAAGACCTTTCGCCTGGAGAGGGTCTTGTGGCTCTTTATAGATGCGGGCATTGCCTCGTTAATGGTAGCTCATCTCACCTGGGTTGCAGTCAGGGTTTTGAAGTGAGACCTGAGGAGGCAAAGGAGGTTGATCGTTCTCGGCACAAAAAATCCCACTCCCTTTTTGGGGGGAGTGGGAAACCGGGTCATGTGTCAAACACCCGGACTTAGAATATTCCAAATACTCTCAGCAACCAGAGAATCACAATGATGACTACAACGACGTTAATGATGGTCTTGATCTTCTTATCGATCGGGGCATACGTGTTGATCAGCCAGAGAATGACGCCGGCCACAACCAGGGTAATGATAACCGATACTATTCCCGACATGCTGTATCACCTCCTTTCTCGCGCTATAGTACCCTTTGAACAATCTCAAAGGGCAAACTCTTACAACCGGACAAGCCGGGTGGATCCGAGATGCAGAGATATCATGGATGTCTTTGAGCGACGGTGCTGTTTCCCGTCTGTGCTTCTCCCTCTATATGTAAATAATACGTGGATTTTTCACCCACGTCAAGATATAATCTATTGTGGGTTTTCGGCATGAACGATATAAATACTTACTCCTCCTTCCCGCTCCGCTATGTCCTCATCTCCAACGCGGTGAATCTCGCGATCTACACCCTCGGGGCGTTGGGAGAGAGCTCCTCATGCGACTGTATCTGATCAACCCATCCAACCCGCTTGTCAGCATTGTCAGAGTCAAGGAGAACCGTTGGAACCGTTACCGCGTGTGGAAACCGCTCAGCCTTATGGCTCTCGCGGGGCTGACCCCACCGGAGTGGGAGATCTCCATCGTAGACGAGAACCTCGGCGCGCCGAACTATCCGGCAATGCCTCGGCCGGACCTGGTGGGCATTACCGCTTTCACCTCGCAGGCGAACCGCGCCTACGAGGTGGCCGCTCACTTCCGGCGTCTCGGCGTTCCCGTCGTCATAGGCGGAATTCACGCAACCATGTGTATAGACGAGGTCATGGAGCGGGTGGATTCGGTGGTCACGGGGGAAGCCGAGGGCATCTGGCGGCAGGTCCTGGACGACGCCCGGCACGGCAACCTGAAGCGCCGGTATGACGGAGAGCGCGTCGAGCTGAACGATATCCCGCCGGCGCGTCATGATTTGCTGCCGGCGGAATATGGCTTCGGAGCCATTCAAACCACACGCGGCTGTCCATTGAACTGCAGCTTTTGCAGCGTGACGGCGTTCAACGGGGCACGCTACCGGCAGCGACCCATTGGGGATGTCGTGCGGGAATTCCAGTTGATCCGTGAAAAACGCGTTCTGGTGGTGGACGACAACCTCATCGGCACGCGCCCCGAACACATTGCTCGCGCCAAGGACCTGTTCCACGCTATGGCACAGGCGGGCCTCCGAAAAGAATGGGTTGCCCAGGCCACCGTTAACTTCGCCGATGACGAGGAACTCCTGAGGTTGGCTGCTAAGTCCGGGTGCAGAGGCGTCTTCATCGGCTTTGAGTCCCCCACGCCGGAAGGGCTTCGGGAACTCGGCAAGAAGTTCAACCTTCTCAGAGGCCGCGACTTCCGCGCCTCCGTACGGCGCATCCAGCAGCACAACATCCTGGTCGTGGGTTCCTTTATCGATCGGTTTGGACATAGACGAACCGGGCATCGGCAGACGTATCGCCGAGACGGCCAGCCGGTATGGAGTGGACTATCTCAACGTGCTGTTTCTGACACCCTTGCCCGGCACGCGCCTGTGGGACCAGATGAAAGCGGAGAACCGCATCCCCCTCGATGAGTTCCCGGAAGACTGGAAATACTACACGCTGACCTTTCCGGTGGCCAGGTATAAGCATTTGTCTGTGGACGCCATCATTGCAGAGATGATCTCCTGCGACCGGAGCTTCTACTCCACGCCGCGTATTATGCGCAGAGTGTGGGGCAACGTGTGGCAACGCCGCCTGTCGTTGATCACCTTGGTGGGAAATCTCTCCTACAGGGACAACCTCCGGCTGAACCGCAAGGCGTATGCGGACTTCACGCGTCAACTGGGCAATAGGGGGAAGGGGTCTGGTCTTTCTTCGGCTCATTTTGGTGAGGGATGAAAAATCCCTTCCGGGAACATGGGCATACATTGATACTCTATTTTGGGTTCCTGACATGAATGAAATAAGAACTTACTCCTCTTTCCCTCTCCGCTATGTGCTTGCGGCCAACGCGGTGAGCCTCTCGATCTACGCCCTCGGGGCGGTGATTGTGAGTGGGCTGGGGCCGTGGGCGGTGGCGCTTTATCTCCTCTTTTGCCTCGGGGTGGAAGCGAACGTCTTGAGGAAGAGCTGCGTGAACTGCTTCTACTACGGCAAGACGTGCGCCTTCGGCAAGGGGAGGCTCTGCGCCCTGTTGTTCAAGAAAGGCGATCCCAAGCGCTTTGCCGCAAAAGAGATCACGTGGCTTTCGCTCCTCCCCGATTTCATGGTCGTCCTCATCCCCGTCGTCGTGGGCTCGGTGCTCTTCGTCGTCAACTTCTCCTGGCGGCGGAGCGTCCTCCTTCTGCTCTTTCTTCTCATCTCGTTTGCCGGCAACGCCGCCGTCCGCTCGTCCTTTGCCTGCAAATATTGTAAACAGAGAGAGATCGGCTGTCCTGCTGAGAAGCTCTTTGCCCAACGGAAATAGAAACGGGCGGGTGAAAGCGAGATTCGCGGTGACAGTCAGGGGATTGCCACGGGCCCTTCGGGCCCTCGCAATGACGGTGAAATCATCCTCTCCTATCGGGGCCCCCGCGAAAACGGAGTTTTCGTGGGGTGATGGTGGGGCCCCCGAAAATGCTTGCATTTTTGGGGTGTCGGCGGACACCATAAATGGTGTCCCCACATCACCCCACGAAGCAGGCTTCGTGGGGGCCCGATAAAAAATCTCCGCTTTGAACCCGCGTAATGACAACAGTCACGCGTGCCATATTTTGATAAATAATAATCCTTTACTTTAATAATTATTCATGGTATACTCCTTCGGATTTGATAGCCATTGGGGAGGAAACAATGAAAACCATCAAATTGACCGTCTTCATAGGTATAGTTTCCTTTATGGCAGCGGCCCTTTTCTCCGGATGCGCCAGGAACGAGGAGCCGAAGGCAATGACCCCCACCGCGGTGGTGAGCAGCCTCGCGGCCGATAAGGACCTCTACGTCACGGACGTCGAGGCCAAGATCACCGACTACCAGACGAAGATCGACGAGCTGAAGACAAAGGCCGCCGCGATGAACGGGAGCGCAAGGGACGAGTTGAGCAAGAAGATAGAGCTGTTGACGGTCGAGAACGACGAGGTCAAAGCAAGGCTCGAGGTGGTGAAGAGCGCGAGCGTGAACAACTGGGACGACGCCAGGCTGGATACCGACGCCGCCGTTGACGAGCTCAGCAGTCTTTACCGTGACGCGGCCGCTCTCGTGCAATAGACGTGTGACCGACCAAGCCGGTGACTTCTGCCGGTTGTAGCACCAAAAAAATATTTTTCAATAAATTTTCCCACGATAACCGCGAACTTATATCCACGATATGAGCTATCTCGCCGTGCCCGGCTTAGAAAAGGGCCGATTTCCCCTGCGACGCAAAGTGACCGGGGGGGTACAAGGCGAATCTTGTGTGATATGTTTTTGACCATTCAATCGTTACTAAGGAGGTAACACATGAAATCATTAAATTGGTATCTTTTCTAGTGTTTGTCGCGTTTCTGGCGGTTGCCCTGTTGCCCGCGTGCAAGAAGGCGGTAGAGTTGGTTCCCACGGCGGCCGTGGGCGCGTTCACCACCGTAAAGGATAACTTCGTGAAGGGTTCCAGGCAACGATTGACGACTACCAGGCCAAGATCGATGCGCTGTCCAAGAAGGCGGAGGCCATGCCCAGCCCGGCCAAGGAAGAGGCGATGAAGAAGATCGATGCGGTGAAAGCCAAATTGACCGAGGCCAAGGCCAAGCTCGAGGAGGTCAAGACGGCCACCACCGACACGTGGGACAAGTCGATGGGAGACATGCAGAAGATCGTCACGGACCTCGCCACGCTCTATGCCGACGCAGTGTCCGCCGTGAAGTAGGTCGCAAGTCCGGTCGACCGGTTACGTGTTCGACACGCACACCATGAGGCGTCCGGGATTCCGGGCGCCTTTTTTACACTGAGAGCAAAAAGCGCATCTATCGCCGTCTATCGCTACAGGCAATGAGAACGCGCGGGATGACGGCACGTCGCGTCGCCGGGTGGGGAAGATGAGCCCCGAACCTCCCTCGTCTCACCAGAGTATCGAGAGGCAACTCAGGCCGCCGTCGGCCTTGGCGAACTCCGATATGTCGCAGCCGATTACCTTGTATCCCGCCCGCGCGAGCCTTTCCGTCGTCTCGGGGAAGCCGTCGGCCATGATGATCTTTCCGTTTGCGGCAACGACGTTTGCCGCGCCGGCCTCGGCTGCCGGGACGGTAATTTTCGCCAGTCCGTCAAACGCGGCATCGCTCAGGATGAAATCGAGCCCGAGGACGCTGCCGTGCGAAAGGGGGGTGACGGCCGACTTGAGATGGAGCCCCCTGCCGACCTCGACGAGCCGAAAGTCCGCCCCCGCATCCTGCACGATCTCCCCAAGCTCTTCCGCTCCCCGGAGGTCCGTCCGCTCGGAGAGCCCGATCAGGTAGGTCGGGCCGAGGCGCAGGACGTCGCCGCCGTCCAGCGTCCCGCCGCCCTTCATCCGGCGGACTTCCATAAGGGGTGCGATCGCGCGCGCGACGGAGTCCGTCTCTCCGGAGCGGGACGGCGCGCCGGGAGCCGTGATGACGGCCAGCCCCGGGAGCATCACGCAGGTATCCTCGACAAAGCAGCCGTCGGGAAAGGCCGGGTCGGGCTCAAGCTCGATGACGTCGAGCCCGAGCTCGGTGAGCGTCCGGACGTATCGGGCGTGTTCGAGGCTTGCCCGGTCAATCGAGATGCGGGCGGCGCCGCCGTCACGGCTGAGCGCGCCGGTCATCTCCGGACCCGGGCGCCGCACGAGGGCCCTCGTATAGCGATAGGCATAAAAGTCGTCTCGGGATTGTCGATTCATGGCGCACCGATGAAAGGGGAGGACTTACGGGGGGGACCCGGGCAGCGCCTGCGTCAGGGAGCCGTCGGGTTGGCCGCAAAATAGTTGCACTGGTGACGGATGGGGCATACGGGGCAGAGCGGCTTCTTGGCCTTGCAGAGCGCCCTTCCGTGCGAGATGAGGAGGAGCGAGAGATGGGACCAGCGGTCCTCGGGGACGGCCTCCCTGAGGTCGAACTCGATCTTCTCGGAGTCTTTCTTATCCGACAGCCCGATGCGCCGCGCCAGCCGGAAGACGTGGGTGTCGACAATGATGCCGGGTTTACCGAACCCGCAGGACAACACGAGGTTGGCGGTCTTGCGGCCGATCCCCGGCAGCGCCACCAGACTCCTCCATCGTATCGGGGACCTTGCCGCCGTGACGTTTGACGATCTCGGCGGTGCACTCCCTGATGGCCCGCGCCTTGTTACGGAAAAAACCGGTGGAGTGGATCTGGTTTTCGAGCCCGGCGGTGTCCGCCTGAGCATACTGGGCCGCCGTCTTGTATTTCTTAAAGAGCTCGCTTGTTACTTCGTTGACCCGCTCGTCGGTGCACTGTGCCGACAGGATGGAGGCCACCAGGAGCTCGAGGGGCGAGGAGAACTTGAGGGCGCATTGTGTATCGGGGTAGGTGGAATCAAGGATTCGGTATATAGTGTCGGCCTTATCTCTCATAGGGTTGTCTCATATCAGGGGGGTTAAAACAATATACTATATACCACCATTTTAACGTCTTTACAATTATTTTAATCTTTTATTGTCCACAGACAGCGGCTGAATATATCCTCATTGCCTAGAGATAAAAAGAGGTCATGATGTACATCATGACCTCTTCTCTTGGCCGGGCGCCGATTCGGCTCAGACGGCGTCTTTGAATTCCGCGTCTACGACGTCATCATCGGGCGTGCCGCCCTGTCCCGCCCCGGGAGGGGCGCCCGGACCCGAAGCGTGCGGCCCACCGCCGGACGTATGCGCCTGGGCGGAGCCTTCGGACTTATAGAGCCTCTCGGCCGTGCGCTGGGATGCGGCCTTCAGCGTCTCCACGGTGCGCTGCGATACGGCCCGCGTCGTCGGATTTGACGGCATCCTTGGCCTCGGCGATCGCGCGCTCAAGCTCGGATATATCGGCCGCGGTCAGCTTATTCCGGTTCTCGTTCAAGGTCTTTTCGGTCTGGTAGACCAGCACGTCGGCCTCGTTCTTGATCTCGACCATCCGCTTCTTCTGTTTGTCCTCGTCGGCGTGCGACTGGGCTTCCTTTACCATCCGATCGACGTCGTCCTTGCTGAGGCCCGAGGAAGACGTGATGGTGATCGACTGGACTTTGCCTGTGGCCATATCCTTTGCGGAGACGTTAACGATGCCGTTTGCGTCGATGTCGAAGGCCACCTCGATCTGTGGGACTCCCCGCGGCGCGGGGGTGATGCCGGAAAGCTGGAAATTGCCGAGCGTCCGGTTGTCTCGCGCCAGCTCTCGCTCGCCCTGCATCACGTGAATATCCACCGCCGGCTGGCTGTCCTGCGCCGTGGTGAATACCTGGCTCTTCTTGGTCGGGATCGTGGTGTTTCTCTCGATGAGCCGCGTCATCACGCCGCCGAGGGTCTCGATGCCCAAGGAGAGCGGCGTTACGTCAAGCAACAGCACGTCTTTTACTTCGCCGGTCAGAACCGCCGCCTGGATCGCGGCGCCCATTCCCACCACCTCGTCAGGGTTGACGCCTTTATGCGGCTCTTTGCCGAAAAGCGTTTTCACCTCGTCCTGAACGCGGGGGATGCGGGTTGAGCCGCCCACCAGGATCACCTCGTCGATATCGGAAGGTCTCATACCGGCGTCGGCCAGGGCCTTCTTCACCGGCTCCAGCGTCCGGAGGATGATCGACTCCGACAACGCCTCGAACTTCGCCCGCGTGAGCTTCATGGTCATGTGTCTCGGGCCCGAGGCGTCAGCCGTGATGAAGGGGAGGTTGATCTCGGTCTCCATCGTCGAGGAGAGCTCGATTTTCGCCTTTTCGGCGGCCTCTCTCAGGCGCTGGAGCGCCATCTTGTCCTTGCCGAGGTCTATCCCCTGATCGCGCTTGAACTCGGAGATCAGGTACTCCATGATCACGTGGTCGATGTTGTCGCCCCCGAGGTGGGTATCGCCGTTGGTCGACTTCACCTCCACGACGTTGTCGCCGACTTCGAGGATGGAGATGTCGAACGTGCCGCCGCCGAAGTCAAAGACGGCGATCTTTTCGTCCTTCTTCTTCTCCATGCCGTAGACGAGGGCCGCCGCGGTCGGCTCGTTGATGATGCGCAATACATTGAGGCCGGCGATCTTGCCGGCGTCCTTCGTGGCCTGTCGCTGGCTGTCGTTAAAATAGGCCGGAACAGTAATGACCGCGTCCGTTACCTTCTGGCCGAGATAAGCCTCCGCCGCTTTCTTGAGCTTCTCGAGGATAAGCGCCGAGATCTCCGGCGGAGAGTACTCCTTGCCGTCGATGCTGACGCGCGCGTCTCCGTTGGCCGACCTCGTCACCTTGTAGGGAACCATCTTCATCTCCTCGGTGACCTCATCAAAACGCCTTCCCATGAAGCGCTTGATCGAGAAGACGGTCCTCTCCGGATTGATAACGGCCTGTCTTTTGGCGGCCTGACCCACGAGAATCGTGTTGTTATCCGTATACGCCACGACGGAGGGAGTGGTTCGTCCCCCTTCCTCGTTGATAATTACTCTGGGCTCCCCGCTCTCGAGCACGCTTACGACCGAGTTTGTAGTGCCCAAATCTATTCCGATTGCTTTTGCCATGTCAAATCACCTCATTTGTTTAACTATGATGTTAATATAACTACGGCTTTTTTCATGTCAAGACGAGTCCAACGTATTTTTATTGTTGACAAAAACGATAGACGTGCTATTGTGCGTTGTGAGTGAATGCTCATTCATTTCAGAAATCTCCGTTTTAGATACAGTAACGCCCAAAGGAGGATACGACTATGGCTAACCTGTTGGTGGATATACGGGATCAACAGTTCAATCTCTATGAGATGCTGAACCTCGAGGGACTGACCACATATCCAAAGTACAAAGAATACTCGAAGGACATGTTCGATATGGTCCTCAACGAGGCCGAGAAGATGGCGGTCAACGTGATTTTTCCGTCCAATCCCATCGGAGACAAAGAGGCGTGCAGCTTCGCGGACGGTAAAGTGACCATACCCAAGGCGTTTCACGACGTATACCAGAAGTTCGTCGAAGGAGGGTGGATCACCATCGCGGATGATATGGAAGTGGGCGGCCAGGGCTTCCCGGAGCTGATCAACGTCGCCACTAAAGAGCTCTTCGGCGCGGCCAACTTCGCCTTCATCATGTACCCGGGCCTCTGCCACGGCGCGGCAAAGCTGATCGAGCTCTACGGCACGGAAGCACAGAAGCGCACATACATGGACAAGATGTACGCCGGACAGTGGGGGGGCACGATGTGCCTCACCGAGCCGGGTGCAGGGTCGGATGTGGGCGCTCTGAAGACCACCGCCAAGCCGATCGGCGACGGCAAGTACAAGATCACGGGAACGAAGATCTTCATCTCAGCCGGCGACCATACCCTGACCGAAAACATTATCCACCCGGTCCTTGCCAGGATCGAGGGAGCGCCCGTGGGCACCAAGGGCATTTCGATCTTCGTTGTTCCGAAGTACCGGGTTAACGGGACGGAGGCGTCGGTGAGTTCAACGACGTCAACACCGGCAACGTCGAGCACAAGATGGGCATCAAGGGTAACGCCACCTGTACCCTGAACTTCGGCGACAAAGACGACTGCGTCGGCGAGCTCCTCGGCCAGGAAGGGATGGGGATGCGCATCATGTTCAATATGATGAACGAGGCACGGCTCGGCGTCGGCGTGCAGGGCCTTGCGCACGCAACGACCGCCTATATGCACGCGGTCGACTACGCGCGGACGCGCCTGCAAGGCTCGGATCTGGCCAACTTCCGCAACCCCGAGGCGCCACGGGTGCCCATCATCAACCACCCGGACGTACGGCGGATGCTGTTATGGATGAAGGCCCACGTCGAGGGGCTGCGCGCCCTGATGTACTTCGTAGCCTACGCCATCGACATGGCGCACTCGGTGCCCGACCAGGCCGAGAAAGACAAATGGATGGGATACGTTGAGCTTCTCACCCCGATCTGCAAGGCATGGGGGAGCGATATGGGCTTCCGAGTGACCGAGTATGCGATCCAGGTCTACGGCGGCTACGGCTTCACCGCGGAATACCCGGTCGAGCAATTCATGCGCGACTGCAAGATCGCCTCGATCTACGAGGGGACAAACGGCATCCAGGCGATGGACCTCGTGGCCCGGAAACTGGGCCAGAACAAGGGAGGCAACTTCATCAGCTTCATTACCCTGATGGGCGACATTATTGCGAAGAACAAAGCCGACTCGCTCAAGGACGCCTTCGGCGAGCTGGAGAAGGCAAAGAATACCTTGGCCGAAATCGGCGGGTTCTTCGCCCAGTGTGGCGCGTCGGGCAAGTTTCTGGTCCCCATCGGCAACGCCTATCCGTTCCTTGAGCTGATGAGCACCGCCGTCCTCGGATTCCTCCTCATGTGGCAGGCCTCCATCGCGGAGAAGAAACTTGTCGCCATCAAGAAGGAAAAGAACGTCAAAGACGAGGACTGGGCCGCGGTCGCCGCTCTCTATAAGGACAACAAGGACGCGGCATTCTACCAGGGCAAGGTCGCGGCGGCGAAATACTACGCCTCCTACATCCTTCCCCACGTGGATGCGCTGGGCAAGGCCATCAAGAAGGAAGATATGAGCATCATGGAGATCGCCGAGAGCGCCTTCGCGTCGGCCTAAGGAGCAACAGAAAAGAAAGGAGATAAGGGGGGGCACTGCTCCCCCTTTTTTTAAAAACGAATGATTGATGCAGCTACACAGTAAAGCTATGATCGATACCCACAACCATACCTCCTTCGGAGACGGTGCCGATAGCCCCGCCGACATGGCCGAGGCGGCCTTTGGCAAGGGAATAACGGTCTTCGGATTCTCCGAACACTTCCCGCGGCCCGAGGGATATGACTACCCCATCGAGAGCTTCAACCACCGGGCCTTGGCCGGGCGCTGGTTCGACTATGTCTCGGAAGTCGCGCGGCAAAAGGAGGAGTGGGGGGACCGGACTGCTTGTCCTCTTCGGCACGGAGATCGACTATATCGCCGATAAAGAGGCCTGGATCGGGGCCGAGACGCGTGCCTTCAATTTCGACTACGTCATCGGGAGCGTCCACATGATCGATACCTGGGGGTTCGACTACCTCCACCACGACTGGGAGAAGAGGGACGTGGACGCCCTCTACAGCCGATACTACGAGATACTGACGAGCCTTGTGCGATCACGGATCGCCGACTATCTGGGGCACTTTGACCTGATAAAGGTCTTCAAAAAAACCTACCCCGCAAAGCGGGACCATACCGACGAGGCGGTCGGGGTGCTGGAGGAAATGGCGCGGACCGGCACCTTCATCGAGATCAACACCGGCGCGCTCAGAAAACCGTGCCAGGAGCTTGCCCCCTCACCCGACCTCATAAAAGAGGTTGTGCGTCTGAAAATACCCGTCGTCCTCGGATCGGACGCCCACAAGAAAGACGACATCGGGTATTACTTCCCCGAGGTCATCTCGATGCTGAAGGGGCTGGGGGTCCGGGAGGTTGCCTATTTCAGGGAGAGGAAGCCGGTCTTCGTGGGGATATAGGTACGATAGGTGTTTTAGGCCAAGAAATCTCAGGGCGGCACATGTGCCGCCTTTATCGTCTGGTCCGACTTTGCGAGCAAAAAGGGGGAGGCTACAGACTGGAGAGATTATACGTGCTTTGTCCCCCCCGCGCGAGAGCGCACGTCCCGGAGATCAGCACGTGATATCCCGGATGTCGCAGATCATCTTCACGATCGAGTCGATGTCGTCGACCTGCCTGATGATCTCGATGTCCTTGCGGTCTATCTTGTCCCGGGGGACGAGCGTGGTGGTGATCCAGTCCATCAGCCCTCCCCAGAATTCCTTTCCGACCAGGATTACCGGAAAGGGCTTGATCTTATGGGTCTGGATGAGGGTGACAGCTTCGGTAAGCTCGTCGAGGGTCCCGAATCCGCCGGGGAGGACTATATAGGCCAGCGCGTACTTGACGAACATCACCTTCCGACAAAAGAAGTAGCGGAAGGAGAGCCTTACGTTGGCGTAGTCGTTGGGCTTTTGCTCCATAGGAAGCTCTATGTTGAGCCCCACCGATTTTCCTCCCGCTTCGGCTGCGCCCTTGTTGGCCGCCTCCATGATCCCGCCCCCGCCCCCGGTGATGACGCTGATCCCGTTCTTCGCCAGCGCTCCCGCCAATTTTTCCGCGATCAGGTAGTCTTTATCCCCCGGCTTTGCCCGCGCGGAGCCGAAAATGCTGACCGCCGGGGTGACGTCGGCCAGGAGCTCGAAGCCGTCGACGAACTCGCTCATGATGCGAAACATGCGCCACGAGTCGGCGGCGCCAATGCTGTCTATCAGGTATTGCTGCTCAGGTTTCTTTTCCATTATACGGTGTCCCTTGAATATGATAGTGAGGGAGGTGTGACACGTCAGGTCCAAGGTCGCCCGGAGGGAAGCTTCCGGAGCGCACCCATCGGGTATTTGGCCCTTGTACAACACTTTTAATAGTGACGATTTCATTCTAATATATTTTGAAGAAAAAGCAACCCGATAGTTCATACGAGCCACCTCCGTATTGCTCCAACCGGCACTGGAATGCCGCTATCGAACCTAAACTTATTGACAATTTCTCCGTTCTGATTTACGATGAAACCATGAACAGAATACAAAGCGAGCGCGGTGCGTCCGCCATCGGCATCCTCGGCTACATCATTGCCGTTATCCTGATTATCTGGGGGTTGATCAATCTCTATTCCCTGGCGGCCCCCGGGGCGACAAACGCCATCGGAAGGATCATCATCGGGCTTATCCTGATCGCCATCGGCGGGGGGCTTCTCTTCATGATCCCGCGGTGGGAATCGCGGCGGCCCGAACAGATCGAGATGACACAGAAGATCGATCTGGCCGGCGACGTCAACGCCCAAAAGCTGAAGTGCCAAAACTGCGGCGCCGATCTGGATAAGAACAGCGTGACGGTGAAGGCCGGGGGGATATTCGTCAACTGCCCCTACTGCGGCGGCACCTACCAGATCACGGAAGAGCCCAAGTGGTAGGATATCTCAACCCCGTGTTTGAGTCGTCCGGCTACGACGCCCGGGCGCAGGCGGGCGGCGGCAGGCCGCTCTTTCTTGGGCGTCGGTGAGTACCATTGAGAGTGACCCTGTAACAGAGAGGAGCATGCCGTGAAAGCAAAGAAGGCGATATTCCTTACCGGCGTCTTATTGGCGCTCTCGATCCTGATTTCCCCGTTCGCGGGCGCCCAGGACTACTACTTCTCCGTCCCCTCAAACCACTCGGACGTCTACATCAACCAGGACGGGTCGATCACCATTATGTACGCGATCACGTTTGCCAACGACTCGGGCTCCCCGACCATAGACGTCGTGGACATCGGCCTGCCCACCGACCAGTATGATATCTCGACGGCCAAGGCGACGATCGACAACGCGCCCCTCACGGACATCAGGCCGTCCACCTATATCAAGACGGGGGTG
The DNA here is from genome assembly GCA_963792965.1 of uncultured delta proteobacterium. Lineage (GTDB taxonomy): Bacteria > Desulfobacterota > Zymogenia > Zymogenales > Zymogenaceae > CAWBYW01. The sequence goes on along the minus strand of CAWBYW010000025.1, from coordinate 55,749 downwards.
GAGGTACATCTCGAAGGGAACGCCATCCCCGCCGGCCAAACCAAGACGCTCTATTTCCAGATCACTAATCCGCACATGGTCTATACCGACGACAATAAAGAAGGGTATGCCTCGGTGGAGTTTTCCCCCACCTGGTACGGGTCGGACTTCACCCACGGGACGACCGACTGGGAGGTCAATTTTCACTTCCCGCCGGGGGTCCAGCCGGGCGAGACCATCTATCACCACGACAGAAAGTTCGACGCCTCCTCCCTCGATAAGGACAACCGAATCGTTTTCACCTTCAAGGAGCCCGCGGGGAGCCCCTCGTCACAGTACATGTACGGCGTCTCGTTCCCGGCAAAATACGTGACGACGGTCTTTGAGCCCTACCGGCCGTCCTTCATCGCGAAGACGTTCAGTTTCTTCATCAACCATATCTTCCTCTTCTTCTTCCTCGGCATCATCGGGCTCGTCATGCTCAACCTGTTCCGCAAGAGTCAGCGGAAGATGGCATATATGCCGGCCAGCGTGGCCATCGAGGGGGTCGGGATCAAGCGGGGGCTCACGGCGCCGGAGGCCGCGGTCCTGAATGAGCTTCCGCTAAACAAGGTCGTTACGATGATCCTCTTCGGCCTGCTGAAAAAGAGCATCGTAAAGGTCGAGACATCTCCGACCCCGAAGGTCTTCAAGCTGAGTGGTGCCGCGACGACGGCGCTGAAGCCTTACGAAACGGGGTTCCTCCAGAGCCTGAAACCCGATGGCACCCTTGACACGAAGCCGCTCAAGGACACGATGGTCGCCATGATCAAGGACGTCGATAAATCTCTTAAGGGGTTTTCTCGCAAGGAGACCACCGACTACTATCGCACTATCGTGGATCTTGCCTGGAAGCATGTCACCGCCGCCAATACACCGGAGTTGTTGGGGCAGGAGTGGGACGACAAGCTGGAATGGATATTGATGGATAAGGACTACGACAAGAGGATGGAGGATACCTTCTCGGGCCATACGGTTATCCTGCCTGGATGGTACCGAAACTACTCCAGCCCCACCGCCGGACCGACCGCATCGGGCCCTTCGGGCAAGTTCGAGCTTCCCGGCGCGAAGTTTGCCAACGACATGGTAAGCTCGGTGGAGAAGTTCTCCGGCAAAATGATATCGAACGTGGAATCGTTTGCGACAGGGGTGACCAGCGCCACCAACCCCGCACCGCAGAGCAGCGGCGGCTCGCATAGCGGCGGTGGCGGCGGCGGCTGCGCCTGCGCGTGCGCCTGTGCCGGGTGTGCCTGCGCCTGCGCGGGAGGAGGGAGATAAAAAATGAACGTAATCGAGCCGATCAAAAAACTCTTCACCAAGGAAAAACCCCTCGGGGCCGGCATTCACCATCGCCGGACCACCGACGAGAACGGCAACAACTACCGGCTCCACCTGAGGGTGGAAGAGGGGGGGACGGCGATCCTCTCCATCAACGCCTCAAAGATCCTCCACCTCAACCCCACGGCCGCCGAGCTCGCCAAGCTCATCATCGAGGGCAAGGACAAAGACGAGATCATCAAGACGGTCACGCGGCGCTATCGCGTCAATAAGAAGACCGCCGCGGCCGACTACGACAAGCTTGTGGAAATTATCGAGTGCCTCACCAAGACCGATGACGTGTGTCCGGTGTCGTATCTTGATATCTCCCGTATCGAGCCCTTCGCCACGCCCGTGTCCGCCCCGTACCGGATGGACCTTGCCCTCACGTACCGGTGCGACAACGGCTGCGGCCACTGCTACGTGGGCAAGGACCGTAAGGTAACCGAGATGGACACCGCGGCATGGAAGAAGGTCATCAGGCGCCTCTGGGATATCGGCATTTACCACGTCTCTTTTACCGGCGGCGAGGCGACGCTGCGCGACGACCTGCCGGAGCTGGTCGCCCTCACCCAGGACATCGGGATGGTCTCGGGCCTTCTTACCAACGGGAGGAGGCTTGCCGACGCGGCCTACCTGAAGACGCTTGTCGATGAGGGGATCGACTATTTCCAGATCACGCTTGAGTCGGCCGACAAGAAGATCCATAACAAGATGGTCTGCGCCGACGCATGGGACCAGACCGTCCAGGGGATTAAAAACGCCGCAAAGACGGCTCTCTATACCATCACGAATACGACTATCACACGCGACAACATCAAGACGGTGGGAAAGACCGTCGATTTCATCGCGACGCTCGGCGTCAACGCCTTTGCGATGAACAGCATCATCTTTACCGGCGGCGCAAAGTCCGGCTCGCAGGCGGTCAGCGAGAAGGAGCTCGAAAAAGCGCTCCACGAGGTTACCGAGGCGGCCGCCCGCAACAACCTGCGCTTCATCTGGTATACCCCGACCCAGTACTGCAAGCTCGACCCAATGGACCTGTCCGTCGGGATCAAGCAGTGCACCGCGGGCAAGTTCAACATGCTCATTGAGCCCGACGGCACGGTGCTGCCGTGCCAGAGCTACTTCCAGCCGGTGGGGAACATCCTGAAGGACGACTGGAAGACGATTTGGAACAACCCGCTCCTCCTTTCGCTCAGGGGACGGGACTACGTCATGGAGAAGTGCAAGATCTGCGAGAAGCTCGACGTCTGCGGCGGCGGCTGCCCGCTGGAGCTGCAAAAGGGCACCTATACCTGTCCGGACAGTATGAGCAACCCCTGACCACCCCAAAAATGCAAGCATTTTTGGGGACCCCGGTGGGAGCAGAAGGAAGAACAAGGCCACCTTCTGCGGGGACATGTATACCGTCCACCGATCCCACGTTCAGGGCATAGCTCCCCAAAAAGCTTCTCTCACAAAAAAGCGACACCCACGCGAACAGGTTCGCGTGGGGCCCGTCGAAGAGAAGGAGAAGGAGCGGATAAGCCTGGAAAAGGCGAAAACCTCTCCTTGGGGGGTAAGCCCCCCAAAAATGCAAGCATTTTCGGGGGCCCCACGGTCACCCCGTGAAATCTTCGATTTCACGGGGACCCCGACAGGAGAAGAAGTAGGAACAGGATAACGCTTCGTAGGGGCGGCATATATGCCGCCCGCTGAATAGTACCTTCGGGGCAGAGCTCCGGTGGGAACCTATGTTATTAAAAAAGCCGCGTGTCGCGGCTTTTTTATGAGATATATCCGTAGACGTATAGCCACGTCGTTCCTTTTGTCAGTAGACCCTCTGACCGTTAGCCACCCGCCGCTCAGGAGCGAGCAAGACCACCCCCGAAAAGCTGTCGACCCCCAGCACCAGCACCTCAGAGCGCACCCCCGCCACGATCTTGGGCGGGAAGTTGATGACGCAGATTACTTGTCGTCCCTCGAGCTCATGCGCACTGTAGAGCCTGGTGATCTGTGCGCTCGACAACCGCCTGCCCAGCTCCCCGAAGTCGATCTCGAGGGTGTAGGCGGGTTTACGCGCCTGCTCATTGAGGCGCGCCGATATGATCGTCCCCACCCGCATGTCCACCGAGGTGAACTCTTCATAATCGATCATAGGCTTTTGAAATCTCCTCAACTATACTATCGCAAAAAAGCGGCTCGCTGTCAAAGGGAAAAGGGTTGACAGGGGCTCCAAAAACGGAAATGATAGGGGCATGAAACCGTACAATATTGAGCGAGAGCTTGCCTACCTTCGCCTCCAGGCGCGCTGGACAAGGCCGATGCGCATCCAACTCTTGCGAAAGGTCGGCCTGATGGCGCGAAAACAAATCCTCGACGCAGGGTGCGCCGATGGATACCTCACGGCCGAGATCGCCGAGCGGACGACCGGGACCGTGCTGGGGATCGATAATCTCCCGTTCCAATGATCGAGCGGGCGCGCGCAGGCCACCCGGAGATCGAGTTTAGGGTCGCCGATTTCGAGAGGCTCCCGTTCAAAAAGGGCGAGTTTGACGCGGTGATAACGAGCTTCACGCTGATGTGGGCAAGAACACCGGATCGGGCGCTGCGGGAGGCGTTCCGTGTGCTCGCGCCGGGCGGGGTCGTCCTGGCCACGGGTGAGCCGGATTACGGCGGCAGGATCGATGAGCCGTCCGACCTCGCGCTGGGTCCCCTCTGGGCCGAGGCGATCACGAGGGGCGGAGGCGATCCCTTTTTCGGCAGGAAACTGAAGCGATTCCTTATGGGGGTGGGGTTTCGATCGGTCGAGGTTGGCGTGATGCCGTCGATCTGGGAGGGAGAGTGGTCAGCGGATTTTGAGAGCTACGCGGACTCCCTGCGCTACTTCCTTTCAGGGACGGCACACGACATCGAGAGGATTGTCGAAAAGGAGAGGGAAGCGTGCAAAAAGGGCACGCGCCTGGTTTTCATGCCGATCTTCTGGGGGATAGGAACGAAGGCCTGATGGGCTCCCGGCGCCGTTCGTGTCATCGCTCGGGCGAGATATCTGCGGACTCCTGCCGGGCGAAAGAAGCCATCCCAGCCTCGAGCGGCCGACCCAGCCAATTCCCTTAGGTCTTGTTCCTGATAAACCACCCCGTCCTGATATTGACGGCACCTTCCGGGCAGATCTCCTGGCAGCAGAAGCAGCGGATGCACCGGTTGTAATCGATGGTCATCCGTCCCGGATTTTTTTGCGCCCTCCTTCTGAGCGAGGGGGCGGCCCGGCGATCGCCCGGGCGGGGCAGACCTTTTCGCAGCGTCCGCACGTAACGCAGAGCTCGGGGATGATGATGGGACGGGGGGTGAGCGCCCTGCGGGCGATGCGGGTAATGACCGCGGGCATACCCGCCATGACGGGGCCGGTCGGGGGAAACGTAAAGCCCTCCACCGATACGTCCTCGATCCGCAAACCTCGAACCTCGATTTCCGAGAGATCCGTCACACCGAGTTTTGCCTTATCGGCCTCGACGAGGGTATAGAGCAATGACTCAGCCAACCCCACGATCCGACAGGCCACGGTATCGATGGCGGAAGCGTCGTTTCCGGCGATGATCAGGCCGAGGTCCACCGGGTCTCCGCTGCCGGGTCCGTTGCCTTCCATCCCCGTTATCCCATCCATGATGGAGAGACAGGGCCGCATCAGGTAGTGCAGGTCGACGAGCATCCGGGCGAAATGAGCCGGGCTATTGCCGATCCTCAGATGCCACTGGGTTTTGCGCGCCCCGGGTACGAGCCCGAAGGTGTTCTTGACCGCCATGGTCATGACCATTTGACCGTGGGTCTTGAGCTTGGGGAGGTTAACGATCTTGTCGACCTCCAGCGCGTCCTTTGCCACTTCGAAGGTTTTAAAGGCACCGTCGGGGTTCTTGACTACTGCGACCTCCTCGCACTTGAGCAGAGGCACATTGTATTTCTTGAGGATCGGAGCAAATCCTCCCTTCTCGGCGCACCCCTCGATGCCCCCGATGCTGGGGCTGTCGCCGACGAGAGGCACCCCTCCGGCCTCCAGGACGAGCCGAACCGCCGCCTCAAGCACGGCGGGGTGCGTAAGGACGGCTTTGTCCGGCGTCCGTGCGGACAGGACGTTCGGCTTGATGAGGACCCGATCGCCTCGGGAAATGAACGTGCCGATTCCGCCCAGAAGGTCGAGGGCCTCCTTGGTTTTTCGATAGACCTGTTCGGTTTCGTAGTCGTCACAGCGAATGATCGATACTTCGGCGCCTGACATCATTTTCCTCCACGCGTATGTCACTATCCTACCATGTGGGGGGCGAGCCGTCAACGATGGATGCGACGACGCGCCTCGTGCTCAGACGCGCGCGTTCATTACGTGGGTGAATCCGCCGACTCTCAGCCTGTCCGCTCGTCCCTGAAAGTATCGGGCGTTCATTTCTTCCGGTGCTACGTCCTCGGTCCGGTTAAAGCCCATCGTCTTCAGACCGCTCATCAGTGAGGCAGGATCAAACGAGGTCTGAAAGGGCTCCCCCGCCGCCGCCACGCGCCGTGCAAGGCTGTCAAAAACGAGGCGTGCCGTCGGATTCAGCAAAGAAGGTGAGATCGTGTAATCGAAGACTATTGCGCTGCCCGCCGGCATGGACGCCACGAATCGCAACGTGGCAGTGACCGCGCCGATCGTCAGATACTGGGTCACCCCGAGCCACGAAAAGAATGTACGAATGTCTGAGTCAAATCCCGTTTCCCTCAAGGCTTCCTCAATCGTCCCGGTCTCGAAATCAACAGGCGAGAAGGTGAGTGTGCGAGGGATCGGAATGCCGACTTGCCTGAGGCGCGCGCGCTTCCATGTCTGGGTAGCCGGATGGTCCACCTCGAAGACATGGAGGACACCCTCGGGGTATGGGTTCCGACAGCCGAACGTGTCAAGACCTGCGCCGAGAACGACATATTGGCCAACGCCTCGCGAAACGGATGCGTGGAGCTCGTCTTCGGCGTATCGACTTCGCGCGGCCAGGAATGCCCGAAGCCCACGGGAGAGCGGAGTCTCTCCCGACCAAGCCGGATCAGACCGGGACGCGGAGACATCCTCTGTACCGAGAATGCGGAAGATAAGGGGGTCTGAGAATACCGTGGGCTCATCCATGATCTGGTGTGCGGCGCGGCGCATTGCGACTCGAAGTGCCGTCGCGCTTGGGCTGTTTTCTTTCATACGATGCTCACATATACGATGCAGCCGGAACGTATCATTGTCCCGCCGCGATACGTGTCTCGGGTGGAGTTAAGATAACCTATATGTATAGTATATATGATGATAAGGATGTTGGCAAGACACGTATCTCCACTATCTTTCTAACGAGCTATTCATCGGAAGGAACGGAGGGACTGATTCAGGCCGCTCAAAGTCGCATCGTCAAGAGAATCCCGCCGGCCGACGGTCCGCTGGCGGATCGATGCGTATCAGAAGAGGTAGATGATTACCACCCCCGCCATCATCAGAACGGCCCCGCCTAACCGGGCTTTGAAGTGCGGTTCGTCGAAGAGGAAGCGGCCGAAGAGTATCCCGAACAGCAGGCTTGTCCTCTTTACCGCCACCATAGATGCCGCCTCAACGAGCCGTATCGCAAAGAAGTGGGTTACGACGTTCACCGCTCCCACGAGGCCGAGCAGGACGATGATGAAGAGGCTTCGCCGTATGCGCCCCGCGGAGACTTTCGGGGACGGCCCGAGGTAGAAGACCATCGGCGCCATCATGATCGAGAGAAGCGCCGTGTAGGAGAGCCCGAAGAAGAGGGGGTTGCTCAAGACGACCGCCTTCTTGCCGAGCGTCCCCGTGACGCCGTAGATCACCGCGACGATGATCATGAGGAGCGATCCCTTCTCCTTTGAGATCGAGAGTATCGGCTGCAGGATACCGTCCTTAATCGTGTGAATGTTGATGAGGTATGCCCCCGCCGTGATGAGGACGATCCCGAAGATCTGCCCCGGCTTGAGGGTCTCGCCGAGGAAGAGATAGCCCGTCAGGATCATAAGGATCGGGGTCAGCGAAAGGAAGGGCAGCGTCACGTTGAGGGGCGAGATGCGTATCGCCTTCATATAGAGGACGAGGGCAAAAACGTCGAGGGGGACCAGAATACCCGTGACGACGTAAAACTCGGCCGAAAGGGGCGGGACGGTGATGAAGGGAAGGCAGAGCAAGAGAAAAGGGACGGAGGATAGCCACCTCACCCACGCGACGAGCAGAGTGCCGGTGGAATCGGCGATTTTCTTGGAAAAGACATCCTGAAGCGTCATCGCGAGGGCCGAGACGAGGGTCAAGGAGAGCCATATCATGGGTCGCGCGGCCTCACGAGCTTTTTCGGTAATCAGAAAGGCATTGTATGCTGCAAAAATAGAGGGTCCGGCCCCGGACGGTCGCGCGTATCGCGTCTTTTTGTGGGAGATACGTGCCGCACGCGGGGTCCTTGACCATGACGTCGGTCACGGGCAGTCCGTCCGTCCCCATGATCTGAGTGTCCTCTTGCCGTTTCCGGGCTTTAAAGGGGGAAAGGAAGAACCTCGCGAGCCTCAACACGAACGAAGCCCCGAGGACGATCGAGGAAGAAAGAGATGAAGAGAACGAAGAGTATGGCAATAAAAAAAAACGCAAAGAGCGTTTGCATGGTTTCTCCTTTTAACAAGAGAAGTATACCATAACTCCTTTCGTCTGTAAACGTCCTTTATGGTTTCTTTCCATCCTACGGCACTCCGGGAAGTGGCCGGCGTGCCTGTTAAAACTCCTTGCATTTTCTTCAATTGTCCTCTATAAAAGAATATAAGAGGATTGATGGGAGGGATAGTCATGAGTCAAAGTGAAAGGCTCTACCTATCGGCGGGTGTTCTCCTGTTGATCTCGGCCGTCACCCATGTCGCACAACTCTTCGTCTATGGGACCGAGGCGCATGTGCTCGGCGCCGCGGGATTCGGCGTTATCTACCTCTTCGTCGGTCTCTTCCTGGTCTTCAGGAAGAGGTGGGCGCTCTGGCTTGGGGTGATACTGCCGTCGGTCGGGGGGGTGCTCGGGATTCTCAGGTTCGTCTTCAGACAATCTACGCCGTTTATCATCTTTCACGTTCTGGTGGATATCGTCGTCATCGTAATTTGCATCTATTTGTTGACTAAGCATCTGCGGGAGAAAAAGGCGCAAGAGGGCTTTTAGTCGGGCTGGACCCGATACGGCCCGATATCCCGGGACATGATCCGTCATGTCGTTGTATTCTTAATTTTTTTATGGAGGTTTCCCATGAAATTAAGCGCACCTAAGAAAGCAACCTGGTGGATCGGGCTGATCCTTCTCATCGTCGGCGCGATCCTTGTCATCCTGCCGCGACTTGGGGTAGTCTTGCCCTTTGCCGGCGTCGGCGTGTGGCTGCTCCTCATTTCTGCACTTCTTTATGCAATCGCCACATCCATGAAGGGAATATGACCGGCGGCAGGCATTGATTCCTGCCGGCATAGTCCGGTATCGATGTCAGTAAGAAGGGGGGCCGCATCGGCCCCCGTTCATTTCCCGAGGTTGGTGATATGACCTACGATGAAATCAAGAAAATCCTTGCCCCCTGCGGGCTCAACTGTGCAAAGTGCATGGCGTTTGCCGAGGGTGACATTAAGCGACATGCGGCGGAATTGAGGCGGTTATTGGGCGGCTTCGATACCTATGCCGTGCGTTTCTCGAAATTCGCGCCCGTTTTCTCCGGCTACGGAGCCTTCAAGGACCTGTTGGCCCATTTTGCCGGAGGGAGTTGCCGCGGGTGCCGATCCGGAGATTGTCTCTTCCCGAACTGCGGCGTCGGCCCCTGCTCCCGGGCAAAAGGCGTAGACTTCTGCTTTTCGTGCGGCGAGTTTCCGTGCGAAAAAGTCCAATTTCGACCCGAACCTGAAGGAGCGGTGGATCAAGATGAACAGCCGTATGAAGGAGATCGGCGTCGAGGCCTACTATGAGGAGACCAAGGACCTGCCCCGATACGCATAGTAACTTCGCGCCTCCGCGGCCCGTCACTCCATTTTATATTAAGATGCGCAGGGGTGGTTCGCGAGCCGCCCCTACGGGATCATGGCCGTTATCGTGGTTGCGGCGGGACGATCTCCGTAATGACGGAATTCAGGTTATTATTGGAAAGGAATAGAAACAGGTTTGCCGGCAGTCCGAACAGCCGCCCATCGCGGGCGGCTGTTTTTCTTGAGACGTCAATTCACATGAAAGTTAGACACAATTCAAAAACGGAGAAGGGTTAGCCCCACGTTTCACGGTACTCGTTTTTTAGGACACTCGCAGAAACAAACCGCGAATAGCGTAACCTCGATTCCTGTTCACTCCCTCGAGAGAGACCCGAGCTATCGTTTCTCAAGTATCATTTCAAGATATCCAGGAGTCCCGGGTTGGTCCCGTAGATTGCGACGGTTTGCTGCGTTACGGTGCTCGTGCCGAAATATGGACCCGCAGCCGTAACCATATATGCAAGGACGCTGCGCAAATCACTAGACGTCCCTACACTTGTTGCGGTGGTTTTCCAGAGCTGCGACTTATTTTTCGGGTCCTTCAGGTCGTACGCCTCCACTATTAAGTTCCTCTTATAAGTCGTTGATGTTTCCGTTGTCGTTGTGGGAGGCGTGTAATACCAGAAGTATCCGGTATAATACCCATACCCATTACTTGTTACCATAGTACTGGTGCTTGTCGTCGGGTCTCCAATTCCATAGGCCAAACTGACAAGAATGTCCGCGTTCTTCACGTCGTATGTGCGGACGTACCCTTTTTGAGATAGGGCATTCTCGATGTATCTGGCATACGTCTGAAATTCCAAATCAGTATCGGGGACGTTTTGGTTGCCCGATGCCAGGTAATAAGCCTTACTTGGGATGGGACCGGGAGCGGCAAACGAACTAAAAACCGTTATAACAGACGAATTATCTTGAAATATCCTCGGGTCGGCAGGTACGCTGACCGTTGCGGGCGTCGCGCACGACAGGAGATAGAGCGCCGTAATCAAGACGGCAAAAAGCACAATAAGTATTCCCTTATTCGTTTCTTTCATCATCTGCAATTCCTTCTAAAAGTTAATAAATACTGAATCGAGAAAAAAACCACAAAGGGATCCCCCATATCAAGCACCGGTACGGCCGGGGTGGACAATCCCGCGTTGTGTTTGTTCGTGCAGAGGCGTCACGCGGGCCGCCCTACGGGATCATAGCATTCGTTGAGCCGGTGCGTTGTTGAATACGCCTTCCGTGCCGGTATTGTGCCATAGATTGCCCTATATGCCGTGAAAAGATACGGTCATTTTGGAAGACCTGTTCTTTGTACCGTTTCTAAAAGACGGTACCTATGGGTTTAACTGTTTGTATTTTTTGCAGCAATCCTGGTCCCCCAAGTTACAGCCTTTCTCTAAATCCGAGGAGGCCTCATTAAGTTTTCCTAAATTGTAATAAGCTTTACCCCGGATAGAGTAGGCTTTGGTATCCGTCGGGTCGAGATCGATGGCCTTGGTGCAGTCGGCGATCGCCGGGTCGTAGTTGCCTTGAGACGTATATGCAAAACCACGCATTAAGTAGGCGCCCTCAGCATTCGGTATGAGATCGATGGCGCTGGTAAAGTCGACGATCGCACGGTCGTATTTACCCAGACTCACATAGGCACTACCCCTGAGATAGTAGTAGTCTTCATCCTTCGGGTCGATCTCAATGGCCTTGGTGTAGTCGGCGATCGCCAGGTCGTACTTACCGAGATTCGTATAGGCGGTACCCCGGGCAATGGAGGCAGCCGCAAGCTTCTGGTCAGGTTTAACGGCCCCGGTGTAGCGGGCGATTACTTCGCCGCCGATCTCGATGGCTCTGTTGAAGTCGGCGATCGCCAGGTCCTCATTACCCATCTTGCGATAGACGGATCCCCGGTTGTTATAGGGTCGCGCATCCTTCGGGTCGATCTCTATGGCCCTGTTGTAGTCAGCCATCGCCAGATCGTATTTGCCAAGATTCTTATAAGCGTTTCCCCGGTAGTTATAGGCTTCGAAATAATTCGGGTTGAGCTCGATGGCCTTGCTAAAGCATTCAACCGCCTTGGCATAATCCTTGGATGCAGCAGAATCCTTTGCAATTTTATACCATTCCTCGGCGGTCTGGCCGTATACCACCGCAGGAATCATGACTAAAAGCGCCATGACAAGCACCGCAACTAATGCCTGCGTTCGTTTCATTTTTTACCCCTTTAATTATCGTCGGCGGTCAGGCCAGTAAAAAATAGTGGGAACACCGCCGTGAAGAAATATGTGGAAAACCGGTTGATTGGCGAGTATAGTGAGATACAGAAAGCCTATTACAAGTCTATATACATGTTTCTATAATACGTGTCAAGCTACTATTTCGTGCACGAATGCCGATTTACGCCGCAAAGCTAACGTCGTGCTTGTGGGAGTTCATCCATTCCCTCCCCATTTGCCACCACCTGCCCGAGCGGAGCCGGATCTTCGGGATTGACCTGCCGCTCTGCTGCCGGTGCTCGGGGATCTATTCGTTCATCCTCATCGGCATCATCGCAAATCACTTTCTGAGGCTTACCGATATTCATCAGAACAAAAGACTTGTGGCCTTCGTCCTGTTGTCGCTGGTAACGGGCATAGAGGCATGCGCCGAGCTGTTGTTTGATGTTGACGCCGGCAATCCGGCACGGCTGATCACCGGTGCTGTTTCAGGCTTTGCGATCGGGGTCCTGTTGCACGTCGGCGCGTCGGGAATCAAACCGAACCATAAGAGCCACTTCGCACAATAGTCTCAAAATCGCGATCGATTCATTCGACCTTTCGAATTTCCTTGACAGTAGCAGAGAAATGAAGTAAATAAGTTAATAGCATAGTAACTAATTTACTTCTATGGCAAAGGACAATTCACCCCGAAAAGAAGAGATACTCGACGCCGCCATCGGCCTCTTTGCCCGATTCGGCTATAAAAAGACCTCCCTTGCCGATATTGCCGACCTCATCGGCATCACGCCCGCCGCGCTCTTCCGCTATTTTGAGGATAAACGCGCGCTCTATGAGGCGGCGGCGGCCCGGGGGCTCTTGCGGTGGCAGGAAGCGGCCTTTTCGGCGGCCCAAGAAGAGACAAACCCCCTCGCGGCCCTCGTTGTCCTCTCCCACGCGAGCTTTGACTACCTCTCCCGAGACCCGGAATTTGCCGCCATGCTCAAGAACGATCCCGGCATCTTCCCCCTCTTTTCCGGGGACAGCTTCGAGACGATCAATGATGCGTCCAAGGCGATGATCCATCGCCTGCTTTCGGAGGGACAGGCGGCAGGGCTCCTTCGGCCCGTCGATATCGATCGCGTGAGTCACCTCTTCTTTTCGGTCTATAAGATGTTCATCGTGGGCAGCTACATCGAGACCCGGACTACCAGCGGCCGCGAGGTGTTCGATCAGTTTGTCGACATCGCCATCCGGGGGGTCCTGACGGACAAGGGGATGGAGGTGTATCGGAGTTTAAAGGGTCAATCACGTGTGTCGTGTTGATCGTTGTTCGCAACAAGGACAGGAGGCATCGCCATGATGGTCTACATCAATTTCCCCAAGCGGATCAAGAAGATCCAGGAGGAGCTTTCAAAAAAGGGGGTGGACGTGCTGGTCGGGACGCGCCTGAAGACGATCACCCACTGGTCGGGGGGGTTCGTCCCGTGGAGGAGCGCGCTGATCATTCCGGCCAAGGGTGAGCCGACGCTCGTCACGCCGCTGTTGGACTTCGGGCGGCTCAAAGATGAGAGCTGGATCGAAGACGTGGCCGGCTACGGGGCGCTGCCGGGGATCGACTTTTTTGACGTCATCAAAACGAAGATCGCCGACATCGCCGGCGACGGCGGCACCATCGGCTATGAGGACGGCACCACAAACTACCTCCCCGAGGGGTTCATCACCCACCACGAGTACGAGACGCTCAAGGCCGCCTTCCCGAAGGCCGAGTTCGTCAACTGCGTCGAGATCACCGATCGTCTCTGCATCATCAAGGAGCCGGCCGAGATCAAGCTGATGCGGCAGGCCACCGCCATCGTCGACAAGGCCCACGAGGCGGTCAGGCAGGGACTCACCATCGGCATGAGCGAAAAACAGATCGCCGGGATCGCGGAGAAGGTGATGCGGGACGCCGGCAGCGAGTTCGCCTGGACGTTCACGGGCGGCCAGGAGATCGCCTCGGGCGAGCGCACCTGGTGGCCGCTCGGGGGGTGCACCCCCGCCACCGACCGTCTCGTGCAGCTGGGCGAGCCGGTCCTCGTGGACCTGCACGGGATGTACGGCCTCTTCCTCGGCGACGTCTCCCACAACTACATCATGGGCAAACCCACGAAGGAGCAGCGGGAGGTCATGACGGCCTATACGGAGACGGCCTACAAGCTCATCGACGAGATGAAGCCGGGAAAGAGCCTCAAGCAGGTGACCCTTGCCGTCCACGAATTTGTGGCAAAGAACAACTGGAGCGCGTGGGCGCTGCCCGGCTACGGGCACGGCATCGGGCACCTCGGAAACGAGTGGTACCCCTGCGTGGCCGAAACGCCGTCGCCGGGAAACAACGAGCCGGATTTCATCCTCGAGCCGGGCTATATGCAGATGATCGCGGTGATCATGAACCGCCCCGGCGTGGCGGGCTTCCGGATGGAGCGGCCGCTGGTGATCACGGAGACGGGCAACGAGGTGCTCAGTAAGCTCCCCATCGAGCCCGGGATTATCAACTGCGACGAGGGGATGAAGTTCAGGGATAGATAGCGGAAGGGTGAGAAAGCAAAATCGGGTAAGAAGAGGGGCGCCCCCATAAAAGGGGGCGCCCCTTCCTGTGCATGATGCCGCCAGAGCAAGCCTTTCACAGATTACCAATCGGTACAGATAGTCCCTTTCTTGAGACCGTGGCGATTGCCAATGGGTCGGCAATCCGACGTTACCCGTAATCGGCTCAATAATCTCTGAAATGCATTGACTCCGCTCGATTACTTTCCATATAATAAGAAGTGGAAGCGGAAAGGTCACTGGTGGGCCTCCCGGACTTCAAATCCGGTGATGGGCGCTAAAAACGTCCAAGGTGGGTTCGATTCCCATGCGCTTCCGCCACTTGACAATCTACTTACCCTACCGGCAGGCCGTGCCTGATGTGCGGATTGTTCCGGTCGGGTTATCACGAGGAAAAGTATGTTCGGATTGGGTTTCGGTGAGCTTCTTATCATCCTTATTATCGTCGTCTTCGTCTTCGGTGCCGGAAAGATTCCCGAGATCGGGGCCGGCATCGGCAAGGGGATCAGGAACTTCAAGAAGTCCCTGAAGGGTGAGGACGAGATCGACATCACTCCCAAATAGAAGAGAAACTCAGAGGGCAGGGTAGGCCCGTTCTCGGACCGGGAGCGGAGTCAGGGTTTTACGATGGGCCCGGGAGTTTCCGATCGTATGCTTGCTCCCACGACGCGCGAGCAGCGCACGTGCGGTGTCCGTGATCACATCGTGCAGGCCCTTGTCCGTCGATACTTCCCTTAGGTCCTGCTCCTTGAGAAAGAAGAGGAGGCCTAATGCCAGCGCCACCGGCGTATAGGGGTTCCTGACGATGGCGCACTTCACCTCGTATGAGGAAACCCATCGGTCGCTCCGATAGACGGTGGCGAGAACGTTTTCGCTGTTTGGCCGCCGGGAGACCATCTTCAGGATGTCCCGGAGAGTTACCGTCGGGTTTTCGAGAAGGTTTCTCACCACAAGGGGACTCGTGTCGTAGAGGAGACGGTCGAGCCTGTCTTTCACGTGGGTTCGGGCAAGGCTCCGCTTCTCGCCGAGGGTCAGGTAGTCCATATCCCTTCCTTCCACGAAATCATATTCTCCGTACGGCTTTTTCTTGGGTAGAGGTGACATGAAGATGTTGGCCGCCAGCGTATATCCCCGGCTGATCGAAAGGTGATAGAGGGAAAGGAGCCGCATCGAGGGAACAGCCGGGTCGATGAAGATATCCACCGCCGAGAGTATGAACTGAGCGCTCTTGATGTCGCCTGAGCGCGCGTTATTAACGACATCGTTGATGACGTCGACCAGCAGCCCGTCGGGGACGGCGGCGAGTTTCTGGGAAAGACGCTTGGTCCTCATGGTCCGCTCGGGGATCGCGGCGTGGCTCGCGACGAGCCGGTCGGCAAACTCGCGGGTCTTGCGGGCAGCAAGGCCCGAAAGGACGGTGATGAGAGACCTGCCGGCGTCGCGCCTATCGCCCGTTTCGATGGGCGGGCGTGTATGGGTGGTGTCGGGCATGTCTCTTCCTCTCGGGGAGATGGGGTCGGCTCAAGATTATCTATCATAGTATCAGAAAATCCCCCTTTTCGCAAAACTATCCGCTCGTGTTCCGGGCTTACGCGCAGGCGTATCAGACGTTTCCTTTGCCTTGACAAGACACGGGCCTTCATCGTACTATAGAAAAAATCCCGTGGATGTTTTGAATGAACTACCTGTGGCTTATTCCGGTTGCGGTGCTCTTACCCTCCGCCTTCGTGCTGGCGGCATATCTCCTGGCATTACGAAGGATGCCCGACGACAGAGAGGTGCGGGCGCGGAAACGCTGGAAAGTGGTCAGCCGAGCCAACAGCATCCATCTGATCTGCGTGATCGGGGGACTCGTCACGATCGCATTAGGCGCGGGTTTCCTCGGCGCCCTGGCAAAGATACTTATCTCGTATCTCTTTGTCATCGTCACGTTTGTACCCTTCATGATCGTCTTAGGGCTCGTTGATCGGCGGGTGCGGGGGATCGATTTTGACCTTGGGGGATACATCAGATTCCAGCTCTTCTTTTTCTTTTCCCGCTGGCTCTCGCTTTTTGTGGCCCTTGCGTTACTCTACTATCCGCTGGGTTTTGTGGGCCCGGACGGCGCGATCTTGTGGGTGAGTATCGGCGTGATGATCGGGGGTATTGCCCTGTTCGTCCTGGCGTCCCTCTACCAGATGAGGCTTGTCGGCTACGTAACGGGGGCACTCGTATGGGCGGGCGATGAGGAGGCGATTGCGCAGGATGTCTCGGCCCTTGCCCGGAAGGCGGGCATCGATGGGGTGAAGACCCTCATCATGGAAACCTTCGGCTACCCCTTCCTGAATGCCTTTGCCGCGCCCGGCAGGATCGTCTACATCACACGGCCGTTGATCAACGTCCTTGGGCGCGAGGAGGTCTCAGCCGTGGCCGCCCACGAGATCGGACACCTGAAGACGATAAAGTCACGTACGTTCTTCTTCCTTTCGCTCTATGCGCTTTTCGTCGTTGCGATCTGGGTCGTCGTGCCGCGTGTCGCGTTTATCCTGGCGGGCATCGACACGTTCATCGTGCCGATTCTTGTCACCATCGTCTTCTTTTTCCTATTGCTGATGGGGATTCAGGCGCTGAGCAGGCGGTACGAGAAGACGGCCGACCTGGTATCGGCCGAGCTGATGGGAGGGCCCGAGCCGATAATCGCGGCGCTGGAGAAGATCTATGATCTCAACATGCTCCCCCGCCGGTTCGATAAGAAGGGATCGGAAAAGGCGTCTCACCCGAGCCTCGAGCGGCGAGTCGCCGAGCTCAGGGGAGAAAGAATCCCGCCGCCCAAAGGGAGGAAAGCCAGAATTATCGTCATCGTGATCCTTGTCTTTCTTATCGTTTTCCTGCTCTATCTGATTCGCCGAACGGAGCGGATCGGCGTGGGCGTAGCGCCGCGGGACGTCGGGGCGGATGCGTCGGCAAGCCTCGAGAGGAGATTCATAGAATATCCCGGCGAGCCTTCGCGGACATGGAGAGAATGGACGGGTAGCTTTCCGGAAAGGAACGGGAATGCGCCCCGGCCGACTACAGGATTCTATTTCAGCGTCCAACTAGATGCACAGCGACGGGCGGGCAGATGACGCGACAATCCCAAACGACACTACTTGTAAGGAGGAACCGATGACCGAAACGAAAGATGGGCTCTATCTCGAGATCGCCAAGGACATCATGGTGGCGTTTGCCGACAAGATCGAGATCGCGGCAAAGAGCCCGGAAGGTTTTGCCGAAGGACTCGGGGCGATGTTTAACATCCTGGCCCGGGAAATCAAGAAGGCCGACATCGACCTGAAGAAGGTCAAGTCCGAGTAGCTGTGCCGCCGAGGCGCTCGATATCGGCGCGCAAAACCCCCGATATCGAGACCCTCTTGAGCTTCGATTTTTCACCGGAGACGATCGCCACCCGTGAGGGGGCCACGTCGAGCGAGTCGGCAATCAGCATACAGACAGCCTTGTTGGCCTTCCCCTCGACGGGCGGGGCGGTCACCTCAACCGACAGGGTTGTGTCCTTTTCTCCGACGACACGGTTGTGCCGCGCCCCGGCCTTTACCGACAGGGTCAGGATAAGGACGTCTCCCTTTTCGGTGATCTTGAGCATTTAGAGCCCGAAGAAGCTGGTGTACCCGAGGCTCACGGCAAAGCGCATCAACGTCGGCACGAGGAAGTAACGCAGGAAAACGAGGATCAGGATCACGATCACGGGCGAGATGTCGATTCCTCCGAGATACGGAAGCCTTTTTCGGATCGGATCGAGCACCGGATCGGTCACGGCAGAGAGGAACCGGACGACGGGATTGTACGGGTCCGGATTGACCCAGGAGATGAGCGCGCGGATGATGATAATCCAGATATAGGCGGTTATCGCGTAATCGAGCACCACGGCCAGGGCGTAGATGAGGTTTGCCAGCACATACATATCTTCGGGTTCCTCCTTTTGTATGGGGGTATACTACCCGTCTTCATCCCATTAATCAAGTCCAAAACGGCAATTTCCGGACCCTGGGAGGCGTACCTTGGGACGACTTTTTCGGCCTACCTCGTCCCGTTCCATGATACAATAGACCATTGACGCGCGCGGGGGGAACTACTCCCCCGCCGAGAAGCGGAGCGGATCGAGGGGCCTTTTTCATTCTCCTCGTGAGCCCGAGATTACTTCCCTCTTTTGCCTGAAACGTTATGAGAGTTATCGTCGCCAATAGCGCCGGCTTCTGCATGGGGGTCCGGCAGGCAATGAATAAGGCCTTTACGACCCTGAGGAGGGAGAAGGGGCCGATATATACCTACGGGCCGCTGATTCACAATCCCCAGGTGGTGCGGCTCCTCAGGGAAAAGGGCGTCACCTCGATCACCCATCTTCCCCAAGAAGAGGGGACGATCGTCATCCGCGCCCACGGAATATCTCCGCAGGATAGGGAGCGTATCAGGGCCACGCGTCTGAAGATCGTCGACGCCACCTGTCCCAAGGTCATGAAGATCCACGCCGCGGCAAAGAAGCACCATAAGCAGGGCTATCTCGTCGTGGTGGTGGGGGACAGGGACCACCCCGGAGGTCTCCGGCATACTCGGCTACACCGAGGGGAGGGGCGTGGTTGTGGGCAGCCCCGAAGAAGCCGCGGGCCTTCCGGACGCGGACCGTGTCCTGGTGGTGGCGCAGACCACCTTCGGCCAGGAAATGTTCAGGCGGATTCTCGAGGCGATCGCGGCCCGCTATCCAAACGCACTACTCGAGGCGGTCGATACCCTCTGTGACTCGACGAAGCGACGCCAGGACGAGGTCAAAGAGCTCACCAAAAGGGTCGATGCGATCGTCGTGGTGGGGGGTAAAGACAGCGGCAATACGAAGCGCCTCTATGAGGCGGCGCGGGCAAGCGGCATACCCTCCTTTCATATTGAGGACGAGACGGAGCTTGACCCGAAGAAGTTCACCGGCTTCAAGACGGTGGGTCTGACCGCCGGGGCCTCCACGCCGAACTGGGTAATCGTGAAGGTATGCGATGCCCTGGCCGATATCGACGGGAGCGGGGGGACGCGGCTTTTCAGGCGGCTCACCAGCCTCGTTCGGTTCGTGGTGCTCGGCTACCTCTATGCGGGCCTTGCCGCCGGGGGGCTTGCCGCCGCGGCGGCCCTCCTGATGGGCGTCGAGTCGTTTTGGACGATACCTTTCATATCGGGACTCTACATCTTTGCGATGCACGTCATCAACCGGGCGGCCGATACGGAGGGGATGAGGTTTAACGACCCCGCCCGCGAGCGGCTCTACGCCGGCAGGCATCGTGGCCTGCTTGTCGCCGCGGTCGTGAGCTGCCTCGGCTCGGTGGGACTTGCCTGGCTGCTTTCACCGGTCATCGGTGTGCTTGTCCTGGCCGCGGTACTTCTGGGGGTGGCGTTTTCGGTGAAGGTCGTCCCGAAACCCGTCTCGTCGTACCTGCGCTACCGTCGCCTCAAGGATATCCCCGCATCCAAGACCTTCTTCGTGGCGGGAGCCTGGGCGGGGGTCTCGGCGGCGGTGCCGTACCTTTCCGAACAATCCCACATCTCCGTTACCACGTTCCTTTCGGTCTTCCTGTTCTGTTTCCTTCTCGTCTTCATCCGGGCCTCCCTCTACGATATCAGGGACATCCAGGGAGACGCCGTCGTCGGGAGGGAGACGATCCCCATCATCATCGGTAAACAGTGGACCCAGCGGCTTGTGGTGGTCCTCACGATCGCCGCGGCGGCGCTGCTGGCGGCATCCTGCGTTGTCGGGATGATCGCGCCCCTCGGCTGGTGGCTCCTCGTCATTCCGGGGTACGCGCTTTTCGCACTCTGGCTCTATCACCGTCGGGTGATCTTCCAGGGGATCACCTTTGAGGTGGTGGTGGATTTCGAGTTCATCCTGGCGGGGATCATCGGGTCGGTCTGGTATTTATTACGCTGAGCGAGCCGACGGTTCTCTGCCTCTTCGTATTATTTCCTGCAATAGTCACATCACCTATTGTCATTGACACGTTTTCCCCGTTGTGATATGAGTTTTCTTCCTATCGATACTCGATCCGAACAGTGAGGTATGTATATGGATGTGATGGAGGCGATCAAGACCCGGAGGAGCGTCCGCCGGTTCAAGCCCGACCCGATACCCGATGACATCATGGCCGAGGTCCTCGAGGCCGCCCGATGGGCGCCGTCGTGGGCCAACACCCAGTGCTGGGAATTCATCGTCGTAAAAGACAAGGAGACCAAGGAGCGGATCGCCGGGGAGGTGCTTGCCCAGGGTAATCCCGCAAAGAGGGGCGTCGCCGAGGCGCCGGCGGTCGTGGTCGCCTTGGCAAAGAAGGGGCTTGCCGGCTTCTATAAAGAAAGCGCGGTCACCGACAAGGGAGATTGGTTCATGTATGACGTGGGAGTCGCGATGCAGAACCTGTGCCTTGCCGCGTGGGGGTCTGGGGCTTGGGACCGTGCACGTGGGATTGATGGACGCGTTCAAGGCCGAGGCGATCCTCGATGTCCCGAAAGGGATGCGTGTGGTCGCACTGACGCCCGCTGGGCTACCCCGCCGTGGTGGGGGGAAGCCCCCATCGCAAAGAAGTCAAGGAGTTCGTGCACTGGGAAAGATACGAAGAGAAATAGGAAGGGACCAATAGTCCCTTCCTATACGTGATAAAGAACGGGGGCGGCCGACCGGCCGCCCTCGCGTGTTTGTGTAGGGTATTCTCGAACCTGTCGAGACTACGCCCTCAGCCCCTTCTTTTCCAGCAACATCTCCATGAACGCGTCGACACGCGTCTCGAACTGGGCCACCGAAAAATTCCGGGCGTCCATGTGGTCGGCGTCAATCACCACTGACGGTATCCCAAGCTCTTCCTGAAGCGCCCGCTTGATATCCATCTGGCCCATCGTGATGGGCACGCATGACTTATTGGAGTGAAGCAGCGCCCCGTCGATCTTATAGTCGCGGCAGGCCTTGATCACCATCTCCTTTCTCCGCTTCATGGAGACGCAGGAGACCATCGGGTAGGACATCAGCGACTTCATCGCGAGGGCCTCGATTGGATGATCGACGTCAAGCCTGATCGACCAGGCCGCCGAATAGGTCTCGGCCACCACGACCCCGCCCATCTTCTCGAAGTAGTTGAAAAGCCCCATGTTGTACCAGAGGGGGATGTTGTCCCAGAAGAGGCGGACCTTTTCCTCTTCGATCATCCCGATCCCCTGACGGGCGCGCTCTTTCACCTCGTCGCGAACCTTTGTGAGGTAGTCGACGGCGATCTGGGTGCCCTGTCGGGTGACCATGACAAACATGATCCCTATCTCCGCGGCCGACAGTGGTGTGGGGATATTCGTCCGGTAGCTCGTGATCTCGTCCCAGAGGGCGCAGGCCTGATCCGAGAGCCGGACCGTCTCGGCGAGCCGATCGTAGTCCATCTTCTTCCCCGTCACCTCGGTGAGGAATTTGATGATGCGGTGTATCTCGCTGACGGTATAGTCGATGTGGAACTGCTTTATGTCCTCGATGGGAACCTGGGGGAGATCGGCCCTGAAGGCCTTCGCGTTCGGAAAACGTCGCGCGATGAGCTGAAGGATCTTCATGGCCGGTATGCATCCCGCCCCGGCGGTGAAAACGATATCGGGCTCCGGCAGGCCTCCGAGCGGGACGCCGTCCCGGCCGATCATCCCGTGTATGTAGCCCACGATATTCCTCAGGTACCCGCAGAGGTCGCGAGAGTAACCCATCGATTCGGCGAGCTCGAAGTCCTCTCCGGTCAGCCCAAAGGCGGCGCAGACCGGCGACCAGTTCTCCGGGAAGACCGGCATGAGATCCATGGCGTAGAAGATCTCGATGAGGCCGTTCATCGGCGGCATCCAGCCGACGGGCTTCCCGATGCGTTTGGCCTCGTGGCCCTCGAGGTAAAACTGTGCGACGACCTCCCTGAGCTCTTTTGCCGTCGCAAGCCTTTTGGTCGATTTCCGGGTCTTTTCCATTGTCAGCCTCCGATCATCTCAAAGAAGCCCTCAAGTCGGGTCTTCAGCTGACCCTCGCCAAGCCCTGTCTCCTCCATCTCGACAAGGAGGGTCGGGATGCCTTCCTTTCTTAATTCCTCGACCATGACGGGATAGTCCGAAAGATGCGGGGTGCAGAATTTCTGGAAGAGAAAGATCACTCCACGTGCCCCCGAGCGAGAGATGATCTCCTTCATCGGTGGCATCCGGTCGGCGGCGGTCGATCGTGACGGGCACGGAAAGCGCCGCTGATATCGGTCGACCAGCCTCCCGATCGGGTCCGGGCCCGTACCGTCCGGTGGGTCGATGAAACGGTATCCCGTGCAGAGGTCGTCGGCGGCCACGCGTCCGCCCGACGCCTCCAGGATGTCGTAGACGGCCGGCTCCTCCACGAGGCTGCCCGAGACGAGCACCGGGATCCCCTCGGGGCCTTCAGCGACTCCGTCCCCGAGCGACTCAAGAAGCGCGGCCAGCATCGTGCGGTACTCCTCGGGCGGCAGTGAAAAGCCCGCCTCGACCACGGTATAAAACTCCCGGGCGGATAGTGCAAGCCTGTTACGGGAGCGAAGCGCGTAGAGGCTGCGCATGGACGTCCGGATGTCGCGGAACAGGTCAAGGGATGTGCCGAGCGAGGCGTCATCCATGGCGCCGCCGACGGACGCGAGCTTCCCGGTCAGCTCCTCAAGGGTCTTACGGTAGAATATGGTCGACTCTTTGCTCGTGTTGTAGGGGAGGGGGATGGTATGGGAGAGCTCGCCTTTGATGTTCTCGGCCCAGACGTTGACCATCCCGCACGCCACGTCACAGGTGTATCCCTGGATCACCCCGGAGAGGTAATCGTACTCGCCGCCGAGGGCCCGCTCCAGAGACGCGCGCATGTAGGGGCAGATGAAGGTCGGCACAAGGTTATTGGCGGTCTTGATGCGCACCGTGCCGCCCGAGATCCGCACGGGCAAAAAACCCGCCGCATGGATCATCTCGATGGGGGTGTAGGTGCAGAACCAACCGAAAATCTTTCGGTCTTTGGCAGTGCGACGCAGCCGCTCCGTCTTGGTGCTGACGGCCCGGGTAAAAGGCGTCAGGTCGATCGAGTGTTTCATCAATTCTTCTCTATAAACTTCCTATACTATTACCATAGCGGGAATCTCCGTCTAAAGTCAAGATAAATAGGTCTTGATTTTATCGTCGTTTTTTCCTATTATCAAAGGGACCCTTGACGGAGTCACGGAAGGAAACCATGCCCGCAAATCTCACCCCCGAATACCGCGAAAACGAGCGGAAGTTTCGCGAAGCCAAAGACCCCGAGGAGAAGCTTCGCTACCTCGAGCTGATGCTGGCCACGATCCCCAAGCACAAGGGGACCGACCGGATGCAGGGGGACATCAAGCGCCGAATCTCTCAAACCAAGTCGGCGCTCGAAAAGAAGTCCGGCCTCAGGCGTCACAACCCTTTTAAGGTTGAGCGGGAAGGGATCGGGCAATTTGCCGTCGTCGGCGCCCCCAACGCCGGAAAATCGTCGCTCGTCTCGAGGCTCACCAACGCCAAGACGGCGGTCGCCGACTACGCCTTTACCACCACCAAGCCGATCCCCGGCATGATGCAGTTTGAGAACGTTCAGATACAGCTCGTCGACCTTCCCCCGGTGTCGGCCGAGTTCACGGAGCCCGCGATGGTGGGCATGATCAGAAACACGGACGGGGTGATCCTTGTCTTTGACCTCGAGGGAGAAGACCCGCCCGGGGAGATAGAAGGGGTCAGGGAGATCCTCCTGAAATACAAGGCCGAGCTCTCGGTCGACCCTGCGGAAAAGTATACCCTGGACGGCACGGCCCACCTTAGGGGCTTCTTCGTCGGGAACAAGCTCGAAAGCGCCCGGGCGCAGGAGAACTTCGACGTCGTCCGGGGGCTGTACGGAAAGGATTTCCAGGTCTTTGGGGTCTCGGCCTCCAAGGGGCTCGGCCTTGAGGATATCAGGTTGGCGGCCTACGAGATGCTCGATGTCATCCGGGCGTATACGAAATCGCGCGGGAAAAAGCCCGACCTCAACGATCCGGTAGTGCTCAAGAAGGGGGCGACGGTGCTCGACTTTGCCGCCTCCATCCACAAGGACTTTGCCAAATCGCTCAAGTTCGCGCGCATCTGGTCCAAGGACCCGAGCAAGTTCGAGGGCCAGAAGGTAAACCGGGACGATGTCCTGTTTGACGGCGACATTATCGAGCTTCACCTGTAGTCACGCCGGGAAACCTCCTTTTTCCGCGAAAGCGCCCGAATATTCACGAATCTTTTTTACCGGAATCTAATCTATTTTTTTTAAAGGGTAATTATCGTGACTTAGTCGGAGGGCCGAGAGCTCTTTTCGAGTCGTCAAGTAATCATTGCCGTGCTATATTATAGTACGTTAAGCGGACAGGGGGAAGAACCATGGCAGAGCAATGCGAGATTCCCGCAGGAAACCCGACCGACCCCGAGATCGAGCAGGTGTTGAGGTCCGTCAAGACGATCGCCGTTGTGGGCCTCTCGCCCAAGGAGGACCGCCCGAGCTTTCGCGTGGCCTCGTACCTGAAGTCGAAGGGATATACGATCATCCCGGTCACGCCGATGGCGAAGGTGATCCTCGGGGAGAAGGCATACGGTGATCTGTCGGAGATACCGCCCGGCGTCACGGTCGATATGGTGGATATCTTCCGGAAAGCGGAGGACGTCATGCCGATCGTTGAAGCGGCGGGCAGGCGCCGTGGCGTGAGAGTCATCTGGATGCAGGAGGGGATCGTCAACAACGCGGCCCGCGAGCTGGCGGTCACCAAGGGGCTCACCGTCGTGATGGACCGGTGCGCCATGAAGGAACACAGGAAAATGACGGAGGGAACACGATGAAGGGGGCCTCATGGCGCTTTGTGATCGCGATGGCACTGCTCGGCTTCGGGATATACTACTTCGTGATACTGAAACAGGAAAAACCACCAACCCAGCCGCCCGTAACGACCAAGATCTGGTCCGATAAGGTCGACGCGCTGGCCCAGATGAAAACGAATATGTATGCCATCATCGAGGCCGAGAAGAACAAGAAGACCCTCGACGGCACCTTCATCGCATGCGCCCCGAACCCGGCCGAGGTTCCGGCGACAAGGGTCGCCTGGGACAGTCGTGACGCCGCGGGGTGGACGGAGCTTGACGTGATGATGCCGGACATGACCTGGTTCCAGTACGAGGTGGTGGTAACGGGGGAAAATACCTTCGAGGTGCACGCCCGCACGCTGGCCGAGCGCACGCCGCTGGAATTCGTCATAGACCAGGACATGAACTTCCACTAAGCGCCGCGTCATGGCGGCGCGGGTCAGGGGCGCCTCACGTTCACCCACGATGATGAGGCGGGCCGTCCCCTTAAGGGGAGCGTGGACGGGAGAGTTTAGCTCAGGCGAGTACTCAATTATGCGTATACACGGAATCGTGAGGGAGGTTTTCCGATGAAGACGTATAATGCCAGACGAAACGCGGTACTGCTCACTGCAGGCACGGTGATTTTTCTCATCACGTTTTCGGTATCCATCCGATACGGAGAGAGGATGCCGATCTCCTTGGGGGCGAGCCCCGCGTGGGCACAGACGGAAAAACAGACGCCCCCGCTTGACCTGGTCGACTCCGTTATAGATCTCTACACGACGCAGGGAGAGCCGCTGGATGTCAACGATCAAGACGACGCGAAGATTTACATCAATTTATTCAGGGATGATCTTGATAAGCTGGCGGCGCTCGATCTCTATTCGCTGGACCAGGACAGGAAAACGAAATTAGATCCGATATACAACGACTACGCCCTGGCGTATACCTACTACAAAGACGATCCCACCCGGAAGGATCTCGATAAGGCCAAGGAAATGTACAACGTGGCGATAAATCTGAATCCCAACGATACCGTGCCGTGGGTAAATCTCGGGACCCTTTTCTATGCGGACGAGGAGAATTATGCGGAAGCGCTGAAGTGCTACGACGCGGCCCTGAAGATCGAGCCGGGAAACGCAATTGCCGGGTTTTATCGGGATCTCTGCCTGGATAAGATCAAGGAAGGTAAAGCGCAGTAGAAACGGAAAGACGTCCGGCGTTTTGCTCGGATTTTCTACACAAACGATATCTTGTGACCGCCACCCGAGAGCGACTGCTTACGCAGCCGCGTCGCCTTTTCCACGTACTCCTCGACGTACTTCCGATCCTCGAGGTCTAAGTTCAGGAACTCGAGGGCCATCCCGGAAAAGAGCCCGTATTTCTCCCGGTCTTTCGCCGTGATGATCTTCGTCACCCGCGCGTCGACGCTGATATCCCGCCTGGGGAGCGGGATCGTGAAGTGGATCGTGTAGGTCTCGTGGGGCGGCAGCGGCTGGTCCGTCTCAAGGAAGATCCCCGTTACCGAGATATCCACGCTCTCATACCTCTTTACCTCCCCCTGCCACCTGAGGTAGACCTCCGTCCTGATCAGCCCCCGCGGGTAGTAAAGAGAGCTCCTCACCTTCAACAGCGAGCTGACCGCCTCGATGAACTCGGTTCGGTCGATGGGCTTGGTCATGAAGTAGCCAGCCCCCGCCTCGATGCAGCGCCGCCTCGTGTCCTGCCCCGATTCACTGGAGACGATGAGGATGGGGATATCCTTGTAGCGGGGATCGTTCTTGATGATCTCTGTGGCCTTATCCCCTGGAAGGTCGGGCATGTTATAGTCAAGAAGTACGAGCTGGGGTTTTTCCTTCTTGATGACTTTCAAGGCTTCGACACCGGAGCGCGCGGTGAGGATATCGCAGTCCATCTGGTCCAGCATCCCCCTCTGGATATCGAGGAAGAATTTCACGTCGTCGACTATGAGTATCTTTGTCTTCATGGGACAGACCCCCGGTTGTGCGGAAACACTCTATCACAGATGATAATGAAAGTAAATGGAGTCAGAGAAAAAGCCTCGTGAGGCACAATGCAAAAAGCTTGATTTTATCGCCTGTTGCCGGTAGCATAGAAGAATGGATACCAAACAACCGGGACAGTCGAGCTTCTTCTCGTGGTATCACCGCTCAATCATCGTGCGGTTCCTCCTTTTTGTCCTGCCCTGGTTTATGCGGACGTTTTCCCGCAGGGCACTTCACATCATCCGGCACCCCTTCACCTTCCTCTACTATTTCGGCGGGACCTCGTACCGGCGCGCGGTCAGGGGAAACTTGAGGGTTGCCCTCGGCCGGTCGGTTTCCGAACGAGAGCTAAAAGGTATTACCCGGCGTGTTTTTTCCAATGTGACCAAGTCCTTCGTCGATATGTTCTTCGTGGCCTCCCTCCCCGAGAAACGGTGGCCGGAGATGGTGGACCCGCCCGTCGGCAAGGAGAAAATCGCCCAGGCTCTCCGGGGCGAAAAAGGAATCATCATCCTCACCGGTCATATCGGCAACTGGGAGATCGGGGGGATAACCCTGGCCGGCTCCACTCGCAACGCACATATGGTCTACATGCCCGACCGTTTCGCCGCCTTCGAGCAGGCGCGTCAGAGGACGCGGGCGGAAAGGCACGTCGTGGGCATACCCATGGGGACTTCCTTTGACACGGCACTGACGGTAATCCGGCTTCTCAAACAGAACAAGATCGTGACCATGAAGGGGGACCGTGCACTCAACGGCCAGGGCATCGTCGTACCATTCTTCGGAAGGGACACGATTTTCCCCAAGGGGCCGTTTCTGATTGCCTACATCACCGGCGCCCCGATCCTGCCGGCGTTCGTGGTGCTCAATAGTGACAATCGCTACGTTCCCATTGTTGAAGACCCCATCTCGATTATCCGAACCGGCGATCGTGAGCATGATATAGAAGCGCTGGCCTTCCGGGTAGGCCGGGTAATCGAGAAGTATATCAGAAAATACCCCGACCAGTGGTACATGTTCTATCCCTTCTGGAAGGAGGAGGGGAAATAGAGGATTGCGAGGAATCGATTTCTATGGTAAACTTCGATTATAATAATTATAATGGGCGGCATGGGATATCGGAACGCACGGGCCCCGGTGGCCGCGTTGCGGGAAGAATACCCTATGCGTCAGACCCGCTGCTATGAATCGACATGAATCAAGACAATAAGCAAATCCTGATGATCTTTCCGGCGTTCGAGGGTACGCCGCTGGCCTACCGCGCCTTCATCCCGCCGCTCGGGCTGTTGACACTGGCGGCGGTGACGCCGCCGGGGTTTACCGTCCGCTTCGTCGATGAGCGTACCGATCCTGTCCCGTTTGACGCCGCTGTCGACCTCGTGGCCGTCTCGGCTATGACCCCCCAGGCGTCGCGCGCC
Source organism: uncultured delta proteobacterium (assembly GCA_963792965.1). Lineage (GTDB taxonomy): Bacteria > Desulfobacterota > Zymogenia > Zymogenales > Zymogenaceae > CAWBYW01. Next base: position 27,336 of record CAWBYW010000025.1, on the reverse strand, counting down.
TACGAGATCGCAGACCGGTTCCGGGCACGAAACGTGCCGGTAATACTGGGCGGCGCCCACCCGTCGCTCGTGCCCGAAGAGGCGCTGTTACATGCGGACGCCGTGGTGGTGGGGGAGTCCGAGGAAATCTGGGCTGAGGTCCTGGCCGATCTCCTCGCCGGCGCTTCCAAGGGGATCTACGTGTGCAGGCGAAAGCCCGACCTGTCGGGGCTACCGTTTCCGCGGCACGACCTGTTGAACGCCGACAAATACCTTCCGATCCGATCGATTCAGGTCACGCGGGGCTGCCCGCTCAACTGCGAGTTCTGTACCGTCCCGAAGAACTTCGGCCGGGAATACCGCATACGTCCCATCGATGAGGCGCTTGCCGAAATCGAACGTCTGGGCAAGCACCTCTACTTCGTGGACGACAATCTGTTGATCAAGCGGCGAAGCTTTATCGGCCTCTTCAGGAGGATGGCCGGCATGGGCAAGGGATGGACGGGGATGGCGCCGCTGTCGATTGCCTCCGATAAGGAATATGTGGGGCTCCTCTCTCGCTCCGGGTGCTGGTCGATGTACGTGGACGTGGGCCCGTGGCTTTCGGTGGGCCTGAAGGGCGACGTCTCGTCGCTCAAGGAACAGGTCAGCCGCTCCATCGGCCACATCAAGACCCTGCAGGATTCGGGCATCAAGGTGATGGGGTCGTTCGTCTTCGGATTTGACCATGACGATGAGTCGATTTTCGAGCGGACGCTCGAGTTCCTTCTGAAGAGCGCTATGGTCGAGGCCGAATTTCTGATCCTGACGCCCTACCCGAACACGCCGCTCGCCGATAAGCTCGAGGCGCAGCGCCGCATCATCAGCCGTGACTGGGCCAAGTATAACACGACCCATGCGGTCTTTCGGCCCGCGAAGATGAGCCCCGAGCGGCTCGAGGAAGGGGTGAATTATCTCTGGCGGGAGTTCTACCGCCGGATGGATCGGACGGACGGCCTGACGCTGCGGGGGGTCACCCCTGAGGTGCAGGCCGCTCACGACCGCATCGCGCGCGCGGTGCCGGTGCTCTTCCGCGACATGGCCCACGAGGCCGTGGTAAAGGGGCTCTCCGGAGTTTCCGGGAAGATCGACGTGGGACGGCTCGTCCGCGTCTGGAAGGAGTCCAATCCCCCTGTTTTCACCCGAATCGTCGGGGATGTCTACAAGGAACTGGGATACTGACCGACACTCCACAGACGTTTCGCATTCTCGTATAGGCCACCGCTCTTACATCGAATACTAAATCAATATGAACGAAATTATTGAACGAATCAGAACCGAGCTGCGCGACAGCGGCGACGAAGCTACCGAGAGGGGCTCCCGGCGATTCTTCAAGGAAGAGGTCAGGTGCTACGGCGTAAAGGCGGCGGTGGTCGGCAGGATCGCCCGCACCCATTGGAAGCACATCAAGGATCTTGAGAAGAAAGAGATATTCGGGTTGTGTGAGGAGCTCTATCGCACCGGTTATTGCGAGGACGCCTTTGTCGCATCACAGTGGGCACAATGGCTGGGCGACAGACGCGAGCGATCGGACCTCGCGGTATTGGGGAGATGGATCGAAGACATATATCGATAACTGGGCCACGTGCGACGCGCTGTGTAACCATGCCGTCGGTGGTCTTGTCGACAAATATCCTAAATCCGTCCGGGAGCTCACCGTGTGGGCACGGTCGGAAAACAGGTGGCTCAGGAGGGCCGCGGCGGTATCGCTCATCCTTCCGGCGCGCCGGGGAAGATTCTTGGTGGAAGTATTCGAGATAGCCGACCGGCTGCTTACGGACGGCGACGACATGGTGCAGAAAGGGTACGGCTGGATGTTGAAGGAGGCAAGCCGGCTCCATCAACAAGACGTGTTTGACTACGTGGTAAGAAACAGAAGGGTAATGCCCCGCACCGCGCTGAGGTATGCCATCGAATTGATGCCGAAAGAACTCAGGGCGGGGGCGATGAAAAAGGATTGAAGCGCTCAGCTCGTATTATCTCCAACGGGCGCTCTCTCTGCCTCTTTCCGCGTCCACACGAGGACCGCTTGGCCGGCCCTTGGAGCGCGATCCAGATTCTCCCGGCCGTCTGTCAATTCGGCGCAATGTGACGGGCCGGGGGGACGCCCCTCACTACCCGCTTCGGTCTTTGACCCACTGCAGCACTTCCTCGGCCTGGCCCGTCTCCACGACCCGGAGGATACTCTGGGCGACGGCCTCGGGCGGGTCGGCCGGGGGCAAGTCGCGTGCGGGCGGCGTGAACGGGACCTTGCTTGTAATCGCGTTCTTACGAAAGTCCGTATCGGTCAACCCGGGGTAGACCAGACAGACCGTGATGCCGTCTGCGGCCAGCTCTTTTCGGGCGGTGAGCGAGATCATGTTCAGGGCCGATTTCGTCGCCGCGTAGCCGGAAATATTGGGGAAGACTATCTTTGTGACCCCGGAGCTGATATTGACGATCGTTCCCCCGTGCTGCTGTCTCATGATCGGAATGACGGCCTGCATAGCGACGAGCGGCCCGTAGACGTTGAGCGACATCAACTCCGCCAGGTCATCGGTGTCGATGGACTCAAGCGGCGATTGGTACCCCCGGCCGGCGTTGTTGATGAGCACATCCAGGCGTCCGTAGTGTTCGTGCGTCTGTTTTACCATCCGGCGCACCTCATCAAACCTGGTCATGTCCACCCCGACCACAAATGAATCGGCTATTTTCGCCGAGATTTCTCTGAGCCTTTCGACCGATCGGGCGGCAAGCGCGACCTTGGCGCCTTTGCTGCCGAAGAGCTCCGCCGTCACCTTTCCGATACCGGCCGACGCCCCGGTAATGAGCACTACCTTATCTTTGATCTTCATGGCACAACCCTCCTCTTGTCTGAGTATCTATCCGTTACCTCGTGATCTATGGATATCTCTCCCTTCTTCTATTATAACCGGAGATCTTAAATCAGGCGCGAAAATCTTGGGCGGGATGGGCAGTAACTCGTCGATTCCTCTATTCGAGGGGCGTACGTCCTTTCCAATCGCCCGGATGCCGTCGTGACCCGGGAGACGTGACCGATCAAGAAGGGGCGGGTGGGCCGAAAGGGGTTGAAGCCCTTTCGGCTCACATTATCTCAGGTGCGTTGGGATGCGAGGCAATTGGTCAGCGGACGTTCTCGGATATGTCTCCGCTTTCGTTGATGACCCGGCCGTGCGGGCCGCCTCGCTCGGGGCCGCTCTCCTTACTACCAAACAGTAGGAGCGCCGCGCAGAAAAGAATTCCCGCAAGGAGGGCGATAACGGCCGAGCGGTTCCGGAAATAGGCCGTGAGGTTTTTCCGATTCATGATCAGATGCATAATGCCGACCAGGGCAAAGGCGATCCCCATTAATTCGTGGAGGTCCTTTATGAAGGGGACGCCGACGTGGAACACCATCAACACGCCGGAGACAGCCACGGCGACAAAGGTAAGGGCCGTGAGGGCGGTCACCCAAGGTCTTTTGAAAAATCCGTTGGACACTTCGATCCTCCTCTCTCATACGAGAGTCGCGTCTTGGTAAACAGAGCCTTTCAGCAAAGCAAAGCCGGCCGCGTAACCGTCCTCTCATTGCAGAGTGAGCAGATGTAGGAAGGGACGTTATTGCCGTGCGGCGTTCGATGAAGGTCCAAGAAGGGCGTCTCGGGGCGTCGTCTCCCGCTCTGCGGATACCACGTCACGAACAGAGACGGCCCTGATAGTGTGTTCCGGAAGCATTCCGCTCGACCTTCCCGAAAAGATAAGTGGCCTTCTCCGTACATTAGGGTTTGACACCGCCCTTCAATGTGGTAAAATCGCTTTGGGCCCGGTTGTGTGCCGCTTTTTTTTGCTTTATTAAACAGGGAATCATGGCAATACCTTCGGAATTTCACCGCATTAAGCGTCTGCCGCCGTACGTCTTCGCGGAAGTGGACGCCCTCAAGATGGAGGCCCGGCGGCGCGGTGAGGACATCATCGACCTCGGTATGGGAAACCCGGACAAGGCCACGCCGCCGCACATCGTCGAGAAGCTCGTGGAGGCGGCCGCAAACCCAAAGAACCACCGCTACAGCGCGTCAAAAGGGATCTATCGGCTGCGGTGCGCCGTGGCCGACTGGTACCGACGGAGATACGGCGTCGAGCTTGACCCCGACAGCGAGACGATCGTCACCATCGGGGCAAAAGAGGGACTGTCGCACTTCGTGCTGTCGGCCGTCGAGCCGGGCAGCTCCGTCATTGTCCCCAACCCGACGTATCCGATCCACACCTACTCGGTCATCATCGCCGGGGGCGATATCAGGAGCGTCCCGCTCACGCCCGAGCGTGATTTCTTCTCCGACCTCATGACCGCCCTCAAGCTCATCTGGCCCCGGCCCGTCATGATGATCATCTCGTTTCCCCATAACCCTACCTGCCGGGTCGTCGACAAGGCCTTTTTCGAGGAGGTGGTGAGGTTCGCGCGGGAAAACGACGTAATCGTTGTGCACGATTTCGCCTATGCCGACATCGTCTTCGACGGCTATGTCGCTCCGTCGTTTCTGGAAATCCCCGGGGCCAAGGAGATAGGGATCGAGTTCACCTCGATGTCCAAGAGTTACAACATGCCGGGATGGCGGGTCGGGTTTGCCGCCGGCAACCCGAAGCTTATCGCGGCACTGGCCAGGATGAAGAGCTATTTCGACTACGGGATCTTCCAGCCGATCCAGATCGCGGCCATCATTGCACTCAATGAGGACCACGATGAGCCCGTGAGATCGCGGCAAACTACGGCAAGCGGCGCGACGCCCTGGTCGACGGCCTTGGCGCGCACGGGATGGAAGATCGAAAAGCCGAAGGGCACCATGTTTGTCTGGGCCAAGATCCCGGATAAATACCGGCCCATGGGGTCGCTCGAGTTTTCAAAGCTCCTCCTCAAGGAGGCCAAGGTAGCGGTCGCGCCGGGCGTCGGCTTCGGCTCCGAGGGAAATGAGTATGTGCGCTTCGCACTCGTGGAAAACACCAACCGCATCACTCAGGCGGTCAAGGGAATAAAACGGATACTGTAAAACGGGAGTCTCGTATGGCTGGCAAACCTCGGGCGGTCAACGTCGGAATCATAGGGTACGGCACGGTGGGATCGGGAGTGGTGAAGATCCTTGTCGAAAACCGCCGGCTCATAAAGGAGCGTCTCGGGACCGAGATCGTCATCAAGAAGATCTGCGACGTCGACATCACGCGCGACCGCGGCATCGCGATCGACGAAACGGTGCTCACCACTAACCTCAGGGAGGTGATCGAGGACCCCGGCATAGATATCATCGTCGAGACGGTCGGGGGCATCGACATCGCCAAAGAGATCATCATGGCGGCCATCGCAAGCTCCAAACACGTCGTGACCGCTAACAAGGCGCTGCTGGCCGAAGCGGGCGACGACATCTTCGCCGCCGCCCATCGGGTGGGGGTGGACGTCAACTTCGAGGCCGCCGTCGGTGGCGGGATACCCATCATCAGGACCCTCAAGGAAGGGCTCGTCGGGGACCGCATCCAGTACATCTTCGGCATCATGAACGGCACCTGCAATTACATCCTGACCCGCATGACTGACGACAACATGGAGTTTTCCGCAGCGCTTTCGGAGGCCCAGAGGCTCGGTTACGCCGAGGCCGACCCGACGCTCGATATCGAGGGATACGACACGGCCCACAAGCTTGCCGTCATTATCCCGCTGACTTACGGGGTGAAGATCGACTACGCTGACCTCCACGTGGAAGGAATATCCAAGATCGAGGCCGTGGACATCCGCTTCGCCAAGGAAATGGGCTACAAAATAAAGCTCCTTGCAATACTTATTTTTACCTCGGACGGGATCGAAGCGCGGGTGCACCCCACGCTCATCCCCTTCCGCTATCTTCTCTCCAACGTGAACCTCAACATGAACGCCTTCTATATCCGGGGGCTGGCGGTGGGGTCCATATTGCTGTATGGGCAGGGTGCCGGCATGATGCCCACCGGCACGGCCGTGGTCTCCGACCTCGTGGAGCTTGCCCGAAACGTCAGCGCGGGCATCAAGAAGCGGGTGCCCCCCCTCTCGTTTTCCGAAGAGGATATCGCGCACGTCAAGCCCAAGAAGATGGACGAGGTGATCACCAACTACTACCTCCGCTTCTCCGCCCTCGACAAGCCCGGGGTGCTGTCCGGGATTTCGGGAATATTGGGTGAGCACCACATCAGCATCGCCTCCGTCATCCAGAAGGGGAGAGCCGAAGGGCACAAAGATGTCCCGGTCGTCATGATGACACACGAGGCACGGGAGCGCGACGTGAAGGCGGCTCTTGCTAAAATCGACGCGCTTGACATCATCGCCCGGCCCTCGATCTTGTTTCGGGTGGAGGACACCGCCCTGAAAGGAGGCGCCTGAGGCATGAAAGGATACAACGGACTCATCGACCGCTACGGGGACCGGCTCCCGGTCAAGGACCGGAGCAAGGCCGTCACGCTCCACGAGGGAAACACCCCGCTGATCAGGGCCGACCGGCTTCGGGATCGGATTGCCCCCGGGCTCGAGCTCTACCTCAAATATGACGGCCTCAACCCGACCTGCTCATTCAAGGATCGGGGGATGACGGTGGCGGTCACTCGGGCAAAGGAAGAGGGAAGTCGGGCCGTTATCTGCGCCTCCACGGGCAACACGTCGGCGTCGGCGGCCGCGTACGCCGCCAAGGCCGGCATGAAGGCCTTCGTGTTGATCCCGGAGGGAAAGATCGCCATGGGAAAGCTCTCCCAGGCGGTGATGCACGGCGCCACCGTTATCCAGATCAAGGGAAACTTCGACGAGGCGCTCATGCTGGTGCGGGAGATATCGGAGAAGCACCCCATCACGATGGTGAACTCACTCAACGAGGATCGGATCGTGGGCCAGAAGACCGCAGCCTTCGAGATCATCGACGTGCTGGGCGACGCCCCCGATTATCATGCGCTTCCCGTCGGCAACGCCGGAAACATCACGGCGTACTGGATGGGCTATACCGAGTACCACAGAGATGGGATCGCCACGCGCAGGCCTCGGATGATCGGTTTCCAGGCCGAGGGCGCGGCACCCATCGTGCGGGGAGCGCCCGTCAAGAACCCGGAGACGATCGCCACGGCCATCCGGATCGGGAACCCCGCCTCGTGGAAGCGGGCGACGGCGGCGCGGGACGAGTCGGGGGGGCTCATCGATATGGTGACGGACGACGAGATCCTGGCGGCGTACCGAATGATCGCGTCGCTGGAAGGGATCTTCTGCGAGCCGGCGTCGGCGGCCTCGGTGGCCGGGGTGATAAAGGTCGCGGCGAAAGGCCTCTTCAAGAAGGGGGACGTGGTGGTCTGCACGCTGACCGGCCACGGGCTGAAAGACCCGGATACGGCCATCCGGGTATCGCCAGAGACCTTTACGATCCGTCCCGAGATAGACGAGGTGGTGCGGGTCATGGGTCTTTAGGAGTCGTCCCGCGCATCTGCGGGGCACACTTCAGAGCGAAGGTGTGGAGTGCACGCAACATCACCGATCAAATATATCGTTCTTCTGGGCGACGGGATGGCCGACGAGCCGATAGAGGCTCTCGGCGGCAGGACGCCCCTTGAGGCGGCGCGGACCCCGAACATGGACCGGGCGGCGCGAACCGGCGTCGCGGGAATGGTGAAATCGGTGCCGGAGGGGTTCGTTCCCGGCTCTGACGTGGCAAACCTTTCTATCATGGGTTTTGACCCCCGCCGTTTTTACTCCGGACGGGCGCCTGTCGAGGCGGCGAGCCTCGGCATCGAGCTGAAGGACTCCGACGTAGCCTACCGGATGAACCTTGTCACGCTGAGCGAGCCGAAAGGACCGGGCGGACGTCGCACCATGGTGGACTACTCGGCGGGGCACATCCCTGATGCGGACTCCCACCCGCTCGTTTCGGCGCTGGACCGCATGCTGGGGAGCCACGAGTTTCGGATCTATCCCGGCAAGTCTTACCGCCACATCCTGGTGTGGGCCAACGGTAAAAAGGATATCGGCACCACCCCGCCGCACGACATCATCGGAAAGGAAATCGGCACCTACCTCCCCCACGGAGACGGCGCGGGCCGCCTCCTTTCCCTTATGCGGGAAGGCCAACAGCTCCTGGCCCATCACCCCGTCAACCGTGCCAGGGAAAGGGAGGGAAAACTTCCCGCAAACTCGCCCTGGTTCTGGGGGCAGGGGGGCCGGCCGAGGCTCGTCACCTTCCGAGAGCGCTGGGGGATAGAGGGGGCCGTCATCTCGGCCGTGGACTTAGTGCAGGGGCTGGGGTTGCTCGCGGGCCTCAGGGTAATTTCCGTCCCCGGCGCCACGGGATGGATCGACACGAATTACGCGGGAAAGGTGGAAGCGGCCTTGACGGCGCTCAAAACAGGGGAGGATTTCGTCTACCTCCACGTGGAGGCCCCCGACGAGGCAGGACATGCCGGAGACGCGGCCCTGAAGGTACGGGCCATCGAACAATTCGACGAGAAGGTCGTAGGCCCGATCCTCGCGGGGATGGGGGCGTTTGTGCGGTGGCGGGCGCTGATTCTCCCCGATCACCCGACGCCGATCGCGATCCGCACCCACAGCGCGCATCCCGTCCCGTTTACGGCCGTCGGCGCGGGGCTCTCCGGACGCGCGGCGGCTGCTTTTGATGAATCGTCGTGCGCAAAGACGGGCCTCTTTATACCGGGAAGGCCACACCCTCATAGACGCATTCTTCAGGGGGACACTGTGAGCGCACACGGAATACGAAAACAGGTTCCGAGAGCGGGTCCGATACGCCGATGTCGACCCGATGGGGTTTGCCTATTACGGCACCTACCTGAGATGGTTTGAGATCGGGAGGACCGAATACCTCCGCGGACTGGGCGTGAGCTATAAAGAAGTGGAAGAAGCCGGCGTCGTTTATCCGGTGACGGAGGCGTTCGTGAAGTACCACGCGCCCGCGGTCTACGACGAAGTTGTCGAGATCGTCTCGCGGCTTGCGTTCATCAAGAAGGCCTCACTCCGGTTCGACTATGAGATCCGAGGGGCCGAGGGGGGAAAATTACACGCGACGGGCTGGACGGTGCACGCCGCGCTCGACCGGACGGGCAGGCTCATCAGGATATCGGAAGAGCTGTTATTGCTGCTGAGGAAGGGGAGCGAGCCCACCCAGGGGTAAAAATATCCGGCCGCGCGTGGATAAAGAGAGGCGGTGGGCCGAAAACGGCGGCCGTCTTGTCAAAAAGAGTTGTCATCTCGATCGAAATATGCTATAGTACGAAAAAGTGTGAAAGGAGAGTTTCATGTTTGGCTTAGGGACATCAGAGTTAATCCTCATCTTGGTGATCGCCCTGGTAATCTTCGGTGGGAGCAAGATCCCGGAGCTCGGGGCGTCTTTGGGGAAGGGGATCAGGAATTTCAAGAAAGGCCTTCAGAGCGTCGACGAGGACGAGCCCAAGAAAGAGATAAAGGGGCCGGGCGGCGCGGCGGACGATAAGTAAATAGATGCCGGGAGACCGGTCGTTGCTATCGTTTCTTGTGAGGTGAGCGGCTCGACCGCGGGTTGGTTTTCTTTGGATGGGAGCCTTTTTTGCGGCATCGGCGGGCATTTTAGTTGACAGGGCCGCCGTGGATTGATATAGTCTGCAAACCATATCGCGGGGTGGAGCAGTCCGGTAGCTCGTCGGGCTCATAACCCGAAGGTCATAGGTTCGAATCCTATCCCCGCTACCAGAAAAATCAAGGACTCACGCTAGAAGCGTGAGTCCTTTTTTTGTGGGTGACCTATAATTCGACTGACCTGACCTCCGAAAACGGTACTCGTTCTGTAAAACCAAGGACTTACGCAGAAGCGTAAGTCCTTTTTTTGTCGATGACCTATAATTCGACTGACCTGACCTCCGAAAACGAGTCCATTTTAAAAGTTAGAATTTGTGGTAGAATATATTCTGAATGGAGGGCAAGGTCAGGGTGGGCACATAAGTGAGAGCTTCGATATGCTATTAGAAGCTAAGTCTTGTCATTGAAGTTGCGAAGAGAGTATAAAACCATCGGGCTACACAGTTCTCTTGGTTACCGTTCCCCGGTTCCCGAAACCATACTTCCCGGGTCTTGGGGAGGTGGACGCGAAGCACACGCCTATAGAGTAACTACTAGTATCGTTAATGGAAAGAGGTCATATGGCTATGCCTAAGGTATTCCCACCCGTTTAACTTCTTGGATGCACGGAGAGCCGCCAGCGTCGAGGAGTGTACCCGATTCATCGGACGGGAGAGGGATGTGGCAAGATCGCACTCGCTCAGTTATCTTTCGTAGCGAAAGCGAATGGGCTATGCGCTGTAGAAGTGATGGAAAGGTGTCTGATATTCTACGTTTCTTACCGGAGGAGTGGGAATATGAAAAAGGTCACGATTCTTCTCTTGACGCTCTTCTTAATGGTTACTTTGGCCGATGCCAGTGCCTGGATTGTCCAACCGGCTAAGGTCATCTTCAACGACTGTCCCAAACAGCTGAAGGTCGTCAGATACGGTATGAACTACATCACCAGCGGCGAAAACAAGGGCAAAAACTGTGTCTACGTGAGGGTCTATCTAAAAGTATCAGTGCTGTTCATATGCGCCTATTTCAAGGTCTACAGGCCCGTCCGGCAATTTAGTACACAAAGAAAAGACGTAACTTAGGGTTACTGAGGGAATAGAACAGAATATCTATGAGTATAAACCAGGCGATGGTATTTATGGACTCTGCTAAAGATTGGAGTGCTCCTTTTGTGATAAGATAGGATATAGATCCCTATGTGTGAGGCATGCAGAAAGCTGATTTAAGGATCCTCGAAAGAGATACACCAGAGCATCCAGAACCAGTCGGGATTGATGGGGCGGAAATTGAGGGCGATTTTGTAGTTGGTAGGTCTTAGGATTTTCTTTGAGGTCATTTGAGGAGGAGAGCTGAAATTATACCCCCCAGCCTTCGGAAGGTGGACACGAAACATACGCCTATGGACTAACTTAAACACTGGTACAGTTCTCGGGGGCAGGTCAGGGAAACGAGGATATCCGGGGGGAGTATGCCGAAAGTGTTGCGGTGGCTATTCTGAGGCCAGTCGCTGTTTACGCGGGAACGTGATACAGTTTTAACAAAATAGATAAAATGAATGTATAATAATCTTATGTATAGTTTGTACCCGGATAGAAACGGAATCATAAGATGAGAAGACTGATAACGAGTCTGGTATCCTTGCTACTGATTCTTGGATCGTGGGGGGGTATCTATGCACAGGAAAGGAGTCGCACGGGCATACATGTCCTTCCCGGTTCCTTTCAGGACGATATGAAACTCGCCCATGATCTTGGCGTCGGTACGGTTAGGACAAGCCTATCGTGGGAGATTGTCGTAACTTCTTCCCGCGGAGTTTGACTGGAGTGAGCCCGATGCAATAGTAGAAGCGGCGCGGGCCGACCACATCGAAATCGTGTTCGTCTTACTTTCCGATTCGCTATGGGGCACCAAAACTCCTGGTAAGGCACTGGGCATCTACCGACGCGGATCACCACCGCGGGATATGTCGGAATGGGAGGATTTTGTGGGGAAACTGGCTTACCGTTACCGAGGTGGTCACGTCTATTATGAAATCGAGAACGAGGTGAATTCGCCGGGATTCTGGTCAGGAACACTAGAAGAGTATCTCGAACTTCTAAAAGCAAGTTACCGGTCGATTAAGAAGAATGACCCGCACTCTAAGGTTCTATTGTCGGCGATGGCTTGCGGTATCATCTTTAACTTAGAAACGGAAGCGGCCCGAGAAGAAGCCAAGAAACGTTATGATACTTGGCTTCATTCTATCCTCTCTACCCGGGCATTTGATATTGTAAGCGTCCATGATTATTACTTTCCGAGCGAGATTATCGCGAACGGACTGACGTTCACCAGTTACTTGGAACACACGTACGGCTTGATGGAGGAGACGGGAGTGCAAAGTAAACCTATTTGGATTACAGAAACCGGATATGTTAGCCGCCCTACCATGACCGGGGGTCGTACGGATGCAGGCTCACCTGAGAAGCAGGCGTTGCGGCTAGTGCAGGCGTATCATCAAGCATTCGAATTCGGAGTAAAGCGGGTCTTCTGGCTATTTATCAAAGACCAGGATTCGCCATACTTCGGTTCTATGGGATTATTTGATGCACAGAAAAGAGGCGAAAACCCTCGGCCCGCATGGAAGGCTCTTCACCGACATAGGCAAAAAAAAAGAAGGCGGCCCGGGAAGTAACAAGATAAATCTGACCTGCCACCGGAAACGAGTCCATGCTAAAGTTGGCTCTCGGCATCGTGTATAAGGTCATCTAGATTCAGCATCTTGAATTTTACGGGGCGCGGGGCTATATCATCAAGGAGTTGTCTGTTTTGATTGAAGCGTGTCCCCGCTACCAGAATAATCAAGGACTTACGCTGAAAGCGTGAGTCCTTTTTTATTTTAACCTATAATGATTATTCAGGGGCTGGGAAGATAGAATGCGGTTTATGTAATGAAGAGGGGCGGCTTTTGGCCGCCCCTCTCTGTCTATGTCTTGTTGTAGTACCGCTCTACTTCATGCTCATCGGCTCGAGCTTGGGCTCAACCACGGGTGCGGGTGGCGCTATCGGTCGGGGTCGCTACCGGGCAGCCGAACTCGTAGCGTGAGCGACAGGAGCGCGCCCCACTCCCAGCCAGAGGCCTCGTATTCCCGGACCACCGGGCCGTCGATTTCGACGTCCCTGGTACCCAGGGTGCGGGCGCTATTCATCCCCGTTCCCAGGCCGTGCAGGGTGTAGTCGAGGCCGTTGACGGGGATCGTGACGGTACCCATGAGCGAGAGGCTCAGGCGCTCCGTCGGCTTGAGGTTCATCGTGGCCGAGAGGATCAAGTCCTGATAGGCGTCCCACCCGTCGGCAACGACCTTGAGCTGATCGGGCGGGGAGATCGACTCCCACGGAGACCGGTACGTCATCTGATACCTCCGATGCGCCCAGCCGACGAGGTATGCGGCGGAAAAGTCGGCCGACAGCATCTCGGAGAATTCCTTTTTAACCGACACGTCCAGCGCCACGATGTCGCGGCTCTCCGTGTCCCGCTGGGCATACGCGGTCAGCCAGGGACGGGTGATATTGTTTTCCTGGTCATACGTGTTGAGGAACTCCCATCGGGTGTAGGAGAGGAGGCCCGACAGGGTCGCCCACCCGGCGTCGTAGGTCAGCCCCGCGCCGGCCTTCACGTGCCAGGTCGACTCGTCGTTCTCGTAGTTGATTTGGCCCTGGTCGTGGTAGATCAGGTCGTAGTCGTAGGGCGCGAGGCGGCCGAAGGAGGCACCGCCCACGTCCCATTTGATGTCGCGGTAGGAGAAATCGAGGACGAAGGGGATGGAGAGGGCGTCCGTGACCGCCAGCTCCGGCCGAACGGAGGCGCTTATCTCCCAGCCGGTGACGTCGCCCGAGTCGAGGTCTTCGCTGTAGGGGGGATTGACTCCGGACGCGTTTTCGAACAGGTTCGAGTTCTTCCGGACGTCCCCGAAGTAGAACCCGGCCGAAAGCCAGGCGTCCATGTTAAAGCGGTCGGAGGGCTTGAGCGAGACGCCGAGAACGGGCGAGACGATGTTATACCTGAGTCCAAGGTCTTGGTTCAGGTCAGTAGTAAACAAACTAGCGGGAACGAACGAACCGTCAATCCCCTGGCCGAAGGTATCGCTGTCCCAGCTCTCGTCCCGATAGGTGTACTTGAGCCCGGCCCCGAAGGTGAGGGAGTTACTCATCTTCAGGCTGTAGAGCACCGAGAGGGTGAAGTCATGCGTCTCGAGCTTCTGAGAGATTGAGCCGTCCTCCCTGGCGGTGAATGTAGGACCTGAGGAAATGAGGAAGAAGTTGCCGTCCCCTTTAGTGTTGCCGTACCGATAGTTGAAGATAACGGCGAGGTTCGATCGGTCGTTGAGATTTAGCGCAAAGCCGGCGTCGGTGCCCAGGACCGTCGTGAGGTACTTGTCCTCTACGTGCTTCGTCAAGAATCCCGGTCTCAGGCCGTTGTACGTAAACCCCTCGTTAAAAGACTCCGAGGAGATGCTCCACCCGGAACCGAGGTAGTAGGCGTCGTCGATAAACTCGTATGGGCAGTCAAGTTTCAGGAGCGCCGGGTTGTGGCGATAATCCATGTTCCAGAGCGGCGCATCCATGCGGGGGAGGATCTTCGGGGTTTCGGCGAGGTCGGGCTCCGAGATGTAGATGACGTCCTGAGCCGCTGCCGTGAACGTAAATACGGCAATCAGAAAGATGACTAAAATTGAGAAATATGATGCCTTTCGTTTGTCCATAGAAGTCTCCCTAAGAAAGGTTCGCTTCGAAAGCCGCAAAACCACATAGGAACAAGAGAGGCGGCCCGGATCGCTGCCTGTAGAAGGATAAAAACCTAAATATTTTAAAGTCTTTGTATAAGAAGTCAAGGAAAAAGCGCAATAGTAAAAAAGAGGGCCGAAGCCCCAGATCATGTTATGCCGCCGGATCATCTCAATTGCACCGCGAATTTGACACGTCCAGGAGATACCGAACCCTCATCTTTTCTTTTTTGATTACAGCGTGTCCCCGCTGATAGAAAGATCAAGGACTTACGCAGATGCGTGAGCCCTTTTTTAGTTGGTGACCTATGGGATCTTAGGGATTTATAAATTCAATGGCTTGATATTCATGATTGACAGAGGCGTTATGGAGGGAGTATAACATACTTCGGGACGCATAGTTCAGTATTGTCCGTTTCGCCGTCCGATGATACTGAGTGTTATACGAACTAAGTAGGAGGCATACCATGAGCCGCAAGCTGTATCTGATCCTTTCGGGGTCCATCTTCCTTCTCGTTGCGCTGCTTCACTTGCTAAGGCTTATATATCACTGGCCTATCGTGGTCGGCACGTGGACGCCGCCGTATTCGATATCCTACGGCGGCTTCCTGGTTGCATTAGGGTTGTCCCTATGGGCCTATTGGCTCGCTCGGAAGTGAAGATGGAAGAGCGACCTATCTGAGAAGAGCCAAGAAAGTGACCCGCCCCCCGAAAGCGAGTGCACGTTACCCGTTAGAGTTTGAGGTAAAATAGACTCGGAAAGGGGGGGCAGGCCGGTAGAAACGAAACGTACGCCTATGGACTAAGCTAAGCATTGCTATCGTTAATGAGGGCAGATCACTCAGGGCCTACCTGTGTCGGAACCAGGGCGCAGCTCGTAGCACGTCCGGAGGATGAGA
This sequence comes from uncultured delta proteobacterium, assembly GCA_963792965.1. Taxonomy (GTDB): domain Bacteria; phylum Desulfobacterota; class Zymogenia; order Zymogenales; family Zymogenaceae; genus CAWBYW01. The sequence continues at coordinate 12,094 of CAWBYW010000025.1, read as the reverse complement.
GAGCAGATTCGCGGCGGGATGGTTGTGGTGGTATCGTCCATATGAGGGATAAGCCCATCCCGCTTGGGCAATGAGGAATAAACGGGAGGTAGTTGATGCGTTCGGCACACAGGGGCGTCGCGCTCATAACCGGCGCGACCAGCGGCATAGGCGAGGCCTTCGCCGGGGCCATGGCGGCGAAGGGGCTCGACCTTATCATCACGGGGCGGCGGCAGGATGAGATCGCGGCGGTCGCCGACAGACTCAGAGGCGAGAAGGGCGTTGGCGTCGAAGTGATCATCGGAGACCTGTCGGACGAACATCACCTCGAAGCCCTCGTGGAGCGGGTGAGGACGATTAATAACCTCGATGTCCTCGTTAACAACGCCGGCTTTGGCGAAGGCGGAAGCTTTACCCAACTGAGCGAGTCGGTCCACCGGAAGATGCTGGTCGTGCACGCGGCGGCCGTGATGCGGCTGACGCATGCGGCCCTCCCCCCGATGATCGCCGCTGGCAAAGGGGTCATTATTAATGTATCCTCGCTGGGCGCGTTTCTCCCGTTTCCCGGCAACGCAACGTACGGGGGAACGAAGGCCTTCGTAGCCATTTCACCGAATCGCTTTACCTGGAGCTTCGGGAACCGGGGTGAAGGTTCAGGCGCTCTGTCCCGGCATGACCAGGACTGACTTCCACCGGAAGATGGGATTGGACCCGAAGGAATTCTACCGGACAAAAGGATTGATGAAGGCGATGACGCCCCGGGAAGTCGTGGAGGTATCGCTCACGTGCCTCAAGAAAGACACCCCCATCTGCCTCCCCGGGGCCAACAACCGTCTTATTTACCTGATGTGCCGAATCCTACCTCGACGGCTGTTGTATAGAATGGTTCTATCCAGGGGAGGCTATTAGGGGGCTGTACGAGAGAAGACGTAGGGTGATGTCAAGGTTAACCTACCCCCCGAAAGCGAGTCCACGTTACCCGTTAGAGTTTGAGGTAAAATGGACTCGGAAAGGAGGGCAGGTTAGTAGAAACGAAACGTACGCCTATGGACTAACTTAAACACCGGTACAGTTCTCGGGGGCAGGTCAGCACCGGAAACTGTAAGGGCGCTGTTGGAGATCAAATGGTGGAATTGGGATGCAGGGAAAATCACTCGTAACCTGGAGAGCATCGGGTCAGCGAATTTGGACGCCCTTAGGACTGCAAGATAGAGCGCATGCTTATTCAAGATGAAATAGGAAGATTGCATCCATGGAATTAAGCGAACTTAGTTTGGACCGTCGGTCTAAAGATCAGGATAGTAAACTGGGCGGACCGGAACAGTGTATTGCGCGGGTGGCTGCGGTTGACCGGGGCCGGTATATCGTCAGGAATGAACATAGGGAAGTTCCCGCCGAGCTTACGGGAAGATTTTTGCACTCTGCCGAATCGACCATGGATTTGCCGTGCGTCGGAGACTGGGTCTGTGTGCAATACCGCGACTCTGACACTTACGCGAGCATCCTTGACATCTTGCCAAGGAAATCGTTTCTACGGCGGAAGTCTGCTGGAAAGAACATAGAGTTCCAGATGATCGCTGCAAACATTGATGTAGCCTTCATTGTCCAATCATGCCACTTCGATTTTAATGTACGCAGACTCGAACGATACCTTGTAATGGTGAATGAAGGTCACATAGAGCCATTGCTGCTTCTGACCAAAATGGACTTGGTCAGTCTCGCGGAGTTGGAGCAGATGCTCACGAAGATTCGTCATGCAGGCATTAGTGCCAGGATCATTTCTCTTAGCAACGTAACCGGGGCCGGAATCGATCAAGTACGGGAAGTCATGGTTCCTGGGAAAACATACTGCTTACTTGGGTCCTCGGGGGTTGGCAAGACTACCTTAATTAACCAGCTCATCGGCCGAACCGCGTTGGAAACAAGAACAGTTAGCGGCACAGGGGAGGGTAGACACACGACCGCGCGTCGCCAGCTCATTGTTCTGCAACAGGGTGCGATCGTGATCGATACGCCAGGAATGCGCGAGTTAGGAATCTTGAGCACCAGCGAGGGGATAGACGAGAGCTTCACCGATATCCGAGAACTCTCGTTAAGTTGTCGCTTCGCCAATTGCAGTCACACCAATGAACCTGGCTGCTCAGTTCGGATGGCAATAGAAAAAGGCGAGTTGAACGAAGATCACTATCAGAATTACTCAAAGCTCAAGAAAGAATCGGAATTCAATGAGATGTCATACCTTGACAAGCGGAAAAAGGACAGGACATTCGGACGATTTATCCATTCTGCAATGAAGCATAAGGATAAGTGAGCCGCCCAACTGATTGACACTATAAGATGCTTGGACTGGACGTTAACCTGCGCCGCGAGAACGAGTCCATGCTAAAAGTTATACCTCGGCACCATATATAGCATAATTTAATAGTCGTCTCAAATTTTACCGGACGCGGGGTTATCTCGTCAAGGTATCCCTTTTGATCTAAGTGTGTCCCGCTACCAGTAAAACCAAGGACTCACGCGAAAGCGTGAGTCCTTTTTCTGTGGGTGACCTATAAAATGGGGGGCGGCTCTCGGCCGCCCTTTTCTATTTGATAACGAAAGACACAAAGTATAGAATTTAAAAATAGTCTATGGAGGTAAGATGAAAAAGGGCGGATCAAAAATAGATATAACTCTGCTCATAACCGATATTGACAACACCCTCTTTGACTGGTTTCTTTTTTGGCATTCTTCTTTTAAGGTAATGCTGGATAAGATAGTCGAAATGAGTGGCCTGCCGAAAGAACAATTGGTCAGCGAGATAAAAACGATACATGAAAAATATGGAACGTCGGAGTATTCTTTTGTTATCGAAGAATTACCTGCACTTCAAGAGAAACATAAGTATAGTGATCTAAGGGAGATCTACAGTGATGCGATCGAGGAATACAGAAGAGAAAGAAAGAGAACGTTGGCGCTGTATCCAACCGTTTTGGATACATTAAAAGCGATCAAAGAGAATGGCAGCTTAATCGTTGCGTATACTGAATCCAGAGAGTTCTATACAAATTACAGAATCAGGAATCTGGGGTTGGATGGAATAATTGATATAGTCTATTCGCCTAAAGATCATGATTTACCGGATAATATTAGTCAACTAAGAAAATATCCCCGCTCGCATTACCAGCTTAAGAAAACAAGACAAAAATATACACCTGAAGAAGTGTTTAAACCCGATTCGAGCGTACTTCTGGATATAGCAGACAATCTGAATGTGCGCCGTGATCAAATAGTATACGTTGGGGACAACTTAGTAAAAGATGTCTTTATGGCACAAACGGCGGGCGTGGTAGATGTGTATGCAAAATATGGTGACTCTCATAACAGAGTAGGATATGACCTTTTAAGAGCGGTTACGCACTGGCCGGCAGAAATAGTTAGCAAAGAAAAGGAAATAAGAGCGGAAGACGTAAACCCATCTTTTACACTAGAAAATGAATTCAGAGAATTATTATCGTTATTTATCTTCAGGAGATTTGACTAACCTGGTTTCGCTGCTAACTCTGTCCTTTGTCAATGGCAGATCCCGCTACCCGGCAAGCAACCTTGCGTCCGCTCTTAAACCCAAGGGAGAACTTCTCGATGCTGGACAAGCTCTCCATATGGGGTTTCCGTCCGAGACGGCAGCATGGCGAGCCAGACCACGTCAACCGCTGCTTGAGCGGGACTCTGTGCCGACGACATGTCATCAAACCACGGTCGCGACGCTTCTGTATCTACCATTCCCGGGCAGACGGCATTGATCAGTATCCCTCTTCTTGATGCCTCCTCCCTCATCAGACGTGCCATAATTTTAGTCGAAGCGACTTGCGCAACCTTAGAGGGGACATTGATCCAATCCGGCCATTGATGGTCCCTTGCCTGATCTGTCTGTACGAGATGAACGTATTCGTCCATTAGCTGCTCGATGTCTTCCAGCGATCGTGTCTTGATATCGAACTTTCCATGGAGGCTGGCCGACAGATTTCGCAACGAGCCGAATGCACTCGCCACGACAAGGAAGCGGGCATCGTCTCTTAGCATCGGCCCAAACTCTCGGATCATCCGGAAGGTGCCGTGGTTGTTCGTGTTGATAAACTGCGCAACCTGTTCGGCCTGTGAAAGGTCGGGTGAGATCCGAGCCGCCGCATTGGAGATGACGATGTCTACTCCCCCGTGACGTGTTCGGATCGTTTCGGCCAACGCGGCAACACTCGCGTCGTCGGTAACGTCGAGTAGATGGAAGATCGGCGAAAGACCTCGATCACGCAGCTGACGGATCGCGTCCTTTCCACGGGCAACATTGCGTGCTGTAAGGTAAACGGAAGCGTCTCGATCCAAAGTTCGTGCAAAGAGCTTCCACGAGGGCAAAGCCAAGGCCCTGATTTGATCCAGATACGATAGCGACTTTGTTCATCATAGGAGTGACTCCTGATTCGTGTATGGTTTTACCGGCCCAACGACTAGATCAGCAGAATGGCGGCCTTGACTTCTTTCCGTCATGCTGCCGCATCGACTTGTTGAACTAGATATCGTTATCTGCCTAATGTAAAATCGCCCGGCTTTACTATAGATTAAGTAGCGCGAGGATTGTGAGGCTCGCGCCGACAAGAATTAGCGCAACATAGGACGGTACGGCAAGCGTGGCGAGGCCGACAAACAGCAGTGCAACCACGCCGATCAGATGTTCCCAGACATCGCCAAAAAGCACGCGATCGGTCAGTTCAACCGGCTTGGGCACGGCGTCGCTGACCATCTTCTCGGTAGTTATAGGTTCTTTACTCCTGATAACTGCTCCCTTTCTTCACATTTTAATTTTTCGCAACCACTCGGATACTCTGCCTTGCGCGGTCTTTACATCCCTTCCCCAAATGGCAATGCCGTCCAGCAGGGTCGATTTTGGGCAGAGTTTTGAGATATCCGCACTGCTTCGTCCCAGACCGCTTCCGGCGTGCGTGCAAAACGGCGCAATGGTCTTTCCCGAAAATTCGTATTCGGACAGAAAGGTTACGATCGGGGCGGGAATCGTGCCCCACCAACAAGGGTAGCCGATGAAAATAATATCATACGACTCGATTTTCTCAATCTTTGTCTTCAATGCCGGTTTGTAGCCGGAATTCAGTTCTTGCTTTGCTTGTTTTACGACCGCATCGTAATCATGAGGGTACGGCTTTACGGCCTGAATCTCGAAAATATCGCCGCCCACGCCGTTATGAATCTGATCAGCAATTTCGCGAGTGTTGCCGCTATGGGAAAAATAAGCTACCAGAATCCTATTGGTTATACCGACTTGCATGCTGCTCCTCCCTTACCTTACAGTTCCTGGCGCGTGGGCCGGAATAGTATCTCGTTCACATCCACATCTTCCGGCTGGCTCATGGCGAAGGCGACTGCCCGCGCGAATGATTCGGCGGGAATCGCAATCTCGTATATTTTGCGCACGTTCTCGGCGATATCCGGCTCGGTCACGCTGTCAACTAGTTCCGTGGCTATCGCGCCAGGCGAAATCACCGTCGTGCGAATGTTGTAGGGCTTCACTTCCAGGCGCAGCCCTTCGGATAGGGCCCTCACGGCATGTTTGGTCGCCGCATAGACCGCGGCACCGGCGCGGACCTTGTGGCCGGCCACAGAGGAGACGTTGATAATATGCCCGGCTTTCTGCTGCTTCATGTACGGAAGCGCCGCGGCAATGCCGTACAGCACACCCTTGATGTTCACGTCTATCATCCGGTCCCAGTCTTCTATCTTGAGGCGCTCGAGTGGCGAGGATGGCATAAGCCCGGCATTGTTGATCATGACATCGATGCGCCCGTGCGTCTGCACGGCTGCATCGACCAATTTCTTCACTTGGTCATAGTGGGTGACGTCTGTAGTTACCGCAAGTGCCTTGCCGCCGCTGCCGGTCAACTCGTCTGCCAATGACCGGAGGCGATCAATGCGCCGCGCACCCAGCACCAGCCTTGCGCCTTGCGCGGAGAGAAGTCGGGCAGTCGCCTCGCCCAATCCACTGCTCGCGCCCGTAATCACAACGACTTTTCCTTTGATGTTATTGCTCATAATTCCTGCTCCATCAATTTACTGCTGATCAATTACTTTTTTCAAGTGACTAAGGCCCGAGGCCGCAGTGGGCCAGCCGGCGTAAAATGCAATATGCGTGATGGCAACCACAAGTTCTTCCTTCGTGAGGCCGTTTTCAAAAGCCTTCTTAAGATGAAAATCGACCTGCTCGATACGATTCAGCGCAACCAAGCAGGTGACGGTAATTAAGCTCTTATCGCGCTGCGAGAGTCCGGGACGTTTCCAAATATCACCGAAAAGAAAATCTTGTGTAAGTTTCGCAAATTCCGGTGCCAAAGCCTTTAAGTCATCTATCGCATTTTGTTCGCTCCTATTTGCCATGTGTATCTCCTTTTTTAGTCGTTAAACACAATGATTCCACCCTCAACGGCCGGTTATTTTCTCGAGCTTTTCGGCTGCTCCTCACGGAGCAAGCTCACCAAAGAAATACGAAGACGTAACTCCGCCATCCATCAGAAAATCGCTTCCCGTGATAAACGTACCTTCTGGACCCATGAGAAGGGCTGCGACATTGGCAACCTCGTCAGGCGTGCCCGCTCTCCCCACGGGGCAAAGCTCAATCATGCGACGGTAACCTTCTCCGCGAGGACCGGTTAGCTCATCTTTCGCGAGTGGTGTGATAATAATCCCCGGACTAATCGCATTGATTCGCGCGCCGCGCTTACCCCATCTGACAGCTTCCGCCATCACCCGTAAAGCGTTCCCGCGTTTTGAAAGTTGATAAGCGTGCAAGGAATCCTTCACTTGATCAAGCTGAAGCATCGGAAGCGATAAAAGCTGATCGGCTGGGGTGGTGGCGAGAAGTTTATTTTGTTCATTCGTAAGAGCGCCTAGGCGATGACCAGATTGCGAGGCGATGACCACACCGGAACCTCCGCGCGCTATGATATTTCCAAATTCCTCAAGCACGAGCGCCGTGCCATACACATCAACCGACAAAATAGCCTTCGGCGAAGCTTGCGAGGGTGAAACTCCGGCTGCGTGGATGACTCCCGTCACATCTCCGAGTGTTGCAGCCTTCTGAGCAAGGCTCTTAACTGCTTCGCGCGAGGATACATCGACGGTCGCAGTGCTGACTTCAAATCCTGCGTTACTTAAAACTGCGGCTGCGGCGTCCGCATTCTCTTTTTTTAAATCAGCAAGCAGAATGTGTTTTCCAGCGCTCACTCTGCGTGCGATTGCGACACCTATCGACCCAGATCCTATTAAAACCGTGACACTTTTCATAACAACCTCCTCGGCAAATTATTTTTTAACATAGTTTGTATCGCCGAGACCGGCAATATCCATGTGTTGATATTGTTTTAACTCCGCAATCCCGATTAGAGACCGGTTCTTTTTTCTAGGGCTTCGGGATACCGGGCTCCCTGGATCGTAATCTTTGCGGCGGCGCTATCGATCTCACGCAGATCGTCGGACGTAAGCTCAACTGTAACCGCTCCTATGTTCTCGTCCAGGCGCTCGAGTTTCCGGGTGCCCGGAATCGGCACAATCCATGGCTTCTGGGCAAGCAGCCAGGCGAGCGCAATCTGGGCGTGGGTCGCTTTCTTCCGCTTTCCGATCTTCCCCAGCAAATCAACCAAGGCCTGATTCGCTTTTCGAGCCTCAGGCGTAAAGCGAGGGAGCGTGTTGCGGAAGTCGGAATCGTGAAACGTAGTATTTTCGCGCAAGAATCCTTACGCAAATCATTTGCTGTCTCCCAGCTCGCTGCTCGCACCTGAGATGACGACGACTTTCCCCTCGATGTTTTTGCTCATCATCTTAACTCCCTATGCTATGACATCCGCTCAGCGACCGGTCATTTTCTCCAGGTTTTCGGGGAGCCGAGCCCCTTGCACGGTGATCTTTGAGGCCGCGATCTTGATCTCCCTGAGATCATCGGACGTTAGTTCGACGGTACCTGCTCCGATGTTCTCCTCCAGGCGCTCCAGTTTACGGGTACCCGGAATCGGCACTATCCACGGCTTCTGGGCAAGCAGCCAAGCAAGCGCGATTTGAGCGGGTGTCGCCTTCTTTTCTTCTGCGACCCTGCTCAGCAAATTAACGAAGGCCTGATTTGTCTTTCGAGCCTCCTGCGTAAAGCGAGGGACGATATTGCGGAAGTCGGAACTGGCGAACGCAGTTTTTTCGTTGATCTTTCCCGTGAGGAAGCCCGCGCCAAGAGGGCTAAATGGAACGAACCCGATGCCGAGTTCCTCAATGGTCGGCAGCACTTCCGCTTCAGGGCCTCTCCACCACAACGAGTATTCGCTCTGGACCGCAGTGACCGGCTGGACGGCGTGAGCGCGACGAATCGTCTGCACTCCTGCTTCGGAAAGGCCGAAATGCTTAACCTTACCTTCCCGAATCAGGTCCTTCACCGCCCCCGCTACGTCTTCGATCGGCACGTCCGGGTCAACACGGTGCTGATAGAATAGATCGATGGTATCAACCCTAAGCCGCTTGAGCGAGGCCTCGGCGACCTCCTTGATGTGTTCCGGTCGACTATCCAGACTATCCCGGCCAGCCCGCTGCCCGTTGGGAAGGAACTTGAACCCGAACTTGGTGGCGATCACCACCTGCTCACGGAATGGGGCGAGGGCTTCGCCTAAAAGTTCTTCGTTCGTGAACGGACCGTAAGCTTCGGCGGTATCGAAGAACGTGACGCCCAGTTCGACGGCTGAGCGAATCAGCGAAATCATCTCTTGCTTGTCTGCCGCCGGACCATAGCCAGAGCTCATTCCCATGCAGCCGAGCCCGAGAGCCGAAACTTCCAGGCCGCTTTTTCCCAATTTACGCTTTTGCATCGTCGTCTCCTTTCACCCGTTTAGGACCGAATTGCTTCGTCGATCTTACTCGCATCTATTTACTTCCTTCTTGATGATTACATTATACTCCCGAAACGCAACGGCAGGTAGACGGATCCTGCTAATTTCTTGCCTAATCGTCCGAGCTCTTCTATAAATGAGTTGCGTTGCGAAGTGGGGTCTGGTATTATTAGATAGAAGATATTAGTGCGTAAGGGTGTCAATCAGGGGTTTGAGGATAACAGCATGGAAGTTGCACTCGAAGCTTTGGGAAAGAGCATTGCCCGATGGACCGATAAAGCCGATAAGCTCATGACCGCGATCCCGGGCCTGTCACTCTATCGGTGGGACGAACCGACCCAGCCGAAGACCGCCATACACGAAGCGAGTGTTTGCCTGATGGCACAAGGGGCCAAACGAGTGTTGCTCGGAGACGACACGTATGTGTATGACGCACACCATTATCTGATAACGTCCGTGGATCTACCCACGGTCGTTCAGATTATCAAAGCGAGCCGGGGAAAGCCCTGCCTGGGGCTCATGCTGAAACTTGATCGGCGTGAGATTTCACAGCTGATGACGGACAGCAATCTTCCCCCGCCGAGTGCGCAGCAATCAGACCGTGGAATGGCGACCGGCGAGGTCACGTTGCCGCTGCTCACCGCCTTTCAACGGCTGATCGACTTGCTTGCTGAACCGAAGGATATTCCGATCCTTGCGCCGATCATCCAGCGGGAAATTTTCTACCGTTTGCTTGTGGGCGATCAAGGTGCGCGTCTGCGCAAGATGGCTTCGGCGGGAAGCCAGAGTCAACAGATTGCCCGGGCAATCGATTGGCTGAAGGGTAACTTCACGCGGCCGTTGCGTATCGACGACCTCGCCAGTCAAGTCAATATGAGCACATCGACTTTCCACCACCATTTCCGCGTGTTGACGGCCATGAGTCCATTGCAGTACCAAAAATGGCTGCGCTTGAACGAGGCGCGACGGTTGATGCTCACCGAGCGTCTGGACGCGACAACCGCGGCGTTTCGGGTCGGCTATGAAAGCCCATCCCAATTCAGCCGCGAGTACAACCGCCTGTTTGGCGCGCCACCGTTGCGCGACATCAAGAGCTTGCATCAAATTGCTGCTGGTGAAATGGTCTAGTTTTCAGCCAAATCATGTAGTGGATCCTGCAAAGGCTTTCAGGTGTCGTAACGTGACAAGAAAGTGGCATGAAGATGCGGCAGGTGACACGAAAAGCACGGACAGGGCCGGTTGAGGGCACCGTCCAACGAAATCCTACGATACTTTGCGCACTACGAAGAGGCAGGTTTTCCCTCCCGTTGCGAAACACTCCTCTTCCACCACCGAATATAGTTTCTTTCCCTTGAGGCCATCGACTAATGCCTGCAGCGCGCCCGCATAATGGCTACAGAACTGCTTCCTGCTCTTCACTCCGCTGCAGTGGATGCAGTCAAAGACGTTAAGAGCATAGATCCCCGTTTCAACCTCTTCGGCCTTCCCCTTGCCGACAAGTAAATGAAAAAGGTCTATGAGTTTATATAATTGCTCCGGCTCCGGTACATCTCTGAGATGGTCGGCAATTCCCTTCTCGGAGGCGAGCGCGGCGGCCTTGTACCCGATCTGTCGGAGAATCCCCTGGGCGCCCAACGTGCCGAAATAATCGACGACGGCAAGATAGAGACGCGCCTGTTCCGGTATTGTAAAGGAGACCGTGAAATCGTACGGCGGAGGGGCATCAATAATTCTTTCAAGGCCGGCTTTTTTGAGCACCATATTTCTTCCGTTTTTCCCGACGATCTCCGATAGAGCATCATACGCCGCGCGAATTGAAATGTCTGTTACCTTTTTTTCTTCGGACATACAGTGGCCCCTAATGGATACGCACAGCCGCGATGAAATAGAATGAAAGCTCAATCGACCGAATAATCATCCTGAGTCATATCGATTTGCGCTCTTTTAACAGAAATCTTATAGTATTTGCCTATTAATTATTATACTTCTGAGTGGTTGTCAAGGTAAAGATCATATAGATCTTAACATGTCCCCGCTACCAGCATGATCAGGGACTTGCGCAAAGGCGTGGATCCTTTCTTTGTGGGTGCCCTATGGAACCATGTGTGATAATGTAATAAACACAAGAATAGTTCGGGGCGTGGAGTATCGTTGGGAGAAGTCCAATGTACGCGTTCGCATTTCGGTTTGTTCGACCCTACTGGAAATGGCTGATCGTCGTGGTCGTCGCCATACTGATCGAAACGGCGATGAGCCTCGCCTCGCCCTGGCCGCTGAAGATCGTGCTCGACTCGGTGCTGGGTCAGCGGCCGATGCCCGGCTGGCTCAGCTGGCTGGTCATTGCCGGCACGGGGAAACAGGCCTTTCTCTTTGCGGCCGTCATCGCGACTATCAACATCGCGGTGCTTCAGGCGATCGGCAACTATCTCAACACGTACTACACGAGCAACATCGGCCAATGGGTGGCCCACGATCTGCGGCAGACCGTGTACGCGCACCTATTGCGGCTGTCCATGTCGTTTCACGACCGTCAGCAGGCCGGCCCGCTTGCGCGCCTTGCCTTCTCTTCTGGAGAAAGCGTCTGCGCTCGTTCCTCTCTGCCCTCGAAGAACTCTATAGCCAGTTCTGCTTGAGGCTTCTTGTACTTCATGTACGGAAGAATCCTCTTGAGAATCTCTAGAGCCTTTCTGTTCGATGAGGTCCAGTAGAATGAGCCGTCTCTCTTAACGAGGTAGACATTTCCACCGAAGTTCTCCTTAATCCAGTCCATTACCGCGCCATCATTCTGGCCGATAGAGATTTGGACGAAGTATTCAGTGTACTTACCTCGTTGACGCTTGAGGAGGCCAATGTAGCCCTCTCCGTCAAAGAAACCAGCAAAGTAGGCGGATGCGACTTCTTTAGTCATACACCCAGTTGTTCCCTATTATATCTGTCAATGTGCTTGGAAGGCGTTGCCCACTCAATTAAGGTTGGGGTTTTCGCCGTAGATTAGATTGGATTTGACTTCCCCATTAAGTCTAGCTGAAGGCTAGGAAACTTAGTAGTTTAGGGAAGAGCATTGGCGCACCGCGCCACTTCTCCACCTTCTTCAGCACTTCTGCGAAGAAGAGGTTATCACGGAGAACGATATCCACCCATTCTGGGGCGAGGTATTGGTTCGTCGTGGTGATGACATTTACTGTCGGGGGAATAGTAGTTCTAACACCTTA
>CAWBYW010000024.1:0-35277 GCA_963792965.1 uncultured delta proteobacterium | reverse complement strand
GAAATATGAAACCGAAAAGGGAAATTGTTATGGGAAAGCCCGAGCTGATACGCCAGGGTACTATAGGCCGGATGCGGCGGGGAGATAAAAAGATGAAACCGATGCCCGATTTCCGAGTTGGTAAGAAGACAGCGCGAGTTCTTTGCCAGCGGGGCGACAAGGGACGTCTCGTTTCGGCTTGAACAGCTCACAAAGCTGGAGGCTGCCCTCAGAACACATGAGGGCGAGATCCTCGGGGCGCTTTTGTCCGACCTCAACAAGCCGCCGGCGGAGGCATATTCGTCCGAAGTGGGTTTTCTCTTTGCCGATATCGGCTTTGCCAAACGACACATCAAACGCTGGGCCAAACCGAGGCGGGTGAAGAACCCCCTCATCTATAAATACGCGAAAAGCTACGTCTATCCGGAGCCGTACGGGGTTGCCCTTATCATCGCCCCGTGGAATTACCCGATCCAGCTGTTGTTGTCGCCCCTCGTGGGCGCCATCGCCGCGGGAGACACCGCGGTGCTCAAGCCCTCCGAGATATCCGAGCATACGTCGCGCGTTATCACCAGGATCATCGGGGAGACATTTGACCCCGCCTATATCGCGTGTGTGGAGGGCGGCCCGGAGATAGGGAGCGCGCTCTTGAAGGAGAAATTCGATTATATCTTCTATACCGGATCGACGGCGATCGGCAGGGTCGTTATGGAGGCGGCGGCCAAGGGGCCCACTCCCGTCACCCTCGAGCTGGGCGGCAAGAGCCCCTGCATCGTCGAGGACGACGTAGAGCTCGATCAGACCGCCCGGCGGATCGTCTGGGGGAAGTACTACAACGCCGGGCAGACCTGCATCGCCCCGGATTACCTGCTCGTCAACCGGAAGATAGAGGATAGGCTCCTGTCCAGGATCAGGGAGACCATCACGGAATTCTATGGCGACGACCCGCATCGGAGCCCCGACTACGGGCGTATCATAAACGACCGGCACTTCAGCCGCCTCATGGGCCTCATGAAGGGAGGGCGCGTGCTTGTCGGCGGCCAGACAAGAAAGGACGAGCGATACATCGCGCCGACGATCCTCGAAAAGGTCTCGCCGGACCACCCCGTCATGAAGGAAGAGATCTTCGGCCCGGTCCTTCCGATTATCGAATACGATACGCTCCAGGAGGCGATCGATTTCGTCAGGGCCCGCCCGAGGCCGCTTTCGCTCTACTTTTTCTCGCGCAGCAAAGCCAAGCAGAACAAGGTGCTGCGGGAAACGCTGTCGGGAGGGGTGGGCATCAACGACACGCTCATCCACATCACCTCCCCCTACCTCCCGTTCGGCGGAAACGGCGCCAGCGGGATGGGGAGTTATCACGGCAGGGCCTCCTTTGATACCTTCACCCACTACAAGAGCGTGTTGAAGCAGACGTTCCTGTTTGACCTTAAGCCGCGCTACCTTCCCTACCGGATGCCGCTGGGCTTCTACCGGTTGGTTATGAAGCTCTTCAGGTAGCGCCGTCTCTTCCGAATCGAGTCCTTGTGTGGTGGCGGGCCGTCGTCATCTTGCACCGCGGGCAAAGGGCGTCCGGGATATGTACTGTTGACATATTCGGCCGGTCGTATATAATTCGTCCATCCATCAAAAGAACTGCTTCGTCAGGCTGATGCGCCGGTCGTCCTTTCGAGCTCGGACAAGAGGATCGAGTCTCGCGGACGAGACGAGATTCCAACAGGAGGTCCCCATGTCGATACCTGAAGAATTAAAGCCCTATGCCGCCAGGCTCGGTTTCGGAGAGTCGGAAACCCTCGGGAAGATCCTTTCCATCCTCTTTGCCGACGAAAAGGCGCGGAGGCTCGCCACGGCCCTGCCCGGGACGGTGGGGGAGCTTGCAGCAGCGCACCGGCTTTCCCGAAAGCACGATACGGGAGATGGTGGCCGACCTCACGCATCGGGGCATCATCAACCACGTCATCAAGAAAGACAACTACCGGCTCTTCCCGGCCATGATCGAGCTGAGGGACGCCACGGTGATGCATCCGGGTTTCCCCAAAGAGCTTATCCTCCTCTGGGAGCGGCTTGTCCGCCAGGAGATGCCGGCCCTCGTGCCGATCCTGAGGGACCTCAAGATCCCGCCGATGCTCCGCACCGTGCCCATCGAAGAGACGGTGGCGCCGAAAAACAGCGTGCTCGACGTCGATTCGGCCCGAAAGATCTTCCGGGAGGCCGCCCTCATCACGGCGGTCCCCTGCCCCTGCCGCGCCCAGGCCAAGGCGGCCGGGGAGAAGCAAAGACTGCCCGGCGCCGAGCACCGCCGTCTGCATGCAGACCAACGCCTTTTCGGCGGCGATCATCGACCGGGGTATCGGCGAAAAGCTCACCAACGCCGAGGCGCTAAAGAGGATAGGGGAGGCCGAGGACGCGGGGCTCATGCACATGGTCAGAAACAACGTCAAGGACGACATGTTCATGTGCAACTGCTGCTCCTGCTGCTGCACGGGCCTGTTTATGATCAACGAGCTCGGCTTTCGGGAAGCCTATGCGCCGTCCCGCTTCCGCGTGAAATACGATGAGAGCGCATGTACGGGCTGCGGGGCCTGCGAGGATCGATGCCAGGTGCACGCGATCACGATGGGTGATGTAGCCGTCGTCGACACAGGAAAATGCTTCGGGTGCGGCAACTGCGCCCTGAGCTGCCCGTCCGAGGCCCTCGTCCTTGAGGAGATCAGACCGGTGGCGTTCATCCGCAGGACGTAGCGCGGGCAAGGCCCACGCACGGGGGCTCGTCAAGGGGAGGCACGGTTTTTGTGTCTCCCTATTTTTATCTTGACTTATCGACCCGTGGGCAGTATCTTTCTTACATTTCGTTTTGTGTGGGCATATCACGCAGGCGGGCGTCGTCGAAGGATACGCGCCGGACTCGCTCAAAGGCATAACGAAAGGGACATGACGGCTATGAATACCCGCTCCTTTATCGACCTGGAGGACAAATACGGGGCCAAGAACTATAAGCCGCTCGACGTCGTCCTGACGAGGGGAGAGGGAATCTGGGTCTGGGACGTCGACGGCAATAGAGTACATGGACTGCCTTTCCGCCTACTCGGCGGTCAACCAGGGGCACTGCCATCCGAAGATCCTGGCAGACCATGATCCAGCAGGCCCAGAAGCTCACCCTCACCTCCCGCGCCTTCCGCAACGACCAGCTCGGGCCGTTCTATGAGGAGCTGTGCGCCCTGACCAACTCCCATATGGTGCTGCCCATGAACAGTGGCGCCGAGGCGGTGGAGACGGCCATCAAGGCCGCCCGCAAGTGGGGATACAAGACCAAGGGGATCCCCGAGGGAAAGGCGGAGGTCATCGTCTGTGAAAACAACTTCCACGGCAGGACGATCACCATCATCGGCTTTTCCACCGAGCCGCAGTACAGAAACGGGTTTTCACCCTTTACCCCCGGGTTTGTCGTTATCCCCTTCGGGGACGCGAAAGCCCTTGAGGCCGCCGTCACGAAGAACACCGTGGCCTTCCTCGTCGAGCCGATCCAGGGGGAAGCGGGCGTGATCATCCCCCCCGCGGGCTACCTCAGGAAGGTGCGCGAGATCTGCACAAAGAACAACATCGTCATGATCACCGATGAGATCCAGACGGGGCTCGGCCGTACGGGCAAGCTCCTCGCCGAGGAGCACGAGGGGGTCGAGGCCGACGTGACCCTTATCGGCAAGGCGCTGTCGGGCGGGTTTTATCCGGTGTCGGCGATACTCTCCAACGCGGACGTCTTGGGCGTCTTCATGCCGGGGGACCACGGGAGCACCTTCGGGGGCAATCCCCTGGCCTGCGCGGTGGCGCGGACGGCGCTCAAGGTCCTCATAGAGGAGGGGATGATCGAGAATTCCGCCCGGATGGGCGACTATTTTCAGGATAACCTCAGGTCGATTAAGAGCGGCGCCGTGAAACAGGTCAGGGGCAAGGGGCTCTTCATCGGCGTGGAGCTCAATCCCGAGGCCGGCGGGGCGCGGAAGTATTGCGAGAGGCTGATGAAGGAGGGGCTCTTGTGCAAGGAGACCCACGAAAACGTTATACGGTTTGCCCCGCCGCTCGTCGTCACGAAGGACGACATCGACTGGGCGCTGGAAAGAATCGAGCCGGTGCTGACCTCCGATAGTTAGCTCATTTTAGCATCATCCGTCTCCCCGGCGGGGCGCACAATAGTGCGCCCTTTTTTGATCTGCCCGCTTACCGTTTTTCTTTTCCCTTGACTTATCGCGGGGCGCCTATTACACTTTCCTCATAGAAAACCTCTCGGGAGCAAAGCCCATGAAAAAACTCGATATCGTCGGATTTGGACTGTCCACCCTCGACGTGGTCATGGTGATGAAAGACATGCCCAACTGGGAGTACGGCGGGTGGGTGAGTGAGTTCGTGTTTCAGAACGGCGGGATGGCGGCAACCGCCGTCGGCGCCGCGGCGCGCTTGGGTGCCAGCGCCGGATTTATCGGCACCATCGGCAACGACGAGATTGCCGACCTCAAGCGGAAATACCTCACCAACCTCGGCGTCGATACGAGCCACATGATCGTGAGGCAGCGGCCCGAGGGTCAGGTATCGTTTGTCTACGTCCACGAGGGGACGGGAGAGCGCGTCTTTGCGCCCAACCCCCGCTTTATCGAACATCCCCCGGTCACCGAAGAAATCGATAAAGACTATCTCACCTCCGCCGAATACCTGCACATGGACGCCCTCTACCTCGAGCCGTCGATCAAGGCCGCCGAGATGATGAAGGCGGCGGGAAAGCAGGTGGCCGTCGACCTCGGCTCGTCGACCGGCATGGAGGTGGTCCCGGAGATTCAGCGGCTCGTGAAGGTGACGGATATCCTGATTACGGGCGCGGGATTTTCTCAGGCGCTCACGAAAGAGTCGGACCTCAAGGCGGCGATGAAAAAGACTCTGGCATTCGGGCCGCGGCTCGTGGTGGAGACGCAGGGCGTGAAGGGTGCCATCACCGTCACGAAGGACGACGACTTCCACACGCCGGCCTTTCCCGTTACCGCCGTCAACACCACTAACGCCGGAGACGTCTTCCACGGGGCGTACTACTTCGGGCTTTTGAAGGGATGGGACCTCAAGAAGACCGCGGTCTTCGCGTCGGCCGCCTCCGCGCTTCTCTGCACGAAGCTTGCCGGCGACCGGGTCCCGACCTACGACCAGGTGGTGGCGTTCCTGAAAGAGCGCGGCGTCCAGTGGAAGTCGTAAGTGCCCGACGTTCCGAGACGACGTACCGCCCCTCGGGTACCGGGGGAGGTCTGACGCCTCAGGACAGGCGAGCCCATTTTCAGAGAGAGGCACGCCACACAGGCACGAAGTCTCAGAAGAGAACGATTAGTACGTGAGTTTTGCGTTCTTGTGTCTCGATCTTTATCCTGTTGTATACGTGGTAGCGCCATGCCGCTGGTCTCGATAAAGGAAACACTCAAGAAGGCGACCGCCGAGCATTTTGCCGTTCCCCTTTTCGACGCCTTCGAGATGGCGGCCGTCGAGGGCATGTTTGCGGCCATCGAGGAAAAGAAGGCGCCCGCGATCGTCGCAATCTACGACGCGCTCCTGGGGCTCCCCGTCATATCCGCCTATGTTGCCTTTATCCGCGCTATGGCGGAGCGCTCGCCGATGCCCGTCTCGCTGATGCTCGACCACGGCTCAAGCCCCGACCAATGCGAAAAGGCGCTGTCGCTTGGCTTCACCGACGTGATGTACGACGGCTCCAAACTTCCGATCGGGGAAAATATCGCCGCGACGCGTAAGGTGGCACTCGCAGCCCACGCCGCGGACGCGGCGCTGGAGGCGGAGCTCGGGCACGTCGGCGAAGGGTCCGACTACGCGCGGTTCGGCGCGAGAAAGGAGGGGTTCACAGACCCCCAAACCGTCCGGGGATTCGTCGAGGAGACCGGCTGCGATTTCCTGGCGGTGGCCATCGGCACCGCCCACGGGGTCTATAAGGGGGAGCCTCATCTGGACATAGAGCTCTTGTCCGAGATCAGAAAAAAGACCGATATACCGCTTGCCCTCCACGGCGGCACCGGGCTCTCGGAAGGGCAATACCGTAACACGATCAAGGCGGGGATCGGCAAGATCAACATCGCCACCGATCTCATGATGGCCTCGACGACAAAAATGGTCGAGGCGGCAAATAGCGCGGGCGCCTCGTACCTCGGTATTATCCAGGCCGCCCGTGATGCCCACCGGGAGCGCTGCGGATACTACCTTGATCTTTTCGGCGCATCCGGAAAAGGTTAGTGCGTCGCCCTATGGACATCAAGAAAATACCCTATCTGAATAATCCGAACTCGTACGAGTGCCGGGTCGGGCAAAACCGGCTCGTCGTCACCGCGGACTTCGGCCCGCGGATCCTCCATCTCTCCGTGGATGAGGGCCCCAACATCCTGTTCGTCGATGAGACAAGGCGAATGGGAGGCCGGGGCTGGCTCCTCTACGGCGGCCATCGCCTCTGGATCGCCCCGGAGACGGCCGATACCTATGCCCCGGATAACGACGCGTGCCGCGTTGACGCGGGGAAGAGCGAGATCACCGTAACCGCGCGAGACGGGCGGCTTGGGCTCGAAAAATCGATCCATATCTCGGAAAAGAAGGGCGGTTTTCTGGTGGAGCATGTCGTTGTCAATCGGAGCGATACGCTGGTCAACGGCGCGATCTGGGCGCTCACGTGCGTCGTGCCGTCGGGGACCGTCTTTTTCCCCTGGGGGACGGGGGCGGGCTGGGATCTGAAGAAGGTCGTCTACTGGCAGAGATGGATGAATCACGGGACGAACATTAAGAGCCCCCAGTACGTCCCGACGGGCGATCTCTTCCTCATACGGCCGAGCGGTGAGGAGGGAAAGGTCGGGACGTCCGGCCACGGTGGGTTTATCGGTGTGACCGCGAGCGGCTACACCTTCATCAAGAAATTCGATCGTCATAAGGCCGCCGCCTACCCCGACGAAGACTGTGCCGTCCAATGTTATACGTGCGCGGATTTTCTGGAGCTCGAGACGCTTTCGCCTCTGGTGACCTTTTATCCCGACATCCCCGTCTCCCACGAGGAACAATGGATCGTGTCCGAGAAGTCAGTCGATCCACTGGACGGGGATGCGACCAGGATGCTCCTCGACAGCGCATGAAGATCTCCGAAAACATTCGGGCGCTTTTCGTCTTTCTTATCACGATCGGGGCGATCGGGGCGCTGATCGTCATGGCGTTTCTGATCGCGCCGATCATCAACCGCTATCCCCAGATGTCGCTCAGGCTCGTCATCGCGCTCCTCTTGACGTTTGTCACCGCCAAATTTCTCTTTTACATCGCCGAGGCGCTCTTGGTCGTCATCGGGAACAGAAGCGAGCGTACGGCCACGCGCATCAGGTCCGCCCACCCGGCCGTGCGTGGGATCGTCATCGCCGCCGTCATTCTCCTTGCCTTCGTCGGCTGGTACTTCCTTTTCGCGTACCTCAAGGGCGCGATCAGGTAAGGGCAAGGACCGGCGATATCTCCTACCTGCCGGAGGTTCCGCCTCCTTTTCCTACATCCCTCCCCGTGGAAATAGGACGCCGTGTATACATAAGAAATGGGCGGCGGGTTGGTTTTTCTCTTGACATCCCCCGCGTAGGATAGTATTGTAGAGTTTACTTTGTGAAGCAAAGTACTTTGTGTTCTTAGTTTTACTCAGTCACGGCAGGTATTTCCAATGAATAGAAGAGAGACGGGTCATCCGGCCGGCGCCAAGAGATCAAGCGGAGCCCAGATCCATACCAAAAACGGGATCGTCCGCAAAGGAAACGGTACGGTCGACCGGGCGATCAACGACATTCGCTATATCCGCGACCTCATCGATACCTCGCGGGACTTCTTTGTCTCCGGTTGGTCGGGGGTGGCGGCGGGCCTCGTCACCATGCTCGGTGCGGCCCTGACGGCGTGGTTCGTCCACCACGCCTCCCGTTGGACCATTTCGGAAACGCTCTGGACGCTCTGGGTTCTCATCGGGGCGGCCCTCATGGGAATAGATATTCTTTTCTTTATCAAGAGGTCGCGTGAGGAAGCCCATCCGGTCTTCTCCATGATCCTGCTGAAGGGCATCCTCGTTGAGGTCATCATCGCCTTTCAGGGCCTTGTCCTGACCTTGCTTCTTATCCGAATGGGCATGTTCGCCTTCATTCCCGGGGCGTGGCTGATGGCCCTCGGTACGGTCATGACGGCGCTCGGCATCTTCGTGCCCGGGGGAGCGTGGATTATAGGGCTCGTCTCTCTTGCGGCCTCGGTCACGGCCTTCATTACCCCCGGCCTCGGCCTCTGGTGCCTGGGGCTGGCGGGGGCCGCAATGATCCTTTGGGGAGTGGGATACCTGATAGTCCGTGGGAGATAGCTCGCACTTCCTGAGTCAATCATAGGGGCCGATACTTACGATGTACGATGAACCTTCAACAAAAGGAGAAGAACGATGTGGGACACGCTTTTCTGGATCTATCTTGTCACCCTGGTCTTCCTGGCCAACCATGAGATTGACTCGGCGTACCAGAAGGAATGGGAGCTCATCCGCCTGCCGGGGGGGGCCAACGCTTTCCTGCTGCTTCATTTCCCGCTCCTTTTCATATTCCTGTGGGGCCTGGTGCTCGTCTACCAGGAAAGGAGCGCCGGGCTCGTGCTGTCGCTGATCCTCTCCGTCTTCGGCCTCAGCTCGCTCGTCATCCACGGCGTCTTCATTAAAAAGGGGCACCGGCAGTTCACCGGCCCCATGTCTCAGTTCATCCTCTGGTCGACGGCGCTCGTCTCGGTCGCCGGCCTTGTAGTGGCTATTAAACTTTTACTGAAATAGATTTGCATTTTGACGGATCGAATATATAATAGATGAGAACGGAAGGTACGGGGAGATATATCACCGAGGGGCTCGATCGGGTTATCCACGAGCGGGCGAGACTCGGCATCATGGCAATACTTGTCGGCGGGGGCGAGGTCGAGTTTACGGCCCTGAAGAAGTCGCTCGGGCTCACCGACGGGAATCTCAACGCCCACCTCAGGGTCCTTGAAAAAAGCAGCTATATCTCCGAGACCAAGGAGTTTGTGGGAAGGCGACCGAAAACAGCCTACCGGGCCACGGAAAAAGGCGTTCGGGCCTTTCGGTCGTATATTGATTCTCTCGAACGCTTTTTGAAAACGATTTCATGAAGGAAACGGGATGAAACGGATTTGGTTCTTATTGGTTATTCTCCTTTTTGCGGGAAGGGTGGGCGCCGCCGAGCTGACGGCCCAGGACCTTATTAAGGAGGCCGAGGACCTCATGCGGGGCCAGTCCAACATCGGGACGATGACGATGATCATTACTACGCCCCATTGGGAGCGGACCATGACGATGGACTATTGGGAAAAGGGAAAGGAGAAGTCCCTCGTCCGCGTTTCCGCCCCCGCAAAGGACGCGGGAACCGTGAGCCTGAAGGTCGAGCAGAACATGTGGAACTATATTCCCTCGGTGGAAAAAGTCATCAAGATTCCACCCTCAATGATGATGCAGTCGTGGATGGGGTCGGATTTCACCAACGACGACCTTGTCAGAGAGTCGAGCATCTCGCGTGACTATACCGCCACGATCACGGGCAAAGAGACGCTGCCCGAGGGGGACACCTATGTCGTGCAGCTGATCCCGAAGCCCGAGGCGGCCGTCGTCTGGGGCAAGATCGTGGCCTACGTCCGCGTCACGGACCACGTGCCCCTCATGTACGAGTATTACGACGAGAAGGGAAAGCTCATCCGCGTCATGGAGCTCACCGATATCAAACAGATGGGCGGAAGGGTAATCCCCACCCGATGGACGCTCACGCCCAAGACGGTGGAAAATAGGAAGACGGTCATCGTGCTTAACAAGATCCAGTTCAACGTCCCCATCAGCGATGATATATTCTCTCTCAGTAAGCTCAAAGGCGGGGTGACGAGATAGACTAAAGGGTCCTGAGAAAATAGGACGAGCGGACCCAACTGGCGGGGCGGATGTGCCCCGCGTCTCTTTGTTTAAACCCCTTATGGCCTCCTGCAGGCTTAAGCCGCATCGTGAGGATTCCTAACGGAGGATACGGATGAGCGCTTCCATCAGAGAAATCGACAAGGTCGAGATCACGACCCTTCAGGACAACTATATCGACCTCACCAGCCGGGATAATACAACGGTCGTCACCCGGGCCGTGCCGCTCAAGGGCATGGAGGTGAGAAACTCGGTCCTGGCAGAACACGGCTTTTGCGCCCTGGTGACGATCACCGCCGGGGATGCATCCCGGAATATCCTCTTCGATTTCGGGTTTTCGGCCCACGGCGCGGCGTTCAACGCGGAGGCGTTGTCGCTCGATCTCAAGCCCGTGGAGGCCTGTGTCCTTTCTCACGGCCACCTCGACCACGCGGGGGGGATCGAAGCGCTCGCCCGGCTCATCGGAAGGGGAGGCGTGCCCCTCGTGCTGCATCCGGAGGCCTTCCGCGCCCCCCGATACATCAAGTTCTCCGAGGAGTTCAAGGTCTTCTTTCCGCCGCTGACAAGGGAGGGGGTTAAAAAAGCCGGCTTGAAGGCGGTTGAGACAAGGGAACCCTATCCTTTACTCGACGGCGCGGCCCTCTTTCTCGGCCAGATCCCGCGCACGACCGACTTCGAGAAAGGCGTCGCGAACTTCTATTATAAGGAGGGCGACGTCGAAAAGTGGGACGACGTTATAGATGACTCCTCGATCATCATGAACGTGAAAGGTAAGGGGCTCGTGGTGCTGTCGGGCTGCGCGCACGCGGGGATCGTCAATACCGTAGACTACGCGCAGCGGGTGACGGGGATACGTGAGATCTTTGCGGTCATGGGGGGCTTCCACCTCGGCGGGCCCGAGATGGGCCCGGTCGTTAAAGCGACCAGTGACTCTTTGAGGAAATTCGGCCCGACCTATGTCGTCCCGACCCACTGCACCGGGAGGCAGGCCGTCATGACCTTGGAAAAAGATATGCCCGAGCGATTCATCCTCAATATGTCGGGGACGAAACTGACCTTCGCGGCGTAAAAGGGGACGATGGGCCGGATTTGTGTGGCCTTCCCCAAGGAGTTGCCGGAATGCCGGCTTAGGCGGCGGATGGCAGGCTCTCTATTTGCGCAAGGACTCACCAGGGTCGAGGTGCTGACCGATGGGACGACAAAATTTTAGAGTCCTCACTCTCGCGTCGCGTAATATCTGGCGCAACACAAGGCGAACGGGGATCACCGTTGCCGCAGTGGTCTTTGCGGTGACACTGGCTGTATTCACGTGGTCCGTTAAACTCGGTGAATACGAACAGATGATCAACGATGCCCTGAGGCTCTCCCCGGGCCACCTCCAGGTTCACGCCAAGGGCTATTGGGACGACAAGACCATCTACAACAGCTTTTCACCGCCCGGAAAGCTTGTCGATTTTCTCAACAAGGATGACCGGGTCAAGGCCTACACCACGCGCCTCTCGGTGGACGCGCTCATCTCGAGCGACACGAACACGAGCGGCGTGTTGATAGTGGGGATCGTGCCCGAGCGCGAATTCAGCTCCGTCAGGGAGAAGATCAAGGAAGGCTCGTTTCTTTCCACCGGGAGCAAGAACGGCATCCTTATCGGCGATTCACTGGCAAAGAACCTGAACGTCTCGGTCGGGGGTGAGCTCACGATCCTCACGCAGGCCTATGACGGCTCGATCGGGGCGGGGATTTTCAGAGTATCGGGGATCTTTCGGTCCGGGTCCGCCGATTTCGACCGGTCGATGGCCTTCATCGATCTCCCCGCCGCGCAAAACCTCCTGTCCATGGACGGGACGGTGACGGAGCTGACGATCCTCCTGAAGGACAGCCGGGATACGGACAAACAACAGCGCGAGATCACCGCGCTCTTGGATCCCAAGCAGTACGAGGTCATGCCCTGGAGGAAACTGATCCCGGACCTCGTGCAGTTCGTAGATCTGAGCAAGACCTTCGGCTCCGTCTATTACCTCCTGATCCTGATCGTGGTCGGCTTCGGCATTCTCAACACGATCCTCATGGCGGTCATGGAGCGCTACCGTGAGTTCGGTGTGATGATGGCCCTCGGCACGCGGCCTTCCGAGATCGTGCGGCTCATCATGGTCGAATCGGCCCTTATTGCATTGATCGGGATCGTGATCGGCGACACACTGGGCTTTGGCATCTCGTATTACTTTACGCAGGTCCCGATGAACCTTTCCGCACACTCGGATCTCCTCGAGAGTTTCGGGCTCAACCCTCTCATATATGCCAGACTCTACCCGTGGATGTTTTACGTGGTCGACCTGATCGTCCTGGGGGCGACGCTTCTCTCTGCGATCTATCCGGCCGTAAAGGCGTCGCGATCTCTCCCCGGTGCGGGCCCTGAGGTACGTATAGGAGACCTCGATGAACCTGACGCTGAAAATAGCCTGGCGCAACATCTGGCGCAACACAAGGCGGACGGTGATAACCGTTGCCGCGGTGGTCTTCGCGATTACGCTGGCCGTCTTTTCGTGGTGCTTTGCGCTCGGCGAGCACGAGCAGATGATCAGCGACGCGCTTAAGCTTTACTCGGGCCACCTCCAGATACATGCCAAGGGCTACTGGGACGATAAGACCATCTATAACAGCTTTTCGCCGCCCGAAAAGGTCCTGGACTTCCTCAAGAAGGATGATCGGGTCGAGGCCTATACCACGCGCCTGACGGTGGACGCGCTGATCTCGAGCGACACGAACACGAGCGGCGTCCTGGTGGTGGGGGTGGTGCCCGAGCGGGAATTCAGCTCCGTCAAGGAGAAGCTGATGACAGGCGCATTCCTCACACCCGCCGATACGAAGGGCATTATCATCGGCGAGCCCCTGGCCAAAAACCTTAACGTCTCGGTCGGGGGTGAGCTCACGATCCTCACCCAGGCGTACGACGGCTCGATCGGGGCGGGAATTTTCAGGGTGTCGGGGATTTTTCACACGGGCTCCCTCGAGTTCGATCGCTCGATGGCCTTCATCAACCTCCCGGCCGCGCAGTATCTGTTGTCTATGGACGGCCCGGTGACGGAGCTGACGATCCTCCTGAAAGACGAGCGAGACACGGACAAAGTAGAGCGCGATATCACCGCGCTCCTGGGTGGCGCGCAGTACGAGGTCATGCCCTGGAGAAAACTAATCCCGGACCTTGTGCAGTTTGTGGATCTGGATAATATCTTCGGCTATATCTATTACCTCCTGATCCTGATCGTGGTCGGCTTCGGCATCCTCAACACGATCCTCATGGCGGTCATGGAGCGCTACCGGGAGTTCGGGGTGATGATGGCACTCGGCACCCGTCCCTCCCAGATCATTCGGCTTGTCATGGTGGAGTCGGCGCTCATCGCGTTGATCGGGGTCGTAATCGGGGACGTGTTGGGCTTCGCCGTCTCATATTACTATACTCAGGTACCGATGGACTTTTCGATGTATTCGCAGACGCTCGAGAATTTCGGGCTCAATCCCCTCATATACGCCAAGATGTACCCATGGGTTTTTTACGTGACCGACCTCATTATTCTCGGTGCGACGCTTCTCTCGGCGATTTATCCGGCGGTAAAGGCGTCGCGCCTCTCGCCTGTGCGCGCCCTCAGGTATGTATAGGAGACGTGGATGAATTTGACGCTGAAAATCGCCTGGAGAAACATCTGGAGGAACAAGAGGCGGTCGCTGCTCGTCATCGCCGCCATCGTGTCCGGGCTCTGGGGAATGGTCTATATGATCGCGATCTCGGAAGGCATGAACGAAGAGATGGTGGCCACCGCCATCCAGTCCGGTATCGGCCACATCCAGATCCACCGCGCGGGCTTCCTGGATAATATGGATGTAACCAAAAATATCCGGGACACGGACTATTTCATCAAGAAGATTCAGGGCACTCCGCATCTTAAGGCCTACTCACGGCGGATCAAGGTGATGGGGCTGGTCTCCTCTCCCGAAAGCTCCTCGGGCGTCCTCATCTGGGGGGTCGACGCCGCACGGGAGCCCACCGTGAGCGACGTCAAGACCTACCTCAAACAGGGGAAATTCCTGAGCGGGGAATCGGGGGAAATCTACATCGGAAAGAGCCTTGCCGATAAGCTCAAGGTGGGGACGGACGACAAGATCGTCCTGATGGCCCAGGGGCTCTCGCCGGATATCGGGTCGGCCGCATTTCGCATCAAGGGGATCTTTGCCTCCAGCTCCCCGGAGTTCGACAAGTTCAATATCTACATCAACCTCGCCGATGCCCAGGAGCTCCTCTCCATGGGAAGCAGGGTCTCGGAGATCGTGATCATGGCCGATTCGATGGACTCGGTCGATCCGCTGGCCGAGGCCCTCAGGGGGAAGCTTACGGTCAGCGGCCTGGAGGTACTCACGTGGCAGCAGCTGACGCCCCTCATCGTCGAGATGATCAACATGTTCAAGTCTTTCAACTATATCATCTATATCATCGTCGTGCTGGCGATGGCCTTCGGCATCATCAACACGATCCTTATGAGCGTCCTGGAGCGGACGCGTGAGATCGGCATCCTGATGGCGATCGGCACCAAACGCCGGAGGGTCTTCTCCGAAGTGATGTGGGAGGGGTTCTTCCTCGGCGTCGTGGGGCTGACGGTCGGGTGGACGATCAATCTCCTCTTTTACGCGGTCGTATCCCGGACCGGCATCGACCTCTCTATGTGGGCCGAGAGCCTCAAGTATATGGGAGGAATCGGGACGACACTGTACCCGTTGATCACGCTTGAAAACGCCCTCAAGTCGACGATCTCGGTCCTTGCCGCGACGCAGCTTTCGGCGCTGTATCCGGCCATTAAGATCATGCGGCTCTCGCCGGTCAAGGCGATCCGGTCGGTATAGGGGGCGACGCGCTCCCCGGTATCTATGGACGACATCTCCACATTGAAAAGGGTTCTCTCATGAAAGACATCATTATCCAAACCAAGGGCCTGACGAAGGTATACGATGAATCGGCCGTAAAGATCACCGCGCTGGGTGGGGTGAACCTCACGGTAAGACGCGGCGAGTTCATGGCGCTGGCGGGTCCTTCGGGATCCGGCAAGACGACGCTCCTTAACCTGCTCGGGGGGCTGGATACGCCGACGAAGGGTACCGTCTCCATTGCGGGACGCGACATCGGAAAGCTCAAGAAATCGGAGCTCTCCGACCTCAGGCTTTTCCATATCGGCTTTATCTTCCAGGCCTACAACCTGATCCCGGTCCTCAGCGCCCGCGAGAACGTCGAGTACGTGATGCTCCTGCAGGGGGTCGAGGAAAAAGAGCGTATCGGTCGGGCCGAGGAGATACTCACGGAGGTGGGACTCTCCGAATACATCAACAGCCGCCCCAATGAGATGAGCGGGGGCCAGCAGCAGCGGGTAGCCGTCGCCCGGGCGATCGTCTCAAACCCCGATGTCGTCCTTGCCGACGAGCCGACCGCCAACCTCGACTCAAAGACCGGAGAGGCCCTCCTGACCCAGATGCGCCACATGAACGAGACCCACGGGATTACCTTTGTTTTCTCCACGCACGACAAGATGGTCATGGATCACGCGCGCAGGCTCGTCATCCTCAAGGACGGGATGATCGAACAGGATAAGTCGAAATGAAAGACAGCCGCACAAGATATATGCCGATTATCATCGGTGCGGCCCTTCTCGTGTCGGTGTTCTTCCCCGTTTCGTCGTCCGGCCAGACGAAGGAGCTGCTCAAGACCGACAACCTGACCGTAACCTACGGGGGGTACATCAAGAACCTCACGACGCTCACCACGATAGACAACAAGGAGCTCTGGGACAATGCCATGACCGTGAGGCTCAAGACCGAGACGAGCTACCGTGATATCTGGAAGCTCACGCTCCACTACGAGCTGTCGGTGCTGGCGGGCGAGTCACTGGGGAGTTCGCTGGTCAGCAGCCGCCAACATCCAGCCCCCGGACGAGCTGTTGAACCTCGATTGGCCGATCTCAAGCTCAAGCGACTACCTGGCCACCCATACGCTGGACCGCGCCTACCTCACGGTCTTTTTAAAGAACCTTACGCTCTCCGTCGGGCGCCAGCGCATCGCGTGGGGAGTAGCCCGCTTCATCTCGCCCACCGATCTCTTCAACCCCTTCGACCTGACCACTATCGACAAGGAGGAAAGACGCGGCACCGACGCGGTGCTGGCCGAGATATCGATGGGGCAGTTTACGGGGCTCTCGCTCGTCTTTGCCCCGACGACGAACATGGATAGGGCCAGCTATGCCTTCCGTTTCTATACCAACATCGCCGATTACGACGTTTCCGTCATGGCCGGGCGGTTTCGAGACAAGGAAGTCTACGGCTTTGATTTTTCGGGCCAGATAAAGGAAGTCGCGATCTGGGGGGAATGCGCCGCCTATTTCGAGGATCATACGGATCAGTACCTTGTGCCCGATCCGTCTTCGTTTTTCGGCTTTTCGATGCGCGAGAGCAGACGCGAGTTCGTCCGGGCCGCCGTCGGCGCCCAGTATATATTTCCGAACACCTTCTCGATCCTCGCCGAATATTATTACAACGGCAAGGGAGAGACCGACAAGGCCAACTACAACGTGCAGGCCGAGCTGAACGGACAAGAGCTGACGCTTGCCCAGCACTACCTCTTCGTTACGCTCAGCTACGAGTTCACGCCCCTGCTCAACGGGTCATTTTCGACCTTCTGCAATATCAACGACGGCAGCGTCCTCTTTTTCCCGTACCTCGAATATTCTATTACGGAGAACTTCTACGCGGACCTCGGCGCCGAGATCGGCGTCGGCGATGCACAGACCGAGTACGGAACCCGCCCCAAGCTCTACTACCTGGAGCTGCGATACTATTTTTAGTCAGAGGAATCTGAATGATCCGGGACCGCCCCGTTCCTCCTTCCCGCAGTGGGGGATCATCGTCAAAAGGTACTATGGTAAGGTCAGGCACTCCTCATGTGGCCCTCGACGATCGTGAGCGACGCCAAGTCCGGACCGATGGCGTCCGCGTCCGATATTTCCTTGAAATAGAGCCGGGCCTGTGATAAATTATTTTTCTTACGACGTGATTTCATTAAACGGTCGTCGTTAAAGGAGGAGAAACATGGCCGATAAGATTAAAACCGTTGCGATTGTCGGCGCGGGGTTTATGGGGTGCCAGATCGCTTCCCGCGCCTCAGTCTTTGGATACACCGTGAGGCTGTTTGACGTGAAGGAAGATATGCTGAACGCGGCGAAGGTCACCACGAAGGCCTACACCGATATGCATTTTGGGGATAAGAAGGACGAGGCCGCCGCGGCCAACGCCCGGGTCAGCTATCACACGACGCTCGCCGATGCCGTCAAGGGCTCGGACCTTGCGTTTGAGGTGGTGCCGGAGAACCGGGAGCTCAAGAAGAAAGTATTCGCCGAGATGGAGAAGGCGGCGCCCGCCCATACGATCCTTGCGTCAAACTCTTCCTCGATCCCGGTCTCATGTGTTCTGGATTCCGTCCAGTGTCACGACCGGGTCGTGAACATCCACTTCTATATCCCCATCTCGCAGCGCAATATCGTCGACATCATGGGATGCGCAAAGACGAGTAAGGAGACACTGCAAGCGGCCGAATCGTGGGTCAGGAGCATCAACTGCATTCCCCTGATGGCCAAGAAGGAATGCATGGGCTTCGTCTTCAACCGCGTCTGGCGGGCCATCAAGAAAGACTCCCTCGCCATCTGGGCGGGGGGATTTGCCGACTTCAGGGACGTGGATCGGGGCTGGATGGTCATGACCGGCATGAACATCGGGCCCTTCGGGGCCATGGACTACGTGGGGCTCGATGTGGTCTATGACATCGAGATGTCTTACTACGGGGACAGCAAGGACCCCAAGGACAAGCCGCCCCAGGCCCTCAAGGATATGATCGATAAGGGGATGCTGGGCGTCAAGTCAAAGAAGGGCTTCTACGACTGGAGCGCCGCACCGGAGTTCATGCAGCCGGATTTCCTCAATCCGAAAAAGAAGTAAGGGGCTCACAGACAGCCGCGGGGGGCATCACGTCCCCCCTCTCTATTCAGGGGTGCCCATACGTTGTTCAACTTCAGCTTCCTGGCCCTTTTCCTGATCCTGATTATCGCCGCGGCCTACTATATCAGGAAGGCGACATATACGAGCGAGGAGCCGTTCGACGTCGAGGAGGTGGTGGGCGAGCTCTTGCCGCTCATCGACGACCAGAAGCTCTTCCGGCGGCACTTGAAGAATTATCTCGCGCGAAAGCGGATATTTGGGGGGGGCACGGTATCTCGTTTTCCCCGCGTTGGGCAGGGAGTGGTGGTCTTCCCCCTCGAGGAACGGGTTTCCGCGAGGGTCAACGGCGCCTTCTGGGAAACGGATATCAGTATCGAGCTTTCCTTCTATGAGCCGGATGCCCCCACGGAAGTAAACGTGGGGGACTACGTGGAGTTCACGGGAATTCTCCTGGACGTGGTGGTGAGAATGAGAGCCCTCGCGTTGATGGTGGAGGCAAGCGAGATCCAGTATGTCGGTGACGAGCCGGGAACAGAGGCATCCCAAGAGCCGCCTGCCCCGGAGCTCGATCTTGACGATAACGAAGTGTGAATGGATCCGGCGCTGCCGGACCATTGCGCTCGGGCGCCTATGTCCGTGACTAAAAAAAACAGACAAATGAAATTTCCCTTGACACGAGGAAGACCTTTGATATAATGAGCCTTAACTAACCAGATAGTTACAACGTCCGAAAAGAAGGCTCGGCCTTTTGCCCACCTACGATGGAGAGATTCGATGGGATTTCGAGATATGGTAACGCGGTATGTTTTCGTATCCGCCCTGTTTTGCTGCACCGTTCTTTTTTCGTTTTCCGCCCGCGCCCAGGAGACCAAGCTCCCCCTCACGTACTCGCTTGACGAGTGTATCCATATCGCTCAGCGTCAGTCGCCGGCGATTCTTGCCGCAGCCGAGGAGATGAAACGGACCAAGGGGGTTATCTGGGAGACCTGGGCCAACATCCTGTCGGTAAACGCAGACGCTACCTTCACCTACTTTGAGCAAAGCCCCACTACGTTCATTCCTGCAAACGCCATCGCGCCGGGCATTCCCTCCGCGGATATCGATATCTCACCGGGTGCCGACAAGAGCTACAACGTTGGGGTGGAGGGGACAGTTCCGCTGTTCAGCGGGGGGCGGGTCATCTCGGGCATCGCCGTGGCATACCTGTCCAACGACATCGCCTACGAGCAGTACCGTCAGGCGATCAACGATACCCTCTATAACGTCAGGGTTGCCTTCTATTCGATTGTCCTTGCCCGGGAGGTGGTGAAGGTGCGGGCGGACGCGCTGGACCTGTTGACCCGCCAGCTCGATATCACCAAGAAAAAATATGACGTGGGCGTGGTCTCGAAGTTCGACCTCCTGCGCGCCGAGGTGGAGGTGGCCAATGCCCGCCCGCCGCTGATCCAGGCGCAGAACGACCTCACGGTGGCCGGAGAGAGCCTCAAGAGAATCCTCGGAATAGACGTTGACGAGCCTTTCGACGTCGAGGGCGACCTGACGTTTTCCGAGGAGTCGGTCGATCTGGACCGGATGATCGCGGAGGCCGACGTGGGAAGTCCCGAGCTTACGATTGCGCGAAAGAGCGAGAAGATCGCCGGCAAACAGGTAAACATGGCCGTGGGCTCGTTCCTGCCCACGATCTCGGCAGTCGCGCGCTACGACGGGACGACCACCAAGTTCTCGTGGAACGAGCGACGATTGGGATTGGGACTTCACGGCGGCGGTGATCGCAAGCGTCCCGTTGACGGACCTCTTTATCTCGGCCGCCAAGCTCAAGCAGGCCAACGCCGACTACAAGAAGGCGAGGATCGGAATGCTTGACACGACAAACAAGGTGAAGCTTGACGTAAAGGTGGCCTATTACGATCTCGTACAGGCAAAAGAGATCGTCGATTCCCAAAAGTATAACACCTCCCAGGCCGAGGAGGCCGTCAAGATCGCCGAAGTCCGCTACGATAACGGCGTCTCCACCCTCCTTGAGCTGATGGACGCGCAGCTGGCGTTGACGACTGCACGCCTCAACTACCTCAACGCCCTCTATAGCTATGAGGAGGCCAAGGCCCGGCTCAAGAGAATCACCGGGGCCGAGGGACCCGAGAAGAAGTAGGATGTCGTGTGTCGATCGTGCCTGGCAACAAAAAGGAGTATGCCGTGGCTGAGAAAAGGATCATCGCGTCATATTTGTTGCTTCTCTTCTTTCACGTGGCCCACGTCTTCGAAGAGGTATGGGGGCATTTCTGGATCATGGACAGGATCAACAGCGAGGGATGGTATCTCATAATTAATTGGCTTCTTTTCGGGCTCCCTCTCGTCTTCTTCTACCTCATCCTGACCGGCAGGCGTATCGGTTACATCCTCGGGATCCTTTATGCCGTTTTCATGGTGCTCAACGGCCTTGGCCACAATATCGCCGTCATCGCGACCGGGTCCTACTTCGGCGGTTTTGCCGGCTCCATCTCCGGCATCGGCCTTATCCTTGTCGGGATACCGTCTGCGCTTTTTCTACGGAGGGGACTGCCGCCCCGGCGTCAAACCTGAGCGACGGCCAAAGAATCGGTTCTGCTATAGCGATATAGTGTTTTTACCGCCCGCCCTCACGGTGCTTGGACGCCGTGTAGTGAGGAACAGATGCCCTCGCAGCGTGATCAGATTCAGACAGACCTCGCCAAGGAGTTCGCGCGGTTCAGCGAGTCCGAGCGGAAGATCCTGACGGCGGCGGTCGTCGTCTTTGCCGAAAAAGGCTTTGACGGGGCGCGGACGGACGAGATCGCGGCACAGGCCGGCATCAACAAGGCGATGATCTACTACTACTTCAAATCGAAAGAAAACCTCTATACCGTCATCATCGAGCAGGTCTTCAGCGAGGTCTCGCAGATCCTCGGCGTCCATATTTCCCATCTTGACGTCAGCAGTCCGTACGAGGGGATTTCTTCCTTCATCGACAGCTACATGGATTTTATCTACACCCATCGCATATTCGTGAAGGTGCTGCTCTGGGAACTTGCCCGGGGAGGGACAATTATCGCACGGGTGGTCAGAAGCGTCCTCCACGATCAAACCGAGCAGATTATGGATCTCTTTCAAGGGGCGGCACGGGAGGGTAAGATCCGCCCCATGGAACCGCGGCATCTTGTTATCAGCATGGTTGGAATGACTCTCTTCTTCTTCTTCGCTGAGTCCGTGGTTCGCGCCGTTTGGGGAGAGGACCCCATGACGCCCCAAATTATCCGAAAAAGGAAGAGCGAGATCACTGATCTCATTACCTATGGAATTTTGCCGAAGCAGGGGTAGGATATGGTTGATAAGAAAAAGATCATCATTCCGATCGTTGTCGCAGTCGTCGTGGTTGTGATCGCCGTCGTGGCCGTGCTTTTCTTCAAAAAGAATAACAATGCCAACGTCATCACGGGCTCCGGGACCATCGAGGCGACCGAGGTGGACGTAAGCCCGCGCATTTCCGGAGACATCATCGCAATCAATTTCGACGAAGGCGATCTCGTAAAGGCCGGGGATCTCCTGGTAGAGATCAAGGCCAAAGAGCTCCTCGCCCAGCGGATGGGCGCCGAGGCGGTCTTCGTAAACGCCGAGGCCAACCTCAGGCGCATACGGGCCCTCTATCTTGCGGGCGGCGTCGCGAAGATGGACTTTGATTCGGCGGATACGGCCTACCGCTCCGCCAAGTCGCAGCTCGATTATATCGATGCGACGCTGGCCAACTCGAAGATCTATTCGCCCATAGACGGCGCGGTGCTCACCAAGAACCAGGAGATAGGAGAGGTCGCCTTCCCGGGGTCTCCCATTCTGACCCTTGCCGACCTCACCCACGTCTGGATCAAGATCTACGTCGGTGAGCCGTTCGTGGGGCTTATCAAGACGGGGGACGACGCAACCATCCATGTCGACTCCTATCCGGGGAGGGCCTTCCCGGGTGTGGTGACCGTGATATCCGACGAGCCGGAATTTACCCCTAAGACCGTCCAGACCAAGGAGGAGCGGACCAAGCTCGTCTTTTTCATAAAGATCGAGCTCGAAAATCCGGAGCTCTTGCTGAAGCCGGGGATGCCCGCCGACGCCGAGATCAACATCAAGACCCAGAGGTATCCCAATTGACCGAATTGGCGATCCAGACCAGCGACCTCGTCAAGAAGTATGGTGAGGTGTCCGCGGTGGGCGGCCTTCGGCTCGAGGTAGAGCGGGGGGAGGTCTTCGGGCTCATCGGTCCGGACGGGGCGGGGAAGACCACGACCATGCGGATGCTCGCCGGGGTTTTGAGGCCCGATTCCGGCCAGGCAACGGTGCTCGGACAGGACGTGATCAAGGCACCCGAGCGCGTCAAGGAGCGGATCGGCTATATGTCCCAACGCTTCGGGCTCTATGAGGACCTGACGGTCGCCGAAAACCTCGATTTCTATGCCGACCTCTATCTTATCGGGAAGAAGGAGCGAGAGACCCGATTCAAGCGTCTCATGGAGTTCTCCCGACTCTCCCCCTTCCTCGGGAGACTCGCCGGTAAGCTTTCGGGCGGGATGAAGCAGAAACTCGGCCTTGCCTGCGCCCTCATTCACACGCCGGAGCTCTTGCTGTTGGACGAGCCGACAAACGGCGTCGACCCGGTCTCGCGCAGGGAGTTCTGGAAGATCCTCTATGACCTCCTGGCGGAAGGGGTCACGATCTTTGTCTCTACGCCCTACATGGACGAGGCCGACCGCTGCCACCGGGTGGGGATCATGGAAGACGGGAGGCTCCTGGTCTCGGACACGCCGCAGCGAATCAGGGAGCGCGTCCACTCGGCGATAATCGAGGTCAAGTGCGCCGACGGGAAGGGCGCAACGCGGCTCTTGAAGGGGATGGAGGGCGTCAATGACGTGGTCTTCTTCGGCGACAAGATCCACGTGTCGGTGTCCGAGGGCGGACTCACCGAACAGAAGATCGAGAAGGAGCTTGAAAAGCAGGGGCTCGGGCCCCGGTCGGTCAGGAAGATCGTTCCCTCTCTCGAGGACGTCTTTTTTGAGCTGTCGAGGAAGACATGAGCATACGACGGATCAGGGCGGTTATGCGAAAGGAGTGGAAGCAGATCATCAGGGACACGAGAAGCCTGATGCTCTCTCTTGGCATCCCGATGCTCCTTATCGTCCTTTTTTCCTGGGCACTGAAGCTGGACGTAAGTAATATCAAGACCGTCATCCTGGATCGGGACAAGACCCCCGAGAGTCGCTCATATATCGAGCGATTCTCGCACATCGAATACTTCGACATCATCTTATACACCGATCAATACAGCGAGGTCATCCGGCTCATCGACCTCGGCACGGTTAAGGCGGCCGTCATCATCCCGCGGGGGTTCGGCGCCGACCTCAAGGCGGCACGGGGAACCGAGGTCCAGCTGATCACCGACGGAACGGACCCGCTGACGGCGCAGGTGCTGGTGGGCTACGTTTCGGCGATCACGACGCTCTTCTCCCAGCAGTACGTCCTGGAAGAGCTGTCGCGCGCAGGGGTCCCGATCGGCGGCCTCCCACTGGATGCCCGCGTCAGGGTCTGGTATAACCCCGAGCTTGAGAGCAAGAACTTCATCATCCCCGGCCTGATCGCCGTTATCATGATGGTCATCGCGGGGCTCCTTACGTCGCTGACCATCGCCCGGGAGTGGGAGCGGGGGACGATGGAGCAGCTCATCTCGACCCCCGTGAAGGTGAGTGAGCTTTTGATCGGAAAGCTGATTCCTTACGTCGAGCTTGGGCTCATCGACTTTGTCCTGGCGCTCCTGGTCGGGACCGTCATCTTCGGGGTCCCGCTCAAGGGAAGCCTCGTACTGCTGTTTTCCCTCACGCTGGTCTTTTTGATCGGCGCCATGTCGATGGGAATCCTCATATCGATCGTCGCCAAGAAACAGGTCCAGGCCAGCCAGATGGCGATCCTGGCCACCTTCCTGCCGTCGTTCATTCTCTCCGGCTTTGTCTTCCCCATCTCGAATATGCCGTGGGTCCTGAAGGCTATCACCTATCGTCGTCCCGGCCCGGTACTTCGTAACGATCCTCAAGGGGATATTCCTCAAGGGGGTGGGGCTCGCCATCCTCTGGTGGGAAGGGCTTCTCCTGGTCGCCTTTACGATCCTCATATTTGCGATGGCTATGCGGAAATTTAAGAAAGAATTGTAGGGCGCTGTATGTGGGAGCGGATAGTCCATATCTTCAAAAAGGAGATGATACAGATCTTCCGGGACAAGCGGATGCGGCTGTTGGTGTTTCTCCCTCCCGTGGTACAGCTCATCGTATTCGGCTACGCCGCCACCAACGACGTGAAGCATATCTCGCTTGCCCTTCTGGATGAAGACCGGACGACTATCAGCCGCCAGTTTATCGAAAAGTTCGATGCGGGGGGAGAATATTTCAGCGTCACGCACCTCCTCTCCTCCCCCCGGGAGGCCGACTCCCTCATGGATGAGGGCGCCGTCGATGCCTTCATCTACATCAAGAAGGGGTTCGAGCGTGCCGTCAAGAACGGTCGCGGCGCCGAGGTCCTCATCGTCGTGGACGGCACGAACTCCAACGTGGCGGCGGTGACCCTCGGATATGTCAACAGGATCGTGAACGACTACTCGCAGGATATCCTCCTGGAAAAGATCACGCAGGCGCGGGGGCTCAGTTCCGGCTCGTCCGTGCCGCTCAGGACCGCGACGGCGGGCCTCGAGGAGCGGACCTGGTTCAACGAGGACCTCGAAAGCCGAAACTACTTCGTCCCCGGGATCATCGCGCTCCTGTTGACGCTGATCGCCGTTATGATGACCTCGATGGCTATCGTCAAGGAGCGGGAGGTGGGGACGATGGAACAGCTCATCGTCACCCCCATCGGGTCGTTTGAGCTCATCGTGGGCAAGCTCCTCCCGTTTGCGCTGATTGGGTATATAGACGTGGCGCTGATCACCTCCGTCGGCACCCTCTGGTTCGGCGTGCCCCTCAAGGGGAGCATCGTTTTCCTCTTCCTGGTGACCGGACTCTTTCTGTTGCCCGCCCTCGGGGCGGGGCTTTTCATCTCGACGATATCGGCCACCCAGCAAGAGGCGATGATGAGCACGTTTCTTTTTTTCTTCCCGGCGATGCTCATGAGCGGATTCGTCTTCCCGATCGATTCGATGCCCGATGCCATGCAGATCGTTACCTACGCGGATCCGATGAGATACATGATCCGCATCCTTCGAGGGATCTTCCTCAAGGGAGTCGGGGTTCAATACCTGTGGATCGACATGCTGGGGCTTTTCATCCTCGGCTTTCTTGTGATCGGTTTTGCCGCGATGCGATTCAGCAAAAGACTCAAGTGATAAGCATCCCCGGCAGCCGTCGGAAGAGCGTTAAGGGAACCGGAAAGATCGATGTTTGAGCGCATCATCCACATCATGAGAAAAGAGTTCATCCAGATCTTCCGGGACAGGCGGACGCGGGTCTTCATGATTCTCCCGGTGGTGATACAGCTCGTCATCTTTGGATACGTCGCCACGACCGATGTGAAACATATCTCGCTTGCACTCCTGGATGAGGACAGGACGACGGTCAGCCGGGGGTTCATAGAAAAGTTCGAGGCGGGAGAATATTTCACCGTTACCCACCGGATCTCTTCACCCGGGGAGGCCGACTCGCTCATGGACAAAGGTGCCGTCGACGCCTTTATCTATATCAAGAAAGGATTCGAGCGTGGCGTCAAGAGAGGCGAAGGCGCCCGGGTCCTTATCGTCGTGGACGGCACGAACTCCAACATCGCGTCAGTGACGCTGAGCTATGTCGACCGGATTATAGACAACTACTCACAAGACCTTCTGACTGAGAAGATCACGCGAATCAAGGGGATACGGTCGGTTGGGGCCGTCCCCGTAAAGATCGCGCCGACGGATCTCACCGAGCGGACCTGGTTCAACGAGGACCTGGAAAGCCGAAACTATTTCATCCCCGGGATCATCGCCCTCCTCCTGACTCAGTCCACGGTCATCTGGACCTCCATGACCATCGTCAAGGAGCGAGAGCTGGGGACGATGGAACAACTCATCGTCACCCCCATCCGACCAATCGAGCTTATCATCGGTAAGCTGCTGCCCTTTGCCGTCATCGGGTATGCAGACGTGGCGCTGATTACCCTGGTCGGGACACTCTGGTTTGGGGTCCCCCTCAAGGGCAACATCATCCTTCTTGCGCTGGTGACAGTGCTCTTTCTCTTGCCCGGCCTCGGCGCGGGGCTTTTCATCTCGACGATCTCGATTACCCAGCAGGAGGCGCGGCTCAGCACGTTTCTCTTTTTCTATCCGGCGATGCTTTTGAGCGGGTTTGTCTTTCCGATCGACTCGATGCCCGGCCCCATTCAGATCGTTACCTACGCGGATCCCATGCGGTATATGATCCGTATTCTTCGGGGAATCTTCCTCAAGGGGGTCGGCGCGGCCAACCTCTGGCCTGATCTCACGGCTCTTTCCGTGATAGGGGTTGCGACCGTGCTTTTTTCCGTCTTGAGGTTCCATAAGAGATTGAAATAAGAGAGAGCTCACGATACCTCAAGAAAAGGAGGTGACGGGGACGACAAAGGCCGATGTTTGAGCGCATCATCCACATCATGAGGAAAGAGTTCCGGCAGATGTTCAGGGACAAGATGATGCGCTTTCTCATTTTCGTCCCTCCCATAACGGAGATGCTCGTCTTCGGGTACGCCGCATCATTTGACGTGAACAGTATCCCCACGGCGATCCTGGATCAGGATAAGACATCGGTGAGCAGAGAGTTCGTCGAGCGTTTTTCGTCCAACGGCTACTTCAGTGTTACCCGGTACCTTACATCCCCCGATCAGATCGATGCTTTGTTCGATCACGGGGAAGTGAACGTCTGCATCTATATCAAGAAGGGCTTCGGACGTGCGGTCAGGAGTGGCGGGACGGCAGATCTATTGATCGTCGTGGACGGCACCGACTCGTCCAACGCGTCCGTGGTGGTGGGCTACGTCAGCGAGATCGTGAATTCCTATTCCGAGCACATACTCCTTGAGAGGATCGATAGGGTGCGAGGCATGGGTACGGCCCTACCCGCCTCCGTGGATCGGGTGAGCCTTGTGGAGAGAACGTGGTATAACGAACAGCTTAAGAGCCGAAACTTCTTCATCCCCGGTATCATCGCCAACATCCTGACGGTCGTCGGGATCATGCTGTCTGCAATGTCGATCGTCAAGGAGCGGGAACTGGGGACGATGGAGCAGCTCATCGTCACGCCGATATCGCCCATTGAGCTCATCATAGGTAAGATAATCCCTTTCTTTGTCATCGCCTACATCGACGTCGTCCTTGTCACCGCGATCGGGACGCTCTGGTTCGGCGTACCTTTCAAGGGGAGCTTTATATTTCTCTTTGTCGCGGTCGCCTTCTTTTTCTCGGCAAACCTGAGCTTCGGGCTGCTGATTTCAACAATATCCGCCACCCAGCAGCAGGCGATGATGAACACCTTTCTTTACACCTTTCCGGCGATGCTCTTTTCGGGATTTGCCTTTCCCATCGAGTCGATGCCGTACGCGATTGTCCTGATCACCTATGCCAATCCCATGCGATACTTCATTGAGCTCTTGCGCGGGATATTCATCAAGGGGATGGGACCGGCACAGCTCTGGTCGAGTCTCCTGGGGCTCTTCCTCATTACGGTCGTAGCCGTCGGCGTCAGCGTCATGCGCTTTAGAAAGAGGATAACATAATGGAAGATGCGGTTGTGGCAAAGGACCTTACGCGGGTCTTCGGTGATTTTGTCGCGGTGGATCATGTCAGCTTTTCCGTCGGCCGGGGCGAGATCTTCGGATTCCTGGGGCCCAACGGCGCGGGGAAGTCTACCACCATCAGGATGCTCAACGGCATCCTGATGCCAACGTCAGGGCAGGCCTCGATCCTCGGTTTCGATATCTATAAGGAGGTCGATAAGATCAAGGAGAACATCGGCTACATGTCCCAGAAGTTCTCCCTCTACGATGACCTCAAGGTGATCGAGAATATCGAATTCTACGGCGGTATCTACAAGGTCGCCAAGGAAAAGAGGAAGAGCCGCTACGAGTGGGCGCTCTCGATGGCGGGGCTTGCCGATAAGCGGGACATGATCACCGGGGACCTGGCGGTGGGGTGGAAGCAGCGCCTTGCGCTCGGCTGTGCGCTGCTCCACGAGCCGAAGCTTCTCTTCCTCGACGAGCCGACCAGCGGCGTCGACCCGAAATCAAGGCGCGATTTCTGGGACCTGATATCCGATATTGCCGGCCGCGGGACCACGGTCTTCGTCACGACCCACTACATGGACGAGGCGGAGCACTGCGATCGCCTCGGCCTGATTTACCGGGCAAAGCTTATCACGATCGGGACGCCCGAGGAGCTCAAGTTCGGGACCATGCCGGGAACCGTTCTTGAGATTACGGCGTCCGACAGCGTTGCCGCCTCAAATATCGCGCGGGGCATCGATGGGGTGCTGGAGGCGGCGATCTTCGGGTCGAGTCTCCACGTCGTCGTAAGGGACGTGAAGAAGGGGAGGAGGGACATCTCGGACGCCCTGAAGAAACAGGGGATCGAGGTCTTCTCGATGGAGACGATCGAGCCGTCCCTTGAGGACGTCTTTGTGTCGATGATCCGCGCGCACGATCTGGCCGACGAGAACGGAGCCGGGGAGACGACATACTCGGGGTAGGTCTGAGAATCGATGGGAGACTATAGTGTGGGTCCGGCTCCGCTATTCAGGAGCGCCGTAAAGGAGTCGGCCCTCCGTTTGGCCTCGCGCTCGATGGGGTTTGCCCGATATCCCCGCGTGAGATGGTAAAAGAGGTAGAGCGGTGGAAGCCTTGTCCATCCGAGGCTCCTCCACTGGACGACGTGGAAGAGCTCTTCGGCCATGATGTGTGGATCGGAGAGAACATACTCACAGCCCTTGCGGATATTGATCGTCTCCCCAATGACGACGGCGGAGTACGGAAAGGGGACGACAAAGGGGAGGATGCCGCCGGTGCAGAACCGGACGTCAGAGAAATCCTCACCGAAGAACGTCCCCACGGAGCGGATGAGCCCGTCGTCTTTAAGAAAAGATATATCCCGACCCCGGAGCCGATTTTTCAGGTAAGAAACCATTATCCGTCCGCGCTACTGTTGCTTCCCCTCGATTATCGACAGCAGCGTCCCCGCTGCGATCCCGAGACGACGATCCAGGCGGCCGCCCGGGTCCATCGTGAAGTCTATGTCCATGTGATAGACGAACGGGTTGAATCTCTGTCTGAGATCTGCGACACGGGTATCGCCGAGCGTGATGTCGTAATTCTGGGGGAGAAGATTGCCAAGAAGAAAACGCCGCAACACCGCCAGCCCCATGCTGTCTTCGAACAGCGATCCGACGGGACGATCGGTGCTGTCCAGCACCTCCCATTCGTCGCGCAGCATGGACTTGAATCCCTTTCGCCGCAGTGTACCTACTTTGACGTCGTCGGAGGCGTCGACAACGTCATAAGCCGCCGAAAAATCAATGATCGTTCGGGCCTTTATAACCAGAACTTCCCTGCTTTTGCTCTCGTCGCTGTAGACACGGATGTCCTCGCGCAGACGGAACATCTTTTGCTCGACGAACAGCACAATCTCGTCCCGCGGGCCATAGAATCGCAGCTTCCCGGTCATCGCCAGAAATTGTCGTTTGAGAACGTAGGTGTCGTATTGGAAAGCAGGATCCATAATTCGCCTCCTTAGCCGCTGCGTCAGGCCGCGGCCGTATCAGTCAGTCAATACGTCGAGCCTTCTTAAGTGCTCTCATTTTGACCATCATTCCTACAGGTGTTATCAGAGGGACTACTCGCCCATCCGCAAGCGGCACTCTCCTCCCGTTTGTGGACCGGGCCGTCTCCATCAGAGGTCCGCTACCCGTCGACTTTCACGGGCTCTTCCGGGGCGGTCGTCAACAGCTCGGGGCCTGCGGGCCCGAGATAGAAAGTGTTCTCCACCCCCACTGCGCCGATG
This sequence comes from uncultured delta proteobacterium, assembly GCA_963792965.1. Lineage (GTDB taxonomy): Bacteria > Desulfobacterota > Zymogenia > Zymogenales > Zymogenaceae > CAWBYW01. Next base: position 5,272 of record CAWBYW010000024.1, on the reverse strand, counting down.
TCCTTAAAGATGAATTTCGGCTCCAGCGCAAAGACGTTTCCCTCGCTGAGGACCTCTTCGTTGTCTCTCGCGATGACCGGAAGCTCGTCCACCTCAAGGCCGATCCCGTGGCCGACATACGACAGCCTTTGATCTCCGATCCCCATAAAGTTATCCCCGAAACCCGACTCTTGGGCGATCGACTCGGCCGCCGCAAAGAGCTCGCCCGCAGGGATGCCCGATCGTGCGAGCGAAACGATTTTTTGTTGAATCGCCAGGGAGACCGAATAGGCCTCGGCGGCCTTGTCGGGGAGCCGTTTTCGATAGTAGAGCCGGGCACCGTCGGCCAGATACCCGGCGTGGGCGCCCACCATGTCGATGAGAAACGGCTCGTTGTCCCCGATGACCTTCGTAGATGCCCCCTGGGGGAAGGCGGAGCAGAGCCCCATGCCCGCCACCGGCCCGTCCATCGAAGAGGGAACCGCTCCCGACGGCCCGGACACCGCGACGCCGAAGAAGAGCTCCTGGCCGAAGGCGCGCAGCCTCAGCTGCCCCTGGTGACCGAGCTTCCTGAGGTGTGCCTCCGCCGCCACGGCGATATCTATCTCCCGGGCGCCGGGGACAAAAAATGACGGGACCGCGGCGAACAGCGAGACGAGCTGGCGAGCGGCCCTCCCGATCAGCTTTCTCTCGAGGGGGGACTTGACGGCTCTGATCTTCCTCACGAGGGTGGACGCATCACTAAACTCGACGCCGGCAAAGATATCCTTGAGGAAGAGGTAGTTCCTGGCCGGGAGCACGTCAAGCTCCAGGCCGATTTTTGTGAGATGATGATAGCCCGCGCGATTGAGGGCGGCGGGGAGCTCGCGAAGCTTCGTGAGAGGCTCGATCTTCGGGAACTTCGATTCGGCCCGTGCGCGGCGTATGTCCTTGATGACGAAGAGAACTCCCGGCCCCCTGCTGTCTTGCGCGGGAATGAACAGGACGCCCTTCTGCGCGGTGCCGGTAAAGTAGTAGAGGTCGACATGCTGAAAGAGGAGAAGGCCGTCAAGGTTCGCACGGGCGGCGGAGTCTCGGGCCGCCTGGACCCGGTCGGTGATCTCGCTTGTCGGCAGGCCCTCGAATCGCTCGATCTTCATGGCTCGCTTCTCGCGCCGAGGGCCCGGTGCAGCTCGCTCAACTCATAGGGTGTGAGTTTCCTGATCTCGCCGGGGGCCAGCCCCTCCAGAGATAGAGGGCCGATTGCGATCCTACGTATCTTGAGCACGCGCTTACTGAAAAAGGCAAACATCTTCTTGATCTGGCGGTTCCTCCCCTCCGACAGCGTTATCTCGTACCAGCTGTTTGCGGGCCTGACCTCGAGGGGAGTGATCCTGGCCGGTAGCGTCGGTTTCCCGTCGATGACGATCCCCCGGGCGAACCTCGTCATCCCCCGCTCGTCGAGGCTACCGGCGATCTTTACCTGATAGGTTTTCTTGAGCTTCGATCTCGGGTGCATGATGAGGTTTGCGAGTTCTCCGTCGGTGGTGAGGAGCATCAGGCCGTCGGCGTCCCAATCCAATCTCCCGGCCGGGAAAATCCTGCCGGAAAGGGCGGCGGTAAAATCGGCAATGCATCTCCTTCCCTCGGGGTCTTCCATGGTTGAGACTACTCCCTTGGGCTTGTAGAAGAGATAGTAATGCTGCCTCTTCGGGGCCGCGACCGGCTCGCCGTCCACGGTGATTCGGTCGGCCCGGGGATCGACCTGTGTCCCGAGCTCCGTCTCGACGGCGCCGTTAACCTGGACCCGTCCCTGCCGGATGATCTCGTCGGCTTCCCTGAGCGATGAAAGGCCGCCCCGCGATATGACCCGATTAAGTCTGATCTTTTTCATCTACAAAGAAGAGCTCTTTCTGCTCCTCGATATCCCCCTCCATGAAGAGGTTTCCCATCTCCCTGAGGGTCGGGAGCGATTTGATGTCCTTGAGCCCGAACGTTTCGAGGAACTCTTTTGTGGTGCCGTAGATTATGGGCTTACCCGGTACATCCTTTTTGCCGAGGATTCTGATGAGGTTTCGCTCAAGCAAAATTTTGACGACACCGCCCGAGTCCACGCCCCTGATCCGCTCGATGTCGGAGCGGACGATGGGCTGACGATACGCTATGATCGCCAGGGCCTCCATCGCGGCCCGTGAGAGCTTCTTAGGCTTTTGCTCCAGCAGCGCCTTGATATATTCCGCAAATTCCGACCGTGTCCTGAATTGCCAGCCGCCGGCCACATCCGCGATGAATATTCCGCCGCTTCCTTCGTCGAAGACCTTCCTGAGGTCGCCGACCGCCTCTCGGATCTCACGAGGCGTGACGCCCGGGATAATCTTCCTGATCTCGTCCTCCGTGATAGGCTTTTCCGACGCGAATATCAGAGCCTCGACGATTCCGATGAGCTTTTCCTTTTCCATGCTACCGGACCCCCTCATCGACCGCGCGGTAGAGGCGGATCGCCCCGAACGGTTGCGCCTGATAAATGCGGATGACGCGATTCTTGATCAGCTCGAGGATTGCCAGGAAGGTGATAACGATCGTCATTCTGGTCGTGTCTCCCACGAAGAGGTCTTCGAAGACCATCTCTCCCCTCTCGGTGATCAATTGAGAGAGCTCGACCATCTTCTCCTGGATGGTCAGCTCATCGAGGACGACCTGGTGAATCGTGTCCTTCGGGGCGGAAAGGAGAACCTTCCGGAAGGCGGCGACGAGCTCAAAAATCGTGAGGTCGGCCAGCTTCTCGTCCTCGGACTCGAGCACCATCTTCCCCCCGCGCAGAAAGACGTCTCGCATCAGGATGTCGAAATCGTCCAGCGTCTGGGCCGCCTCTTTGAACTTCTCGTATTCGGCAAGCTGAATGGCAAGCTCCATCCGGGGGTCTCTTTCCTCCTCCCCGTCTTCATCGGTGACGTCCGGCGGCAGCAGCATCTTGGACTTGATGTGGGCCAGCGTCGCGGCCATGACGAGGTATTCCCCGGCGATATCGAGGTTGAGGACCTTCATAATCTCAAGGTGTTCCATATACTGTTGGGTAATCTGGGCGATCGGAATGTCGAAAATGTCATATTCATTCTTCTTAACCAGATAGAGGAGCAGGTCCAGAGGCCCCTCAAAAATCGGGAGCTTTACCCGATATACCGATTCATCGGTCAGGAAATCTTCCACGCCCGGTGTCCTTCTACCTGAGGGTCGTCATCATGACGGCCATAATGTTTCCCCCCAACAGGAGTGAGGAGATGATCCCCGTCACGATCGACAGCACGATTCTGAAGATGTTGAACGGATCAAGAATCAAGATCACGACGATGAGGATCATCCCGAAGGGCTCGATCTTTGCATATGCCCGCGCGATCGACTCCGGCAAGAGCCCCACCGCGATCCTCCCTCCATCGAGAGGAGGTATGGGGATCAGGTTGAAGACGGCCAGTATTACCGAGAGGAAGAAGGTGTAGAAGAGGATATAGGCGGCCGAGATCGACAACGAGCCGTAAAGCCCTGAAAAGCCACCCGGGTTTATAATTCGGAGAGCAAGCCCTGGGTCCGCGAAGAAGAGGATCCTCAATAGGATTGCCGCGACCAGGGAAATCGCGAGGTTCGTGGCCGGGCCCGCGAGCGCCACGATTGCCATGATGGAATGTGATGGCGAGGGGTTGCGGGGGCGGGGGCGGGGGCGAGGACCAGGGGTAGGGAGGTTAAGCCCGCACCCTGCAAAGCCAACCCAAATGGGCCAATACACCGGCGCGGAGACGCTGGCAGGCTGCACGCCGCATGATTTACCCTCAAGATCGGCATGAAAACTCAGCGCATGCTTCTCTTCTCTGCCCTGGCCGCGGCCTGTGCCGCAGGCGCGGCCTTCGTTGTCTTTGCGTCAACAGTCCGCGCTGCCCGCGAGCCCTGAGTATTCCCGACGCGCCGCAGGCAACCGCCGAGGCCACGACCGTTCCTAACGGGCCGTTTGTGGTGATGGACACCTCGATGGGCCGGATCACCTGCCAGTTCTACCAGAAGCAGGCGCCGAAGGCCGTGGCCAACTTCATCGGGCTGGCCGAGGGCACGAAGGACTGGACCGATCCCACGACGAAAAAGAGTGCAGCATCACAAGCGCGTACTACGACGGCACCATCTTTCATCGCGTGATTCCGGAGTTCATGATTCAGGGCGGCGACCCGACGGGCACGGGGATGGGCGATCCCGGCTACACCTTCAACGATGAGTTCGATCCCAACCTGAACTTCGACCGGCCGGGACGGCTGGCGATGGCAAACAGCGGGCCGAACACGAACGGCAGCCAGTTCTTTATCACCGAAAGGCCTACGATTCCTCGACCAGACATACACGCTCTTCGGCCAGTGCGACGACGCGAGCGTTGCAGTGGTGAAGGCGATTGCGCGCGTGCCGCGCGACGCGAACGACAAGCCGCTGACGCCGGTCGTGCTCAAGAAGGTGACGATTGTGCGCGAGGGCGAGCCGATGCCGCCGCTGGACCGTGGGACCAAGTTAACGAGGGATCGAGAAGGCTGAGAGCGGAGATCAGAGAACAGAGATCAGAGATCAGGAAACCCAGGAGCATTCATGGCACTTGCAGCAGGAACTTACGCTGTCTTTACGACCACGGAAGGCAAGATTACCGTGCGCCTTTTTGAAGCCGACGCGCCCATCACCGTCAAGAACTTCATCGAGCTGGCCGAAGGCGCGAAGGAGTGGACGCACCCCACGACGCGCGCCAAGTCGAAGAACAAGCTTTACGACGGCACGATCTTCCATCGCGTGATTCCGGAGTTCATGATCCAGGGCGGCGATCCGGCGGGCAACGGCATGGGCGGACCGGGCTACCGCTTTGAGGATGAGACCAAGGGCTCGCCGCACAAGTTCGACAAGCCGGGCAAGCTGGCCATGGCCAACGCCGGACCCGAATACCAATGGCAGCCAGTTCTTTATCACCGTGGCGGCCACGCCGTGGCTCACCGGCAACCACACCATCTTCGGCGAAGTGGTGGAGGGCCAGGATGTGGTGATGCGATCTGAAGGTTGCGCGCAACGCGCAGGACAAGCCGCACAAGCCGGTGGTGCTGGAGTCGGTGACGATCGAGCGCGTGAGCTGAGCGCGGCGCTCGAAAGACCAGGCCTCTCGCCGCGGCGAGGGGCCTTTCAATTTGCGTTCAACGCCATTGCGATGGGCTCACGTATGATTTCGGATATGAGCGCGAGCGGAATTGTCGACATAGCCAGCCGTCATTCGGTGCACCGGACAGTCGAGAGGGTGCGCGACCTT
>CAWBYW010000023.1:0-14544 GCA_963792965.1 uncultured delta proteobacterium | reverse complement strand
TCGGGACTATTTGCTGTTTATTCGATATCTGTTGCCAACTATTATGATAACACATCATTGGGGTGGGTCAATTGAAATTTCGAAAGTCATCAGGGACCGCGATTGCGGCTTATTACTCTTCTCTCTCCCCGAATCTACGTGTGGGTGTACCTTCCACGATGTATGCTTCCTTCATCAGGGAATGGTTTACACACGGGGGCTGTCAGGTACCGTTGGTAGCCCGGAGAAGAGAAAAGGGAAGCAGAACGGAAAACACACGAATACCCGAGGTCTCGAGGGCGTCCACGCCGAGGGCGGGGGCAACAAAGGCGACGGGTCCGTTTGATCGAGCCTTCAGCGGACTCTCCTATCAGTGTAGCGCCGACAGAACGTCGAGGGTGAAACCCTCCGTCGGGAAGGCTCCCTCTTCATGGGTGAGCCCCATTCGAACGATCACGATACTTCTTGAAGGTATAATGGTGATGCGCTGCTCGTATATTCCCCAGCAGAAGTACGCGTCGGCCGGGAGTCCTGGAAACGGGGGGTATTCCGGGTTTTCCTTTGTTGCGATCAACTGCGTCGGGAGGTCGGCGCCGGCGTTCAGCCAAAAGAGGGCCCCGTAGTTTTTGAGCGGTGCCGCGGGAGCCGGCGTAGTTGCGTAGGCGATCCACCCCTTGGGGAGGATCCTCTCTCTTTCCCAGACGCCGTCGCTGAGGCAGAAGAGACCGAACCTGGCCCAGTCCCGGGGGGTCGCCCAGCAAAAGCTGGTGCCGATCAAAGTCCCGTAGGGGTCCGGCTCTATCAGTGCGCTTCGCATGCCGATCTTATCGAAGAGGGCCGCCTTAGGGAACGCGAGGTAGTCCGCAAGGTCTCCCCCCACGGCCCCCTTCATGATATGGCACAGCACCAGAGGGTTTGCGTTGGAATAGTCCCATACCGTGCCCGGCTCGGAAGACAGGGGTCGCTTGAGGGTGTAGGCGGCGGCGTCTATGCCTGCAAAGAGGGTGAGCTGTCGATGTCCGACCGGGTTGAGATCGTTGTGGAAGTCGATGCCGCTGCTCATCCTGAGCAGATCGTTTATTGTGATGGCACCTCTGCGATCGGAGGGCGCGCCCCACTCCGGGACGGGCGCCGGGCGGTCGACGGATAACCTTCCTTCCCCAACCAGGATGCCGACCAGCGCACCCGTGATGCTCTTGGACATAGACCATCCGTGCTGTATGGTCTGAGCCGTGAAGCCGGGTGCGTATCGCTCGGCGATGATGCGGCCCCTCTGGACGACGATTACTGCACGGGTTCTTACGGGGTGTTTCGGATCGGATTCCATGAAGGCATGATCCAGCGCCACGGCAAGCTTCTTTTTGTCCACCTCAGGCGGCAACGCTTCGTCGGTTATCAGGTTTCCCCGGGGCCAGGGTATCCGATCGGGGTCCTCGGCGCGCCGAGCCGGAAGAGAGAGAGCGGGCGGCCCGGACAATTTATGGGGGGGATTCGGGAGAAGGGTGCACCCGATCCCCTCTCGATAGACCGCCGTCTTCTTGACCATCCCGAACGCGGTGGCTGTGACCGATCTGTTTTCCCGGTCGATCTTTGCTTTAACAAAGCGGAGCAGCGGATTGACCGGCGCCAGGTCTTCCGCGAGGATGCTCTCCAAGATTTCGGTCCGTAAGAAAGACGGAAGAGCAGAGCATCTTGGCCCGGTAACCGGCCCCGATCGACGCAACCTGAAAAAAGATAAACGATATGATAGAGCCGACCACGAGGAGAAATACGATCCCCAGGCCCCAGAGGGCGATTTCCAAAAAGGGTCCCATTTCAGCGTCTCCCACCTGTATAAGGCGTACCGTGAGCGCTACCGCATTCGTCTCTTGCGAGCCGCTTTATCGCGGGCTCTTAACCGAAGACCTTCAGAACCCTCACCAGTATCAGAAGCACCAGTGCGCTCAGGCCGAGGAAAAAACCCAAAACGGCGATAGTGAGGTTGAGCTTGCCCGGACGAAACTCTTTATCGACCAGCTTCGTCACACAGTAGATATTCATCCCGAAGATCACCGGATAGTAGATCAACCCCATCGACACCGCCAGAAGCACCAGGGCAACCGGCCTCTGGATGATCGTGGCCATCAAGATCCCCGCAAAGGCCACAACGGAGATGTAGATGCTGCTGATGAGCCTGGTCGTTTTCTCGTTTGTATTAAAGAGGCGCTCGATGACGTTTCCACAGAGCCTGAATATGCCGTCCATCGCGCCCATATAGGTGCCCCAGAACGCCGCGAACGCGGCGATGATGAAGATCGGGAATATCCATGCGCCGAAGGAACGCGTGTAAATTTCACCGAGCTTTACGGAGATATCGATGTTCTCCGGCACGATGCCCAAGGGTTTGAGCACCGTAGCGCCGAGAGAGAGAAAAATCGCGGCGACCAGAAACGAAACAATAAAGCCGGTCCTCATGTCGAGGATGGATTTCTTCAACGACGAGACGAGGGTTTCCTTGTTATCGCCCCACTCGACGCGCTTCTGCTGCGCCCATTTGGATACGAAGATGGAGACGATGGGATCGGTCGGCATCCTCAGTATCGCCACCATGACGAGCATAAAGGCCGCCGTGGCCACATACTGCGGAACAAGGCCGCTCAGAAAATCATGTGGAGAAGGGGGAGAAGTAAAAAAGGCGAAAAGGGCGATGACGACGATGACGAGGGTGAGGACCTTTGCAATCCGCTCGATCACCTTATAGTGGCCGCTCAGGATCAAAAGAAGGGTGAAGGCAAAGGTGATGAAACACCACGTGTTGAAACCGAGTTTCGGAAAGGCCGCATAGAGGGCCGATCCGGACAGGCCCCCGAGCGACGCCATCAAGAGAGGCGGGGTGACAAAAGACAGGATGAGGAAGAACCAGAGGATGGGCTTCCTGAACTTCGTCCTCCCGTAGCCATCCAGCAGAGATTCCCCGGTGGCGACGGCGTAGCGCTGTCCATATTCGAAGTTGGGGTAATAGAGGACGTGGACCAGGACGACGATCCAGAGAACGCTCATCCCGAAAAGGGCGCCGGCGTAGGGGAGCAGGGCAAGATGTGTTTCGCCGATGGCAATGGTCGCCCAGAGAATCCCGGGACCGAGAATGAGAAGAAAATTCTTCATCTTTTTCAACATGGCTCATCTCCATTAAAGAGGGGACACCGTGAAAAAAGAAGATCGCATCAGTATAGCGACTCAGCCTATCATTGATGTGTTTTCCGTTCTCATCAGGACGAGCGATCGGAGCCGGACAATTTCAAAAGGATTTCTTCCGTCCGTTTCTTATTGACGATGCCGCAGACGCACGGCTTGGACAGAAGCTCCGCGCCCTGGGCGGCGGTCAGCGTGCCTTTCTTAATGCGCCGTACCACGTCCTTTACATAGTAGCGGGAAACCAACCCGTGCCCGCACTGGGTGAGGATCTCAAGGGTCACGTAATCGGGGAGGAGAGACGTCTTCCCGAATATGCCGGCGGTGTAGTGGCTGGTATGCTCGCTCAGGCCCGCCGCTTCGCATATCTCGCGAACATCCGTAAATAGTCCCGAGAGGACCACCGAGATACCGAGTTTCTTTGACTTTATCTCTTTGATAAGCTCGGTAACGATCTCTTTATCGGTGAAAACGGCCGTCACGACGCCGGCCTGGGCGGCTAACGGGAGCAGGTACTCTTCGGAGATGCCCAGGGGGAGCCCGATGAAATTGTTCGGCTTATAGCTCAGAATGGTCCGGGCAAGCTCCTGCATCTGGTCGGATTTTTCTTCCTTATTCTTATAATGAACCATGCAGAGGATCACGATCTCCTCGCCCGGCCTTTCGGGCGAAAGTCCGGTTCTATCCAGCGTATGCGTCATATTTCACCTCACTTTACCAATGCCATGCCGATATTTACTTTGCCGTTGGGGTAGGGGGCATAGTTCCGGGCCTTCCCGTGGGACTGGAGCTCGTGCAAGAACGGGTGAAAACTTCCAGTGTCATGTCTCACGATCAGGCTGATCGTCACCACCGTATCGACTTCTTCGTTGATAAAGGCGATCAACTCCGCCAGGATATCGAGGGCCTTTTGCCTCGGCACGGTAAACTCCGCGATGGCGGAAAGCACTTTCTCGCCGAGCACTTCTTTTTTCAGCGTGCCGGCCGTCTTGTCTTCCATGAGGGCAAGTACGGGATTATAGGAGGCAAAGCGGCCGCCGAGCGAGACGGTCTTCCGGACTACCTTATCCAGCTCCCTCAGGTACGCACCCACGCCCGGTCTGCCCAGCTCGACGGAGAAGCCGACGACGTCGGCGGTAAACTCGTTTTTCACGTCGTTGGTCTTCATCTCTTCGGTGCCCCTCCCGAGGACTTCGGTGCTCTCGTGGCGATGCATGGGGTCGGAGAAGGCCGCCCGGATGATCCTCGGATAGGGGATCTCATCGACTTGTTTGATTGCCTCCTGCGGGCAGATGCCGAGCCTTTTACATACGCCGCATTCCACGCACATCTCGTAGTCGATGACCACCTTCTTCTCTCTGACGAGTATGGCCCCGACCGGGCATACGGGAAGACAGTCTACGCATTTCTTACAGAGGTCCTGATCGATGTACATGCCTCTCTCCTTCATTCGGCTCGACGCGGTAGGGGTGAGCGCCCGCGATGAGCAGGGTCAGTCTCAGGGCTATGCTCGGAGCCGCTTACCGCTTCTTGTCGATATCATTAATCCGGACTGCGCCCGTCATGAGCCCTCGTTTCAGTATCCCCACGATATTTTCATAGAGAATGTCCGGATCGACGGAGGCGATATTGAATTTTCGCTCTTTGTGCGCGTGGGTGAAGATCCCTTTGTTCATTGACGACACGACATGAACGAGAAGCTCGGGAGAGATGTCGATGATCAGGCCTTCTTCCTTCGCACGTTTAACGACGGCCACCGCCTCCGTGATATTCGCAACGCTCCACTTGTTGACCCGATCGCGCAATTGTTGGGGGATGATCCCTTCATATTCGTCGGTATCGAGCATCCAGAACAGGCGCATGAATTTCTCGTTTTCCTTTGTAAAAGTATATATAGCGTCGAACAGCCTGAAGAGGACCTGATCGGTGGGCAGGTCAAGCCGCGCCGCCTCCGCGATTTTCGTGTAGTATTGCTCCAGATAGTGGTCAAACATCTCCATATAGAGGGCGATTTTCGATGGGAAGTGCTTATAGAGAGTCCTCTTGGTAATTCGGGCGCGTTGTGCGATTTCGTTGATCGTCGTGGCCTGATATCCCTTTTCAAGAAACGTATCCCCGGCGGCTCGGGTTATCTGCTGTTGGATGAGCCTCTTTCTCTTTTCGCGGTTAGTCTCGGTCTGCGGATTGTCGGGCAACGGTGGGGTCGCGTGTGTCATGCGGTTCTTCGCTCCTTCGTGACCACGGATCGGTCCGTGGATTCTGTCGGAAGCCTCGTCACTTTGGCGAAAAAAGTATACCGTAGTTATACTTATTGGGATAATATCAGATACGCGATATAAGTCAACAAAAATCTTCGATTCTTCAGCGGAGTGGTTAACGATATATCGGGAATGGTGGGTTTATCCGGCGGTCGTCGGATTCAGTTCGCACGGATAGACAACATCAGGTAAGCGACGGCGGAGCCGATTATTATATACCGCGGCGGGGGCAAACGTCGGACTCTCGCCCGGCCTGTCAGCCGAAGACCTTAAAGACCCTCACCAGAAGCAGGAGCACGAGCGCGCCAATCCCGAGGAGAAAACCCAGAACAGCCACGGCGACGTTGAGGGCGCCCGGACGGAATTCCTTGTCGACCAGTCTCGTCACGCAGTAGATGTTCATGCCGAAGATCACCGGGTAATAGACCAGCCCCATCGATACGGCGAGGAGCATCAAAACGACCGGCTTCCGGACGATCGTAGCCGTCACGATACCCGTAAGTGAGACCAGGATAATATAGATGCTGCTAATGATCCTGGTTTGTCGCGGGGCCGTTTTGAAGAGGTGCTCGATTACGTTTCCACAGAGCCTGAATATGCCGTCCATCGCGCTGAGATAGGTTCCCCAGAAAGCCGCGAACGCCGCGATGATAAAGATCGGGAATATCCACGGGCCGAAGGAGTGGGTATAGATCTGGCCGAGCTTTACCGAGATGTCGATATTCTCCGGCACGATCCCGAGCGGTTTCAGGACCGTGGCCCCGAGCGAAAGAAAGACTACGGCGACGAAAAAGGAAGCGATAAAGCCGATCCTCATGTCGAAGATCGATTTTTTGAGCGATGAGGCGAGGACGTGTTTTTCGTCGCCCCACTCTCTGCGTTTTTCCTGCGCCCACTTTGACACAAAGATCGAGACAATGGGATCGGTCGGCATCCTCAGCACCGCCACCACGATAAACATAAAGGCCGCCGAGGCCACAAAGTTCGGGCGAAGGCCGCCGATAACGTCATGCGGGTGAGGCGGAGAGGTAAAGAAGGCAAAAAGGGCGATAATGACGATGATGAAAATAAGGACCTTTGCGACCCGCTCGATCACCTTATAACGGCTGCTGAGGACCAGGGGGAGGGTGAAGGAAAAGGCGATGAGGCACCAGATAGTGAAACCGACCTGCGGGAACGCCGCGTAGAGCGCAGATCCGGTCAGTCCCCCGAGCGACGCCATCTCCAGGGGCGGCGTGACAAGAGAGACGACGAGGAAAAACCAGAGGATAGGCTTTCCTAACTTTATCTTCACGTAGCCGTCGAGCAGAGACTCCCCCGTGGCGACGGCGTACCGCTGTCCGTACTCGAAGTTCGGGTAATAGAGGACGTGCACCAGGACGATTATCCAGAGCACACTCATGCCGAAGAGGGAGCCGGCATAAGGCAAGAGGGCCAGGTCTGTCTCGCCGATGGCAAGCGTAGTCCAGAGTATCCCGGGGCCGAGTATGAGAAGAAGTGTCTTTAGCCCTTTCACGGCGGCTCATTTCCTCCGGTGGTTCCCCGTAGTAGCCTCGAAAAAGTCCCGGGACCGGCTCGCGTCGGCCTACACCAACACCGCCTCCACCGGCCGACGGAGGGAATAGGGCATAAAGTCGGAATAGCCGAACCGGGCCAAGAGCTGGGGCCGCGACGAGCCGAGGCTCAGGTAGCCCTGGAGCCGGCCGGCGAGGCTGCCGATCTCCGCCGGCTGGTTGAGGAATGCCGACTTAACCGCGAGAGCCGTTGAGGTGAGCGCATACCGCTCCCAGGTACGGCCGACGGCGACCCACGCCCTCTTGTCGCTTTTCTCCGATACGAACAGGATCATCCCCGAGGAGCTCATGGCCATCTTCCGGTCCTTGTCCCCCTGACTTTTGCCGCCGGCAAAGAAATCCATCAGGATATTTCCGAGCCATTGCGGGGCGATGGGATTTCCGCCCGCGCGGGACGAGAGGCCGTCGCGCGTCTTCAACGCCTCTCTGTCGCTGAATCGGATCCACGACTTGAGCTCTTTGACGAAGGCCTTGTCGTTCATCTGGATATTGTCGCCTTCCTTCACGATCTCGATAAGCTTTTCGATCTCTTTAGGATCGGTAAAGATCATCGTGCCGACTCCTGCCTCTTTTTGAAGGCCTTCGATCTTCTTCATATCTTCAGAGGGAAGGGGCTGGCCGTTGTATTCGTTTCTGGTGCACTGCCGGACGGGAATCGCCTTAAAGAGGGTCTCGTCGGGCTTGACGGAGGAGGGTTTCATACGGACGACAATAGACTCCTCGTCGCTTGTGGGAAAATAGTCTATCTCGGGGTCAAACCCCGCGTATCGCGCGGAGACGACGAGGTTTTCCAGCGCGCAGCCGAGGCTGATGAAGAGCTCGCGATCGTCGGGGTCGACGGCGGGGAGTCGCCGTGAATAGTCGGGGAAAATGCGGATGACGTCTTCTTTGATGGAAAATTTCCACGGCTGGGTATTGTGGCCGCTGGGCGCGAGGACCGCGTAACGGATCAGCTGTTTCGACTGCGCCGACATTGTCGGCTCTTTCGTAAACGGTAGGGCCCTGATCGCGTTTGCCTCATCTACATAGTCGGCCGAAGAGCAGGAAACCAGGCCGGGTGAGAGCGCCGTCGTGGCCCCGACAAGTGCCAGTAGCCCAAGAAACTCTCTCCTGTCCAGATTCCCGGTCCTTCCTTTTCTCATCGGAAACCTCCTCTTTATGTCTGCACCAGATATCAACTAATATTTTCATATGGTAACAGCAGAGGGACAAAGAGTCAAGTCCAAGGTGACGGACTGGGTATACGAGCCGTAAGGTACATGCGGAAGAAAGAAAGGAGTTGGGATATATCCCAACTCCTTTCCTATTTTCTCTTATGTTAGGCGCTCCCTACGGATGCATGCCCCTTCGAATGCCTATGATGTTTTCGTGTTCTCCCTCTTGTTCTGTATCTTGCCCAGGATTTCGTGGTGCATGCTCTCGCTGATCGGGTAGAAACTGATAACGATAATCCCCGCCACGATAAGGACAATAGGCACAAAGATCATCAATGCCCGAATGCCGTCCAGTGTCCCGGGGCTCTGAACCTTGTTCGCCTCAAAGCCGATGAGCCCCAGTCCGTGCCCGGCTATGAAGCCCGCCAGGGCGGAGGCCAGCTTTTGCCCGAAGAAGAAGATGCCGTAGAGGACACCCTCCCTCCGCAGGCCGGTAGAAAGCTCGCCGTATTCGACGGTGTCCGGGATCATCGCCCAGGGGCTCAAAAAACTGGTCGAGATGCCTATGCCCCCCAGGCAGAACGCCGCGACCAACAGCGGCACGTTGAAATCCCTGATAAAATAGATGATACACAGCGCCACGGCTAAAAGCCCCATGCCCATATTGAAGGTCGCCTTCTTGCTCAGCTTCTTGGAGACCATCACCCAGAGTGGCAGGGCAAGGGCGGCGGGCACAAAGATGCATAAAAACGCCACCGTTGCAAAGGAATCGTGGGCCATGGTGTATTTGAAATAGTAATTGACCATAGCGGCCAGCATCCCCAGGGCGGTCAGGTGCATGATCGTCCCCAGCGACAAGATCAAGAACGGCCCGTTGCCGAAGATGGTCGTCAGGATATCCCTGATGTTGTAATGCTCGCCGTCCGTCTCCTGTACCGTCTCCCTCACCGAGAAGAAGGTCACGTACGTGACCGCCACGGCGATTACCCCAAAGATGGCGGCGGTCATCCTGAAACCGATGACCTGGTTCGGGAACAGGGCGACCAGCGGCTTCATAGAGCCTGCGACAACCAGCGCCCCCATCAACGCGAAGAACGTCCGAACGCCCGAGAGCTTGGACCGCTCGTGAGAATCGAGGGTCATGCTGGCGGCCAGCGCCCCGTAGGGGACGTTCACGATGGCGTAAAAGCTGCATACCAAGAGGAAAAAGACCAGTCCATAGGCGACCTTGAATTCCTGGGGTATGGGCGGCGACGCGAACAGGAGGAAGAAAAAGACGCCCAGGGGGATGGCCCCGAACAGCAGGTACGGCCGTTTCTTCCCCCACCGGGTGCGGGTGCGGTCGGAGAGATACCCCACGATAGGGTCGCTGACGCCGTCCCACGCCTTGGCGATCAGGAAGATCGTCCCGGCTATGGGGGCGGCGATCCCGAAAACGTCGGTAAAAAAGAAGATCAGGAAAATGAAGGTAGATTGAAATATCAGGTTGGCGCCGAAATCACCGACACCGAAACCGATCCTCGTCCCCGTCGAAAGCCCCCCACCCGCAGAAGTTTCCGTTTTTTTCATAACATGTCTCCTCGAAACAGGACTACTTCATGGCCTTGTTGGTATCCTTGTTCTCTCTGATCTTCTCTATCATCCCGACGGTCTCCACAATTTTCTTGGTCAGCCCGTCAAAATCGCCTTTCTTCACGAGGTCCGCGGTGATGAGCGCAGAGCCCATCCCCACGCAGGCCACGCCCGCGCCAAACCAGGCCGAGAGCGACGCCTCCGTCGGCTCCACGCCGCCCGTGGGCATGATCTCGGCAAACGGCATGGGGCCCCGCACGGCCTTCACGAACGCGGGGCCGCCGACTTGCCCGCCCGGAAATATCTTGCAGATCTCGACGCCGAGTTTGTGGGCCGTATGAATCTCAGTCGCGCTCCCGCACCCGGGGGAGTACGGGATCTTCCGGGCATTGCAGAGGTACGCCGTTTCCTCATCTATCACGGGCCCGACGACGAAATTTGCCCCCGCGCCGATATAGAGCGCTGCCGTCGGGGCATCGACGATCGACCCCACCCCGAGGATCAGTCCCGGCAGCTCGCTCTTGCAATATGCCTCGAGCTCCGAGAAGACGGAGACGGCCCCGTCGCCCCGGTTGGTGAACTCGACGACCGTGGCCCCCCCCTGTGCGCAGGCGGTGACAATCCGTTTCCCCGTCTCAACATCAGGATGATAGAAGACCGCCACCATCCCCACCCGCCTCATCGCGGATAAGGTCTCGTGTCTGAAAAAGCGCGCCATTATGTGCCTCCCAGTGTCCTTCGGACGAGCAGTGTCCGCGTGTCGCCCACGTGCCCCTCGTCCATACCTTATCGCTCCGGGGTGATACGCCCGTCCAGCAAGGCCTTCTTAAAGATACGGATCGTCTCCCTCACGCCGTCGGAAAGCGGCGTTGCCCTAAGACCTCCGAGCAGGGCGACGAGCGGGGCGTTATTGATCTCTTCGGGAAAGGGGAGGGGGTTCTCGTCGTACGTGATCGTTCCCCGGCGGGACGGCTCGGCGTTCTCGATCTCAGCTACGATGTCCTCTACGGAGACGGTGGCGCCGCCGAGGTTGAAGACCTCGGCTCCTTTAAGGCTCACCCGAGACGCATTGATGAAGGCCCCGGCCGCATCGTCGGCGTACTGAAAGCCGAAGCGTCCCCCGAAGGTGATGTGATATGGTAGCCCGGCCGCCGCCGCAAGCATCGCCTTCGTGGGCGTGGAGGTGAGCCCCTGGTCCCTTCCGGGGCCGTAGACGACGTAGGGCCGGATACCGACGCTCGAGATGCCGTCCTCCATCCAGTAGACGCGCGCCGTCCCCTCGTTGGCCTGCTTGTAGACGCCGTAGTGCGAGCGGGGCGCAAGCGGGGCGTCATGCGCCAGCGGGCCGGGGGGATACTCCTGCCGCGGACCGTATACGGCGGTGCTGCTTGCGTATACCAGATGCCGGATCCCGCACCCTTTTGCCGCCTCGAATATATTCACCGTGCCGCCCACGTTCACCGCGGCGCCGAGCGGCGGATCGGCCTTGCAGAATGGTAGCTGCATCGCGGCAAGATGGATAATACGCGTGATGCCGTGCTCGACAAGGGCGCTCCGTAGCACCGAGAGATCGGTGATGTCGCCCGTGACGAACCGAACGCGGGCAATCTCGTCGTCATCCATGATGAGCCGGAGGCGATGGAGGGATCCTCCCCGCACGAGCACGCAGGTGAAGACCCCCTCCCGGACCAGGTTTTTCACCGTCCAGGCCCCGATGCAACCGGTCGCCCCGGTGACAAGAAATCTCTCTTCCATATCTACGACTCCCCTTGGCCGTCTTTTATTTGCTGTATCTGTTTCATCCGCACCTCTACGTGTGAGAGGTGGTCAAGCATCGCCTGCCGGGCGGCCATCGGGTCACGCGACTTCAATGCCTGGACGATGGTGCGGTGGTCCTCGATGGTCTGGCGCCGTACATCGGAGTGCTCGGCGGTGCGTCGGCGGCTGAGGATGCTGAGCTGACTTATCGACCGCATGAAAAGGCTCAGGATGGTGTTCCCACTGGCCTCCAGGATGGTCCTGTGGAGCTCAAGGTCAATTTCGAGGAAGTCCTCGGGATCATTCAGCGCTTCCCGGGCCCTCTCGAGACAGGTTTCCAGCCGGGCTACTTCGTCGGCCGTGATGGTGTGCGCGGCAAGCTCCGCGATCCCCACCTCCAATATCTTTCGTGCCTCGAAGAGCTCGATGTAGGTTGAGTCGTTGAGCGTGAAGATAATGTCGAGGTGCTCGACGAGGCGCTCGGGCTCAAGCGAGGTGACGTACGTTCCGGATCCCTGGCGGTTGTCGATGATATTCATGATCTGGAGCGCCCTGAGCGCCTCGCGGAGGGACGGCCGGCTCACCTTCATCATCGCCGCCAGCTCCCGCTCGGGCGGAAGCCGGTCGCCCGGGCGCAGCTGCTTTTCCTTGATAAGGTTCAGCAATGAGTGCGCGATCTTTTCGGACAGGACGTCCCGCTTCAGCGTCTCGAAGGGTACCTCGGCCGTCTTCTTGCTCATTTGGCCACCCATCCGCAGTCGACCAAGAGGTCGGTCCCCGTGATGAAAGATGCCGCGTCGCCCGCCAGGAAATAGATCGACTCAGCGATCTCGGCGGGATCGGCCCAGCGCCTGAACGCCTGCTCGGCCTCCCTGATCTTCTTTACTTCGTCGTAGGGCTTCCCGGTCTTTTCCGACTCGATCCGGATGTCGCCACGCAGCATCGGCGTGTCGACGGAGCCGGGGCTTACGGAGTTGACGCGGATGTTGTGTGGGGCCAGCTCCCACGCAAGGGCCCTCGTGAGGGCGATGATGGCGCCCTTCGTTGCGCCGTAGAGCGAGTGGTCGATCTGCCCGACGTGGCCCGAGACCGAGCCCATGTTCACGATGGCCCCGCCCTTCTGGCCCTTCATGACGGGGATGACGTGTTTGCAGAAGAGGAAAATACCGCCGAGGTTCACGTCCACGATCCTTCGGTACTCGTCCCAGGCGATCTTATCGAGGGGGCGGACCAACACAATTCCCGCGTCGTTGACCAGCACGTCGATACGGCCGTACGTCCTCATTGTCCCTTCGACGGCCGACACAACCTTAGCCTCGACGGAGACGTCGCATTCGGTGAAGGAAGAGACGCCGCCCGCCGACTCTATCTCGTCTCTGACCTGCCGACCCCTCAGCGCGCTGTCGACCATGGAGACGGCATAGCCCCGATGCGCGAACAGGCGCGCGGTTGCCTCCCCTATGCCGCCTGCCGCCCCGGTGATGAGCGCGACCTTTGCCTGAGCGTTCATGTTCTACTCCCGGTAAGTCCCAAGATTTCGCGCGCCTGGCGCACGGTCGCGACGGGCCTACCGAGCGACCGCGAGATCGACGCGATTTCCTCAACCAGCTCGTGCGTCTGGGCCACCTTTCCCGATCGGGTGTACGGGTAATCCTCGGTGCCCACGCGCACGTGGTCTCCCGAAAGGACGGCGGCCGCCAGTATCTTCATCTGGTCCTCATGCATGATGCTCACCACCGCCGCGCACCCCTCAGGGAGGAGTCTCCTCCGATAGAGATATTCCTCCACGGTGGGAGGCGACCAGGTGCCCCCCGGCCAGCCGAAAAAGAGCGTGGTGATATAGGGCGGCCGAAGCAGCTTCTTGTCGATGAGATAGTTCAGGTTCCATACGGAGCCCGCGTGCCAGACCTCGAACTCGGGCGCGACGCCGTTTTTCGCACAGAGCTTCGCATATTGTTCGAACTCCTGCCGCGAGTGGAGCTTGAGACAGTCAAGCTTGGCGAAGGCCTCGTCGTGGTGGTTCAGGATGATGGAGATCATGTCCGATTTTTCCTTGAAGACGTCCATGCGCTCTTCGATCTCGAGGCTGGACATCCCGCTCTGGACGATGATCTCGCACGATGCGCGAACCGCGTGGATCACCTCGATCCACTGGCCCTCGGCGTGGATGTGGAGCACCGCGGCGCCGTGCTCCATGCAGCGCCTGGCCTCCAAGGCGATCGTGTCCGGCGTGGTTGGATAATCGATTTGGGGGTGCAGCCAGCATGTGTTGGGCGTGGCGACGATGATGAGAGGGTCCATGATCTATCTCCCTGTACGTGTTTTAGCACCGTGGCATCAGAGGCTCGTTATACGTTTATCGAGGGTCGTGATCTTTCGACACCCCGTCGCCGTGACGACGTAGCAGTCCTCCACGCCGATGAGCGTATTGCCGAAAGACTCCCACGCCTCGATCTCGAAAACCATGTTTTGCTCAAAGGGGCGGTCCATCACCGCCAGGGGGCCGAAAAGATGCTGCTCTTCGCATTCCAGCCCGATGCTGTGCCCCGTGGCGAAGGTCATTCCGTCCGGCTTCTTCGTCTTGTAGAAAGCGGTGGCCTCCGCGTTGAGCTCTTTTATGTTTACCCCGGGCTTGACGAGCTTCTCGTAATATTCCTGCAGCAGGATAAGCCGGTCGATGATCGCGGCCGCCTCTTTCGGAACGGGACCCAAAACGACATGACGGTTCACGTCGGCCACGTACCCCTTATATACCGCGCCGAAGTCGAAACGCGCGATGTCGCCCTTCTTCAAAACTGTCCCATGCCGGGGGCCTCCGGGTCCGAGTCGCCGATGCTCAGCGTCAGATGGTCCCATACCTCGGCGCCTTCCTCGATCATGGTCTTTCGCGCCAGCTTCAAGAAATCGTTATCGGTCATCCCCTCTCGAGCGGCATTGATGCATGCCGTGATCGCCTTTTCCGTGATCTGTGTGGCCTTCTCTATGAGGGCGATCTCCTCTTCGCTCTTGATCAGTCGCATCTCCAAGAGGGCCTCGTCGGCCGACACGATCTCGGGCGAGGGCTTTTGCCGACCGAGA
>CAWBYW010000022.1:0-27427 GCA_963792965.1 uncultured delta proteobacterium | reverse complement strand
CGAGGCGCTGTCGCGCGACGATTATGATCCGACATCGCTCTTCCGCTGGGGAAACATGCTGGCAATGTCGGTGCTCCGGATGCTGCAGGCGGCCGAACGAACATTCGGCAGCGCGGGCCAGACGGCCATGACCGGCGTGCTCGAGGAGGTGGGAAGAGACATCGGCCGCCAGATACTGGAGGGGGTCGACATGCCCAAGGGGATCCAGCCCATCGAGTTCATGTCCGCCTACGCGAGCTGGATCAATCGCGAGATCTACGCCTCTCCGGAAGTTCCCCGTATCGACGGCGAGGATCACTGCTCCTTCGATATCCTCTGGTGCCCCCACCAGGAGAGCTACCGGGCCTTCGACTGCCGTGTCCAGCGTTACCTGGTGCAGGGTATGATCGACGCGGTGCGAGAGAAGTTCCCTACTATCGACTACCAGGTCGTGGTGACGAAAACGATCCCGGCGGGCGCGGATATCTGCACCTTCGAGATCCGTCGAAAGAGGCCGGGGGAGACGGATGACTGGGAAAACTACTCCTCGTCACTGGCGAAGAGGGCCCTTGAGAAAGCCGCCAAGGAGTGAAAACGGACAGCTATGGAACCGCACGGAGGGCAGGCGTGTCTCTGTACGCCGGCTGTTACGTTCGGTGTCGCGATGACGAATAAGACGGTCGGCGGTTCATCTCTTCTTGATTTCCGATGGATCTTCGGCTATAGTAAACAACAATATTTGTTTCTTCTTTCTTGCCGGTACGCGGCGATATACGATTTCTTATCCAATTAAAACCTGTGGAGAGCGGCAATGGATATCAGTTGTCCACACTGCGGATTCGCCGGGTCGATCCAGGATGAGCTGATCCCCGAGTCCGGGAGGGCGGTTAACTGCCCGAGGTGCAAGAAGAAGTTCTTCGTGACCCCCGATATTCCCGTGATGGAGTTCGAAGAGGGCGCCGGGGCCGACACCCCGCCCGCGTCACCGGAGATCGACGACCCGAAGTCCCCCGGGAAGCCGGGATCCGTGGGGAAGGCCTTGCGTAAGCAGGATACCGTGAAGACGGTTTTTGTCGCCTTCGGCCTGATCTTCGGAATGTTCCTCTGCTTTTACGCGGGAAGGCTGTCGCTTGGGGCAAGTCCGTTCACCACGGCGCCCCTGACGCCCGCAAAACCGCCCACCGGCTCCCCCGGGCCAATGAGGCCGGAGAAACCTCTCGAGGTGACGGCCTTTGACGCCGATCTGCCGATGGTCATCATCCCGAGGGAGCGGTTTATCGGGGCGGAGACGATCGATATCACAAAGGTCGACGAAAAGATCGCGGAGTTTTCGGCGCTTCCAGACCCCGACAGGAAGGCCAAGATGCGCGCCTTTGCTGGCGAGCTCGTCGGGAAGAATATTTCCGGGAATTTTACGGTGACCCGTTTTGGCGAGGTTTCGCTCTTCTTAGACCAATTGCTGACGAAAAACGAGAAGAGCTATTTCATCGAGGGGGCCGGCGACACGAAATCCCCCACCCACGCCCGCCTTTTCCTGACGGTGGAGGCCACGCCTGCCGGGATCGCGCCGATCGAGAAGGCAAAGAAGATAGCGGTCACGGGATTCATCATGAGCTGCCGTGTATCGGACGTCTTGGATCTCTCCGTTATTAATGCCGCCGTAAGGGCGACACGATAGGCCCTCCCGTGTACGTCCGCAGATTCGCCACCGGATATGCGAGGCCGATCACGCACGCCTCATATAAAATGCAAGGGAGGGAATTTGATGATCATTCCCTCCCCCGTGTGACTCGTTTCGGCGCTCGATGCATGCTGGGTATTTCTATTTGAACTCTCTGAACTCCTCCTTCTTCGCCTGGCAGACCGGGCATACCTCGGGGAGCACTCCGTCGGAGACGTAGCCGCAGACCATACACACCCAGTAAGTCGTCTCCTTTTCCTCCATGAGATGGTTCATCGCCTCCTTATAGAGCTTGGCGTGCACGTCCTCCACGTCTTTCGAGTTGGCAAATATTTTCAGCGCCGCCGCGTCATCCAGATCCGTGGCCGTTTTGACGAACTTATCGTAAGCTACGCCGGCCACTTTGGTCTCCGATTCGAAGGAGAGCTTCAGATTCTCCTCCGTCCCCTTGATCTCGCGGAGATAGCGCAGCGCGCGGCTTCCGTGGATCCACTCGGAAAAGGCGATAACCCGGAAGAGCTTCGCGATCTGGGGATACCCATCCTCATCCGCCTTTTCGGCATAGACCTGGAGACGAAGGAGCGCCTTTGACTCTCCGGTATAGGCCTGCTGCATCGCGTCCCTGATTTTGTCGTCCATTTCAACTCCTTACCATGTCAGTCCAGAGAAACGGATTCCCATCTCATGTTACTAATAATTTTGCACCATTTTTAGCCGTGAAGCAAGGATATTCCGGCCTGTAGCGACACCGAGGGGCCGGACGGTAAAACCTTTTGACAGAAACGGTCAAACACTCTAAGATATTCAGGCAATCCTAACAACTGATACCTTGCTCAAAGTGCCCGGCTGCCTTCCGAAACGGGGCCACAGGAGGAGATATATGAACCACCTTTTTAATGATATCGCCGCCTTCTTCAATAATCTGGTCGAGTATAAGTACTTCATGCCCGCGGTCTTCGTCGTCGGCGGTCTGGTCGTCGGCTTCGTGCTAGAGAAAATACTCATCAGGCGGCTCAACCGGCTCATCCAAGGGACCCGGTTCAAGTTCGACGACTTTATCATCCGGGCGTTCAAGCGGATGGGGATCCTCTGGTTTACGCTGGCCGGCATCCACTTTGCCGTGGACGAGCTTCATCTGAAACGGAAATATGCCGTCCCGATCGACAAGATCCTCCTCATCCTCGTCATCCTCTCGGCCACGGTGGTCCTGGCGCGGATATCGGTCGGGTTCATAAACTTCTATTTCAAGCGAATGGAATATCCCTCCACAACCCTCTTTGCGAACGTCAGCTACCTGATCATCCTCATCATCGGCACACTGGTGGCGCTTTCGGCTCTTGATATCTCCATCACCCCGATCCTGACGGCCCTCGGCATCGGCGGTCTGGCTGCGGCCCTCGCGCTGCAGGATACCCTCTCAAACCTTTTCGCGGGGATTCAGATCATCGCCTCCAAGAAGATCAAGCCCGGCGACTACGTGAAGATCGAATCGGGGACGGAGGGATATATTACCGACATAGCGTGGAGAAACACGATCATCAGGACGCTTTCCAACAATGTCGTCATCGTCCCCAACAACAAGGTCTCTCAGACCATCGTCACAAACCTGTACGAGCCGTCCCGAGAGATCACGGTGGTGGTGCCGGTGGGCGTCAGCTATACGAGCGACCTGGCTCGGGTCGAGCGCGTCACGGTGGACGTGGCTCGCTCGGTGATGAAAGATGTCGCCGGCGGCATCGATGACTTTGAGCCGGTCGTGCGTTTTACCGAGCTTTCCGATTTCGCCGTCAGGTTCAACGCCGTGCTCAAGGTGCGGGAATATACCGACCAGTACCTGGTCATCCACGAGTTCATCAAGCGTCTCTTTGTCCGCTATAAGGAAGAGGGGATCGAGATACCTTTCCCGACCCGTGAGGTCTATCTCAAAGAGAGTACAAAGGCCGACGATATCTCCCGGTAATCTTTGCCTTGGGAAGAGGGCTCAAATCAGGTGAGGATGGTCCGCTCGCCGCACGCGCCGTGCGCCGCCGCCATCAGTGGGCCCACCGAGGCGCAGATAACGCCGATATCATCAAGCCTGATGAGACTCTCGGCGGCTGAGGCAATGATCCCCTCCAGCAGGGCCGGGGGGGTCGGATCGGGCGCACAGCGGGCGAGGAACTCACCGGGGCCGAGGGCCTGTGCCCGCGCGATATCGGTGATGCCGTCGGAACAGAGGATGATCCGGTCCGTGTTGTGAAGCGTGAGGATCTCCGTCTGGGAGATGATTGGTGAGCGTCCCACGAGATAGTGGTTGGTGTGCGTGAGCTGCTCCATCCCGCTGGTCTTTTCTCCGATGCGCGCGGCGCGGAACAAGAGCGAATCCCCGGTATGAAGCATGATCCCGTACGTCTCGGCTCGGTATTGCCTCAGTATCAGGGCGGAAAACGTCGTGCTGTCGTGGTAGTTGACCGTCTTTAAGAGGCCGTTGACATAGTCGACAATCTTAGTAAAGGTCTCCTCGATCGGTCCCTCTTCCGCTGTCAGTATCAAGGACGCGGCAAGCCCGTCGTGAAACCTGGCAAGGAACGAGGACGAAGCGCCGGGATTTCGCTCCGGGCTGTCGGCGACGGCAAGCAGGGGGGCGGCCGCCGAAATGAGCAGGGCATCGCCGGAGCGGGCGCTTCCCATTTTCCCGTGAAGGGGCCGCTTCTTGCCGGGAATAAGTGCGGCCGACAGGATATCGGGGAGCTCAAACCGCACTATCGTTTCATCTGCCGCTGCCATCGACGCTCCGTGGTTAAACTATCTATTCATATCACAGAGCAGCGTTCTCTTCAACGCCTATTTTATAACCGCGTATGGGCGCGTTGGCTTTAAGAACGGTAAGGGAAGGCCGGGGGCGGGCGGGACGGACGACAAGCCGGCGGGGCCGCGGTCGGCAAGAAAAAGCGGCGACGCGTGAGGGCAATAGTGACCCCGAAGAGGTTGTCGGTAGCCGCATCGTCTGATATAATGAATCCACATCGTTGGTACTGAATCGGGGAGGATGCCACCTGAGCCGGCTTCGATGATAGGCCTTCGGAAAGGTGAAGAGGGAGGAGTAGCCATGAAGTCAACCGAGTTATTGACGGAGGAACATCGTCTCATCGAGCGGATGATCGACGCGGTGAAGGGTGAGATCGTCGCCATCAGGAAGACCAGGAAGATCGATCCCGTCTTCATCGAGACGACTGTGGATTTTATCGAGACCTATGCCGACCTCACGCATCACGGCAAGGAGGAAGGGATCGTTTTTAGCGAGCTTGCCAAAAAGACGATGACGATCATCGACACGGAGGTGATGCAAAGCCTCATCGACGACCATGTCCGCGCGCGGAAAAACGCAACGGAGCTAAGGTCGCTCAACGCCGACTACCGAGCGGGGAATCAGGCCGGGGCGGGGAGGATCCTTGCTCTTCTTACAGAGTTCATCACCTTTTATCCCCCGCACATGGAAAAAGAGGAGAAGGAATTTTTCGTGAGCCTGCTTGCGCTACCTCACGAAAAAGGAGGACGAGGCGATGGCGGCCGAGTTCATCGCGTTTGACCGCCGGTTGATCCATGAGAAGTACCGGTGGGTAGTGGAGGGGATGAGAGGGAAAAAGAAATAGTCGATCGCGCCACGGAAACCCCTTGCCCATTTTAGAGAGAAATGCGCCGCGACCGTCTCAGCCCGGACCGGCGGAGGGTACCGACAAACGAGGCTTGCCGACCCACGCGCGCAAGACGGGACCGAATGCACCCGCCTATTTCCCCCCCACCAGCCTCAGGAACTCGTCCCGATACGCCGCCAGCCCCTTGAACTTTCGCGCGGGGACCGGGCGGGTCTCGATCTCAAAGAGGCTTGAGAGCTGTTTCGGATTTACCTTATCAAGCGCGGCTTTGCCGAGGAGCGCGGTCCCGAATGCGGTGGCCTCCTCAAATCCGGTCGTGGCCGTCACCAGTTTCGGAAAGAGGGCGGCGACAAGATTCGTGTAGATCTCGTTTTTCGCAAACCCCCCCTCGATGAATAGCTGCATCCCGTCCTTCAGCCCCACGGCCCTCAGCGCGACCTCGGCCTGCAGGGCAGCCGAGAGCACGAGGATCGTGTAGGCCTTTGTGAAGTCTTTGAAGAAGTCGGGGTGCGTGCCGCCGAAGAGCTCGCCCATCGGTATCACCGTGTCGCCCTCGATGATCCGGGCGGGGGAATCCGGGAACATCCCAAACGGGATAAAGGACGGCAGGACAAAGCAGCGCTTTTCGGTCAGGACCTCCTCGATGAGGGCGGGATCGAGCGCAGGGTGCGCCTTGTGCGCCGTGGACCGACGTGAGGAGCCCGAGGTAGGTGTCGAACTCCATCCCGCCCAGGAAGATCGCCGTCTTTACCGGCGTCTTGAATGCGGAGAGGTTATAGTAGACGATCTTGCCGAGCTCTTCTTCGGTAAGGGCGGTGTCTTTCGTCGGGCAGAGGGATACCGAGACGGTCCCCGTGGAGTTGACGACGAAGGCGCCGGTTTCCTTGACGAGATACGGAAGGAGCGACGCGTTGGAGTCGTGGATGCCGACGGTGACCACCGTGTCCCCGGAAAGCCCTGTCCTCTGCGCGAGGTCGGGCGTGATCGTCCCCAGGACATCCCACGGCGCCGATATCGACCGGGGGAAGAGGGAGCGTATGCCCATTTTTGTGATAACAGGCGACCAGTCGTTCTTCTCGAAGTTCCAGAAGGCCGTGTGGCACCCGACGTTGGTCGGGTCGATCGCTTTGTTCCCGGTCAGCAGAAATCCGTAGTATTGAGGCAGCGCCAGAATCGCGGCCGTATTTTTGAACGCCTCCGGCCACCGTTCCTGCGCGAACCTGATCCCCTTGGCCATGCAGCCGAGGCCGACCATATTGGGGGTCTTCGTCTCCCTCTGCAACGTTATCGGGTCGCCGAAATCGGCCGCAAATCTCTTGTTAAACAGCTCACCGGGATCGGTGGTGTAGGAGAGGAGGGGAACGGCGAGCCTGCCGTCCGCGTCAATGCAGGCAAAGGCCGCCCCGTGGGTGCAGATCGAGATAGCGCCGATGTCGTGGCGGGCGGCCATCTCCCTGAGCGATACCCGCAGCCACTCGGCGGCCTCCTCGACGGCCTCGATGTATACCCCGTCCTTTTCATACTCATTGAATGTGTGGTATACCGCGTCGATAAGCTCGAGGCGGTGGTTGAAGACAATCAGCTTCTTGTTGGTCTTGCCGACATCGAATACGGCGATCGATTTATGGGCCTTTTCGTCCGTCTGTGTCATTGTGTCCCTCCGCACTGTTCCAGAGATCCAACCGAGTACGAGCATTCTCAAACCCGCCGCCGGCGCGGCTTTCGCATCCGCCTAATTCCCCGGGAAATAAGAAGGGGAAAGGCCGATGAGGAGCTGACCCCCCGCATAGAGGAGGGGGCCGATCACCTTGAGCCTCATGACGAGAGGGGGCGGGGCGGGCTTCTTGTACGTCTCGAGGGCAAACAGGGAGTCGCCCACGAATATCATCCCGGTGCCCGCGGTCAAAAGCACGGCCTGAGCCGTGGAGAAGACGCCGCCGAAAAAAGTCGAGACCGCCCGGCTCACCATGAAGCAGAGGACCGCGCCGTATATGATCACCGGGACCTTCATCGAGCCCAGGCCCGGCCAGAGATATGCAATGAAGACTACAAGATAGATCAGGAAGAAGATCGTCACGATGATATCCGCGGTATGAAATCCGTTATAGACGGTCACGCCGATGGGGTAGACGAGGTAGGCGAACACGAAGATGATAAGGCCCACCATGACCGTCTTCTGATCGGTCATGTCGACGTTGAGGAAGTCACCGATCAGCGAAAGGACGAGCCCCACAAGGATCCAGACGGTAAAACCGGGCACCGCGCGGGAAGACAACAGGGAGAGCGCACAGACCACGATGATGAGGATCGTGGCCAGCGGCTGGACGACCGCCACCCGCCTCAGGTCGTTCTTGGAGCGGGCGACGACGTAGAGATAGATAGCCAGAAGGACCATTGGGACGGGTATCAGGTGCCAGTACATGCAGGTCTCCTGCCAAGGGATAGAGGAAGCATGAAAGACTCACCCGAGGCGCACGGGCCGCGGTATCTTTGCCGACAGGCGCCCGTCCATGATATCCGATCGGTAAAAAAAATCAAGATGAAAGGGGGAAAACCGATAGAGAAAAAAACGGACACCCTCGTGAGGTATCCGTTTCTGTTTCGGAGTCCATCGGCCTTCCGCGGCCGGGCGGGGAAGCCGACTCCTACTCCCCCTTCACCCAGGGCATCACCTCGAATAGCAACAGATCGTTGTACGCCCCGTAGGGGATATACTCGATCCTCAGGTAACGGGCCCTGATCGGCCTTTCGGTCAGCCGCAGCATTGTCTCATGGTGCGTGGGGTCATCGCCCTTGTCCATCTCGGTATAGCTCTCGATGAGGGCGCTGCCCACCATCTTCTGCTCACCGGCAAACCTTCCGGAGTCGGAGGCAAGGAGACGAATCCCATAGGTGTAGGTGGTGTCTTTATCGGGGATGGGGACTGCCGCCAGGATGTCGACCGTATCGATCTCCCGCGCGGCCCCGAGGTCGACCTGCCATGATTCATTACTCCTCAGGATGAAGGGGGTGGAGGCATCTCCATCCACGGCGGCGTCGGACGTATAGGAGGCAGGAAACGTGACCTTTTCCACTGAAAAGAACTCTCGGCCGAGGTAATGGGTCTCCGATCCGCTGGCCGAAGTTGCGAGCGATGGGGCGCCCTCGCCCGACATCGTCACCAGATCCCGTGTTCCCGGCGGCGCAGAGTCGGACAGCGTTGCCCGCCGATCGATCGCATCTTTCACCCCGTCGAAATCCGCATCCTTAAAATCCGATTTGTCGAGCGTAAAATCGCCGAAGAGCCCCGACAGCGGCCCCCGGTATCTTACGGCGGTGAAGTAGGTCTTCGTCTCCCATCCCGGGATCAGACGTGCGAACGCGGGCAAGATCCCGACACGCTCGATCATGCTCACCGGGAAGGAGATCGGGACCCCGGTGGACGTCTTTTCACTTCCAAAGATGTCGGTCGGAAAGACGTAATTGGGGATGGAGAACCCCTTGGGGAAAGAGCCCTCCTTCGGCGCCCCCGGGGTCACGAGGAAGAGGTCGATCTCGGTGTCGCCCGCCGTTTTCGACGATATTTCAAGGGGATAGTAAAGGGAGCCGGTCTCGAAACGGTAGAGGAGCGGGGCGATGCCGGTTTTCTCTTTCTTGACGGTAACCACGTCGAAGACAAAATAGGGAACGCCCCGCTTCAGGTAGAGGTCGACGATGTCTTTCATGGCGTGGGCCTTCGCGGGCCCAGAGGCGATTCCCGCCCTCTTGTAGAAGTCACCGATCCACTCAAGGAAATAGTCGGCGCTCTCGATCTTGACAACCGTGACGTCATGGGGGCCGATGCTGGCCTCCGATACTACCTCGATGCCGGGGAGTCCTCCCCGCGCCGGGTTGCCTTCCCTCGTGCCCGGCTCGGAGCTCTTGGGGGCGCGGCTGTTGATGAGGTAGATCACGTGCTCGAAGATATCGCTTGTCGCCTCCTCGATCACGGGCGCCGACGGGAGGGGCAGGAACTCGAGGACCTTTCCCTCCACCGTGGCGGAAGCCTCGGTGCCGAGGATGAGGATCTCGCTGTTGCCGTTGAACGCGATGACGGCGCGCTGCGCGCCCTCCGTGAGCGTGATGTCGGGGTCGGCCGATATCACGAACATCCCCCGGTCCGCGCGTGACGCCATCGGGGCGGCGAGGCACAAGAGAGAGACAAGCGCGGCGGCTTTGATCGCCGAGGATCTTTTCATCGCAACCTCCGTTGTTGGACGGGCACAGAACCCGCGATTTCTCAAGAAACGCTCCCACGCGTCGGGACAACGGCCTGTAAGAGGCCCTATTTTTTCGATATATACTGCGCCAGATCAAGCATCCGGTGTGAGTATCCGTATTCGTTGTCATACCAGACAAAAACCTTGACGACGCGGTCCAGTATCACCATGGTGGAGATGGCGTCTACGACCCCCGAGTGGGGGCAGCCGATAATGTCGGCGGAGACCAGCTCATCCTCGGAATAGGCGAGGATCCCCTTGAGCGCGCCCTCGGCGGCGTCCTTGAAGGCCTTGTTGACGGACTGAACCGTAACGTCTTTTTTCAGGTGGGCGACGATGTCGGTGACGGCCCCGTCCGGGACCGGCGCACGCACCGCGATCGCGTCCATCTTGCCTTCAAGCTCCGGAAGGACGAGCGCCGTGGCCTTTGCTGCACCGGTCGAGGTGGGGATAAAGGAAACGCCGGCGGCCCGTCCCCGCCGCATCTTTCGAGCGGCTTTGTCCACGAGCGACTGGCTCGACGTGTAGGCGTGGATGGTCGTGACCATCAAGTAGTCCACCCCGAAGACGTCATTGAGCACCTTGGCGGCGGGCGCCAGCGAGTTGGTGGTGCAGGAGGCGTTGGAGATGACGTGGTGTTTAGAAGGGTCGTAGGTCTTCTCGTTTACCCCCATGACGAAGGTGCCGTCTACGTCGTCGGATGGGGCGCTGATGATAACGCGGGACGCCCCGGCGTCGATGTGCTTGCCCGCGTCTGCTCGCCCCCGGAAAGCCCCGGTGCACTCCATGACGATGTCGATACCGAGCGACTTCCAGGGGAGCCTAGCCGGCTCTTTATCGTGGGTCACGGCGATCCGCTTTCCGTCGAGCTCAAGGTAGCCCTCGCCGAATTTAATGTCGAAGCGGGCCCGACCGTGGACCGAATCGTACTTCAATAGATAGGCCAGGTCGTCCATCGGCGTCATGTCGTTTGCCGCGACGATGTCGATGTTGTCCGGTGGAGTCTCGATGAAGTTTCTCAGGACGAGCCGTCCGATCCTCCCGAGTCCGTTAATAGCGACCTTTTTCATGTCAACTCCTCCTGTCAATGGATATGCACCTATAAATGATACCATAAATCGGGTAGAAAAAAAGTCAAAAGAGACAAGAAGTAAGAACCCGCTGATGCCCGCTCACGCGGCGCACGGTGCTTGGAGCGCGAGAGAGGCCGGAGGGCGCATAAGAAGCGGGCCACCCGGTGGCGGCCCCGTATCATCGAGGGCACTGCTTCTTCTCTTCCGCACCGGGCTACTTCAGTGGATTTTTGATATAGCCCCACTTCCGGTCCACTTTTACCTGTGCCAGCCCCTCGGAGAAGTTCCAGGCCCAGTCGAACTGAGGCTCGATGACCGTCCGGCCCGTCTTGTCGATGAATCCCCATTTCTCGTTCGTCTTTACCGCGGCCAGCCCCTCCATGAAGGTTCCGCCATCGGTAAACGCCGGTTCGATGACCATCTTTCCGGTCTTATCGATGAACCCGATACTCGGCTTGTTCTTGTCCGGCATTACCGGGGCCAGGCCTTCCGAGAAGGGACCGGCAAAATCATACTTCGCTTCAATGACAAGTTTTGCCTTCGGGTTTATATACCCGAATTTCTTTTCCACCTTCACCGGGGCAAGCCCTTCGGAGAAGACCGGCGGCACGACCACGTCCTCGTATTTGGCGTCGTATGTCGGGGCGATGACCACCTTCCCGGTCTTGTCGATGAAGCCGATCTTATCGTTTACGTTGATCGCCGCAAGTCCCTCCGAAAAGCGGAGCGCCCACGTGCATTTCACGGAGATAACGGTCTTTCCCGTCTTGTCTATGAAAAGGGTTTTATCTCCTGTCTCCACGTGGGCGAGCCCCCCGATAAAAGGTCCGGCGACGTCAAACTGGGGTTTGATGACAAAGTTCCCGGACTTGTCCATGTATCCCCACATCCCTGTTTTATATACCGCGGCCAGCCCCTCCGAAAACATATAGGGAGGGCCGCCGGCCCGATAGGGATAGATGAATTGAGGCCGGATAACGACCGCTCCCGTTTTGTCGATGAACCCCCACTTGCTTTCGACTTCCACCGGGGCCATACCGTCACTGAACGAGGCCACCTCGCTGTACGCGGGCGCCACGATCGTCGCTCCCGTCTTGTCGACAAATCCCCACCTACCGTCCATGAAGACCCCTGCCATCCCCTCGGAAAAGGGGAGGCAGTCATCAAACTTCGGCTCAACGGCAAAGACCGGGCTTTTGAGCGTTTCTCCCGGCACGGCCCCCTCCGATGTCTTACCGGTCGTTCCTTTTTTCTTCGTGCAGGAATAGCTTCCCATGCAGGCAATGATGATGAAGACACACAGGAAGGTCCATATCTTTCGCGATTTCACTTTGCTTTACCTCCGCGAGTATGTGAGTGGTTGAGTATTGTCTGAAGACGGCGCCGATGAGCCAGCTCTGAGGCGCCGTTGCGTGATAGTCCTTGAAACCGTATCACAAAAAAACGGCCGTGTAAAGGCCGTGGGATAGAAATCGGCTGTCGCGATTCGACCGGGACGGGTGGAGCCGGCACAGAGAAGGGAATTGACGGACCCGGTCTCCTCCCTGGACGAGAGACGATGAGGTCACGCCAAGCGCGCACGGAGGCCGGGCGAGCGTTCCCCCGTCGCTACCGCCGCACCCGTCGCCGCATCTCGACGCCGATGCTCGGCGTGCTCGGTCTACGCATCACGGGGCGGCTTGTTCTTTCTCCGTTTGCGGGACTCGCGGATGACGTTTCGGACGAGCGTTGCGACGTGATAGACGGCGTAGAGAATGACGACGACGGCGACCGCCCGAAACAGATCATCGCCCATGAGTCTGCCTCATATCCCCGGCTCGCGGAAATGGCGGGGGCGTGTCGCCCCCGCGCGCGCGGGTCGGTGTTCCCCGCTACTTGAGCTGCTTCAAGTAGTCGATGACGTCATGGACGTCTTTATCGGTCATCTGCCAGCGCGGCATCCCCTGGTAAAGAGGCTTACCGTCAGGGTCGATCCCCTCTCGGATCGCCCGGACGATCAGTTCATCCGTATACGGGGTCCCCGCCTCTCCGCTCGGGTCATATTTCCCGGAGATCAGCGAATCGTAACGGATATCGGCGGGAATTACCTGAAGCATCATGACCGGCGTGCCGCCGCGGCCCTCGGGACCGTGGCAGTTCACGCAGCTGCCGCCGTGCGCGGAAAGCCACATGGGGCCCCCGTAGAAAGGAATACGCTGGCCCTGGTCGTTAATGCCGGTAGTATAGATTCTTTCTCCGTTGGATGAATAGTGCTGCGCCCCGCACGATTGCGCAAGGACCAGCGAAACAAGGAGGGCGACGATACACAAAAAAACAACGGGCAACAATGGTGGACGCGATCTTCGTCCTGGCATTCATGACGGTCCTCCTCAGGGTAATAGAATCGAGCCGAGACAAGTAAAGGAAACCGCTCGTCCGAACTCTCAGGGAGAAAATGAAGAACACGATGAACCGACAGCTTCAAAAAGCTCGTCCGGCCGGACAACTGGACACGCGGTATTTCTTTCTATTTATACCACGGTTTTCTTGATTGCGCTACGTCGTTCGGGATGACCCTGGATAAGAGAAAGGAGATTTCGAAAGGTCGAAATCTCCTTGATAATGAGTATTTCTTGAAATCTTGTCGCTTTATGGTTTAACGACCTTGAGGGTCCCCTTCATATTGAAGTGGCCCATTCCGCAAAAGACCGTGCACTTAAAGGGAAACTCACCGACCTTGTCGGCGACAAACGTAAGCGTGATGGGCACTCCCTGCGGCAGCTTCGTGTTGAGGTTAAAGGCGTCGAGCTTGAAGCCGTGCTCCCTGTCGGTGGCCGTGATGACGAGCGTAATCTTCTGTCCCTCGTACACGGTGATGTCGCCGGGGTCGTACGCATACTTATACGCCTTCATGTCGATGGTTACTTCTTTTGCCTTGGGGTCGGCGACGAACGGTTTCGGGGTTTCGGCCGACAGCGCGGGCAGTGCCGCGTACGCGATAACCGCCATCATCAGGACGGCCGCAAACGTCAGTCTTGTCTTCATGGTTATCACCTCTCTCTTGTTTCATGGTTATTCTTGAGCAAGAATCAACTGCCGTCAAAGGGCTGATCTGGGTATATTATCCAGCGTTATCCTTTCTTTCACGTCAGGATGTGTGAAAATCCAAAAAGATTCCCTCGGTTACTTCTTATCGTCGAGGGTCTTCTTGATCTTCGCAAACTCCTCAGCAGATATCTCGCCCGACGCGAGCCTCCGCTTGAGAATATCCAATGGCGTCCCGGTATGGGCCATTGTCTTGCTTCTCGTCAGTCGCACGATCGCCCAGATAATCACGACGAGCACGACAATCCAGAACAGCCCGTGGAGGATCATCCAGAAGGGTGAATACCACCCCATCATGCCGTATCCCGGGCCGCCGTAGTAGCCACCCCCCCACCAGCGCAGCGCCGGCAGGAAATAGGTTGCCGATTGCATCAGTGTCTCAAACATCGTCTTCCTCCATCACCAGCGAGCCGACCGGCCCTCCGCTCTCAATTTCACGAGTGGAGGGTCCGTCGGATGTGTCCGTATTCCTCTTGGTTGATCTTCCCCTCGGCGAGTCTCCTGTCCAGGATGTCCTCGGGGGTTTCCTTCGATCCGGGAATCTCGGATCTCAGGATCTCAAGCCTGCCCTGAGACAGATAGCGATAAATGACCCAGCCGATCAGGGCCAGGAGTATCACTAATATTATTCCCATCGATATTCCGCTTTTATCCTTTCCCTATCCTCAAATCCAATGAATAGCGCCACTCTTTGATTTGCGTCGGAAAAGACGCATACTCTTCTTAATAATAGTATATGCTTGATCGGTTGTCTTGTCAATGGGGCGGTATTAAGCGTCCTCCCTCGACTCAGTCCGGTTTCGGATCTCGGGGCGGGCCTGGTTCATGTGGTCGCCGGGGTCTCTGGATCCCTTCTTTTATACCGACGGTGTGGGTAAGAAGAATATCCGTGGGGGACTCCGGGAAGAATCAATCGAAAGGGGCGGCTAAAACGGTACCCGACGGGCGCCGGTTGTGAAGACGGCGCATCGATTTTTCGGGGCTCCTCGCGTATCAGGGCCGGTGCATGACGAATCGGCACATCGGGTCGCCCTTCGCAATACAGTGGGTTTCCTCGACCTTGATTTCTTTGCCGAGAATCCAGCGCCCGATTCCGAACTGGTAGCCGAGCTGAGCGTTGCATATCGGGTCCTGCGCCTTGAGACCGACGCAGAAGTAGCAGGGCGAGATCTCCAGCGCAACCCCTTCTTCGCACGGGTAATACTTGTAGACGTCTCCGAAGATGGAAACCCCCGACTGGACTATAATCCCATAAATCCGCTGAAACTCGTCAAACATCCTCTCGTCGGTTCTTTCCTCGGGTTTAATGCCTTCAATATTCACGAGCGACGGGAACTGCTCAAGCGTGATTTCAAATCCCCTCACGCCCCCGCGGAACATGATAGCCCGCGCGCCGCGCTCACCGACGAGATCGATGATTCCTCCAATCAGTCGGGTAAAGTCCAGGACGTAATGCTCATCGTTGAAATCACTCGGCGGGTAATTGTCTATAAATTTTTGGAGATGCGCGAAGTTGAGGATCGACTTAACCGCGTTTGTTCCCATGACCTCATCGAGGGTTAACAGGACCATGTGGAGCATCTGATTGGGTATCTTTTCTTTCAGTGGCATTGGAAATCTCCCTGAAAAAAGTCTACGCTTCACAGCTTCTCGTGATGACGGCATAATCTATAACAGATAAGTCCGGCCGTTACAACATAAATCTATCCACGACGTGGCTTTTCCTGCCGGGGCTTGCGGCGGCGTGGGCACGGCCCTGAAAGAGGAAGAGAAAACCGCATTGGTTCTCGCGGGCAGGCGCCGCCATCGCCATAGATTTCATATGCCTCTTGCCAAAAATTTCTTGACTTATATAATTTCGATATATATACTTCCGATATACTTCGACAGGGCTAAGCGCTCCTGTCGTGAGAACACGTCGCACTTTTTCGAGTGTTTTCGTACGCTTAGACCTGCCGGAGCCACCACAAACATTCTCTGAGAGGAATTATCGATGTCCGTCAAATACGCCATTCTGGGGCTGCTTCACTATAAAGACATGCACGGCTACCGCCTCAAGGAGATCATCGAAAATGACTTCGGGTTCATGTGGTCCATCAACTTCGGCCAGATCTATCCGACCCTAAAAAGGCTCGAACAGGATGGACTCGTCACGAAGAGAGACGTGGCCCAAAAGAACGCGCCCGACAGAAAGCTCTATTCCATCACCGACAAGGGGAGGGAAGCCTTTTCCGAGTGGCTCCAGTCCGCACCCGAGCGTGATATGCTCATCCGTGACCCCTTCCTGCTGAAGTTCATATTTTTCTCGTTCGGCGATAAAGAGAAGGCGCTCGAGATCATCGAAGCCCAGATCGACAGCTATCGACAGGTGCTCAGGAAGAGGCAGGAGCGCTACGAGGTGAACCAAAATGAAACCGTCTACGCGCGGCTCATGAGAGAGCTTGGGATATCGCTCAACGAGGGGATGCTCGAATGGCTTGTCAAGGCGAAACAGGAGATAGAGGCGGAAGTCCCGGCGGTAAGAAAGAAAACGGTCGTCTGAAACGGGCCGAGCGCCCGCTCGATAGAATCTCAGGAGGGAGTAAACCATGAAGTTTTCAGGGATAACACTCGTAACGGGGGCCGCGGGATTCATGGGGAGCCACGTGGTCGAGCACCTGGCGAAGTCGGGTGTCACCGTCCGGGCCACCGCCCGACCCCGAAAGGACACGTCATTTTTCGATCGCCTCGGAGTCCAGTACCAGGCCGCCGATCTGACCAGGCCCGAGACCGTACCACCCCTCTTTTCCGGCGGGGTCGACCGGGTTATTCACCTGGGGGCAATCTGTAACTTCTCAACGCCCTACGAAAAACTCTATCCCACAAACGTCCTTGGCGTAAAGCTGATCACCGACGAGGCGCTCAAGGCCGGGGTTAAACGCTTCGTCCATGTGACCTCGACGAGCGTCTATGGTCCCTATCGGGGCACCCCCTTTCGCGAGGACTCGCCGAGGGAACCCCAGGACAACTACGGGAGGAGCAAGCGGGACGGGGAAGACATGCTCAAAAAGGCGATCGAAAAGGGCCTCAACGCCGTATTGTTGCGGCCCTGTACGGTCTACGGACCGCGATGCACCGACGGAGCGGGAAAGGCCTTCTCCCGGCCGACCTCGATCGCCGCGATCCCGGGCGACGGAAAACGGCTCCTTGCCAATATCAGGGCCGAGGACGTGGCCCGGGCGGTAGCGCACCTGTCGACGATCGACGGGATCAGTGGGGAGGCCTATAATATCGCCGACGATTCAAACCCCACCGTGGGGGAGGCGCTGACCCTCGCGGCGCTCGCGTTTACCGGTAAGCGGCCTTCGCTTCATCTCCCGCTGTGGCTCGTCAAGATTGCCGCCCGCCTTGACGGATGGGTCTCGGCATCGAGGGGGAAGATCCCTGACCTCGAGTACGACGCGGTTCGCTACCTCTACGACGATTATGTGGTGGATAACGCGAAGCTCAAGAAAACCGGCTTCACCCTTCTTTACCCCGACTTCACAAAATCGATGGAAGAGATCGGGAGACTCTATCGGGAGGGGAAACTGGAGATACGATGACGATCTCCCCGGCTATGTAAGGACCCGCTGTGCGTCGGTGAATCGGGTGTTGTGCCGTCACCGATCCGGATATAAGAGAGTTTTCTCATCAGTAACATTTCATACGGAGTCATTATGAAAAAGACCATCGTCATTACCGGCCTCGGCGAAGGGATGGGCCGGGAAGTTGCCCTGATCCTCGCCAAGAAAGGCTACGCGATCGCGGGCTTCGACGTCAATAAGGCGGGCATCGAGTCGCTCAAGAAAGAGCTCTCCACAATCGGTGGTGATCACCACCTCACCGCGATGGACATTACCGACCGAAAAGGTATACTCAAATTCCGCGACGATGTCCTAAAAAAATACGGCACAGTCGACATCGTGCTTTCCAACGTGGGCATCGGCTTCTTCGGCCCGTTTGAGGAGATCGACCTCGAAAAGGCCCTCAAGTGCCTCGAGATCAATGTCATCGGCGCTATGGCAATCTTTCAGGCTTTCATCCCGTCGATGCGTAAGGTGAAGAAGGGAAGACTGATCGCCATGTCGTCGCTCGTGGGCCGCGTTCCCTTTCCCTTCGAGTCCATTTACACCGCATCCAAGTTTGCCATCTCCGGTTTTGTCGAGTCGCTCAAGTATGAGGTAAAGCCCTTCGGGATCAGGGTGGCGATCATCGAGCCCGCCCAGGTGGCAACGACCTTTGCCGCCAAGATCCACAAGCTGCCGCCCGACGGATCACCCTACCGCGACCGGGTCAAGCGCTTCATCGATCGGGACAATGAGCTCATCAAGAGCGCGCCGACACCTGAAGCGGCCGCCAAGACGATCGTGAAAATCGTCGAAAAGGAGCATCCGAAGTTCTTCAACCAGATCCTCTTTGCGGACGCCTTCCTTTTGAAGCTTAACCGCTTCCTGCCGATGCGGGTCAAGGATTTCATCCTCGAGAGCTACATGAAGATACGGGTATAAATCGCTTGAAAACCGTTTCTGTAGGTGGGATAATAGTATATAAGTATTGTCGGCATTTATCCGACGAGTGAGAAGGCTTTTAGAGAGGAGGACGACCATGTTGTCCCAAGAGGCGCAGGCACAAAAAAACGCCGGCAGGCGTGTCTGGAGATTGAGGGAAGCGATCATCGACGCCCCCCAGGAAGTGAGCATCGAGCGGGCACGGTTCCTCACGCGGTCGATGAAGCAAAACTGGGACAAGCCCGCCGTCGTGCGCATGAGCATGGCCCTGTCGGATATCCTCGACAGCATCAGCGTCGTCATCCGGGAGGGCGAGCTCATCGTGGGCACGAGGACCGAGAAGAAGAAGGGGGCGCCGCTCTTCCCCGAAAACAAGTCCAAATGGATCGAGGGAGACCTGGAAGGCTTCAACGAGCGGGTCCTCCAGCGGGCGCTCATCACCGAGGCGGAGAAGGAAGAGCTCGCCCGGGACATCCTCCCGTTCTGGAACGGTAAGACGGTCGAGGAGAGGTTGATGGAGCTTCTGCCCCCCGACGTGTCCGACGACATGGATAAGTATATCTTCACGATGATGCTCGAGATCACCTACGGCGTCGGGCACTTCACGATGGATCACGACAGGGTGCTCAGGGTTGGGCTGCAGGGGTATCATCGATGAAACGCGTGGCAAGCTTGCGGCGCTGCTCGGCGTCGGATAAAGACAGGGCAAGAAGGGCCTCTTCTACGAGGCGGTCATCAGAAGCCTTGAGGCGGCGGTGCGTTTTGCAAACCGCTACGCGTGGGTTGCCCAGACGATGGCCGAAAAAGAAAAAGATGCCGTACGCAAGGCCGAGCTCCTCAATATCGCCCGGGTCTGCTCCCACGTCCCGGAGCATCCCGCCCGCACGTACCATGAGGCCGTCCAGTCCGTCTATTTCATCCACCTGATCTCACAGATCGAGTCGGGGGGGAACTCCATCTCGCTGGGGCGCATCGACAAAATCCTCGACCCCTACTATGCGGCGGACAAAAAGGCCGGCACGATCACCTATGACGCGGCCAAGGAGCTCCTCTCGCTGCTCTTCCTCAAGACCTGCGAGATCTGGAACGTGCTGGAGGAGGCCTTCATCCCCGGCGGAGAGGGCACGGAGGGCAAGACCACCCAGAACGTCGTCGTGGGCGGCATCGATGAGAAGGGAAACGATGCCGTCACCGAGATGTCAGTACATCGGACTCGACGCCTATGCCGACATTCGGACGGTCCAGCCCAACTTCGGCGTCAGGATCAGCGAAAAGAGCCCCCGTGATTTCTTCATGCGGGCGGTGACGTACGCCAAAGAGGGAGTGCTGATGCACTTCTTCAACGATGAGGCGATCGTCAAGGCCCTGACTTCCGGCGGCCACACGATAAGCGACGCCCGCAACTACGGGGTGGTCGGGTGTCTTGAGCCCAACGCCCAGGGAAAGACCTACGGCTCCACCTTCGCGGTGCAGTTCAACGGGATCAAGTGCCTGGAGCTTGCGCTGTCAAACGGCATCGACAACACCTTCGGCTATCAAGTCGGGCCCCGAGACCGGCGACCCCGAGAAATTCACGACATTCGAAGATGTGAAGAAGGCCTACAGCGCCCAGCTGTCCCACTTCATCGGGCAGATGGCGCGGGGCATGACCTGTATGGATCAGGCGGTGGCCGAGCTTGCGCCGTCGCCCTTTGCCTCGGCGATGATCGACGGCTGCTCGACAAAGGGATGGACGCCACCGAGGGCGGGGCGGTCTATAACTCCACCGGCGTACAGTTCATGGGCTTTGCCAATGTCGCCGACAGCCTCTACGCCGTCAAGAAGACGGTCTTCGACGAGAAGGTCATGACCATGGCGAGCTTGCCGCGCACCTTGCCGACGATTGGACGGACGCCGAGGACAAGCGCGCCTATTTCCTGACTCGGGTTCCCAAGTACGGAAACGATATCGACGACGTGGACGAAATGGCCGGGTGGGTCGTGGACAACTACTGCGACGAGCTTGCGAAACATAAGAACTACCGGGGCGGCTCTTACTGGCCGGGCATCTTCTCGGTGGGCTTCCACATCGCCATCGGCGCCTTCACCGCCGCGACACCCGACGGCCGGTCGTCCGGCGACATCCTGGGAAACGGACTGACCCCGACCACCGGAAACGCGACAGCCGGCCCGACCGCGGTGATCAACTCGGTGACCAAGCTTCCGCTTTTCCGCCTCCACAACGGCGCAAACCTCAACCTGCGGTTCCCCGGCAAGAAGATCCGGCCGGAAAACCTCCTCGCGTTCATCAAGACCTACTTCGACAAGGGGGGGATGCAGGTCCAGTTCAACATGGTCGATTCCGACGTCTTGCGCGCCGCCCAGAGGGAGCCGGAGAAATACAAGGACCTCGTGGTCAGAATCAGCGGCTACTCCGTCCTCTTCACGGGTCTTTCGGATACTGCGCAGGACGAGATCATCTGCCGCACCGAGTACGAGATTTAGCGTGCAGGCGACCCTCACGTGTGCCTGCACAATAGAAGACAGATCTATTTTTTACCGGGTTGACCCATGACGAAGCTCACCACGATGAAGGAGGCCGTCGCCCAGCACGTCAAGGACGGCGACTTTCTCTTTATCGGCGGCTACATCTGCCGCACCCCTTTCTCGGCCGTGCACGAGATCATCAGACAGGGAAAGAAGGACCTCACGATCACGCGGAGCAACGCCGCCGACGATTTTGACATGTTGATCGGGACGGGCTGTGTCAAGCGATTCATCGCCACTTTCCTCTCGCTCGGGATCTATGGGCTGGGGCGCTGCTACCGCAGGTCCATCGAGAAGGGGATCCCCCACAAGATCGAGGTGGAGGAATACTCAAACCTGTCGCTGCCGATGATGCTCATGGCCGGCGCTATGGGGATGCCTTTTGTCCCCGTCAAGGACATGGTGGGCACCGATCTCTTGAACATCAAGTCGTTCATGGGGGAAAACAAGTACAAGATGATCGAGAGCCCTTTTGACGGGACGCCGGTGCTGCTGGTGCCGGCGCTGGTCCCCGACGTGGCGATCATCCACGTCCAGCAGGCCGACGAAGAGGGGAACGCCCAGATCTGGGGCATCGGCGGCGACTGCAAATGGGGGGCAAACGCGAGCAAAAAGGTGATCGTCAGCGCCGAGCGAATCGTCTCCCGCGAGGTGATCGGCCTTGACCCTTCCCGGACGATCGTGCCGGACTTCAAGGTGGTCGCCGTGGTGGAGGAGCCCTTCGCGTCGCACCCGGGGTATACGCCGGGCTTCTACGACGTCGATTTTGCCTTTGGGGCCCTCTACCAGAAGGCCTCGGACACACCGGAGGGCTTCAAGGAGTTCGTTGACGAGTGGGTGTTGGGCACGAAGGACCGGGCCGACTATATCGACCACTACATCAAGAAGTTCGGATGGGCGCAGTTTCGGCGCCTGCAGGCCCGGTTCGGCTACAGCTATCCTGTCAGCTACGAGTATTAGTGAGCCAAGATACCGCTGCGGCGCGCAGGAGCAAACCCGGTGCAATAGAGGCCCGAAAGACTGATACGGAACCGGGGTATATAAAGAGAAGAGGTTCAAAAGACGGGCGCGGTGTATCACGGCCGTATGGGTTAAAAGCCGTAGGGGTGGCATATATGCCGCCCGTGTCCTCTTATAACGTACCTCTATTATTCGGAGTCATCAAATGCCTACCCATCCCGACGATTATATCAAACCCGAGCTGATGGCGTGCTGCGGCGCGCGCGAGATAAAGGACGGCGACGTGGTCATCGTCGGCACCGGTTTCCCAACGATGTCGGCCAATATCGCCAAGCATACCCACGCGCCGGGGGCCAGGATGATGCAGGAGTCCGGCGTCTACGATGCCCGACCGCGGAGGCCGGCGCTTTCGGTGGGCGACCCGTGCCTCAACCCGGGAGCGGCCTTCGTCGGCGGCCTCACCGACATCATGGGGATGTTTCTCCAGAAGGGGTGGGTCGACGTCGGATTTTTGGCCGGCTCCCAGGTGGATAAATACGGCAACGTCAACACCACCGTCATCGGCGACTACCATGCCCCAAAGAGCCGGCTGCCCGGCAGCGGCGGGGCAAACCCGATCGGGGCGCTCGTGAAGCACGTCCTCATCATCGCGCTGCACGACAAGCGCAGGCTCTCCGAAAAGGTCGACTTCATCACGACGCCCGGATACATCGACGGCCCGGGGGCGCGGGAGAAATGGGGACTGCCAAAGGGCACCGGCCCCTCCGTGATCGTCACCAACAAGGCGATCATGCGCTTTGACGAAGAGACCAAGGTGGCCTACCTCTTTTCCTATCATCCCGGCAGCACGGTTGAGGAAATAAAGGCCAACACCCCGTGGGACCTGAAGGTCTCCAAGGACATTCACGAGACCGAGCCCCCGCGTGCCGAGGAGATCAGGGTGTTGCGCGAGGTTCTCGATCCGCACCGGATGATCAAGATCTATGAGAAGAGGGGGTATGTTTAAAGAAAGCCTGACTAATATAATCGCGGAGTAACCCATGGAATACTCAAGGCTCCTTTCGGATTTCTGCCATGACCTTACCTACGACAGGCTTCCCGCCGAGGTCGTCGAGAAAGCCAAGCTCTGCGTCCTGGACTACGTCGCCAACGTCTACGGGTCGCTTGAGCTGGACGCGGTGAAGAAAGTCGCCGACTGGGTCAAATCCCTCGGGCCGGGCGACATCACGTGCGTCGGCTGCGGCTTTTCGGCGCCGATCAGCGAGGCCGTCTTCATGAACGGGGTGCTCGCCGAGGCGATCGAGGCGCAGGACGGCCTCCGGTTCGGCGGCAACCACCCCGGCACGGCCGTTATCCCGGTGGCGCTGGGACTTGCCGAGAAAAACAAGAGGGACGGCAAAGCCGTCATCACCGCGATCACGGCGGGATACGAGGCGGCAGACCGCGCCGCCGCCGCGGTCCATCCCCGGCACACCCTGTCGGGTTTTCTCCCCACCGGCACGACCGGCACGTTCGGCGCGGCGATCGCCGCCGCGCGGCTCATCGGCCTGGACAAAGAGAAGACGCTGTGCGCCCTCGGCAATGCCGGCTACCTGCTTCCTCTCTCCATGGCGGAACAGCTCATGGGCGGGTTTACCGTCAAGGTCGTGCAGGGCGGTAAGGCCGCCCAGAGCGGCCTCATGGCGGCGTATCTCGCGGCTTGCGGCATCACCGGTATGCCCTATGTATTTGAGGGATCGCAGCTGAACGGCGGATTCTGTAAGATCACGACCGACCAGCCCCCGGCCCTCGATCGGATAACCGACAAGCTCGGGGAGCATTTTACGATCCTCGATATCTATTTCAAGCCCTTTACTGCCTGCCGCCACACCCACGGCTCGGCTCAGGCGACGCTCGGCCTCCTTGCCGAAAAGAAATTCAAGCCCGCTGATGTCGAAAAGGTCGAGGTCTTCACCTACGGGATCGCGGTCATCGCCGTCGGCAAACAGGTGAAGCTTAACGACAGCTTCGTCAACGCCCAATTTTCCATCCCGTACGTCGTGTCGGTATGCGTTGCCGACGGCCGGCTCGGTCCCTCGCAGCTGACGGAAAAACGCCTTGCCGACAAAAGCCTCATCGACTTCACGAAGAAAGTGACGATCAGCTACGACGACGAGCTCAATAAGCTCTACCCGGGCAAGACCGCCAGCCGCGTCCAGATCACGCTCAAGGACGGACAAAAGCTCACCAAACAGGTGGATACCCCCAAGGGCGACCCCCGCGATCCGATGGAGGCCCGGGACGTCGCAGAGAAGGTGCGGCAATTCGCGGGCGCGCGCGATAAAAAGAAAGTGGATCTTCTCATAGATCGAATCCTGAAGCTGGAAACGGTCAGTGACATGACCGAGATAACGAAACTCATCTAAAAAAGAGAAAGGACGAATCATGGATTTCAATCTCACCGACGAACAGAAGATGCTCGTCGATACCCTCAGGACCATGGGAGAGCGCGAGAACTTCAAGGAGCTGGCCAAGAAGATCGACGCAACCGGCGAATTTCCGTATCACCTCATCCCGAAGTACGCCGAGATGGGGCTCTTGGGGATGACCCTCTCGGAAGAGAACGGCGGCGGCGGTCAGCCCGTCCTCAACGCCGTCCTTGCCGTGGAGGAGCTGGCGAAATTCTCTCCGATGATTGCCGCACCGGTCTTTGAAAGCAACGTCGGGCCGGTCAGGGTCATCGACAAGTACGGATCCGAAAAGCAAAAGAAGGAGATCGTCTCCCGGGTCTGCAAGGGTGAAGGGTCTGTCTCCGTCTGCATGACGGAGCCGGAGGCCGGCTCCGACCTCACGTCTCTGACCACGAAGGCGGTGGCCGAGGGCGACCACTACATCCTCAACGGCCGAAAGACCTTCATCACCGGCGGCGGCCACGCGAGCCACTATATGGTCTATTGCCGGCTCGGGGATATCTCCGGCTACAAGGGGATCGGCGGGCTCCTGGTCGAAAACGGCTCCCCCGGGTTCAGCTTCGGAAAGCAGGAGCAGTTCATGGGGCTCCACGGGATGCCGTCCTGCGACCTCATCTTCGAGGACGTAAAAATTCCCAAGGAGAACCTGATCATCAAGGAGGGGGAGTTTGCCAACCTCATGTCCACGTTCGACGTGGAGCGCTGCGGCAACGCCGCCATGTGCCTCGGCACGGCGGGCGGGGCCATCGAGGCGGCCAAGGCGTACGCCCAGGAGCGCCATGCCTTCGGGCGACCGATCGCG
The DNA here is from genome assembly GCA_963792965.1 of uncultured delta proteobacterium. Classification (GTDB taxonomy): domain Bacteria; phylum Desulfobacterota; class Zymogenia; order Zymogenales; family Zymogenaceae; genus CAWBYW01. The sequence continues at coordinate 2,471 of CAWBYW010000022.1, read as the reverse complement.
GAGTTCCAGGACGTGCAGTTCAAGATCGTCGACATGGCGATGAAGCTCGACGCGGCCAGGCTCTTAGTCTATCGGGCGGCGTGCGGGGCAGGGCGGGGCTTCCCGTCGATCTATGAGGCCGCGATGGGCAAGTGCTTCGCCAACGAGATGGTCGTCGATGTGACGACCAGCGCGATGCAGATCTTCGGCGGCTACGGCTATTCCACCGAGTTCCCGGCGGAAAGAATGGCGCGCGACGCGATGGCCTGGCGGGTCGCAGGCGGCACCGTACAGATGCTGAGGATCACGATGGCGAGCCTGCTGTTCGGCAGGAGATTTGACCAGAGAAAAGGGAAGTAAACTATCACCCCACGAAGCACGCTTCGTGGGGGCCCCGATAGAAAGACAGCGGCTCGCAATGACAGCTATTCAAAATGTATGACGTGTGTAAGGAGGCCTCTTATGGGAAAGTATTATAAAGACGCCGATGATCTCTATAAGATCTACGGATACTTCATGGAGCGGATCCTCAGCGACCCGAAGATTGGGCCGAAGATGAGCAAGGCCGGCATCGTTATCAGGTTCATCTACACCGATCCTGATTCCGAGATTACCATCGACCTCAAGAACCCGCCGAAAAAGCCCGGCATGCACGGTAACTACTACCTCGGCCCGTGCGAGCTCAAGGAAGACGTCTGGTCAAAGCAGGCGGCCGACTTCTCCCACAGCTTCTGGCACGGGCACGAGAACCCGATATCGGCGGTGACCAAGGGGAAGGTGAAGCAGGGCGGAAAGATCACGGCGATGATGAAGCTTCTGCCCGTGGTGCGTCCGGCCTTCGGGATGTTTCCCGTGATCCTCAAGGAGATGGGCCTGGAAAACCTGATCATCAAGAAGGGCGAATAGGTATAAGGGCCGGAAACGACCGCGATGACCGAGACAGCCGATGACCGCCATGGATGAACAAGAGATAGCCGGCCTTATTAAAAATTTCGTCGCGACGGACGCGCGAAACGCCGTCCCCGAGATCGCCGGCCTTACCATCTTTCGAGGAGCCCCTCGTCGCTATCGCCTCGGCGGGCGACCCGATCTACGGGCAGTTGAAAGAGGTGGGAATCATCGGCCCCCACCACCTCTCTCCCGACGAATGGCTGCCGGGCGCACGAAGCGTCGTCGTATACTTCCTGCCGTTTACGAGAGAGATCACCGACAGCAATAAACCTGATGGCATGCCGTCAAAGGAGTGGTACCTTTCCTACCACTGGGGCGAGGCGTTCAATAACGCCCTGCGGGATCATCTCGCGGGTGTGCTCATGCGCGCGGGGCACGCAGCCGTCGCGCCGATGCGGGATGAGCGATTCGTGATGCTGCCCGATACAAGTAACTGGTCGGAGCGTCACACGGCTTATATCGCCGGCATGGGGACGTTTTCCCTCTCGTACTCGTTCATCACCGAGCGGGGGTGTGCGGGGAGATTCGGCTCCGTGATCACCGACCTATCCCTCGATCCAACGCCGCGCACCGCGACATCCTTGAAGGGAAACTGCCTCTTTGAGGGCGACGGAAGCTGCGGGGATTGCATTGCGCGCTGCCCCGTAGGGGCCATCGCGCCCGAGAAAAAGGATCATCTTGCGTGCAAGGATTTTCTCGTAACGAGGGTCGTGTCGGAATATCCACAGAGATACGGCGGCATACGCTCCCTGTGCTGCGGGAAGTGCCAGACCGCCGTTCCGTGCGCCCGAACGAATCCGACGAGGAAGACGAAATAAGGCGTACCATGGTATAATAGGACTCCGCCGGTGGGCCGCTCAGGCGGGCCGGAGGGGAAGGGGTAGACGCTGTTCCGAGAGACAGGCGACGGAAGTGCGACGTTCTCGGGGCGGATACACGAAATTTCGTACAGGAGGCTCATCGATGGATGAAAAAGAGATACGGGGTATTATCGAGAGCTTTGTGGCGACCGACGCGCGAAACGTCATCCCGGAGATCCCGGGGCTCGCCATCTATGAGGAGCCGCTGGTGGCCTTCACGGCCGCCGATGATCCGATGTACCGGGATCTGAAGAAGGAAGGGATCATCGGCCCCCATCACCTCCTGCCTTCAGAGTGGCTCGCCGGGGCAAAGAGCGTCGTCGTACTATTTTCTCCCCTTTTCAAAGGGGATAACCGACAGCAATAAGCCCGACGGGATGCCGTCCAGGGAGGCGGTACCCTCGCGCTTCTGGGGCGAGGAGTTCAACAACGCCGTGAGGGATCACGTCGTCGGGGAGCTCACGCGCGCGGGGCACGCGGCCATCGCCCCCGTCCGGAGCGACCGGTTCGTCATGCTACCGGCGACCAGCAACTGGTTGGAGCGCCACAACGCCTATATCGCCGGGATTGGCACGTTCTGTCTCTCCTACTCGTTCATCACGGAGAAGGGGTGCGCCGCCCGGTTCGGGTCTGTGATCACGGACCTGGGTCTTTCCGCCTCAGTGAGGAGCGCCGGGTCGC
>CAWBYW010000021.1:0-32456 GCA_963792965.1 uncultured delta proteobacterium | reverse complement strand
CCGGCGATGTATGCACCATGGACGAAGACGGCTATTTCTATGTGGTCGACCGACTCAAGGATATGGTCAACGTCTCGGGATTCAAGGTCTTCACCCGTACCGTTGACGACACGCTCATGGAGCACCCCGACGTCGACATGGCCGCCACAATCGGGCTCCCGGACCCGAACAAACCCGGGTCGGAGATCGTGGCGACGGCGATCGTGCTCAAACAAGGGATCGACAAGAGCGACTCCGAGAAGGAGAAGATCATCTCGTACATGAAGGAGAAGGTTGCCCCCTACAAGGTCCCCAAGCGCATCGATTTTATGGACACGCTCCCGACGAGCGCCGTCGGTAAGATCCTGAAGCGGGAGCTCAGAAAGGTGATGGCCCCGAAGTAGGGTACGATTTGCCGGCGGGCGCAGACGCGCCCCGCCGGCCGCATCGACGAAGAAGGGAAGAAATATAGGCTGGAGGGATCGGCATAAAGATGGTGGGCGAAGTTGGGACACAGGTCCCGTTGGCCGACCACGGGAAGGGCGCTTTCTACGACCTTGTCGGGGCGGTAATCGCTGCCGTCGTCTGGGCGGCATATATATTCCTCAACGACGGCTACAATATGCTGATGCCGGTGGGGGCGGGGTGGGTTGCCTCGGCCCGCGTGAGACGGGGCATGGGAACAGTCGATCGAACGGGAATCTGGATGTCGATCTACCTTACCCTTCTGATTGTCTTCCTGGGCGAGCTCTTCTTCTACATGTGGCTTTTCTTTTCCGCCACCGGCCACCTCTCCATCGGGAGGCCGCTACAGGATCTCGTCGGCATGTTTCGGGCCCACCCCAAGGACCTCCTCTACGTGATCCTCTTTACCGCACTCGGGTGCTTCGTGGCGGTGGTCAATTGCCGGGAGTCGGAAAAGAAGGGGAGAAAGGACGACGCTTTTCCCGAGAAGGGCCGATAGAGAGGGAGCGTATGACCGAACCGGCGGGACAGACAAGACTCAGGTTTACGTCACCCCACGCCTCTGCAGCGCCTCGGCATGCACGGGCACGCAGGAATGGCACTGGCCGGGGGCTATGTCGAATATCTCGCGCCCTGCCGTTCTCCTTTTCGCGCCCACTTCTATGTCACAACGAATCGGTGTCGCCCCTTTTTCACTCCCTGCTGCGCATCCACGTAAGGCCGGCTTATTAATGGCAGCCCATGATCCGACGACGAGCGCGAGACGCATAGTCTCTGTGCCGGGCGCGAGCGGATTCAGTAGGTGACGTCCTTACCGGCCTTACCCCTAAAAACCCGGTAGACAAAAAGAGAGTAGCCGATGACGATCGGCATGCCGATAAGCGCGATCACCGACATGAGCTTCAGCGTCAATAGCGACGTCGAGCCGTTTCGTATCGTGATGCTCATCGACGGATCATTTACGGCGCGTATCAGATTCGGGAAGTGAAAAGAGGCGACCATAAGCCAAAGCCCGATGAACGACGCCGACGATTCCCAGAACGGCGCCCGCTCGTTCATCTTTTTGAGGGAGGCCCGTATCCCGGCGATCCCGAGCACGAAGAGCGCAATGCCGCCGATGAAGAACGGACTGAGGGCCTTGTCGGGCGCGGTCAGGATCAGCGCCGCGCAAAAAAGGACGAACATGCCCGACTCGACAACCATCAGCACCGACGCCGCCCTGAAAGCCCGCTTCTGCAGCTCACCCTCGGTTTTCATGATGGTGTATGTCGATCCCTGCATCAGCACCGCGGATAACCCCATGAGGCCAAAAATCACGGGCACCGGTCTGAGCAACGTAAAGAACGTTCCCGCGTATTCCATCCGGCCGTCCAGCGGAACGCCGAAGACCACGTTACCGAGCGCCACGCCGAACAAGAGGGCCGCAAGGCCGCTGCCGATCGTCAGCGCTCGTTCCCAGAACCAGGGTCTTTTTTTACTGTGCGCCCGAAACTCAAAAGAGACCGCCCTGAAGATCAGGCAAAAGAGCACGAGCATGAAGGCGAGGTAGAACCCGGAAAACGACGTGGCGTATGCCTGTGGAAAGGCGGCAAAGAGCGCGCCGCCGCCCGTGACGAGCCACACCTCGTTTCCGTCCCACACCGGGCCTATGGAGCTGATGAGAATATCTCTTTCCTCTTTTGTCTTTCCGAGGAAAGGAAGCAGCGCGCCTATCCCGAGGTCAAATCCGTCAAGGAGCGAATAGCCTGTAAACAAGATCCCTATGAGTACGAACCATAAGTTCTGGAACGTTTCTATGTCGTTCATCTTTCTTGCCTCCCTTTTAGTCCTCCGGCCCCGTCCTGATGAGGCGGATGACAACGGAGATAAAGACGGTAAAGAGGAGCAGGTATATCAGTGAAAACATGATCAGGGAAAAGAGGACCTCGCCGGCGGAAACCACCACCGACGCCGCGTCCGCGGTCCTGAGGATTCCATATACCACCCAGGGCTGCCTGCCTATCTCCGCGCTCATCCAGCCGGTCTCGTAGGCTATGTGCGGCAGCGGGATCAAGAACGGCAGCAGTATAAGGTACCATCTGGTCGTGTAGAGCTTTCCCCTCAATAGCAGGTATCCACCGAGGAGCCCCGCGCCGATCAGTACGATCCCGATACCCACCATGATATGGTAGGTCTGGAAGACAAGATTCAGCGGCGGCCACTCATCCCTCGGTATATCGTTCAGCCCCGTTATCTTCGATTTGAAGCTCCAGTCGTTCAGGAAGCTCAAAAATCCGGGTATGCCGATGCCGCTGGTTTCCCCCTTCTCTTCGTCGACCCACCCCCCGATATAGAGCGGCACCCCTTCCATGTCAGAATCGAAATGGCCCTCGAGGGAGGCGGCCTTCGACGGCTGGGTGGCTATCACCTGACGCGCGTGGATGTGTCCCGTCGCCAGCTGCAGGAGCGGGGTGATGATAAACAGTATCATCGATATCTTCATCAGCCTCTTGGCGGTCTGAACGTGTCTTTTCTTAATCAAGTAGTATCCCGCGATGGCGGCGCCTGTATACGCTGCACGTTACCCAGGAAGCCATTACGGTGTGCGAGAAACGCGGGAGCGTGGAAGCATTAAAGACCGCCTCGCGGAAGCTCGTCAAAACCACCTTACCATCGGGGGTGAGCATGTACCCCGCGGGGGTTTGCATCCAGGAGTTGGCCACGATAATCCAGAAGGCGGAAAGATGCCCGCCGAGGAAGACAAGAAACGCGGAAAGCCAGTATGTCCCTTTCGAAACCCGGCTGCGGCCGAACACCAGGACGCCGATGAAAACCGATTCGAGGAAAAAGGCGATGACCCCCTCCGCCGCAAGGACGGGTCCGAAGACGTCGCCCACGAGCCTCGAGTAGCCCGACCAGTTGGTCCCGAAGGAAAACTCCATGACCACGCCGGTCGCCGCGCCCATCACAAAAACCGCGGCCAAGAGACGTGCCATGAAGTCGGTTATTTTTCTGTATGTTTCGTCACCCTTTGTCACATAGAGCGATTCGGATATCAGGATGATGAGGCCGGTGCCGAGGGTCATCGCGGGGAAAAGGAAATGGAAGCCGACCGTGAAAGCGAACTGTATCCGTGCAAGCAACGTCGCGTCCATAGCACACCTCCTGAACCATTTTATAATATTCTATTTGATGGGCGGCCGATTTTCAATGACTATTTTCTGTTTTAAACCGGGTTTCCCGGTGTATAATTACAGAGTCGGGATCAACCATATAGGGAGGTATATAGATGGCACAGCTGGTCCGCTGCAAGTCGTGCGGTTTTATCACCGATCAATCGAAGGTAAAAGACGTATGCCCCGCGTGCGGGGTGTCGGCCAAGATGATGGAGCCCTATACGGACCCTGTATCGGAAAAGAGAGGGAGGATATTGAAGCTGGAGATGCATCCCATTATCGTTCACTTTTCCATCGCGTTTTGTTTTTCCACGTTAGTGCTTGCGATAGCGGGCCTGTTTATCAGGGGACCTTTCAGCCTTTACCTGTTTGCCACCCTCATCACCGTGACGGTCTTTAGCCCGCTGGTCATTATTCTTTCCTTCCTCAGCGGCCTTTTGGACGGGAAAGTCAGGTTCAGGCGCGTTACGACGCCCATCCTGAATAAGAAGATCATCCTCGGGGTCCTCTTCTTCGTTTTCTCCTCGGTCATGCTGCTCCTCGCGGTGCAGCCCGGCTTTTCGCACGGTGATTTTTTAACGGCCTATATCGTGCTGAATGCCGTGTCGTTTATCTGCAGCTTTTTCCTCGGGCTGTTGGGAGCAAGCCTGCTGGAAGCGAAGTTCCCCGGATAGGAAACGGGCCGATGTCATAGAGAACAAAGCGGGCTTCCCCGGCCGACGAGGAAGCCCGCGATGATTTATGAAGACTGTTGCCCCCGCCTCGCGGCAAGAGGCCGGCGAGCGCCGGGAAGCGTATACTGACTCTAAAACTTTATTTCCCGGTGCGGCGAAACGCCCTGGACTTCGCTGAGCTCGTTCATGATCGTCCGGACCGCCTTATTACCCTCCTCGAGGATTCCCCGCCTGCCGATGAGGCAGCCCACGGAAACGAAGAGTTCATCAATAATCTTGAGCCTGTTTTTCTTAAGGGTCGTGCCTGTCTCGGTATTCTCGATGATCAGGTCGGCGTCCTCGGGAATCAAGGCCTCCGTCGCCCCGTAGGTCGGGATCACGCGATAGCGGACGATGCGGTGGCGCATCGCAAAATGATCGGCGATGTTGGCATACTCCGAGGCGATCCGGAAAGGCGCGCGTCCGAACGTGCCGTCGTTGATTGATCTGAGGAGCCCCGACACGTCATCGGCCGTGACGTCGTCACCGGTCACCGCCACGATCCGGACCCGCCCGATGCCGAGGTCGAGGAGTCCGGCGACGGGGCTCTTGGGAAAGCGGCGGAGGTGATCGACCAGCCAGTCTACCCCCGTAAGGGCAAGGTCGAAGTTGCCGACGGCCACCTGCCCGGGCATATCCTGGGGGCGGATCACCGATACGCGCACACCCTTGACGTTGGCACGCGGCTCCTTTTGGATCGCGCCGGGCTCATAGCCTGAGAGGGTGATGCCGGACTTGGCAAGCAGCCCGATGACGTGTTTTTGCTGGTGTCCGTCGGGCAGCGCGAGCCTGATCATGAGGCCTCCTTCAGGGGTGAAAGGACACGGCTCAGGTCCCTTGTCTCAAACGACGCCCGGTTGGCGATGACGACCGCGCCCGATCGGGCGATGACGGCAAGGGGGGCAAGGCCCTGTCTTCTGATATCTCCTTCGCTTTTCGCCTTCACGACGGCGATCTCCGCACTATCCGGTATATATGAGGACGCCCGTCCCCAGATCGGGAAGACACGGTAGCGGAAAAAGCGCATCGACCGGGCGAACTCTTCGGCAAGGTTCGGATATTCGCTGACGATTCGGACGGAGTGACGACGCGCCCGGGCGTGGATCTCGGCCGGCGTCATCTCCGGTGCGGCGGCCGCAAAGAGCCGCTCGCTTCCGAAGGGGAGCTCCATGACGGTTACGATGGCGATCTTCTTGAAAGACGTGGTCAATTCCCTCACCCAGAGATATTCGGTGATCCCGATATCGTAATTGCCCACCGCCACCTGGATCGGGATATCCTTGGGGGAGAAGACCTTGACGAATAGGCCCGGGGGAGATTCGCTGACGAGCCGATAGGTTCTGGACCCCTCGTGGTAGCCGGGGACGACGAACTGTGCCCGCGCCAGAAGATCCGCCACGTGCCTCATCATGGTGCCCTTGGGCAGGGCAATCTTGAGGGGGGCCTCAGCTCCGGATGAGGTCGGGGACATCGCCGATTTTCTCCTGTGAGATGCGCATGACTTTGCCGGTGAATGAATCGGTGACGATGGCAGCTTTGCCTTCTGTTGTCATCACCCATCGGAAGTTTTTCGGGTCCTGCCCGACGCCGGAGATCTCGGCGATGAGCCCACGGTCGCGGAGGACCGATACCGCGTGCCGGGCAAAGACGATATCACGACCGGGGACGACCAGCACCGCGGTCGCTGCAAGCGTCGAAAGAAACTCGGCGCTCTTGATGATGTGCTCGATCCGGAGGGCGCAACCGACCGCCCGGGCGGATTTAGCCGTCCCACTCAGGATGGCGGCAAGGTTGTCGTACCGCCCGCCGGACATGAGGATCTCCTCCCGGGTCGTCCGCCCGGGACCCGGATAGACTTCCATCACGAGCCCGGTGTAGTACTCGAAGTTGAGGGGAAGCGCAAAGGTGATCTCAAAGGGGAAGCCGGTATCCGAGATCGCCGAGATCGAAGCGGAGAAATCCGCGAGCGCCCTCTCGATGCCGGCGGACTTCGGGAGGAAGGCCCTGACGTTCTTTAGGAAGTCGACCGAGCCGGAGGTGAGGTCCAACAGCCCCGTGAGCTTCTCGATTCCCCGGTGAGTGGCGATGCGCGTAAGCTCTTCACGATCCTTTTCCCGGATGAGCCCAAGCACTTCCTCCTTTTGTTCGGGCGTGAGCCCCGAGACCTCGAGGAACTCACGGATCAGCGGGGGATAGCCGATCTTCAAAAGCGGTGAGGGAAAGCCCATCTTCCCGAGCACCGAGAGCGACAAGGCGACGACCTCGGCGTCCGAGGCGGCCGGGCTCCCGTCATATGCCTCGATGAGCTCCACCCCGCACTGCCAGTGCTCGGAGGTACCCTCTTCGTCGTATGAGAAGATGTTGGCGATGTAACACAGGCGCACGGGGTCGGCCGCGTCCTTGAATCTCTCGATAAAGAGGCGGCTGGTCGGGATCGTTCCGTCCGGGCGCAACACGACCCGCTCGCCGCTCCAGCCGTCCCAGTCCAGAAACGAGTAGAGGTTGTCCAGCATCCTCGGGTCCAGCGTACCGGCGGCGGTAAAGAGGGATATCGGCTCGATGGTCGGGGTTCTGACTTCCTGATAGCCCCACCGGATCGCCTCTTCGCGGAATATCCGCTCGGCGTGCCTAAACCGCATCATGTCTTTGGGCAGAAGGTCTCTTCCCCGTTTCTCGCGGTACATACACGTCTCCGAAGATAGACCTGATATATATCATATTTTATCGGATTGTCAAAATTAAGTTGACAGAAGGGCGATAAATTATTAGTATTTACAGGTTATGGTGGGTATAGCTCAGTGGTTAGAGTGTCGGGTTGTGGCCCCGAAGGCCGAGGGTTCAAGTCCCTCTACCCACCCCAGCCATACTATCAAGGGCCGAAGAGGCCCTTTTTTCTTTTTATGGTCTCAGGGGGATATAGACCATATCCGCCGGGACCACAACCCGACCCCTTTGCCGCCGTTCTCGAAAGTCAAAAGGGTGACGAATATGCGGGGGGATCACGCACGCCATCTCGGATGAGCGTTCATTCAGGATGGTCGGCCCGAGACGACCATCTTGTCGTGGAGCCCGTCCTCCTTGGGCGCTATTGACAGAGATGTGCCGATTTGATATCATCATAACCTCTCTTGAGACGATGTTAGCCGACCAACGTGAGGCGGGTGTCATATGAAAAAAATACTCGTTCTTTCCTTCATGTCGTCCCTTATCTTCTTATTATCCTGCGTGTATGGAATCGGGCCGTTTGTTTTGGTCCCGGAGACGTACAGACTGGGCACGGTCTGGTATGAAAGAGAAGGCTGCTATAATGGCGTCTGGACCCGGAGAGGCGACAGCAACGTGTTTGATGCGGTCTGGACTTGCGGAGATTCACGGGTCACGGCGATCCTCACGATTCAAATCCGCGGCAACAGGGTATACGTGCAGAGACGGTATGGCAGTGAAGGCGGTGATCTCGATTACAGAGGAAACCTGTCGTCCGATGGAACGAGGGTGAGCGGGACTTATACCGCAGGATATTGGGAGGCGACAATTACGGGCAACAGATGATAGCCACTGGAGCACGTTAATCGAGAGTAAAAGGTAGCGACAGGTGACCTTTGAGCGAAAGGGGAACGAATGATATTCCCTTTCCGTTTGTATGAGAGGCCGCCCCGGCCCTCACAAAAGTGCGCGTATTGTGGGGACCTCGACTCGTCACGCAATAACAATCCATTTGTGAGAGATCGGTGATGATGAATGACGTATACAAACGGCTGGCAAAGCGCCTGGATGAGCTGCCAAACGGTTTTCCGCCCACAGAAGACGGCGTAGAGCTGAAGATCCTTAAGAAGATATTTTCACCCGGGGACGCCGAAACGGCGCTCCTGCTGAAACCCATCCCCGAGAATGCGGAGACGATAGCCGAGCGCCTCTCGAGGCCGGCGTCCGAGATGAAGACAATCCTCGATGCCATGGCGAAAAAAGGGCAGATAGGCTGCGTGACGTGGGGAGGTGAGCCGTTCTACCTGTTGATGCCGTTTGTCGTCGGCATTTACGAGTTTCAGATGTACCGGATAGACAGGGAGCTTGCCGAGCTCTTCGAGGAGTATGCGCCCACGCTCAACAGGACCCTCGGCGGCTTTGCGCCGGCTATCGCCCGCGTCGTTCCGGTCAATGCCTCAATCGAAGCCAGGGGCGAGGTGCTCATCTACGAGGATGTCAAAAAGATGATGGTCGACGCGAAATCGTTCCACGTTAATGAGTGCATCTGCAGGAAGGAGCGAGCCCTTATGGGGCATCCGTGCGATGATCCTCTGGAAGTCTGCCTTTCTTTTTCGCCAAAAGAGACAAGCGAGGGGGATTTCTCGCTCGGGGGGAGGGATATTTCCCGAGAGGAAGCGGAAGGCATCCTTAAGCTTGCCGAAGAACGGGGCATGATTCACAACGCCTTCTATAACACCGAGACGGGACATTTCGCCGTCTGCAACTGCTGTTCGTGCTGCTGCGGCCTCATCCGCGGGATGAGGGAGCTTGACGCGCCCCACCTCCTGGCCCGGAGCAATTTTGTCTCCCGGATAGATCCTGAGACCTGCTCTGGATGCGGTACGTGCGGTGATGAGCGGTGCCCCGTGGGCGCGATTCACGAAGAGAACGGCACCTATCGGGTAGACGGCTCGCGATGCATCGGGTGCGGCGTCTGCGCATCGACGTGTCCGACCGATTCGATTCTACTCGTCAGAAGGCCCCAGTCCGAGCAGGATAAGCCGCCGGAAAACTTCCTCCTGTGGCTGTTTGCCCGCGCGCAGAATCGCGGGATCGATTTGAAATTTGAATAAGCTGTCAGCCGTCACCCGTTAATAGGTTGAGGGAGAGTATCCACTATTAGCCACGCCGCCGGTGTGGACGGAAAAGAAGACCTGTAAATCGACATCGATCGTTTGTTGACCGCGGCCGGTCAAGCGTAAAAAGCTGTTGACATATGTCTATGATTGGTATATAGGTAAGTTACATTAATTCATAACGGCTCTTCCGATCCCGGAGATCCTCCTGGGATGTCCGGGACGATAAGGGTAACGGAGCAATCGGCTACCCTGCCGTGTTTGCAAAGGAAGAACCACCGACGATACTCCTTGAGGATCGTTGGTAGTTGCTTCCTTTTTTTATTCCCCAAGCGCGATACTTCTCTGTTCACTGGGCTTATCAACTTATCAGGGGGTTTGACATGGAAAAGATCTTCCGAGTCAATATGGACAACCTTTCCGTGAAGGTGGAGCCGGTCCCCGACAAATACAAGGGACTAGGAGGCAGGGGACTCACCTCTACGATCGTGGCGTCTGAGGTGCCGCCGATGTGCGATCCGCTCGGCAGAGATAATAAGCTCGTATTCGCCGCCGGCCTCCTAAACTGCACTCCTGCGCCGAACGCCGGACGCATATCGGTGGGGTGCAAGAGCCCGCTGACGGGCGGCATCAAGGAGGCCAACGCCGGCGGCGTCGTCGGCAGCAAGTTCGGCAGGATGGGGATCGCGGCCGTCGTCGTAGAGGGTAAGCCGAAAGGCAATAAGCTCTATAAGCTCGTCCTGAACAAGGACGGGGGAAAGCTGGAGCCGGCCGACGACCTGAAGGGATTAGGCAACTACGACACAATCGCGAAGCTGACCTCAAAATATGGGCCAAAGGTCGGCTACGTCTCGATCGGTCAGGCCGGGGAGATGCTCCTCAAGGCGGCGTCCATCGCCAACACCGACCGGGAGAACCGTCCCACCAGGCACATGGGCCGGGGGGGCGTGGGCGCCGTGATGGGATCCAAGGGGCTCAAGGCCGTCGTCGTCGATGATGCCGGGGGCCAGCTGCCCAAGCCCGTCGACCCGGAGGGATTCAAGAAGGCCTCGAAGAAGCTCCTTGACGCCCTCAAGACGCACCCGGTGACCAGCCAGGGGCTTCCCACGTACGGCACGAATATCCTGGCCAACATCCTCAACGAGGCCGGCGGATACCCGACCCGGAACTTCTCCGAGGGGAGATTCGAGGGCGTGGAGAAAATCAGCGGCGAGCGGCAGCACGACGTCATCCTCGAGCGGGGCGGGAAGATCGCCCACGCCTGCATGCCCGGGTGCGTGATCCAGTGCTCGCGCATCTATAATGATAAGGACGGCAACTATCTCACGAAGGGGCCGGAGTACGAGACCATATGGGCCAACGGCGCCAACTGCGGGATCGACGATCTGGACGCCATCGCGCAGATAGACCGCCTCTGCGACGATTACGGCCTGGACACCATCGAGTGGGGCGACACGGTGGCCGTGGCGATGGAGGGCGGCGTCAAGAAATTCGGCGACGCCAAGGGCGCCATCGAATTGCTCAAGGAGGTCCCGAAGGGGACGGAGCTGGGCCTGATCCTCGGCAACGGGGCGGCAGCCACGGGCAAGGAGTACAATGTAACGCGGGTCCCCGTGGTCAAGGGCCAGGGGCTTCCGGCCTATGACCCGAGGCCGGTCATGGGCATCGGCGTTACCTACGCCACCTCCCCGATGGGAGCCGACCATACCGCCGGGATATGCCATCGCCCCCAATATCCTGAAGGTGGGGGGCTTTGTCGATCCGCTGAGGCCGACAGGACAAGTGGACACGTCTCGAAATCTTCAGATCGCCACCGCCGCCGTCGATACCGCGGGGCTCTGTCTCTTCGTGGCCTTTGCCGTCCTGGACATCCCTGCGGCATTCGAGGGGATATACGAGATGCTCAATGCACAGTACGGCCTCAAGCTCACCGCCGACGACGTGACCGCGCTCGGTAAATCGGTCCTTAAGACGGAACGGGAGTTCAACAGGAAGGCCGGGTTCACCAGTGCCGACGACCGCCTCCCGAAGTTCTTCACAACGGAGCTGTTGAAGCCGCATAACAAGGTGTTCGAGGTCACCGACGCGGAGCTGGATCAGGTTTTCAACTTCTGAGATAGAAGGGGAGCTCGGATCGGTTTACTATCTCCCCAGAGTCAAGGCGCCGTATTATGAAGGTCCAGGTCAGACTCTTCGCCGGACTCAGAAATTATGCGCCGCGCGAAAAGGCGGGACTTGTTATCATGGATATCCCCCACGGCAGCACCGTGGGGGATATCCTCACGTTACTTGAGGTTCCCGAAGATATTACGAAGATTATCTTCGTAAACGGTATCCACGGGATCGAGGGTACGGAGCTTGCCGACAACGACCGGGTCGGCGTTTTCCCCCGGTCGCCGGGGGCTGAAAGGGCGGAGCCTCTCTTCGCCCCGGCGTGGAGAGGTGCCGCAAACACGCCGTCGGATCGTCCGAACGTGCAAATTTCCTCTTCGTTGCATATACTGCAACGTGAGGGAAGCCCGAATATGGCCGAGATAACCGTTAAGTTGTTTGCCTCCTTGAGAAAGCTTGTTTCATGTGGTCCGGTAGGCGAGATAGACACGAAGGTCCCGGAAGGCTCGTCCGTCGAGAGCGTGCTGTCGTTTTTGGACATCCCGAAGGACAGAGTGAGGATGATCATGATAAACGGACAGGTCGCCGCCTTCGATGACACGGTAAAGCACGGTGACCGGGTGGCCTTTTTTCCCCCCGAAGTAGCCTTTAACCTCTACGTCGCCCTCAATTTCCGGGAAGACCTAAGGCGGCGCACGTAGGCCCGCGGTACGCCCGGGTCCTTCAGCGACCTCCCTCAAATTAATTCCTGCCTGAAGACCCCTCTATGAAATGCGAAAACCCTGCCGGAGCGGATAAATACGCTGGAGCTTCTCACCTTAGGATGATAAAATCAAGGTCAACGATCGAATGAAGGAGGAAACGATGAAAACCAAAGGAATCCTCGTGATTGTCTGCCTTATCGCAATTACGGCCTTTTCCCTGGTCGGCCCCGGAATACATCCTCTGGTCGCCGCGGAAAACGAGCAGTATAAGGCCAAGACCTATGACGGTTACCTGTTTGCGAAGCTCGACAATATCGGAACGAAGTCCGAGGGCCCCGCCTATTACCTCCAGCTGTGGGACGATAGCGAGATCCATGTCATCAAGCACGGCATATTATGGCAGCGTGATCCGGAGCTTGACAAGCTCCTTAATACCAAGGTATCGATAACCGGGGATCTGGAGAACGGGGAGCTGACGTATACGGAAATCAGGCCGCTTGAGAGATAGGAAGTCATCAGAAAGGGCTATCCAAGATAGCAACCGGCTCCCGCAGGTCTCATCTTTGCCGGGCCGTTCATCGTGCGAAATCCCGCCGTGGGAAGCCGGCACGGGAGCCCGGGTGAGTTATATTCGGCGAAGGAGGATAAATTCATGGATTTCAAAAAAAGGACGATCCTTGGAAGGACCGGCCTGTCCATAAGCAGGCTGGGACTCGCAGGCGGTTACGGCGTCGAGGCAGCGGCCGTCGAAAAGGCCTTTCATGAGTACGATATCAACTATTTTTACTGGAGCAGCCCTCGGAGGTCGGGAATGGGGGAGGGCCTGCGCAACCTGGTAAAGAAGAACCGGGAGAAGATGATCATTGTCCTGCAATCGTACGATCATATCGGGCTGACGGTAAAGCGCTCGGTTCACAAGGGCCTTAAGAGCCTCGGCGTCGACTACGTCGACGTCGTGCTCCTTGGCTGGAACAACTGGTACCCTAATCGAATGATAATCCGCGACGTGTTGGAGTTAAAAGAAAAGGGGTTGGTTCATTTCGTGGCCATGTCCGGACATAACCGGAAACTCTTTGGCAGGATCGCGCAAGAGAGCGCCTCTCCCATCGATATCTTCATGATACGATACAACGCGGCCCACCGCGGTGCGGAACAGGACATATTCCCTCATCTCTCTAAGAAAAGCCGGCCGGGAATAACCACCTACACGGCGACCTGCTGGGGTAAGCTCTTGAACCCGAAGAAGATGCCGCCCGGAGAAAAACCCCTTACCGCCTCGGACTGCTACCGATTTGTGCTCTCAAGCCCCCAGGTGGACCTGTGCATGATGGGGCCCGCAAGCGGCAAGGAATTAGAAGAGGGAATCACCGCCATGAAGCGGGGACCCCTCTCGACTAAGGAAATGGCCCGCATCAGAAAAATCGGGGACTACGTCCACGGGTAAGGTTTACACGCGGACGAGTTGAAGACTCGGAATGCCCGGCCATCGGGTCGGGGCCGATAAGTGAAACATTCCGGTCCTTGTCTTTCCTGCGCCGGGGGACGCTGACCTGTCGGGCGTGATCGTTGTGGCTCGACGATTTTTCTCTTTATTACCGATCGGAATCATGATAAGAACTGAATCATTACGTTTCTTGTAATGATACCGGGAGGACCTTGAGATGAAAGACAGAAAGACGGGATTCTTCTATGGTTGGTGGATCGTTATCGGGGGATTCATCCTCCACTTTATCGGCATAGGCATCGGGATCAACGCGATCGGTGTCTTTTTCAAACCGGTCGTCGATTCCCTCGGCTTTTCCCGTGGCGCCTTCTCTCTCTATTTTACGATCTCGGCGCTCTCGATGATGGTCGCCGCGCCGTTTATCGGAAAGCTCCTGGAGAAGTTCGACGTCAGAATTGTCATGGGGGTGGCCACGACCCTGCTTGCGGTGGGGTTTGCCCTCTTTTCCCAGTGCACGACACTGCTCGATTTCTACCTTGTCGCGGTGGTGGTCGGGATTGGCCACGCGGGCAGCCACATCATCCCGGTTTCCATGATGATCAATAACTGGTTTGTCAAGAGACGCGGGATGGCAATGGGGATCGTCTTCACGGCCACGGGCCTCGGGGGATTGGTATTCAACCCGGTGGCCAACTGGCTCGTGCTCACCTACGGCTGGCAGAATACGTACATAATCCTCGGGGTCATCATCGGCCTTTTCTGCATCCCGACAGCGCTCCTGATAATGAGGAGGTCGCCCGTTCAAATGGGACTCGTGCCCGACGGGGAGGCCGCCGTGGAGGAGAAAAAGGTCGTCGAGGTCCCAGGCCTCACCCTCGGACAGTCGATCAAGCTTCCCATGTTCTGGATGCTTGCCGGCATGATTCTGTTTCTGAACGCGCTCAATATGGGGATTCAGCAGCACCTCATCCCGTATCTTACCGATCTCGGCCACAGCTCCACCCTTGCGGCAAACATTATGGCCGTGTATCTCGGTATGACAGTCCTCGGCAAGCTCGTCCTCGGCAGATTGAGCGACAAGGAGGGGGTGGTACGGGGCTTTATCGTCTTCAGTATCGTGCTGGCGCTCGGCATCGGGATCCTCTTCGGCGCTAAGCTCGTCTGGGTCGCCGTCCTGTTCGGCGTGGTCTATGGATTTGCCAACGCGATCCAGACGGTCATGCCTCCCCTGATGACGGCAGACTGCGTGGGGCTCAAACATTATGCCCTGATCTACGGGATTATGAACATCTTCTCGACGCTCGGCGCGGGAATCGGAATGCCGCTTTCCGGCTACATTTATGATGCAACCGGCTCGTATAGTTATGCCTTTGTGCTTTACATCGTCCTGACACTGCTGGCAATGGTCCTCGGGATATTGGCGATGAGGCGGGCGCGATTCGTCCGCGAGCTCACGTCCTGAGGCCGTACGATCCGTTCGGCGCGAGTGCTGTATTGGAGTAGATGGTAAATTACGGATGAATAGATAGAAAGGCGGCGGATCCATCCACCGCCGATGAGAAGGGGCTTACGCAACCACGTAAGCCCCTTTTTTGCGGTCGTGTTATCCTCAAGAGACTTTGTGTTAATGGTTCACTATTTTAAATATGAATAATGTATATAGTATTAGTAGTTGATTTTGGCCGTCGGGGAGATTAAAATCTATATAAAAATGGTGCAAGAAACAACCACGACCTTTCCAGGATGAGCCCAGTCCAGCGGAGACAGTGCACCCGTTGCCGTAAAGAAATCGGGGACCCCGGAATTTCTCTTGAGCCGGAACCAATAGTGTGACTTTCGAGCACCGCTGTCTATAGACGTACCTCACAAATCGGGCCGGGGGCGTCCAGAGTTGAGGTCCGACACACTACATGACGTTTTTGTCCGTGTTACTGTCTGTTACCTTCAACCGATAGGACATCCATGATGGCGGATAAAAAAGACCCAGGGAGAGATTCGGGTTTCAGCCTCGTCGAACTGATGATCGTGGTAGCCATCATCGCAGTCCTTGCCGCGGTAGCCATCCCGAACTATATGATGTATCAAAACAAGACCAGGCAATCCGAGGCGCGGGTGCTTCTGGCCGGTGTCTACACGAGTGAGATCGCCTATTTCGCCGAGCATTCGGTCTACGCCGGAAGCTTCAGCGGCATAAATTTCAAGCCGGCGTGCGAGCCGAAGTACTACAAGAACTGGTACCTCAACATCTCGGGAGACAAGTTCCATTTCACGTCCACCTGCTCGGCCGATCTCGACAACGACGGCAAGAACGACTTCTGGATGGTCACGGACTGCAATCGTGACCCGTGGAACATCTATAACGATCTCACCGACAAGACGTACCCCTATCCCTATACCTGCCGATAACGATCTGCTCACCCGTCGGCAAAGCGCCGATTTTATACCTTTTCCACGATACGGTCCGAGGGTCAATGGCGCCTGCATATGCGTTTTCGATAATGCAGTAAGATCACGGAAAACGGATACGGCCGGTTAACCGTCATTTTCCGGGTGAATCTGAAGTCGGAAGGAGGAGCCGCGCACTATGATAAGAATAAAAAGGATCTATAATGAAGTCGCCGAAGACGATGGCTGTCGGATATTGGTTGACAGGCTGTGGCCGCGGGGTGTAAAGAAGGAAGGGGCACGCGTGGATCTTTGGATGAAAGAGATTGCCCCGAGCGATAAAGTGAGGAAAGATTTCGGACACAGGCCGGATAAGTGGGACCAGTTCAAGAGGGCCTACACCAAAGAGTTAGATGAAAAAAGAGAACCGGTTCAGCGGATCATATCCATCGCCGAGAAAGAGACGGTTACCTTATTGTACGCGGCCAGAGATGAGCAATTGAACAACGCCGTCGTGTTAAGAGAATACCTTGAGAGCAAGAGCTGACACACTCGGACCCTGCTTGCGCTCGTGAGGGAAGGGCAGATGAAAGACAGCGAATTATTATCCGGGACCAGGAGGATCGCGAGAAGCGCCATTCTGCTTGCCCTGACGGCCGCGATGCAGGCTTCGGGCAGATATCTGACCTCGTTTATCGGGGCCGCTGAACATATTTGTCGTCGGTACCCTCGTCAACGCCTGCCTGCTCATCGCCGTCGACTACGCGGGTTTTTGGGGGGCGACGATGATTGCCTTTGTCGCGCCGTTCACGGCGCTGCTCACGGGCTCCCCGATCCCCATCCCATTCATTCCTTTTATAGGGATCGGGAACTTCCTATTCGTCCTGACTTTCTTCGCGTTGAAACGAAAGATAGTGGGGATCGTGGCCGGGGCCATCCTGAAATTCTGTTTCCTCTTTGCGGCCGTTACGTTTTTCCTCAGGATAAAGACTCTTCCCGCCGGCCTTTCCGGTGTATTGTTTTTCAGCTTCTCATGGCCCCAAATCGTTACCGCGCTTGCGGGGGGAGTCATCTACCTGGCGGCAAAAAGGGTTTTGATACGAGACATACGCTCGGACAGAATCGAGCCGAGGGAGTCGTCAGGTGATACGAAAACGGCGTGAGTTCAACAACCTCATACTGCGCGGTGCGCCTCGTCCGGCAAGACCCCCCATATCGTGTAACGAGTTACGCAAATGTGTTGACTTTTGCCCTGCCCGAAGATACTATGTAACGTTACCGTCCGCCGTCCCCCGGGACTATCTCGGGGGCTGAGTCTCGTGCCCAAGAGACGTGGACCTGAAAAGAGCGGCAATAAAGCGCAGGAGCCCGGGCACTGGAAAGAGGGCCGAGCCCTCGGGAACAGCCGCGCTTCCCGACCCGATGTCCCGGCTATCGTTGACAACATGGTGAGCCGTTTACCCGTTTACTATTCTGCTAAGGTGTTGCTATGGCGCTGAAACTGCTCGACCTACTGCTGCCGAGAGAAGTGGCGTTCTTCAAATATTTCAATGACCAGATTTCCCTCTTTTGCGACGCGTGCGAATCGTTTAAGAGACTCGTTTCAGAAGTGGGGAATCTATCTCCGGAAGAGATCCATATTTTGGTGATCGGGATAAAGCAATATGAGTCAAGCGAAGACGAATTGGAGATGGTTATCCTGAACAAGTTGAATGATACGTTCATCACTCCCATCGACCGGGAAGACATACACCATCTCGTAGTCAGCATCGGCAATTCCATGGATATCCTGAATGACGTCGCCCAGAAGATCGAGAAATATCAGATAAGAAAGGTTCCCCCGAATATCCTTCAATTCGTAGAGATCATCATCGCCGTATCGCGCGAGCTGAAGAGCTTGATCAACTCCCTTCAGAAGAAAAAAGACCTCCTCCCCTACATTAAGAAAGTCCACGTGCTGGAAAATGAGGCCGACGCGCTGATCCATACGAGTATGGCCGAGCTCTTCCAAACCAAAGATCCGATCTATATAATAAAGTTCAAGGACATGTACGAGCATCTGGAGCAGATTATCAATTCGATGGATGACATTGCCAAGTTGATCAGAGGAATAACCGTAAAGTGGGTTTAGGATGCATCTCTCCTTCGCGGTCGTCATAATCGTTGTCGCGCTGCTCTTCGATTTCCTCAACGGTTTTCACGATTCAGCAAATTCCATTGCGACAGTTGTCGTCACCCGGGTTCTTACTCCCTTTCAAGCCGTTCTGATGGCGGGCTTCGCCAATTTCATCGGCTTTGCCTTTTTTGGGGTGACGATCGCGGTAACGATCGGCAAGGGGATCGTGGACACCTCCGTCATAACGCTGCCGATCATATTTGCGGCCCTGATGGGAGCGATAATATGGAACATCGTGACGTGGCTGTTGGGCCTTCCCACGTCCAGCAGCCACGCGTTGGTCGGGGGGCTTGTGGGGAGCGCGATGGCCTCCGTCGGTTTCTCGGCTATCGAGCTCTACGGGGTGATTAAGATTTTTCTGTTCATTTTCTTTGCGCCGATCCTGGGGATGATAGGCGCGGTCTTTTTTACGACGGTCGTGATACGCATCTTCCACACGTTTAATCGCGAAAAAACAAACCACCTTTTCAGAAGACTCCAGCTGGTTTCGGCGGCGCTCTACAGCATCGGACATGGGACGAACGACGCGCAGAAAACGATGGGCATCATTGCGCTGGTGCTCTTTTCGTCGGGGATGATACCCACCTTTCATATCGACACATGGGTCGAGTTCTCGTGTTACCTGGCGATTTCGCTCGGAACGACCTTCGGAGGATGGCGCATCGTCAAGACGATGGGGACCAACATAACGAAAATCAGGGCCATGGAGGGCTTCTGCGCCGAGACCTCATCGGCATTCGTTCTGCTCGGGACCGCTCACTTCGGGATCCCCGTCAGCACCACCCACGTCATCGCGGGCTCCATCATGGGGGTCGGCACCGTCGAGGGGATAAAGAATGTCCGGTGGATCACCGCGCGAAAAATCCTCTGGGCCTGGATACTGACGATACCGCTGGCCGGGCTCTTTGCCGCTTTGACTTATTATCTCGTGCACGGGATCTTGCACGCTTTTTGAATCATTCCTGATATGGTTACCTGCCAGTCCCCGGCTTACCCAGTCCGGATGACTTAGGCGGCCGGACGACGCCGCTTCGTGTCGGCGGTGAAATAAAAAAGGGGGGATATGATCCCCCCTTCTGTGGTTCTTTCTCAGAAACGGCCGGTCGGATTAGTACCTCCGATAACCGCCTCCGCCTCCCCCACCTCTGTCGTCCCTGCTCTTGGGCGGCCTGGCCGTGTCCACGTTCAGGGTGCGACCGGAAAAGTCCTTGCCGTTCAATGCCTCTTTGGCATTGTTGGCTTCTTCCAGGGTCGACATTTCAACGAACCCAAAGCCCTTTCCCGCGATGATCTTGGCCTCTATGACCTCTCCGTATTCCGAGAAGAGCTCGCTGAGGGCCTCCGAGGTCACCGAGTAGCTGAGGTTACCCACGAAAAGCTTGTTTTCCTGCATTTTAAGCTCCTTTTTCTCCTATCTAACAATGGTCGCCTGAGGAGGCGGAGAGAAGGAAAACGACATACCTCACCACGCAGAACAACATCATTAAACACGAGAAACTAAGAAATTAAAAAGCTGCATGAGAATTTGTCGGATACCTCAAGCGAGATATTAAGACTCACTCTCAGGCAGCATCCACACTCAGGACCCCGTGTCCTGGCTATAGTATAAATTTACCGCACCGGTTATCGCGTGTCAAGTAAAAATATTAATATTGCCGGACATGAGCTATTACCTGATCGGAGAGTTTTCCATCCGGCCCGGGTGACGGATGGGCGGGAGGCGGGCCGTTTGTTGACTCTCGGGGCCGATTATGGTACAAAGCAGTTGTCCGCCCGTAGGTCAGACGGCGGCATATGCGGTCGAACGAAGGACAAGCATGCCGATACCGCGGGGCGGCCCCTTCGGTACGTTATTTCGGCGATACGGGCCAAGGGCGAATCCTTTTCCCAATCCGAGTGTCACATAGTTCTATAAGCAGGACGCAAAACCCAATGAACGAGGTGTCAGGTGAAGCAGTCATGATGATGACGGCGGCGCGTGTGAAGGAGCTTTCGCGGGAGGCGGGCGCCGATCTCTGCGGCATCGCCCCCGTTTCGAGATTCTCGGGGGCGCCCGAGGGTTTCCGGCCGCCCGATATCTATCCCGGGGCGAAATCCGTCGCGGTGGTCGCAAAGAGGCTGCCGGAGGGCATCTTCCTCTCGCCTAATCCCGTTCCGTACACGTTTGCGTGTGATACGACCATGCAGGCGGTCTTCAGTCTCATTCTGGACCTTTCGGTGAAGCTCGAGGACGCCGGGGTCGCGGCGGTCCCCGTTCCGAGCGAGCCCTACGTCTTCTGGGACGAGGAAAAACGGGAGGGGCGGGGCATCCTGTCGCTCAAGCATGCGGCGACTCTTGCGGGGCTGGGGACGATGGGCAAGAACACCATTCTCACCAACCCGGTCTTCGGAAACCGCATCACCCTCGGCGCCCTGCTCGTTGACGCGGACCTCGATCCTGATCCCGTCCTTGTGGGCGACATGGGCTGCGACGAGTGCGGCCTCTGCATCGAGTCGTGCCCGGCGCACGCGATCACAGACGCGGGGGTGGACCAGAAGCGGTGCCGCCGGGCGTCGTCGATAGTCACCAAGAAAGGTTATAGTCTCTACACGTGCCGTGCGTGCCGCAGCGTCTGTCCCCACGGCCCCGGTCTGTCCCAAAG
This sequence comes from uncultured delta proteobacterium, assembly GCA_963792965.1. Classification (GTDB taxonomy): domain Bacteria; phylum Desulfobacterota; class Zymogenia; order Zymogenales; family Zymogenaceae; genus CAWBYW01. The sequence goes on along the minus strand of CAWBYW010000021.1, from coordinate 11,861 downwards.
GCTTCCACGGGGCGCATAATTGACTTCGTACAAATAAAAAAAGGGGGGAATAATCCCCCCTTTTTCTTAGTCGGAATAGACTATCGGATTAGTACCTCCGGTAGCCACCACCGCCGCCACCTCTGTCGTCCCTGCTCTTGGGCGGCTTTGCCGTATCCACGTTCAGGGAGCGGCCGGAATAGTCCGTGCCGTTCAGAGCCTCTTTGGCCGCGTCGGCCTCTTCCTTCGTGGACATTTCCACGAATCCAAAGCCCTTCCCCTCGATAACCTTGGCCTCAACGACCGACCCGTGGTTGGCAAAGAGCTCGGTGAGCGCCTCGGACGTTACCGAATAGCTCAGGTTTCCTACAAACAGTTTGTTTTCCTGCATCTTCAACTCCTTCTTACTCTCCTGCTAACAATGATCGCTGAGGAGGTAGGAGTGAGAAGTGCAGCAGAACCTCTTCATAGAAAGCATTATTAAACACGAGAATTGAATAATAAAAAAGCCGCCTGAAAAGTTCGCTGATCACCTCAAAGAAGGTAGTCAGACTCCCTCTCCGGCAGCACTCAAGATCAGGAACCGTTTCCCAATCTTTAACTAAGTTTACGCCGTTATTTATCGGATGTCAAGGAAAATCTGGAATATATTTTACTATCTATCATTATGTGAATCCGCGAGCACCTCTGGGCCGAGATATGGTCAGCACGACCCGACGGGATGTTGACTTTTGACGGCGCTTCTGATACAAAAGACCATCTCCTTTTTCTATCGCAGGAAATCAGTAATCACGATGGACATTATCAAACCTCGGATCATGAAGGGCACCCGCGACTTCCTCCCCCAGGAGATGTACGTGCGCGAGCGGGTCATCGGCATCATCAAGAAGCGATTCGAGACCTACGGCTTTGCCCCGCTTTCCACCCCGGCCATGGAATATTACGACATCCTGACCGGTAAATACGGCGACGAGGGCGAAGGCCTCATCTTCGACCTGGCCTACAAGGGGGGCAAAGAGGTCGCGCTCAAGTACGACCTGACGGTGCCGATGTGCCGGGTCATCGCCCAGTATCAGGACAAGATCGTCATGCCGTTCAAGCGCTACCAGATCCAGCCGGTCTGGCGGGCGGAGAAGCCCCAGCGGGGGAGGCTCCGCGAGTTTTTCCAGTGCGACGCCGACATCGTGGGGGTAGGGAGCCCTGCGGCCGACAGCGAGATCATCAGCCTCATCACCGACGTCATGGACGACCTCGGCTTTGGGGCCTCCGTCACGCTGGTCAACCACCGCAAGCTCCTGTCCGGCCTGATGGGACGCCTCGGGATCGCGCCGGAGGCAGTGGCCGGCGGCGATCCGTATCCTGGACAAGATCGACAAGGTCGGCGAGGAAGCGGTGCGGGAGGAGTTTGCCGAGGCGGGGTATGACCGGGCGAAGGTAGAGGCGCTCTTTTCGCTGACGGCCACGACGGGTGACCCATGCGGCGGACCTCGCGCGCCTCGAGAAGGAGCTTGCGGGCGCGGAGCTCGCCCTTGAGGGGACGGGTGACCTGAAGCGGATATTTGCGCTCCTCGGCGATGCCGGTGTCGACCCAAAGCGGGTCGAGTTTGCGCCGCGGCTGGCGCGGGGGCTTGCCTACTACACGGGCCCGGTGTTCGAGGCGGTCGTCCAGACGCCGAAGATCGGGAGCCTGGCCGGTGGGGGGCGGTACGACGGGGTGATCGGGTTATTCACCGGCATCGACGTGCCGGCCACGGGGATGGCGCTGGGGCTGGAGCGGATCATCGAGGTGATCAACGAGGCCGGGACGTTCCGGGACGGGGGCGCGGGGGTAATGGTCCTCGTGGTGCCGTTCGGGGAGGCGGAGGTAGGGCAGGCGCTGAAGATCGCGCGGGAGCTGAGGAAGAATGGTGTCAACACCGACGTCTACACCGAGAGCGGCAAGCTCAAAAAGAAATTCGCCTATGCCGATAAGATCGGGGTGGGCAAGGTCGTCATCGTCGCCCCCGACGAGCTGTCGCGGGGGGTGGTGAAGGTGAAGGACATGAAGACGGGGGAGGAGAAAGAGGTGGGGCTGGATAAGGTGGCGGAGGTGGTCGAGTGAAGGCCGGTGACTATCACGGAATCGTGATTAATCGGAGCCAGAAAGACAAGGCCGTCTTCGATGAGCTTGACGTCATCGGAAAGAGGAAGATCCTTTTCGGCCTGATAACCTTTTATAAGATACGAGTCAGCCCGCGGGATCTCGACCGCGTCATAAAGCGTATCCAGAAGAATATGTCTTCCCTGTTCCTGTTCAAGAAGCAGGAATATTACGCACATTTCTATCGGGCAAGACGAGCTGATTATCGTCTTCAGGGATAAGACGTTTGTGGCCACGCCGGACAAGAAGACCTGGAAAGACGCGATCGCGCACGGGAAGTCGCTGAATATCGTGGAGAAGCAGCTGGACTTCGTGCCGAATAGGGTTGAGGATGAGAGGTTCTGACCCCTGGAAAGTCAGGCATCCTATACGTCCGAGATCGGAAGTGAAAGCACGGGATCAGAAGGAGCGATTTTAGATAGAGTCCCTCGAGAGAAAATGAAAGGGACACCATATAGGGTGTCCCTTCGTTGCGTAGGGAGAATGTCTAATTATATCCTATCTCCCTCCCTGAGCCTGCCGTCCCATCTCCTTTTCGATCATCCGCTCAGTGAATTTTCCGCGGAACACGAAGACCGAAAGGCAATGAAACGTCACGCAGACCCCCCACGCCACCACGCGGCCCCTTTCACACCTCCGATCCCCTTTTTTCACGACGGCGGACCCGCGGAACCCTCCTGCGGTATGTGAAGCCTTTTTGTCCTTCGGACGATCGCGTAGTAGCACTTTCCGTGAAGATTCTGGTAGAACCAGACGAACCGGACGAAGGGATGGATGCGGGGGATCCAGAACCCGTCGGGTATCTTGAGGGATGGTTTCTTTCGTCCGAGCTCGATCTCTGCCGTGACGACTCCCTCCCCGTCCTCGGGGCCGAGTTTCGCCAGAACGGTCCCGTCCGCATCCACGATCTGTGTGTTTCCCATGTAGAACGAGCGGTAGGGTATCATCGGCATGAGGGGCATTTTCGCGGTGAAGCTTCCCGCATGGGCGGCGTGGATGACCGGCACACCCAGGAGGCGCGCCATGGTCGGCAGGGTCTCTTCCATGACGGTGAGGTTTGACCGGTGAACGGACTCCCAGAAGCCCCTCATCACCTTCCAGTCGGGAACGGTCCACCAGCAGGAGCCGGATACGAGGAGGTCTGTTTGACCCAGAAGGCGCCTCGCGGTCCTGGTCCTAACCAGCTCCCAACAGAGGGCGACGCCCACCGGCCCAAGCGGTGTGTTCAGGCGACCGGGATCCCGGCCCCCGACGTAATAACAGTTCTCCCACATGGTGGGTTGGTCCTTGTCGTGGGAGGCCGTCGTGCCGTCGGGATTGGCCCACACAAAGGTATTGTGATTATGTCCGCCCCGTGAGGCGATGAATGACCCTCCGACGAAGCCGTGATGCCGCGTGGCCGTCTCGATGAGGAAACGGGACGGGGTTCCGTCGATCGGGCGCGCGGCCGACAGGAGCTTTGGGCTGAACGCGACGCCGGTGGGGAAGAACTCGGGAAGGACCACCAGCTGGGCCCCATCTTTGAACGCTCGATTCACCAGCACGCCCGCGCGCTTGATGTTGGTGTCGACGTCTCCCACGCTGGGCGTTAATTGGACCGCGGAGACGGTGATTCTCTTACCCATGGGACCTCCTTGAAGACATCTTTTCTTGATCATAAGAAGCGAGGAGAAAAGGAGAGCACGCTCGTGCTCTCCACAATCCGGTGATCTATTTCGCCGTTCCTCACGGATCGAGGATCGATTCGGTTACCTATCACGGTTCTTTCTTGATATCTGAAACCGCGTAGTGACTCGGCCCCGATGTTTCAGGCGCGGGCTCGTTCGATCTCCTCCGGCCTTTCCTTCTCCCTGGCCACGAACGTGCAGCTCTTGTCCCCGCAGGCGACACACGAAACCTCTCTGACGTCGTACTCCACCCCACCCGTGGCCCACTTGATCGCCTCGGTCTCGAACCCCACCTCGGCATGGCAGATCGGCTCGCTCGTCTTGAGCCCTTTACACCAGAAGCAGTCGTAGATCTCGGTCACAAAGCCGTCTTTCGTGACGGAAAACCGCTGGTTCTCGCCGAAGATCTTGTTTGCCTGCTTCGAGGTCACGGCCAGGACCTTCTCGGCGCGTTTTCTGACGGGCAGCGCCCTGAAGCCGAGGCGCACGAAACCCATGAGGGAGGGGTTTTCCTTCAATATGACCTGTACCCCCATCCTGCCGGAGTTATAGAGGAGGGGACGGGCCCCCTTCTCTCCGAAAATGTCGAGGATGCTGGCGTTGAGCTGCGTGAAGTCGGCTATCGGGATCTCGAGCTTATCATTGTTTGGGGGGAATGCGTCCTTGAATCTCTTCAGGTCGCCGTAATTGAGGATGGCGTTGAGGCCGTTGGTCCCCAGGATTCCATTGAGGGCCAACAGTGAGACAAACATGGTGGAGTTGGAGATACGATCTTGCATCTGAACCTCCTTTTCCAATAAGGACTTCGCATTGCCGTGGGGGCCGCGACCATGAAGTTGAATCGGAGGGGGCGCTGCGGCGCTACGCGCCGTCGATGACCTTGGCGATATGGCGCAACATCTGGCCGACCACCATCTCCATGACCGGCCGGGGCAGAAAGTATCCCTTGGCTCCCTCGGTGAGTGAGTCGGTAATCTCCTTCTTGCTCTTCTCCACGTCGCGGGTCCTCCGGTAAGACTCCTCGAGGATTTTGCGCGTCTCCTTTGCCGCGGCGATCGACCGTCCCATGAACTCTTCCCCGTCCTGGCCGGTAAATGCGCCGTAGTGTTCCGAGAGGTGGATGGATACGTCGTACGTCGCGAAGCGCTCGAGGGTCTGTTGGTACTTCGTGAAGTTGGCGTTGCCGGAGGCAAAGATCATGTCGCCGTAGGGGATGCCGCCGGCGTCCGAGGCAAAGAGCGCTTTGTCCTCGGGCATATATGCCGCGATCGAGCAGGAGGAGTGCCCCGGCGCGTCGATGATTTCAAGCTCGATGCCCCCCCAGTTTACCCGGTCGCCCCCTTTGACGGTATCGTCCACCCGGATGCCGTCAAGGCTGACGCCGAATTCCCTGACCTTTTCTTCCATCTTGTGCATCGAGATGAGTCCCTCGTTGAGCGCCCGTATCTGGGCGGCCACGTCAGGGGTGGCCAGGAGCTCCTTGCCCCGGGGCGACGCGTAGACCCTCAGGTTTTTCCAGCGTTTCTGGAGCGTGGCGACGATCCCGGTGTGGTCAAAGTGCGTGTGGAGGATGAGGAGGCGCGTGATCTTATCCTCGTCGATCCCGAATTTCTTGAGCTGCTCGATGACATCCGGGACGACATAGACCATCCCTCCGCCAATGATCGTATGTTCGTCGCCTTTCAAGAGATAGACGCACGATTCCTCCCTGCCCAAGAGCAGGATACGGTCCGTAATCAGGCCGGGTTCTTTAATCCACATGATTTGTACTATCCGGTAATTAGATTTGAAAACATTCGATAGTGGGGTGGTGTTATTTCGTCCCGGTGTAGAGCACCGCCAGAATCTTGGACGGTGTGTCCCCGTGGGCCGTGACCCGGTGGGGAATCGTCGAGTCGTAATAGATCGAATCGCCGGCGGCCAGCACGTCGGAGTGATCGCCGAGGGTCACCTCCATCTCCCCCTCGAGGACGAAGATAAACTCCTCCCCGTCGTGCGTGGACTGGCTGACCTTTTTCACCGGGTTTGCATCGAGCGTCACGATGAAGGGCTCCATCTTGCGGTCCTTCTTATCGGCGCCCAGCGACTCGTACGAATAGCCGTAGCTGACGCCCTCCTTGGAGGCCACCCGGGAGATCGAGACCCGCTCGTCCTTCCTGACGAGCACATAGGGGGATTTCGGCTTTTCCTTGAAGAAGTAGCCCGGCTCCACCTCGAGGGCCTTTGCCAGCTTGATGATCGTGCCGAGGGGCGGGGAGACCATATGATTTTCGATCTGGGAGAGGATGGCCGAGGAGAAGCCCGACTTCTGGGCGAGGTCGGGAAGCGACAGCTTCTTTCTTTTCGCGAAGGAGCTTGATCTTTTCACCTACCTTGAGGTCTTCGGTCATGCGTTCCCCCCGTTGTTGGTGATGAATTCCATGCCCGCCTTGATCATCTCGATGTTGGTGGGTATCAGACGGTGGTGGCGGGCATCCAGCACGTGCTCGAATGCGTCGAAGGCCGACTTCGGCTCGATGACCTTGGTGAGTCCAGAAAGGCGCCGAAGATGACCATGTTGGCGATCTTGTCGTTGCCGTGCTTTCCGGCGATGTCGTTGGCCGGGACCCGGATCTGTCTCAGGTCGGGACGGTCCTCGAGGGTCTCGGGGATAAGAGACGAGTTGATGACGAGAAGTCCGCCCTCTTTGACCGTCGTGCCGTAACGCGTAAGGCTGGGCCGGTTCATGACCACGGCGGTCATCGGGAAGCCGACGATGGGCGAGCCGATGACGCCGTCGGAAATAACGACCGTGCAGTTTGCGGTGCCGCCCCGCATCTCGACGCCGTAGGTGGGCATGTAGGTGACGTTCTTGCCCTCGTTCATCGCGGCGTAGGCGAAGAGGTTGCCGATGAGCATGATCCCCTGCCCGCCGAAGCCTGCCATGATGGTGTCAAAGTACATGTCTTCTTTTCTTTCTTTGTATCCGGAAGAACCAACAGGTGTATAAGAGCCCTTTCTCTTGTGGGGCCCCCAGGAAAATGCACTTTTCTTGGGGTACCGTCTACATGACGTCCGACATCGTCCTTTCCTTGAATACCCCGAGCGGGAAGTAGGGCAACAACTCCTCTTCCACCCGCCACGCCGCCTCCTTGGGCGACATCCGCCAGTTGGTGGGGCAGGTTGAGACGACCTCCACAAAGGAAAAACCGATATCGTCTATCTGCATCTTGAAAGCGGTCTTGATCGCCTTTTTGGCGGCGATGACGTTCTTGGGCTTGTTGACGGCCACGCGCGCGACAAACGCCGAGCCTTCGAGCGTGGCCAGCATCTCGGCCATGCGGATCGGATATCCGTCCTGCGAATACTCGCGGCCGTAGGGCGAGGTGGTTGTCTTCTGGCCGAGCATCGTGGTGGGGGCCATCTGGCCGCCGGTCATGCCGTAGACGGTGTTGTTGACGAAGATGACGGTGATGGGCTCGCCGCGGTTTGCCGTGTGGACGATCTCGCTCATCCCGATGGAGGCCAGGTCCCCGTCGCCCTGGTAGGTGAAGACGATGTTGTGCGGAAGCGAGCGCTTGACGCCGGTTGCCACGGCCGGAGCCCGTGCCGTGGGGCGCCTCCAGCACGTCGACGGCAAAGTAGTCATAGAGGAACACGCTGCAGCCGACCGACGCAACGGCGGTCACTCTCGGGACGAGGTCGAACTCGTCCAGCGCCTCCCCCACCAGCCGGTGGATGATGCCGTGGTTACAGCCGGGGCAGAAGTGGTACGGTTTCGTGGTCAGGCTCTTTGGCCTCGAGAAGACTTTTTTGAGCTCGGTCATGGATGCTCCCGTTTGATTCGGAAAACTCGTGTTGTTAAAGATACTAACCTATCATTTTAGTCGCGTGGCGCGGAAAGTCAATAAGAATTGTGGGTTCTTGAGGCGTGGGCGACCCGGGCCGAGGGAGACGTATAATCGGGAGAGTTACGCGGCGCTCCGGGCAGGGCACGGCCGCTGTTGTATCGTCGTTGCGGTTGGTGTAGCGCCGATAATCTCACCTGTCTTCCATTTCTCATCTTCCCTTGACAATAGACGCGAATCTTGCTATCATATCGCCGCATTTTATTTTATGGGCGGTAGGTTTGTTATATGGCCTTTCGGCGGGGTGTTGTGGCAGTTATCCCCTTTTCGGGTGTGCTGTCGATGAGAACGGTGAGCACCTCCTCCGGAGTTATCGAGGACGCCGAAAAGTCGACCACGGGTCAGGGGGGTGCTGCTTAATCTCTCCAGCCAGGGAGGATCGGTCACCGCAACCGAGGTCCTCGTCATGGCCCTGGCCCGACTTAAGGAGAAGAAGCCGCTTTTCGTCTGGACGACGATGGCGGCCTCCGGCGGGTACTACGCGGCCGCAATGGCCGATAAGATCATGGCTGTGCCGTCAGCGCTTATCGGCAGTATCGGCGTGATTTTTATCAAGCCGGACATCTCCGCCCTCATGAGCCGTCTCGGCGTCAAGCTCGAGGTTCTGAAGGAGGGGTCGCTCAAGGACGACACCCTGTTCTCCAGAAAAATGACGCCGGCCGGAAGAAGTAAGATCGAGGCCATTAACCGGGAGGTGTACGACGACTTTGTAAAGGCGGTGGCCGGGGGAAGGAAGCTCGACGAGAAGGCCGTAAGAAAGATCGCTACGGGAGAGGTCTTCACCGCGCGGCGGGCGAAGGAGCTGGGGCTGGTGGACGAGCTGTGCGACCTGCGGGCCGCAACGGAAGCGCTGGCCAAGGAAGCCGGCGTAAAACCCGCAGCGCGTCATCTATTTGCGGACCAGGAGGCCGTACCTCTACTCGCTCATCAATCGGGGTGTACGTGCGGTGGTCACTGATGTCCTCGGCGAGCTGTTCGGCCCCGAAATATATTATTAGGGTTATCCTCTGACGTGACCCCCGGGTAAACGGGGTATATCGGGGTGGTAAGGAATGCATGAGATAGAAAAGAAGCTGAAAACCGACATCCTCCTCTTTGACGGCGCCATGGGCACGATGCTTATGGAGCGGGGAATCGGTCCGGGTGAGACGGCGGAAAACTGGGTCCTCACACGGCCGGATGATATCGTCGGCCGTCCATGCCGCGTACTTTGCCGCGGGCGCCGACGTTGCGACGACCGCCACCTTTGGGGCAACCTCGATCAAGCTCGCGCACGCCGGGCTTTCCGATAAGGTCGTCGAGATCAACCGGAAGGGGGCCGAGCTTGCCAGGAAGGTCTGCCCCCGGGGAAATTTGTCGCGGGAGACATCGGGCCGACGGGGAAATTCCCCACGCTGGGCCAGATCGACGACAAGACGCTCTCCGAGGCGTTCACGCAGCAGGCCTTCGCGCTGGCCGAGGGTGGGGTGGACTTCTTCATCATCGAGACGATGATGGACCTGAAGGAGGCGCTCGTGGCGCTGGAGGCGGCCCGAGCTACGGGCCTACCGGTGTTTGCGTCGATTACGTTTGAAAAAAAGCGCGGCTACGCCACGATCATGGGAAACCGACCCGGGGATGCCGCCCGTGCGCTGGCCGATGCGGGCGCGGCGGCGGTTGGGACCAACTGCACGCTCAGGATCGCGGAGATGGTCGACCTCGTGGCCGAGATGAGAGCGGCCACCAACGCGCCTATCCTTGCCCAGCCCAACGCGGGAAAGCCCGACCTTGAGGGGGGTGTCATGACCTACCCCGACGGGCCGGAGGTCTATGCGCGGCTGACGCCCGACCTGATCCGCGCGGGCGCCCGGATCGTCGGCGGTTGCTGCGGCACGACACCTGAGACGATCCGGCGGATGCGCGAAGTCATCGACGCGATGTGATAGTAAGGAACGCTTGCGGGCCCGGTGGGGGAAGGAAGCGGGAGGGAATTAGTCTTTGGCTGATATAGTAAATAGCATGCGGGAAGGAATCCTGCTCTTTGACGGGGCCTGGGGCACCATGCTCATGGAGCGGGGGATGAAGGCGGGCGAGAGCTCCGAGGCCTGGATACTCAACCGCCCGCGACGACATCGCGGCGGTCCACAAGATGTATTTTGATGCCGGCGCGGACATCGTGTCCACCGCCACCCTCGGGGCGACGTCGCTGAAGCTTGCGCACTACGGCCTTGCCGACAGGGCCGCCGAGATCAACAGACGGGGGGCCGAGCTCGCCAAGGGGGTCTGTCCTGCGGGAAGATTCGTCGCGGGGGATATCGGGTCGACGGGAAAGCTGCTCGCGCCCGCCGGAAACGCGGACGAGAAGACGCTCTCGGAGGCCTTTACCGTCCAGGCCTTCGCCCTGGCGGAAGGCGGGGTTGACCTATTCATTATCGAGACGATGATAGACGTTAACGAGGCGCTCATCGCGCTGAGGCGGCCCGAGCCACGGGGCTTCCGGTCTTTGTGACGATCTCGTTTGACCGGAAGCCGCGGGGCTATTTTACGATCATGGGAAACAGGCCCGAGGACGCGGCCAGGAGCCTTGCCGACGCGGGCGCGGCGGCGGTGGGGACCAACTGTTCCTTGAGGATCGGCGATATGATCGAGGTAGTGGAGCAGATGAAACGAGCCGCCGCTATCCCCATCATCGCCCAGCCCAACGCGGGTAATCCCGAGATCGAGTGGCGGCGTGACAAACTTCGCCGACGGCCCGGAGGTCTTTGCCGCGCGGACGCCCGACCTTATCAGGGCCGGCGCGCGGATCGTCGGAGGCTGCTGCGGCACCACCCCCGAGACGACCCGCCGGATGCGGGAGGCCATCGATACGCTATGAGCGGAAGAAAAATCGACCTGTTGTTCATAGAGGGACCCGATCATACAGAAAAGTTTGAGACTATCGTATTCTTCTCACCGTCGGGCCCCCGTGGAATCGGAGATTTTGCGGGGCAACTAAGGAGGTATTTGCATGGCGGACAAGCACATCTTCACAAAACCGATCGATGCCAATGACATCAAGCGGGATCTCGACACCAAAGAGCTCCGCGATTTAGCCAAGAAGGACGAGCGAACGACAAAATACGGGAGCGCCGCCTATATCAGCGTGGTCAGGAACCGCTCGGCGAAGTTCACCGAGATCGTCTTTGACGACCCGACGCCCGAGCAGGCCAAGATAATCAGCGATGTACAGGAATACCTCAGGTGGAAGACGATGATCCAGGTGGATCGGGACATGTGCATCAACCCGGACCACGTCATACCCTGCAGGCTCTTCATTACCGAGGAATACGCGCGCATCGCCTATATGTGGAACGAGACGCTTTTCGCTCCGAAGAGCTCCAAGCGGGACCCCGAACAGGTCACGGTCTATGTCCCCGAGTGGCGGGAGCGCAAGGTCCTGGTCCAGCCCGACCTCGGCGTCACCTACATCCTCGGAACGGACTACCTCGGCGAGAACAAGAAGGCCCACCTGAGGATGGGAATGTACCGGGCAAAGAAGAAGGGAGGACTGGGGCTCCACGCCGGGAGTAAAATCATAAAGGTCAAGCAGAAGGACGGGAAACTCGTCCAGAAGGGGGCGATCCTCTTCGGACTTTCCGGGACCGGCAAGACTTCTCTCTCGTGCCACAACCACGACCTGACCGGAGACGAGGGGATCATCATCCGCCAGGATGACGTGGTCTTTATGCGGCCCGACATGTACTGCGTGGGCACCGAGCGTAACTATTACATCAAGACCGAGGGACTTGAGCCCAAGGGCCAGCCGCTCCTCTATTCGGCGGCCACCACAAATCGGGTAAATATGGATACAAGGTTAAATATCCAGAATATTTACTCAACTTTATTGGAATGGAGTTTGTTGACCCTGAGGTTGAACATCCGGTAACAAAAGAAAAACTGACCAATGCAGCTAAGGAACTCTTTGAGTTAAATGTTGAGAATTATCCAAAATCATCGGAGGCTTATTTTGTTTTAGGTACATTTTATATGTTTCATGACAATAAAGAACTAGCTATTAACAACCTGGAAAAAGCTTTAGAGCTTAATCCAAATAATCCAAAAGCTAAAAATATGTTAGCCCAACTAAAGGGACAAAAATAAGAAAAAGCCGGTTGCTAACATCGCAAATATTTTGTTGGGATGGCAGTGCTAATTTCGAGGCTAATACAA
>CAWBYW010000020.1:0-14996 GCA_963792965.1 uncultured delta proteobacterium | reverse complement strand
TTCTCGAAGCCATCAAGGAGCCCAAGCCCCTCCAGAAGGACGACAAGGGAGTCTGAGCGTGACGGTAGGTCCGCTGGCGCCGGGTTTTTACACTTACGGTTACGCCATCGACGGCGGCCTGCGCATGCCCGACCCCTCTAACCCAGAACCTGGAACTCCGCCGCTGGGGACCCTACCAGCATGTTCATCGTGCCGGGAAACGAGAAGGCCGTTTTCGAAGAGCGGCCTGTCCCCCACGGAACGGTCCACGTCAACTTCTATGACTCCCAGGGCCTCAAGACCCAGCGGATGTTCTACGTCTACACGCCGCCGGGCTACGAGACCGATCAGCGGAAATACCCGGTGCTGTATCTGCTTCACGGCAACGGGCAAATCGAAGCCTCCTGGACCTGGACCGGCCATGCCAATGTGATCCTGGATAATCTGATCGCCGACGGAAAGGCGAAGCCCATGATTGTCGTGATGCCTTACGGCCTATTACCGCGAAATCTACAATCGGATCCGCTCCCTGTGGGCGATCCCGGAAGACCTCAAGGATACGGGGCTGTTGGTTATCTACGACATCAGGATCGGAAGAGACGGCAGGATCCTCGATGTGTGGCTTGAGAGCGGCTCGGGAAACGATCGATACGACGACTCGGCCCTGCGCGCCATCAACAAGGCCGATCCCCTGCCGCCGCTCCCCGAGACGTATACGGACAGCTCCATGGACGTGGGCATACGGTTCCGCCCGGAAAAGTAGGGTCACTATGAAAAGAACGACGCTTATGCTGGTGACGATCATCGGCATGCTTGCGGCGATGATGGTTCACGTCGGGCAAAGCCCGGCGAAGGTGTATATCGATATCGACGCCCCCGGCTTCAGAAAGTTTCCGGTGGCCGTTCCCGATTTTGTCTCCGTATCGGGAAGGGACGACGCGGCCGCAGAAGCGGCGAAACGGACGCTCACCAATGACCTGTTCATGGCCGGCATCTTCGACGTCGTGAGCCCCGCCCGATATACCCCCAACCCGGAGCCTTCAAAGGATATCTCTCGGACGAACTACGCGCTCTGGAAGAAGCTCGGGGCCGATGCCGTCATCAAGACCGCCTACGAGGTATCGGGAAACAACATCACGGTTGAGATCAGGCTCTTCGATACCGCCGGAGAGCGGCTCATCTTCGGCAGGAAATATAAGGCGGGCATAAACGATTTCTCGCGGGTCATCCACAAATTCGCCGACGACGTGATGACCGAGTATACGGGCGAGAAGGGGATCTTCCAGACGCTGATCGCCTTTGCCACGGACCTGCACGGGAAAAAAGAGATCTACGTCATGGATATCGACGGGGGCAACAAGGTCAGGCTGACCAACAACAGGGTCATCGACCTTTCGCCCGCGTGGTCTCCGGACGGGACGAAGATCATCTACTGTTCCTTCAAACAGCACTCACCCAAGATATTCGTCATGAATACCGCAACGCTGAGCGACCGGCTCGTGGCGGGGTTCGAGGGGATCAACATCAGCCCGGCCTTCACGCCTGACGGCGGCAGGATCGCCTTCACCTCGAGCAAGGACTATTTCCCGAATCTCTATCTCATATCCGAGAACGGCGGCGGATTGAAGCGGCTCACCAGCGGGCCGGACATCGACGTCTCCCCGAGCTTCTCGCCCGACGGCTCTATGCTTGCTTTTACCTCCGATCGGGCGGGATCCCCGCAGATCTATATCATGAATCTCTCAAGCGGGACAACGCGGAGGCTCACCTATACCGGCGGATATAACACGTCTCCGGACTGGTCGCCCCGGGGAGACAAGATTGCCTACGTGGGGATGACGGGGGGGATGTTTCACATCTACACCATCAGTCCGGACGGGACGACGACCATGAGGCTCACAACCGGGCCCTCTGACAACGAGGATCCCTCGTGGTCGCCCGACGGGAGGTTCATTATCTTCTCCTCCTCGCGGGGGGGGCACGACCAGATCTATTGGATGAGGGCGGACGGCTCCGATCAGACCCCCATCATCGGCACCGGAGGCAACGATACATCACCGGCGTGGTCACCGCGGATGAAATTCTGACGGAAGGTCGGAAGGGCGGATCAACCGGCTCGCCTGTCCGGACAGGTGCCGAAACTGAATCAGTGATGAGAAAAAACCATTGAATATCATTAAAAAATCGATTATAGTGTATAGGAAAGAGCGGAGGAATGATGATGAAACTTATACGATATATACTCATCGCCGGCGTTATAGCACTATTTTCCCTGTTGGTCCTCTCCTGTAAGACGACAACAACCAAGGAGACCGGCAAGGGGGAGACCGAGGTAGGCCCCGGTCACGGCATCGAGGGGGCGGAAATCCCCGGCGAAGGGCTGGACGGGACGATATACGGCCTTGAAGATATTCATTTTGATTTCGACAAGTCCACGCTGACCCCCGAGGCCCAGGACACTCTCAAGACGAACGCCGACTGGCTCAAGAAGAATTCGTCGGTAGTGGTGGAGATCGAGGGGCACTGCGACGAGCGCGGCACCATCGAATACAACCTCGCCCTCGGCGATCGGCGGGCTAAGAGCGCCAGAGACTTCCTGGTCAACCTCGGCATCGACACCTCACGGATGAGGACCATCAGTTACGGCAAGGAGATGCCCCTGGATCCGGGGCACAACGAGGCGGCGTGGGCAAAGAACAGAAGGGCTCATTTTACGATCGTCTCCAAATAGATCGGAAAGCGAGGGATGGCGCGGCGGGTCCGGCACCCGGGAGGTGCCCGGGTGGCGGAGCGACCGGATCGATAAGATACCCGCGCTCGACGCGCGAGGAGTCCGATTGTCTGTAAACAGTCTATCCGTCCGGCCCCATCGCACTGGGTGGGGCCGCATTTTTTCATCGTGACCACATTATGATCGAGCTCGGCGCCATACGGGGGCAGAAGCGCCCCGTCGACATCCTCGCGGGGGTCCTGGAGGCGGGCCGCATCCCTCATGCTCTGATCTTTTCCGGGGCCGACGGGGTGGGTAAGCATTTTGCCGCGATGGTCTTTGCCAAGGCGATGTTCTGCACCGGCGCGGAGGGCAGGCCCTGCGGCACGTGCGAGACCTGCCTCAAGATCGAGCGGGGCACCTTCGCCGATCTGATCTCAGTGGGAATCGCCGAGGGAAAGACGCGCATCGTGATCGACCAGATGCGAGAGATCGAACGGGTCGTGGCGTACCACTCGTTTTCCGGAAGGGGACGGCTCATCATCATCGATCCCGCGGACATGATGACCGAGGACAGCTCGGCCGCAATCCTGAAGACCCTTGAGGAGCCGCCGGCCGGCACCCACTTCATCCTGGTTACCAGTCGTGCGTCGAGCCTCCCGCCGACGATCCTCTCCCGCTGCCAGAAGATCAGGTTCTCGCCGCTGAAGCCCGAGGTAATCGCCGAGATAATGGGCGGCGGCGAGCAAGAGCGGGAGGCCGCGGAAATGGCGCGGGGGAGCCTTTCGAGGGCGCAGGCGCTCCTGTCCGGCGGTCTCCTTTCGGTACAGGAGAGGATGATCGGCGCCCTCTCGTCGATGGAGCTCAATGACCCCGGCGGGGTGCAGGAGCTATTTCTGTCGCTGTCGAAATTAAAAGTTGAATTTTCTGATATTCTCGATATACTGAAGTGTTGGTATCGTGACCTGATTATTTATCGGGAGACGCAGAGGGAAGGTGACCTCGTGTACCACCGACTGGTGAAAGACTTCGGCGGTGCATGGAAGGAGACTCGCGTCCAATCCCTGATCGAGAGCGTGGAGGCGGCCGACGAGATAGAGCGTACCCTCACCGGAAGGATGTACCTCAATATGCGCATCGCGCTCGAATCGCTCTTTATCAGACTTGTCGAGTTGAAATATAATCAATGAAAAGAATAGCAGGGATACGTTTTCGCGGGGGCGGGAAGATATACTATTTCGATGCGGGTGAGTATGAGCTTCCCGTGATGGAGAAGGTGCTGGTCGAGACGGAGCGGGGGCTTTCCATCGGGACGATCGCCATTGCCCCACGTCAGATGGAGGATATGCCCGAGTGCGCCCATCTCAAACCGATCCTGAGGATCGCCAGCGAAGAAGATCAGGAGAAGGTCGCACAGAATCGCGAGAGAGAGATCGAGGCAAAGGCGTTCTGCCAAAAATGCATCGAGAGACACGGCCTGGATATGCGCCTCGTGGAAGTGGAGCACCTCTTTGACGGCAGCAAGATCATATTCTACTTCACGGCCGACGAGCGGGTCGACTTCCGCGGGCTCGTGCGCGACCTGGCCGCAAAATTCAGGACCCGCATCGAGATGCGACAGATCGGCGTCAGGAACAAGGCACGGCTCGTCGGGGGCATCGGCTCGTGCGGACGAGAGCTCTGCTGCTGCGCTTTCCTGACCAACTTCGAGCCGGTCTCGGTCAAGATGGCAAAGGACCAGAACGTCTCGCTGAACCCCGCGAAAATCTCGGGCGTGTGCGGGCGGCTCATGTGCTGTTTCAAGTACGAGTACGACACGTACCTCGACCTCAAGAAGGACATGCCCAAGATCGGGAAGGTAGTCACCACCAAAGAGGGAGCGGGTAAGGTCATCCGGCAGAACGTGTTAGCCAACAAGGTCACGATTCAGCTGGAGGACGGCTCTGAGGTGGAGGTACCGCTCGGGTCCATCGAGGAGGGGGCACAATAGGCTTAGCCGCCGGGGTGAGCGGCAAGAATAGGTCCGGGGCGGCCGTGCCGGCTGCGGCGGGCCACAACGAGATCAACCTTCCGGGTTATATGGGCAAACATCGTTTGCCCATATGCTGTTATTATTAAAGCTCAGATACCGAGGGCGCTCATGGCCGACAGGGACACGGACAAGCGGTTCTACGTCACCACCCCCATCTATTACGTCAACGCGGCCCCTCACATCGGCCATGCCTACACGACGCTCGTGGCCGACGTCATGAGCCGCTACCGGCGGCTGGCCGGCTACGAGACCTTCTTTCTGACCGGGACCGACGAGCACGGCGATAAAGTCATGCGGGCGGCGGCGGCAAAGGGCGTCGCCCCCAAGCAGTACGCCGACGAGATCAGCGGCCTTTTCAGGAGCCTCTGGCCGCTTCTCATGATCAGCAACGACCGCTTCATCCGCACCACCGACCCCGACCACATCACGGCCGTGCAGTCAATCCTCCAGAAAGTCTACGATAAGGGCGATATCTATTTTGCCGGCTACGGGGGGCTCTACTGCACCGGGTGCGAGCGCTTCTACACCGAGCGGGAGCTCGTGGACGGCAAATGCCCCGACCACCAGACGGTGCCGGAGTACATCGAGGAGAACAACTATTTCTTCACGATGAGCAAATATCAGGGCTGGCTCATCGACCACGTCACCAAGCATCCCGACTTCATCCGCCCCGAGCGGTATCGAAACGAGGTGTTGTCCTTCCTGAAGGAGCCGCTGGAGGACCTCTGTATCTCCCGGCCCAAATCGCGGCTCGATTGGGGCATCGAGCTGCCGTTTGACGACAAGTACGTCTGCTACGTCTGGTTTGACGCCCTCATCAACTACCTGACGGGGATCGGCTACCCCGACGGCGCGAAGTTTACGAAATTCTGGCCGGTGGCCCAGCACCTCATCGCCAAAGACATCCTGAAGCCCCACGGCATTTACTGGCCGACGATGCTCAGGGCCGCGGGGATCGAGCCGTATCGCCACCTCAACGTCCACGGTTACTGGAACGTCGAAGAGTCCAAGATGAGCAAATCTCTCGGAAACATCGTCAACCCGCTCTCGCTCAAGGACAAATACGGCCTTGATCCCTTCCGCTATTACCTGCTCAGGGAGATGGCCTTTGGGCTTGACTCTTCGTTTTCCGAGGAGGGAATGGTGGCGCGGCTCAACTCCGACCTCGCAAACGACCTGGGCAACCTCGTCAACCGGAGCCTCGCCATGGCTGCCAAGTACTTCGGCTCGGTGGTGCCCGAGCCCTCGGAGACAGAGGGCTCGCTCGACAAAGGGCTTATCGCCGCGGCGGCGCGGGTCCGGGCCGACTATATCGAGGGGATGGAGAACCTCGGCTTCCACAAGGCATTGATCGCGGTGTGGGAGCTTGTCTCGCTTTTGAACCGCTACATCGTGGAAAACCAGCCCTGGGAGCTTGCCAAGAAGGAAGAGACGAGGCCCAGGCTTTCACGCGTGATCTACAATGTCCTTGAGGGCCTGCGGTTCATCGGGCTGTTCCTTTCCCCCTTCATGCCGGAGACCGCCGAGAAGATCCTGTCGAGGATAGGTGCCGCGGGCTCCCCGTCCGAGATGACGATGGACGATACGGCGGCGTGGGGCGGGCTCAAGGCCGGGGCGGCCGTTACGGTATCGGCGGCGCTTTTCCCGCGGGTGGACGCCAAGGAGACGATCGTAAAAGAAGAAAAGGCGGAGGTGAAAAAAGCAGTGGAGCCGGTAAGCACGAGCCTTGTCTCGTTTGACGAATTCAAGAAGATAGACCTGCGCGTGGGCCTGGTCACGGAGGCCCATGCCGTCCCAAAATCCGACAAGCTCATCCAGATGACGGTGGACATCGGGGAGGAGCGCACGATCGTCGCCGGTATCGGCAAGGAGTACAAGCCCGAGGAGCTTGTCGGGAAACGCATCATTGTCGTAGCCAACCTTGCGCCCGCAAAGCTGATGGGGATCGAGTCTCGGGGTATGCTCCTTGCCGTGGTCGATAAGGAAAGAGGGCTTTCCCTGGTCACGGTGGATAAGGAAGCGACACCGGGCGGAAGGCTCTCCTGATATGCTGATCGACTCCCATGCCCACCTCGATCTTTTCAAAGGCGACCGCGACGCGGTGACCGAGCGCGCGTTTGCGGCCGGGCTTTCGATGATCGTCACCGTCGGGATCGATCTTCCCTCCTCAAAAAGAACGGTCGAGATCGCACGAAGGCGCGAGAATATCCGCGCGGTGATCGGCGTGCATCCTCACGACGTGAAAAAAATCGACGATGGGACGCTTGCCGAGATCAAGAAGCTCGCGGCCGATCCGAAGGTCGTGGCGATCGGGGAGACGGGCCTCGACTTCTACCGCAACCTCTCCCCGAGGGACGTCCAGATAAAGGCCTTCCACGAGTTTTTACACCTTGCCTCGGAGCTGTCGCTCCCGGTCGTGATCCATGACCGCGACGCGCACAGGGAAGTAATCGATATCCTGACCGAGCACCACAAACGGGGAGGATTTACGGCACCGTCCGGCCCCGGGGTGATCCACTGCTTCTCGGGTGACTGGGACTACGCCAAGAGGTGCCTCGACATGGGATTTTACATCTCGATTCCGGGGGTCGTAACCTTCCCAAAGGCGAAGACGCTCCACGAGGTGGTGAAAAGGCTTCCCGCCGATCGGATCCTCGTCGAGACCGACTGCCCCTTCCTGACCCCGGAGCCCTTCCGTGGAAAACAAAACGAGCCCGCGTACGTGAAGTATACCGCCGTCGAGTGCGCGCGGCTGCGGGGAGAAAAATCAGACGAGTTCATGACGGCGGCGGCGCAGAACACGATGAGGGTGTTCGGCATCAAGGTAGAGAAAAAATCATCCGCTGAAATGTAATACCCCGCGACCTTACCGTCTCCTCATCCCCAAAAAAAGTTAGTGTTGCTCACTTTTGAGTTGACTCTCATCCCGCCCCTGTATACTATATACCATTCGATTTGTGAAGGAAGACCTTCTGCCCCACCGCCACCTATTCGAAAGGAGCCCGCCATGTCCGAAAAAACCGTCTCCAACCTCGTCATCCGTATGGTGCTCGACTCGACCGAGGAGATTATCGGCACCAACGGCCTGAAGGCCATGCTGAACTACGCCAAGCTCATCAATCTCTACGAGAATAAGCCGGACTACTCTCTTGAGAAGAACTATACCGACGAGGAGTACGGCCACCTGACTGCAAGCTGGTATAAGGTCCTCGGAACGTCCGGGGGTAAGGCGGTCTTTCGAATGATCGGGAAATCGTCGGGCAAACGATCAATCGGCACCGGCATCTTTGAATCGCTCAAAGACCTCCCGGGCAACGAGAAACTCTTCAAGATGATCGAGCTCTTTGCCCTGGCGACGGGGAGGGGCAAGGCGACCAGGGAGGGGGACGTGGTCATCTACGACAATTCCCAGTGCTCCGCCTGCACCAACTTCACCTCCGACACCTCCGTCTGCACCGCTTTGAACGGGGCCTTCGACGAATACGCGTTATGGGCGGGCGTCGCAGGGGTGAAGACGGTCGAGACGGAGTGCAAGGCCAAGGGGGATAAGACCTGCCGCTACGAGATTCGTCTCGCCTAAACCGAGCGGAGGGCGGGAACGGCAGGAATAAGACACCGATAATTATCAACACGGCACGGAGGACCTGGAGGTTGTCCGTGCGGTTCTTTTTTACACGTTGATTCTTTCTTTCCGACGCAGTCCGGCGCTTCGCAGCTTGCACGCCGAGACGAACTAGCTAAGAGGCTCCGGATAACCAATCTTTAAAAAAACGCATCTCCCTCGGCGTGCGTGAGGGCCCCGTTCGTGGTCAGCCAGAGCTTCGCGCTCCCGCTTTTCGTGGTTGCGCCTGCCCGCGCGGAAAAACCCATTGTCACGATGATCGAGTCACCCGACAGGCTTGCGGTCGTTGGCGTGGCGACGATCGAGAGGGTATTTCCCGCCCGGAAAAAGTCGGACACACCCCTCAGGAAGGCGGCGCGACTGCCGCCGCCGATGGTGCCGTTATAGTCGGCGGAGATGAGCGACGAGAGCGCCGCCGTGTCTCCACGGCCCAGCGCCCCCACAAACGCGTCGATGAAGCGCCCCGCGACCGCGTCAGGGTCGGGCGCTTTCTCCGGGGCAGGGGCGGCCGCGCCCGACGACGAGGAAGGGGCCGTGCCGAGCAGTGCCTCGAAGTCGGCGGGCGGCGTGCCGATGTAGAACGATTTCACCGTGAGGGCGAGCTCTCGTGGCGGCACATGCTCGGGCGCAAACTCCCATGTGCCGGCATCATCCGGCAATACCGTCACCCAGTCCGCTCCCTCGTCAAGGGAGATAAGGATCGCCCGACCCGGTTCGGCCTTCCCGGAGACGACAAGGGGCCTCTCCTTTTCGGGACGGGAGGCCGGAACGTGAAAAATATCATCTGCAGCGCTGAGCACCTTCTTGTTGTTGACCGTGATCTCGGGGAGGGGCTCCTCGCGTGTCAGCATCGACGGCATCTCGGAGCCGAAATCGACATATATGGAGTGGCCGTATTGGTCACCGAGAAGCAAGGGCGCCGTCATCTCGGGAGTCATCCCCACTTTCACCGCCGATCCGGCGCACACCGGGACGGGGCGCGACTCCGCTCCGGGGATAAAGACGGACCCCCGGTCGACGCGCAGGTAATACCCGAGGGAAAAGACGTCGCCCGCGTAGGTGAAGTCGGCGCCGGTGACCGGGTTGGTCACGAGGGCGGCCCAGCCCATGGAAATCCCGAGGCGCGACCCCGTGCCCAGCGCCGCGCGCAGCCTGCCGGACTCAAGACGGGCGGTGATCGTCACCACGGCCTTCCGCCGTCCCGTCGAGGGATCGGGCGCGTAACTCGGCGCGATCGTCTCGAGCATCAACCTTCCCGAGGGGCCCAGGGCGATCAGGTTTCCGTCTCCAAAGATGAGCACGACCGAGCTTTCTTCCCCGGTTGCGATCGTATCTCCTGCGGAAATACGCTCGCGGCGCCAGACCGAGACGAAGTTGTCGGTTCCCCTATATTTCACGGACGCGTCGCCTGTTATCGACGCGATGCGCGCCTTTGGGACAAGGTTGGCCGCGCCGGCCGGAGTCGGTGGGCGGAAGAAGAGCGACGAGCAGAGGGCGACTATCAGCACTACCTTGTGTCCATCCACGGCTTACCTCGTATTTTTAAAACTCGAGCCTCACGAAAAGTCCGTACACCTCTTCCCCGTACGACTCCCCCGGGGTTGGGGACGCCACGTCGTGGATCCGGTAGCTCAGCCCGAGGGAGCCCGTGAGGCCGCCGCTCTTCATGACGACCTTTTCAATGTGGATCTCGACGTTGTTTTCCCAGGTATCGGCAGCAAGCTCCCGATCGGAGAATATCCCCTCGTAGCGGACCGACCCCCTCGCGGGGTAGGGCGCCGTCGGGTCCAGGACGACCGTAACTCCCCCGCCGATCCTCGCCGCCGTGTCCAAAAGGTGCGGGTCATGGGGAGGGCGGATATCCTCGATCTTCATCTCAAGAAGGCAATCGGCCGATACACTCAGCCGGGCGCCGGTCCACCAATACCATGCCTGGGCGCCGAAGGTATTGACCAGGGTGTCGGTGTCGGTACTCGTCCGGTCGTCGTCCCATTCCACGTCACAGTAGAGGGCCACATTAAGGGGCCCCCAGGCGTCGGAGACCCTGACATGGGTGAAGAGTCGATCGTCTGCGACGGACAACAGTGGGTCGTCGGATCGCTCGCCCGTCCAGTAGGTCGCGAGCTCGACCGTGAGCGATTGCAGGGACGAGCCGCCGTCGTAGACAAAGGGCTTAATCGTCACGACCATACCGGGATCTATCGTGTCGGTGCGATAGGGGGCAGCCGACCGCTCGGAGAGCCGGTTATGGTAGCTGCGGAAGTATGCCGTGAGTGAGAGGATATCGGAGGGGGTGTAGCGCACGCCCGCGGAGATCGTCTCGCGGTCGGTCGAGTAGGTCCCCATGACGGACAAAAAGCCCGGATCGACGTACTCGTAGGCGAGCAGAAACTCGAGCTCGTTCCTCAATGGGGAAAACGAGAGGGCGGCCCACACCGCGCCCCCCCACGCCGAGTCGGACGAGTGGGACCTCCGGTCGGCGGTGTAGAGGCTGCCGGCCCCCTCTCCCGAAAGGACGAGACGCCCGTCCATGAGGGAGAGGCGTGAGGAAAACGAGAGGACGTCGTCGGCGTAGTCCGTCATCGACGTGCCGGGGTAGAGCTTCGTGATCTCCGTGTGGACGTAGGTGAGGGCAAGGTCAAGCTGCCTGATTGGCCTTGTCTCCACGCGCGCGCCGTAGAAGAGATGCTCGAAGGTATCCCTCTCTCCGTCGCGGTTGGTGCCGGCAAGGACCGAGAGCGTCACGTTCTTTGAGGGGCGGAGGCTCGCCGTCACCCCGAAGAGGGTGTTGTTGAAGGTATAGTTGGAAAAGTACGCCGAAAGGTCGCCGAGGCCGACCTCGAACGTGTCGCCGGTGAGCCTCAGCCGCATATCGTTGATCATCCACCGGTCACCGGGGAGGCGCTGGAGGAGCTTGTCGGTGGTGTGGCGGCCCCAGAAGCTCCCCTCGAGCGTCAGGTCACGCCCGAGCAAACGCCTAAAGCTGAGCCGCAGGTTTTCGGCATAGTGGAAATTGTCGCCTGTCTCGGGGTCGACGTCGAGGTTGGACAGGCCCCTGTTCCCCCAGACGTCCTCATAATAGGTGTCGACGGAGTAGGTCGCGCGGAGATAGCCCCCGCTCTCGAATTCGGCGGCAAAGGCAAACGAGGAGAAAAAGAGGTACAGGAGAAGGGGTATGAGTGCGATTATCTTCATGACGCCGGAGTGGGTCATTATGTTGTTTCAGCTCGTTACGCAATAGATGAGGGAGAGTAT
Source organism: uncultured delta proteobacterium (assembly GCA_963792965.1). GTDB lineage: Bacteria > Desulfobacterota > Zymogenia > Zymogenales > Zymogenaceae > CAWBYW01. Next base: position 3,398 of record CAWBYW010000020.1, on the reverse strand, counting down.
TGGGGATATCGCGGGGTTTGTCAAGAGGAATGAAAGCGATGTATAGCTATTCAATTCTCTAGAGATTAGTATATAGATGTTTGGAATTCCTAAGCTTCGTATCTATATCCTCAGAATATGAAGGTAGATTATTATCCTTATAGAATCTGTAAGCTTTCATATAGCAAATATATGTTTTCTTAGCATATTCCTTTTTTTGAGAATCAGGGCAGACTATGAATAGTTGATAACAGGTATCACCAAGTAATTCGTTGATCCTCGAAAGCTCAAAATTACCTATGTCAGATTTCTCATTATTTTCGTAGTATTCTAAAGACCTTCTCAGACATATCATCGCACTATCCAGATCTGATTCCTTTCTCGTAATACCATATAGGTAAATATATGAAAGGCCTTCCGTATAGTTAGCTATTATATAATCTTGCACAGCAGAATTTCCAAATGCTTGTATATACTTATCACATGAGGAAATAGTATCTCTGAAATCGGATTCTGAGAAGAATCGGTATTTTTCGCTATTATATATAGACATCGAATCCCAAAACGAGTAGACAGAGAGTCTAAGATCATCCTTTTCCGCAGAATACGAATACTTTCTGGAATAGATCTTCCCGAGCTCAAGTTTTGCAGATATGTAGCTGGTAGGATATAGAGCGGGAGTTAGTATATCTAGAGCATCGTAGCAGTCATCTCGGGCTTCGTCTAAATAGATGGACTCATTTTCTGCCTCCGCCCTTCTGATTTTGAATTCTCCATTCGTAATCTTGAATACTGCATAATCGCGACAATAGGGGAGGTTACGTTCCTTCCATAGACATGAGGACTTTGCGAAATATTCTCGAGCCGTTTTCAGAATGTTCTTATCTTTTCCTTTATCATAACTGTAGAGGTATAATTCTCCGATGGCGTCATTTACCCAAATATTTTCACTTTGGTGATGATCGGTGTCCCATATCTTTAGAGCCTTATTATAGTAAGCAAGCGCGCTGATAAGATATGATTCCGTCTTTTCTATCTTATAGAGATAAGTGAATACGATACCGATATTTAAGCTTGTAAGTGCATAACCATACTCATCGTTTTCCAGTATTGTATAGTCCAGAGCCTTTCTGAATGAATTAAGAGCCTCCTCTAACCTAATAATCTTGTCATCATCGTGTTGTTCACTTTCATACACAGTTAAATAGACGCAACCAATATTATTGTATAAAATAGAATATAAACTATATAAGTCCGTATCAGTCTTGAGCAAACCGCTACTACTAGATAGGAGCAGCTTTGCATCATTAAAGTAGTCACGTGCCCTTTGAATGTCTGCTTCGTCTCCGCTAATAAGGTACATATTTCCGTATACTACGCCAATGCAGTTTAAGTAGTTGAAACAGCTTTCGAAGTACATTCTCTCGTTATTCTTCACAAGCTCTTTCTTATTATTGTTACACAACGTTCTAACAGCCAGGAAGTAGTCTCTTGCTTTTATTAGGTTATTCTTTATGCTCCGTTCTTGCGAAAGGTCTATATATAGTTTCCCCAGTTTATTGTTGAGCTCAATGGTTTCTAACAGATCTTGATTCTTATTAAAGAGGTCTAGAGATTTAGTATAGTATTTAATGCTGTTATCTATATAGGTATCGTCTTCCGACATGGAGTATAGGGCATTAGACAGATCGCCCATCTTCTCATACACGGCCGCATCTAACTTAGCATATTTCTCTCGACAGCATGTGTCTTCCGATCTGAGGGAAGCTTCTTTCTCAATACCATCCAGCTCATTTATGAGACTAATTATCTTATCCCGATTCTTGCTATCTATAACTATATCCGTTTTACTTTTAAGGTCTTTTTCCATTCGGTTATAGTTTTTTATGTTGGATATACAGTTCTGAGCTGGTTCATACACAAAGGCCGTGATAATATAGCCAAATATTGTTAGGAAGATAGCGCCAATCCCTAGAAATGAAATGGCCTTCTTGAGAAAGGGCGCTTTTAGTATACGAATAGACTCTCCAAATATTCCTCCACATATATCTACGACTAGATTTATGAGCTTGTGGAAGATAGCGCCGATCCCTAAAAATGAAATGGCTTTCTTGAGAAAGGGTGCTCTTAGTATACGAATAGATTCTCCAAATATTCCTCTACATGTATCTACGACTAGATTTGTGAGCTTGTGGAATATTCCGCATCTCTCTTTCTTTCTTTCCAACTCCATCTATTATTCCTTAACGAGGCTAAGAAACGAAATTACGTCGGGAGTGTAACGAAAATAATTGTAAATGGCTTCCCCGCCCTCACCGTCAATTCCCTTAACTCTGTTATGGTCTCAGCTATATCAGCCATGACCTAAGCTGCAAAGAGTCACATCTCAGCACGACTCTCTACGACTTCTATATAGATGTAAGCTGTAAAACAATAGTTGTTTAAGGTCCGGTCTCCCTAAGATCCAGGGTAACCGGCCAAAGGCATAAAATACACAGGTACTCGCCCCATCGGCCGGTTTACCCTGAAGTTAGGTTTCATTGATGGTACTACTTAATATTCAAATGACGGAATACACCATCATCATCCAGTCGGTATACTCCATCCGGTATACCAAATGTTCCGTTAATTATCTCGCGTGCAACCGGTGCCCCCGTTGCTTTTGCTGCAAGGTTAGCCGCTTCTTTTAGAAATGACAGAATTGCAGTTGTATCTTCATTCGAAGTAAGGGCTTTGATCTGGCCGCCCTCGATTTCAATCATGAAATCTTGTTTTGCAAACAGAGTAATCGGTCTTATATCATAAGCCTGTCCGTAATCGGGCAAATATGCTATTGTTGTCCTTTTTCTCCACTATCTACCATCAGGTAGACCCTAGATGGATAGACGCGTATCCCATTAGGTGATTTTGTGAGATCCGCTTTATTTGTAATAACCATGGCGCATCCGCCAAGAACAGCGAGGGCGAAGACGGCTAAAAGAAGTGTAGTTAGTTTCTTCATTGTCTTTCTCCTTAGCTATTATTAAAAGCACTTTATCTTAAGAGATGAGTTTTCCTCTTCAAGAATGCACTTAAGATATTCAAACGCTTCTCCCAGAGGTTGAAATAATCCGTAACCCTTGTCTGATGTGGCAACAAGAATGCCGATTGCATCAACCCCATTGTAAAGTAACCCACCTGAGTCTCCGCTAGTCACCGCTTCATCGATTAGGAAGAGGTTTCCCACGCGGTACGTGGCTCCATCGATGGGTATGGGAAGAGGGGGCATTTGTAACGAGGTTACTGTCGCGTTAGGGATATTAGATATAGGAAATGCGCAGCTTAGCAACATTCCCGCTTCGATGTCGCTTGAGGGTAAAGCGCTGGAGAGTTTTGATGATCCGCGCACCTGTAGGTCTGGCTGAGGCGTGTAATCTGCC
>CAWBYW010000019.1:0-4953 GCA_963792965.1 uncultured delta proteobacterium | reverse complement strand
AGCGCCCGTGACAGGTTTGAAAGGGCCGTCCTGAAGGCGCTTTCGTCGATGATATAGTAGAGGACGTCAAAACAATTGACGATGTCGTAGCGGTCGTCCGGGACGAAGCCCGCCGAGCCGATGTCGGCAAGCGCGAAGGTGTGACGCGGATAGAGCTTCCTGAGGCGCTCGACGCTGATTTCGGTAAGGTCGACCCCGAAGATTTCGGACGCCCCCAGTTTTTCGTAGAACGCCACCCAGTAGCCGGTTCCGGAGCCGACGTCGAAGACGCGCCCGGGCCGGGCGCCGCCGTATCGGGTAAGGGCTGTGCGGAGCGCCCGCTCGTAGGCCCGGTAGACGTAGGAATTATATTTCTCGTTAAAGGAGATGTGGCCGCTGGACCCGATGGAAAATTTCCGCTCGTATCGCTTCTGCCAGTAGTCTTTGACGATACCGTGCGGGCCGTCGGCCGCCTTTCTCTTCTCACTCATCAATGCCCTCCCAGGGCACGCCTATAAATCCCGCGTCCCTTTTGTCTTTCTCAAAGACGGTATGCACGACGTGCGTTTCTTCCGTTTTGATGACGGTGCGGGACGCGTGCGGGGTAAAAAAGGTAATCCCCGCCAGATGGCCCGGTTCGGCGATCCTGTCGCCGTTGACCTCGTCCCGGATGCCGGTAAGCACTATCGTCCGCTGATTATCGTGGGTCCTCACCGAAAAGGAGAGGCCCCGCCGGACGAGGTGATAGGAGAGGAGCCGTGCGGTGGTGGTGACGAGGATCTTCTTATCTTGAAAATATCGGGCGAGCCTTTCAAGCGCTGCCTTTTCTCCTTCCGTAAAGAGAGGTCGTCCGCGCGCCTCTTCTTCCCGAGGTGAATATAGACTATCATGTATCCTCCCGTTTTGCACAGCCTTTCGAGATGATCTTCAGAGAGGATCAGGCCGAGGTCGTCGCGGTGTGCCCCGTCCCACGTCCCGAAGCGTCGGAATGCCCAGTAGGGCCGACCGTCGGCAAGCAAGACCGGGTAGATCAGGTTGTTGACCGACTGATCGAGCGGATCGGCGCGCGTGATGTCTCATTTGGCGAGGTATCTTATAGGGCCGGTCATTCGTGAGAAGACCGAGGGGTGAAGCCGCTTATTTAGATAGGTGTCCCAGAGGCCCAGCCTTCTGTTCTGACCGACGAAAGGCGTAAGGTCGCCGAGCCAGAGGAAGGTGACGCCGAGCCCCGGAAGGAGGTCGGCGATATAGGCGGCGGAGCCGGAGTCGTCACCCGAGCCGGCGCGGATATTGTAAAGATTCTTATCGTCCCCGTGGTTGGTCCAGATCGGGAAGTGCAGCCCGTCCTCCATCAGGAGGCGCGCCGCCGTGCGGATCGTCACACGGTCGACGCCTCCAACTCCCGAGTGGTTGCCGAGGGCATGGAGCGTGTCGATCTCCCCTTTTCGTATCATCTCCCTGAGGGGTCCTGCGTGCGGCGTGGGAGTAAAGCGACGGGTAGCTCAGGTATGAAAAGGTATACTCCTGGGCCCCGGGCATCTGGTAGGCGAACATCGAGTCGGCCAACGGGAGGCCGAGGCGCCCCAGCTCGTCGTGTATGGCGCAAAAATCGTCCCACGACGTGGCGTCGATGTCCCTGCCAAGGGCGAGCATGGCCCGATACGGATAGGGGAAGTCCACGAGCCTAACGCCGCTATGCATGGCGGATCCCCTGCAAGGCTCCTCAGCCGGAGATCGGCCGACAGCGCGAGCCGCGAGGCGCCGCGCCTTGTCAGGTCGATTGCCGTGAGGTGATGGTCAGCTGTCGCCCAGAGATATTTATTGCTCTCTGTCCCCCGCAGGAAGAGATATTTGGTAATCCCGAGCGTGGGCGCGGATTCCATCTCATGGTGAAAAAGGATCAACCCCGGCCGGTATTTCTCCCAGCGTGTGCTGATGCCCGAGTTATAGAAATAGAGCCTGCTCCCCGCGACGAAATTCAGATGAATCGCCACGATATCGTCCCCGACGGCAATCCAGGTGAAGAGAAGGTTCCCGGAGTCGGAGAACCTGCGCGCGGCGTCCCGGAGAAAGCCCCGAAAAAAAGCCGCCGGCCGAATTTTGTCCTCCTTTCCTTTTGCGTGCTTCGTTCGTCGTGAAGCGCCAGGAAGGTGTCGAAGGTCTTCTCGAAATCGCCGCCGATGAGCCCGGTTCCGAATCGGTAGCCGTGTTGCCTTTGCAGGGCGCGGGCGTACTCAAGAACCCGGCGGAGCGTCCGTGAGTGCCTGATCCTGTCGGCGTACCCGTCGGGATCGATCGCACAAAACGGGCATACCTCCCGCATCTCCTGATGGACGATGAGGCCGCTGTGCCGAGACGCATCGCGGATTTTGTCATACACCTCCGTTTCGCTGGTGATGCCGGTGATCTCCATGAGGGCCCACTCCCGGCCGGGGGTCGTGAGATAGTCCATCCATGCGTTGAGGGCGGCATCCGTATGATGGGGGTCGATTATGAAGTCGAGGTAGTCCGACGAGACGTGGTCGGAGCCGATTATTCGAATTACGTTAACAGCGCCACCGAAGAGAAGCTTCCTTTTGGATATCAGGTGCGGAAAGAGCGCGATAAGCGTCTCTTTTACGTAGAGCGCGATGATGAAGAGCCGATCGCTTTTTCCGTAATATTCCCACCAGGTAAAGAGCCACTCCCAAGAGGAAAAGACGGAAGCACCGCTCTCTTTCGCGAGGTTACGCCACGCTTGTTTGAGCTCGGCAAAGCCCTCTTTATTCGAGATTACGCCGATCCGCACTTCTTCCATGGGGACCCATAATCGAGAAAACGGCCATGAACGCGACTATCCAATAAAACTTTGCTTTTTGCGGCCTATTATGGCAATATATTTGCTATAATTCAAGGTAATTGCATCGGCGGCTCGAAACGTCCCCCCCGTAAAGTGCGGGCGACGAGGATTAGTCGCGTACGGAGTCCAGAAGTACGTACCTGTTGGTATCAGATGCGATAGTAATCGGCAACTATTCCTGAGGCAGCGCTCGGAGGAGTCTCTCAATGAAAGATCCGGGTCAATTCAGTATAACCGACGTCATCGTACAGAATCGATGGACCATCCTTTCTCTTTTCCTGGTCGGGCTCGCGCTTCGGCTGATATGGCTTTTCTACGCCCAGACGGTCCCCGTTTCGGACTTCCTTGAATATTTCGCCCTCGGCCAGAATATCCGTGAGCACCTCGCCTTCGGGCTTCCGGAGCCCAACTACTGGCGGCTCCCGGTATATCCCGCGTTTCTCGCGCTGCTCATGCTGGTCAGCAGGAACCTCATATGGCTCGGCTTCTGGAACGTGCTGTTATCCTCCCTGTGTATCGTTCAGATATATCTAATCGCTTTCAGACTCTCGGTGGGCAACAGGCTCATCGCCGGCATCGCCGCCTCGGTGGGCCTGTTCAATATCACGCTCCTCTTTCTCCCGCCGGTATTGGCCTCCGAGTTTCTTTTTTTCCTTTTTCGTGCTGACGGCCCTCATTCTGTTCCTCTACCGAGTCAACAGGCCGATCATACGTTTTCCTGTTATCGGCGTCCTGATGGGGCTGTCCGTGCTGACGAGGGGGGAGGGGCTCTTTTACATTCCGGTCTTTCTTATCCTTATCTTCATGTGGCGGGAGGACAGTCTCCGTCATGCGCTTGCCTGGGGTGTCGTCTTTGTCATCTGCTGCGTTGCGGTGATAACCCCATGGTATCTGCGCAACCGCTCCGTCGCTGGGCCGGGGACGGGGCTCTCGCCGCTTGCCGGCATTAATTTCTACTACGGGCACAACGACTCATTTTATGGCTGGCGCCAGGACCAGGGAACCGTGTTCGAGGGACTGGATATGAAGGCGGCCGGCACACTTGGCTATGCGCTTGGCATCGAATATATCAAGAAGGACCCTGCACGGGCGCTCCTCAACAGCGTCGTGAACGGGACCAAAAACCTTTTCGACTGGTCGGCCTACCCGATCCATATGAGCAGACCGTCGACGCAGCCGTCTTCCGATGATGAAGAGGATCAGACCGACGCGTCCACCGTCATCTTGGCCTGGCTTAACCGGCTCTACCTGCTGTTCCTGATCGGATCTGTCCTCTCCATCGTCTTTTACCGGGCCCTCCCGGCCAGGTCATGGGTCTCTCTTTATCTCTTTGTCTTCACCAACTGGTTCGGCTACGTGATACTTTTCATCGGGCATCCGAGATATCGCTTCTTTATGGAGATCATCTTCTGCATCCTCTCCGGCGTAACGCTCTATGGGGTGGTGAAGGTGATACGCTTTGTGAATAAGGTCTGTCTACAATAGGCACGGCAGTCATTTGTGCGTGCTTTGGGTGAGATACAGCAGAAGCAATGAAACCCCCCTCACGGAAGGTCCTTTTTGTCGCCTATAATTTTCCCCCCATGGGCGGCGGCGGCGTTCAAAGGACGACGAAGTTCGTTAAATACCTTCCGGATTTCGGCTGGCGGCCCGTGGTCTTGGCGGCCGACGACCGGTCGTATTGGGCCCGTGACCAGACCTTCGTCGCGGAGATCCCACACGGAACCGTCATCCGGAGGCTCCCCCCCAGGAGGCCGGGCTTCTTCTATACGCTTCTTACACGGATCGCCTCCGAAAAGGCGGCCCACAGGGTACTGGACAACGTCTTCCTGCCCGATGACCGGATCTTCTGGGCCCTTTCGGCCGTCCTTTCGGCGCTGCCGATGCTCAGGCGGGAGGGGATCTCCCTCATCTATTCCACTTCTCCCCCCCACAGCGCCCATATCGCCGGCCTCGTGTTGAAAAGGCTGACCGGGCTCCCCTGGGTCGCCGATTTTCGGGATCCTTGGACGGGGGATTTCCGGTACGATCCGGCGACGTCGTGGGTAAGGAGGGCGCACAGGAGGTGCGAAGAGAGAATCCTCAGCCGCGCCGACCGGGTAATCTGCATCACCGAAACGGCACGGAAGCGCTAC
>CAWBYW010000018.1:0-155261 GCA_963792965.1 uncultured delta proteobacterium | reverse complement strand
CTCGCGCATGCCAATAAAGGCGTTGCCGTCAAGATAAGACGATGCGGTGATAAAGGACACTATTCCGGGGCCGGTTGATGTTTCGTGCTCAAATACCTTCCAGAGAGCCCATCGCCAAAAATAGATATATAGGTTATAGATGTTCTTTAGATCGCCACCAAAGCCAGCGTCTCTTACCCGGTTTGGTAAAGGCTCAAATATGGGTGACGTTGCTTCACTTTTTCTCCCCATAGCGCACCCAGCCTCCGGTTACAGCGCCGCAGCTCTTTATTTGGAGCATCCGTTATTGCCTTATCGCCTGCTTTATGCCTGTCGTAGGGCGGGTTCCCCAGGCAGACTAAGATTGGGGATTGTATTCTTTACCTCAATCGCTCCTCTTGTGCTCTTTTTAGCAATTGGCTCAAAAAACCATCTGGATTGGGGCGGTGTCTCGTGAGGTGACTCTAATGTATTATGAAGGTAAATATTCACACCGTCATTGCTCAATTTTGCGCCTTTAGCCATGAGGGCCTGGCTAAGTCGCAGTTGAGAAACGCTGTAAGGACCAACCATAAATTCAAAGCCGTGGAGATTCTTAGCGAGTATATTTGCCTTTCCAGCTACCGCACCTCGCCTTCCCTATGCTTTTCGGTCCTTTTCAGTGCATGCTCTATCACGCCAAGCAAATAAGTCCCTGTCCCAGCGACGAGGGTCGAGGACGATAACACTCTCGTCACAGAAACCTTGTGATTTGTTGAGGCGATTACGCAATAAATGGTCGATCAAACGGACCTGACAATGAACAACCTCAACGGGAGTGTAGTAGGCCCCGGCGTCCTTGCGCAGTTTTGGGTCGTATTGTGCCAGAGAAGTCTTCGTAGAAGTATAGCCAGGGTTCTCCCTTTTTTTCTGTAAAAGCCTTTGGTGTTATGGAATTGATGATCCGCTGAAGAAGACGTAATCCCGATGAAATCTCTTGTTGTACTGAATCATCCGTCAAGACCGTCAGCGCACGGGAGAGAAGGGTATGGTGCTCCTTAAGGACCCTCACCGGAGTTATGGATATCCAGCGCATCTGCTCCTTCGGCACGCGCCAGCAGTAAGGCAAACGTTACGGTCTGCGCATAGGCATCGGCAAACTGGGCGTCATCTGCTGTCGGAAAAAGCAGCTCACGCCAATCGCGAGCAAGATCATTAAGCCCTGATTGTTTGTTTTGAACTGCGTCGGCCACCTCGTCACGTAACATACGGCAAAGCGAAGCAATTATCCTGGCAAGCTCTTTTGTATTCTTAACGGGTTAAGGTTCCCACTGCAGAAAGTTTTCCAAGATAAACTGAATTTCGGCGATGTCTTCTGATTCTACAGCCTTCTTCCCATCCTTAACTATATCTCCGCTAAGGCCAGCCAGTTTACCTTCGATCTCTCCATTACGATACAGCGCCCATTCGTTGCCATCGGTGTATAACAGATTAGGTAAGACCTTTAAAACGTTCCCACTGATCTTTTATCATGTCCCTTAAAGGATTTTGGATTTGCACCTTTTCCGGGTTCTTTTAGCTCCACATAGCCGGGCAAGATTATTGACAAGGATCGCGTAGTCGGGTTTGCCTATTTCGTTTTTTCTTGACTCCCCTGTACAGCTTACTTGGCGCTTAAGGGTTTCCCCAAATCCCTCCATTAAATGTTCAAACGGAGCACGTAATTAATCCTCTGGTTCCCCGTACCGAAGCCGATGACTTCTTGCTGACATCTGTGCAAAATAGAGAAAATATTTCCAAGAGACTTTGCATAAAACTACCAGTCCAAGATAATGGGGGACTATTTTAATTACTCTCAATGAAAACTAACCAAAGCGATATTAGCAACTTTATATCAAATAGTTCTCACTAAATCTACAGAAAACTTGTTTTTTTAGTTCCGACATTTGCCCCTCCGGAAACAGTCATGCGTTTCTTAGTGGTGGCGGCCGGGAAGGAAGGAAGTCATGAAGTATCACGACGCAAGGAAAACCACAGATGAACTTATCGTAGGCTTGCTCTGGGAAGAGCGAGGTCTGCCGCCGGTGGACCCCGGCGGCATGATATCGGCAGTCATCGTTAAAGCGCGGCGAGCTATCCCTTCTTCTTTATCTCCTCTATTATGTGCCGGTGCATGGGCGCGTCGATCGGGAAAAACGACAGCTCACGAGCCCGCGAGATGAAGACGAGCGGGAATATCGTCAAGAGCGGCCTGAGCCAAAGAGCGCCGCGTCCGTCTCTGCCTGGCTGGCGGCGTAGCCCGTCAGGTCAACACCTTCCCCACCAAAAATCCCGCCACCGCCGCCCGTCCCTTCACCCCCGCTTCCCCATCGCGCCGGCGCCCCGCCCGCTGCGGCTCTCACCGAAGGGTATGACGCAATAAACTGTTTATATATATAAAAGCTAAAAGCCGGGAAAACGGCGCGGGAAAGGAGGGTCAAACCATGAAAAGATCATTACTCGGCGTCGCGGCGGCCGCCGCTCTCGGCGCGGCCCTGCTCTTGTTTGGCGCGGGCTGCGTTCCCTATGTCGGCCCCTACTATGGCTACGGCAGCCCGTACGGCTATTACGGCGACAACTATTATGATGACAACTACGGGCCCGGGGGGCTCATCCTCAACTTCGGCTACGACCGCGATTTCCACCAGGGCTACCACCACTACCAAGACTACGACCACGACTTCGACCGCGGCCATGACCACGGCCACGGTCGCTAACCCACGCGAGAAAGCGAGGGCCAGGTCACCTGCGGCGACCGTGAGACATAAACAAAAGGGGGCCGGATTACTCCGGCCCCCTTGGACAATCACAATTGTTTTTTGGCATCGACAATTCCGCCGTCCTTACGTATCCATCTCCCTGATATACTCCACCGCGAGTCCCATACTCATCTTCACCGCCTCGAGGTCCAGCCGATCGACCGTATCGGTCATCGTATGGTAGATCAACCCCTCGCGGATGGGCTTCGTGGAAATCCCGATGACACCTCGATCCGGTGGTGGCACCTGGAACATTTTTATAGAAAAGCACCAAAATTATATGATATAGTAATTCATCATGAACGCGATTTCACAAATAGTATCTCCCAAAACCCGGACAAAGATACTCGATATTACCCGTCGGTACGGCCTAACGAACGTCCGCGTCTTCGGCTCGGCCGTGCGGGGAGAGATCGACGACAAGAGCGACCTGGACCTCCTCGTCCTGCCCGGGCCGGGATTTACCCTGCTCAAACAGGCGGCGCTCACTCGCGAGCTCGAAGGGCTCGTCGGCCGCCCGGTGGATGTCGTGAGCGAGCGGGGTCTGAGGCCGAGGATTCGCCGGCGGGTTCTGGATGAGGCCGTGCCGCTCTAGAGGTACGACCGGGAGCGACTATCCGACATCCTCGACGCGATAGGTGCCGGCATAGGGTGATTTTGAGGTTGATCCAACGTGGTTCCGTAAGAAAATCGATGAGAATCTCTATTAGTAAATTCCTTTGTCTTTACACCGTCAGGCGCGCGTCGGACAATGAAGCTCACGGAGGGAATGTAAGATGAACAGGGTCGTGTTCGAGATTAAGGTACCGGCGAGAGTAAAAAAGAAGGCCTCCTATTGGGTATCGTCGTGCCCGGTGCTGGACGTATTCTCCCAGGGATCGACCGAAGAAGAGGCGAGAAAGAACCTTGAGGAGGCGCTGCGGCTTTTCCTGCTTTCCTGTTATGAGCGCAACACGCTGGAAGATGCCTTAAAAGAATGCGGTTTTTCGCTGGCGAAAAAACCAGGCAAGTCATCTAAAAAAGATACCTCCTCATTTATAACCGTCCCATTTGACCTGCGTGCCCACGGCCGGTGCGCCTCATAGTGCCGCGCCTCACCCCCCAGCACTGGAAGATCCTTGCGTGTGTGTTTGAAAAAGATGGTTTCGTTTTTGAGCGGGAAGAGGGTTCTCACCGGGCGTACAATAAGCCGGGCTGCGCCAGGCCGATCATCATACCGAAATACAGTGAAGTCGGCGTGGAGATTATCCAAAGCAATATGAGAACGGCCAATATGAGCAGAGAGAGATATTTTCAACTGCTCTCGGAATGCAAGAAGTAGTGAGATGATCTCGCATCCATCCTCGCCCTCCCCTCACTCCTCGTTCTTCTCCCGTACATAATCCTCGACGAGTCCCTTCACGCCCCGGCCTTCCGGGGTTACGGCGTCGCATGTATCGTACTATAAGTCTGCCGACTCCGTCCTCGCTACTCCCTTCTTTGCCTTTATCTCCTCTATCATGTGCCGGTGCATGGCGGCGTCGATCGGGAAAAACGACAGGATCACGATCCCCGCGACCATGAAGACGAGCGGGAATATCGTCAAGAGCGACCTGATCCCCATCAGCGCCGCCCCGTCTGCGCCTGGTTGGCGACGTATCCCGTCAGCTCCAGCACCTTTCCCACCAGGAATCCCGCCACCGCCGCCCCGAACTTGAACACGAAAAAGAATATCCCGTAGAGGATCCCCTCCTGGCGAATCCCGAGCTTCCACTCGGAATACTCCACCGTATCCGGTATGATGGCCCAGGGAGAGAGCCAGTTGGTGCAGAGCCCGATCCCCGCCACCACGAGGAAACGCGAACGTGAGGGCGAGGCTCCTCTCGCCGAAGAAGAAGATCAACAGCAGCATCGCCGCCACGATCCCCATCCCGAGGTTGTAGGCGAACTTCTTGCTCAGCTTCTTGCCGATGAATACGAAGAGCGGCAAGGAGAGCAGCGCCGGGATGAAGATGCAGAGGTTTGCCACCGCCACGAGCTTTTCGGCGTGGAGGTTATACTTGAAGTAGTAGGTCACCACCGCGGCCACCGTGTTCATGCCGATCATGAACATGAGGGTGGCAAAGAGCAGCAGCAGAAAGGGCCGGTTATTGAGCACGGCGTGTATCGTCTCTTTCGTCGGGGTCTTGTGGCTCTCTTCCTCCAGCGTGCCGACGCGCTCCTTCGTGGCGAGAAACGCGACGAGCGTGGCCAGCGCGATGAGCGCGCCGTAGATCAGGCCGACCGCGCGAAAGCCGATTACGGGGTCCCCGTGGCCGAACACCCCCACCAGGGGCAGGGTCGCGCCGGCGGCCACCAGCGTCCCGATGATGCCGAAGGTCATGCGGTAGCCGGTGATCACCGCGCGCTCGTGGGAATCCCGCGTCATGGCCGCGGTCAGCGCGGCGTAGGGCACGTTGACGATGGCAATCGCCGTGCAAAAGAGGATATAGGTGATCAGCGCCCAGACGATCCGGTAGTCAACGACGCTTGGCGCAAGCTTCGAAAAATCGGGCGTGTAGAAAAGGAGGAAGACGGCGATCCCCACGGGGACGGCCCCGAACAGCAGATACGGCCGCTTCCTGCCCCAGCGGCTCCGGGTTCGGTCCGAGACGTTGCCCATGACCGGGTCGATGGAGGCGTCCCAGATCTTGGAGGCAAGCACGATGATCCCGGCCGTCGCGGGGGGGATGCCCAGCACGTCGGTGAAGTAGTAGAGGACGTAAAAGAGCGTCGCCAGGAATACTAAATTCGCCCCGAAATCCCCGATCCCGTAACCGATCTTCATGCCCGTGGGCACGCGGTCCTCCGGGGAGATCTCCGTTTTCGTCGTTTCCGAATCCTTTTGCTTCTTCATGCTTATGCCTCTTCGCGTGGGTGGACGATATCGATCGCTTGCGCGCGCCTACTTCTTCAAGATCCTGTCGACCGCGCCGCCTGCCCCGACCATGGCGTTGGTGACGCCGCCGTAGGTCTCGCTCTGGGCGCCGACAAACCAGAGGCCCTCGATGGGGGTCTCGCGCTTCGGGGGGGAGGAGTCCAGCGCCGGGGTGCAGCCCCCGAAGGCGTGGTGGGCAAGCGCGGTGCGTTTTTTGAAATCTTCCGGGGTCAGCACGACGCGCGTCTTTATGTGCTTTGAGAGATCCGGGATGAACTCCTCGGCATACCCGACGAGCTGGTCGGCCCAGGCCTCCTTCTTCTCTTTCCAGCTCCCGTTGACCGGGTCATTGGGCGCGATGGTGATGACCGACAGCGCGTGGTGGCCCGGCGGCGCCATCGTGGGCGAGTGGGTGGAGAGGTTATAGAGGAGGAAGCCGTCTTTTCCCTCGTGATAGACGCCGTCTATGCATTTCCTGATGTCGTGGTCGATGTCATAGCTCATATAGTAATAGCAGACGGGGGCCCCGTTCTGGAACTTCGTGGGGTCAAAGTCGACGCCGAGGTGGACCATGAAGACCGACTCGGTGAGCGCGATCGGGTCGAGGTATTTTGTGACGAACCGCTCGGGGAGGTGCTCGCGCCCCACGAGGCCGAAGAAGAGCTCCCTTGCGCCGCCGCTTGCCACGACGCAGTCGAAGGGTGCCTGGCGCCCGTCGCCGTAGACAACGCCCGTGACCTTACGGCCCTTGATCGTGATCTTTTTTACCGGCGTCTTCGTGAGTATCTTGCCGCCGTGCGACCGGATCGAGGAGGCGAGCGCGTCGACGAGGCTCTGGCACCCGTTTTCGATAAACGACCAGGACGAGCGGTGCTCGTGCCCCCCGTAGTCCAGGGGCGTGCGTTCGTCGTACTGCTGCTCGGCGTTGATGAGGGGAAGGATCATCCCCGGAAAGCGGGCGGGGGGCATGACGTAATCCGCAAGTATTGCGGTGAAGACGGTCTTGAGCCGGTCGTCCGTAAAGAAATGGTCCATGACTCTTTCCGCGCTCCAGTTTTTCATCCTCATGACCGGCAAGAGCTTGGCAAAGAGCCTGACCTTCGAGAGGAGGTCACCCTTGGCGTAGAGCGCGGCCATGTCGTGGATGCGGTCGTAGAACTCGAAGTAGCGCTCTACGCCGGCGGCGTCCTGGGGGAAGGTCTCTTTGAAAAACGCCTTCCTGCCGTGCGGGCCGGCGCACTCCTTCGGACGTTTGATGCGGAAATCGGGGAAGTAGTTTTCCCGGTAGGATTTGATGACCGGCACTTTGTCCGACACCCCGAGCTTTTCGAGTATCACCCTCCCGGGCTCCCCGGGGCCGAGGTCGGGCAGCAACATGGGCCCGAGGTCCCAGCGGTAACCGTCCTGGCTGATCGTGGCGGTGACGCCGCCGATCGTTGGATACTGCTCGAAGACCGTTACGGCGTGGCCCTCTTTGGCCAGCAGGGCCGCGGCCGCCAGTCCCGAAACACCGGAGCCGATGATTGCCGCCTTCATGGTTTCCCCCTATTGGATAAGAGACCGATCGCGCCGGCAGGCGCCGCGCGTTTTAGTACGGCCATGTTACATGGTCTTACGTGAATCCTTCATTCGCCACCCGTTATAGAGATCATGCAAACGTACTGACAAATACGCACGCCTCATCCCCCGCGGCCCTGCAGTGGGTTTCGACAACCTTTATCGTCGAGAGGCCCACCCACTCGGCCATGGCCGCGTAGAAATCTTCAGTGAAGATGCAGATCGGGCCGTTCGACTTAAGCCCCATACACCATACGCACTCGAAGGCCGTATCGATTATCTTATTGTGAGAAAGCTGGATGGATGTCTTTGCGTCAAAGATTTTCGACGCCTTATCGACGTACGACTTATAAGTTACTCCGAACTTCTGGGCCGGAGACAGACCGGCAAGCAACGTATCTTCCACTTCGAAAAGCCACGGGAAGGCCGTCATCATTTCGTAGAACGTCTTCTTGCCCACGTCGCGAATAAGCGCTCGATACCCATTCTCGCCGTACAGCTCCAGGACCGATGCGATCAGCGCAAAAAAGGTCTTGAGCGGCTCGCCGGGGTTGAAGTCTCTGGGCGGGTAGTTGTCTATCAACCGGCTGAGCCCGGAATAATTGAGCACCGCTCTGGTTCCGTTTGGCCCCA
This sequence comes from uncultured delta proteobacterium, assembly GCA_963792965.1. Classification (GTDB taxonomy): domain Bacteria; phylum Desulfobacterota; class Zymogenia; order Zymogenales; family Zymogenaceae; genus CAWBYW01. The sequence goes on along the minus strand of CAWBYW010000018.1, from coordinate 147,419 downwards.
TGGTGTTGTCAAATTGCATAAGGATAAAATGCATCATGTTGTTCGGGAGTTGTGTGCCACTATCCATACGTATGACTTCCCCTCCTTCTTCTGCTGATTGAGGTGGTCCTGAAAAGAGAAGCGAATGTCGTCAGTTTTGTACCTCGGCGGACTATCTGCGACAGTGAGGTTGCGGGCAGCGGCGTCGGGGCGGGACGCGCCGCGTCGCACCACGCAAAGCTTGTTTGGTGAAATATTGTGATAACAGGGACGCGCCTCGACCATTTCTGCCTCCAAAGAGGACGGAAAAAAGCGAGATTGCAGTCTGAAAAGAGTTGACACGTGTAGCTACACGTGTATAATGACGATAGCAAAGATAGCCGGTTCCGAGATGAATTGCAAGAAAAAAGATGCGCTCAATAATATTATTTTGTATCGAGCGCCCGCCGGAAACAGAGCCCTCAGATGATCTGTACTGTGCGTTTTATCTCCTTTCCCATCAGGAATCGGCGGGCTGCGGCCGGCACGCCGCGGGTATTTGTTCACTCCAACAACTCCAACGTGAGAGGTGAGGGATGACGCGGGCCGTGATCGTCGGATCGGGGATGGCGGGACTGTGCGCCGGCGCGTATCTCGCCCGGGCGGGTTGCTCGGTGGAGGTCTATGAGCAGGCCGATCATGTCGGTGGCGTGACCGCCACCGTCAGGAAAAACGGCTTCTCGTGGGACCTGGGCCCGATGGCGTTGGAGGGCTTCGGGCCGGGAGAACCCGCCGACAGGATACTCTGTGAGCTGGGCTGCAACCGCGACTTTGAGACCATCAGGGGAGACCGCGGGCTCTTCTTTCCCGACTTTTCCCTCTCGCGGCCGAAAGAGTACGGGGGAGAGCACTGGAGAAAGGAGGCGCTGAAAAAGCTCTTCCCGAGCCAGTCCAAGGCGCTGGATCGGTTTTACGCGTTCCTTGAAAAGACGATCGATCTCATCACGCTGGAGCGGCGGTTTCAGGTTTCCGGGCCCGTGAGTAAAATACCGCTCGGGCTGGGCATGGCGCTTCTCTGGCATTCGATAAAGAAGTACGAGCGACTCAACGCGGGCCAGCTCATAGACAGCTATTTTACCGACCCGAAATTGAAATTCGTCTTCATGGCGATCCTGGCCGATATGGTCATCCTTCCGACCGAATACCCGGCGCTGGGCATCCCCTTCTCGAACCAGGAAAACGCCTATGACCGGAGGATTCCCCAGCGGCGCGCGCTTTTCATCGGCCCCAGGAACATCACGTACCGGTTTATCAAGGGGGGGTGCGGGAACCTCGTGGGTGCCCTCTGCCGGACCATAACCGAGCGGGGCGGGAAGATCCACACGAATCAGGGCGTCAGCAAGATCCTGATCGAAAAAGAGAGGGCGGTCGGCCTCGAGCTCGCTCATGGGGAGAGAAAGGACGCTGATATTGTGATGGTAAGCGGCGGGGCCCGGGAATGCTTCTTCAGGATGATCGGCCGCCAAGAGCTTCCCCCCGAGTTCAGCGCAAAGATCGACGATATCCCCCTCATGGAATCGATCTATATGGTCCACGTCGGCACGGCGACGGACCCGACACGCTATCAGGACGTCCCCCTCAACTACTATTACGGTACCTACGACATCGAGTCGGGGGTACGGCGTACCCGAAACGGTCTATTCCACGAGGGGAAGGACGGGTTTCTCATCTACATCCCGTCGCTCCACTCGCCCGAGATGGCCCCACCGGGAAAGCATGCCCTGACGGTCTACACGATCGCCCCGAGCCATATTCAGGGCGGGTGGCGGAGCAGGAAAAAGGAGATGACCGAAAAACTCCTCACAGAGGCGGAGAGGATCATGCCGGGACTGAGAAAAGACGCCGAGATCATCTCGAGCATCAGCCCGTCGGATTTCGGCAGGCTGGTCCACCAGACCGATCACCACTCCTTCGGGGGATATTGCCCGATTCAGGGGAAAAGCGGCGCCCCCCACCGGACGCCGTTCCGGGGGCTCTGGTTTATCGGGAGCCAGAGCGAGGGCGGGCCGGGTGTCTGGACGCAATTGATTTCATCACGAAACACTGTTAGGATGGTGGGAAAAGAATCCTTATAGAGAGTACGAGGGTGACGGTGCCGCCAGACGCGCACGTCATGTCTCGTACGCCCTTCTTTCAACCTCACGTGGTCTTGCTGGGCAATGAGTGAATATCTCCTGGGAATAGATATCGGGACGAGCGGCGCAAAGTGCGCCGTCATCGATACGGGCGGAATGTTCATCGACGAGGCATCCGCCCAATACCTCCCTTCGACAAAAGCCGTGGGATATTCCGAGCAGGACCCCGACGTCTGGTACAACTCGGTCCTCACGATGCTCGCGTCGCTCTCGGGCAAGAAGAAGAATATCCTTGATAAGATCGCCGCGGTGGGCGTCACCGGGCAGATGCGCGGGCTCACCTTCATCGGAAGCTCGGGCGAGACCGTCCGGGACTCGATCCTCTGGAACGACCTCAGGTGTACGAGAGAGGTCGAGGAGATCAAGGGAAAGATACCCGAGCTGCTGGCCTCCGTCACCAGAAATCCCCTCAACACGATGTGCACCCTCCCGAAGGTGCTCTGGACCATGAGAGAAGAGCCCGACGTGTGGGCAAAGACATCACGGATCATCTTTCCCAAGGACTATATCGCCTTCCGTCTCTCGGGCAGCCTCCAGACCGACCATAGCGACGCATCCGGGAGCTCGTTCTACGACCTGGATGAGCGCGCGTGGTCCCCGGAAATCCTCGAGGCCTTTTCGATAGACGCCGGAAAGCTTCCCCCGATCGTTGGGTCGGATGCCGTCGTCGGAAGCGTGACGAAAGATGCGTCGGCGGCGAGCGGCATCCGCGAGGGCACCCCCGTGGTTGCCGGGGGAAGCGACGCCGTGACGGAGCTCCTGGCCGCGGGGATCGTCTCGTCTCAACAGTGCAAGATCAGGCTCGGGACCTCCGGCGCCCTCTCGACGGTCGTCGATGATATCGACAGGGCCGGAGCGATCGGTCGCTATCTCTGGTCTTATGTCCAGCCGCATCGCTGGATGCTGGACATAAACACCCGGTCATGCGCCCAGGCCACGGCCTGGCTGAGGGACCTTCTATATGCCGACCCCGGAAGAGGGGAGGCAGCCTACGGCGAGATGGAGGCCGAGGCCCGGGATATTCCCCTCGGATCGCGATGGCCTCGTCTTTCACCCCTACCTGATGGGCGAGGACGCGCCCTACTGGGACGCACGCCTGCGGGGGAGTTTCTGGGGCATCGGCGCGTTTCACAGGCGGGGCCATTTCATCAGGTCCGTCTACGAGGGGACCGCCTTCGCCCTCAATGATGCGCTGGCATCCCTCGGTGATGTGGGCGCCGGCTTTTCGGAGTTCGTCCTGGTAGGTGGCGGGGTCAAGAACCGGCTCTGGACGAAGATCGTGCTGGATGTCCTGGGGGTCGATGGAAAGGTCCCCGATCGTGCGGGTGCCGCCCTTGGGGCGGCGATGCTGGCGGGCGTCGGGATCGGCGCATTCCGGGATTTCCCGGAAGCGATTGAGAAGTGCCGGAGACGCGACGTCGTCATATTACATTCACCCGAGAACCATGACCGGTATGCGCAGCTTTTTGAGAAATATAAAAGGATGAAAGAAATATTTGACCCGATCTACAAGATCGGGTAATTCCCTTTCCTGACGGGCCGAGCTTAAGGAGGAAAAAGTGGTAAAGAAGAAAGACGTTTCGACTCGGGATCATCGGGGCCGGGACCTTTGCGGAAGCGAATCTGTTTCCGAGCCTGTCCCTTCACTTTTTTGACGACGTGGCGCGTGTTTCGGTCTGCGACCTGCGTCCCGATCGGGCCGAGAGGCTGGCAGGTAAATACGGGTGGGAAAAGACGTACACCGATTACCGGCAGATGGTACGCGATGAGGACCTCGACGGCGTCATCGTATGCCTCGGGGCGAAGGGGCACCCCGAGGTCGTCCCCCAGGTGTTGGAGATGGGCCTTCCGGTATTTCTCGAAAAACCCTCCTCAATAGACATGGCTGGCACCGAGAAGATCCTTGCGGCCTCAAAGAAGAGCGGCAAGATAGTCCAGGTAGGCCACCAGAAACGCCACGGCCTGGCGTATAGACACGCCCGAGAAATCATCTCGGACAAGAAAGAGTTCGGAAACATTATTCAGATCGAGAGCAAGATGCATGGGTTCACCGTTTTTCCCACGTTCTATACCTGTATGCTGGAATGGCAGTGCCACAACCTCGACTCCGTCATCTCATTCGGCGGAGAGATCAAGGCAGTGGAGGCGATGTCCCACAAGACGGGCAAAAGCACCGGCGCGCTCGTGGCGATGATCAGGTTCAAGAGTGGCGCGGTCGGGACCCTCGGATGGGGGACATACGGGGGACCGGGACAGTTTGCCGAGCGCATCGAGATCGTGAGCGACAAGGGGAAGGGGGTGATCATCACGAACGCCCGGGAGGTGACCTCCTATACCGAGGAAATCGGGCGGACCTGGACCTCAGACTGGAACCCGATCAGCAATAACCAGAGCCACGTCTTCAACGGATACGTCGGCGAGCTGAGGCACTTCATCGACTGCGTGAGACTGGGAAAGGAGCCGATTCCCTCCATCAAGGACGAGGCAAAGACCATGGCGTGGCTTGCCGAGATAGCGGCAAAGGCCGATATACCCATCACGTGGGCGCCTGTTTCCAGCGCCCTGTAATTATCGCGAGGACAAAAGGGATTTTAGATGGAAAAGACAAGCTTCTATCAGGAGATGCTCCGCTACGAGCTGGGACGAATCGTCGGGCCTGACCGCATCGTTACGGACATCGCGGAAATCGAGGCCCAGTCGCTGGACGTGTGGTGGGTGACACGGTTCTGGAAGTTTACCAATTTCGACTTCCCGAAGCCCTGGGCCATCATCTTCCCGGAGAACACCGGGGAGGTGTGTGAAATCGTGAAATTCTGCAATGAGCACAAGGTGCCGGTTATTCCCCGGGGGGGCGGGGCCGGAGACGCCGGCGGCACGTCCCCGGTCACGGGGGGTATCGTCGTCGACCTGAAAAGGATGGACCGGATCGTTGAGATAAACGAGCGCTCGTTGACCGCCAGGGTTCAGACCGGCATTATCCAGAAACACCTTGAGGAGCGTTTGAATCGCAGAGGATATACGATGAATCATTTCCCGGCATCCTTTACCACCTCTACCCTGGGGGGGTTCATCTCCACAAACGGCACCGGGGTGCTCTCGTCAAAATACGGGAAGATGATCGATATGGTCCACCAGCTGGAGGTGGTTCTACCGGACGGCACGGTTTTCAAGAGCCTTCCGGTACGGCTCCATTCCACGGGTCCCGACTATTCGCGTCTCTTCTTCGGCGCCGAAGGAACGCTCGGCATCGTCACGGAGGCGCTCTGCAAGATCCACCCACTGCCGGAAAAGCGGATATTCTGGGGTTTTCTGCTTCCCAACCTGAAGGAGGGCATCGAGGCGGGAAGAAGGATCATGGTAAACGGCCTCTTGCCGTGCCTTATGCGGCTCTACGACGAAAAGGATACGCGGCACATCATGAAACAGCAGTTCGGCGTCGAGGAAGAAGGCTGCGTTATGCTCATCGGTTTTGACGGAATAGGAGAAGTGGTGGACGCTCAAAAAGGAGCGGCCGATGAGATCCTCCGGAGGGCGGGTGCCAAGGACCTCGGAGAGGGACCGGGCACAAAGTGGTGGGAGGGGCGCTATAAATCCTACTACCCCCCCAACGACTACATCGCGTACCCCTGGATGACGGCCGTCACCGATACCGTCGCACCCTACGAGGATATCGAGCTGATCTACCGGGAGATGAAAAGGGCCGTCGAGGAAGGATTTGCCGAATGGGACGCGGAGTTCCACGCCCATTTCTCCCATTGGTACGACTGGGGAACATGCTTTTATCCAACATTTCTTCTCAAACGCTTTCCCGAAGACGAGCGCGAGGCCCTTGCCCTCTATAACAAGATTCTCGACGCCGCCGTCGTGGCATCCGTCCAGAACGGAGGAGTCGTCAACGAGCACCACGGCATCGGGCTCAAGTGCGGCCGCATGATGAGGAGAATCTACGGGGAAAATTACGAACTGGCGCTGAACATTAAAAGGGCGCTTGACAAGAACAACATCATGAACCCCGGTAAACTCGGGTTGGGAGAGTGAATATGGGACTTGCCGACATACGGGAGACTATCAAGAGCTGTAAACACTGCTTCATGTGCCGCCACGCCTGCCCGACCTTTCTGGCGACGAAGCTCGATTCCCATACCCCCCGGGGATACGCACTCCTCCTGGCCGAGATCGAGGCGGGCAAGATCGGCTGGTCCGAGGCCGTCGTCGACCGATTCTACCAGTGCACCCGGTGCGGGCTCTGCCGCGAGGACTGTGCATACCACTGGCCTGAAGACGAGCTGGTGCGCAACGCACGGGAGGACATCGTCAAAATCGGTGCGGTTCCCGAACGCGTCCGCACGATCGCCCGGGGTTTTATAGAGCGGGGTTATCCCGAAAACGGCGGCACGCCGAGACAGATTGATGGAGGAATCTACGGAAAACCGAACCCCGCGATCCTCTACTATCGCGGCTGGTCCACCAGGGCTTACCAGCCGGCCGTCGCAGCATCGGTAGCTAGCCTGCTTGCGAAGCTCGGGGCCGACTGGACGATGATAGAAAACGAGATAGACACGGGCATATCGCTCTTCGAGCTGGGATTCACTGAGGAGGCCCACGCACAGGCGACGCTGCTCCGGGATAGCATCGCGGAAATGAAGCCGCGTCAGATCGTCACCGGGTGCGCCCACAGCTATCGGGCCTTCAAGGATCAGTGGAAGGAGATGGGCGTCGCTCTCGGTGGGGATATAGAAGTCCTGCATACCACCGAATTCCTCGCCCGGATCATCGACCGGGGAGCTGTCAAGGTGACGAGCGGCGTCGTGGAGGGCCCGGTGGGATATCATGACCCGTGCCACCTGGGAAGACATGGGGGGATTTTGGAGGAGCCGCGCTTCGTCATCAAGGCGCTGACCGGAAAGGACCCCGTCGAGCTCTTTCACAGCGGGAGGCTTGCCGAATGCTGTGGGGCGGGGAGCGTCATGTTCCTTTCCGATCCCGATATCTCCCTGGAGATAGCCGGGCGGCGGCTCTCTGGTGCACGAGAGGAGGGAGTACAAACGCTCGTTACCGCCTGTCCGAACTGCCTCACAATTTTTAGAAGGGCGGCCGAAAGATTTAACATCGCCATTGACCTGCTTGACATCGCCGAGCTTTTCCGGAATGCGATGGCAGAGTAAACAATCACGCGTGAGAGGGTGAACAATGAGACAGGCCTATATGCCCCGGCCGAAAGAAATCCTCTATCGGGATGTGGAAAAACCGAAGGCAGGTCCGGGCTCGGTCGTGATACGAGTCGCCCGCATCGGAATCTGCGGCTCGGACATTCACGTATTTCTGGGAAAACACCCGCTGGTGAGCTTTCCCGTTGTCCAGGGACACGAGTTTGCCGGTTTTGTCGATGACGTCGGGGCCGACGTCTCGGGTCTTTCGGTGGGGGACCTCGTGACGGTGCAGCCCGCCCTTGGGTGCGGGGTGTGTCCCCGGTGTGAGGAGGGACTGTTTGCCCAGTGCGATGATCTGCGGTTCATCGGGGGGTCGCTTGAGGGAGGCGGCAGCGAGTATTTTCTCATAGATTCCCGATATGCGGTAAAGATGGGTAAGGGAGTCTCTCCCGAAGACGCGGCTATGGTCGAGCCCCTGTCCGTCGCCGTTCACGCCGTTAAAAAGGCCCTTCCGATCGAGAAGAGGACTGTATTGGTGATCGGCGGGGGGCCTATCGGTAACCTCACGGCCCAGGTCGCACGCCTTTATCGGCCGGGCAAGGTAGTCGTGCTGGAAAGAAACGCATTCAGGAGAGAGGTGCTACGAAAGCTCGGGTTTGACGCCCGGGGCGGGTCCTCCGAAGAGGACGCGGCGGCCTTACGTGAGTCCTTCGGCGGGCACGGCCCCGATATCGTCTTCGAATGCGCGGGGAGCGAGGCCGCCACCGACCTTGCCATTACCACCGTGAGGCGCGGCGGACACGTCGTGATCGTGGGGGTCTACGGATCGCCCCCGAAGGTGAAGATGATCCTCGTCCAGGATAAGGAGATCACCATGAAGGGCTCTCTCATGTATACCTGGGACGACTACCACGACGCCGTCGCCTTCGTCGAGAGGCAAAGGGTTGATCTGAAGATCCTGCAGACCCATCACGTGCCATTCTCGGAATGGGCCGACGGATACAGGCTCCTCATGGATGATACCGCGAATGTGTTGAAAGTACTTGTCGATCTGTGATAGAAAGAGAGGGGAATCCCGCGCGGCATTAGCTTTCGAGCTTGAGAGGTTATCGCCTTAATGGATAAGCATGCAAAGAGATCGAAGCGTCCCTCCAGCGTTGATGTGGCAGACCTGGCGGGGGTCTCGCGGGCAACGGTCTCGGCCTATATTAACGGCACCCGATATGTGTCTCCTGAGCTTTCCGAGAAGATAGAACGGGCGATCAAGAAGCTCAGCTATGTTCCGGATCCCCTGGCCCGGGCCCTCAAGATGAAGGACGCAAAGACGATCGGCCTTATCATTCCCGTCATGAGCAGGTTCTTTGCCCCGGTCATCAACGCGGTCAACGAGATCGCCCATGAGAACCGCTACGGGCTGCTGTTGTGCTCCAGCGAGGAAGATCCGAAACGAGAGCAAGAGGTGCTGGACGTCTTTCTTTCCAAGCGGATCAGCGGGATTCTGCTCGTTCCGTGCTCTCCGGCAAACCGGGACCAGTTATCTTCTATCAAGAAAAATGGGACGACCATTGTCCAGATAAACCGAAAGATCGAAGGGCTTGACGCGGATGCGGTAAGGTCCGACAACTTCCGGGCGGCCTATACGGCCGCCGAGCACCTCATCGTAAGGGGGCGGACGCGTCTCGTTTTCTTGGGGTACGACGAGCATACCTTTTCCGGTGACCAGAAGAAGGCGGGATTTGAAGCGGCGGTATCCGATCATTCGGGTACATCAGCCCACGTCATCCCGGTGAGAGACCACGACCGGGAAAATATCGGGCGGGCGTTTCGAGAATTTCTCGATAGGGGAGGGCCGATGGACGGACTTATCTGCTCGACTCAGGGCAAGACGGAGGTTGGGCTTACTATCCTCAGGGAGCGCGGCATACAAATTCCCCGGGACGTATCGGTCATCTGTTTTGATGACACGCCGTGGTCTTCTCTCTTTTCGCCTCCCCTTACCGTGATATCCGAGAACACCAAAGAGATGGGCACGATCGCCGTCAAGCTGTTGCTGGACCGTATTGAGGGAGACCACGAAGCCGCTACCCAGGACATCGTGCTGGACAACGAGTTCATTATTCGCCAGTCGACGTGACACGACGGACCTGCCAATATGAATAGTCCCCGCTTGCTTCATCTACGTCTTCCGACATTCGGGCAATAGGACGGAGAGTGACGCCACGCTAAAATCTGTGACTCGTCTATTTGCTTTTCAGGGTCGTCCCAACGACATGGTATCTACGCGTTCTACCAAAGATTCGTATATCACACAGATATATGTTTTAGCGATACCCAAAGCGGTCGTCTTATGACCGTGCTCATCGAACTCTGACCGGAGAATAGGTAGTTCTCTATAAATGCATCGATGATTCAGGAATAAGCTCACTTGTTTCCCTTCTTTGCTACAGAGTATTTGACTATTGTACCTCTTTATGTTATCGTATCTACCACTCGAAAACCGATGTCTTGCGCCCGTAGCTCAGGGGATAGAGCACAGCGCTCCGGACGCGATACAAGCGATTTTCTAAACTCCCGAGATCATTGATATTTATTTGATATCATTTGATTTTCGGGATTTCTTATTTCGATCTGTTTCGGTCTATTTGTGCCTATTTCGATCTATTTTTGGCACAAATATGGCACAAATTCTCGGGAAGATCAGAAGGGAAGGGGCCAAAAACTGAATAACAATAATTAACGGATTTAGGTGGTTTTTTCAGGCCCATCAGCGTACTTTCAATTCCCTATGATGCCCTAAAATGCCCCAGAATGCGTCATAATTCTCCGGTTTTCGAAAGACTTCCGGTTGCACATCAAAATAAAAAGAGCTGCGATATCTCGCAGCTTAGTCGTTATCCGGGATCGATCGTTGTCTCCTACGCGCGTGCCCATCCGTATCGCCTTTGGTGCAGAGACTTATCCAAGATCGCCTCTCAAGCCTTCTATATGGGACTTGATCCCGTTCTATACCAGCCGGTTGATGATCCAGTCGGCCCCTTCCTGGGCTTCGGTGTTGCCGCATAATTTCAATTTAGAGTTGATATTGGTTCTATTTTATTATATTATTCTTATTTAGGATAACATTCCAATTTAGGATTTGATAGTGAAAGTGTCAAAAAAGGATCTCGAACAGCGAATGGCTCGTTTCGAGGAAGTATGTAGAAAATCGGGCGCAAAATTGACCCACCAGCGCATGGAAATTTTCCGGGAAGTTGCGCAAACTGGCGGCCACCCCGACGTGGAAAAAGTCTTTGAGGGTGTACGCAAGCGAATGCCGACGATATCGATGGATACGGTCTACCGAACGCTCTGGTGGCTCAAAGACTTGGGTCTTATCACAGTACTTGGCCCCTCACGAGAGCGAGTCCGGTTCGATGCGAATCTCAGCCGCCATCATCATTTTGTGTGTACCCAGTGTGGACTGACACGGGATTTCTACAGCGATGAGTTGGATAGATTAGAATTGCCGGATTCCGTACTATCTATTGGGCGTGCCGAAAAAACCCAGGTAGAAGTAAAAGGAATCTGCGACAAATGCGCCGCGGAAGAGAAGCCGGGCGCGAAAATAAATAAAGAAAGGAGGACGACATGAGTAACGACAAAAAAAGCCCTGTAACGGGACAAGCGAAAAATCCCATTGCCGGAGGAGGCACCTCGAGCCGCGACTGGTGGCCGAACCAGTTAAATCTTCACATTCTGCATCAGCATTCTTCCAAGTCTGATCCGATGGGTGAAGATTTCAACTACGCTGAAGAGTTTAAAAAACTTGATTTGGCGGCCCTGAAAAAGGACCTCTATGCCCTGATGACCGACTCGCAGTACTGGTGGCCGGCCGACTATGGTCATTACGGGCCGCTCTTCATTCGCATGGCGTGGCACAGCGCAGGCACGTACCGCACGGGCGACGGCCGAGGCGGGGCAGGATCGGGCAATCAGCGCTTGGCCCCCTTGAACAGCTGGCCGGACAATGTAAACCTCGACAAGGCACGTAGACTGCTTTGGCCGATCAAGCGGAAATACGGTAATAAGATATCCTGGGCCGACCTCATGATCCTCGCCGGCAATTGCGCGCTTGAGTCGATGGGATTTAAGACCTTCGGCTTCGGCGGCGGGCGCGAGGACATCTGGGAGCCGGAAGAGGACATCTACTGGGGCAGTGAGGACACCTGGCTCGGCGACAGGCGCTACTCCGGTGATCGGGAGTTGGAGAATCCGCTTGCCGCCGTGCAGATGGGTTTGATCTACGTGAACCCGGAAGGGCCGAATGGCAACCCCGATCCGGTTGCTTCGGGCCGTGACGTGCGCGAAACCTTCGCGCGCATGGCGATGAACGACGAAGAGACCGTCGCGCTCGTTGCCGGCGGCCACACCTTCGGCAAGTGTCACGGCGCCGGCCCTGCGTCGCATGTGGGTCCTGAACCTGAAGGTGCACCGACCGAGGAGCAGGGCCTCGGTTGGAAGAGCAGTTTCAAAAGCGGCAAAGGAGGCGATACGATCAGCAGCGGCATCGAGGGCGCCTGGAAGCCGAACCCGACAAAATGGGACATGGGCTATCTGAAGGTGCTGTTCAAATACGAGTGGGAACTGGTCAAGAGCCCGGCCGGCGCGCACCAGTGGCTGGCCAAGGACGTGGACGCAGAGGACATGGTGGTTGATACGCACGACCCGTCGAAGAAACACAGGCCGATGATGACCACAGCGGACCTTTCGTTGCGCTTCGACCCGATCTACGAGCCGATCGCGAGGCGCTACCTGCAGAACCCAGAGGAATTCGCGGATGCCTTCGCCCGGGCGTGGTACAAACTGACCCACCGCGACATGGGACCCCGCTCACGCTATCTCGGCCCGGAAGTGCCTGTGGAGGAACTCATCTGGCAGGACCCGGTACCCGCAGTCGATCATGAACTAATCGACGAAAAGGATATCGCGGACCTCAAGGGAAAGATCCTTGCCTCCGGACTTTCCGTCTCGGAACTGGTATCGACTGCCTGGGCGTCGGCCTCCACGTTCCGTAGCTCCGACAAGCGCGGTGGTGCGAACGGGGCGCGTATCCGTCTCGCACCGCAGAAAGACTGGGAGGTCAACCAGCCTGATCAACTCGCGAAAGTACTGGGCATCCTTGAAGAAGTCCAAAAGGAGTTCAACAGCGCGCATTCAGGCGGCAAAAAGGTCTCTCTCGCCGACATGATCGTGCTCGGCGGTTGCGCGGGCGTTGAGCAGGCAGCGAAGAATGCCGGTTACGATGTGACGGTTCCCTTCACGCCGGGACGCACTGATGCGTCGCAGAAGCAGACCGACGCGGCGTCATTCAGTGTCCTGGAACCGAAAGCCGACGGATTCCGCAACTACCAAAAAAGCAAATACGCTGTCTCGGCAGCGGAAATGCTGATTGATCGCGCGCAACTGCTGACGCTGACCGCTCCTGAGATGACAGCTCTCATTGGCGGTATGCGCGTCTTGAATGCCAACTTAAGGCAGTCCCAGCGCGGCGTCTTCACCAAGCGGCCGGAGGCGCTCACCAATGACTTCTTTGTGAATTTGCTCGACATGCGCACGACGTGGAAGGCAACCTCAGAAGACAAAGACGTGTTCGAGGGTCGTGATCGCGCAACGGGCGACCTCAAGTGGACCGCTACCCGTGTCGATCTCATCTTCGGTTCGAATTCCCAACTCCGAGCATTGGCGGAAGTTTACGGATGTGAGGACTCCCAGGAGAAGTTCCTGCACGACTTTGTAGCAGTGTGGAACAAAGTAATGAACCTTGACCGCTTTGACCTCGACTGATCGCAACAGAGACGGCTCTTCCGCGTTGCGCCCAAATCGAGAGCGGGTCGAGATCTGGAGAAACACAATACTTATCTCTTATTAAGCCAATTGATATGCTCCTCCCTCGTTTTTAAAAGCGGGGGAGGTTTTTTATGCCCGTTTTGTGGATTGTTTTAGATTCTTCACTATTCCGAGCATAGGCTTAAAACAAGATAACATAGATCGAACGGCAAAAGACACCAATAACCGATAGTGTTTCCGGTACCGGCCTGTATATCGGGCCCCTGCCGCGCCGAGGCGTCCGTATGCGTTTGTGGGGATATCCGCCGCGAGCGACCCACGCCTACTTTTACCGCTCGTGAGCGTGAGTGGATGCGGGGGGTGCCGGAAGTTTAGGGTGGGTTTCAGTCGATGCGATCCACTATTTAACGGGAACAATAAAAAACGACAAAGAACGTTTGACTAACAGGAAAGCGTATGATAACCTTTCTCTCAAGATCTTGTTTCATCGCGCCCGTAGCTCAGGGGATAGAGCACAGCGCTCCGGACGCGAAAAAGTCAATTTTCCAAATTCCCGAAATCATTGATATTTATTTGATATCATTCGATTTTCGGGATTTTTTGTTTCGATCTGTTTCGGTCTATTTGTGCCTATTTCGACCTATTTTTGGCACAAATATGGCACAGATCTCTAAGTCGATCGGAAAGGAAGGTGCTGAAATTCGTGTAACAATACTTAACTGATTTAACGGACTTACGCTAGTTTCGTGTGTAGGAATTGACGGAATGATAGGGTGTGTTAACTGGTGCGTTCATACACATAACCAAGTTAGTGACTCACGGATCCTAAGCGGGTCACGCCTGAAGATAATGTAATGACATCAGTATATTTTCAATCCCACTCGTATTTTTTAACTGCATGGCAAACCCGTTCAGCTCAGAATACCTAGTCTGATCGGTGTGGCAGATCCATCGGGAAGAATCAGCGCCGCGGCCTTCCCGAGGCGACGCGGGCCGTGCGATAATTCATCGGAATCGGAGGCTTTCGACTATTAGGAAGGCGCTCATGAATGCCGGGATGGGATTGATATGTAAAATATTGGTCGTATAACCAATAAGATATTTATATAACCAATCTATTTTCGATATGACCAAGTTTTTCTTGACACCATTAAACTGAAAAACTATAATACAATGCGCTCTATGGGTATTCTCCAACCGATCTAAGGGCCTTCCGAGGTTGCAGCGACGCGAGATTGTCGTACATCGCGGCGCACGAATATATATCAGACACGTTGAAAACAAGTCAGGAGCATACACAGGAGCTGCGGCGCCCGATCGAATCGGGCTCAGGCGGTCCGCCACGACGGACGCACTTCATACGTATTTGGATGCCATGAAGCGGCCGGGTAATCGGCCGTATGCGGTGTTGCAAACCCTCGGTGATTGAGAACGGCTGATAGATTTCTTCCTATTATTAATCATTCGGAGGCTGAAAGTGAAAGAAACGAAAGAAAACGCTAACCAGGTTATGCTCATCACCGGATGCGCAAGCGGAATCGCGCGGCACCTGACCACGGTGCTGGCCGGGCGAGGCTACAACATCCTGGCGACGGACGTAAACACGGACGCGCTGGAAAAAAGCGCGGACGAATCAAAGTGGGATCGGCAGCACGTGATCTTGAAAAAGCTGGATGTCAGGAAGGCCGGCGAGTGGCAGGCGGCGATGTCCCTGATTATCAAGAAGTGGGGCAAGCTTGACGTATGCATGAACATCGCGGGGTTTGCGGTTCAGGGCTTTCTGACAGAATTTCCCCTTGAGCATATCGACCTCCATATCGACATCAACACCAAAGGCGCGATACTGGGAACGAAGTTCGCGGCCCAGCAGATGCTGAAGCAGGGGTACGGACACATCGTCAATATGTGCTCGCTGGCGGGCCTGGCCCCCGTTCCCGGTATCAGCCTTTACAGTGCCTCAAAATTCGCGCTACGAGGCTTTTCGCTGGCGGCATATTACGAGCTCAAGCCGCACGGCATCTACGTAACGCTCGTCGAGCCCGATCTCGTCAATACCGCGAAGCTCCAGACGCAGCTTATCTATGGGGACAAAGCGGCGGCCGTCGGTTTTTCGGCGCCCCGGATCCTCACGGTCCAAGACATAGAAAAGGTCATAGTGAATAACGTGTTGAATAAAAAACCACTGGAAGTCGCGATACCGGCGTACAGGGGATGGCTATCCAGATTCGGAGGCAATTTCCCGAAGCTGAGCGGAAAGCTCTATTCATCCATGGCGGCGTCGGGCATGAAAAGTCTGGCAAAGGAAAAATCAAAACGCACGGGCTTTGAAAAGGTGGTCACGCCTGACCGGTGGATCATGGAAAAGGATGCCGCCAAGTCTCCAAAGAAAAAAACCAAGTAATAGCGGCATTACAAACATATTTTATCTATTCCGTCCGACTATCTATAACAGGGAGGTTTTCTTATGTCACAGACAAAACAGGTAAAGCCTGACGCCGCGGAAATTCGAAAGCTCGGCCTTGACCCCGAGCGCCTCGAGCGCTTGAAGAATGTCATCGAACAGGACACGTCCGCGGGCCTGTACGACGGAGCCGTGTACATTGTGGCGCGGCACGGAACGATTGTGGCGTACGAGGCGGTGGGAAGCACCGACCTCGCAAAAAAGCGCCCCGCAAAAATCGACGACTATTTCTTTATCATGTCGCTCACCAAGCAGATGACCGTGGTGAGGGTGCTGATGGACATCGAGCGGGGGAAATTCGATCTGACCACCCCGATTAGGGACGTTATCCCGGAATTCGGCATCAAGGGAAAACAGAACATCACCGTATGGAACATTCTTACTCATACCAGCGGGTTGAACACGGAGATCCCCTTTACCCTTCCACTGGATAAGCTCGGCGTCATAGAGCAGGTTGTTGCCACGCTTTCAAACGAGCGCGTGCTCTATCTTCCCGGAACCCTGATGACTTATAACGCAACGACGGCGCACGCGATCGTCGCGGCCATGGTGCAGCGGCTCGATGAGAAGAAGCGCCCGTTTCGCCAGATATTGATGGAAGACGTGTTCCTGCCGCTCGGCATGAAAGACACGTCCTTCACGCTGCTGGATCGCTTCAAGGAAAGGATCGTGCCCGTCGTCATGAGGGACAAGACCCCCGGTATTTTCGATCCCTCGCTGATCGAGGCCATGAATTTTTTGTCCAACGAGGAGATGGAGCTACCGGCCGGTGGAGGCGTCTCGACGGCGCACGGCATCTATCTTTTTGCCGAAATGCTACGGCGCGGCGGAGAGCTGAACGGCGCGCGGATCTTGAGCCCGGAGACGATAAAGCTTGCCACGACAAACCAGACCGGGACGATGGTCAACCATCTGCTCGACTACATGCGCGAGATGTACGGATGGCCCCAGTACCCGGCATACCTCGGGCTGAGCTTCTTTCTGAGGGGAGAGGGCTCCTACTTTCCGCATCCCTTCGGCCTGGGCACCTCACCCGGGACGTACGGCGGGCTGGGGGCAGGCTCCACCATGTTCTGGATCGACCCCGAAAGGGACCTCAGCTTCATTTTCCTCTCGGCGGGCCTGATGGAAGAAGGAAGGAGCTTTTTGAGGCTCCAGCGGCTTTCGGACGTGGTCATGTCGGCGGTTGTCGGGTAGAAGCGGCCGCCCATCGTTGTGCGTGCTGTCGATAGATCGTAAATCGATCATTCTTTTCACAGGGGGGTTCGATGTTTAAGGACTATGTTGTGTTGGTGACCGGCGCCGCCTCGGGAATCGGGCTCGGCGCGGCAACGCAGTTTATTGAAAATCACGCCGACGTCGTCGCCGTCGACTTTGATGAAAAGGCACTCAAAGCCGCGGCGGCAAAGCTCGGAAAGAGCTATCACGCCCAGCTGTGCGACATATCTAAGGCGGACCAGGTGGCCGCCGTGAGCAAGTACGTCAGCGACACGTTCGGGAGGCTCGACGTGCTGGTGAACAACGCCGGCGTCGGCAGGCTTACCGGGATTGAATACATGAAGGAAGAAGACTTTCACTACCATTACGAAATCAACGTCAAGGGGCCGATGCTGATGGTCACGAATTGCCTGCCCTTGTTGAGGAAGTCGTCTCACGCTTCGATCGTCAATATCTCATCGACCGCGGCCGTCGTCGAGCTTGGTAACCATCACTTCCTCTATTCGACGACGAAGGCCGCTGTTCTCAAGTACACGAAACACCTGGCACGGGATCTGCGCGGCATACGCGCAAATGCCATCATGCCCGGCTGGGTCGATACCCCGATTTACGAGCGTGCCGGGGTGCCGAGGAAGATGCTTGAGGAGGTATTTCAAAATGCGCTCAAGACGATCCCGGTCGGCCGCATAGCGGTGCCGGAGGATATTGCCAACGTCATCCTCTTTCTGAGCTCTGAGAAGGCATCGTACGTAACCGGCGCAATTATCGCCGTAGACGGCGGCCAACTGACGAGCGGCGACTGGGCGTTCCCAGCCTAAGGATAGCCCGGGTCGGATTTCCCCGGGCTCGACTCTCAAATCTATGCCCGGTCGCGTCAAGGATCGTGCTTACAGGGACTGTTTTTTACTCATTAATGGGGGGCAACCGCCCCCCTTATATTATTCCAATCAGACGCCACAAAAAGAGCGCACATAAAAGAGAGATAGTGATTCTTTTATCCGCCATACTTAACTGATGACGCCATAATAATACTATGCTATAGTTCAGGGCACGCTACGGCAAAGGGGGATTACGATGCCGCTTAAAGAGAAAGCCCCAAATCAGCTCTTGTTCTTGACGTTTATCACCGTACAAGAGATACTCGGAAAGAATGGGCTGAATTCGATCCTTAATTACACCAAACTCCTGCACTACATCGATAACTATCCTCCGAACACGCTCGAGCAACAGCATCCCTTCTCCGATTTCACGCGCCTTGTTTCCGGCATGGTCGAGGTCCTCGGGGAGAAGGGCGCCCGCTCTATCATGCTGCAATCCGGCCTCAAGGGTTTTAAGAACATGCTCTGCGATATGCCGGGACTCTTCGCCCTTGAGGGGGTCCGGGTCGCGCAAGGCCCGGCCGACAAGCTGTTCGACGAATACGTCCGGATCGAAACCATCATGGTTCAGGCCGGCAGGGCGATCTTCGGAGATAGCCTCCATACGGACTACACGACCGACGAGGGGTGGTGCCTCGAGCTTTCGCCCTGCTACTGGTGCCTGGGCCTCAAAACCGGGTCGGCGATATGCTACGCCGAGGTGGGTTTCGAGCTAGGCGTCGCCCGCTGGATACTCGGGCCGGACGCCAGGGTCGAGGAGACCCACTGCATCGCCAGGGGGGACCCGATGTGCCGCTTTATCACGTACCGGCCGAAGAAATAGCCCTTTTCCGGCCTGCGCGGGCCCGGAGGAATGGATGTCTTCGGGGCGAAAACCCGGACGAGTGTCCCGAGGTGTGGACCTATTGCAGGATGCACGAGGAGAGGGATGGCAAGAAGCGGGATCAGTTCAATCGCCGCAGTCAGCGCTGGCCCCTTTGATCTGACAGCGAAGAGGCTATCCGACCAGGAGGCGCAACACCATTTCTTTCATACTCTTACGCAAATCGGTGAACTGCCGGCTATCCAGGGTCTGTTTAAAATATCCCAGTCCTTCCATGAGGCCTATGATGACGTTTGCCGTGTTGTGGACGTCAACGTTTCGGATGACGCCTGCTTGTCCCCAGAGTGTGAGCTCCTTGGTCAGCAGGGCTCGAAATCGACCGTACATTTGATCGAATTGTCCCTTGATTCTCGGATTTCTGAACGTGAGGGAATAACAGGAATAGAACACGCCGTCATCAACGAATCGCACCTTGTTGGGACCGAAGATCCGGTCGAGGAGCGTGTCGAGACCTTTCTTGTAGTCGGTCGTCTCGTCGATCCCGTAAAAGTACGGTTCTTCATACTTCGACAGGACGAAATCGACCAACTCATTGGTCATTTCGTCTTTTGACTTGAAGTAGTATGTAATCAGGCCGGGCTGAACCCCCATGAGCTTCGCGATCTTGGCGATCGACGATCCCTCAATGCCTTCCTTCGACACCACTTGGTAGTAGCTTTCCAGGATTTCGCGTCTCCGTATGTCGGCGATTCTTTCCATTACCTATTACTTTCGGAATTGACCGGCTGACCTGTCGACCCCGCGGGAATTATACTTATTGTATGTTCGTACATAAAATTGTACATACGACCAATATCCGTCTGAGATTTTAGTGGAGGACGAAAGAAGTGTCAAGGAAAAAGACGGACTTAGCACGGGTGATGGTATCATTGTCTTCCAGGAAGGAACTCTATTATTCCCTCGATGAGATCCAGACAAGTCTCGGTGAGTTCGTGAGATGCTGCAACGGAAAGCGTATCAATCAGGGGGAGAAACGCCCCTTAAGACCTTTCTTGACGGATTGGAGCTCTGTCAACGACGCGTCCATGAAGAATCGCCAGAGCAAAACGTTGCGTAGCATGATAAATCTATCAACAGGAGGCGGACTGTTAACAGAGCTCGTGACTACCGCAATTGAGATTATGCTAAACGATAATCTTGATCCGATGAACGGCGATTAAGCCTTTGAAACGGAGCCAAGTTTTTTCCCCGGTCGGCCGGAGAGTATTTGACTTCCTTTCGCCGCTATGGTAAGTTATCCTCCAGCAAGAGAACGCACACTCGTTATGCGCCCCAATTTCGATCTATTTTTGGCACAAATTTTCGGCAAGATCAGAGGAAGAGGGAGCGAAAAGTGGGTAACGATAATTAACAGATTTAGGTGGTTTTCTGATTACTTAATAGGGCGGGAAAATAGAAAAACAGGCAGCTGCAAAAGTCATAACTGCCTGTTTCCATCAGGGTCGTTGGTAGTGGGGACACGCTCTTCTCAGACGTTCACATGCTTTCCGCCGCTATTTGAGCAGCGTACAGGTAATACCCCTCTGATACTCCTGAAGCTTGGCAATTTCGTTCCGATCGTTGATGAACATCCGAAAGAGGACGATCCCTTGATCTTCGGGTGCCCTGACAACGATCGCGTCCTTTCTATCCGGAACCGTATCGTCCGGACCGATGAACAACTTCTTTACGAATGAGGCGAGCGCCGACCGGATCATGTACGGAGTGACGGATATGCTAAGTAAGAACTGGAGAGGCAACACCCTGAAGCCAATTTCCACAATTTAATTGACATGACCATACTTCACTCCAAAAGAAGGAAGTTCTCATCAATATCAATCGCTTATCGACAAAACAATAAAATCCATGTACATCGAAGAATTAATCAAGGCGCGCGATGAAATCGCCGAGATGGAGGCCTTAGAGGCGTCCATCCTGAAAGCGATACCTCACGCCGTCATCGGGTTGCAGGACAGAAGGATTATTTTTATCAATCGGGGGGTCACGGCTGTATTCGGCTGGACATCCGATGAACTGATCGGCAGGTATACCCGTCTTTTGTACCGGACAGAAAAGGACTATGAAAGGATCGCCGGCAAACTCTATTCCGTTCTGGAAAAGCAACCCATTGCCAGCATGGAGTTCCCCTGTGTACGGAAAGACGGCACGGAAATAGAATGCATGATCAACGCTGCGCGAATCGGCAAAAAATTAAAAGAAAAACGAGTGGTTATTACATATGAGGATATTACGGACCGGAAACGGGCAGTACAAGAACTTGAACTGTCAAGGCAGCAGTTGCGCAAATTATCGGCGCACCTTCAATCAATACGGGAAAAGGAAAGAACCCGCATCGCACGTGAGTTGCACGATGAGTTAGGGCAGCTTCTAACGGCAATGAATACGGACATCATCCTGCTGAAAAACAAGATCCCGGCTGGACAGACGGTGCTGTCGGACAGAGTTCATAGCCTCTCCTCCCTCGTTGATCTGACGATGAAGACCGTCAAACAGATTTACATGGGGTTGCGTCCGGGCATGCTCGATCATCTCGGCCTGACAGCGGCCATCGCCTGGCAGGCCGAGGAATTTTCCAGACGCACCGGCATCGCCTGCAAAGTATCCTTCAGTCCGGAAGATATGGTTATCGATCCGGATTTGGCGACGACTGTATTTCGCATTTTTCAAGAAACCTTGACGAACGTGCAGCGTCACGCCGAGGCCACGAGAGTAACTGTCCGCCTGAAGGCAACCAACGACCGTCTCGAGTTTGTTGTCAAGGATAACGGCAAGGGCATCACGCATCGTCAGATGGAAAAGCCCGATTCATTCGGTTTGCTGGGAATCAAAGAACGGGTCTATCACTGGGGAGGAAAGGAGTCCATCGTCGGGAAAGGCGGACGGGGCACCACCATAACGATTAGTATCCCCTTGCCAAAGACAGGAAAAACATCATGACAGGGAAAAAGATCAGAATCCTTATTGCCGACGATCACCCCATTGTTCGCGCAGGTTTCAAGCAGGTTCTTTCAGAAACGCCTGATCTAGTTGTTGAGGATGAAGCGGGAAACGGACAGGAAGTCCTCGCATATATCAAAAAGAAGCAATACGATGTTGTACTGCTGGATATTTCAATGCCCGGGAAGAACGGCCTGGAAATCCTGCGGGAGTTGAAAGCCGACTGTCCAAAACTCCCCGTTCTTATTCTCAGCATTTACCCCGAAGAGCAATACGCCATCCGGGCATTGCGGGCGGGAGCAGCCGGCTATCTGACAAAGGCAAGCGCACCCCATGAATTGATTTCGGCTATTCGGAAGATTTCCGCAGGCGCACGCTACATCAGCGCGTCCCTAGGCGAAAAGCTGGCCAACTATCTGGACACCGACATGACGAAATTGCCCCACGAAACCCTGTCCGATCGCGAACATCACGTCATGCAGCTTATAGCATCCGGAAAGACCGTTTCGGAAATCGCCGAGATTCTGCATCTGAGCGTCAAAACCATCAGCACCCACCGCTCCCACATCCTGGAAAAGATGAAGATGAAAAGCAATGCCGAAATTATCCTGTACGCAGTACAGAACAAACTTATAGGGTAATCATCGTGTGTCTCTTCATCAACATCGGGAATAACACAGGGCTTTCTCTATTCGGAAAAAGAATTTACAGCAGTTGCATCCTTTATTCAACCCATTCAACAGCCGCATCTGCATTGAGACGCGGGCCGGTAATATCCTGAACCTCCTTTGTTGTCCAACCCGGGGCTGTTTCCCGAAGGCACAATCCTTTTTTCGTAATTTCAATAACCGCCACATCGGTCACAATCATCGATACGCATCGCCGGGCGGTGATCGGGTATGTACAGTCGGTCACGATCTTCGTTTCTCCCAGCGGGGTCGTATGTTTCATCATAACAATGACTTTTTTGGCGCCGGAGGCGAGATCTATCGCCCCACCATAACTTCCAACCGTCCTGCCGGGGAGCTTCCAGTTTGATAGATCTCCTTTCTCAGAGACCTGGAACCCGCCGAGAACTGTAACGTCAAGATGTCCTCCCCGAACCATGGCGAATGCTTCCGCGCTGTCGAAAAATGATGCGCCTGGAACCACCGTAACGTTTTC
The DNA here is from genome assembly GCA_963792965.1 of uncultured delta proteobacterium. GTDB lineage: Bacteria > Desulfobacterota > Zymogenia > Zymogenales > Zymogenaceae > CAWBYW01. The sequence continues at coordinate 124,749 of CAWBYW010000018.1, read as the reverse complement.
GTCCCCTGCATTGCCGAGGTCCTTATCTTCCATTCCCATAGGAGCATGGTGGCCGACCCCCAGTACCCCGTTTTCGGAATGGACAAGTATGTGTACGCCGGAAGGGATATACGATGCAACCATCATGGGCATTCCGATGCCGAGATTAACACAAAACCCATCTTTGAGTTCCCCTGCCACGCGCCTGGCCATCTGTTCTTCTGACATTCTTTCCTTCATGGTTTTAGTTGCACCTCCCATTTCGAACGTGAACAATACGGTCTACAAACACACATGGAGTTATAACCTGATCCGGGTTGAGGGCGTCCGGTTCGATAAGGTTCTCAGTTTCCACTACGGTAGTCGTTGCCGCCATGGCCATTATCGGATTGAAATTGCGTGCTGATTTCCTGTATACGAGGTTTCCCAGTGTATCGGAACTATAGGCCTTGATCAGCGCAAAATCCGCCTTGAGCGAATATTCGAGCAGCATTTCACGGCCGTCAATGACGCGTGTTTCCCTTTCTGCAGAAGCTTCCGTGCCGACTCCCGTAGGAGTATAAAACGCGCCGATGCCGGCACCGCCTGCCCGGATTCGTTCCGCGAGGGTCCCCTGGGGCACGAGATCGACAACGACTTGGCCTTCCATCGCCGCACGCTCAAGCACACTCACTTTCTTAGGTGACCCGAACACGGCGAAGCAGGTGATAACCTTTTTGACCATCCCTGCCTCAATGAGAATATCCACGTCTATGGGGTTTTTCCATCCTCCGCTTGCGTCGTTTCGGATGACGGTAAGATCCCTCGGCCCCAGATCGCGCAGGGCAAGGAGAAGATTTGACGGTGTCCCCCTTCCTGTGAACCCTCCGACCATGATGGTTGCGCCGTCACATATCCCGGCCAGCGCCTCTTTGCACGTTGCGTATAATTTTTTCCCGTTGCTTCGCGCCCTTTCCGTCTCAACGCCTAACCGGCTGTTTGAGACAGCCGCTCGGGCATCCCCGCCCGTTTCCTTGCCGTCCACGTTGCTGTAAGCCCCCCATGGGTTGACATCCGGATCATCTTTACAGGTCGGGCAAAAATAGCGGGCGCTCAAATCTTCAGCACCGGTGCCCCATATCTCCAGCTTGCAGCAATCGCCGCATATTGCCGTTCCGCAGTTGTCACATTCCGTTCTTGCCTGTTTTTTTCCACAGGCGGTACATTTCTTTTCCATAGCACTACTCCTTGCTTGGTCGGTAGATGAGGCGATCTCTCTCCATTCCCTATTCTTCTTAGTGACACTCTACGCTCTGACGCTTTTCCCGGCAATCAGGCCGGGTCTGATTTTTTCATGGGAAAAAGGATGGAATTGACTTCAGACAAAAGGCGGCTTTGTCATCGGTGTTTGTCTGATAGAGGCAGGCTGGTTTTGTCAAAAACAAAATGGCATGCACCTTTTTGCCCTGTCATTAAAGATTGATCAGTATCAATTTACACCTTGGGAATCTTTTGTTTAGGCTGGCGGATGTGGAGGACGAGGCGTCCTGGAGGGATTTTTCTTTCCGACCTCAGGGGGAGAGGTCTGTTGGGGAAGCATCTCAAACTGCTCATCTTGGACAGGAACCCCGGCCTCTTGAAGGCCTCAGGAGCATCTATCCCTTCGTAGACATGCATCGTTCACCGGATGCGTAACGTGGCCGTGAAGATCAGAAAGGTCAATCACACTCACTGCCTTGGTAAGGCGAAGCTGATCTTTGGGGCGTATAACAAGAAAGAGGCGATCAAGCGATTCACGGCATGGGAAAAGAAATGGGTGGTCGAGGAAGAGCGGGCAGCGCGGTGCATGAGGGAGGACTTTCTCAGCAACCTACACTACCACAACGCCGACCGGACGCTGCAGAGATCGGTTCGGACGACCAACATTCTGGAGCGAGCCTTTCGGGGTGCGCCGGAGGACCCGCCCCATGAACAACTTCTTCACCAACGAGGCGAGCGCCGATCGCATCATGTACGGCGTGACAGATATGTTAAACCAGAACTGGAGAGGAAACACCCTGAAACCAATTTCGACTATTTAATTGACATGACCTATTCCCCTATTTGAACTCCGGACAACGATGGTAGTATCATATCAGTAACAATACTCCTTGGGGATCGGTTCGATATCCTTTTCCGGAGTTTAAATAGAAGAAAGACCCATTCTCGCTTCGAGCTTTCCTGAGGAGTATAGAGTCCCCCTATTTTTCCACCATTCATCTGAGAAGAGTATTTGACTTCCTTTCGGCGCTATGGTAACTTATCCTCCAGCAAGAGAACGCACACTCGTTATGCGCCCGTAGCTCAGGGGATAGAGCACAGCGCTCCGGACGCTGGTGCGCAGGTTCGAGTCCTGCCGGGCGCACCACTTATATCCGATTCATATCGGGGCACGTATGAAGGCACAGGCATTCGTCGGCGATAAGGAAATCGACCTTAACGCGTTTGTGGAGATGTACGTCGCAAACGTATTTTCCGGGGTTGCCAATTCCCTCAGAGGGGTCAAGATCCCGCGACGGCTCGAGTTCTCCGTCCAAAAAGGGAGTGTCGCCATCAAGGCCGACGGCGTGCCGATAGAGCTTGACGGCTTTGCGGCGCAGATCGTCTCCGATACGATCCATGCTACCCTCAAACACCTCAAGGGGCTTTCGAGCGAAGACTCCATCAGGATAGTCGTGGACTTATAGGAGGGAGACGTTCGTGCTTGAGACGCATAAGCTTTTGGGCATCATCCTCATCATCACCGGGACGTTTGATATGGTGGTGCTGCCCCGAATCCTCGCTCGGGCAAAAGGAGAAAGCAATCCCCCCTTCGTCACCGCGATCGTGTGGGTTATGGCCCTGGCGACAATGATTGCGGGTCTCCTCTGTTTTATTGGCGTATTCGGGACGTTTTAGCGAGATCTGCGGGAGGAAGAATGGAGAACCCTAATAGGTTTGGACCGGGTGACGATGAAGAGCGAGAGGATCGTTTGCCCGCCGTCGGCGGCATGCCCGCCGGGCAGTCTCCCCGTTCCGGGATCGACATGTCTAAGATTGAGCCGACGGGCACGAGCTGCCGGACATGCCTTATCTTCATTTTGCTGGTTGGAGCGGTGGCAGGGTTCATATATTTTTATATGACAAACCAGCCCCCTGCCCAGACGCCCCCCGCGGGACCCCCGCAGGGAAACCAGGGACAGGGAGCCAATCCGTAGAGAGCACGGCGGACGGCTTTCTCGGTGCCGGTCGTTCCTTCCACGCACAGAAACAAAAAGGCGGCCCGGTGGCCGCCTTTTTTAGCGCCGCGGACGTATCATATCAATAGCTTACCCACCTCGATTTACTCGCCCGTTTTTCGTAATGAAGGTATCATGACAGACGCGCACCGCTTCATCGATTTTGTCGCGCGCGACAAGGGCGCTGATGCGGAAGCGCGAGGTGTGAATATCGTGCACCACAATCCCCCGGGCCTTCAGGATCGAGAGGGCCTTTTTGACGTTCTCTCCCGTGTTGTTTATCCCCTCGCCGACAAGAGAGAGCGCCGCCCACTCCTCCATGAAAAGGATCCTCCCGGAGAAACGCTCAACAAGCCGCCGCTTCATATCCTGGTAGGCGTGGACGTTTTCAAGCGACAGGATGAACGTGAATGAGAAGCCCACGCCGCCGTAGGTCTTGAGATCAAACTGCTTATAGTCGGCGGCCTGGCCGTCGAGGAAGAGGAGGATCTCATCCACCTCGGCAAGCGAAAAGAGATCGTCGGAGACGACATAGACCACGTCCCGCTCAAAGACTACGGCGCGCACAAACCCCGTCCGCGCCTCCTCATAGAAATCTCCCACCATTGTCCCGGTCCCCGGGCCGAAGGTGGAAACGGAGCGGATGGTGATCCCGGCGCGCTTGGCGTACTCGACTGCCGCACTATTGAGGACCTTGGCCCCCGCCTCTGCCATCTCCTGCATCTCATCGAAGGAAAGCGCCTCGATCTTTTGTGCGTCGGTCACCACCCGGGGGTCGGTGGTCAGGACACCGTCCACATCCGAGCAGATCTCGAGATAATCGGCCCCGAGGGCCGCGGCAAGGGCGACGGCCGTCGTGTCCGACCCGCCGCGGCCCAGCGTCGTCACCTCATTTTCCACGCTGATTCCCTGATAGCCCGCCACGATCGCAATGAGGCCGGCATCCAGCGCCTCGATGATCCTTTTCGGCCTCACCTCGACGATCCGGGCGTTTGAGTGCCTCGTGTCGGTGATGATGCCGCTCTGGGAGCCGGTGAACGATTTTGCGGGGTGGCCCATCTCGTTGAGCGCCATCGACAAGAGCGTCATGGAGATGCGCTCTCCCACTGACAGCAGCATGTCGAGCTCGCGTGCGGTGGGTGTCGTCACCACCTCCCTGGCCAGGGACAAGAGCCGATCTGTCGTATCGCCCATGGCGCTCACCACAACCACGACGCGTCTGCCTCGCTCCTTTTCGGCGATGATGCGCCCCGCCACGCGCTTGAGCTTTTCGGGGTCGGCCACGGATGAGCCGCCGTATTTGTGTACGACGATAGGAAGTGAGCGCGAGCTGTTCATCGTATCCTGAATTGCCCCCCGTCGCTAACCGGCAAGCCCATCGCCGAGCCTCCTGCCGCCCAGGACGTGCAGGTGCAGGTGCCAGATGATCTGCCCGCCCTCGGGGCCGTTGTTGATCACCGTGCGGAAGCCTTTCTCGTCGATTCCCTTTTTCCGAGCCACCTCAAATGCCCCGCGGTACAGATCGGCCATGACCGACATCTTCCCGGTCCGGAACAGTTCACCGAGATCGCCGACGTGCTCCTTGGGGACCACCACCACGTGGATCGGCGCCAGGGGATTGATATCCTCGAAACAGAAGACCTTATCATCCTCATAGACGACGGTCGACTGACGTTCTTTGCTGACCAACTTGCAGAAGAGACATCCCATATGGCGTACCTCCGTCTTGGAAAAAAACAGAAAGATTATATCTCCTTTCAAATCCGAATTCAAGGGGCGTGCGAGTTTTATGTGAGGCTTGCAAACAAGGGCCGGCAGATAAAAAGCACATGTCGGGAGACCGAAGGGTATCCAAGACGACGAGACGGGGCGGGCTCTCGCGTGTCGTAAATATCGCGGCCTCCGGCTTTGTGTGGCCCCATATGTGCCTTGCATACTCGTAAGGCGGAGGATCATCTCCTCGTCATAAGGTGGAGGGACCGGACGAGTCATAAAGCGGCGGAGGCGCTATAATACCCACGTTGCCCGAAGCGTATCGTTGCCGTAGTTTCGGACCGGAGGGCCTGCCGTCATTTTTCAGGGAAGACGACCACCTTTGTCTCAGGCCCTCTTGAGGACGTTATCAGGAGCATCTGATCATCCTCTTTCTTTTCGTAGCTCCCGTCCGTGAGCTGGACCCGGTATCCCTCGGGGTAGTGGCAGCGCGGAATATACAGCTCAGTCGGTGCCGACAGTGCGGGATCGGGCCTGAACGAATAGGTGAAAATTCTCCTTTTCAGATCGAACGACATGGAAAGCGGAACCCCCGCGGTCCTGACGGCGTAGGGCCTGCAGAAGCCTTCGACGGCGCGCCCGCCCGAGCTGATATCGGACGGATCGGTCTGTTGGTCGCGGGAGAAGATCGAATTGTCCTCCTCGTTCCAGTTGTCGCCGTAGCGGTTGGTGTTATCGGCGCTGTAGTTCCATATGGTGCCGCCCACGAGGTTGGCGTCCAGCGCCTGATAGTATGAGTCGAGCGCCTGTACGTGCTTGGTGTAGTCACCCGTCCGATAGGCCCTGCCGTTATAGAGCTTATACATGAGGCCGAACTCTCCGATGAGGGTGGGGCCGCCGCCCATCCGGTCGCGGCTATAGTTCTTGATGTGGCCTATCTGGTTGGCAAACGACCTCAAAACCCGCTTTTTCCCGATAACCAGCTTCTCCTTGAAGATATCGGCGGAAAACCAGGGGCTGAACTTGTTCCGGTATACCATGAGAACGTCGTACCAGTGGCTGGCGTTGACGAGGTTCTTTGACTCACGGGGGCTGAAATTCGGGAATTCCTTGCCCGGGATGGCCTCGATGAATACAAAGGCGCCACGATGTATCGTCCGGACTTCGCGGGCAAATAGGTTGACGAAAGGCTTCAGGTAGTCGTTGACAAAACTGACCTGCCTGCCGCGTACGTGCGAGAAATAGTCCTCCTTGAGGATCCGGGGAGTTCCGTCCTTGTCGTCCCACACGCCGTGCTCCTTCCAGACGCACTCGCGGCCGGGCTTCCAGAGGCGCACGCCGTGCGGGTTGATGGTGATGCGGCCGATTTTTCTGGATCCGGTTATCTTCATCTTGAAGCGGTCCACGGTCCGGGGGTAGCCTGCGGCCGCAGCCATGGAATCGAGCGGGCCCGGCGCCGCCTCCCCGACGAACCTGAACTCGCCGGCGGTCACGATATCGCGAAACTCGATATAGCCGCACTGCGGCTCGTTGAGACTCCCGTATCCCACCACGTTGGGGAGCCCTTTCAGCCGTGCGGCCAGCTTCTTTATGGCGTCGATGTAGCGGCGCTGCAGATATTCCTGTACGTTCTGCCCCTCGATGATACACCGGGGCGCGAAATCCTTACCGCCGAAGAAGAGCGTGAACATGGTGCAGGTGCCGAGCTTATAGTTATTGGTGTCCCAGATCATGTGAGGGTAGGGCTGTCCGTGGACGTTATGGATGATGGCCGCTCCCACCTCGTCCATCTTGGTGATATCCATCCCGACGGCCTCCATGGTCCACGCCGGGGCGCCGTCTCCGCCGGTCCACCGGGACCAGACGTCCTGGTGGGGATCGACGAAGACCGATATCCCCCACCGGGCGGCCTTTTCGAGCACCGCGCGCACGTAGTCGAGGTACGCCTCATCATATAAACCGGGCCCCTCATGCTCGATGGCCTCCCAGGTCACCAAGAAGCGCTCGAAGGTGAGCCCCCACTCCTTCAGACGCCGAAAATGCTCGTCGGCATCATTGAGCGGGAAGGGGCGGCCGATGAAGCTCACGTTTCGATAGTCGTAGAACCCCTCGCTTCTCCAGGTCGCGCCGTCCGGTCGGTAGGGAACCTTGCTGCTCCCCCCGAGGTTGACGCCTCTCAGCTGGAGCGTGCGCCCCTGTTCGTCCTTGAACCATTCTCCGTCGATCTTCATTGTGCCCTCCGTTAATGATAGTCCCTGTTAAAACGGGTTTTCGGTGGGATACCGGTCTCCATCGGGCCGGTTGTGGAAGAGGTCGGTGATGCCGAGCATCCGCAAGGCGTAAAAGAGGCGGCGTCCCGCGTGCGCGAACGCGACGGCGGTATGGTGAGGGAATCGTTTTTCGATGAGGACGTGCCGGTAGAAGCGCGCCATCTCTCTTACCCCGATGACGCCGATGCTGCCGAACGATCTCGGGTCCAGGTCGATTACCTCTCCCTCGGCGACGTACGCGAGTAACCGGGCATCCGCGCTCGCGTGCAGGCGAAGCAAGGTGACCGGCCCGCTTTTTATCGTGCCCTCCATCGTCCCGCGCGTGATCTGGGGCTCCTTTCCTTCCTCCATGAGCCGGTTCATAATGCGGTGATAGGTGAGCTGGGGACCGGCCAGGAGACAGGACGGCGTGTTGCCGCAGTGAAAACCCATAAAGAGGTCGGAGGGCCGGTAGTCTCCGACCGCGCCGCCGGCCTCCCGGTACATATCCTCGGGGACGGTATTGTTGATGTCCAACAGGGTCGCGGGGAGCCCGGTGGCGCACAGTGCGATATACTCGCTGAGCGCCCCGTATATATCGACCTCGCAGCTGACGGGAATGCCCCGCATGGCCAGCCGCGAGTTCACGTAACAGGGGGCAAACCCAAAGAAACGCTCGAAGGCGGGCCAGCATTTGTTGGCAAAGACGGCAAACTTGCTTGCGCCGAGATTATTCTCGAAGAAACGAACGAGCGCCACCTCATACTGGGCCATCGCGGGCAGGACGTCGGGGAAGTTATGCTTCACCCCGGCCTCCGATGACATCGCGCGAGTGATATCCTTGACCATCGGATCGTCCTTGGCCGCAAGGAAGATCTCGTAGAGATCAAGCTCGCTGTTTTCCATTATCTCGACGCCGAGGTCATAGAGCGGCTTTATGGGGGCGTTACAGGCCAAGAAATCCTGCGGGCGCGGCCCGAAGGAGAAGATCTTGAGACGCTTCATGCCGAGGATGATGCGGGCCACCGCGGTGAATTCGTCAAGTAACACGCTGATCTCCTGCGGTGTGCCGACGGGCCGCTCGGGTATGTGGACGCTCAGGTTCCTCAGGCCGAGGTTGTAGGAGGCGTTGAGCATGCCGCAGTAGGCGTCGCCCCGATTCGCCGTGAGGCCGGCGGCCGACTCTTCCGCGGCGCCGGCAAACATGACCGGGCCGTCGAATTTGGCCGCCAGCAGCGTTTCGGGGCCCTCGGGGCCGAAATTACCGAGATAGACGCACAGCGCGTTCACTCCCGCATTCCGTATCTCGTCCAGCGCCGGAGCTATGTCATCTTCTTTCTCGATGACGGTGTCGACAACGGTAATCGGCAGCTGTTTGTCGGTGCAGTGTCGGGCGATGGCATCCCGCCTGCCCCGCGAGAGCTCGAGGGGAAAGCAGTCACGGCTCACCGCCACCAGACCGAGCTTTACCTGTGGATAGTTTTCCATGAGCGTTGTCCCAAAGAGATTGTTAATGAACGACGGCCCTCATGCACACGAGGCACCATCACCGATCGTTGCGCGCAAAGCGTGGCGGCGTCGCTCCTATATGAGCGTGTCCAGAGTCGGCGCGTTGACCAGCGAAATCTTTTCTTCCGCCACCCTTTGAACCGACCTCCGCGCGTCCACGAATATCTTCATATGGTCTATTTCCGATGGGTTTTTCACGCAATATTCGCGCACTGTGGCGGTATAGGCGGCCCGAAGATCGCTGCTGAAATTGACCTTCTTGATGCCGGAGCGTACCGCTTCTCTTACCTGATCGGCGGGCACGCCGCTTCCCCCGTGCATGACGACGGGCGCCCCGGTCCTTGTGCGGACCTCTCGGACGATATCGTAATCCAGCCTGATTTCGCCGCCCCCCAGCCCGTGGGCCGTGCCGAACGAAACCGCCAACAGATCGACCCCCGTCTCCCGGTAGAAAAAGTCGGCCTCTTCAGGGTCGGCGTATTGCTGCCGGCGGGCCGAGACGGTGCTTCCTTCCTGCCCCAGGATGCGGCCGATCTCCCCCTCCACGAGAACGCCCGCGGCATGGGCGACACGGACGATTTCCCTGGTCTGCCTGACGTTCTCCGCAAGGGGGAGCCTTGAACCGTCGAACATGACGAGGGAATAGCCTGCGGCGACACAGCGCACGGCAATGTCAAAGTCCAGGCCGTGGTCAAGCGCGAGAAAAACCGGGATGGAATAGCTGATACGAGCGGCCGCCGTCATCTTGCGAAGGAAGTCCATGCCGAAGTTATTGATCTCGTAGTCGCCGGTCAACATGAGGAGCGGCGTGTTTTTATTCTGAGAGGCGGCAAGCACGGCGTGCATGTCCGTCAGGTCGGTGACCGTGAAGGCGGGCAGCGCCGTCGCCGGCTGTTCGTTGATCTTGTGGAGCACATGAGAGAGCGTGAGCATAGCGTTCCTCCGATTCTTCTCCCGGACGGGGTGTGACTGTCTAATTATCGTATGTTTCCATAAATTCGATTAATTCCTTTTTGCCGGGGGCCTTCCCGTGCCTGACGTAGTACCCCGAGGTGAAGGCGCCCAGTGCGGCGCACTCCTCGGGCCCCATCTCCAACAGCCAGCCGTTGCAGAACCCCGCGTTGAAGTTATCGCCGCCTCCCGTCGAGACCGCCGGGTGCGCGCTGTAGGGGCCGTCTATCCAGACGAGGCCCTCTTTTGTTGCCACGGCGGCGCCTTGCCGGGGATGAACGACTACGGCGTCTATCCCGAGACGGTCGCGCAGCGCCCCGGCGCGCCGGGTGTCGTCGCGCGCGCCTATCGAAAGCGCGTCGGCCGCGATCATCGATTCGGACTCGTTGAGGCTCAGAATGGCGGGGGCGGACCTGCCACACTCACCGACGATATCCATGATGCCGACGATGTCTTGCGTCGCTCTGCGCCTCAGATCGGAGAGGTCGAAAAAAAGAACGGGTCTCTCTTTCATCTCACGGATCATACCGAGGAATCGACCTACGATCTCATCCATGGCAGGGAAGATCGACCAATCCAGGAGCCCGACAAGCGATGCCGTTGAGACGAGACGCTGCAGCTCCTGGGGGTGAATATGTGCGGAGACGACGTCCCAGGTGAGCGCCTGAAGTCCTCCCATCCTGTTGAGCATGACCTTACCGTCGAGAAATTCGAGGGCCTCGGTATATCCCGGCTCCCCCAGCGAGATAACGTTTCTGCAGGCGTCGGTGAGCTCACGAAAGACCGGATGAATTGCATCTTGCCCGAGGGTCGCGATCAGCGACAGGTCGTTTCCGAACTCGACCGTTGCCTTTCCCATGTTCACGGCGTTGCCCCCCGGGCGGATTCCCCGGGACACGAGTTCCAGCGCGCAGCTCAGGCCCGCGGCGCCGGCGACTTTCCGGCCCAGTTCGGTGATGGTGGTAATTCTCCTGAGTACGTTTTGGTCGTCACGGGCCTCCATCACGTGGCAGACATCGTCGACGAACCCGTCAAAGCCCAAGAGAAGATGATACCTCTTCTGATCGTCCCGCAGGTGTCGTATCGTCCGCGTGCGTATATCGGTCGCCGCGACATGCGTGGACCTGTGTTTCACCTCTCGTCTCCACGGGCGGCGATGCCCCGGACGGCCTGTCCTGGCAGGAGGAGGGCGTTCTTGAAAATCTCCTGCAGCACCATTCCCGCGGCGCCCAGCACGATGCCGTTCTTAAGAACGGTGAAGCCCACATCCGCGCGGGCATAGGGCCACGCCGTCTTACCCAGCGACGCGTTCATTGATGTCTGCAGAAAATCCCGTGCCCTGAAGATACCGCCGCTCAGGATAACCTTTTCGGGGTTAAAGAGCGTTATCAGGATACCGATACCGATACCGAGGTAGTGCCCCATCTCCTCAAACAGGGAAAGGACTTCCTTATCACCGAGCCGAGCCGCCTCGATGACTGTTTCGAGGCCCATGTCGCGGTCGCCGGCATGGTTTGCGGAGAAAGCGTCCCGCTTGCGGCCGGCCGCCGTCAGGCGGGCCCCCGCCAGAAGTGCCCGGTCAGATGCGACGGACTCCAGGCACCCGTATCTCCCGCAACTGCAGCGCGGGCCGTTGTCTGCCACAAGGATGTGACCCAATTCGCCGGCGGAGTTGTCAGCGCCCCGGTAGACCTCGCCGTTTATCATGATGCCCGCCCCAATGCCCCCCTCGATATTCACACAGACGAAGTTGGAAAAGCGCCCGGTGTCGCCGAAGAAATGCTCGCCCAGCACGCAGCAATTCATGTCGTGGTCAATGAAGACGGGCCTGTGATATCGCTCCGTGAAGAGGCTCAAGAGCGGTACATCGCGCCAGTGCGGGTGGTTAGGTGCATACGCACAGACGCCCGTCGCCGGGTTATATGAGCCCGGCACGGCGCACCCGATCCCGGCGATCGACGAGCACCCAACAGAGCCCTGCTCGATCAGGGTATCGACCACTCCAAAGAGACGCCGGACGATGGCTTCTGAATGGGCCGATGGATCCAGGGGGAGAGAGAGCTCGCGCACCGCGCGGCCCTTTATGTCGAGCATCAACGCATCCACGTGCCGGTCTCCCATCCAGATTCCGATGACGAAGTTGGCCTCCGTGTTCAGATCCAGATCGACCGGCGGCCTGCCGACGCCCGTGGCAAGCATTCCAACTTCCCGGACGATCTGAAGATCGATCAGCTCGTTCACCAGATAGGTTATCGTCCCCCAACTGAGGCCCGTCGCGCCCTGGAGACGCCTGCGCGACATGGGGCCGGCACCCTTCAACGCGTTGAGGATGGACAGCTGATTGTTGGTCCTCACGGCTTTCTGATCATTTACCGGTATCACGGGCAACCCCCGAGTGTTGCAGACTCTTTGCCGCGGTTCGGCCTCTGGCGGCTGAAACCGCTCATATCGCGACGATATTACCTCATCGTCTGAGATAACATTATATCAAGGGTTGAGATATGTCAACGAAATTTCTTCCGATTGTACAGTTGGGCACGAAAAGGGACGTGTGATCATCGGCCGCGCCGGCGCTTTTCACCTTTTTTGTTGACTTGTCACTCAGTAATCATACAATAAGGATATGGAACTGACTATACTCGGCTCAGGGACGATCGTCCCATCCACGGCGCGCTGGTCCCCGGCGCATCTGTTGAGGCTGGGTGGAAAAACGGTCTTGATTGACCTCGGGCCGGGGGCGCTGCGCAGGACCGTGGAGGTCGGTGTAGAGATCGGCGACATCGACCTCGTCTGCCTTTCCCACTTTCATCCCGACCACGTTGCCGACTTCGTCCCGCTCGTCTTCGCCTCCAAGTACGCCGTCGGGAGCCACCGGACGGACGACCTGATGATCCTTGCGCCGGAGGGATTCGGCGAGCTTTACAGCGGCCTGATCGAGGTCTTCGGGGCGTGGATCGTGCCCGGCGACTACCGGATCGACATAAAGGAGATGCGGCGGGACACGCTTGACGGCGGGTCCTTTTCCGTCTCGACGGCCCCCGTTAACCACAATCCGGAGAGCATCGCCTTCCGGTTCGAGGGGGACAACGCGGCGCTCGTCTATTCGGGCGACACGGACTGGTCGGAGGAGTTGATCGGCCTTGCGGAAGGGGCCGATCTGCTGCTGATCGAGTGCTCATTCCCTGACGAGATGAAGGTGCCGGGGCACCTGACGCCGTCGGAGGCCGCCGAGATCGCGGCCCGGGCACACGTGGGGCACCTCGTTTTGACCCACCTCTATCCCCCGATGGAAGGGGTGGACGTCGCCGGGGTGGTGGGGAAGCGCTTTTCGGGGAGGGTCACCGTCGCCCGGGACCTGATGGTGATCCCGATCGGCGCGTGATAACGCGCCTTATCGTGGCATCTCGACGGTCATGTGCGCGGCAAGGCAGCCTATCCGTCGGTGTGAGCGCCCTCACGGGAGAACCTCTCGACCAGCACATACTTGGTTACCTTGCCGACGGCGTTGCGGGGGAGCATCGCGGAAAAGATGATCCGCCGGGGCACCTGGTGCGGGGTAAGCCTCTCCCGACACCAGACGGTCAGCGCCTCTCTCGTCACGTCTCCCTTCGGGTTTCTCACTATCACCGCCGTCACGGCCTCACCGAGCGTATCATCCGGCAGCCCGATGACCGCGGCGTCCAGGACCCCCTCGTGGGCGGTAAGGACCTCTTCGATACCCGCCGCGAAGACCGTCGTATCCCCCGTCACGATCATGTCCTCCCTCCTGCCTAAGAAATAGAAGAACTGGTCTTCATCAAACCGCCCCCAGTCGTCGGTGTAAAACCAGCCGTCCCTGAAAGCCGATCGCGTCTGCGCGTCATTCCTGAAATACCCTGGTGCGGCGGAGAGGGCCCTGCAGATGATTTGGCCGATTTCGCCGGTGGCCACATCTTTCCCGGCCTCGTCCACGATGCGCACGTCGGTCCCGAAGCAGAGGGTTCCCACGGAGGCGGGATTTTTCCGCTTGTCCTCGGGCCCCATGTGGGCAATGATGCCGGCCTCCTGCATGGCGTAATATTCGTAGATGTCGGGGCAGATGCGATCCCTCACCTCCTTTTGCAGGTCGACGGGAAAGCGGCTTGCCGAAAAAGAGATCGCTCTGAGGGACGAGAGGTCGTATCGATCCAGATCCGGGAGCGTGAGGAGGATAGACGCGACAATCGGGGTCCAGTTGGTTATGGTGATGCGCTCGTCCTGTATGATCCGCAAAATGCCGGATGGATCGGTCATGTCCGGTTGAAACAGGACGTTGCGGGCCCCGGTCAAAAATCCCGCACCATACCAGGCAAGGCCCACGCGCCCGTAGAGGGGGAAGAGGGTCAGGATGACGTCATCTTTCGTCAACTCGTGGATCGACGTGAAGAACATGACGGCGCTCAGGCCGTTTGCGTGGGTGAGGGGATAGACCTTATGGACACCGGTCGTCCGGGAGGTTGTATCGATGCCCTGGACGTCGTCGGCATTCACGTCGATGAAGGGAAGAACGGGGGACGATCCGCTGATCAGCTCCTCGTAGGGGAGGGCAAAGTCGGTCTCCTGTTTCCCGATGCAGACGAACGTCTTGATGCGCCTGAGGCGCTTTTTGATCACGATAGCGGCCTCGGTATAGAAATCCTCAAACAGGAAATGCCGGGCCTGGGTAAACGTGAGGTAGTCGATGATCTCTTCAATCTCAAGGCTCCAGTGCAGCGGTACGGCGATCGCCCCGATTTTGATGAGGGCGCCGTAGATCTCTCCCGTCTCGGCCCGGTTGCGGCAGAGAAACGCGCAATGATCTCCTTTCTTGACCCCCAACGAGAGGAGGGCATTGGCGAGCCGATTCATCCGCTCGTTTACCTCTCGAAACGAGAAGCGTCGGCCCGTTACAGAACAAGAGATCGCCTCCCGATCCCTGAACCTTGCGGCCGTAGTTTTCAGGAGGTTTGCCAGGGTCACCTGGCAGACGCGGAAGAGGGATTTATCGATCCGGTTCATGTGCGGTTGGGTTTCCTATTAAGTAAATTCCGAACACGTCCATACGTGCCCCTTATGAGGCGCCCGATCCTCCCCTGTATGATACCTACCGTCAGGTTATTTCGGGAGAGGAGGGCACGTGTCCTCCCGAAACGGGGTCTGGTGGGTCCCCGTCCCGGGCGGCAGATCATGGCGACCCGATGAATCCCTTCCGAGGGGAGGACGATGGGCGAATCGAAGTAGGGGAGGTTGTCTCCCTTGGTGATGAGCATGGGACCGGCCGAGCTCCGATTGATCTCGACGACGCGGTGGGTGGTGAAATTGCGTTCGCCGGGGACGCAGACGATATCACCCCTGGCACACTCGCCGCTCAACACTGGGCGAAGGATCAGCGTGTCGCCCGGGCGCAGCGCCGGGTACATGCTGTATCCACGGAATCGGATTCGTCTAAACTGCCTCACCGCTCCTGCTCCTTTGAAGTCGGTCGGAACAGCTGCCGCTACGGAGTCTTACCGGTGTTGCAGCCGTTGGCGGTTTGGCCGTTTCCGCAGAACGGCGTAAATTGGGTGCCCGTGCCACATGTGCGGTTCGCCTGCGGCCCGGTGGTGCACTGCCCGGTGGCTGTGGGCCCGGCGTTGCAGCGTGACTGTCCCACCGCCTGGGTATAGTCGACCTGAAGATCTATGACCATCGGCGGCTCATACGTCTTTTTTTCTTTCATTCGATTATTCCCCTGAAAAATGACATCGGATTAAAACTCCGATTAAAAAAGAGGGTGAAGGCCCGGTTCTTCCGGCATAGCTCCTCCACAAGGCCGAAGGCCTTAAATGCTCCCTCCCGGTCCATATATCGGAAGAAGTGGATGTGATTGAGAAGCAGCATTGTCATGGCCCGGCCCGGCGAGAGGCCGGCGATATAGTTGTGCTCGCTCTTCCCGAGAAAGAGGAGCCGGTCAAGAGGAGTCCGGTCTGCGAGAGGGGGCCCAGTGTCTATCTGGGAAAAGGGCGTTCGATACAGGTAAAATCTACCGCCCATCCGCGAACACCAGGACCCATCGTCTGAGAGCACCGCCTCCGGGGCGACCGACGAGGCTATTGTAGTTTTGCCGGCCCCCGATGCGCCGATAAAGACAAATCCCCTCCCGTCAATCGCAAGGGAGCTCGCGTGGAGCATGAGGGCGTCATGGTACGAGGCGCACAGACCGAGGGCGCCCTGCAGGGCGCTCATGAACGAGGGGACGAGGCCTCCCTCTTCGCGCCGCTTAACGAAGACCTCTCCGTATCCGCTTCGGTGGTCAACGGCCAGGAGGAAACCGCCCTGCGGGATGACCGAAACACCTCCCCTGCAGAAGCGGGAGAGGAGGTCGGAGGAAATTCTTCCCTTTATGTGCGATGGATTGCTCGTATGCATATTCTCAAACGGTATCCTCGTAAGAGGGAACCTCCTTCTCAGGACATCCACGATTCGGCGCGCCCGTATGAGGTCTTCTTTGCAAAGTATCTCCTCCCAGGGGAGATCGTCCACCGGCCTGATCGTAAGCATGAGGTTATGCCGTCCCCTTTTAGCGGTGAAGCCGGATAGTCTGCCGTTGACCTCTTCCAGAATCCTTTCGGACGACGCCCGGTCCCCAGGGACGGAAAGCTTGATCGATATGCCTCCGATCCTCGCAATCATTGGCTTAACAGTCTATTTTTCGGGAAGAGTCCTTTATCGAGCGCCTCCCGGCAGATCCAGTGAGGCGCCGCAAGGCTCCCCGAAAGGACATAGGCGTCCGCCCGGCACGACCCCATGCATATCCCCTTCATGATGCACCGACCGCAGATTCCCTCCAAGTTATTCGGCACGATCTGTCTGAGATCACCGAGGATGGAGCTTTCCCGCCAGATCTGTTCCAGGTTATCCGTACGGATATTTCCCATCACGAGGGCGGGCACTTCCCTCCCAATGCCGCAAATCGAAACATCGCCGTTTGCAAGGATGCCGATGATCGTCAGGATATGGCACTGGGCGTTCCTTTCGTCAAACAGGTGGCCGATCGGCTTAAAGACGGACGGAACGGTGAAGAAGGTCTCGATCCCGTACTGACGCGAGAGCTGCCCCTCCACCCACGGTGAGAGTTCGAGGAGTTCCTCGACCCCCAGCGTGTCGCCTCGGTCGGACAGGACTCCGCCCCTTCCGATCGGGGTCACCGGGTTGATCTTCACCGAATGCGCTCCGAGCCGCTTTGCCAAATCAATAAGACCTTCGATGTCACGGGAGTTTTCCCTGACCAGGCTCATGATGACCTGCACCGATATACCCTCGGATACGAGGTGCTCTACGCCCGAGGCGGCACCGTCCAGCGCCCCCGCCACCCCGCGGAAGGCATCATGAAAGGAGGAGCGATTGCTGTCGACGCTCACGCTGACGGAGTTTATCCCCTGTCTTTTCAAGAAGGCCGCGGTATCCCGGTCGATCAGGGTCCCGTTGGTTTCGATAAACATCGAGATCTCCCGGCCGCCGATCAGCTCAATTATCTCGAATATCTCGTCATTGATAAACGGTTCCCCCCCGGTGAGCTTGACGCTGAGAAGGCCTATCGGACGGCCCTCATCGATGACCTTCTTTACGTCGGCGGCCGTCAGCTGATCTCGTTGTACACGGCCCTCGGCCACGAAGGCCGGAGATATCCAGCAATGGGCGCAGCGGAGGTTGCACCCGCCGGAAACATAGAGGTACGCGCGACGGAGAGGATATTCGCGTCGATTTATGCGGCGCATCAGCCGTCTCCTCCTCGTAGAGCCTGTAACAGCACGAGGGGTCGCGCGCAAGCGTCGTGCCGTACGCCGCAAAGGCCGACGCGGCGCATCCTCCTGTGCAAACCGGGGCAAACTGACAATCCGAGCACGTGCTGAGGCTTGTGATAGGGGTGGTAAAACGCCGGCGGAATTCCGTAAACGTCTGCGACTCCCTCCAGATCACGTCGAGCGGCACCTCAAGGATATTCTCCGCCGTGAGCTCCGGGAGGCGGTCACAGGGGGTCGCCCATCCGTCGGGCCTGATGGCGCATTCGTTGTTGAGCGCGCCGCATCCCGAAAGGCAGTGTTCCATTTCCGACGACTCCGCCAGCTTTTCGGGAGCTGTCGACCCGATCTTCTCGAATATCTCGTCTACCTCAAAGAGGGTCCCCGATATGAAGGGATACGTCTTTTGCAGCGCCTTGAGGCGTGTAGTGGTTTCTCGTTTCTCCTCCCGCGTGAGATCAAGATCATCCCGGTATTTAAGCCCACGCCCCAGGGGGATAAGGTCGTTAAATTTTAGACCACTTATCCCGATTTCCGAGGCCAGACGCGCCACGTCCCCGAGCTCCCTGAAATTGAGGCGGGTCACCGTGCAATAGGCGGTGAGTTTTCTCACGTGTTCGACCAGATGCCCAGCCCCCTTCAGCATCTCCCGAAATGCCCCTCGCCCCCGAAGGGCGTCGTGGGTTTCGGGGGAGCCCCCGTCAATGCTCACCATGAGGTCGGAGAGCTTTGGCCCGTACGACGAGAGATGCCGGGCGGCATCCTCATCGATAAGCATGGCGTTGGTATTAATCGAGACACGGATCGGCTGCGTGAAAAGGTGATCGAGGATATCGAAGATGTCCTTTCGCGCGAACGGCTCTCCGCCGCTGATCTTGACGCGGAAGACCCTGAGACGGACGATCTGGTCGATGAAGGAGAGCCATTGTGAGGTGGTGAGATCCGGGTCATACGTAAGGTCGTCCGAATAGACGGCGCAATGGCGGCACGAGAGGTTGCAGCGCGAGGTGATCGAGATAAAGAGGGACAGCGGTGCGCGCAGCATGCTTGTGGGGATGGGAGTGTTTCCCTTTTCTTTCTTTAGGACTGATCTGTTTACCACGATGAGTTCCCCTTATATCGTACGTCTTGAAGAGAAGCTGATTATCTGGGGCCTCGACAGGCGGATCATACGGTAAGAAAGCCCCGATTCTTCAGCTCATCTATGAACGCCTCAACGTCCCGGTATATCTTCTCCTCTTCCTGGTCGGGGAAGACAGCCCTGACCTTCTTCGCGATCTGTGCGATACTGTTTTTCCCGTTCATCTGTTTCAGGACGATTCTACCTGTCTCGTTGATCGCCGAAAGCTCATCGGTCAGCGGGTCAAAGATACATGCTCCGTCGTCCTCTTCGCGGACGACGGTCTCTTTTTTTATCTTCGGTACATACGAACGTTCGTGCGCCATAGTGATCACCCCTTTGAGATAAAGGTCCCGACAGATCCTTTTCACGTCGCGCCCGACGACCCCCTTTTTCTCCCCGAAATCGGAGGCGATACGCGCGGCGATATCTCCGACGGACCTCCTCCCGTCGGTAAGCCCGAGAACTCGGGCGGCGGTATGGTTGAGGAGATGCGCCCTACGGTCATCGAGGCCAAACAGTACCATCTCGTCACCTTCACATTCGCAGCGGACAATCGAATCCCGGACGGAACACACTTCTTTCTCGTTAAAGAGGAGGTAGAGCCTTACGAAATTCCGTATGATCGTGTGAAATCGGGACGCCGCGCGAAGGAATACGGCCATTATCGCCGTCCTTTGATGAGGATGTGAAATCCTGACCTCACCAGGTGCAGGGATCGGGAAAGAAATAAGGGGGCCGCCCCTGTGATGCCGACACCCCTCTCCCGCGCGACGACGTCCCGGTGGGGGAAGGCCATCTCCTTAAAATAATAGAACTTTTTTTTGTAGCTGTCAACAGACAATCCGAGCAGGAGATCGCCGAAGAAGAGGTAGTCGGTGCTTCGCATCGCCGCACCGATGAGACGCCGGACGGGGAGCGAGACGCGATATTCCTTGCCCCTGCCCGAGTCCGGCCTGAAGGCGAAGTGCTCCCGGAGGGCCCAGAGCATGGGGCCCAGCACACCGGTCAGCCGATGTTCTTCCGCGAGTGCCCGACACCGATCCACAAACGACGGCTCGGCGTTCCTGATCAGGAGCGTCCCGGCGTCCAAGAACCAGTAGTCCTTCAGGTAGGAGTGGGTCATCGCATGGAGCGCGGTGATGATGAGGCTGTGGCCGGGGTCGGGTGAGAGGTATGCGGCGCCTTCGATCTCCCTTTTCTCGGCGCGAGCGAAGATCTCCCCGGCCGGGATCTGCGGCAGGAATGCGCTCATCGGGTTCCTCACGTCGTTGACGAAGGCGAAATGAACATCGATGATGAAACCACCCCGCGACCAGACGCTCGTCCTCTCTCCCCCCGGGGTGCGATAGCCGGCGTCGGTGAGTATCCTACCGAGCTTCGGGTAGTCACGTCGCCTGATGAGGAGGTCGGCGTCGGTGACGGGGCGGATGGTATCGCTCTCGTAGTACCTGACGAGGAGATCGTGGCCCTTCAGGATAACCACATCGACCTGCTCCGCGGCGCACGCCCCGAGTATCCGGGCGAGCTCCGACCGCATCGCGGCCACCGACATCCCCGCGCGGACGAGCGCGACCTCGGCCCTCGTTCGCTCCCTTTCTTCCAAGCGCCCCGCGAGCCCCCAGCGGGAAAGTGCCTGCATCACGGGCCCGAGGGAGCCCTTTGCCGCCGAAAAGGGGATAAGGTCGGCGGGGAGCGGACCGCTCGGAATATCGAGCGGGTGGGGGGGCTGGCCCATCATCGAGGCCCACGTGTCCCGAACGGCATGGCTCGTGATCGTGCGCGCGTTAGAGGCGAATGTGAGATCCGCGACCGTCATTCCTTGACCCCCCCGACGGCACGCAGGATCTCTCGGTAGACCGCATCGCCGCTGCACCGCGAGACGACGGAGGTGCGCGCCTCTTTCCCGAGCCGACGCCTGAGGCCCGCGTCGCCAGCGGCATGGCGCAGCTTCTCGGCCAGATCGACGGGGTCCTGGGGGGTAAAGAGGAGGCCGTTTTGTCCGTCGCGCACCATTTCCGGGATCCCGGTCACGGCGGGAACCACTACGCAGAGGCCCGTCGCCATTGCCTCCAGCATCGATACCGGGAGGCCCTCGGAGTGACTGGCCAGGACAAAGATGTCCGACGCGGCCAACTGGTCCCGCAGCTCGGCGCCGAAGAGGGCGCC
Source organism: uncultured delta proteobacterium (assembly GCA_963792965.1). GTDB lineage: Bacteria > Desulfobacterota > Zymogenia > Zymogenales > Zymogenaceae > CAWBYW01. The sequence goes on along the minus strand of CAWBYW010000018.1, from coordinate 104,045 downwards.
GGTGAATACTACGTAGCTCTCGAGGCCCAGCTTTTTCACTTCGGCCTCGAGCCCGGTCCTTTCCTCCCCCTCGCCCACGATTTTCAGGGAAAGGGCGACTCCCTCCCGCCGCAACGTATCGACGGCCCGGAGGATATACCGGTGTCCCTTCACCGGATGGAGCCTCCCCACCGTGATCAGTCGCATCTCTCCCATACGCGCGAGCTTCGTTGTTTCGGGCCGGAAGAAGTCGGTATCCACCGGGTAGGGGATTACCCTGATATTTTCTTTCGCGGACGGGCCGGCTATCTCCTGAAGCCGCTTCTTGTTAAATTCCGTGGGGGTGATGACGACGTGTGCATCCCGGATTAATTCCGGGCCGTCCCGGGGGGGGAAGAGGAGGAGATCCGAGCCGTGGACGGTAATGCTGTAGGGAATCTCCGTCAGGAGCCAACAGATGCGTGCCCGCGAAGCGGCCAGTGAAAGGGTGTGGGCGCAGATACGCTCGATCCTCTTTCTTTGAATCAGTCGGGCGGCCTCGATCGATTTGAGGACAAACGCGATCCCGTAGAGACGGCGGTAGCCGGCGACTATCCGCGCGACCCTGAGCGGAGAGGTAAGGGAGAAGCGAGCGAGGGCAGGCACCCAGCCCAACGATACGAGCGAAGTACGAGCGATGATATAGTCGGGGGACCCCGTTATAGTCTCGGGGAGGTCGTTTGGGTCGATGTCCCAGACGGGGAAGAGGTATACCTCGTGCCCCTGCGACCGGAGCCAGGCGATCTCCCGGTGAATGAAAGTCGACATACGGGAGGGGAGCATCTTGAGAAAATAGCCAAATCTCACGCGAGTTCCTTTTGTGGAGCGGGCGGATAACTCTGTTCGATCTGGTAGAGGGCAACGATACAGGCCATGAAGAACCAATAGGGCTCCATGATTCTGACGATGATGAAGGATGCCGCGCCCACGCTATGCCCGAGGAGCGCCGCGGTCCCGGCGAGCATCCCGAGGGCAAGCCCTTTCAAGAGCGGATCCTGCGACTTCTTGAAGATATGGTAGAGGTGCAGGCCGATGACGGAGATCAGATATAGAAAGGCGGCCAGTCCCACGAGGCCTACCTCGGCCAGGAGGCGGAAATAGGTACTGTCGATGATGCCGACGCCGGTAACGCCCCATCCGAAGATGGGCCGCTTTTGCCACTTCTCAATGGAATACTTAAACGATGAGATCCGTTCCGACGTGGAGGTGTCAAACCCGACGTTTCCGATGGTCTGGGTCTGGGCAAAACCGGGGTCGGGCACGAAGGTTTCCGAGACCCGCTCCTTGATCTTTTCGGGAAGAAGGATGGGCGCCGCCAGCACAAAGGCGAGCAGGACAAAGGAGAGCAGCAGTTTCTTGTTGGTGAAGATGAAAAAGGCCGCAAACATCGGGATGGCGGCGACGTACGAGCTACGCGAGAGGGTAAAGAGGAACGGAACAGTCATAAGGACCACGAGCGAGGCCAGCGCAATTTTCAGCCGCTGATCCCGCATGACAAACCAGAGTCCGGCGGCTATCGAGATAATCAGGATGAGATACCCTCCGAGCGTGTTGGGCTCGCCGCTTTCGCCCTCAAAGGGAGCGGTGACCCTGCCCCCGAAGGGGATCTGGGCGACGGCGTAGAGCGCCGTGAAGATCGCCACGATAAAGGCCGCAATGATAAACCGCTTGACCTGGTCCCGGTCCGTAATGTTGTTGGCGAACATAAAGTAGACCAGGAAAAACTCCATATACTTAAAGACGTAGAGGAGCCCGGAGGAGAGGTTCACCTTGCCGATAAGCGCCCCCAGGAAGGTGGAGAGAAAGGAGACGAAGACGTAGAGCTTAATGGGCCGGTTCAGGGGGGTCTTGACGATCAGACCCACACCTTCGTAGAGGACGGTCTTGACCACCCACGAAAAGAAGGTGACGACGATGATAATATCCTCGACCCTAAGGACGAGCTTCCTACCCTCCGCCAGTTCTCCGCCAAAGGAAAACTCCGGCGAAAAGAGCATGGCAAAGAGGATGAGGTAGAGGGCCATCTCGGTGTTGAAAAAACAGATGGCGGTGGCGATGATGCCGACCACCATGACCACCATCTTGAGCTGCATCCCGCCGGAAATCAAGAAGGCCAGGACGGAGATCATGATGACCATGATGCCGAGGGCGATGGAGGTGGAGAAATTGGTCAGATTCCCTTCCGATGTATGTCGAGCTGTTCCCACGATGACGGCCTTCCTGCGGGCTACCGCATTTCCTTTTTTTGAAAAGTCTTCGAGAGTTTCTCTCGGGTGTCTGAGGCAAACCGCCTCAGGCTATCCTTCGAGAAATATTCCTTGATCTTTTCCCATTCGCCGAGCTTCCGGGGATGCTTGCCCTCCTCGTAATAATACTGGTAATGGTAGCTGTAATAGTCGGGCCCATACTCCGGCCTTACGTTGTTGAGTATGACCCCCAGCACGTTGGCCTTCACGTTGTCGAGGTGGGACTTGGTCCTCTTGAGCACCCCGCGGGCGATCTTCCCCACCTCGTAGAGGATAATCACGCCATCGACTTTCTGAGACAGTAACACGGCGTCCGTAACAGGCAACACCGGTGTGCTATCAAAGATGATGAAGTCGTACTCGGCCTTGGCCTCCTCGATGAACTTCATCATCTGCTTTGAGCTCAGCAGCTCTGCGGGGTTTGTCGGGAAGGCGCCGGAGGTGATGACGAAGAGGTTGGCAAGCTCGGGCGACTTCATAAGGGTGTCCATTTCGAGCCCGCCGAGGATGATGTCGTTAATATCCCGTGTCACCTCTTTTGCCGAGTCAATCCCGAGGATCACCTCCGAGAGGCCGGGCGAACGCTCGATTCCGAGGGTCTTTGCAATTGTGGCACGGCGCAGGTCCGCTTCCACCAGAAGGGTCCTGTATCCGCCGAGGGCCAGCGTGATGGCGGTGTTAATGCACGTGATGGTCTTCCCCTCCTGGAGCGAGGAGCTGGTGATCATGAAGGTCTTGATCCCTTTTTCCTGGTTCAGGAAGATAATATTCGTCCTGAGAGAGCGGTAGGCCTCCGTCGCGAGCGACGTGGGGCTCATCGAGATGACGAGGAGAGACTCCTTGCGCTTATCTCCGGTCGGCCTTTCGATCCTTTCTTCGCCCTTTTGTTCCTCAACGTATGGCTCGATGTAGGGGATCACCCCGAGGACGGGGATGCCGAGGTAGCTCTCCACGTCTTCGATGGCGCCGATGGAGGTGTCGAGGTTCTCCATAATGATTGCAAAGAAGACGCCGAGGAAGAGGCCCAGGAGAAGGCCGATGAGGAACGAGGAGAATATCTTCGGCGGATTGATGGGCAATTCAGAAACGAGAGCGGGCGCCACGATACCCACCTCCTCAACCATTCCGGACTCCTGGATGAGGATCTCCTGGTACTTCGAGGCAAGCTCGGCGTAGAGGTCACTCTGTAGCTTCACCTCCCGTTGATATTTGGCCAGCGTAAGGTTATCATCGGGATATTCGGCGGCCCGTCCCTTATACTTGTCGATATCGTGGTTGAGAGTCCCCATGCGTACCCTGTTGGAAGAGACCCGCGTGTTGATATCCGAGCCGATCAGGGCGAGGATATTGTTGATCTTATCATTCAGGTCGGCGACCTTGGGGTGATTGATGGTGTATACCGTCATGAGCTCGTCGCGCTCCAAGAGGAGCTTTTGCAGCTCGGCATTCAGGGTGTAGAGGTTGCTGTTGACGTCCATCTCAAGGATGGGGAAGAGCTCCTTGCCGCTCACATTCTTTGACGTAACCTTGTTCTTGAATGCCAGCAGGTTGCTGTTTTCCCGGTCCAGCTTATCGTAGTCGGTCTGGAGGAGCGCCAGCGACTGAAGGTCGTTATTGGTCTGGGTGTCGAGCACCACGATATTTCGATTCTGCTGGAAATTCTTCAGATTCTCCTCGGCTTCCTTAAGCCGCTGGCTGACGAGGCTCAACTGCTTTTCGATGAAGTCCTTCGTATCTATCGTCCGCTTGTTAATCTGGTCGCGGTTGTAGTCACGGTAGCTTTCGGCCACCGCGTTGGCGATATCGGCGGCCATCTTGGGATCGACCGAGGTGACCTTGATGTCGATGATATTCGTGTTTTCCTCGATCTCCGTGCCGATCTGGCCTTCAAGGCCCGAGACGACGGACATATGCTCCTTGGAACTGAGGATATCCTGAGATCTCAGATTCTTGTTCAAATAGCCGAGCTTCTTGGCGGTCATCTCCAGGACAGGGTAGCTTGTGATGATCTTCGTCTGAGAATTGATGTTGTCGTAGGGAGAGAAGTAGTAGATCGGCGTGGTTATCCCCGCCAGGGACCGCGTCTGGTCGTACCGTACCTTTGAAATGGACTGGTACAACTGTGTGGGGGACTGGATCTTGGCAAAGATGACGCTCAGGACCGCGAGGGTGACCATCGAGAAAAGGACGATCTTTCTCCGTTTCTTGAGGATCCGGATGAGGTCTTTCAGCTGAATCTCATATTGGGGCATGGGTGAGTTACCGTTTTAAGTGAATAAATCTTTCGCCTCTATACCGCTCTCGAGCCCGATAGGCACTACTTTCCGAGTTCGAGACAGCCGATACGCGAGAACACTCCTCATTCACATACCGAACACCGCGCCCAGCAGGAATAAATCCAGGAGGGGGGTGATCTGCGTGATGTAGTAGTTTACGTCCGCTATTACCTTGGACGGCACATAGATTATGTCGCCCGCCTGGAGGATGACATTTTCGGAGAGGTCCCCCGACTTTAGCAGCCGTGACGTGTCGGCGACGATGACCGTCGGATTGTTGTGATAGTCACCCCGGATGATGAGGGTGTTTCTGAGCTTCGCGTCTTTGGTCGGTCCGCCGGCGACGGCCAGGACCGCCACAAGGCTCTGGCCCTTTTCAAAGGTGTAGGCGCCCGGGGTTTTGACTTCTCCCAGCAGATAAACGTACGCATTGAGCGACGCCGTGAACTGTGGGTTCACGTAGTAGAAAGAGAGCTCCTTGGTCAGGAACGTATTGAGCTCCTCTTCGGTGAGCCCCATGACCTTGAGACCCTTTATGAACATGATATCGATCGTGCCGTCGTTCTTGACCTGGGCGTTGATCTCCTTGGGCTGATCCACCTCCCACAGGGTAATGTGGATGCTGTCACCGGGTATGATCCGGTGCTGGTAACGGACGGCGTCCTCGGGCTTGGACGGAACCGTATTGGCGTGGATGCCGCCGGTCCCGGCGCATGACGCCGCCATGAGCGCCGTAAGGGCATAAGATGATGAGATGTCGTGTCTTCATATCGTGTCTCTTCTTAGATTTCGTTCGTCAACGGGCTCCGTAATGTAGAGGAGATGGGCCTCCATGAGGTTAATCGCCTTGGGTTTAATGAGCCGCTCACCGTCCGGCCCGAAGAGGATCTGCACCACGTGGCGGAAGTGCGCCCCCTTCATGGCGGCGATGACCCTCCCCACCTCCCGGTTGTTGAGCCGGACGAAACTCCCGACCGGAAACATCGTGATCTCCTCGAGGAAGGCCTTGATCACTTTCGTATCGAACTGCTCCCTCATCTTCTCGACGATCTCCTTGATGACGAAGAGCGGGAGCTTGCGCGTATGGTAAGGCCGCGAGTGGGTCATCGCCTCGTAGGTGTCGGCAAGACCGATGATCTTGGCGTAGAGAGAAATCTCCCCGCCGGTCAGCCCCGACGGATATCCGGATCCGTCCAGCCGCTCGTGTTCCTGAAGAGCCGTATCCGAGATATAGCGGTGCGGTTCCCCGAGGGAAAACAGGATATCCCTGCCGTATTCGGGATGCCTCCGAACCTCCTCGCGCTCTGGGCCGGTCAGCTCCCCATGCTTGACGAGAACACCGTTGTTGAGGCGCTCCTGGCCGATATCGTGGAAAAAGCCGCAGAGGGCAAGCTCGATGAGCTCCTTTTTCCCGAGCCCGAGGCGTCTCCCTATCTTGACTGCGATGAGAGCCGTCCAGAGGCAGTTGTTGACGTGATCGGTCTCTTCGTAGTCTTTATAAGCCGCCAACATGAAGATATTGTCGTATTTTCCGATGGAATCGACGAATTTTTCCGCGAGCGTCTCAAATGGCTGGACCCCGAAGATTTTCCCCTCTTTCACGACGGCATACGCCTTCTCGAGGGCGGCGTAGATCTTCCCCAGGAATATTTTCGCCTCTTCCTCCTCCATCGTGGTGGGGGACCTCAGTCCGTCGGATATTCGACCTCCGATGATATCGTCGGCGGTCAGGGTTTCACTGATGATGATCTTGTCGCTCTTCTTATTCTTTACGTCCGACTTCCCGAACAGGTCCTCATCCTTGATAATGTCTGATATCCTTACCATTTTTGCTCTCGTCTATGAGGTTGGTGATGATCTTCGAGTCAACGTACGTGGCTTTTTGGCTCCACCCGATCAGAAGGCTCATGTCGCATATATTATTGATCTTTCGGGGAATCCCCCCGGAATAGGCGTAGATCTTCTCCATGGCCTCGGTAGTGAAGACGTTCTTTGACAGACCCGCCCGCTTCAGTCGAAAACCGATATATTTGACGGTTTCCTCAAACGTGAGGTGCGTCAGATGGTATCTGATAGCGACCCGCTGCTCGAACTGAGGCGTCGAGTTGACGACGTCTCTCAGCTCCGGCTGCCCCATGAGGATCAGCGTGAGGAGGAAGCGGTTGTTCAACTGGAAGTTGAGGAGGAGCCTCAATTCCTCGAATGTCGATTTATCCTGGATAAGCTGGGCCTCGTCGATTATGATGATCGAGTCTTTTTCCTCGGCGAGGTTCTTGAAGAGGGCCCGGTTGAGCGAGTGGAGGAGATCGACCTTGTTCTTGCTCTCCGACTGACCGACGAATTGGTAGATGATCTCATGGATGAAGAGGGAAGAGGTGAGCCGTGGATTCTCGATAATGGCCACCTCGTACTTGTCCTTCGGAAGGCTCTGGATCAGGGTGCGGGCAAGCGTTGTTTTGCCGCTGCCGACCTCTCCGGAGAGCATGATGCACCCCTTTCTGCGGGATATGCCGTAGAGCATCCGGGACAGCGCCTCTTTATGCTGAGGAGACTCATACAGGAATGACGGATCGGGGACATTTTCGAAGGGGGGTTCGACCAATCCCCAATATTTCTCATACATCGGTGTACCTTTCAACGAATAGTGTCTTAAACATATTCATCATACACCAGGTGTGGGGCGTTGCAATTGCTCCACTAATGGCGTATAAATCTATACCATTTTATGTATATTTACAATCTTTTTTAGCTAACTTATCTCCATCTTCTCAGCGTCGATTCCTCTTAATACCGTGGCCGAGCCGATGCGTGCCTGTCTCTATTGCGTCCCGTCCACCTATCAATACAATAAGCAAGTATCAGGCCAATAAGGCATGTTCCCAAATTACTAAGTAATATCAGTTAGTTATGAATACCAGCCAAACTCAGGGCGGGGAGATACGATGGATAAGTATCCTTTTTGCAACATAAGTAAGGAAATATGGAGAGAATTTTTGCCCTTCGGGGGGCGTGAAAAGGACGTAAAGAAGCGATGATATGTAACTTATTGATATAACTACAGTTTAATCTTTTACTTCTTGATGGTTGGGTGGGGCGGGCTGGAGAGACGAAATGTTCAATAGTGAAACGTTTGTATCACGGCTCACGGCCGCGGCGCGCAACACCCGACCGCCCCATGCCGAATAGTGTTTCCGGCACGGCGCTGTCGCTCTTCCCCTTCGTTTCCTATTTCAGGAGATTATACTTCTGCATCTTCCGCCAGAGGGTCGTTCGGTTGATGTTGAGTGCCCGTGCGGCCAGAGCCCGGTTACCCTGATATCGCGTCAGCACCTCCTCGATCATCTTCTTCTCGGACCCCATCATCTCGTCCTTGAAGGATACATATTCATCGCCCTCGGTCTTGGCCACCGCCAGCTCGGGAGGAAGGTGCCTTCGATCGATAACCCCTCCGGAGGAGATAACCAGCATCCGCTCTAATATATTCTCAAGCTCCCGGACATTGCCGGGATAGTCGTGTCCCATCAGCACATCCAGCACCTCGTCCGAGACGGTGGGGACCGCCTTTCCCATTTTGAGCGACAGCTTCTTGACGAAATGCCTCACGAGCAACGGGATGTCTTCGCGCCGCTCCCGGAGCTCGGGAAGGGTAATCCTGACCACGTTGATGCGGTAAAAGAGATCTTCGCGGAAGTTGCTCAGCTCCACCTCCATCGTCAGATCCCGATTGGTGGAGGCGATCACTCGAACATTCGATTTGACCGGAACAATCGATCCGAGGGGCTCATACTCCCGCTGCTCCAGGACGCGCAGGAGCTTGACCTGCAGGGCTTTGTCGAGGTCGCCGATCTCATCCAGCAGGATCGTTCCCGCCTCGGCCAGCGCGAAACGGCCGGGCTTATCCTTGACGGCGTTGGTAAAGGCTCCCTTTACGTAGCCGAAGAGCTCTGACTCAAGGAGCGTATCCGGCAGGGCGGCGCAATTGACGGCGACGAACGGGCCGCTCGCGCGCGGAGAGAGATCATGGATGGCGCGGGCGAAAAGCTCCTTGCCGGTTCCGCTCCTCCCTTCGATGAGGACGGTGCTGTCGCTCTCCGCTATCGAGGGGAGGATGTCGAAGATCTCCCGTATCCTTCTATTCTTGCTCACGATGTCCTGGTAGGTATATTTCTGGTCAATCTCTTTCTGGAGTTCGACGATAGTCGACCGGTCGCGAAAGGTCACCACGCAGCCGAGGTGTTTTCCCGTCTTATCCGAAAGGGAGGCGATAGACAACGAGACGGGCACGCGCATTCCTTTGGGAGTGACGAACTCTTCCTCCCGGTCAATGATATCGAGACTATCCTCGCACGCCCGCAAGAGCAGAGATTCCTTCCTTTGGCCCCCGTAGACGACTTCCCATGCATGTTTCCTGAGGGCGCTCTTCCGGGGGATATCGAGGATCTTCTGGGCGGCCGCGTTGAAGTAGGTGATGCGGTGCTTCGCATCGATGATGAAGACCCCGTCGGTGACACTGTCCAGGGTCTTATCGACGAACCTTTTCCTCTCGGTTATGTCTTTGATGATCGCCTCGTAGCCGACCGTGGCACCTTTGGCGTCCTTGATGAGGTTTGCCGAGATAAGACAGTCGACCTTCGAGCCGTCGGGGCGCACGAGCGTGATCTCGCGGTCCTTGACGAACCCGCTGCGTCGGACCTTGCTCAACAGTGACATGCTATCCTCCGGACTCGCGATAATATCTTCCATCCCGAGGCCCTTGACTTGTCCCGATATGAGGCCCAGCAGCTCGAGTGCGGCGTGATTTACCTCTACGGCGATTCCGTCGACGTCGGTGATGAGGATAGCGTCGGCCGAAGTTTCGAAGAGGTTTCTCCATTTCTTTTCCGATTCCCTGAGGGCGATTTCGGCCCTCGTTCGCTCCTCGATCTCCTTTCTCAGCCGCTCGTTTATCTCGGCCAGATCGGCCGTCCGCTCAAGGACCCGTTTTTCCAGCTCGTCGTGGGCCGCTCTCAGGGAGTCCTCGGCCTCTTTTTCGCAGCGCGGCGTATCGAATCGCGCGGACGAGCCGATCCGGATCGATTCTCCCTTTGATCAGGTAGTCCTGGGCCCCTTCCTCGACGGCTAGGGCCGCGGTCTCTTCATCGGTGGTCGCCGAGCAGATCACGATGGGGGCAAAAGGATGACGAGAGACGACGGTGTGGAGGGTCGTGAGCCCCTCGCTGTCCGGCAGGTTCAGGTCCAACAGAATGATATCAATACTGCCGTCGTCGAGCTTTTCCAGGCCCTCGGTAAGGGTTCCGGCAAAGGTTATCTCAAACGCATGCGCCTGTGCCTCGGAGAGCATATCCCCAATGAGACGCTGGTCCAAGCGGTTGTCCTCTATCAGCAACACCCTCGTTGGACTGGTCATGGTCGATTCCTCGGGTCGGCTCTGAGAGCCTACGTCCGCGATTCTATACGAAAAACGATGAAAGGTCAATAAGCCGGCGGGACCTGAGGCCGGGATTCCATGGCGTCCGAGTCATCGGTCGCGCAGATAGTCGCCGTCCCCTCCGGGCATTGCCGGTCCGCCGCCGGAGCTTCTCAGCGCCGAGAGCCACCCCTTTATTTCTCCGATTATTCCCCGTTCCCTGTTGATCGTCACGGCCGCGTAGAGAACACTACAACAGACAATCAGCCCAATGAGCGAAAGGAGACCGATATCGCCCACAAACCGGGACCAGAGCAGGGCCGGAAGGGGAATTGTCACCAGAGCCACGACAAGGTGGGGGAATGAAATTGTGAGATACCGACCGATGGTCCGCGGGAGGAAGATATTGATTCGCACGGCGGCAACGATAACCGTGAAGAAATTGAGGACAGCCAGCAGCGCGGCAAGCCCGACGAGCTGAAAATGAGCGACGACGGGATAGATGGCGACAGCCAGGACGACAAGCTGCCCGAGGGTGATCAGGAAGAGCTCGTTGACCCTGCCGAACGACATGAAGACCCCGCCCGCGTGGGAGAAGAGCCCCCGGGTGAGGCCGTAGAGCGCGATAACCTGCGCGGCAACGATCGCCTCGTCCCATTTGTTGCCGTAAAAGACGTGGAGAAAAGAGGGGACAAAGGTGATGATCCCGCACGTGACCGGAATCGTCACAAGCGAGAGCCACCGGTAGGCCTTGAGGTAGGCGCCACGAACAATCTCGATATCCCGGCCCATCTTCACATACGCGGGGAAGGCCACCTTGCCGACCACGTGGGTGATCTGCGTAGTCGTGACATTGCCGATGCGGTAGGCAAGGTCATAGAACCCGAGCGGTGTCGTGCCGAGGATACGCCCGACGCTGAAGCTGTCGACATTGCGGATGATGAAGACCGTGATCGTGCTGAACATGGCATATGAGCCGAACCCGACCATCTCCCGCAGGACGGAGAGGTGAAATCTGAGCGAGGGGTGCCACGGGGAAACGGCGAACGTGGCCACGAGGCCGACAATACAGAGGGCCATATATCCGAAGATGATGCTCCAGTATGAGAATCCGAGCCGGGCCAGGGTCACGGAGACGACAAAGTAGGTGGCAAACGAGAGGATCTCCGGCAGCGCCCGTCTCTTGAAAACCATCTCCTTTTCGAGCAAGGACGCGGGGATCGTCGAAAAAGCGGTGATGACCAGCGAAAAGGGGAGCACCCGCACCACGTCTTCGACCGCCGGGTTGCGAAAGAAATCGGCCGCGGGTTTCGCGATCAGAAACCCGATCAGGAACAAGACTACGCTCACCGACACCGAGAGGAGCATGGCGGTGTCGGCCGCCTGGCCGACCTTCTTTTTCTGATAGATGATGGCCTGGCTCAACCCGAAGTCGCGGAAGAGCCCGAGCGCCGCCGTGATGAGGTTTGCCAAGGAGATGACCCCAAAGGCGTCCGGGGAGAGGATCCCCGCCAGGACCAGCGTGGTCAGCATCGTGAACGACCGCGAAAAGAGGGAGCTGATCCCCACCCAGAACAGGGAATGGGCCATCTTTCCTGAAAGCTCACGGTCCATGGGGACGTGTCGTTCGGTCATCTGCTCATAACCCCGTTTGGGCACTCATCCCGAAAGAGATGGGCCGGTCCGGTGTCCGCGGTCCCGGTCACCGGTGGCGCACCACCATCAACTTGATCTCCGACGTATGAGGGTCCATAAAGAGCGGATCGATACGATAGAGGAGCGCCCCTATGAGCCCCTCGAGGTCTACATGGAGCTTAGAGAGCTGCCATTTCACGAAGGAGTAGGCGGCCGGAAACGGTATCGGTTTTTTAAGGAGATAGTTCACGGGTATGATGTCGACGCAGACGAGGCCCGCATCACGCAACGCCTCCTGATATCGTGTCGTATCCCGAAAGAGAAAGTAGAACGGGGGGCGCGTCGGCTTTTCGTCCACGAATTTGTCGGTAATGAACATGATACCGTCTTCCGTCAGCGCCCGTGACAGGTTTGAAAGGGCCGTCCTGAAGGCGCTTTCGTCGATGATATAGTAGAGGACGTCAAAACAATTGACGATGTCGTAGCGGTCGTCCGGGACGAAGCCCGCCGAGCCGATGTCGGCAAGCGCGAAGGTGTGACGCGGATAGAGCTTCCTGAGGCGCTCGACGCTGATTTCGGTAAGGTCGACCCCGAAGATTTCGGACGCCCCCAGTTTTTCGTAGAACGCCACCCAGTAGCCGGTTCCGGAGCCGACGTCGAAGACGCGCCCGGGCCGGGCGCCGCCGTATCGGGTAAGGGCTGTGCGGAGCGCCCGCTCGTAGGCCCGGTAGACGTAGGAATTATATTTCTCGTTAAAGGAGATGTGGCCGCTGGACCCGATGGAAAATTTCCGCTCGTATCGCTTCTGCCAGTAGTCTTTGACGATACCGTGCGGGCCGTCGGCCGCCTTTCTCTTCTCACTCATCAATGCCCTCCCAGGGCACGCCTATAAATCCCGCGTCCCTTTTGTCTTTCTCAAAGACGGTATGCACGACGTGCGTTTCTTCCGTTTTGATGACGGTGCGGGACGCGTGCGGGGTAAAAAAGGTAATCCCCGCCAGATGGCCCGGTTCGGCGATCCTGTCGCCGTTGACCTCGTCCCGGATGCCGGTAAGCACTATCGTCCGCTGATTATCGTGGGTCCTCACCGAAAAGGAGAGGCCCCGCCGGACGAGGTGATAGGAGAGGAGCCGTGCGGTGGTGGTGACGAGGATCTTCTTATCTTGAAAATATCGGGCGAGCCTTTCAAGCGCTGCCTTTTCTCCTTCCGTAAAGAGAGGTCGTCCCGTGCGCCTCTTCTTCCCGAGGTGAATATAGACTATCATGTATCCTCCCGTTTTGCACAGCCTTTCGAGATGATCTTCAGAGAGGATCAGGCCGAGGTCGTCGCGGTGTGCCCCGTCCCACGTCCCGAAGCGTCGGAATGCCCAGTAGGGCCGACCGTCGGCAAGCAAGACCGGGTAGATCAGGTTGTTGACCGACTGATCGAGCGGATCGGCGCGCGTGATGATCCATTTGGCGAGGTATCTTATAGGGCCGGTCATTCGTGAGAAGACCGAGGGGTGAAGCCGCTTATTTAGATAGGTGTCCCAGAGGCCCAGCCTTCTGTTCTGACCCACGAAAGGCGTAAGGTCGCCGAGCCAGAGGAAGGTGACGCCGAGCCCCGGAAGGAGGTCGGCGATATAGGCGGCGGAGCCGGAGTCGTCACCCGAGCCGGCGCGGATATTCTGAAGATTCTTATCGTCCCCGTGGTTGGTCCAGATCGGGAAGTGCAGCCCGTCCTCCATCAGGAGGCGCGCCGCCGTGCGGATCGTCACACGGTCGACGCCTCCAACTCCCGAGTGGTTGCCGAGGGCATGGAGCGTGTCGATCTCCCCTTTTCGTATCATCTCCCTGAGGGGTCCTGCGTGCGGCGTGGGAGAAAGCGACGGGTAGCTCAGGTATGAAAAGGTATACTCCTGGGCCCCGGGCATCTGGTAGGCGAACATCGAGTCGGCCAACGGGAGGCCGAGGCGCCCCAGCTCGTCGTGTATGGCGCAAAAATCGTCCCACGACGTGGCGTCGATGTCGCTGCCAAGGGCGAGCATGGCCCGATACGGATAGGGGAAGTCCACGAGCCTAACGCCGCTATGCATGGCGGATCCTCCCGAGAAGGCTCCTCAGCCGGAGATCGGCCGACAGCGCGAGCCGCGAGGCGCCGCGCCTTGTCAGGTCGATTGCCGTGAGGTGATGGTCAGCTGTCGCCCAGAGATATTTATAGCTCTCTGTCCCCCGCAGGAAGAGATATTTGGTAATCCCGAGCGTGGGCGCGGATTCCATCTCATGGTGAAAAAGGATCAACCCCGGCCGGTATTTCTCCCAGCGTGTGCTGATGCCCGAGTTATAGAAATAGAGCCTGCTCCCCGCGACGAAATTCAGATGAATCGCCACGATATCGTCCCCGACGGCAATCCAGGTGAAGAGAAGGTTCCCGGAGTCGGAGAACCTGCGCGCGGCGTCCCGGAGAAAGCCCCGAAAAGCCGCCCGGCCGAATTTTGTCCTCCTTTCCTTTTGCGTGCTTCGTTCGTCGTGAAGCGCCAGGAAGGTGTCGAAGGTCTTCTCGAAATCGCCGCCGATGAGCCCGGTTCCGAATCGGTAGCCGTGTTGCCTTTGCAGGGCGCGGGCGTACTCAAGAACCCGGCGGAGCGTCCGTGAGTGCCTGATCCTGTCGGCGTACCCGTCGGGATCGATCGCACAAAACGGGCATACCTCCCGCATCTCCTGATGGACGATGAGGCCGCTGTGCCGAGACGCATCGCGGATTTTGTCATACACCTCCGTTTCGCTGGTGATGCCGGTGATCTCCATGAGGGCCCACTCCCGGCCGGGGGTCGTGAGATAGTCCATCCATGCGTTGAGGGCGGCATCCGTATGATGGGGGTCGATTATGAAGTCGAGGTAGTCCGACGAGACGTGGTCGGAGCCGATTATTCGAATTACGTTAACAGCGCCACCGAAGAGAAGCTTCCTTTTGGATATCAGGTGCGGAAAGAGCGCGATAAGCGTCTCTTTTACGTAGAGCGCGATGATGAAGAGCCGATCGCTTTTTCCGTAATATTCCCACCAGGTAAAGAGCCACTCCCAAGAGGAAAAGACGGAAGCACCGCTCTCTTTCGCGAGGTTACGCCACGCTTGTTTGAGCTCGGCAAAGCCCTCTTTATTCGAGATTACGCCGATCCGCACTTCTTCCATGGGGACCCATAATCGAGAAAACGGCCATGAACGCGACTATCCAATAAAACTTTGCTTTTTGCGGCCTATTATGGCAATATATTTGCTATAATTCAAGGTAATTGCATCGGCGGCTCGAAACGTCCCCCCCGTAAAGTGCGGGCGACGAGGATTAGTCGCGTACGGAGTCCAGAAGTACGTACCTGTTGGTATCAGATGCGATAGTAATCGGCAACTATTCCTGAGGCAGCGCTCGGAGGAGTCTCTCAATGAAAGATCCGGGTCAATTCAGTATAACCGACGTCATCGTACAGAATCGATGGACCATCCTTTCTCTTTTCCTGGTCGGGCTCGCGCTTCGGCTGATATGGCTTTTCTACGCCCAGACGGTCCCCGTTTCGGACTTCCTTGAATATTTCGCCCTCGGCCAGAATATCCGTGAGCACCTCGCCTTCGGGCTTCCGGAGCCCAACTACTGGCGGCTCCCGGTATATCCCGCGTTTCTCGCGCTGCTCATGCTGGTCAGCAGGAACCTCATATGGCTCGGCTTCTGGAACGTGCTGTTATCCTCCCTGTGTATCGTTCAGATATATCTAATCGCTTTCAGACTCTCGGTGGGCAACAGGCTCATCGCCGGCATCGCCGCCTCGGTGGGCCTGTTCAATATCACGCTCCTCTTTCTCCCGCCGGTATTGGCCTCCGAGTTTCTTTTTTCCTTTTTCGTGCTGACGGCCCTCATTCTGTTCCTCTACCGAGTCAACAGGCCGATCATACGTTTTCCTGTTATCGGCGTCCTGATGGGGCTGTCCGTGCTGACGAGGGGGGAGGGGCTCTTTTACATTCCGGTCTTTCTTATCCTTATCTTCATGTGGCGGGAGGACAGTCTCCGTCATGCGCTTGCCTGGGGTCTCGTCTTTGTCATCTGCTGCGTTGCGGTGATAACCCCATGGTATCTGCGCAACCGCTCCGTCGCTGGGCCGGGGACGGGGCTCTCGCCGCTTGCCGGCATTAATTTCTACTACGGGCACAACGACTCATTTTATGGCTGGCGCCAGGACCAGGGAACCGTGTTCGAGGGACTGGATATGAAGGCGGCCGGCACACTTGGCTATGCGCTTGGCATCGAATATATCAAGAAGGACCCTGCACGGGCGCTCCTCAACAGCGTCGTGAACGGGACCAAAAACCTTTTCGACTGGTCGGCCTACCCGATCCATATGAGCAGACCGTCGACGCAGCCGTCTTCCGATGATGAAGAGGATCAGACCGACGCGTCCACCGTCATCTTGGCCTGGCTTAACCGGCTCTACCTGCTGTTCCTGATCGGATCTGTCCTCTCCATCGTCTTTTACCGGGCCCTCCCGGCCAGGTCATGGGTCTCTCTTTATCTCTTTGTCTTCACCAACTGGTTCGGCTACGTGATACTTTTCATCGGGCATCCGAGATATCGCTTCTTTATGGAGATCATCTTCTGCATCCTCTCCGGCGTAACGCTCTATGGGGTGGTGAAGGTGATACGCTTTGTGAATAAGGTCTGTCTACAATAGGCACGGCAGTCATTTGTGCGTGCTTTGGGTGAGATACAGCAGAAGCAATGAAACCCCCCTCACGGAAGGTCCTTTTTGTCGCCTATAATTTTCCCCCCATGGGCGGCGGCGGCGTTCAAAGGACGACGAAGTTCGTTAAATACCTTCCGGATTTCGGCTGGCGGCCCGTGGTCTTGGCGGCCGACGACCGGTCGTATTGGGCCCGTGACGAGACGCTCGTCGCGGAGATCCCGCACGGAACCGTCATCCGGAGGCTTTCCCCCAGGAGGCCGGGCCTCTTCTATACGCTTCTTTCACGGATCGCCTCCGAAAAGGCGGCCCACAGGGTACTGGACAACGTCTTCCTGCCCGATGACCGGATCTTCTGGGCCCTTTCGGCCGTCCTTTCGGCGCTGCCGATGCTCAGGCGGGAGGGGATCTCCCTCATCTATTCCACTTCTCCCCCCCACAGCGCCCATGTCGCCGGCCTCGTGTTGAAAAGGCTGACCGGGCTCCCCTGGGTCGCCGATTTTCGGGATCCTTGGACGGGGGATTTCCGGTACGATCCGGCGACGTCGTGGGTAAGGAGGGCGCACAGGAGGTGCGAAGAGAGAATCCTCAGCCGCGCCGACCGGGTAATCTGCATCACCGAAACGGCGCGGAAGCGCTACATATCCGGCTTCGGCATCGACCCGGATCGTCTGGTGACGATCTACAACGGGTTTGACGCCCACGATTTCGAGCATCCTCCGGAGAGGAAAAGGGGCCGCGGCGACCGGATTGTCATCACCCACTCCGGGTCCTTTTACGGGACCTACTTTCCGAGGACCTTCTTCCTGGCGCTGGCCGAGGCGCTCAAGAAGGACCCCGCCCTCGCCAGACGCCTCGTCGTGAGATTCGTCGGCGTCATGGACAAGGCGATCGAGGAGGGGATCCGTGAGATACTTCCCGATAATACTATCTTCGACGGATACGTGAGCCACCGGGAGGCAACGTCACGCCGTGATGGAGTCCGACATCAACCTGATTGCCCTTCCGCTCAAGAACGAGATAGCCTATCACGTCCCCGGCAAGCTGTTCGAGTACCTTGCCGCGAAGAGACCGATCCTGGCGGTGGTCCCGGAGGGTGAGACGGCCCGGCTCGTCCGGTCGGCCCGCGCGGGGATTGTGGTGGGTCAGGACGGGGCGGAGCCGCTGTCGGAGAAGCTCGCTCGTGCGATCGCGGTGCTGGTAAAGCGGGATCGGCCCGTTATCGACGAGCGCTTAGTCCACGACTTTGAGCGCAGGAAGCTTACCGAGAGACTCTCACAGGTGTTCAACGAGGTGGCGGGAGGATAGGTGTCGATGAAGGTCGCCTATATTCTGGAGAGGATGATCGGCGGGTGGCTCGCCTATGAGCTTGCCGAGCTTGGCCGCCTCGGCGTGGATATCGATATTCATCCGACCAACCCCGCGGTCTACCACGAGTTCGAGGCCGAGCCCGGGTACCGCCGGAGGTCCCTTAGAGCGGACCTATGGGGATCTATCCTGAGCGGCTGCAGGCACCCGCTAAAGGCGGGGCGGGTTCTCACGGCGCTCGTGCCGCGTGCGGGATGGAAGATCGCCCTTGCCGCCCTCTCGACGGCGCGCCGCTTAGAGAGAGAAAACCCTTCGATACTCCACGCCCACTTCGCGACGACGCCCGCGGCCGTCGCGTGGGCGGTATCCTTGCTTACCGGCATCCCCTACGGCTTTACCGCCCACGCCTATGATATCTTCAAGGAGCCGGTCGACCGTGCGTTTCTGACGGAGAAGTGCCGACAGGCCGCCTTCGTCCGCTCCATCTCGGAATATAACCGGCGCTTCCTCGTCAAGACGACCGGGGTCGACGAATCGAAATTTCACGTGATCCACTGCGGCGTCGACACCCGCTCGTTTTGTTCCTCCCGAATCGAAAAGAAGAAGAGGGCGAGACGCGAAAGACGATACTGACGGTGGCGAACCTCGTCGAGCCCAAGGGGATACCCTACCTCCTGGCCGCCCTCTCTGATCCCGCCCTCAAGGCTATGGACCTGAGATCGATCATCGTCGGCGACGGCCCCCTGAGGGGGGAGCTCACCGCCGAATCGGTAAGACTCGGCGTCCCCGTCACGTTTGCGGGGACCGTGAAAAACAGCGAGATCGTCCGTTACTACCACGAGGCCGATCTCTTTGTGCTTCCCTGTGTGACGGCGCGCGACGGGCACCACGACGGGATACCGGTTTCTCTCATGGAGGCGATGGCGTGCGGGGTTCCGGTGGTATCCACGAGGTTGTCGGGGATACCGGAGCTCATCGAGGACAACAGAACCGGGATCCTCGTGGAACAGAAAGACGCCGCGTCGCTGGCCGGGGCGATCAGGCGGCTTGTGACCGACGATGATTTGAGGAGGAGGCTCTCGCGCGAGGGGAGGGAAAAGGTGATCAGGGAATTCGAGATTCACGACGTGGCAAGGCGGCTGAGGGAGCTCTTCCGCTCCTGTTCCGGGGAGGGGGGGAGGTGATCCGCAAAGGAAAAGAGCGACGTCCGGCCCCCGGCGTCTCTTTTACGCCTGCTTTGAGGACCTCACGCGCGAGGCGGCCTGGACCGTCCACATCCGCGAGGTGGTCAACAATTGGGAGAAGCTCGGGACGGGCGTGACCCTCTTTGCGCCGAGGATATGGCCCTTTTCAATACCCCCGGTCTGCGACGTGGTCTACGTGCCGACCGTGCGCGTGAGATTTGTCAGGGAGTACCTCTATCTCATGATCCTCCCCATCTTCATCCTTTTGCGTGGTCTGAAACAGAGGCCGTCCGCGGTCTACTGTCGGGAGATGGGGCTCATGGCCCCGACAATATACGCCGCCCGGCTCCTCGGGGCGCCCGTCATCGTCGAGGTGAACGGTTTTCTGCCTGGGGACCTTGCGATGATCGGAAGTTCCCGGATGAAACTCTCGATCTTCAGGCTCTTTCAACGGATAAACTTCAAGCTTGCCGATCGCCTGATATTTGCCGGGAAGAATTACCTGGCGCTCTTTCGGGAGCGGTACGACATCGAGGAGAAAAAGATTCGTTTCGTGCCCAATGGCGTGGACACGGGCCTCTTCTCGCCCGGTGATCGAAAGTTGGCGAGCCGAGGGACTGAGCCTTGATCCCACGAGACGGTACGTCACATTTGTCGGCACGTTTCATCCACACTCGCTTGCCCCGGTCATTATCGATGCGGCGCGTTTGGTCGTCGAGAAACTCCCCGACGTGGACTTCCTCATGGTGGGGGACGGCCACGACCTTCGGCGCTGCAAGGCGGAGGTGCGAAGGCTCGGCATATCCAAAAGAGTCATCTTCACGGGCGAGGTCGCCAACAGCGAGGTTATCCGATATCTCAGGGCATCGACGCTGCTCATCAACCTGTCCGCCGGATCCACCGAAGGCTCCAGCATGAAGCTCCTCGAATATATGTCTGCCGGCGGCGCGGTCATCAGCAATACCTCATCTGCATTCGGGTTGCCGCTGACGCACCGAAAGAACTATTATCGGCTCCCCGAGGCTACCCCGGAGGAGCTTGCGCGGGCGATAGAGGACCTTATCGACGACGAGAAGGGGGCTCGCGAGATCGGGAAAAACGCGCGCGCGCTGATCCTTTCTCACTTCAGCTGGGAAATGACGGCCGAAAGTCTCCTCGGCGTGATCGATGAGGTCAGGGGGGATCATTGAGGTGAAGAGGGTGTTGGTCTTGAACATCGGCGGCATCGGGGACATGGTGATGGCGACCCCGGCCCTCGAGGCTCTTGCACCTCACGTCAACGGAGGTTGCTTCGACCTCCTGACGGTCGCGCGATCGGCGTCCGTCGTGGAGAAGGCGCCGTTCGTCAGAAGAATCTATACCGTCGATGTCGCCTTTCTGACGGGCAAAAGGGGGGTCGGCGGTCTTTTCCGACTCATGCTCTCATTTGTTACGCTTATGTGGCTGCGGTTCAGACGCTATGACCTGGCCGTAGACCTGATGGCGATGGAAAGCAGCCAGGCCGCACGGCGCAGAAAGATGCTCTTGGATATCATCCGGCCGCGCCGGCGCGCCGGGAGGAATACGAACGGGTGGGCCCCCTGGCTGGACACGAAGGCGCCCGAGGATCTCGATGCGTCCGTCCACGAGGTCAACAGGAAGCTCTCCGTCCTTTGCGCGATGGGGCTTGACTCGGGACTTATGCCGATGCGAGTCTATACGACGGACGCCGACGCGCGCGAGGCCGAAAGACTCCTTGAGACCCTGAGAGATTCGGGATCTCGCGGGTACGCCGCGCTGGTCCCGGGCGCCTACAGGCCCAGCAGGAGGTGGGAGGATACGCGCTTTGTCGAGGTGGGGAACTATCTCAGGGAGCGTTGCGGCCTCTCGGTCGGAGTGTTCGGCGCGTCCGATGAGCGCCGAATCGTGTCGGCCGTGGCCGGAGGGATCGCGGGAGGCGCCGCCTTCCTGGACGTGCCGCCGAGGGTTTTGTTTGAGATATTTCGTCGCTGTGCTATAATTGCGACCAACGACACCGGCCCCATGCACATCGCGGCCGCCGCCGAACGCCCCCGGCTCATCGCGGTATTCGGCCCGGAGGACCCCAATCGGTACGCGCCGTATCGAACGCAGGGGGGCGCGGTTGTTGTCTTTGAGAAGGTCGACTGCTCGCCCTGTACCCTGTATAGGTGCGACAGGATGAAATGCCTCAAAAGCATCACGGTCGATCGGGTGACCGAGGCCGTTGATCTTCTTATGGACACACGTGGACGGACGCGCGGGAAATGACGCAAGAGACCACGATTTGTCGGCCTCGGCCGTGGGATAGGCGATATCTCGCCACGCAGGATTTGCGGGTGCGGGCGCGGACGAAAGGAGACGCGGTTTGGCGGACAGCGGCCCGTTTATCTCGGTAGTCGTTCCCACCATCGGGAGGGGACGGCTCCTCATCCGAACCGTGGAGGGGCTTCTTGCCGGCGACTATCCGAATTACGAGATCATCGTGGTAGACCAGACGGCCGGGAGCGCACGATGACGTCGAGAGGTTCATGGAAGATAACCGTGCCCGTGTCCGCTACATCCGAAAGGAGCAGCCCGGCCTTCCCGGTGCGCGCAACACCGGGGTGGCGGCAGCGAAGGGCGAGGTAGTCCTCTTTGTCGACGATGACGTGATTCCCGGACCCGGCCTGATTTCGGCGCACGCCCGGGCATATGCCGACGGCGGCGTCGCCGGCGTCGCCGGCGTCGCCGGAAGGGTGCTGCCCCCCGGCGGACGGCCGACGACGGGGATGAAAAGCCCCCGACGGATCGCGAAGGTAAAGTTCTGTGGCCTGGTGATCCTGGATCATTTCGACGCCGACGCGCGAGCGGAGGCCCATCACGTCCGGGGCTGTAATATGTCGTTCCTGAAACGGGCGATCGAGCGCGCGGGCGGGTTTGATGTCCGCTTCGGGGGGAGCGCACATCTTGAGGAAACGGACCTGGCGCTTCGCGTCAGGAAGCTGGGCTACCGTCTCGTCTTCGAGCCGGACGCGGCCCTGGTCCACCTCCGGGAGCCGGTGGGGGGATGCCGGCCGAAAAGTCTCCGGGAGTGGTTCTTTTGGTACGGACACAACATGTGCCTTTTTTATCTGAAGAATTTTCCGAAAGGCTTATTTCCGATGTATGTGCTCTATCTGGTTGCCAAGCTCCCGTTATCCGCGATAAAGAACCGTGAGCCGCGGATCGTGCCATGGGCGATGAGCGGGTTAGTGGAGGGGATATCTGCTTACAGGAGGGGGGCGGCGTGACACGGTCTTCACTTGCACGTCGACAAGCGGGGAGCTTTCTCATCGGTTGCCCATGGTAAGGCCCTCGGGGATCATCGCCCGCCTCTTTTTGAAGGCGCGCGGGGGCAGCGGCCCGGACCTCTCGAGGGGACCCCTCTCAGATCGGATCAGGAAGACGGCGCTCTCGCTCCTTTCGGACGGTCACGATTCGTCGTGTCTCGAAGTGGGGGTGGGAGAAGGGCTCCTGGCCGAGTCGGTGGTCTCGTGGGGGAAAACAGCGCAAATGATCGGCCTGGATATGTCGCGCGCAAATCTAAGGGCCGCACAGAAAAGGATCGGGGGAACCCGCTCCTTTCTTGCCGTGTGCGCCAGGGGCGATCTTCCTCCTTTCAAAGGGGGGGTGTTTTCTCGGGTAATATGCATCAACACACTTCACAATCAGCCGTCGTGGGAAGAGGCGGCCGCCGTCATCCGGGCAATGTGCGCGCTTGCGGACCGGGGGGGGAGCATCCTGTTCGACATCAGAAATGGCCGGGACCCCCTGATTTGTTGGGCCTACCGGTTTTCGACGGTCATCGATCCCTCGACGAAACGGCTTCCCGTGCGGGCCTATTCATTCAGGAGGGTGGAAGAGCTTTTGAAGAGCAGCGGCTTTCGGGTCAACAGAAAAGTGGCGGTATGCTATCCTTTCTGGCCCATCCCGAGCGCCTACGTGATAGAGGCGGTGCGATGAGGGTGGTTCCGACCAATTCTTTTTATGCAAACACGTACGACACCCTCGGCTGTGTCTTCGGGAAAGGGGGCAACGACATCGCCGCGTTCGAGGCCGCCTTCGCACGATACGTGGGGGCGCGGCGCGCCTTTCTGGTCGGGTCAGGGACGTCGGCGCTCTTTGTCATCCTCTCGGCCCTGAGAAAACTCTCGGGCAAGACCGAGGTGGTCCTGCCCGCCTATACGGTCCCGACACTGACGCTGGCCATCCGTCGGGCGGGGCTGACGACGCGGCTCTCCGATATTTCACCGAAGACTTTCAATCTCGATCCGGTCAGCCTCGACCATTCCGTGACGGGGAGAACGCTCGCGGTCGTCCCCGTGCACACGTTCGGCTTTCCGATGGACCTTGCGCCGATACGGGACGCGGCGCGGCGTGGAGGCTTCTTTGTCGTAGAGGACGCGGCCCAGGCCCCGGGGGCGGAAGTTGAGGGACGGCGCGTGGGCGCCGGGGGGGATATCGGGTTCTTTTCGCTCTGCAAGGGAAAGATCATCTCTACCTTTCGCGGGGGCGTCATCACGACGGATAGGGAGGATATAGCTGGCCTGATCGAGGAGGAGATACTGAAGATCCGACTTCCCGGCCTAATATTTGACGCGCGGCTCCTTTTCACGCTTGTGCTCCTCTCATGGGCGGTGAGGCCCGGGGTATACGGTTCCCTCTTACCGCTGGCCGGCCTTTTCAAATCGACCTCGGTACACACGCACTTTGAGCCTTCCCGCGCGACGCCGTTTGCCGCGCGGCTGGGCCTCGTGCAGACCAGGGAGATGGGCGCGCAGACCGAGAAACGGGTCAGAAACGGGAGGGCACTCCTGGCGGCCCTCTCGAATGTTGGCGGGATCAGGGTGCCCGAGATCGTGAGGGGAACCGTTCCCTCGTTCAACCATTTCCCGATCCTTATTGAGGATGACGTGGCGATAGAGAAGGTCAGGAAAGCGCTCCTCGATCGAGGGATAGACACGGCCCGGATGTACGAGAAGCCCGTCCACCACGTCTATGATCTCGGCTACCGTTTGTCTCCCGACCCGTTTCCCGAGGCGACCTATCTTGCCCGTCACCTCGTGGTGCTTCCGACCCACCCGTTGGTGTCGGGAGGAGACCTTGAGATTATGATCGAAACCATACGGAAGGCGACTATGACGAAAATGACACGAAGACGCAGGAGACTACGGGTCTACCTCATCATACTCGTGGTGGCGGCCGTGGTCGCGCTCCTGATTCCGTGCATCACCCGGACCCTCTCCGACTATTTGCGCAAGGGACAGAAGTACTACTCTCCCAATGATCTGCAGCGTGACCAGTATATGACGGGAAAGGAAAAGGGGAAGTGATCTCCGCACGAAACATCAGGAGAAACCTGAGGAAGGCCAGGCAGTTTCCCGGATATGCCGCGCGCGTCTTTGTCAAACGGGCCCGGTCGACCCTCTCGTATCACCTGGGACGTGGCCGCAGCGCGCCGCCGGAGACGGTGTCGCTCCTTCTTTCCTACCGCTGTAACCTGCGCTGCACGATGTGCGGCCAGTGGGGGGAGGGGGGCGCCTCGCTCGGGTTGAGCGCCGAACAAAGGAGCCGACAGCTGTCGCTCGATGACGTCCGCGCCATCGTCGGGCAGGTCGGTGGCTTTTCCCCCGCGATCACGCTCTTCGGCGGGGAGCCGCTCCTCCACAGGGATATCATCGATGTCGTACGGCTGATCAAAGACGGCGGCCTCAGGGTCAACCTCATTACGAACGGGACACTCCTTGCCCGGTACGCCCGCGGCCTCGTGGGGGCGGGGCTTGACGAGATCATCTTTTCCCTTGACGGTCCGCCCGAGATCCACGATCGGGTACGCAACAGGAGTGGCGTCTTTCGGGACGCCGAGCGTGGATTTGCCGAGCTTTCCGAGGAGAAGACGCGCGCACATTCCCGATCGCCGGTGGTCAACGTCAACAGCACGATATTCGACTTCAACTACGAGTCAATGGAAAAGACCCTCGAAACGGCGCGGCGCCTCGGAGCCGAGGACGTTACCTTTCATCATCTGATATTCATCGACCAAAATACCTACGCGACCCACCGCGAGGTGATGGAGGACACCTTCGGTATTGCCGAGTGCGACTGGCGGGGGTTCGTCGTCGAGCGTCTCCCCGCCATCGATCCGGGGGTACTGATCAGAAAGCTCGGGGAGGTCAGACGCCGGGGGGCCTCGGTCTACCCCAACCTCACCGATGACGAGGTTATTGCCTACTATACCTCTTTTAACTTTTCCCCCGAAAGCTATTCACCATCCTGCATGAGCCCCTGGATGGTCGCCTATGTTTTTCCCGATGGCGCAGTGGGGCCGTGCCTTTCCAACGGGGTTGTGATGGGAAACATCAGGGAGGAGCGGTTCACGACGATCTGGAACAACGACCGCTACGTTCGGTACCGGAGGGAGGTGAAAAGGCGGGGGCACTTCCCGGCGTGTATCCGCTGCACGGAGCTGTATCGGTTTTGATCGGGACCTTACGGCACATGAGATTTCCCCGCGGTGTGCGATGGTGCCTGAGAGTATGAGAAAAAAGATCGAAATCCTGCACATCATCACCCGGATGGAAGAGGGCGGGGCGCCGCGTGTCCTGCTGGACCTGATGGCACGGCTCGATCCCGACGAATTCTCCCAGACGCTGGCCGTGGGCCCGACGCGGCGCGGACGCGACCTCTTCCCCGAGGCGCGAAGGCTTCCGGTGCGAATCAGAGAGCTCGGGACGCTGAGAAGAGAGCTCTCCCCCCTCCATGACACGAGGGCGCTTTTTTCTCTCGTCGCTTTAATAAAGAGAGGCTCTTTCGATATAGTCCATACCCATACCTCGAAGGCCGGTTTCCTGGGAAGGCTCGCTGCGCGAATCGCAGGACATCACCGGGTGGTCTACTCCCCCCACGGCGACATCTTTACCGGCTATTTCTCCGCGGGGGAGACTCTGGCCTATACGATCGCGGAGAGGTGCGCGGCGCCCTGGTGCCAAAAAATCGTGACCCTTTCGGACGCGGGGGCGCGCGAGTATCTTACGCGGGGAATTGGAGAAGGGCGACAGTTTGTAACCGTCTACAACGGCATCGACGTCGATGCCGTCGTGCTCAGCGCCGACAGGACCGGCGTCCGTCGGGAGCTGGGGTGGAGTGAAAAAGATATCGTCGTTATCTGCGTCGGGAGGCTCGTCACGGTGAAGGGGTATGATGTCCTGGTCCGTGCGGCGCCCGAGATCCTTGAGGGACTTCCCGGGAGGGCGGAAGTCCGGTTTCTCATGGTCGGCGACGGCCCCGAACGGAGCGCGCTCAAGAAAGAGGCGCGCAAGCTCGGGGTGGGTGGACATTTTCACTTCGCCGGCTTCAGAAAAGACGTCGGGCGTCTGCTGTCGGCGGCGGACCTGCTGGTCATGCCGTCGAGAAATGAGGGGCTCGGCATGAGCATGATCGAGGCGATGGCCGCGTCCCTCCCGGTGGTAGGGAGCCGCGTCGGGGGCATCCCCGAGGTCGTCCAGGACGGGATAACGGGCATCCTCGTGCCCCCGGACGAGCCGCCCGCGCTTGCGCGGGCCTGTGTGAAGATGCTCTCCGACAGGAACCAAATGCGTGCGATGGGCCGGGCCGGGGGCAAGAGGGCGCGCGCCCTTTTTCGGATTGAAACGAGCGTCCAGCGGACGGCCGCGCTCTATCGGGAACTGCTCAGGGAGGCATCGTGATCGTCGCCATCCATCAGCCCCAGTACATGGCCTGGACCGGGTACTTTGATAAAATGGATAAGGCCGACGTCTTCGTCTTCCTGGACACGGTCCAGTTTAAGAAAAACGAGTACCAGAACCGCAACCTCATCAAGGGCCCGGGAGGGGCCCGGTGGCTCACGGTCCCGGTCATCCACAGCTTCGGTCAGACCATCAGGGAGGTCAGGATAAACGACGGTGTGGACTGGCGCAAGAAGCACCTCATGGGCGTCACCTCCTGCTACGGAAGGGCGCCGTTTTTTGGGGACTATATCGGGTACGTGGAACAGCTCATCGGCGGTCCCGGCGCGGGGCTGTCGGATCTCAACATCGCATGCATCACACTGATTGCGCGGCTCCTCGGAATCGAGACCAGGCTTGTGACCGCGTCCGATCTCGGAGAGGTGCCCGGCGAGCGGGACAGGCGCCTCCTTGAGATCGTGAGACGGCTCGGCGGAGATACGTACCTCTCCGGGGAGGGCGGCAAGGGGTATATCGACGCGGATGTCTTTCGTGAGGCGAACATCGAGCTCCTTTTCCAGAAGTTCACCTCTCCCGAATATCCGCAGCTCTTCGGCGATTTTGTGCCGAACCTGTCGACGATAGACCTTCTCTTTAACGTAGGACAACGGGCGATCGACTATATACGGGGGAAAAAGACTTAATGAATATTCTGGCATTGGGCGCGCACCCCGACGACATCGAGTTCGGGTGCGGCGGGACGCTGGCAAAATACATCAGCAACGGACACACGGCCTACCTCATGGTGATGACGAGAGGAGAGAAGGGGGGGGTCGGTGAAGAGCGAGCCGAGGAACAGAAGGCCGCATGTTCGGTCATCAAGGCGGAGCACGTTTTCTGGGGAGGGTTCCCGGATACGTTCCCGCCCCCTCAGAAAGACCTGATCGACACCGTTGAGCGGGTCATCCAGGAGGTGAAGCCGAACATGATCTTCGTGAACTATTGGGACGATACGCATCAGGACCACCGGGAGCTGGCGAGGGCCCTGAAATCGGCGGCGCGCTACGTCAGGAACGTCATGTACTACGAGGTCCCCTCGACGCAGAACTTCACCCCCACGGTCTTTATCGATATCGAGAGGTTCATTGACATCAAGAAGGAAGCGCTCGAGGCGCATCACTCCCAGATGATGAAAACGAATATCGAGGGGCTCTCTATTCTCGAGATCGCTAAATCTCTGGCCAATTTTAGAGGGATCCAGGCGCGGATCCGATACGCGGAGGGGTTTTGTCCCGAGCGACTGATGATCAACCTGTAAAGATGAGGCCCGATCGTACATACGGTGATCCGGACACACCGGGCACGATCCCGCATTCTCGGCCGTCGATCAGCCGGGGGGACGCCGAGGCGGCGGCTCGCTCGGTGATGACCGGCAAACTTGCCTTCGGTCCCGAGGTTTCGGCATTCGAGGCGGCCGTGGCACAGCGGGTGGGTTGTGCCTACTCGTGCGCGGTCTCGTCGGGGACCGCCGCCATTCACCTGGCGCTTGCCGCCCTCGGGGTCGGGCCGGGAGACGAGGTGATCCTCCCGGCCTATGTCTGCGCCGCGCCGCTTTATGCGGTCCGGTATGTGGGAGCCCGGCCGGTCCTGGCCGACGTAGACCCCGAGGCCGGCATCAGCACGGCCCATCACATCAAATCTGCGATGACGAGGAGGACGCGGGCGATCATCGCGGTCCACCTTTTCGGGAGGGCCGCCCCCATCGATGAGATTGTCGCGCTTGGTGTGCCGGTCATCGAGGACTGCGCCCAGTCGCTTGGGGGAAGCTATCGGAGAAGACCCCTTGGGAGCCGGGGAACGGTCTCGGTTTTCTCTTTTTTACGCCACAAAAGTCATCACGACAGGCCGCGGCGGGATGGTTGCATCGTCCGAGCGCACGATCATCGAACGCGTCCGGGACCTGACGCGGTATGACGAGAGGGAAGACGAGGCCCTTGCCCTTCCCTATGGGATGACCTCTTTTCAGGCGGCGCTCGGACTGAGCCAGCTTGTCCGGCTCGATGATTTCCTCGCCAAGAGACAAGAGATATACCACCAATATGTTCAGAGACTCTCCCCGGGCGGCGTCGTTCTGCCTTTTCCCGCGCCGCCGGGTGAAGACATCCATTATCGCTTCATCGTTAAAGCGCGGCGGGGCGCACAGGCGATCATCGAGAGACTCAACGGGAAGGGGATAGCGGCGCGGCGGCCCGTATTCAGACAGCTGTATCGGTACACGGGAACGGAAGGGCTTTCCGGCACGGAAAAGGCGTATCACGAAGATGTCTCGATCCCGATCTACCCAACACTGACGATCGGGGAACAAAAACGAGTCACGCGCGAACTTCTGACGGTTCTTGGGATGTGAATATGAAACGGATGTTCGGCCCGCTCTGGGTGGGCGGCCTTGTTGTTATGCTTCTTCTGCTGCTGCCGCCGGTGTTTCGTTTCTTTTCGGAGATGGGCCATCGGTGGATATGGCTTCTGTCGTTCTCGACCGTCGCTTCGTTCGTCTTTGTCCCTCCGGCCGGGCGGTTGTCAGTGCGCTTAGGTATCATGGATATCCCCGGGGGGAGAAAGGACCACGAGGCGCCGACGCCCCTGTTGGGAGGGCTGGCGGTCTTCCTGTCGTTTATCCTTGCACTATTTCTCAACGGCATCATCACTCCCGTCCTCATCACGGTGATCTCGGCCTCCCTGATCATCCTTTTTGTCGGAATACTTGAGGATTGGCTCGGGGTCACGGAATGGATCAGGCTTCTTGCCCAGGCGGCGGCCTTTATCATGGTCGCGACCGCGGGGGTGCAGGTGCACATCTTTTACCCCACGGCGATCGGACAGGCCCTCAACCTGTTGTTGAGCTTTCTCTGGATCGTCGGGATCACCAACGCCATGAACTTCATCGACGGGATGGACGGGCTGTGTGCGGGGATCGCCATAACGATCTCCTTCTTTTTGGGCGTGATCGCGTTTCTCACCTACCAACCGGAGCTCGGGTGGCTCTCCGTGGTTCTTCTGGGTGCGGCGCTGGGTTTCTTTCCCTACAACTTCATACCGAAAAGAAGGGCGCTGATCTTCCTCGGCGACGCGGGGAGCTCATTTTTCGGATTTGTGCTCGCGTGCCTGGCGCTCATTGGAGAATGGTCGAACAATGATCCGCTCGTTTCCTTTTCGACCCCGCTCCTCATATTCGGGGTCCTAATTTACGATATGGCATATACGAACATCTCCCGCATTACGTCCGGGAAGGTCAAGGGTGTGCGTGAGCTTCTGGCCTTTGTGGGCCGTGATCATGTTCACCACAGGCTGGAGACGATATTAGGCGGCAAGGGTCTTACGGTCGGTTTCCTTGTGCTCGTCAACGTGATACTCGGCCTTTCCACCCTGGCGCTGAGGAATGTCGAATTCTCCGTGGCCATGACGCTCATCGTCCAGGCGCTGGCCGTCTTTCTCTTGATCACGCTTGTCGAGATCGGGATCACGGGCAGGAGAAAATAGTCCTCTATCTATCTGCGCGGATCGGCGGCTCGGACAAAGGGCGAGGTAGCATGAGAATTTTGGCCGCCGGGGACAAACGGGGCGCGAGGGGCTATCGGCCCCCGCTTCTTCAGCAAATGCGCGGCAGCTCCTCACCGTAGGGCATGTCTACCACCCGCATCCCGCCGAACAGCGTCCTCATGATCACGGGGCTCCTCCCCCTCTTGACGACCCTGCCGATGATCGAGGCGGCGTTCCCGCCCGAGACACCACGTATGATCTCGACGGCCCGGCCGGCGTCTTTCTCGGCCAGGAAGACGACGAGCTTGCCCTCGTTGGCGACGGTGAGGGGATCCAGCCCCAGCATCTCGCATGCCGCCAGGACCTGCGGGCGAACGGGTATCTGGCGCTCGTCGAGCTCGACGGTGACGTTGCCGTCGTCGGCAAGCTCTACGAGGCAGGCCGCAAGCCCGCCCCTGGTCGGGTCGCGCATGACGCGAATATCGATCCCGCCCTCGATCAGCGCCCGCACCAAGGGCCAGACGGGCGCGGAGTCCGATACCACCTCCGTCTCGAAATCGATCCCCTCACGCCGGCTTATCACGGCGATCCCGTGCTCGGCGATCGGGCCGCTGACGATTACCCTGTCGCCCTCGCGCATTGACCGGGGGTCGGTAGTAATCAATCTCTTTCCCACCCCCGCGGTGGTGATAAAGAGCTGATCGGCCTCTCCATGGGCGACGACCTTCGTGTCCCCGGTGACGACGGTCACCCCGCACGCACGGGCCGCGGCCGCGGCCGATTCGATGATCCGTTTGAGCAGTGAAACTTCCAGCCCCTCCTCGATGATGAGGGAAAGCGAGAGGGCGATGGGCTGGGCCCCCGAGACGGCAAGATCATTGACCGTGCCATGGACGGCAAGGCTCCCGATGTCGCCGCCGGGAAACTGAAGGGGTTTCACCACGAAGGAGTCGGTGGTGAAAAGGAGGTTGTCCATACCGGGGACGGCGGCGGCGTCGGGGAGCGCATGGGGATCCGTCCCAAACGCCGGGGCGATGAGCCGCTCGATGAGCTCGCGTGTCAAAATCCCGCCGCCGCCGTGGGCAAGGAGTATCCTGTCTTCTTCCATGCGACCCCCGTGTTAAATCCTATTCTCATGGTACTATACCCCCGGCCGTTTTTCAAGCAGGAGTTTTGTTCAATTCCGAAGAAGCACAAAAAAAGGGGCGGCTCTCGCCGCCCCGCGCCATTATCCGTCGGTTCATCAAAAGACGGGGGGGGATTTTTGTCCCCCCCGTCTTTTCTTTTCGATCGGCATATCCGCCGCACCCTTTTAAGGATGGATGTAGTTAAATTCCGGATACCAGTCGGCCAAGATCCGGCCGCCGTCGGCAGGATAGTTGCCGGCCCAAACGCCGGTGGTGGAAAAGTGGTTATCGCCCATGTCGTCGTGGCCGTGCCCGATGAAGACGTTGCTCATAGACGGGGTGGCCGTATTCAGGTACGCCATATAGGCCGCCTCAGCGTTGAGGGTCCCGCTGTTTCCGGTAAAGATCAGCGGCGATGAGGCCGTCCCGAGGGAGCCTAACACATTTGCGTACAGGCCGTACGCGTCATCATCGGCGGTAACGTCCAGGAGGTTGTTCGTTATGGACCCCGTGATGTCGCCCTCGGAAAGCAGGGCGATCCCCGCCGCACTATTGTCGGAGCCGATGCCGGAGATGGTGTTGTCGGAAATGGACGCGGCGATGCCGTAGTTGGCATAAAGACGGATCCCCGCCGCATAATCCCAGCCATCGACCCCGGATATCCTATTTCCGGAAATCGAGCCGCCGAACACCCCGCCCGTCTCCACCCCAATACCGTTCGCCCAGGCGTAGTCAGCGCCGTCGGCACTCACCCCGGCTATCGTGTTTTTGGAGATCGAGCCGAGGAAATCATTGCCCGCGTAGCTGTAAATCCCGTACGCGTAGGCTTCTCCGTTAGAGTCGGCATAGATGCCGCTGACGGTGTTTCCGGTAATCGAGCCGGTAAAGTCTCCGCTGTCAGCTTCCGCAGAGATGCCGTACGCGTAGGCTTCTTCGGCGTCGTAGGCGCTGATGCCGCTGACCGTGTTTCCAGAGATCGAGCCGGTAACATCACCATCCGCGTAAGCGTCAATCCCATCGGCTTCGGCATGATAGTAGGCGTCGGTGGCGCTGACATCGCTGACGGTGTTTCCGGTAATCGAGCCGGTAACGTCTCCGTCGTTCGCTTCAACAGAGATACCGGACGCGAAGGCTTCATCGGCATAGTCGGCGTAGATGCCGCTGACGATGTTTCCGGAGATGGAGGCCGCCATGTCGTTGTCCACTCCGACGTAGATGCCGGTCGCGGAGATCCCGTAGTTGTCAAAGGCATCGATGTCGGAGATCCTGTTTCCAGAAATGTCGCCCCTGAAATCATTACCGGCAGCTACATAGATCCCGTAGGATTCTCCCTCCGAGTAGATCCCTGAGATGGTGTTTCCGGAAATCGAGCCGATAAAATCTCCGCTGTCCGCGGTTACTTCGATTCCGGCCGCGGAGTACCGGCCTTCGGAGTCCGTTATCGTGTTGTTGAGTATCCGGGCGTAGACGTTGCCGGCGTACGATTCGAGATACGACCCCATCGCCGCGTCGGTCCAGCCCTCACCGGCGCCTACCGTGATGCTGTTGCCGGAGATGATCGCGGGCGCGCCCGGCGCGCCGACGTCTCCCAAGCCTTCCGCGTGGATCCCGTAGATCCCCCCGTGGTTGGATATCCTGTTTGAGAAAATCGAAAAGCCCGTGGACAGGGCGCCGGTCTGAACCTCTATGGCGCTGTAGTTCGAGACGTCAAGGTTGAGCCCCAGCACCTTCATGTTCGGGCCGCCCATGGAGAGCGTCGAGTAAACGAGGGGCCAGCCCTGCACGAAGTTGACCACGTTCGGGAAGGCGGGGTTTGGCGCCCCCGCGCCCCAGATGGTGATGCCTGCCTGGTTAAACGTCTCTCCCGAAAGGCCCGAGCCGGCGCCCGGAAGCACGTGGACAACGCTGATGGTGTTGCCCAGCCGGGGATCGTTGGCCGCGTCCCCGAGGTTGTTGTACGGATGTTCAAACGAGCCGTCCCCGCCGTTGGGGGCGTTATCGGCCACGAAGATCGCGCCGGCGGCCATGTCGCCGTTGGCGGCGGCTTCCTCGGGGGAAAGCGCGCCGTCCTTCACGACGATGTCGACGTCACGCCGCACCGGCTCCACCATCCGCTCTTTGAGGTCCCGAGTGCCCCCGATGCGGGAGCCGAGGCCCTCGAAGGGGTTCTTGCCCGTCACGAGGTTGCCGACGGAGAAGGGCACTTCAAAGGCCACCTCGCCGTAGAACTGGTCGTGGTCGACGTTATCGTTTCGATACTCGAAGTTCAGCCGCATGAAATCGGTGGGTATGGCCTCGATCCGGGCCGAGAACCCGTTCACGTCCGGCACGTGGCTTCCGAAGAAGTTATACCCCCCCGCGTAGGCCCAGGTCTCCACGTAGTTCGAGACAAAGGGGATGCGCACGCCCGCCTCGTAGTCGAGGCCCGTCATCGCCTCCTCGACGCCGGCGCCGTAGATGCCGTTGCCGTAAAACGCGTAGGCGGAGCCTTCGCCCTTTCTGAGCTTATCGAACGGCTGATAGTAGTTGATGCGTCCCGTCAGGCCGATCCCCTTGATCTCCGTCATCGCCTCGGCGCCCAGCCCGATCTGGTTGAAGTGGGAGCCGTAGGAGGTCTTCCGGTGGTCGTAGAAGAGGTTGCCGCCAAGAAGGAGCTTGTCGTCCAGGACGAGCCGACGATACCCGACGCCGGCGTTGATCTCCCAGGCGTCGAGGTCGTCGGGGGTGAACTTTGCGTTGACAAAGAAGAGGTCCTTGTCGCCCCGATAGACCGGCGCCAGAAGATCGAGGATGT
Organism: uncultured delta proteobacterium; assembly: GCA_963792965.1. Classification (GTDB taxonomy): domain Bacteria; phylum Desulfobacterota; class Zymogenia; order Zymogenales; family Zymogenaceae; genus CAWBYW01. The sequence goes on along the minus strand of CAWBYW010000018.1, from coordinate 70,104 downwards.
AGAGCGTACGGTTATCCGTCCCGAACCTGATGGCCGGCCGGAAGTAGACGGAATGAGACGAATCGGTGTCCGCCGCAAGCGCGGCACCCGGCACGAATATGCCGGCCGAAAGGATCACAAGGAGAGAGATCAAGATGGCGTATAGTCGATATGATTTCATCAAATACCTCCCGAAATCGATGGCAAAGCCAGGTTCCTGCCCAATGGTGAGTTCGTGCAGCAGGCACGAACGGATGCTCAGTTTCACGGGGAAATCCAAAGGAGCATGATGCAAGATGGCTTAGAAAAATTCAAATACTATAAAGCAGTTTCGTGCGGGAATGTCAATATTAAAAATCGATAATTATAGAGAAGTTTATATAAAAGACGCAATCCGTTATCGAAATGAAAAAGTTGGTTTCGGTTGTTTCTTTATGAGGGCGCGGCGGTCATAATCCTTCCCTCCGTCGCGCAAGCGGCACGGCGGGGAAGGGCCCGGGTGCATAGGAACGATGAGCTTAAAAGAAAGGCGGCCTTTCGGCCGCCCCTCTTTGTTTAGGTTCGTATCGAGGGTCAGGTTACTTCTGGCTCATCGGCGTCAGCTGTGGAGCGACCTTGGGCGCCTCGGGGGCAACCGGCGGCACCGGCGCCGGGCAGCCGAACTCGTAGGTGAGGGACAGCAGCGCGCCCCACTCCCAGCCCGAGGTCTCGTATTCCCGGACCACCGGGCCGTCGATGTACACGTCCCTGTTAATTGTCCGGCGGGTGGCGTCCAACCCCGTCCCCAGGCCTTCCAGGGTATAGTCGAGGCCGTTGAGGGGGATCGTGACGGTGCCCATGAGAGAGATGCTCAGGCGGTCCGTCGGCTTGAGGTCCATCGTGGCGGAGAGAATCAGGTCCTGGTAGGCGTCCCACCCATCGGCGACGACCCTGAGCTCATCCGGCGGGGGGATCGACTCCCACGGAGACTTGTATGACATCTGGTACCTCCGGTGGGCCCAGCCGACGAGGTAAGTGGCGGAAAAGTCGGCCGACAGCATCTCGGAGAACTCTTTCTTGAGCGAGAGGTCTAGCGCCACGATGTCCCTGCTCTCGCTGTCCCGCTGGGCAAACGCCGTCAGCCCGGGGAAGTTGGCTCCGGTGACATCGTTCTCCTGGTCATACGCGTTGAGGAACTCCCAGCGGGTATAGGAGAGGAGGCCCGACAGGGTCGCCCACCCGGCGTCGTAGGTCACCCCCGCGCCGGCCTTTATGTGCCAGGTCGTCTCCTCGTTCTCGTAGCCGATGTGGCCCGGGCCGTAGAAGACCAGGTCGTAGTCCTGGGGTCCGAAGTAGCCGAAGGAGGCGCCGCCCACGCTCCATTTGATGTCTCGGTAGGAAAAATCGAGGACGAAGGGGATGGAGAGGGCGTCCGTGACGGCGAGCTCCGGCCGGACGGAGGTGCTTATATCCCAGCCGGTAACGTCGCCCGAGTCGAGGTCCTCGCTGTAGGGCGCAAAGTTGAAAAGCCCGAGAACCGCACTTTCGAACAGGTTCGAGTTCTTCTGGACGTCCCCGAAGTAGAACCCGGCCGAAAGCCAGGCGTCCATGTTGAAGCGGTCGGAGGGCTTGAACGAGACGCCGAGAATGGGCGAAACGATGTTATACCTGAGCCCAAGATCTTGGTTCAGGTCAGTAAAGAACGATGGAGCGACGAACGGGTCGGATCCTTGGCCGAAGAGGTCGTTGTCCCAGCTCTCGTCCCGATACGCGTACTTGAGCCCGGCGCCCACGGTGAGGGCGTCGCTCATCTTAAGGCTATAGAGCGCCGAGAGGGTGAAGTCGTGCGTCTCGAGCTTCTGGCTGATCGAGCCGTCCAACCTGGCGGTGGTGCCTGTTGCAGCCCTGTTAATGAGGGAGAAGTTACCGTCCCCTTTGAGGTTGCCGTAGCGGTAGTTGAAGATGAGGGCGAGGCTCGATCGGTCGTTGAGCCTCAGCGCAAAGCCGGCGTCGGTGCCCAGGACCGTGGTCAGGTACTTGTCCTCGACGTGTTTTATCAGGAATGCCGGCCTCGTGTCGTTCCAAAGGAACCCCTCATTAAAGGACTCGGACGAGATGCTCCACCCCGAGCCGAGGTAGTAGGCGTCGTCGATGAACTCGTAGGGGCAGTCAAGCTTCAGGAGTGCGGGGTTGTGGCGGTAATCCATGTTCCAGAGCGGCGCGTCCATGCGGGGGAGGATCTTCGGCGTCTCGGCGAGGTCCGGCTCCGAGATGTAGATGACGTCCTGGGCCACCGCCGTGAACGCGAAGGCCGCGGTCAGGCAGATGGCCGCAAGTGAGAAAAAAAATGCTTTTCGTTTGTCCATGAAGGTCCCCTCAAGAAAGGTTTGTTTCAAGAGTCGAAAAAACCACATCACAACAACAGAAGTCACCGGATCGCTACCCGTTAAAGCGGAAGGTCGTCGGCGGAGCCGTAAGACGCTGCCTCTCTTCGGGTGAAAGAGAAGTGCACGGTAAAATATTAAAATATTCTAATCTTCGTTTGTACAGGAAGTCAAGGAAAAAGAGGAAATGTCTTTATGCTGTTTATGGCGCGTATATCTGCTTGTGGATTTCCGATCGGGAACGGGAGGGGAGAAGTGACGAGGGGCGGTCTTCGCCGCCCCTCGTGAAGCTCTGAATAATTGTCCTATCTACATCTCATCAGCTTATTGATCACGGCGTCCTTTGTCTCAAGAGCCTTAGGCGAGACGTGCCTGGAGATCCATACGAGAATTTCGGACAGAAAGGCGATCGCCGCATCGAGGTTCTCTCGCGCCTTTTCGGTCAGCCTCTCCTCAAACTCGAAGGAGTAGCCCCGGATCGCCAGCACCCACGCCTCGGGCGCGGGGCCGAAGTGCTCGGCGCATAACTTAAGGATCGATCCGGGAGAGACCGAGTGGCTCGTGAAGGAGACCTCTTCGGCCGGGGCCAGCCGCTCAAAGGAAAAAGGCTCCGGCGCGTTCAGCGAGGCATCTATGAAAATGACTACGTCATGCCCGGAGATCGCCTCGGCGTCCTCAATATTGAGCTGATAGGCCGTCTCGAACGTGATGCGGGGAAGGCCGAGGGGCCTGATGCCCTCAGCCGCGGCGACACCCAGGCCGTCGTCCTGTCTGCCGGGGTTGCCGTAGCCGAGGACGAAAATCGATTGTCTTAGTCTTTCGGTCATGTGCGGCTCCTCTCATCGATAACGACGCCCCGGTGGTCAAAGAGGGTCACGATGAGCGGCATCCGGCCCAGCGCGTGTGTCGCGCAGGAGAGGCACGGGTCGTAGGCGCGGATGCCCACCTCGATGTGGTTGAGAAGCCCCTCGGTGATCTTCTTGCCCTCCAGGTACTGCTCGGCGACCTTTTGGACCACCCGGTTCATCGGCTCGTTGTTATTGGTGGTGGAGACAATCAGATTCGCCATGGTGATCTGGTCGTTGTCGTCCACCTCGTAGTGGTGAAAGAGCGTGCCCCGGGGCGCCTCGATCCACGCAACAGTGCGCTTTGCACGCTTGCCGGTCAGCACGAGGTCGTTTTTCTGCAGATCGGGGTCGTCCAACAGCTCCTTGATCTTCTCGGCGGCGTGGACAAGCTCGATCATCCGCGCCCAGTGATAGGCCAGGGACGAATGGATCGGGCGGCCGCCCCCGAGCGCCATAAACTCGGCGCGCTCCTTTTCGGCGATGGGCGTATCTATGTACGTGACACAGTTCATCCGGGCCAGGGGGCCTACGCGATACCATCCCTTTTCCTTACCCAGTGGGTAGATGAACGGGAACTTCATGTAGCTCCAGGGGCGTACCTCCTCCCGGATGTAATCGAGATAGTCGGCAGGCGCCACCTGGTCGAATATGATCTTGCCGTCGGGGTCGATGGCCCTGAGCTTGCCGTCGTAGAGGTCCATGCATCCGTCTTCCCTGACCAGCGAGACGAAATTTGACTCGAAGGTGCCGAAATCAAGCAGCCGTTTGGCGTCGGCGTTGATGATCTTCTTGCAGAGCGAAAGCGCCATGACCGCCCACTCCACCATCGTGTCGGCGTCCTTCTTGAGCTCGTCGCGCTCCTCGACCGAGAGGTTCTTGTTGACACCGCCGGGGATCGAAGAAGTGGAGTGTACCTTCTTGCCGCCGGTCGCCTTTATGACCTCCTGTCCAAATTTGCGCATCAGCACGGCCTTCTTGGCAAGCTCCGGGTCAGCCTCGATAACGCCGAAGACGTTTCGCTTCTCGACCGGGGCGTCGAACCCGAACAAGAGGTCCGGCGAGGAGAGATGGAAAAAGTGGAGCGCGTGGGACTGGTATATCTGCCCGTAGTGCATGAGGCGGCGCATCTTCTCCGCCGTCGGGGTGAGCTTCGACACGCCGGCGATGATGTCCATCGCCTTGCTGGCCGCCAGGTGATGGCTCACCGGGCAGATACCGCACAGCCGCTCGACGATGACCGGGGCCTCCCAGAAGAGACGGCCCTGAACGAAGCGTTCAAACCCGCGAAACTCGGTGACGTGAAAACGCGCCTGGTTTATATGACCCGACTCGTCGAGGTGAAGGGTGACCTTCCCGTGCCCCTCGACGCGGGTTACTGGATTGATGACGATCTTTCGTGTAGCCATACCGTGACCTCCGCGCCCTTAATCGTACTTAATGAGTTCATAGGGAAATTGGAGCTCCTTTCCGGTCAGGAGCGCCACGAGAGCGTTCCAGATCGTGTCGGCCGAGGGCGGGCAGCCGGGAAGGAAATAGTCTATCTTGACCACCTCATGCAGCGGATAGACCTTGTCCAGAAGGATCGGGATGTCCTCGTCGTTCGGGATAATCCCGCCATCGACGACCGAAGGGCCCTTGAGAAAGGCCTCCTCGAGGCATTCCTTAAGGGGGACCGTGTTTCTCATCGAGGGGACGGCGTTGGCGATGGCGCAGGCGCCGATGCCGATGAGGATCTTGCAGTTCTCTCGAAAATCTTTCAGGATCTCTACGTGCTCGTCGCTTGACACCCCGCCCTCGACGATGCCGATCTCCACGGGCCAGGTGAACTGTTTAATATCGTTGATCGGCGACCTGTCGAAATCGACCATCTTGGCGAGCTTCAGGATCCGGTCGTCTATGTCCAGTATCGACATGTGGCAGCCGAAACAACTGGTCAGATGCTGTGTCGCAATGAGTGGCTTTGCCATTGATCACCTCTTTATTTTGACTGTGCGGGGTCTTTTCTCTTTTTTTCGATCTCCCACCCGATCGGGCGTTTGTCGAATCTCCTTTTCCCGATGGGTATCCGGTAACCGGTGCGCTTAACGACAAGGGCACCGGTGGGGCAGATTGTCGCCGCGCGGTCGGCGGCGGCCATATTCGTCTCGCCGAGGTTGTGGACGGCATTGACTGAGATTTTCTTGCGAATCCCCCTTCCCTCGAAGGAGAAGACGCTCTTGCCGTCGAGGAACTCCGAGGCACGGATGCACCGGCCGCAGAGTACGCAGCGGTCGCGATCGATATAGACATCGGGGTGACTCGCGTCGACCTCGTACTTCGGTCTGAGGTACGGGAAGGTGGGGGTGAGCATCCCCGTAAAGTATCCGAGGGCCTGCAGCTCGCACTCGCCGCTTGCCTCGCACGAAGGGCAGTAGTGGTTTCCCTCGACGAAATGCATCTCCACGAGCCGGCGGCGGTATTCCTTGAGCTGTTTCGTGTTGCTTTCCACCACGAGCCCGTCGTCGGCGGGGAAAAGGCACGACCCCGCAGGCCTCCCATTAACCAGCACCGTGCAGACACGGCAGTTGCCGCCGGCGGGCAGGTCCTTATGCCAGCAGAGCCGGGGGATATAGATACCCGCCGAATCGGCGGCCTCCATGATCGTCTGTCCCTTGATGCCCGTAACCTTCACGCCGTCGAGGGTGAAGTTGACTTCTTGACGGCTCATAGATCTGCCTCCTCTTCGTGATGTGGTTTTCTCCCCGTGATCTCGCTCCCCTTTTGTATAGCCTTGGCAAAATCGAATCGGCCGATGTAATCGGCATCCTTGATGCGCGCCTCGTAGAGCTCGGGGAAATTCTGCATGCTGGTGAGGATCGGGTTCGGGGCCGTCTGGCCCAGGCCACAGCGGCTCATAAGCTTGATGGACTCCCCGAGCCTCTTAAGGTTATCGAGGTCGGATTTTGTCGCCCTGCCCTCGAGGAACTTGTCGAACTCGACGAGCATCAGCGTGGTGCCGACACGGCACGGAGTACACCAGCCGCACGACTCCTCAACGAAAAACTCGGTGAACTGGCGCATATGGACTAACAGGTCACGCTCCGGCCCGAAGAAGATGACCGAGCCGCCGGTTGAGAAGTCCTCAAATGAGATCGTTCGGTCAAAGTCCTTCGGCGCCACGAGGCGACCCGAGGGGCCTCCGATCTTGGCGGCGATGGCGTGCTCGGCCCCGACCATCTTGAGGAACCTCTCGACGGATATGCCGTACTCTATCTCGTAGACGCCGGGACGATTGCAGTCACCCGAGACGGACAAGAGCTTCGTTCCCGACGAGGCCTCGGTGCCGATGGTGGTGAACCAGTCGGCGCCCTGTTCCATGATCCGGGCCGCTGCGCAAAGGGTCTCGACGTTGTTGACCGAGGTGGGGCGGTTCATGTATCCTTTTTCCACGGGGAAGGGCGGACGCTCCCGAGGGGCACCGCGCTTTCCCTCCAGCGACTCGATGAGCGCCGATTCCTCTCCGCAGATGTAGGCGCCCGCGCCGATCTGGATCCGGATGGCAAAATTGAAGCCCTTTTTGCCGAGGATATTCTTGCCGAGGAGCCCTTTCTTTCTCCGCTCTTCGAGGATCTTCTTCAGATCCTCCAGCATGTACTCATACTCGCCCCTCAGGTAGACGATGCCGTATTCGGCGCCGACAGCATACCCCGCGATCGTCATGCCCTCGAAGACGAGGTCGGCCCGCTCGCTCATGATGACCCGGTCCTTGAAGGTGCCGGGCTCCCCCTCGTCGGCGTTGCAGATGATGTAGCGGAAGTCGCTCTTGACGTTGTGGGCGGCCTCCCACTTCTTTCCGGTGGGGAAACCCGCGCCGCCGCGGCCGCGCAGCTTGGACTTTTTGAGCTCCTCGATGACTCCTTCCGGCGTCATCTTGAGGGCCGCCCGCAGGGCCGTGCCGGCATCCATCGGGGCGAAGACCACCGGCCCCGAGCGCCTGAGGTTCACGTCGATAAGGGCCTGGGGAAGTTGGGAGATATCTTCTCCCTTCCTGATCGAGTTCACGATGTCCGGCACATCTTCGGGTAGGAGGTTACCGATCGGAATATGGTTGATGAGAGCCGACGGCGCCTGGTCGCTCATGCCGATGCACTGGGCATAGGCCAGGGTGATCTGTCCGTCCTGGGTGGTCTGGCCGAACGTGACGCCGACGGCTTGTTCAAAAGCCCGCGCGATCTCGGTCGAGCCCTTCATCTTCTCCACGACGCTGTTGGACAGACGGATCACCGTCTTGCCGACGGGAATGCGGGAAAAGAAGGTGTAGAAGCTGATCTTATCGCGGACCTTGACGCGCGGGATATCCATCGCGTCGCCGATGTACCCGATGGTTTCCTCCGAGAACCAGCCGTACTGGGCGTTTACCTCCAACAGGACGTCCATCAGCCGGGTGGGGTCCCTCCCGTATTTTTCCGCGACCTTCTTAATAAACAGTGCCCGGTCTTCGCTCATCTCTTTTCCTCTCTCTTATGACGTGATCTGAAAAATCGGCGGCTCATAAAAAAGCGCGCCCGCGGCGCGGAGAACGACACTTCTTAAGATAGCAATTCACATGCCAAACCGGGCGGCTGCGTGCCCGGCATACCGGCGTGCGGCTCGGGGTCGGATGAATTGGGAGGTGCGTGCTTATTGTTTGAAATCGTTGAGAAACGAGGGCGCAAGATAATCTGATATGTGCGGGTGGACCCGGGCTTCCTTGATCCGGCCCGAAAGGGGAAATGCGGCGAGAGAAATCAACGCATCCCATGGTTCGTTTTGCCCCATATCGTGGTGCAAAATTCCTCTCGGACCCGACCGGGAGGCTACCCGGAAACGGACTGCCTCCCGCGCTTGCACGATGGCGACCGGTGCCCGGCCGCTATTCTTCGATCCCGTATTTGGCCATCTTCAGCCTGAGGGTCTTGCGGTCGATCCCGAGGATGTCGGCGGCTTTGGATTTCCTGCCCTCGGTTGAGGCCAGCACGCGGCGGATGTGCTCCCGTTCCATGTCTTCGATCGTCACGAGAAGTCGGTCGGTCCGCGTCTCCTCGGGTGTCCGGTCTCCTCCGAAAAACATCAGGTCAGCCAGCATGATCATCTCATTTTCGGTCAAGACCACCGCCCGCTCGATGACGCTCTCCAGCTCCCGGACGTTTCCGGGCCAGTGGTATGAGACCAACGCCGACATCGCCTTTTCGGAGATCGCCTTGATATCCTTCTTGCGGCGCCGCCCATATTTTTCGAGGAATTGGAGGGCAAGCGTCGTGATATCCTCCCGCCGCTCGCGCAGGGGGGGCAGCGTAATCGGCACAACCGAAAGCCGGTAGAAGAGGTCCTCCCGGAAGTTGCCTTTCCTGACCTCGTCGAGGATGTCCTTGTTCGTCGCCGCGATGATCCTCACGTCCACTTTGATGGGGTGGGAGCTCCCCACCCGGATAATTTCGCGCTCCTGAATGGCGCGGAGGAGCTTGCTCTGAATCTTCAGGCTGATGTTGGTGATCTCGTCAAGGAAGAGCGTCCCGCCGTTGGCGAGCTCGAAGCGGCCGTGCTTGGTGGCCGTGGCCCCGGTGAACGAGCCCTTGACGTGGCCGAAGAGCTCGCTCTCGAAAAGGGTCTCCACAAGCGAGCCGCAGTCGACGATGAGCATCGGCTCCTGCTGTCGCTCGGAGAACTGATGGATCGCCCGGGCGACGAGCTCCTTTCCCGTTCCCGTTTCGCCCAACAGGAGGACCGTGCTGCTCGTGGGGGCGACCTTCTTGATCTGCTCGCGGACGTGGATGATCGCCTCGGACTCGCCGAGGATCGGGTGGATGCCGCCAAGCTCTGTCCCGACGGCCTGCGTGAGCTCCTCCTTGAAGAGCCGGTTCTGGAGGGTGAGCCGCCGCACCGAGAGTCCACGTCTGGCGACCATTCTCAGCTCGTTGGGGGTAAAGGGCTTGGGCAGAAAATCGAAAGCCCCGAGCTTCATGGCCTGCACGGCGGATTCGACGGTCCCGTGGGCCGTGATGACCACCACCACCGCGTCCGGATCATCGGCTCTTACGCTCCTCAAGACCTCCATGCCGTCGATACCGCGCATCACGAGATCGACGAGGATGAGGTCAAAGGCGCGGTCGGAGATGAGCGAGAGGCCCGTTGCCCCATCGGGGGCGGTCTTGACGATGTAGCCCTCCCCGGTCAGCACGTCGGTGGCCGCCTCGCGGATCACGGGATCGTCGTCGATGACGAGTATCTTGGAGGCGGCGCTCAACAACAATCACCCCCCATGTCACCCCAAAAAAACTTCATTTCTTTGGAGGCCCCAGAGTCACCCCACGAAAACTCCATTTTCGCGGGGGCCCCCAAGGTACCCCAGAAAAGCTGCGCTTTTCCGGGGGGCCCAACGTCACCCCACGAAGCAGGCTTCGTGGGGGCCCCGACGGAGGGAAACTGTAATACGCTCACCTGTAAGCGATACGTCATTATCCTTATCCCTTTTTCTCCTCAACCGGCAGCCGGACGGTGAAGGCGGTGCCTTTGCCCACCTCGCTCTTTACCGTGATGGCGCCGTTGTGCTTCTCGATAATGCCGTAGCTGATGGCAAGGCCCAGCCCCGTGCCCGACGAGCCTTTCGAGGAGGGGTCCTTTGTGGTGAAGAACGGCTCGAAGATCCTCCCGAGGTCGCCGTCTGGGATGCCGGGGCCCGTGTCCGAAATGGTCGTGTCCAGAAAGTCCCCGTCCTCAGACAATGCCGTGGCGACCTCGATGGAGCCATCCCCGTGCATCGCCTCGGCCGCGTTCATGACGATGTTCATGAAGACCTGCTCAAGCTGGGTCGGATCGGCGATCACGTGAGGGGGATTGTCGAGGAGCTTTTTAGTGATCATGATGTGGTAGAAAAATCCCTGCTGTTCCAACAGAGACAGCACGTTTTCGAGCGCAGTGGTGACACTGGTGGAAACAAAATTGAACTTGGTGGGGCGCGAGAACTCCAGGAGCCCCTTGACGATCTCTTTCGTGCGGACGGCAGACCTGAGAATCTTCTCGATATGGACGGACCGCGGGTCATCCGGCGGCATCTTTTCCTTGAGGAGGTTGGCGTAGACGAAGATCCCGCCGAGGGGGTTATTGATCTCGTGGGCGACCCCGGCGGCAAGCTTGCCCAAGGAAGCCATCTTGGCAGACTGGAGCATCTGCCGCTCGTGCGTCCTGCGCTCCGTCATATCGATGACGAGCCCCTGATACCAGGTGCCCGACCGATCCTTTTTCGTGTGGGCGGTCAGCTGGACATCGATGGGCTGGCCGTTTTTCTTCTTGAACGTGACCTCGTAGTCCTTGACGAACCCGTCGCGCTCGATCACCTCCTGGAAGGCGAGGCGGTCGGCGGGGTCGACCCAGAGGTCGCGCGGGATGTCCATGGCCAGGAACTCCTCTTTGGTCGGGTAGCCGAGCATATCCAACAGCGTCTGGTTGCAGTCGATGAACTTCCCCTCCCGGCTGGATATATAGAGGCCGTGGCGCACCGTCTCGAAGAGGTAGTGGAAATTCTTTTCCGACTCTAAGATATCCTGCTGGGCGGCCAATACGTCCCTCAAGTCGTAGAAAAAACCGACGCTGGCGGCCTCCTTGCCGTCCTGGTAGATGAGGGAGCCCGAAAGCATGACCGGGATAGGCTGGCCGTCCTTTGAGAGCCCGACGTAGCGCTGGGACGAGAGCCTTCCGGCGCCGCCGAATTTTTCGTCCCTGAGCTTCTTCATGATGTCCTGGGCGACCCCGGGCGGGTAGAGGGCCGTGGCGCTCATCTTCCCGATCACGTCCTCCGATTTGTAGCCGAGGAGGTTTTCGGCGCCCTTGTTGAAGATGATGATGGTCCCCTTCATGTCGGCCGCGATGATGCCGTCGTACGAGCTTTCGATGAGCGAGGTCAAGAACTCGTTGGTCTGGCGGATCCTGTCTTCCATCAGGATCCTTTCGGTGAGGTCCCGGATGAAGACGGCGATCTTCTTTTTCTTATCGGGGGCGGCGGCGGTGCTCACGCAGACGTCAAACAGGCGGGCCGAGCCACCCGAGGTGAAGAGCTCCATCTCCATGCAGAATCGGCGGCTCTCGATAGTGGGGCTCCCCTCGCAGAGCTCGAAGAGGAAATCGCGGCCCTCCTTGTCTATCAGGGTGGAGAAGTCCTTGCCCATCAGCTCGTCGTACGGGTAGCCGGTCAATTCTGTGGCCATCCGGTTGGCGTTTTTGATCCGGTAGTCCTCGGAGAGCAGCAAGATGCCGTTGTCTCCCATCTGGAAGATCCACTCGTAGTCGGACGGAGACATCTCGCGCCCCGCCGGGAGTATGGTGGTTTTCACCATGTGGGTAATTTTACCCCGCTGTTGGGACTATTTGTCGTGAAAATAAGTTGAAATAGTATTATACCTTTGACCGTGTCTGTCGGGCAAGGGGAATTTTGCACAAACGACCGCGCGTAGCACGCGTCGTGCGACACGGTCTCTCGGCGGGCGGCCGGCTCATGAATCGGGCCCGCCTTTTTCCGGCGGGCCCTGGGCGTCCGGTCCCTGTTCAGGATGGCGCGTGGACGTGCCTTAGCCGGCATCCCCGGGCTCGTCGGTCTTAGCCTGAGGCGTCCCGGGGGAGGGCGGCGCGGACCATCGCGAGGAATTCGTCCTTTTTCACCGGCTTCTGGATGATGAATTTTGTCCCGAGCTCCTCGGGCGACACCATGTCCTCTTCCTGCTGGAGGCCGAGGGTCGTCAGCACGATGCGCGGGATTCCCCTTGTCGACTCGTCCTCGGAGAGCTTCTTGATGAGGTTAAAGCCCTCGCTGAAGGTTTCCATGATGATATCGATAACGGCCGATATCCGGGCTTTCCGATTTCGCCTTCGCAAACCCTTCCTGGCCCGTGGCCGCCTCGACGACCACGTAGCCGCCGGACTCAAGGATCTTCCTGGTCGACGCGCGAAAGTCGCTGTCATCGTCAACGAGGAGTATTTTCTTGCCCTGTTCCATCGCATCCTCCTTATTATCGGTCATGATCATGAGATATATTATATATCATAATTCCGGGCGCCGCGGCCTTCTTCTGGGCGCCGGCACCTTCCCGGTCTTGTGCCATGATCGGGGAGCCGTACCGCGAAGACGCTCCCCTTCCCGTGGACGCTCTCAAACGTGACCGTCCCCGCCGTGTGCCTCGACGATCCTCTTGACGATGGCAAGGCCCGAGCCCCGTCCCCTTGATCGATTTCGTCTCGTCGCTTTTGGCCCGGAAGAACTCGGTGAAGATGAGGGGAACGTCCTTTTCGGGGATGCCGAGGCCCGTGTCCGCGAAGCGCACAACGCCGGTCCCGTCCTCTTTTGTGACCGAGATGGCAGCGTCCCGCCTTCCGCGATTATACTTCACCCCATTGCTGATGAGGTTGGAGAAGGCCTCGCCCAGCGAGCGCTCGTCGCCGAAGACCTCCCCGACGTTCTCGTCGATATCCAGGCGAACGTCGATGTGACGCTCCCTGATGAGAGGGGCGAGGAACTCGAGGTGGTGTTTGAGGACCTTAGCGATGTCGACGGGCGCAAACCCCTCCCTGACTTTGCCGGGGTCGAAGCGGGCAAAGGAGAGCCAGTCCTGGATGAGGACGATCAGGTCGTCGAGCCGGCGGTCGGCCTTGCCGAGCATGTCGCGCGTCTCGGGGGAGACGGGCCCCGCAAGGTCGCCGAGGATCACCTCGAAGTATTGCTTGACCGCGGCCAGCGGGGACTGGAGCTGGTGGGAGACGATGGAGATGAAGAACTCGGTCATGTGCTTCTTTTCGCGCTCGAGGTCCTCCTTCTCGGCGATGAGCCTTTTCTTTTCGAGCCCGCGCTTCACGATGAGCCGCAATTCGTCGGGGGTGAAGGGCTTGGGGAGGAAGTCGTAGGCCCCGTTTTTCATCGACTGCACCGCGTACTCGATGGTGGCGTACCCCGTGATGACGATCGTGATGATGTCGGGGTCGACCTCGGCGATCAGGGTCAGGAGCTCGAGGCCCTCGATGCCGGGCATGCGGATGTCCACGAGCACCAGGTCCGGGCAGAGGGATTTGGTCAGCTCCAGGCCCGTCGTCCCGTTGTCGGCAAGCTCGACCCGGTAGCCCTCGCCCTGCAGGATCTCGGCGCAGGCCTCCCGCATGATCGTCTCGTCCTCGATGACGAGGATCACGGGCGACGTGTCGGCGGGCGTGAGCAGTCCCTTTTTCTGTACGCAGCTCACCGGACGTCCCTCCACAATGAGGTCATGGGGCACTCACGGGCGCCGCATCGCCTCCAGCACCGCGAGCCGCAGCTCCTCGGTGTCGAACGACTTGATGTAGTAATAGAAGATCTGCTGCTCGCGCACCTTGGTCTCCAGCTCCCGCGTGTTGTGTGAGGCCGTCAGGATGATGGGGAGCGTGTCGTCCACCGCCTTGAGGATATCCACCGCCTGCTCCCAGGGGGTGTCGCAGATCCCCACGTCCACGATGCCGCAAAAGCACCCGTGGTCTCTGGCCGACCTGACCGCCTCGGCCAGCCGGCTGCAGAAGTCGATGGCCAGCTTGTCCGCCGCAAAGACCTCCTCGATGTGGGCCTGGGAGGCCGGGTCGTCGTCGAGCACCAACAGCCTTCTTAATTCACTGCCTGTCGGCATCCGCGTTCACCTGAATATTTTACCACATAGTTATTATTTAGCAATTCATGTGCCAAGATATTTAATTGAAAAGGTCGGACAGGTGCGGGGGAAGGGAGGGTCGTGGGGACGCGGGGAGCCTGATTTTCGATGAAATCGTTACGGAATATGGGTCTTATATATAGAGGGTGGCCCGGAGGGGACGAATTGCCTGACGATATCGGGCGGATTTTATGGCGGGAGCGTCCGGGCGTGGGATGACGAAAAGGCCCGTGGTTCGTTTTGCCCCATGGGGTGGTGCAATCTTCACCGATAACACCCCACGAAGCAGGCTTCGTGGGGGCTCGTCGAGAGAGAAGAGGGAGAAGAGAGCGAGGACGAGTTTGAACCCTAGGGGCGGCATATATGCCGCCCGGTATAAAGAAGACTTTTTTAGGACGGGCACGACATGTGAGCCCCCTCGGTTTCTAACAGGCGTGTTGCTCAATCGACGCGTCCTTACCTGAATCGCCGGTTCACCAACCCGTAGGGACACCACATGTGGTGTCCGAGTGACACCCCAAAAATGCAAGCATTTTTGGGGGCCTCGTCGGGAAGAACATTCGTTTCACTGCCATTACGAGCAGAGGCCTAACATTGGCTATCCTTTCCGTCTGCGAGCCGCCCGGTCCCCCTTTTCTTCGCTGTGGGGAAGAGCGGGTGGGATCGGGGCCCCGAAAAAGCCTGCTTTTTGGGGTGATTGTCCCGTGGGGGATGGGCTAAGGGGATTGGTAGTCGTTTGGGGTTGTTATACGCTAAATTAAGTTTGGAAAGTTTACAAGGACACCCCAAAAATGCAAGCATTTTTGGGGGCCCCGTCGGGAGAGGGGAGAAGACAGGAAAGGAACCCCACCCCACCGTCATTACGAGCTTTCCCTCTCTACCGGGGCCCCCGCGAAGCCTGCTTCGTGAGGTGATGCTTACCTGTCCAGCAGCTGGTACACCGTCCGGTCGCGCACGCCGCCGGCGTTGAATTTCTTCACGCCGATGCTCTCCTCCTCGATCAGCGTCTCCAGCACCTCGTCCAGCCGCCGCTTCTTGAGCTTGGAAAGGAACATCAGGGAGGAGCGCGTGATGCCGTCCTGGTTGCTGCCGATGATGTCCAGCACCTTCTTCCTGTGGTCCTCGAAGCGCGTGAAGGTGAACTCCCGCTCGATGAGCCGCTCGTAACGCGGCTTGAGGAGCTCGATGACGCCGATGGCGGCCCTCACGCTCGCCTCCCCGATGCTGGGTCCGCGCGTGCCCGCAAGGTGGATGATCAGCGCGATCTTGAGGAGGTTTGAAGGCATCCGGGAAAAGAGCATCGCGCAGGTCTCGCTCCGCGCGCTCAGGTCGTCCTCGTGTTCCTTGAGCCACTCGACGAAAACATCCTGCGCGTCCTCGGAAAGGTAGGTCTTGGGGTAAATGATGTCCATGGCGATCTCGCCCAGCCACTCCGAGAGCTTCTTTGCGATCTCGATGTTTTTTTCCGGCGGGATGGCCAGCCACCCGTACTTGACCCACGACGGCACCAAGAGGAACCTCCCCAGGAACCCTCCCCGGATGTCCTTTTCGTTGACGTTGGCCGTCAGCCAGTCGATGGTGGAGGTGGCAAGGATCGAGATGAACGGGAGCTCGATCGATATCGAGCCGCTCATGATCTCCTTGTTGTACTCGGGCGGGCAGTCGTAGAGCGTCGTGAGGATCTCAGCCACGCCGCGCATGTATTCCTTTTTCGTGGAGGTCAAGAAGAGCCCGAACTCGTCAAGCGACAGCATCCCGCAGGGCGTGCGCGACAGCTGCCTGAGAAGCGACTCCGGCGTAAACTCGTTGGGGAAGACCAGGCCCTTGTCGCGCCCGCGCAGGATAGACTCGGCGATGCGCAGGCTCGTGGTCTTGCGGTAGTTGGTGGAGGCGGCAAGCAGGATCACCCAGAGGTTGGGGTAGATGTTGTTCTGGCCCCAGGGGATGTAGGTGCGCCGCCCCACGGCGGCCCCGAGGATCGCCAGGGCGTTGAAGAAGTGAAAGATGAGGGGGGCGTCGGTCAGCTCGCGCGCGTAGTTCACGTAGCGCTCGATGAAGCCGGTATCGCCGATGAGCTGCTCGACCTTTTCGGCCTCCCGGCGCTCGTCCAGCGTGAGGTGGCGCTCTTTTTCATCCACCATCTGGTGCTCCTTTCCTACTTGTTTGGGATTACTTCGGGGAACGGCCAGTAGAGGCCCTCCCCCTTCAGGTAGCCGCCGTAGGTCCCAAAGAAGACGTAGGTCCTCCGGCAGGTGATGCACTCTGCCAGGCGGGAATAGTAGAGCGTGCCCCGGAATACAAAGAAATGGAGATAGTCTCCGAAAAACTGGACGTGGCCGCCGACGGGCCGGCCGACCTCGGAGAGGTGTTTGCAGAAGGGGCAGAAGGGGAGGACGTCTCGGTTATGGTAGTCGGTTGTCATGGGTACGATTGTACCCGGCGGGGGGTAAAGGTATCGAATTTATGAGCGGGGGAAGAGTGTTTTTAGTGGGGTGGGGGGTTATAGGCCAAAATAAGTTTGTAAAGTTTGAAACTTAGTAAACTTAATTTGGCGTGTAGTACCGTCACCCGATAGATCTTCGTTTATGGGGCCCCGATGGAGAAGGGGAAAGAGGGAAGAAGGGGACCGGTTGTCTCTTGTAGGGACACCACTTGTGGTGTCCGCAAGGAAATCGCTGTCTGGTACGGGCACGACAAGTCGAGCCCCTACGGGTTCTAACACGTGCTGCTCCTGTAACGGTGTGTGGGTGGGATGGATAGGGTAGCGTACAGGGTACGGTGGATACGTCCCTATAAGACCGATGTAACCCTACGGACGTATCCTTACTATATCGTATATACACACATATATATACTATACTATATATTAATAGTAGTGATTAGGGTATGGGGAGTGTGGGAGGTAGAAGACCCTGGAGGGGTAGGAAGGACTGCCTGTAAAGGGGAGAACTCATAGATACCCCACCTCTATAGGGGTCTTTCCTGACCTTCCGACCGTAGACCCCACTCGTCATTGCGAGGAGCGAAGGGGCGTGGCAATCTGGGCTAAGGGGATTGGCAGTCGTTTGGGGTTGGTATACACCAAATTAAGTTTGGAAAGTTTGAAACTTGGTAAACTTAATTTGGGGGATAGATACCCGGAAGGATACAGAGATAAGGGCCAAAAGAGGGCTTGACCGCCTTTTCTTTATGAATACGGTAGTGTCATATTTCTCTTTACTCAAACATGGGGCTCATGGTATATTCTAGAAGATATTAAAATCTTACCTTCTCCGATACTGTAATGAGTTCTCATTCAGGCGGAATACCAGTAGAATGACAGACGGTGAAAAACTCGCTCGTTTCCTTGATAAGATAGGCGGTGAGCGAGTATTATTATATGGAAGAAGTCTTTAGGCAGAAGAATATACAATGAAACTGGTTGACACGGCAAAAGAAAAAAGGGTAAATGTGTCCTTTACTTTTGCAGACACACAAACAAAAAGAAACTTTATCAAACGAAGATGTTTAAGTTGCTTTACTATCTTGACTTCCTTAATTTCAAGGAAGTTGGAAAATCTGTAACTGATTTAGAATATTATGCATGGAATTTTGGCCCCGTGCCTAAGAAATTCTACTTTGAATTATTAAATGATAATCCACCGCAACAGCTACTAAAGACCTATATCAAGGAAAGAGATGAATTAACTGGGAAGGTTAAAGGGATAAGATTCAGTTGTACAAAGTCTCCGAATACGTCGGTATTTTCAAAGCGTGAAATTAAGATACTTGAGTGGGTTTCAGAGGTATTCAAAGACGCTACGGGTGAAGACATGAGTAATGCAACCCATCTTAAGAACGCACCTTGGGACGTAACAAGACGAACTAAAGGAGATAAAGCATATATTGATTTTATGCTTGCTATTGATGATGAATCTCTTGTTGATAGGGATTTTGCTTTAGAGCAGATGCGTGCCTCTAAGGAACTGGAGAGCTTTTTTGGTTTTAAGAGTTGATAGTCTCATAAAGGGACAGATACTTCTTTGTAGGAATTTCGAACATGAAAATGGTAATATAACTCCCAAATATATAGTAATACTAAACAATACAGGTACTAATTCAGAAGACAGATGTCTATTTTGTATAGCTACTACAACACGAGGTACGATGAGAAAGGAATCGTACCTGCTGCATGGATACTTTTACATTCCGATTGGAACCTGTTTCTTTGATAGGGAAACTTGGCTTTTACTCGGCATAATAAAAGAAACTACTGTCGGCGGAATAATTGAAGCATTAGGTAATAAGGAGATGGTAGCAACAGAAAGGCAACAATTACCGGAGACAATATTAAAATGCAGTAGTCACGAGTTGTGTTGACAGTTTGCCTTCCTGTAAGATGGGTTTAGTATACTACGCCACGTCCTCTTCGGCTACCGTTTCTTCATAGACGAAACGTCTATAGAGCTCCAATCCGTCAAGAAAGGTTTGTAGAGGTGTTCGCCCCTGGCAGTACCTCCCCTGGTTCGTCCGCTCTTCGTTGTAGCATCTCATGAACTCGTCAAGGTCGGTCTGGATCTCCTCAATGGTCCGATACAGCTTTCTCCTGAATGCCACCTCGTAGAACTCATCCTTGATGATCTGATTGAGCCGTTCCACCGAGCCGTTGGTCTGCGGGCGTCTGACCCGTATCCGCGTATGCTCGATGTCGTTGAGGTGCAGGAACAACTCGTAGGGATGGCTGTCCTTTAATCCGCAGTACTCCCGCCCGTTGTCGGTGAGTACCCGAAGCACCGTGATGTTATGCTCATCGTAGGCGGGGAGCACCTTATCGTTAAGCAGATCGGCGGCGACGAGCGCCGTCTTATCGCTGTAGACCTTGGCGAACCCCACGTTGGCGTGGGTATCGATGGCCGTCTGCTGGTAAATGCGGCCCACACCCTTGATTGTGCCGACATAGAAGGTGTCCTGGGCTACCAAAAAGCCCGGATGAGGGCTCTCGACCTCTCCGTGGGCCTCCCGCTCCTCCTTTGCGTCCTCCAGGGCCTTCACCTGGGACTCGGTCAGCACCTCCGTGTTCTCGGCCGCCCATTGTTCCAGTCGCTTCAGACGCAGCGCCTTCACGTGAAGGTTATGACGCATCCAGATGCTCCGAACGCCTCCGGCGCTGATCTGTATGCCCGATCTCTTGAGCTCGTTGGCCGTCCGTACCTGCCCCTGGGTGGGGAACTGTAAGGAGTAATCGAGCACCTTCTCTTCGATCTCAACGGCCACTCGATTGCCGTACCTCGGCATCCGGCGGCTCTTCTCCAACAGGCCGTCCAGGCCTTCCTCTTCTATCGCCTTCTTGACGTCGTAGTAGTGTTGTCTGCTTACCCCTAACTTCCGGCAGGCATCGCTGATGTTGTTCAACGTCCGGCCTAAATCTACTATGTTCAACTTCCGACGTATGATATAATCTCGGTGAGTCATGGTTCTTCCTCCTTTACGTTAAGATGTTTTGTGGCTAATCCATCTTAACAGGAAGACCGTGACTCGTCTCTTAATAACTCGTCACCTGTCAACACTTTTAGTGACTAGGGCAATTAAAATTCACGATGGAGAGAATATTCTTCAGGCATCTTTATCTGATAGGATAGTCCACTTTCTATTTATGCCACATCCAGCGCATGGAAACCGAAAACTTTAGAAATGTATTAAGTAAGGAAAATATAGAAGAGATGAGGGGCCTTCTTACGTAATGGCAGCTCTAAAATTGTTGCCCTAAACACAGGGCCAGAGAAACCCGCCGTTCTAGCAAACGGGCGCCATGTATGGTGCCCCTACGAACTTGAATCACGCTCTCGGCAAGAATCCGCACTGCTACGTGACTAGCTAATGCTCTTGACAACCTACCTATTAGTAGGTAGAATTATAGATAGAGGGAAGGATAAAACAGGAAGGATACATCGTGGAAGACAGAAAGACACAGATACTGGATATCGCCGAGGAGCTGATACTCTCGGGCAGCTACAACAGCTTCAGCTACAACGATATCTCAAAGCAGCTGGGCATCACCAAGGCGAGCATCCACCACCATTTCCCCGCAAAGGAAGACCTGGGGGTGGCGGTGTGCGAGCGGCTGCACGGCCTGATGCGCGAATATCTGGCGGGTGTCGATGCGTCAGGGGCCGGCCCGGGAAAAAAGGTAGAGATGTACACGGGACTCATCCGCACGTTCCTTGACGCCAAGACCCGCATCTGCCCCTTCGGGATCATGGAGGCGGAGTACAACGTCATCCCCGAGCGCATGAGGAGCTGCCTTCAGGGCCATGTACGATGACCTGTCCTCTGGCTTACCGACGTGGTCGGGCAGGGAAGGGACGAGGGGGTCTTTCGGTACGAGGGCGAGCCGCACGATCAGGCGCTCCTGATCATGTGCGCGCTGCAGGGGGCGCTCCAGATCTCGCGCCTTGAGGGTTCCGACAGGCTGACGGCCGTCGCGCGGCGGGCGATGGAGTCGATGCGGGCATGATTTTTTTTACGTGTAAAACCTATCTACTGATAGGTAGATATAGAGCGCCGGAAGGGCGGGTTTCATGAGAGTTGTTTCGTGGGGCGCGTCAAGGTGGGCGCGCCCCGGAAGATGTAATCTGTCAACGCTTGACGGAGGTAGAAAAATGATGAATATCGATATCGTGAGAGTGTTGATCGCAACGCTGGTAGCGTCGGTGGTCTGGTTCGTGCTGGGGGCGGTCCTCTACATGAACCCGATGGTGTCCAAGTACTACAAGTCGTTTGAAGCCAAGAAGCTGGTCAAGAAGTGGAGCAGCATGGGCGCGATGATGGGGTTTCTGATCCTGATTATCGTGGTGCAGAGCTTCCTGTGGGCCGTGGTCTACGCGTTCATCAAGCCCGTCCTGCCCACGATGCTCGTGGCGGCCGGCCTGCTCTTCGGGCTCATCCTTATCGTGACCAAGAACATCCCCGAAGTTCCTGGACATGCACCTTCGAGGCGATCCACCCCAGCAGGCTGTTATCTATCGAGCTGGTCAACGGGATCATCTCGAGCCTTGTGCTCGGGCTGGTCTACGCCTGGTTGATTTAGGGAGATGAGATTCCGTACGTAGAGGTACGGTGCCGTGTTGCCCGGGGGCGGCTTGCGAGCCGCCCCTATCTATTGGCGCGAAACCCTCGCACGGGCGGGCGTATCGCCCCCGCGAACCTTACTCCCCTTTTGTCGAGGATCCCTTGCGTTTGCGTGCGATTGCCTCGGCGATGATTTTGATAAGCCCGATCAAGAGGGGAAAGAGCGAGAGGGCCCAGAAAAACACGAGGGCCATGCCGATAAGACGAACGACCGGGTTGACCGCATCTTCTCTTCCGGAAACGATCATGCTGATGATGATTGACAGAAACAGAAGTATGAGCGGCACCGCCAGCATGTACCACCCGATCTTCATCAATTTTTTTCCCGAGATCACCGTGAACTCCTACCATCATATGTATGTACGATACTCGACGCGGCCTCTCACGCCCTCATCGGTCATCCGCCGAGAGAAAATCCCGCGGGCGGCTCCGCCTCGATCGTTATCTCCTCGCCGGTGACGGGGTGATGAAACGTCAGCGAGCGGGCGAAGAGCCGGATGCCGGGGACGATCTCCCCGGGGTCTCGCCCTGTGTGTTGCCTCTCCTTTGCCCCGTACTTGATGTCGCCGACGATGGGGCAGCCGACGGCCGCAAGCTGTGCCCGGATCTGGTGCTTGCGGCCCGTGATCAGCTCCACCTCGACGAGGCTCTCATCTCCCCTCGTCTCACGCGTCTGATAGATCAGCCGCGCCTCCTGGGCCCCGGCCGTTTCCTTTTGCGCCGTCTTCATCATCGTGCCCGATTTGACGAGAAAATGGACAAGCTCCCCCTCCGGCGGGTCCGGCTTTCCCTCCACGAGCGCCCAATAGACCTTCTTTGTCTCGCGCGAGCGGAATTGCCCGGACAGGCGCCCCGCCGCCTTGGACGTGCGGGCAAAGACGATCACCCCGCCGACCGGGCGGTCCAGCCGATGCACGAGGCCGAGGTAGACGTCGCCGGGTTTTTTGTACTTCTCCTTGAGGTATTTCTTCGCGAGATCGAGGAGTGAGACGTCGCCCGTCCGATCTCCCTGCGTCAACATTCCCGCGGGCTTGACCATCGCCAGGACGTGGTTATCCTCGAACAGGACAAGCTTCTCTATCTCGTCGAAGTCCCACGCCGGCCGGTTTCTCATCTTCCCTCACGCGCGATTGTGTGGTATAAGGATACATCAGGGCGCACTTTTTTTCACCTTAAATCGAAGTCGGCGCGGACATCAATGCGTGAAAGAGAACAGAGAGGATATACGGGGTCTCTTTGCCCGATCGGGAATCGAGCTCTCGGACCAGCAGCTCGACCGATTCCGGGTCCTTCTGCACAGGCTCGTGGAAAAGAACCCCGAGTCCGACCTGACGAGGCTCACGACCATCGAGGATATCGTCGTCAAGCATTTCGTCGACTCCATCATGCCGGGGCGTCTGGTCGAGCTCCCCTCGCCGCTCCTCGATATCGGGACGGGGGCGGGCTTCCCGGCGCTGCCGCTCATGATCATGAACCCGGGGCTTGAGATGGTGCTTGCCGAGCCGCGCGGGAGGCGCATCTCGTTCCTCATGGAGATGATCGATGAATTGGAGCTCGCCGGCGCGCACGTCTACCCCCATAAGGTGCTGCCCGACTTTCCACTCGAGGTGGCGGGGGTTATCACGCGGGCGCTGGAGTCGGCCGCCGAGACGCTGGCGCGCTGCGCCCCCTTCCTGGCGCCGGGGGGGAGGGTCATCCTCATGAAGGGGCCCGCGGCCACAGACGAGCTCGCCGAGACGGCCGGCGAAATCGAGAAATACTTCACCCTTTCGCGAGACATCCCCTACGCGATCCCCGGCACCGCGTACGAGCGGCGGCTCCTCGTCTTTGAGCGGACAAAAGGCGAGTGGGCCTCGCGACAACCGGGGAAGACGGGGAGGAGCGGCCGGGCCGTGGACATCGTGAGCGCGGCCAACGCGCGCTTCAAGGAGCTCAAGAGCCTCCTTTCCGGCCGCGGCCTCAAGAAAGAGGGGACGGCGCTGTTCGGCGGAGCAAAGCTGACCGACGAGGTCGTGCGCGATTTTCCGGGCGACATCGTCGGCTGGATTACCCCCCACAACGGAGCCGCGCCGCCCAGACACTTTACAGGACGTCGTCGTGGTACCGGCTCTCCGGGCCGCTCTTCCATGAGCTGGACGTCCACGGGACGGGGGGGCCGCTCGTCCTGCTCAGGGTGCCCGCACTTGCCGGGATGGGTCGATTCCGAGAAGAATATGGGGCTCACGCTATTCGTCCCGTTTCAGGACCCGGCCAACGTCGGGGCGGTGATTCGGTCGGCGGCGGCCTTCGGGGTGGGCCGCGTGGTGCTGCTTGAAGGCGCGGCAAACCCCTATCACTCCAAGGCGCTGCGCGCGGCGGGGACCGCGCCCTTCCGGGTGCCGCTCATGCGGGGGCCGGCGATCGAAAGGCTGAGGGTGGCCGGGGTGCCCCTCTTCACGCTGACGGCCGAGGGCGAAAATATCGCCCGGGCCGTGTTGCCGCCGAACATGGGGCTCCTGATCGGGGTGGAGGGGCCGGGAGTGCCCCAGCGGTTCCGCGAGAAGCGGACGATCGGGATTCCTATGGAAGTAGGCAGCGAATCGCTCAACGCGGCCACGGCGGCGGCGCTTGCGATGTACGAGTGGTACCGGAGGCATCATACAAAATAGATGAGGGGGAATATATGAAAGCACTCGTGACCGGCGCGGGAGGGTTCATCGGGTCGTTTCTCGTCACGCGCCTCATCGAAAAGGGATATCGGGTCAGGGGTCTCTTCTTGCCGGGGGAGAGCGCGACGGGCGCGGAAATGCTCGGCGTCGAGATTTTCCGGGGAGACCTGACGGATCGGCAGAGCCTCGTGGGGGCGGCCGACGGGGTGGACATCGTCTTCCACCTGGCCACCCGGGTGCTGGACTGGGGGGACATGGAGCTTTTCCGAAAGATCATGGTGACGGGGACGGAAAACCTCCTTTCCGAGTCGAAAGGGAAGGTCAAACGGTTCGTCTATTTTTCCTCCGTGGCGGCACTCGGCCTGGGCC
Organism: uncultured delta proteobacterium; assembly: GCA_963792965.1. GTDB lineage: Bacteria > Desulfobacterota > Zymogenia > Zymogenales > Zymogenaceae > CAWBYW01. The sequence continues at coordinate 46,117 of CAWBYW010000018.1, read as the reverse complement.
GGAACATCAACGGGCTTTCCGAGGACGCCGAGCGTGTTATTTGTGGTGTCCCCTACTGCGACACGAAGATCGAAGCGGAAGACCTCGTGGCGGGGTTCTGCAAGAAGAACAAAATCGAATACGTCATCGTCCGGCCCGCTAACGTCATCGGGCCGGGGAGCGTCTGGGTGAGGGACGTGCTGGATGCGTATTCACGGGGCCCTCTGCCTCTCATGAACGGGGGCAGAGACCCCGGGGCGTTCGTCTGGGTTGAGAACCTCGCCGACGGGGCGATCTTAGCTGCCGAGAAGAAAGGCGCGGCCGGCCGGACCTATCACTTCCGGGACGACTATGCGATCACCTGGGGAGAGTATACCCGGTTCTTAGGGGGCCTGATCGGCAAGAAGCCCGTGGGCAATCTCCCGTTTTCGCTCGCGTGGGGGCTGGGGTGGTTTCTCGAGGCGGTGCTTTCGCCCTTCGGAATCCGGCCGCCCGTGACGAGGCTTGCGGCCGGCGTTATGGGGAGAAACCTCGACGTGGATAACTCCCGCGCCAAGAAGGAGCTCGGCTGGAAGCCGAAAGTCGGGGAAAAGGAGGCGATGGCCCGGATCGAGCGGTGGGTGAAAGAGGTCTATATTCCGAGGCGGAAGAGGGGGAAGTAGGCCAGGTCACTGCAGAAAGTAAGAAGAGATAAAGTCCACGGTGACAGTGGGGGGATTGCTTCGTCCCGCCACGTCGCTTTTCTCCTCGCGGCTTCGGCAGGAACGCTCCTCGCAATGACAGCGAAGTAAGCGTCATCGCGCACCACCGCGAGGCAGCGCGCCGGTCCCCCGACCGAGGGCGCCACACGTAACCGAGAGACAGTAGCGGACGCAACCGATGGAAATTATCTATATCCTTGACCTGTTGGGCACCTTCACCTTCGCCGTCAGCGGGGCCCTGTCGGCGGCCGGCAAGCGCTTTGACCTCTTCGGGGCGCTCTCGGTCGGCTTCGTGACGGCGGTGGGGGGAGGGACGATCAGGGACGTGGTCCTCGGGGTGACGCCCGTCTTCTGGCTCAAGGACGTGAACTACCTGTTGGTGATCGTCCTTGCCGCCGGCGCGGTCTTCCTCTTCGCCCGGCACATCCTGGCCTACCGGCGGGTGCTGTTGGTCTTTGACGCCGTGGGGATCGGGGTCTTCACCCTCATCGGGATCAACAAGGCGCTCGGGGTCCATGTGCTCCCGATATTTGCGGCCTTCATGGGGGTGATCACGGCTGTGATGGGCGGGGTGCTCAGGGACGTGCTGGTCAACGAGGTGCCGCTGATCTTCCAGAAGGAGATCTACGCCACGGCGTGCATCCTGGGTGGGGTCGTTTACTTTTTTCTGGCGTGGCTGGGCGTCGATGAGACGATCATCTATTTTGCCACGATGACGGCGGTCATCGGGCTCAGGCTTTTCTCCATCAGGTACCGGCTGTCGCTGCCGGTGGTGAAGGTGGGGAAAGACAGATAGAACGCGACCCCTCTCAACCGCTGATTCGCGCTATCCCGCCTGATCCCGCAGCCGCGGGTCCATGGCGTCGCGGATGCCTTCCCCGAGGAGGTTATAGCCCAGCACCGTCACGAGGATGGCGAGCCCCGGGTAGAGCGAGAGCCACCAGGCCACCTCGATGGCGTCCTTGCCCTCGGTGAGGATGTTGCCCCAGCTGGGGGTCGGCGGCTGGACGCCGATGCCGAGAAACGAGAGCGCGCTCTCGGTGAGGATCGCGCCGGCCACGCCGAGCGTCGCCGTGACCAGGATCGGCCCCATGGCGTTGGGGAGGATGTGGGAAAAGATGATCCTGAAGTCCCGCGCCCCCTGCGCCCGCGCGGCCATGACGAAATCGCGCTTGATAAGCGTCAAAAACTCCGCCCGGACGAGCCTTGCCACCCCCATCCATCCCGTGATCCCGATGACGATCATGATATTATAGATCGAGGGCTCAAGGATCGCGATGACGGCAAGGATCAGGAAGAACGACGGGAAGCAGAGCATTACGTCGACAAACCGCATGATCACCCCGTCGATGATGCCGCCGTAAAATCCTGCCAGCGCGCCGAGGAGCGTGCCGATGAGGATCGAGATGCCCACCGCCACGAACCCAACCTTGATCGAAATCTGCGACCCCCAGACCATCCGCGAGTATACGTCCCGGCCCGATTCGTCCGTGCCGAACCAGTGGGTCGAGTCCGGGGCGGTGAGGATGTGTCCGCTGTCCGGCTCATCGGGGTCGAAGCGGGAGATAACCGGGGCGGCGATGGAGACGAAAAAGAAAAAAGCGACGATGATCAGGCCGGAGACGGCAAGCCGGTTCCTGAAAAAGCGTCCGAGGAAATCGTATCGTGAAAAAGAAAGTCTCATCGCCCCTATGTTTCTCCAACTCTATTGGACGCTTCGCACCGTGCGCCGTCGGCGGCGTCCCTCGGGCCCGCCCTCGAAGCCTGCTTCTGGCCGCGCGTCACTTGCCCGACATCTTCTCCCGGAGCTCGTCGAGCGTGATGTATTCCTTTTCGATCAGGAGCCTGATGAGGGCCTGGAGGACCCTTTTTTCGCTCTGCTCGGGGGCAGGAGGCGGGGTCTGGTCGGCCTTCCGCTTCTCGATGACCGCGTCCACCAGTTTTTCCCGGGCCACCTCCGGCCCGTCCTCTATCTGCACCTCTTCGCCGGAGCGTATGATCGTCATCGCATCTTCTTTGGGCTCCGGCGAAACTTCCTCACCCTTGGGCGAGATGTAGCCGACATCGATATCGTAATAATGCTTCAGGGCGTAGAGGAACCCCTTCTCCCGCGAGAGTACCGGCTGGACCTTCATCCCCGCCGCAAACTGTATCTCCTCGATGGCCGTCAGGTCCAGCGGGTTGTTCATGGCCACGAAGAGGACCTTTTTGCCCGCCACCTCTCCCATCTTGACGGGGACGACCTTGTATTTTTTCGCGGTCTCCTTTGGTATCAGCTTGATAACCTCGCGGGGGATACTGAGCTGCTCGAGGTTCACCACCGGGAGCTCAAGGTGATACTTGAGCGCGGCGAGGAGCTTGTCCTCGGTGAGGATCCTCAGGCTGATGAGCGCCTCGCCCAGCCTTCCTCCCCAGTTTTCCTGGTACTTGAGGGCGCGGGAGAGGTCCGCATGGGATACGATGTTCTTGTTGACAAGAAATTCGCCCAATCGCATTCGTGTCTGCATAGCCGCCTCCCTATCCTTTTCTAATGCGCGGATCGACGACGGCGTACGAGATGTCCGCAAGGAGGTTGCCGAGTAGCGTCAGGACTGCGCCGATGACGAGTATCCCCATGATGACCGGGTAGTCCCGCGCCATTACGCTCGCGTAAAAGAGCCTCCCCATTCCGTAGATCGAGAAGATGCTCTCAAAGATGACGCTCCCTCCGATGAGCCCGGGGACCGAGAGGCCGAGGATCGTAATGACCGGCATCAGGGCGTTTCGCAGCGCGTGTTTATAGATGACGACATGCTCGGGCAATCCCTTGGCTCGGGCGGTAACGATGTAGTCCTGGCGGATCACCTCCAACATGTTGCTGCGCATATAGCGCGACAGGCCCGCCAAACCCCCGAAAGCGGATAGCGCCACCGGCATGATCAGGTGCTTGGTGATGTCCCAGACCTTTGCTGCGGGGGAGAAGAAATCGTACATGATCGACTTCACCCCGGATATCGGAAGCCAGCCGAGCTGGATGCCGAACCACCGCATCATCAACAGCGCCAGCCAGAAGGTCGGCACGGCGAAGCCGACGAAGACAAAGACGGTGGCCGCCTTATCGAAGAAGGTGTCCTGGTGTGTCGCCGAGAAGACCCCGAGGGGAACGGCGACCACGATGATGAGGATGATCGAGAGGAGGTTGATGCCGATGGTGATCGGGATCGTTTCGACGATCTTATCGATCACCGGCCTCCGGTCAGGCGAGAAAGAGAGTCCGAAGTCAAGCCTTACGATCCGCCGGAGCCAGTTGAAGTATTGAACGTGGATCGGTTTATCCAGCCCATAGAGCTTCTTGAGGCGCTCCTTGGCCTCCGGGGCCGCCTTCGGATTTTCCGCAAGTCCTATATCAGTCGGCTTGCCGGGGGCAAGCTGCATCACCGCAAACGAGATGATCGTGATCCCCAGAAGGATCGGAATCATCATCAGGAGTCTTTTTATGAGATATCGGACCATGGGACGCTCGCCGTTTTACCTGAGGTTGGTGTATCGCTGAAGCTCCTTGGGCACATACCACTTGTTGAAATTGTAGCTGATTCCCGCCGGGGCCGGCACAATCCCTTTGAACCGGGCGTGGATGATCGGCAGGTCGTCGGAGATATACAGGAATACGTACGGCGCCTCGTCGGCGAGGATCTCCTGCAGACGAAAATAGTATTTTTTGCGCAGCTCTTTATCAAACGTCCGTCGCCCCTCGACGAGGAGCCTGTCGACCTCGGCGTTCTTGAACGAGATGTGGTTGAGCTCGTTGGGGCCGATCTTGGACGAGTGCCACACATCGTAGAGGTCGGGGTCCTTCGTTATGTTCCAGCCCAGGATCAAGGCCTCGAAATTTCTCGTCTCGACGAACTCCGACAGGAAGGCCGCCCACTCCACGATCCTGATCTGGACCTTGATCCCCACGTCTTTGAGCTTGTTCTGGATGAGCTCGGCGGTCTTGGCGCGCAATTCGTTTCCCTGGTTGGTGACGATGGTGAAAGTAAAAGGCACGCCGTCTTTTTCGAGGACCCCGTCGCCGTTCGTGTCGACCCAGCCCGCATCCCTCAGGAGCTTTTTGGCCTTTTCCGGGTTATAATCGTAGCGCTCGACCTTCCCGTTGTACTGCCAGGTGCCGGGCTTATAGGGGCCGGTGGCGATATCGCCGAGCCCCAACAGGACAATGTCCACGATCTCCTGCTTGTCGATGGCGTACGAAATGGCCTTGCGGACCCGCTTGTCGGTGAACTTCGGGTCCTTGAGATTGAAACCGAGGTAGGTATAGCCGTCGGCGAGGTACTTATACTTCACGAAGCTTTCTTTGAAGAAATCGTTGTCGGTCTGGCGCTTGTACTGGATGGGAGAAAGGCCCATCCAATCCACCCCGCCCGCCTTGAGCTCAAGGAACATCGTGGCGGTATCGGGGATGATGCGGTAGATGAGACGGTCGATATAGGGCCTCCCCTCGAAATAGTCATGGTAGGAATCCAGGACGATCTTTTCGCCGGCGGACCATTCGACGAAGCGGTAGGGGCCGGTTCCGACGGGGCTGCGGTTAAGCTTGGATGTGGTGAGGTCCTTGCCCTCGAGGAGGTGTTTGGGCATCATCCAGAAACCCCAGCTGATGAGGGCCGGGGCAAAGGGCTCCTTATAGGTGACGACAAAGGTATACGGGTCGGGGGCCTTTGCCTCCTTGACGAGAAGGAAATCGGCGGCGTAGGCCGTCGGCGTGTTGGGATTGATCATCAGCCGGTAGGTGAACATGACGTCGGCGCTCGTGAAGGGGACGCCGTCCTGCCACTTCACGTTCTTTCTCAGGTGAAAGGTGATGGTGAGGTTGTCCGGCGATATGTCCCACGACTCGGCCAGGTCGCCCACAATATTATAGTCCTTGTCGTATTTCACCAGTCCGTTGTAGATGTAACCGGCGATATCAAACGACGAGCTGTCGGAGGCGATGACCGGGATCAGCGTCGAGGCGTCGCCGATCGACCCGATAATGATGGCGTCCCCAAACGCGGGGCCGGTGTCGGAGCCGTTACCATTCGGGGCCGTCGAGCCCTTTGAACAGGAGAAGATGAAAAGCAGGATGAAGGCCAGCGAAAAGACAGGTTTCATGACTTTCATGGACGTTACCCTCCGGAGTCCTTTCATGGGACGTGCCGTTGCCCGCTTCGTATCCGGACTGCGAACGGATGAATTCTGAAGGAATTATTCTACATTAATAATAAAAGGCGGTCAAGGTATTATACCTTCCGCATTCGGCGCTGAGGCGCACTCATCGGCCTGTCTATGATGACGCTTGGTCCGCGATGCCCCCGGCACCGATTAAGAGCTTGACTCAAAAGTCCCGATTTGTTAATCTTTACGAAAAATAACGATTTGACTTATCTCCTTTTTATGGGTAGTACGTTCCGTCATAGAGTGGCCGCGTAACAAACATGCAGTTTAATTCTATCTTTTACCTCATCTTCTTTGTCGTCGTCGTCGCGATCTATTATAACCTTCCCGAGCGGTTTCGATGGCTCTTCCTCCTTCTGGCAAGCGTCTATTTTTATATGTCGTTTCGTCCCCTTTTTATCCTTCTCCTCTTCTTCGTCATCGCGATCCACTACATCTCGGGGCTGGTAATCGACCGAGCGAAAAGTCCGAAGACGAAGGCCGTCTTCCTCGCGCTCACGATCATTGCGGCCGTCGGCGTTCTTTTCTATTTCAAGTACACGAATTTCGTCGTCGATAACCTCAATAGCCTGCTTTCGTCGCTGGACGTTTCGCTTCATCTTCGCCCTCTCACGATCCTTTTGCCCGTGGGTATTTCATTTTATCTCTTCAAGTCTTTGGGCTATGCGATCGACGTCTACCGGAAAAAACAGCGGCCCGAAAAAAACGTGGGGCGCTTCGCCCTCTTCGTTTCGTTCTTCCCGCTTATAACCGCGGGTCCCATCGAGCGGGCCGGCACGCAGCTTGTCCAAATCCGCGATGAAAAGCCGTTTGACTATGACCGGGTCATGGGAGGCCTCAACAGAATATTCTGGGGACTGGTCAAGAAGGTCGTCATTGCCGACCGGCTGGCGCTCTATGTCAACAACGTCTATGGGTCCCCGTCCGAATTCGCCGGCATCCCGGCGATTCTCGCGGCATATTTCTTCACGTTTCAGATCTACTGCGATTTCTCGGGCTACACCGATATCGCCATAGGGAGTGCGCGGATCCTCGGATATGACGTGATGGAAAACTTCGATCGACCCTATTTCGCGTACTCGATACCGGACTTCTGGAGGAGGTGGCACATATCGCTGACCGGCTGGCTGAGGGACTATATCTACATTCCCCTCGGGGGAAATCGGACCTCGACGCCCCGCCGGTACATCAACGTATGCATTACCTTCTTTATCTGCGGGCTGTGGCACGGGGCCAACTGGACATTCATCTTCTGGGGGTTATTGCACGGGTTGTTCTATATCGTCACAATCGCCGGCGGCAGCCGGCTCTGGGAGGTGAAGGGCCCCGAGCCGGGTGGACGGAGGCTGGCCGGCCTATTGAGCATCCTGTTTACCTTTCACCTGGTCGTGTTCGGCTGGATCTTCTTTCGGGCCGACACCATGGTCGATGCGCTCACCATCATCCATAACATGGGCGGCGTCACGGGCCGGCCCGATCATCTTGACGCGGGGCTTGGAAGCATCAACCTGGTCCTCTCGATCGCGTTGATCGTGGGGCTTGTGGGGGCCGAGATACTCCTCGGCAAGGAGAGCGCGCGGGAGAAGGATCAAAGGCCTGCCGGCGTCCGTGAAGGCGGCGTCCTATATGTTGTTCATCATCGCATTTGCACTTCTTGGTGTGTTCAAGAGCTCCGACTTTATTTATTTCAAGTTTTGATGATGAAGATATCCTCCGAAAGAAAAGGAAAGGTGCTCCTGATTCTGATCGACACGCTGGCCGTCGTCTCTTTTCTCCTCGTCTTATCCAGCAAGATCCCCTTCATCGGCAACATCCTTGTGCCCCTGGGCAAGAACTACGGTGATCTCTACGTAATGTCCAAGAATAACTATTTCAGAGTCGAGATCCCCGCTTACCCCGGCGAGGGCACCTATCGTTTCGACCCCCTGAGCAAGGCTCAGATCATCTGCTTCGGAGACAGTTTCTCCAATGTGCACGAAGGCCTTTTTCCCCACCTGTTGCAAAGCCGGACAAAGGAGCGGACGTCCTTCGTCTATATCAGGGATATGGCCGTCGTATCCGCAGACCCAATCGTGATGCTGATCGAAGAAGGATATAGACCAAAGGGACGGACGTTCCTCGTTTGGGAGCTCGTAGAGCGGGAGATTGCTTCCAATATGGCCGACCCGGGTGTTACGGTCAACACGGTCAGGGAACAAGAGAGGGAGAGTGAAAACCGGCTTGAAGTTCTTTTCAGTAAGACTCTTATTATCTTGTTCGATAAGGAGCGCTTCGAGTATCTGTTTACCAACACGCCGATAATGGTGAGGCTTCTCTCCGGGATTTCTACCGCGAGGTTTCTACTCTTCGGAGAGATTTCAGAGCTGACCCCGAAGTATTCCCTTGACCCAAAAATGCTTTTCTATCACGGGGACATCGAATCATATACTCGGGTCTTTTCCTCCAGCGAAATCGGTGAGATCGCCGACGTCATACAGCGCGAGAGCGAGAGGCTCGATTCGGAGTACAACATCGAGCTAATTTTCCTGCCGATACCCGATAAATATTCTATCTACGGTGATCTGGCCGGCGCAGGCCCGTATAACGGGCTCATACCACGGCTGACCAAAGAACTGCGTAAAAGAGATGTCCCAACCGTTGACCTGTACACGGAGTATAAGACCTGTCGGCGTGTCAACGGGGACAGTGTATTGTTCTATTATCCGAGCGACACCCATTGGTCACCGGCAGGTGTAAACATTGCGGTGGGACGGGTCGCCGAGCTGATAAGGAAGGAAGCAAGCGATGAAATCAATGAAAAGAAGGCTCCTCTTTTCTCACGACACAATCCAGAAGGCGGTCTCGGACCTCGCCGAGAGAATTAACCGGGACTATAAAGGCAAACCGCTTATCGTGGTTGGGATCCTCAAGGGGAGTTTCGTCTTTATGGCCGACCTGATCCGCAAGCTGGAGGTGGAGGTGACGGTCGATTTTGTGGCTCTGGCATCATACGGGTCGGGGACCAGCAGCTCGGGCGAGGTCAAGATGCTCAAGGACCTGTCGGCCCCCATCGAGGGCAAACATGTGTTGGTGGTGGAGGACATCGTTGACACCGGGATCACGCTGAAGTATCTCAAGGATATCCTCCTGCGCCGGAGGCCGAAGTCGCTGGCTATCTGCACGCTTATCGATAAGAAGGCCCGGCGCGAGGTGGAGATAGAGGTCGACTATGTGGGGCTGGAGATGGACGACGGCTTCATCATGGGATACGGTATTGACTGCAATGAGGCGTACCGCAACCTCCCGGAGATCTGGGTGCTGGACCAGGACGCGGAGAAGAAAATATAAGCGCCCCTCTTGAAGCGTACGGCCGGCCGTGCCGGTCACTCTCAGGGACTATAAGGAGGTCTATCATGGGATTTGAATACAAAACTCCACTGACGATTTATGGATGGCCGCTCGTCCACATCGCCTTCGGGCGGGACGAGAATGGACGATTTCGGATCGCCAAAGGCGTCATCGCGATCGGGCAGTTCGGGATCGGCCTGATCACCATTGCCCAGCTCGGGTTCGGGGCGCTCTTTTCGTTCGGGCAGCTTGTCGGGGGGCTCTTTGCCATCGGGCAGGTGGCGCCCGCGGTCTTTTTCGGCATCGGGCAGTTTACGACGGGGCACGTCGCGATCGGCCAGATGGCTATTGGGGACTGGGTGCTGGCCCAGCTCGGCCTCGGGATCCACGTCTGGTCGACCACGACTACCGACCCCGCGGCGGTGGCCTATTTTACGGGGTTGTGGGAAGCGGTCAAGGGGGTTTTATAGCGCCTCGTAGACTGAATAAGCGATCGAGGAAAACCGAGGCTGTGCCTGAAGAGACGGCAATGCGCCGCAGCAGTCCCGAGGGGGGGAAACGACTGTACGTCGTATGGCGCACCGCTTATATTGACAGACCGCCTCTCAGGGATTATGAGGAGGCCCACGATGGGATTCGAATATAAGACTCATCTGACGATCTACGGCTGGCCCTTGGTTCACATCGCCTTCGGGAGGGACAAAGAAGGGAGAACTCTCGTCGCCAAGGGTATCATCGCAATCGGCCAGTACGGGTACGGGCTGATCACTATCGCCCAGGCAGGGCTCGGGGTCCTGTTCGCCTTCGGCCAGTTCGTGGGGGGGCTCTTTGCGTTGGGACAGTTTGCCCCGGCCGTCTTCTTCGGCATCGGGCAATTCACGACGGGCCACGTCGCGATCGGGCAGTTCGCGGTTGGCGATTGGGTGCGCGCCCAGCTGGGCCTGGGCATACACGTCTGGTCGCCGACGACAGCCAATCCGGAGGCCGTGGCCTATTTCACGGGGTTGTGGGAAACGATCAGAGGAATATTCCAATCGATCTTTTAAGAGGAAAATCATACGGTACGTGAAAAGAAGCTGAAGGAAAGGAAGGCGCTGCGTATCGCCTCGACGCTCCTCGGCGAGGAGGAGAAATGAAGCGGATAATGTTAGCCGTGGTGGCCGCATCGGCGATCCTCTGCCTGGGCCTTTCGGTCGCCTCGTGTGGGAGGAACGGCACGGAAGGCACCGGGACGATTCCCGAGACGCTGAAGGAGAGCGCGGGCAAGAATATCGATGAGCTCACGGGGCAGCTGGAGGAACAGCTCACGCAGTACGATCGTTCCATCGCTGAGCTCACCGCCCAGGCGCGCGTAGTCGGCGGGCAGACGCAACAAGAGATCGATAAGAACGTCGAGATGCTGAAGGCTCAGCGGGAGGATGCGACAAAGAAGCTCGAAGAACTCAAATCGCTCAAATCCACGACATTCGAGGATATCCTGAGATACGCGGGGCTTGAAGAGATATACAAGAAGATCGCGTCGATCAGAGACCTCTTCAGATAGCAGACTCGGCGGTCGGGCACCGTACCTGCAGCCGGCCTATTCGGGGCCGGTCGGTACCGCATGCGGAACGCGAACGGCCGATAGAACGATAACGGGCCCACCCCGTGGGTGCCCGTTATCACGTGTGAGACTTTCTGTCCGACTCAATACTTTCCGTACTCCCGTGCGCATCGTATCATCATCCGCATGTTCTCGGGCTTTGTATTGGACGGCGCCTCGCACCCGGAGGAGAGGATGAAACCACCACCGGGCGCGCAGTCGTCGATGAAACGCTTGCACTCCCGCTCCACCTCCTTGACCGTCCCCATGGCCAGCGTCAGGGGGCCGACCATCCCCTTGATGCACATGAGATGCCCGACCGTCTTCTTTGCGCGTTTCATGTCGGTCACGTCGAGCTCCATGACATACTTCTTGGGGGTCAGCTCGGTGAAGTGCTCAAGCAGCGGTCCCCAGTCGCCGTCCAGATGCAGCAGCACCTTGAAACCGGCGCCGACGAACGACTCTGCCATCTCCTTGTACCAGGGCCACTGGATCTTCTCGAAGATCTTGGGATTCATGAAGCTCGTGGAGAACTTCAGCGAAGGCATGAAAATGAATTCGGTCTTGAGGAGCTTGGCCAGCTGGATAGATCTCTTGATGAAGATCTTGTTGTACTTCTCGTTGAGCTCGATGAGCTTTTCGGGGCGCTTCCTGATGTCTACAAAACCCTGGTTTGCGCGCATGAAGAGCATGATCTCGGCCGGCGTATAGCAGACCATATCCCCGAAGGGAACGACGTCCCACTCTCGCTTCACGACCTTCATCCATCGCATATATTTTATAACGTCGACGGTAAGGTTTACCACTACCCGGGAAAGGCCGACGCGCTTGAAGGTCCTGACGGTGGAAAAGCCTTTTTTCAGGATCGTATCGTAGAGTGTCTCGTCCCCCATGGTTGCCTCGAAGAACTGGGGAATGTTGTCCTCGGGGAACCGCCAGTCAAAATAGAGGGCGCTGTAGAGAACCGGGTTGATGTTGGAGTAGGCCAAGAGCATCGGGGCGAGGTTCATGACGTCAAAGCCGTTGTCATAGAACTCGAGGGACTTCTTGTTCGCCCGAAAACAGGTGTCCACGTTCCATGCGTAGTCTTTGATGCTGACTCCGGCGGCTATTGCGTTGTGCCAGATCATGAAGGGGCCCACCGGAACGCGATCCGGCTCCTGGAGGTTGATCGTCGCGTCGACCCGCTCTCGTGAGTTCATTCATCGTCTCCTGTCTTATGTCTATAGGGGAAATCGGCCGCCTACCGGGCGCGTCAAAAACCGCTGACCCAGGTAGTCTTGGCCAGAGATATGCCGTCGCGGAAGGTGTTTTTTACCTGATACATGGCTTTGTCCGCCTCGCCGATCAGCTCCTGATAGTTTGAGGCGTCCTCCGGTATGGAGGCCACGCCGAAGCTGGCGGTGAGCTTGATGTTGAGGCCCTCGGCGATCAAGAAGCGGGTCTTCTTGATCCTGGTCCGTATCTTCTTGGCGATCTCATACGCCTGGCTTTTGTCGCTTTTCGGAAGGATGATGACGAATTCGTCGCCCCCGTAACGGATCCCTTTTTCTTTTCCTTTGAGCGTTCCCTTCAGAAGTCCTCCCAATTCCCTGAGGGTCTTGCTCCCGATGAGGTGCCCGTATTTATCGTTGATATTTTTGAAGTAGTCAAGATCGACGAAGATCATGGAGACCTGGCTCAGGTCTTTCATCTCGTCTTCACCCTCCCCGTTGAGGAGCTGGTGGAGATAACGGGAGTTGTAGAGGCCCGTCAGCTCGTCGGTGAGGATAAGCCGCCTGGCCATGTCGTAGTAGCGGGCGTTTTCAAGCGCGATGGCGGTATAGTCGGCCAGGATCGAGAGGATGCGCAGGTCGTCTTCGGTGAACTCCTTGTCGTCGCAGTAGTTGACCAGCTCAATGACTCCGATGGCCCTGTCCCTGCTTACCACGGGCACACAGACGATGGACTTCGTCTTGAAGTTGGAGGCTCTGTCGGCCTTGGGGGAGAAGCGCGGGTCCTTGTAGACGTCCGAGACGAGGACCGGTTTCCCGTTTTCGGCCACCCACCCCGCTATTCCCTCGCCCATCTTGAGCCGGAGGTTCTTTATCTTGTCGGCGTTATCTCCGACGACGATCTCGAAGTAGAGATCTCCCTTTACGTCATCGACCAAGAGCAGCGACCAGTTCTTCGGCTGGAGAAGGAAGCTGATCTGCTGCATGATGATCGAAAGGATCTCCCTGACGTCAAGGCTTGAGGTGAGGGCCCTTCCAATCTCATTGATTGTCGAGAGTTCCTCGTTTCTTTTTTGGATCTGCTCCCAGAAACTCTTGTCTTCCATGATCCAATCGGATGTGAATCGGAATGAAAATCACAAAATCTCTGACCGTATTATATATTTAAACTATTCCGAATACAAGTATATACCGCATCACCGGTGTTTTTGCTTGTCAAAAGTTTCTCGGGTGATATAATGAAAACACAAAATACATCTCTCTTCTTTACAAGGGAGGATGGCCCGATGATCGTAGAATGCAGCCACTGCAATACAAAATTTAACCTCCCCGACGATAAGGTCAAACCCGAGGGTGTCAAGATCCGCTGCACCCGCTGCAAGAATGTCTTTACCGTGACTCCCCCGAATCAGGCCCGACCCCAGGAAGACTCACTCTCCGCCGGTCTTGATGATGACTTGTCCGCGTTCAGTGAGGGGGGAAGCGATCTCTCGGCGGAAGGGACTGAGAAGTCCGACCTCGGGGGAGATCTGGACCAGGACCTTGGAACGGATGACTTCGGCCTTGATACCGGAGATTCCGATTTCAATCTCGACGCCGATCTCGACCAGGGATCCGCACGTAAGACGGGGGGATCGGCCGACGATTCTCTCGAATTCGATCTCGGAAAAGGGACGGGGGGGGTGCCAGGCGGCGGCGATTCCCTCGAATTTGATCTTGGAGAGAAAAAGGGGCCGGATGCCGGGGTGGGTGCCTCTTCGGACAAAGGGCTCGAGGGCAATCTCGGTGATCTTGACATCTCCTTTGACGAGGCCTCCACTGCCGGCGGCGCGAAGTCGGTGCTCGACGAGGGCGGAGACTTTGACCTCTCCGCGCTCGAGGATGAAAAACCGCAGGCCTCCAGCCGTCCTCCCGCTTCCGCGGCCGGCCCGCAACCCGGGAAGGCAAAGACTATCGGCGATGACTTTCCCATGGGTAATGATGACTTCCTGGGCAATAAGGGGGGAGACATCGGCTTCGGCGACTCGGTCGGCATCGGCATGGACGACTCGGGCATAGGGGATATCGAGGAGCCCAAGCTCATAAAGAAGCCGAAAAAGAAAGCGTCGCGGACAAGCCCCATGATGGTCGCTGTCTTGATCATCTTCTTGTTGGCCGCGGTGGGATATTACGGATATACGACGTACTTCGCCAAGGGGTTCGATCCGGTAAAGCTGCTCTCCCTTTTCTCCGGCAAGGAGGACCCGCTGGCAGGCTTTGAGAACGTCGAAACGAAGATGCAGTACTATTATGTCGAGAACAAAGAGATCGGAAAGATCTTTGTCGTCGAGGGGGCTATCCTGAACCATTCAGAGGTTCCCAAGGGACGCATTAAGGTCAGAGTGACCTTCTACGACAAGGCCGGCAAGGAGATAGGAAGATCGGAGTCGTATGCCGGTAATATTCTCGATCTCGGCCAGCTCGAGGCTCTTCCCAGAACGGAAATCACAAAGCTGCTTTCCGTCGAGGCGGGTAAGAAGTTCAACAATGCGCTGATCAAGCCGGCGGAGTCCATCCCGTATATGCTGGTTGTCTTCAGCGTCCCCAAGAACACCGACGGCTATAACGTGACGGTGGTCGACGCTCAGGTTGTGGGTAAATAGGAGAAGCGGTCACGAGATATCTATCGTGTTAAGGACTATTTATTTTGAGAAGAGGGCGTCCAGGTTTTTTCCGGACGCCTTTTCTTGTTTCCATCGGTTATATCCAAAGGCCTGATTATGGGCCGGCTACAACCACCCGGCCCCGCTCGCATTTCATATGAAAGGGCCGTCAAAACTAATTTACATTAATGTCTCAAAATGATATAGTAATACCCTCTTATGTGGAGCGGAGATGAAGCCGAAACAACAGCTCCTCTCGACCCTTAATGCCATCGACCGGAAAGGCTACAAGGCCTACGCGGGAATAAGTGGCTCCTACGACTTCGGGAGTTTTACGCTCTCCATCGACCATGTCCAAGGGGATCCCTTCGCCGCGCCGTCACGCGTGAGCGTCTCCGTCAAGAGAACAGACACGGGGTTGGATCCCTCCCTCTTTTCCAACCACGTGAGGAAAACGGCCGCCGCCGACTTCCTGACTCGGCGATTTCATCAGGCGATCGTCACGATGACGAAGGGTCACCGCGGCATGGGAAAGAGCGGGCTGGTCGCAATCGATCTTCCCGGCCAGGAAGTGCTGTCGAGGAACTCGTGCGTTATCAGCCGGGAGACAATCGAGATCAGGTTCGTCGTGGGGCTCCCGGCCGTCGGCAGGACGATACTCGGCGACGAGGCGATCGCGATCTTCTTTGACGAAATCCCGAAGGTGACCGCCGAGTCTCTATTTACGTCTCACATCGACCCAGAGGAGTTTGCCCGACACGTCAATACGGTTGAGGACTATCTCCACCTTCAGGGGCGGCTCTCGGAGCTGGGGCTCTGCGCCTTTATCGGCGATGGATCGATGCTTGCCCGCAGCAGCGGGATCGACGACCGTCCGCTCGACCGGGGGGGAGTGCCTACCTGCGCGCCCGATTCGCTCGCGGTTTCCATCGAGCTCCCCCATCGGGGCCGGATCACCGGCATGGGAATCCCGCGAGGAGTAACGCTGATCGTCGGCGGGGGGTTCCACGGGAAATCGACGCTCCTTTCGGCTCTCGAGCGGGCCGTCTACCCCCACATCCCGACTGATGGCCGGGAGCTCGTGGCCACGGATGGGACGGCCGTCAAGATCAGGGCCGAGGACGGCAGGTACGTCGAGAAGGTCGATATCAGTCCCTTCATTACCAATCTCCCCTTCGGCAGGGAAACGGTACGATTTTCGACGGACAATGCGAGCGGCTCCACCTCTCAGGCGGCTAACATCATGGAGGCGCTCGACGCGGGTTCGCGGCTTCTCCTCATCGACGAGGATACTTCGGCCACAAACTTCATGATCCGGGACGAGCGGATGCAGGAATTGATCTCCAAGGATAAGGAGCCGATCACGCCTTTCGTGGACAAGGTGGGAAAACTCTATCGGGACCACGGGGTGTCCACGATACTTGTCATGGGAGGGAGCGGTGACTATCTGGACGTGGCCGACACGGTCATCGCGATGGATAACTACCTCCCCAAAGATGTGACTGAGCGCGCCAAAGAGGTCTCGCTCAGGCACCGCGCCTCGCGCCGGGACGAGGGCGGCCAGACCTTCGGAGAAATCACAAAGAGGGTGCCCGATGCGTCCTCGTTTGACCCCTCGTGGGGGAAGAGGGAGGTCAGGATCGACGCAAGAGGCAGTAAAAAGATACTTTTCGGCGCCCTCGAGATAGACCTGTCTTCCCTCTCGCAACTGGTGGAAACGGGCCAGACCCGGGCCGTCGGAAATATCATCCATCGCTACGCGTCCGAATACGCCCCCGGCGGACTCCCGCTTGCCGAGGGGCTCGGCCGCGTCTTTTCCGATATAGAAAAAGAGGGGCTCGACGTCTTACTCCCGTACAGGGTGGGTGATCTGGCCTGTCCCCGGATTTTTGAGGCCGTCGGGGCGGTCAACAGGATGAGAACACTGCGCGTACTATAGGCGGGGCCATGGAAGCGATCAATACGAAATTCTTTTTGACACTGGCCGACAACCTCGATCAGAGCGTCCGATTCGTAGACATTCAAAAACGGATTCTCTATATCAACCCGTACAGCGAGCGTCTCCTCGGGTATCGGATGTGGGAACTTGCCGGGAAAAAGTGCGGGGATTTCCCCGAGAGACATACCGACGCCGACGGCGCCAGCCTCTGCGATTGTTCCTGTCCGCTCGACCGTGCGCTTGCCGAGGGAAAGGTCTATGAGGGCAGAAACTTCTTTCGGGATAGAAAAAATAACATCTTTCCCGTGGAGGTCCGCGTGATCCCGGTGCTCGACCCCGGGGGAGTGGTCATCGGGGTCGTGGAGGTGATGCGGGACGATCGGCCGCGCCTCGAGGTCGAGGAGCTCAAACGCGACATCCAGCGGATGACCCCGGTGGATCTCCTCACCGGCCTCTATACGCGCCACAAGATCATGGAGTATTTCGAGGTGAAAGTCGAGAACGCCGTCCGCTACGGTTCTCCCCTCGGCGTGATGATCGCCCGTATCTGCGACCTTGAACCGATCAAAAAGGAATTCGGCTCAAAAAAGGCCGAGGAGGTGATGCAGCGGGTGGGGTATCTCTTCAGGATGAACATGCGGCGGGGGGATATCAGCGGGAGGCTCGGCCCCGAACAGCTCCTCGTGCTGCTCCCCAACACAAAGGAGGAAGAGACGAGCGCCGCGGCCAAGAAGATGAAAAAGATTATCGAGGAAGACTCGACCTTAGTCATCCCCCGTCAGATCCAGATCATGATCGGCACGGCCCAGTACTCCCGAGACGACACCGTGAGGTCGCTCATGGAAAAGGCCGAGGCAGATATGAAGGGCACTGCCCCATGAGGGGATACGGATGCCGCGATATCTCTCACGTGCCTCCCATCCCGGGACCGCTGCTTGCCTCACTTCTCCCCTGACAGCCCGTCAAAAAAGGCCTTCGCCCCCCTCGCCGATTCCTCCGGCTTGATGATCGTCAACACCTCGTGGTGGAGCATCTCGAAATAGTTAACGTCACTTGCGCCGACCGGGGGGAGCAGCGTCCGGGGCACGATCCGCGCGTGGGTTTTTACGGACCGGTCCGCCGGGGCAGCACCGTAGATGGACATGTTGAAGCTCATGAAATTCATCGAGGCAAGGTACTTCAGGACGGCCGTCAATCCGAGTGCGAAATGTTCGAGCGCCTCCTCCGACGTCTCGATGATCGAAGCCCCGTCCTCGAAGATCGAGAAGAATTCCGTGATCCCCATCGGGGCAAAAGAGGAGAGCCAGACGATCCCCCCCGATCTTATGATAAAGCGCTCGTCCCGTTTTTCTTCCTCGCGGATCAAATCGTCGAAATAGTCACTCTTCTTATCTGCTCGGTACGTACGGCACAGATGGGACCATTCTCGCTGGTAGTTCGTCGGTATATCGCCCGCGATGAGCTGGATGTGGGGGTGCAGTATGCTTCCGCCCGCCAGCGGCATATAGTTCATGTTGATGGAAAGATGGACGCAGGCCCGGAAGTGCCCGTTTATCCGTTTGAGGTAATCCCGGCCGGCGATAATCCCGTCGGCGAGCTCGTGGGGATCAAACGCGTCCATCTTCACGTAGTGTCCCTCGGTAACGACGGCGACGGCGCTGTGGGTGTCGTACGGAAAGGCGTTGGGGAAGACCACGGCGCTGCCCCGCGCCATCCTTCCCTCGGGGATGATCTCCTCGGGGAATTTCGGGGTCCTCTCGAAGACCGCCGGCCTGCAGAAGGGACAGAACTGCTTGGTGAACTCGGCAAGCGGAGTCTGGTCCGGCGGCTGGGGAAGGGTCACGGGAAAATAGATGACCCGCGAGGTCCTTCCCGAGAGGGGGTCGACACGGATTTCCGTAGGCCGCTCGGTCAGCTGGAAATTGTTAAAGGGATCGTGGAATACGGCGTTCTTTGTGATCGATTTAAACTCCATCGGTCTTGGTGCCTCCGTATGAATCTGATTTTTCGGCCTTCTTTCGCCTGGATGCGATGATTCTAAAAATGATATATATGATGATAACGCCCGCTATGAAGATAATGACGACGTTTGAGTAGAGCTCGAGGAAACCCTTCATCTTCTCCCATTGTTGTCCCATCCGGTAACCAAGGTAGAAGACGCCGAGGTTCCAGAGGATAACGGAGACCAGGCTGTATACCGCGACCTTGAACAGGGGCATCTTCGCAATCCCCGCCGCTACGAAGAAAAAGGAGCGAAAGCCGGGGGCGAACCGGTTAACGGCGATAATCGCGCCGCCCCACCGGGCAAACCACCCCTCGAGGATCGTTACTTTTTCGGCCGAGAAGAAGGAAAAATCCTTCCTCAGGAAATAGTCCCTCCCCAAGGCCCTCCCGAGGACGTATACTAAAAGCGACCCCGCAAAGCTTCCGAGCGTGCCGGCGGCGAAGACCAGGGGGATGGAGAGGACGTCCCTCCCGGCAAGGAAGGCCCCGAAAAGCATGACCGTGTCGCCGGGGAATGGAGGAAAGATATACTCGACGATTGAAGAAATAAAGAGGACGACAAAGGCGACGGGTAGCGCCTCGGTGATGAGGAGCCGGAAGATGGTGTGTTCCATGAGAGGAAAATCCGTTTGCAGTGGGTGGACCGGATTGGGCGCGGACGCCATCCGATAAACTCACGCCGAAAACCGAAAGGTCGCTTTTCGTTGCAGGCGCGCTTTATCCGGAACCGTAGATGTGCTCGGTCGTATTTTGAGACTTTCCGATCGTATCGACGGTTCAAGTCGTGGCAGATTCCTACCGGACGAGCGACATGAGCTGTCTTATCCGCTCCGACGAATCCCACGATTCGGCTCCGACCGACTTATCCACGATCGTCCCGTTCTTGTCGACGATGTAGGTGGTCGGAATTCCCATGACGAGATAGGTATCGGCCACGGTTTGCTCGGGATCGTGCAGGACCGAAAAGGTGTATCCGTTTCCCACGACGAAATTCCTCAGCCGCGAAGTCTCGATGCCGTCGATGCTGACCGCCAGCACGATGAAGTCGTACCCCTTCATCTTTCTATTCAAACTTTCGATAGAAGGCATCTCAGACCTGCACGGGGGGCACCAGGTGGCCCAGAAGTTGAGGAGCACCACCTTCCCCCTCAAGTCCGAGAGGCGCACGTCCGTGCCGTCGATGTTCTTGAGAACAAAATCGGGAGCCGTCCCGCCCACGGCGGCCCTTCCGCCGGCCTCCGCCGGAGGGGAGCCTTTACCGCACGAAAGGACGATCAAGAAAAAGACAATTGTCAGGATATAGAAGCTCTTCCTGGTCACATTCATGGCGTTTCCTTTTAAGCGTAGGAATTCCATTATTTATAACATAAAGTCGATCCAACCGCTATGTTTTTTTGGAGAGCCGGGCCGTTTTCTGCTATAATGGGATAAAGGCATCGGAGGGGGCCAATGGAGCACCAGGAAGACGACATGAAGATGCTGTCGGCCCGGATCGAAGAATGGCTGTCGGAGCGCGGGGGGTGCCTGGTCGCATTCTCGGGCGGGGTTGACTCGACGCTGTTGGTGTACCTCGCCAAAGGGGCGCTTGGCGACGGCGCGGCGGCCGTGACCGTGACAGGGCCTCTTCAGCACCGTTTTGAGATCGAGGAGGCGAGGCTGGCCGCCCGGCGGGCCGGAATCAGGCATATCCTGTACGAATTTTCGCCCCTCACTATCCAGGAAGTGAGAACAAACGACCCCGATCGCTGCTATTTCTGCAAGAAAGCGATCTTTTCCATCCTCATCGACGCGGCGCGATCGTTGGGGCTTGATACCGTTATCGACGGGACCAACGCCGACGACATGTCGGACTACCGTCCCGGGATGAGGGCTCTGGGCGAGCTCGGAATACGCTCCCCGTTCCTTGAGCTTGGGGTGGACAAGGATCAGATCAGGCGCCTTTCCCACTTTAGGGGGATACCCGGCTTTGACCGGCCGCCGATGGCCTGCCTCGCCTCCCGGTTTCCCTATGGCGAAGCGCTGACGAGCGAGAAGATTCGCCGCGTGCGGGAGGCTGAAGCCTTACTCAGAAGGCTCGGTTTCCGCGTCTGTCGGGTGAGATCTCTGGCCGAGACCGCAAAGATCGAGGTCGGGACGGACGAGCTTGCGCGCTTTTCGTCCCGGTCCTTTCGGGGCTCGGTTGAGCGAGGCATCAAAGGGTGTGGGTTTTCGTCCGTCGTGATCGACCCCCTCGGCTATCGGACCGGGAGTATGAATGAAATCCTTTCGCTAAGAGAAACGTGAGGCAACTGAAATCGCAGAGCGGCCCGCTCACCCTATTTACGGTCTTACCTTCCATTAATTTTCTCTAATTTTCTTGACTATCCGTCGATTTATCCCTATATTCCGTGACATACATACCCACTATTCGTACTTTTGCGCACGCTCATCCTGCGCGGGAACCTATCATGATCAAGAAGTCCTACTTCTCCATTATCATCACGAGCCAAGACGCCAAGACATTCCATAAGTTCAACCTCTCAAATATCGTCATCGGCATCATCTCGCTGTCGATCCTCACCGCGGTCGCCGCATCGGTAATCATGGTATATTCCTACATGAACTTCCACGTGAAGGTCAGAGAGCTCTACACGCTGAAGAAAGAAAACGGCTTCCTCTCCGAAGAGCTCACGGGGTTCAAGAAATCCTATAAGCGGATCGCCGCGCGGGTCGAGACGATCAAACAGATCGATCAGCAGCTCCGCACGCTTACGGTGGTGGACTCGGGCTCAAGTGAGGTCTTCGGTATCGGCGGGCCGTCGCCGGAGGACGCATCCCTGAAGGATCTCGCGGAACGCCACGACGATCTGGCCGCCGCCGTTGACAAGGACCTCGATCGTCTCCTTGCCGAATCGAGGCAGCAGGAAGAGAGCTTCAACGAGCTGATGAGCTTTATGGAAGAGCAAAAAGACGTCATAGACTCCACCCCGGCGGTCTGGCCCATGAGGGGGTTCTTAAGCTCGCCGTTCGGTCCCCGCTGGGGAAGGTTCCATATGGGCATCGACATCGCCAATAAGGTCGGGACGGTAATACTCGCCCCCGCAGACGGCGTCGTGATCTTCGTCGGCATCCAGCAGGGATACGGCAACTTCATGACGATCAGCCACGGCTACGGGATTACGACCAACTACGGGCACCTCTATTCGGCGCTCGTCAAGGTGGGTGACAAGGTCAAGCGGGGTGACCGGATCGCGCTGTCCGGAAACAGCGGCAATACTACCGGCCCGCACCTCCACTACGAGGTCGAGCTGAACGGCGTACACGTCAACCCGCTCTACTATATCTTGAACTAAGCCGCCGACGCCGTGATATGGCCGGCGTACAGAGCCGGCGATCGCAACAAAAAAACCCGGGAACTCCCGGGTTTTTTTGTTGCGCGCCTCGAGCGGTAATTAGTGGCCGGCCGCCTTGACCTTCGCGCCGTCGGCCTTCTTATTCAGCTCGCCGACAATGAAGTCAATATCAAGCCCATGGACCGACGCGCCGTCACCCAGCGTCTCCATCCTGGAAGCCGGGCAGGCGAAGCATCCGCCGTGGAAATATTTTTTGAAGACATCCGCCGTCTCGGGATAGAGCTTCAGCACTTCATCGATGGACATATCGGCCGTTATCTTTTTCGTCTCAGACATCTCGTAGCTCCTCTTATGCGTAAAGTTCATTTACTATTAATATAATAGAAATTCCCGTTTTTGTCAAGTCCTTTATCTGGATTACCTTTTAATAACAAATCGAGGAGAGGAACGCAAGGCTTTTCGTGCTCATCGGCGCTTTTTTTGCCGTGAGAATCAGGTATCATCTTCTGCGGTCCGCTGCGCGCAGGTCAGTCGAGCCGATAAGGTCGAACGAAATTTGCATGAATTATTCCCTGCAACGGGCGGAAATGCAGCTAATGAAGAAGAAAACCCGGGAGGAAGAACCCTCCCGGGAGAGGCTGTAACAACCTGGAATCCTTTATGATGTCTTATCGCATCAACGTCGAAATGTCGCGTCGCCCCCAGCAGCCTACTTCTTCAGGACGAGCGGCTTCTCGCAGCAGGTGAAGCTGCACGGGCATCCGCAGTCTGAAGAAGAAGAACTGCAGGCCTTGCACTCGGTCACCACCTGCAATTCGAGTCCGCACTCCTTGCACATATAGATCTGACCTTTTTTCATCTCTTCACAGCTTGGCATGACAACCTCCTTCCTCTTTCTTATCGTATCTCCTCTTGCACAAAAAAACCCTTTGTTACTATAATAGTACGATGTCCCGTTTCTGTCAAGGCCGCCACAGGATTACAAATAGAGGAAAGAAACGAGTGACTTCTCATGTTATGGGTACTCTTTGTCATCCCTTACTGGGTATTCCTTATCCGCGGGTCACCCCGCAAGAGAAATCTTTGCGGGCGTTTCCGCAGCTCATCAGAGAGACGGGCCCTTCTGATACGCCTACGGTCGTGAAATTTCTATTGATAATTGATCGATATCGTGATAGCCTGTATTGTTAATGAGTCAGGCAGATGTTATAGAGCTCTTTTCATATCACCTCACCTTTGAGCGGGGGGCTTCGCCGCATACCGTGAAGAGTTATGTCGGTGACCTCCACGAATTCCAGTTTTTCCTTTCGGAGCAGACACGGGTCGGGCGCGTAAGTCTGAAAGATGCGTCTCATCATGATATCCGTGCTTGGCTCGGCTCGCTCGTGAAAAACCGTGAAAGGAGCTCGGTATCACGAAAGCTTTCCACCTTGAGGACCTTTTATCGGTTTCTCGTCAAGAAGGGTTATCGAGACGCCAGCCCCGCCGCGCTCGTCTCCTATCCGCGGGGCTCGGAGAAGCTGGCGGCCTATCTCACGGTGGATGACGTCTTTGCCCTCCTTTCCCTGCCCGATCGTGATACGCCGGCGGGCAGGCGGGACGCGGCCATACTTGAGCTCCTCTATTCGACCGGTATCCGGGTGAGTGAGCTGGTGGGGCTCAATTTGTCCGACATCGATCCGGACGAGTCGCTCGTGAGGGTGACGGGAAAGGGGAAGAAAGAGCGGATCGTCCCGATGGGGGGGCCGGCACTGACGAGCCTTTCGGACTACCGCGTCGTTCGAACTCCCGATCTCTGGGGCTCGGACAAACAGGGGATGGACCCGGACGCCCTCTTCCTCAACAAACGGGGAACGAGGCTTACCGATCGAAGCGTCAACCGCATCATAAAGAAATATATCCTTATGGGCGCGCTTACCCTCAACGTGAGCGCCCACAAATTACGGCACGCCTTCGCCACCCATCTTCTCGAAATGGGGGCGGATCTTCGTGACATTCAGGAGCTCTTGGGACACGAGAGCATATCGACCACCCAGCGGTACACCCATATCTCCGTCGATACCCTCATGGAGGTCTATGACAGGGCGCACCCGCGGTCGGGGAGGAAGAGGGACGAAGTATGACCACAATACGCTCAACGACGGTCTTAGCGGTGAGGAAGGACGGGCAGGTCGCCATTGCCGGTGACGGACAGGTAAGCATGGGGGAGACGGTCATCAAGCAGGGCGCAAAGAAGCTCAGGCGTCTGTATAACGGTAAGATCCTGGCCGGCTTTGCGGGCACCACCGCCGACGCCTTCACGCTTTTTGAGCGGTTTGAGACCAAGCTTGAGCAGTACAACGGGAACCTCCTCAGGAGCGCCGTCGAGCTGACCAAGGAGTGGCGGACGGACAAATACCTGAGGCGCCTGGAGGCGCTGCTGTTGGTGGCCGACGACAAAGTGTCGCTGGTTATCTCGGGCGGCGGGGACGTGCTGGAGCCGGACGACGAGGTGATCGCCATCGGCTCCGGCGGCGGATACGCCCAGGCGGCGGCCCGGGCGCTTATTCGCCACACGTCGCTTTCGGCGCGCGAAATCGCCGAGGAGGCGCTGAAGATCGCCGCCGATATTTGTATCTATACCAACGATCGAATTACCGTAGAAGTTCTATAGGCAGTGAGACCGGGTCATCCGGATGGCATTCGCATATCCGAACGGCCCTGTCGGGAAATCGTCTTTTCGTCCCGTTGATCTCTTTGACGGGGCACCCGGGAAAAGAGAATTTTCCCGGGGTATCTCAGCGAAGGAGAAATAGATGCAGACATTTACGCCCCGGGAAATCGTCTCGGAGCTGGATCGATATATCGTCGGCCAGGATAAAGCCAAGCGCGCGGTGGCGATAGCGCTCAGGAACCGCTGGCGCCGGATGCGGGTGCCGGAAGAGCTTCGGGACGAGATCGCCCCGAAAAACATCATCATGATCGGCCCCACCGGCGTTGGCAAGACCGAGATCGCGCGGCGACTGGCGCGGCTTGCCCAGGCGCCGTTCCTGAAGGTGGAGGCGTCCAAGTTCACCGAGGTCGGTTACGTCGGGCGCGACGTCGAGTCGATGATCCGTGACCTCATGGAGCTTTCGGTCAGTATGGTCAAGGAGGAGGAGATCCAGAAGGTCAAGATCAGGGCCCAGGAGCTGGCGGAAGAGCGGATCCTTGATATACTCCTGCCCCGGACCAAGGCAGTCTCTACCTCGTCCGAGGCGCCCGAAGAGCCCCAAGAGGTCGACGCGGTCGAGCCGGCTGCTGTGGCGATTGAGGACAGCAGCTATAAGAATACCCGGGAGAAGCTCAAGAAGCTCCTCCGGGAAGGAAAGCTGAACGACCGGATGGTGGAGCTGGAGACGCGGGAAAAAAACATCCCGATGGTGGAGATTTTCTCGGGCGTCCGGCATGGAAGAGATGGACATCAACATCAAGGACATGTTCGGCAACCTCTTCCCCAAGCGAACCAAGAGAAAAAAAGTGAAGGTATCCGAGGCGATCGAGCTCCTGGCCCAGGAGGAGGCGCAGCGGCTGGTCGACATGGATAAGGTGGTGGGCCAGGCCGTGGAGCGCGTCGAGGTATCGGGGATCATCTTCATCGACGAGATCGACAAGATCGCGGGCCGTGAGACAAGCCACGGGCCCGATGTCTCAAGGGAGGGGGTTCAGCGGGACATCCTTCCGATCGTGGAAGGCTCGTCCGTCAACACAAAGTACGGTATCGTCAAGACCGACCATATCCTCTTCATCGCGGCCGGGGCGTTCCACGTCTCAAAGCCTTCCGACCTGATCCCGGAGCTCCAGGGGAGATTTCCCCTCCGAGTGGAGCTCGAGCCGCTCACCAAGGATCATTTTGTGCGTATCCTCACCGAGCCGAAGAACGCCCTCATCACGCAGTACGTGGCGCTCATGAATACGGAGTCGATCAACCTTTCGTTCACGGACGACGCGATCCTGGAGATCGCCGAGATGGCGGCGCTGGTGAACAGCAGGAGCGAGAACATCGGCGCCCGGCGCCTGCACACGATCATGGAGCGGCTGCTGGATGAGATATCGTTCACCGCACCGGAGCTCTCCACAAAGAAAATCAGCATCGATCGGGCCTACGTCCAGAGAAGCTCAAGGACATCATCGAGGATCAGGACCTGAGCAGATTTATTCTATAACGGGTGGGCCGGCACGGCGGGCGCCCGGCTCAGTGGCGATCCATCGACCATTTTGTCCCGTGTCGTCGCGAAGCATCCACTGTCCTCTGTCTCAGACAGGCACTCGAGGCTCGCCCGCACCGCACGTCGTGACGCGTCGTGCCGAGTAGTGTCCCCGTATCGGATAGACTATGGTTCAAAGGGCAAAAGAGAGGGCCAAAATACTGCTGGAGGCCCTCCCGTACATCAAGAGATTTTCCGGCAAGATCGTTGTTGTCAAGTTCGGCGGCAACGCGATGGTCGACGAGGAGCTGAAGAAGAACTTCGCGCTGGACATGATCCTGATGAAGTATATTGGGATCAACCCCGTGGTCGTCCACGGGGGCGGGCCCCAGATCGGCGATCTCCTCACAAGACTCGGGAAGGAATCGAAATTCGTCGGCGGCATGCGCGTCACCGACAAGGAGACGATGGACGTCGTGGAGATGGTGCTGGTCGGGCAGGTGAACCAGGAGATCGTGGGGCTCATCAACGGTCTGGGCGGGAACGCGGTCGGGCTTTCCGGCAAGGACGGGAACCTGATCGTCGGCAAAAGGATCGTCCACACGAAAGGAGAACGACGAAGACAACATCCCGGAGATCATCGATCTGGGCAGGGTCGGGGAAGTAGTGAGGGTCAACACGGGGGTGCTGGCGCCTCCTTGATCGCGAGAACTTCATCCCGGTCATCGCGCCGGTGGGTGTGGGGAGCGGGGGCGAGACCCTCAACATCAACGCCGACCTCGTGGCCGGGGCCGTGGCCGGCAGAGCTTGCCGCCGAGAAGCTGATCCTTCTGACGGATGTGCCTGGCGTCATAAGGGATGGGCAGTTGATCAGCTCGCTTGCCGTAACCCAGGCGCGCTCGATGATGAAACAGGGCCAGATCAGCGGGGGGATGATACCGAAGGTGGAGTGCTGCATTAGTGCGCTCACAAAGGGCGTCGCCAAGGCACACATCATTGACGGAAGGCTGGATCACTCGGTACTCCTCGAGCTTTTCACCGACAGCGGCGTCGGGACCCAGATCGTGCCGGATTAGAGGTTCTTTCAGTGGAACTGACACACGATTACCGCCATATCATGAATACCTACTCCCCCGCCCCCATCGAGCTCGTCAGGGGGGAGGGGGCCTACGTATGGGACGAGTCGGGCAAAAGATACCTCGACTTCACGGCCGGGATCGCCGTGGCCAATCTCGGCCACTGCCACCCAAAGGTGGTCAACGCCGTGCGCGAGCAGGTCGGGACCCTCATGCACGTCTCCAACCTCTACCGGATCCCCGGTCAGGCGCGGCTTGCCGACCTTCTTTGCCGGCACTCATTTGCCGAAAAGGTCTTCTTCTGCAACTCGGGAGCGGAGGCAAACGAGGCGGCGATCAAGCTTGCCCGGAGGCGCGGGATCGAGAAAAGGGGGCCCGCCTGCTATCGGATCGTCGGTTTTGAGGGCTCGTTTCACGGCCGCACCCTCGGCGCCATGAGCGCCACCGCCCAGGCCAAGATCCGCGACGGTTTTGGTCCCCTCGTCCCGGGGTTCGCCCATGTTCCGTTCGGCGACCTCGATGCACTCGAGGCCGCCGTCGATGAGCGGACCTGCGCAATCATCGTCGAGCCGATCCAGGGGGAAAACGGCGTCGTCGTCCCGCCTGAAGGATTCCTGAGGGGCGTCAGGGATATCTGCGATCGGCACGACACGCTGCTGATCTTCGACGAGGTGCAGACCGGGATGGGACGATGCGGCACCCTTTTTGCCTACGAGGGGGTCGGGGTCGTGCCGGACGTTATGACGCTTGCCAAAGCGCTGGCGGGAGGGTTGCCGATGGGGGCGTGCCTGGCCGGGAAGAGATGCGCCGATACTCTTAGTCCGGGCGCACACGCCTCGACCTTCGGCGGGGGTCCCCTTGTGTCGGCGGCCGCCCTGGCCGCCGTGCAGACCACGGTCGAGGACGGGATCCTCGAGAATTGCCGCGAGGCGGGGACCTATTTCATGGACGCGCTCATGCGCCTTTCAAAAAAGCACGGCATCATCAGGGAGGTCCGCGGCAGGGGTTTGATGATCGGCGCCGAGGTCGCATCCCACGGCCCTGAGATCTTGTTGGGGATGAGGGAGAGGGGCGTCCTCATTAATCTGACCGCACAGCGGGTGCTGCGCTTCACCCCGCCGTTGATCGTCGGCAGGGATCAGATCGATGAGGTGATCCGGGTATTGGACGGCGTGATAGGGGACTCAATCAGGAGGGCTCTGTATGAATAAGGATTTTTTGAGGATTTCCCACTTGACGGCCGATGAGGGTTGGGAGATAATCGAGCGGGCAAAAGACGTCAAGACGCGGTACCTCAACGGGATCACCTATACTCCGATGAAGGGTAAGACGCTGGCCATGATCTTTGAAAAACCTTCGACCCGTACGCGGGTCTCCTTCGAGGTGGGGATCTACCAGCTCGGCGGGGTCGGGCTCTACCTCTCGGCGACGGACCTGCAATTGTCCCGCGGGGAGACCGTGGCCGACACGGCCCGGACGCTCTCGGGTTACGTGGATATGATCATGATCCGCGCGTTTTCGCAGGCGATGGTCGAAGAACTGGCCCACTGGGCGACGATCCCGGTGATCAACGGGCTGACCGACCTCCTCCATCCCTGCCAGGTGATGAGCGATGTCTACACGGTCGCCGAGGGCCGGGGGGGAAGCCTCAACGACCTCACCGTCGTCTATGTCGGGGACGGCAATAATCTGGCCAACTCGTGGATCAACGCCGCCGCCCTCTTCGATTTCAGGCTGATCCTGGCCTGCCCAAACGAGCTGCTTCCCGACGGCGAGGTATTCAACGCGGGAAAGCAGAAGCTCGGAGACAAGCTCTCGGTCGTCCACGACCCGTTTAAGGCGGTCCAGACGGCCGATATCATCTACACCGACACGTGGGTGAGCATGGGACAGGACAAGGAGCGGCAAAAGAAGATCGGGCTCCTGAAGGGTTTTCAGGTCAATGATGAGCTTGTGTCGGCGGCCCCGAAAGACGTTCGGGTGATGCACTGCCTCCCGGCGCATCGGGGCGAGGAGATTTCCGACAGCGTCATGGACGGGAAGAACTCGATCGTCTTTTTACAGGCTCACAATCGCCTCCACGTTCAGAAGGCGATCATGGATATCTTGAGCGAAAGGATGGAAAAAATCGGTGAAAGGTAAGGTCAAGAAGGTGGTAGTGGCCTATTCTGGCGGGCTGGATACTTCGGTAATATTGAGGTGGATCAAGGAAAACTACGGAGCCGAGGTGATTGCCTACACCGCCGACGTCGGCCAGGGCAGCGGGGAGACCGAGGGCCTCAAAGAGAAGGCGATCAACACGGGCGCGGATAAGGTCTTTGTTGAGGACCTGAGGGAGGAGTTCGTCTCGGACTTCGTCTTCCCGATGCTCAGGGCAAACGCGATCTACGAGGGTACCTACCTGTTGGGCACCTCCATCGCCCGGCCCCTGATCGCCAAGCGCCAGATAGAGATCGCGCGCCTCGAGGGGGCCGACAGCGTGTGCCACGGCTGCACGGGCAAGGGAAACGACCAGGTTCGATTCGAGATCGCCTATCTGACCCTCGAGCCGCACATTACCATCATCTCGCCGTGGCGGGAATGGGAATTCAACTCGCGCAAGTCCCTGATAGACTACGCCCGGCAGCATAAGATCCCGATCACCGTCACGGCGGAAAAGCCCTACAGTACCGACCGAAACCTTTTTCACATGAGCTTTGAGGGCGGCATCCTCGAGGACCCCTGGGCGGCACCCCCGGCCGACATGTTCAAACTGACCAAGTCGCCAAAGGATGCGCCCGACACGGTGACCTCCGTCGAGCTCGAATACGACAGGGGCAACCCCGTGGCGATCAACGGGAAGCGGATGAGCCCGGCCGAGATCCTCGTCTACCTCAACAGGGTCGGCGGGGAAAACGGCATCGGCAGGGTGGACATGGTGGAGAACCGCTACGTCGGGATAAAGTCGCGCGGCGTCTACGAGACCCCCGGGGGGACCATCCTTCAGGCGGCGCATCGCGCAGTTGAGTCGATCACCATGGATCGTGAGGTGATGTACGTCCGCGACGGCCTGATCCCCCAGTATGCCCGACTGATCTACTTTGGCTACTGGTTCTCTCCGGAGCGCGAGATGATCCAGAAGTCGATCGACGAGGCCCAGAAGAACGTCTCGGGTGAGGTCAGGCTTGACCTCTACAAGGGTAACGTCACCGTCTCGGGGAGAAGATCGGAACAGACCCTCTACCACGGCGGCTTTGCCACCTTCGATGAGGACGAGGTCTATTCCCAGAAGGATGCCACCGGCTTCATACGCCTCAACGCGCTGAGGCTGCGGATCAAGGCCCTCATGGGCATCGAATAGCGTAAGGCGGCGCCGAGATGACAAAGAAACCGTGGGGCGGGAGATTCACGAAGGAGACGAAAAGCGAGGTGGAGCGGTTTACGGCCTCGGTCTCCTTCGATAAGCGCCTTGCCCCATACGACATCGCCGGAAGCATCGCCCATGCACGAACGCTCAATAAGGCGGGGGTGCTCACCGACCAGGAGACGCACCGTCTGGTGGAGGAGCTCTGTCGGATCGGGGCCGAGATAGAGGCCGGCACCTTTGACTTTCGAGACGATCTCGAAGACGTCCACATGAACATCGAGGCGGCATTGACGGAGCGCCTCGGGGAGCTGGGAGGCAAGCTTCACACCGGGAGGAGCCGAAACGACCAGGTCTCGGCCGATACGAGGGCGTTTGTGAAAGACTGGGCGGGGAGGGCCGCCGCAGAGCTGAAGGGGCTCAGGAAGGTTATCATCGGGCGGGCGCGTGAGCAGCTCGGGGTCATGATGCCCGGCTACACCCACCTTCAGCGGGCGCAGCCGGTGCTGCTTGTCCCACTATCTGTTGGCCTACTGGGAGATGTTTCGGCGTGACGGCGAGCGGTTCGCCGCGGCCCAGAAGTCCGCGGACGCCTCTCCCCTCGGCTCCGGGGCGCTGGCGGGGGTGCCGTACGCGCTTGACCGGAAATATACCGCCGATCTCTTCGGCTTTTCTGCAGAGACACGAAACAGCATGGATGCCGTCTCCGACCGGGACTTCGTGATCGATTTTCTCTTTGGTGCGGCCGTCACGATGATGCACCTCTCGCGGCTCTCGGAGGAGCTGGTCATCTTTTCGTCTTCCGAGTTCGGATACGTAACGCTGCCCGACGGATATGCAACCGGCTCCTCGATCATGCCCCAGAAGAAAAACCCCGATGTGGCCGAGCTGATACGCGGAAAGACCGGCCGCGTATACGGTGACCTCTTTTCGGTGCTTGTCGTGATGAAGGGGCTGCCCCTAACCTATAACCGGGATATGCAGGAGGACAAAGAGCCCCTCTTCGACGCCACCGATACCGTGGTCGCCTCGACCTCCGTCATGGCCGGGATGCTCGGTGAGCTCTCGTTCAACGCCGGGCGTATGAAAAAGGCGCTCTCGGAGGGGTTTATCACCGCCACGGACGCCGCCGACTACCTCGTGAAAAAGGGGATGAGCTTTCGGGACGCCCACGAAGTGGTGGGGAAGATGGTGCTGAAGCTTGAGAGCGAGGGAAAGGGACTGACGGATCTGGCGGCCTCGGACCTGAAGGTATTTTCGCCGCTCTTCGAGCCCGATATCCTGGAGGTATTGAGGCCCGAGGCGTCGGCAGGCTCCCGCCTTGTCACCGGGGGGACGGCTCCCGAGCGGATCCGGGAGATGATCGAAGAGATCAGCCGCATCGAGGACCAGGAGGGTCGACGGGAAGCGGAGAAGCCCCGGAAGGGGAAGACCAAATAGGCTCTCCGTATCGTGCGTACCTATAGACGGTAAGACAAGATAATAAGGTGGGTAGTATGAAGAAATATCTTCTCTTCTTTATTGCGGCTCTCTTCCTGGTCTCCTGCGGGCTCAAGGCGCCCCCGCTTCCCCCGGAGGTGGTGGTTCCGAACAGGATATCCGATCTCAGGCTGAAAAAGATCGACGGCGGTATCATGCTCAAGTGGACGGTGCCGACCAAGAACTCCGACGGGACCGACTTGGCCGACCTCACGGGTTTTAAGATATTGAGGAAGGACATCCCGGACAAAGACATCGACTGTCCACCGTGCTCGATGAAGTTCAAGGAGATCGCCGACTTCACCCTCACCGTCCCGGGAAAGGCCGAGATATCCGGCGGCTCCGTGCTTTATTCGGACACCTCCCTCTCACCGTCCATCACCTATACGTATGAGGTGGTCTCATATAACTCGATGGGGAATTTCAGCAGCCCGTCAAACCTCATCGACGTCTATTTCGAGAGGGTCAAGTGAACTTCTTCACCTTCCACGAATCGGAGCTCTGTGCCGAGGATATCCCGCTCATGCGACTGGCCGGCGAGGTGGGGACGCCGGCCTACGTCTACAGCAAAAAGACCCTTGTCCATCACCTGCGTGTCTTCGACGAGGCCTTCGGCGAGCTGCCCCATCTCATCTGCTTTGCCATGAAGGCGAACTCCAACCTCGCCATTCTCAAGCTCTTTCTGGAGATGGGGGCCGGCGTCGATATCGTCTCGGGCGGGGAGTTGTTTCGGGCGCGAGAGGCGGGAGTCGATCCACAGAAGATCGTCTATTCGGGGGTGGGAAAGACCGAGCGGGAGATCGAGCAGGCCCTTGTTTCCGATATCCTGATGTTCAACGTGGAATCGTTTCAGGAGCTGATGGTCATCGATGAGATCGCGGGCCGGCTGGGCAAGAAGGCCAGAATCTCGGTGCGGGTGAACCCCGACGTGGACCCGAAGACTCACCCGAAGATCTCCACGGGACTCAGGCTCAATAAGTTCGGCATCGACATCACAAAGGTCGTCTCGGACTACGAGCAGGCGCGCAAGCTTGCCAACATCGAGGTGGTCGGCGTAGACTGCCACATCGGCTCGCAGGTGACGGAGCTTGACCCCTTTGTTGACGCCCTCGGGCGGGTAAAAGAGCTGGTTCTCACGCTGAGGAAGTCGGGCTTCGTCATCAAGTATCTTGACTTCGGAGGGGGGCTTGGGATTACCTACCGGGACGAGGAGCCGCCCGATCCCACCTCGTACGCCCAGGCCATCAAGAATATCGCGGGTGATCTCGGCGTCGTCTTCATCCTGGAGCCCGGCAGGGTGCTGGTGGGCAACGCGGGTATCCTTCTCACGCGTGTGCTCTACACGAAAGAGGCCGAGAAAAACTTCGTGATCGTCGACGCCGGTATGAATGACCTTGCACGAGTGGCCATCTATGACTCGTATCACGAGGTGGTCCCGGTGATTCAGAAGACCGGGGCGGAGATAATCGCTGACGTAGTGGGACCGATCTGCGAGTCCTCCGACTACCTTGCCAAGGGGAGGCGGCTGTCGGGGGTGAGCAGGGGCGACCTCTTGGCCGTCATGAGTGCAGGGGCGTACGGCTTTTCGATGTCGTCCAACTACAACTCCCGGCCGCGTGCGGCCGAGGTGATGGTGGACGGGGGATCGTATCGGATCATCAGGGAGCGCGAGAGCCTTGAGGACCTGATCCGCGGGGAGGCTGCCGAATGATTATTTTGGGAAGGCGAGAACCTATCGGGAAAACCGGTGTCTGAATAGAAAGATACCTCGATTGCTATGGAAGATATTGAATTCTACAAGATGTCTGGGGCCGGAAACGACTTCATCTTTGTGGACAACCGGTCGGGCGTCTTCGATTTTCCGGATGTCGGAGCCGCGATACGGAAGCTCTGCACGAGGGGGATCTCGATCGGCGCCGATGGGGTTATCCTCATCGAAAAGCCGGATGCGGCCGGTATCGATTTTCGATGGCGGTTCTATAATGCGGATGGATCGGCAGCCGACATGTGCGGTAACGGGGCGCGCTGCGCCGCCCGTTTGTCGTTCCTGTTGGGGATCTCCGGCAGAAAAGTATCGTTTCTTACCGGGGCGGGCGTCGTGAAGGGGGAGGTCCTCGGGTCGGGGCACGTGAGGATCGGGATGACCGATCCCTCGCAGGCACGGCTGGATGAAGAGATTTCCATTGAGGGTTCGGACATCGTCTATGATTTTGTGGACACCGGCGTTCCCCACGCCGTCGTGACGGTCATGGACGTAGACGCGGTGGACGTGGACGGCATCGGCAGGAAGATACGGGGTCATGCTGCCTTCGGAGCGGAGGGCGCGAACGTCAATTTCGTAGCCGTTACAGGGGAAAACACTATCCGGCTCAGGACATTTGAGCGGGGAGTGGAAGGGGAGACGCTGGCCTGCGGGACCGGGGCGGTCGCCGTGGCGGTGACGAGCTTTCTTAAG
This sequence comes from uncultured delta proteobacterium, assembly GCA_963792965.1. Taxonomy (GTDB): domain Bacteria; phylum Desulfobacterota; class Zymogenia; order Zymogenales; family Zymogenaceae; genus CAWBYW01. The sequence continues at coordinate 11,685 of CAWBYW010000018.1, read as the reverse complement.
GGTAAGGTGAAACTTCCCGTGACGGTTATTCCGACGTCGCTGATCGGGCTGGTCGTCGATTTTGAGCCCGACGGTCACCAAATCAGACGCGTCTCGCTTACGGGTGATGCCCGAGTGGTGTATCGGGGACGATTTAACAGTGAGGCATTGGATTTTGGAGTCTAATCATGTTTAAAGGAGCCTTTACGGCGCTGGTGACCCCTTTCAAGAAAGGGATGGTCGACTACGACGCGCTTGCCGATCTCGTTGAGTTTCAGATCTCGGAGGGAATATCCGGGTTGGTGCCCTGCGGAACGACCGGGGAGTCTTCCACCCTTTCCCACGAAGAGCATCGGCGCGTGGTGGAATTTGTCATCAAAGAGGCGCGAGGAAGGGTGCCGGTCATCGCGGGGAGCGGATCCAACAGTACCGACGAGGCCGTAGGCCTCACTACCCACGCCAAGGAGGTCGGGGCCGACGCAGCCCTCCTGATCACCCCTTACTACAACAAACCCACCCAGGAGGGACTGTTCCTCCACTTCAGCGAGGTGGCGCGCCGGGTAAAGATCCCCATCATCCTCTACAATGTCCCGGGAAGGACCAGCGTCAATATGCTGCCCCCGACGGTGGCAAGGCTTTCGACGATTAAAAACATCGTCGGGATCAAAGAGGCCACGGGCGACCTCCGACAGGTCTCGGAAGTGCTGGAGCTCGTCGGGGACGACTTCGTGGTCCTGTCCGGAGACGACTTCACGACGATGCCCATCCTTTCGGTCGGCGGCGTCGGGGTGATCTCGGTGCACTCCAATATCGCGCCGAGGGACGCGACGGATATGGTGACCTCGTACCTCTCGGGCGATCTCGATCGGGCACGCAAGCTGCACTTCAAGCTGCTGCCGCTTGCCCGGGCGATGTTCCTGGAGACGAGCCCCGTTCCGGCCAAGGCGGCGCTCTCGCTGATGAAGAAGATCAGCCCCGAGGTGAGGCTGCCGCTTGCTCCTCTTTCCGAGGCGAGTATGGTGACGCTCAAGAAGATCATGACCGATTATGGCTTGATATAACAGGCCTGCGTTGTGCGGCATCGCCCATGGGAAGACATCATCTTTCCGTGGGCTCATCTCATACGGGGGCGCCGCTGCGTTTGTACCCGCCACGCAAGAGACATCTCGCGGCTTGGGTGAGTCGCACGGCTTTTCTCCAAAACTTTTCACACCTCCGATCCGGTGCGCGTGAATGCGCCCGGCATTTCCGGCCTCACGTTATCTCATTATTGTCGCGAACGCCTTGTCGAATGCGCGTATTCGAGTGCCGTCATACGAAAGGCGTTTTTCGTTTATTTTTTTCGCATCATCGGATATACTGAAATACAGGAAATAACAAAGGACTAAAAGCAATGCCGCCTGAAGATATCGGAAGAAAATTTTCTCCCTGGTACCTCATCTTTCTCGTCGTCGCCGTCTATCTGGCAGCGACCCTCCTGTTGCAGAGCGGAACCAAGGAGATCAGCTACAGTGAGTTTCGACGTTACGTCGAACAGAAGCAGGTGACGGATATCACCATCGGCCAGGATAAGATCACGGGGACGCTCTTGGTCGGCGACAAGAAGAAAGCGCAGGAGGAAAAGTTTGAGACCACTAAGGTCGACGACCCCGACCTCGTGCGGCTCCTCAACGAGAAAGGGATTTCCTACACCGGTAAAGTCGAGAATACTTTCCTGATTCAGCTCCTCCTCTGGGTTCCGCTCTTCATCATCCTCGGTGTCTTCTGGTTCTATATGATGAGGAGGTCGGGTCGGGGGCCGGATTTCATGTCGGTCGGGCGGTCGAAGGCGAAGATCTATTCGGAGGACCAGGTCAAGGTAAACTTCAAGGACGTGGCCGGGGTCGACGAGGCGATCGAGGAATTGGGGGAGGTCATCGAATTTCTGAAGACCCCGGGGAGGTTTCAGAGGCTTGGGGGCAAGATACCCAAAGGGATCCTCCTGGTCGGGGCCCCGGGGACCGGAAAGACACTGCTGGCCCGCGCCGTGGCCGGGGAGGCGGGGGTTCCGTTTTTCTCCATATCCGGCTCGGAATTCGTGGAGATGTTCGTGGGCGTGGGTGCGGCACGGGTGCGTGATCTCTTCTCCCAGGCGCAGCTCAAAGCCCCCTGCATTATCTTCATCGACGAGCTGGATGCCCTCGGGAAGGCCAGGGGGCTCAACCCCACCGGTGGACACGACGAGCGGGAGCAGACGTTGAACCAGCTCCTTGTCGAGATGGACGGCTTTGACGCCCGCAAGGGGCTCATCCTCATGGCTGCCACGAACCGCCCCGAGATCCTCGACCCGGCGCTCCTCAGGCCGGGCCGGTTCGACCGCCACGTGTTGGTGGACAAGCCCGATAAGAAGGGGCGTCTCGACATCCTGAAAATCCACTGCAAGGACCTCGTCATGTCCAAGAACGTGGATCTTGAGAAAATCGCGTCCAAGACCCCCGGTTTTGTGGGGGCCGATCTCGCAAATATCGCCAACGAGGCCGCGCTTCTGGCGGCGCGCCGCAACAAGGATGCCGTGGATCAGGAAGATTTCGACGAGGCCATCGAGCGTGTCGTAGCGGGACTCGAGAAGAAAAATCGGCTCATGAATCAGGAGGAAAAAGAACGGGTCGCCTACCACGAGGTCGGCCATGCCATCGTCGCAACACGGCTCCCCGGGACCGACCCGGTGGAGAAGATCTCCATCGTCCCGCGCGGGATCGCCGCGCTCGGCTATACGTTGCAGCTGCCGACGGAGGACCGCTACCTCATGACCGTAACCGAGCTGAAGGGGAAGCTGGCGACGCTGCTCGGGGGAAGGGCCGCCGAGGTGCTCATCTTCTCGGAGCCGTCCACCGGGGCGCACAACGACCTCATCAAGACGACCGATATCGCCCGGCGCATGGTCAAGGAATACGGGATGAGCGAGAGGATCGGCCTGGTGACGTTTGACAACGGACCGACCGGCTATCTCGGCATCGAGACGGAGGCCCCGCCCGACTACAGTGACAATACCTCCCGGGAGATCGATAACGAGGTGAAGCGCATGGTTGACGAAGCCTACAAAACCGCTCAGAAGATACTCAAGGAAGAGGTCAAGCGGCTCAACAAGGTCGCGAAGAGACTGTTGGAAATAGAAATGCTGGAAGGCGATGAGCTGAAACAACTGTTGGGAATAAAGCCCGAGACGGGCGCGTCCACAACATAGGTAACAAGGATAGCTGAATCGATGGGAGAGGGGCATGTTTTCGCCCCTTCTCTTTTTGCACAAACTGTATGAACAGCACGATACAACTGACCATTGACTCCCTTGCCGCCGGCGGCTACGGTGTGGGGCGCCTGGAGGGAAAGGTAATCTTTGTCCCCTTTACGGCACCGGGCGACACAATCCGGTGCGAAATAGTCCAGGAAAAAGAGCGTTTTGCCTTCGGCAGGCTCGCGGAGATTACCACCCCGTCTCTTGAGAGGACCGAGCCCCCGTGCCCGGTCTTCGGGCGCTGCGGGGGATGCCAGTGGCAGCACATCTCCTACGGCCGGCAGCTTTCGGCAAAACGGGATATCCTCTCCGACGCCCTGACGAGGATCGGACACATCGCAGGTACCCCGACCGACCCGACCATCCCGTCGCCCCGGGAGTATGCGTGGAGGTGGAAAGTCGACCTTGCCTTCGATATGGACGGGGGGGATATCCGGGTTGGCTTTTACGCCCGGCAGAGCACTGAGATCGTCCCCATACGTGAATGCCCCGTCGCCCACGACGAAATCAACGCCCGGATCCCGCGACTGGCGGAGGCGCTTTCGGCCCTCGGCATCGAGGGACGAGGGGAGATCGAGCTCCTTACCGGAATGGGAGGGACGGCCGCTGCTCACCTCAGATTTGACGGCCGGGCAGTCAAGTCGCGGGATGCGGTCAACACCTTCCTTAAGGCGGCGTCTCTCTCGGGCCTTGAGGTGGTGACAAAAAGGGGGAGGGTTACCTTCGGCGACCCCGTCATCTTCTACCCCGGCTGGGACGGGAAGGGAGAGATCCCCCTCGGCGCGCGGCCCTCCGGGTTCGTCCAGGCAAATCCCGGTGCGGCCCGGCGGCTGGTTGACCTGCTGCTCTCCTTTGATCTTTCACAAAAGAGCGTCCTGGAGCTCTATTCGGGGATCGGGACGCTCACCATCCCGATGGCGACGGCGGGGGCTCGGGTACTTTCGGTTGAGTCTGTTCCCGCCTCGGTCGCCCAGGCGCGGAAAACCGGTCGAACAGTCGGGATCGAGGAGATCGGCTTTATCTCCGGGGACGTGAAGCGCGTCCTCGGCGATCTCTCGAATGAGCGTGATCGGTGGGATGTCGTTGTTTTGGATCCTCCCCGCGCCGGGGCGTACCCTGTCGTGGATGCGGTGGCGGCGCTGGGTGCCCCCGAGATTATCTATGTTTCGTGTTATCCCCCGACCCTTGCCCGTGACGTTAAAATACTTCTCGCGCACGGCTACCGAGTCCTTAAGGCCGTGCCCCTCGATCTCTTCCCCCAGACATTCCACGTGGAAGCGGTGTGCCACCTGAAAAAGGGGTAGCGAAAGGGGACTCTTCACCAGGGAGTCGTTATATGCGGATATGGGACGTGCCGGTCCGTCAACTGTGCAGGAATCATCTCTTGGGCGAGCACCGTGAGCTGCACGCAATCTGGAACATCATCACGCTCGATAAAAAGGGATATGCGACTCACCCCGAGACGCGGCGCTGGAGGGGAAAGCTCAAGGCGCTGTTCCTCCGTCATGAGGCGGAGGTCGCCGAGATGGCCCGGCGTGGGTACCGGCACCATACTCCGCTTGATGAGACGCAGGCCATGGGTCTGGCGCAGCAGGACGAGCTGCTCGAGAGCCCTGAAGCACAGCACTCAATCCTCGTGGCCCGGGCATGCGGGTGTTTTATGAAATAGACCTATCATCTGCCTCACACTTCAATACGATCGGCGTTGCCGATTTACCCGCCGAGTTTTGTTGCACAAACCGTGCGATCTGTGGTAAATTTATACTTCGCCTTTTTTGGTTTGACCAACTATGTTCGAGATCAGGTTTCACGGGCGGGGGGGGCAGGGGGCGGTAATGGCCGCCGAGATCATGGCCCAGGCCGCATTCCTGGACGGCAAGTACCCTCAGAGCTTCCCCTCCTTCGGGCTGGAGCGGCGGGGGGCGCCCGTGGCCGCGTTCCTCCGCCTCGACGACCAAAAAATCACCGTCAGGCAGGGGATCTATCACCCGGACTTTGTGGTCGTGATGGACCCCACGCTCCTTGATATCGGTGCGACACTGGCCGGGCTCAAGCCGGGCGGGGGAATCCTCGTAAACACGACGCTCCCGCCCTCGGCCGTGGACGCCCCCGGCGGACTCACTATCGGTACGGTGGCCGCCCGGGATATCGCGCTGGATCATAACCTCGGCAACCGCCTTCTTCCCATCATCAACACGACGATCATCGGAGCGCTGGTCAGGATGACGGGGGTCGTCTCGATGGAGAGCCTCCTTGATGCCATCGGGCAATCCATCGGGCCGAAGCGCGCCGAGGCAAACCAATCCGCCGCCCGACAGGCACACGGCTCGGTCGTCATAGAGACGCGCAATGAAAGATAAAATCATCCTGGACAGGCTTTCAGACTATCCCGAGATCCCGATCTCCGAGGGGGGGATGGAGTGGAACGAAACGGGGAGCTGGCGCTTCGTCACACCTTTCTTCTCGCCCCGGCCCTCTCCGTGCGCGCGGGCCTGCCCCCTGTTCAATCCCATCCCCGAGGTCATGCGCCTGGTTCGAGAGGGGGATCTTGCGGGCGCGTGGGAGGCGCTGGCCTGGGAGGACCCGTTTCCGGCGCTACTGGGCCGGGTCTGCCCCGGCCCCTGTATGGAAAAGTGCAACCGGAATGAGCTCGACTCCCGGGTCTCGATTCGGGACATTGAGCGGTTCTTAGGGGACCGATTTTCAGGCACCGCCCTCCCGATGGCGTCGCGGAGCGCGAGCGGAAAGGGGATCGGGGTCGTCGGCTCGGGACCGACGGGGCTTTCCGCCGCCTATTTCCTCGGGCTCTTGGGCCACGCTGTTACGATCTTTGAGCGGGAGAAAGCAGCCCGGCGGGGTCCCGCGGGCGGGCATCCCCGCCTACCGCCTCCCCCGGGAAGTGCTGGACGCCGCGGTCAGGCGGATAACGGGGATGGGGGCCCAGGTTCGGACGGGAAAACCCATAGCGTCCGGGGACATTGAGAGCCTCTCACGATCGTTCGACGGCCTGCTAATCTCTCCCGGCGCTCACGTTCCGGTACGGATGGGGATTGCCGGCGAAGACCTTCCCGGCGTAGAGTCCGGGCTTGCTTTCCTCCGGGATTTTCACTCGGGGGAGGCCCGAAAGGTCTCGGGTGACGTGCTGGTCGTCGGCGGCGGGAACACGGCGCTTGACGCGGCGCGGGTGCTCCTCCGTATCGGGGCACGTCCGACCGTCGTCTACCGGCGGGGACAGAACGACATGCCGGCCTTTGCCGATGAGATAAAGGAGGCGTCCGAGGAAGGCGTCCCCATGGAATTCTTCCGGGCGCCGGTCAAGATCGAGCGGACGAGGGGCAAGAGGCTCCTGGTTACCCTGATCACGATGAGGCCGGGCGACCCGGACGCATCGGGGAGGCCCGTCCCTATCCCCGTCCCGGGCAGTGAATCGACCATGGATGTGGACAGCGTGATCACGGCGGTCGGCGAAGCGACGGACCGGTCGTGGCCTCAGGCGGCCGGGCTCGAAGGCGGGATAATAACGATCGGTGGAGACGCGGCGGGCGGCCCACGGACGGTGGCGCATGCGGCGGCCTCGGGCAAGCGGGCGGCCATCGAGATCGACCGGAGGCTCGCGGGCAATGCCGCCGGTCCGGGCGACCGGCCGATAGAGAGCTTCAGGGCGCACTTCGAGAGAAGATCGGTCATGCGGGCTGATCCCGTGGCTTACGGCGATGTGAACACCGCCTATTTTGAGAAGACGCCACAGATCGCGCTCGAGAGGCTCACCCCCGAGATCAGGACCGCGGGGTTTGGGGAGATAGTGTCGACGATCGACGAGGCGGGGGCGGCGCGCGAATCGTCTCGATGTTTCGTGTGCGGAAGCTGCGTGGGGTGCGAGGTCTGCAAGACATTTTGCCCCGACTTTTCGATCTCCATCGCGGGGCGGACGGCCGGGATCGACTACGCGTACTGCAAGGGGTGCGGGATCTGCGCCCGGGAGTGCCCCCGGGGGGTGATCGTCATGGGGGAGGGGGAGTAAGATGAGAAGGCTCCTTGAAGGTAACCTCGCGGTCTCATACGGCGTGATGCTTTCCCGCGCGCAGGTGATCCCCGTCTACCCCATCACCCCCCAGACCCATATCTCCGAGGCGCTGGCCGAGATGGTCGCCGACGGAAGGTTGGAGGCCCGCTACATCAAGGTCGAAAGCGAGCACTCGGCGATGGCCGCCTGCATCGGAGCCGCCACCGCCGGGGCGCGGTCGTTTACCGCCACATCGGCCCAGGGGCTCCTCCTCATGCACGAGCTCCTCCACTGGGCCTCGGGAGCGCGGCTTCCCATCGTCATGGCCAACGTCAACCGGACGATCGCCGCGCCGTGGAACATCTGGAACGATCAGTCCGACTCGATGTCACAGAGAGACACCGGATGGATCCAGCTCTACTGCGAAGACAACCAGGAGTGCCTGGACTCGATCATCATGGCCTTCATGGTCTCGGAGAAATGCCTTGTCCCCTCGATGGTGGTGCTGGACGCGTTCATCCTCTCCCACACCCAGGAGATCGTGGATATCCCGGGGCAGGCGGAGGTGGACTCGTTCCTCGCGCCGCACAGAAGCCCTTGGGCGCTCGACATCGAGAGCCCGCGGGCCTTCAGCCCGGTGACCTCTCCGGAGCATTTTTCTGAAATGAAATATCGGCAGTTTTCCGCCGCCGCGGCCTCCGCCGCGGTCATCGACGAGGTCAATGCAAGATTCTCCGATGCCTTCGGGAGGTCATATCCGCGCATCTCCCCCTACCTGACCGACGACGCCGAAGCGGTGATTGTTGCGTGTGGCGCGGTCTGCGGGACGATCAGGAATGCGGTCGACGAGCTGAGGTCCGAGAGAAAGAGGGTCGGCGCGGTAAAGATCAGGGCGTTTCGTCCCTTCCCCGAGCGGGAACTCCAGGAGGCCCTCTCGTCCGTGGCGCGGGTGGGGGTGCTGGATAAGAGCGTCTTCCCGGGGGGTGGGGGGCCGATCGTGGCCGAGGTCCGGGCGGCGCTGTTCGGCCTTCCGAATGCCCCTGTCGTCACGGGGCTCATCGGGGGGCTCGGGGGCAGGGATATCACCGTCGACGATGTGAAGGAATCGTTTCGGGCCGTCCTCTCTTCGAAAGAGGGTGCGTCGCCTGTCTTTCTCGGCCTGAAACGGTAAAGGATATGCAATGGTAATGTCGGACGAATACAGGCCTATCACGCCGGGGCATCTGGCCTGTCCCGGCTGCGGGGCTACCCTCGCGATGAGCTGGGTCCTTTCGGTCCTCGGGAAGAAGAGCGCCGTGGTTCTTCCGGCCTCCTGCTTTTCGATCATCAGCGGGGCGTTCCCCCATTTCCCGCTCGGGGTGAACCTCGTGCATGTCGCCTTCGAGACGGCGGCGGCCGTCGCCACGGGGCTGAAGGCGGGTCTGGATATGACCGGGAGGCCCGACGTCAACGTCGTGGCGTGGGCGGGAGACGGCGGGACGTTTGACATCGGCCTCCAGGCGTTGTCGGGCGCGGCCGAGAGGAACGAGGATATTCTGTTTGTCTGCTACGACAACGAAGCCTACATGAACACCGGCAACCAGCGCAGCTCCGCGACGCCCCGCTACACCTGGACGACCACCACGCCGACGGGCGAATCAGGAGAAAAAAAGGACATCATGGCGATCATGGCGGCCCACAGGATTCCCTACGCAGCGTCCGCCTCGATCGCATACCCCGAGGACCTGAAGGAAAAGGTGCGGCGGGCAATAGGGTTTGCCGGCTTCAAATTCCTTCATATCCTCTCGTCCTGCCCCACCGGGTGGCGGATGCCCCCGGACCTGACGATCACCGCGGCGCGTCTCGCGGTCGAGAGTTGCGCCTTCCCGCTGTTTGAGATTGAGGGCGGGACCAAGACGATCGTCACGCACCTGCCACGCCAAAAAGTGGCGATCAGGGAATACCTTGGGATCCAGGGGCGCTTTTCGCACCTGACCGACGAGATGATCGAGGCGGCCCAGGCGCGCATCGACGAGCGCTGGAAGCGGCTTCTGGCGACGGCCGTTGAGGTGCGGGAGGTCGGAGAGTTATATGTCGCGCGTGATCGGTAGGAATTCCCCATCGGGAAACGCGTCACTATTTCGGAGGTTCTATCATGTCCGGGACACACGATTGGAAAAAAGAAACGGTCGATTTGCTCTGCGCGTACCTCAGGATCAACACGACCAACCCGCCGGGGAACGAAACGAAAGCCGCGGCTTTTTTTGCGGATATCTTCAAGCACGAGGGCATTGAGCATACCGTATGGGAGTCCAAGCCGGGCCGGGGCTCGATCATGGCGCGGATTGGCAGGGCGAAGGACGCGAAATCACCCGATAAGGGGCGCGCTCGTCCTCATGCATCACAGCGACGTGGTGCCTGCCGAGAAGAGCGAGTGGAGTTTTGACCCCTTCGGCGGCGAGATCAAGGACGGCCATGTCTGCGGCAGGGGGGCGCTGGACACCAAGGGGCTCGGGATCATGGAGCTTGCGGCGTTTCTTGCGGCAAAGCGCGAAGGAGTGAAGCTGTCGCGCGACCTGATTTTTTTGGCCTGCGCCGACGAAGAAATGGGCGGCGACTGGGGCGCGGGCTGGATTATCGAGAATCACTACGATAAGATCAAGGGGAGCCTGGTGATCAACGAAGGCGGGATCGCCATTGGTGACCTTATCGCGGGAAAAGAGCTCCATATGATCGCGACCGGCGAGAAGGGGCTCTGCTGGCTGGAGCTTGTCCGCACGGGCCCTCCCGGTCACGGCTCGACGCCCCACGGGCAGAACGCCCTGGAAAAGCTGAATCTCGCGGTTTCCCGCGTTCTCTCGGAGAAGATCCCCTATGTCGTGAAGCCGGCCGTCGCCGAGTACTTCAAGAACCTCGCCTCCGGCTGGGATTTCCTGAAACCGTACAAGGACGACGGTAAGCCCGAGACGCTCATCAAGCTCATGACCGACCTCGGGCTCATCCAAAACCCACAGCTCGCGGCGTTATTGAAAAACACCATAAGCCTCAACGTCATGAAGGCGGGGGAAAGACGAACTCCATTCCGGGCAGGGCCGTCGCCCATCTCGACACGAGGCTCCTTCCCGACGAGGATATGGACACGTTTGTCGCCTGGATAAAGAAAGTGCTTGCCGACGACGAGATCCAGATCAATTATCTCCACACGGCAAAGGCCAACGAGTCCCCATTCGATAACGACGAGTACCGGGCGATCACCGAGACCTTTGAGAAACACTATCCCGGCGCGATTGTGACGCCGTCGCTCTTGACCGGCGGCTCCGACTCCCGCTTCTACCGGGAGAAAGGGGTCCCCACCTACGGGCTCTTCCCCGCGGTCGTTTCTCTCGCCGATGTGACGGGGATGATCCACGGTGTGGACGAGAAGATCTCCATCGAGAACGTCGTCAAGGGCACCGAGGTCGTCACCGATATCGTCAGGAGACTGTGCGCGTAAGGAGGCCTGGAAGGCGAGGGCGTCACGCGAGCGACGCCGTCTGTATTATATATCGTATTGCCGCAAAGGAGCCGGTGGCCGTAACCGGCAATGAGGGAGGTGCACAATGGTCGTCATCGCTCGGCTCAAAGTAAAAGAAGGAAAGGAACAAGAGATGGAAGGGCATCTCAAAGACATGGTCAAAAAAGTCGCCGCGGAGGAGGGGACCCTGCTTTATACGATACTGCGCAACACCCAGGATCGGGCCCAGTTTGTGATCTTTGAGAAGTACACCGATCAGGACGCGTTTACACGGCACGCCACGTCGCCCCATTTTGCCGCGTTCAGCAAGGCGATAGGCGGCCTGTTATCGGGCGCGCCGGAAATACAGATCTTTGATGAGATTGCGGAGCTTAAAAAATAGGAAGACGCTCTTTCCCGAGCGCGACGGAGACCGACGGGCAAAGCCCCTCGGTCTCTTTCTTGTTTAGGAGAAGCCGGCTCTAATTTCTGTTTGCGAAACGAACGAGGAGGAACGCCCCGAACCCGACGCACCAGAGGTTGATGAAGACGTTAAGGATCGTATCGAGGACCGAGGCCGCGTACATGCCGTTCTGGATATTGAAGGAGAAATCGAGGAGGCCCAGAAAGATAAGCGCGCCCGCAGCGACAAGCGACAGGGTCCGTCCGAGGGGTCTGCCCTTGAGGAGCAGGACGGCCGAGACGATGAGCGTGATCGCCAATAGGCAGTCCGGCAGAGGAAACGAATGCTCATAGACGAAATAGCCGGCCGGCGGGTTTTCGGGGGCCAGGCCGATTGTGAAGAACCCGACCCAGAAAAGGATGATGCCGAGGCCGGTGAGGAGCTCTAAAACAGCAGTCGCTTTTTGGGATCGTTCCTTTTCCATCGGCATCTCCCGATATTTAGATTAAGTTAGTTAACATGCTGGATTATCCCTTCCGGGCCTTCGCGATCGTACG
>CAWBYW010000017.1:0-48938 GCA_963792965.1 uncultured delta proteobacterium | reverse complement strand
ATATCATAAAAGCCGAGGGGCGGCGGGTCGTAAATGTTTGGCGGCGCCGTAACGTAAGCTTCGGGCTGGGGTCCCAGACGCAGCGAGCCGTTCGGGGCGGGCATATGGGTGATCTGCTGCTGCCAGTTGAAGTGGTCCACCTGGCACAGTCTGGCGGCAAGCGGTAGGCCGCCAGGCGGAGCGAACGTCCCATCCATCTCCGCTCCGTTGGCCTGGTGACTGACGGAGCCGGTCAGTTCGCCGGCGCAGTCGGCATCCACCGTCCAGAACCCCGGGTTGGATAAAACACCTCCACCGTACTGGAACCAGGGGGAGGCCAGGAAGCCGTCCTCCCGCGCCGAGTCTGCGGTGCCTATGACATAGCCCCGGGGGCCCCGCCCCGGTGACCAAAGTGACACCAATTGTGTTATTCGAGAAAAACCCTGCAACGGACAACCACCAGGCATTGATGTTTCCGAAAGCGTCGCAACCAAACCAAAGGTGATTTGGGGTGTAAGGGGTCGTAGCCGGCGTGATCGTAAACCCTCCCGATGAAACAGAGAAAGCCGTGACCTGCGGCTTAACGTCGCCCACAGAGGTGGGGCACGCCCCGGACAAACAGATATACGCGCTGAGGCTCCCCCCCTTGAACGGGTTCTTGGTCTGATTGGGGTCGGGGACACGATGGATCACCCGGTGTGCAGCAGAGTGGATCAGTCGGGGAACAGGTGTCCCAGAAGTTAAAGGCTTTGCCCGCGTAGGAGTACAGCACGGAGCCTGCTGGACAAACCGGGGCTTGCGCCCGCAGCGCTCCGGCGCTGAAGAACACGGCGCCGGCCAGCGCCAAGGCGAGGGGCCGCATTGGCTTGCGGCGGCTCGCCCAGATCACCCCTGCCACCGCGGTCCCGAGCAGCAGGAAGCTCGACGGTTCCGGCACGGATGCCCCCGGTACCACCGGTGTCAGGACGGGAGCGCCCATGGCAATGTAATTCCCAGTGCTGGTGGGGGTGGCGGGATCAGTTGCGAATGCCTGGATTCCGAGCGGTGAGCCGATGGTGATGGTCAGCAGGGTGTTGGCTCCGGACGGATCAAGGGTGGGGAATTCGCCGAGGTGCCATCGAGCACGGACATGGCAAACAGATCGGGCGCCGGGCCGGCGCCCACATTCGTCGTCAGGCCCAGCAGGAAGGAGAAATTGAGCCGGGCTGGAAACCCTCGAGGATTGCGTTGAAGAAAAAGGTGCTGTCGTTCAGGCTGGCGCCCCCGTTCAGGTCGCCGGAAGCGCCGCCGAAGGTCTGCGCCGGAGGGATCGCCGCTCCTCCTGCTCCGAATGCGAAGTTGCTTAAAGTGACGACGTTGTTCGTGTCGTTGATTCCATCGCCATTGGTGAGCTGGAAAAACAGCGAGTAGTTGTCCGGCACGGCGGCCAGCGCGCTGCTGTTCAGAGTGACATCGTAGTAAAGGACATCTGCCCAGGCGGGCAACGTCCCGAAGAGCAGAAAGATCATCCCATAGAATCTTGAAAGGCGTCGAAGATTGGGCGTCATAACGTTTCTCCAGCCCCGTTTCAGGAAGCGGGACTTGTGCTGTCTATAACGCGAGAATCGGTACAAAAAGGGGCCAAAATAGTACTTGCGGTATTGCAAACCCATTTCAATTGACAATATTCGGGTTGTAAAATCTATGATGTGGCAGAGTCCGGTGTCACAGATTCCCCGGGTGAAGTGACCCTTCTGCTCAACGAGCTGAGGCGCGGAGACAAGGATGCGCTGGGCCGGCTGATCCCGCTGGTGTACGGGGAACTTCGGCGTCTGGCGGGGCACTACTTGCAGGCGGAGCGTGTCGGGCACACGCTCCAACCCACGGCCTTGGTTCACGAAGCCTACTTGCGCCTGGTGGAACAGGATCGCGCCGACTGGCGGAATCGTGCGCAGTTCCTGGGCGTGGCCGCGCAGCTCATGCGCCGGATACTGGTGGATTACGCGCGCGCGCGGGAAACGGCCAAGCGGGCTGGACCGGCCGACGGGGTGGACGCCGTGAACCTTGAAGGGGGGATGGATGGAACGCAAGTAGAGGAGATTCTGGCGGTGGACGAAGCCCTCGAGCGGCTTACGGTACTGGATCCGCAGCAGGCGAAGGTGGTGGAGCTGCGGTATTTCGCGGGATTGACGATTGAAGAAACCGCCGAAGCATCAGGCATTTCAGTGCGGACAGTCAAACGGGAGTGGACCATGGCTGCCGCCTGGCTGCGCACGGAACTCTCCCCGAGGGCGGAGGCATGACGCCGGGGCGATGGGCTCGGATGAAGGAGATCTTCCTGGCTGCCCGGGAGAAGCCCCAAGGGGAGCGGGAGGCCTATCTGAGCGATGCCTGCTCCGATGCTTCGCTGCGGCAGGAAGTACGAAAGCTTCTGGAGGCGGAGCATCGGCCCAGGCTGGAAAGTCCGGTAACAGGGATATTGGCGGCGCCCGCCCTGCCAGCAACGCTAGGCCGGTATCGGATTGTCCGGCTGCTGGGTGAAGGCGGTATGGGCGCGGTGTACGAGGCGGAGCAGGACCAACCCCGCCGCACGGTAGCCCTCAAGGTGATCAAGCCGGGCCTCGCCAGCTGCGAGCTGCTGCGGCGCTTCGAGCACGAATCCCAGGCGCTCGGCCGTCTGCACCATCCCGGTATCGCACAAATCTATGAAGCCGGCGCCGCGGATAGCGGATTCGGGCTGCAACCGTATTTCGCCATGGAGTTCATTCAGGGCGCGTCGCTGCTGAGGTTTGCCAAGGCACATCGACTAGGCACACGGGAACGGCTGGAGCTGGTGGCCAAGATCTGCGACGCCGTGCACCATGCGCACCAGCGGGGCATTATCCATCGCATCTGAAACCGGGCAATATTCTGGTAGATGAGACCGGCCAGCCCAAGATCGTCGATTTCGGAGTGGCGCGCGCCACCGATGCCGATACCCAGGCCACGCGCCAGACGGATTTGGGGCAGCTCGTGGGAACGCTGGCTTACATGAGTCCCGAGCAGGTGCTGGGCGATCCGCTGGAACTGGACACGCGCAGCGATGTGTATGCGCTGGGGGTGATGCTGTTTGAGCTGCTGGCCGGGCGCCTGCCGTACCAGATCGGCAGCCAACTTCCCAAGGCCGTACAGACGATTCGGGAGGAAGATCCGGCGCGGCTCAGCTTGATCAGCCGCGTGTACCGGGGAGACATCGAAACTATTGTCGCCAAGGCGCTGGAGAAGGATAAAGCGCGACGGTACCAGTCGGCGGCGGAACTGGCCGAGGACATTCAGCGCTATCTGAAGGACGAGCCGATTGTGGCGCGGCGATCCACCGCGGCCTATCACGTGCGGAAGTTCGCGCGCCGCCACAGGGCCCTGGTGACTGGCGCGGCAGCGGTCTTCGTCATGCTGATCGCGGGAGTCATCGCCAGCACATGGGAAGCGGTGCGGGCCGAGCGGGCGGTGGCGACCGCCAATGCAATTAATGATTTCTTGCAGAACGACCTCCTGGGCCAGGCGAACGTCAGCAACCAAGCCCGCCCCGGGACAAAGGCCGATCTGGACTTGACGGTGCGGACCGCTTTGGATCGGGCTGCCGCGCGGATCGCCGGCAAGTTCGACAAGCAGCCGTTAGTGGAGGCTTCCATCCGCCAACTGATGGGCGACACGTACCGCCAAATGGGCTTGTTCCGGGAGGGGCAACGCCAGTTGGAAGGCGCCCTCGCCCTGCGCCGCCGCACTCTGGGAGAAGAGCACCGCGACACTCTGGAGACGATGAACGCTCTAGCGCTACTGTATGAGGAAGCAGGCAAATATGCGCAGGCGGAGCCGCTCCATACCAAGGTCCTGGAGGTCCGGCGGCGCGTCCTCGGTGGGGAGCATCGCTCCACGCTGAACAGCATGAATAATCTGGGCGCGGACGACGAGGAAGGCAAGTATGCGCTGGCGGAGTCGCTTTTCGCTAAAGCTCTGGAGGAGTTGCGGCGTACCGTCGGCGAGGAGGACGCCGCAACCCTGGTTGCGATGAAGAACCTGGGGGACCTGTACCGCATAGAAGGGAAATATGCCCTGGCCGAGCCGCTGCTGCTCAAGGACCTCGACTTGCAACGGCGCGTGCTGGGCGAAGACCATCCCGGCACGCTGAATGCCATGAAGATGCTGGGGGTACTGTACTGGGCGAGGAACATCCCGACACCCTGATCAGCATGAATTACCTGGGAATGCTGTACCTGTCGCAAGGCCGGTATAGCGAGGCTGAGCCGCTATTCACGAAGGCAGTAGAGGTGAGCCGCCGCGTGCTAGGTCCAACCAGTCCAGCCCTCAGGATTTACCTGACCTCGCTGGCTAAACTCCGGCTGGCGCAGCGCAGGTACGGCGACGCCGAGCAGGCACTGCGCGAGGCCCTAAGCGGCCGGGAAGACGAGAGTCCCATTGCCTGGGAGCTCAATGAGCGCCAGAGCCTTCTGGGTTTCAGCCTCATGCAGCAGTCGAGATTCGCCGAGGCGGAGCCGTGGCCGGCGCGCGGCCGTGACCGGGGCCGGCGAGCCAGCGCGGCGCGAGCTACGCGTCTTCGTGGAGGAGTGCCTCCTCGCGCCTCGGACGGCTCCCCCGACCCGACGAGACGGCCGGGTCCTGGGACGGAGTGGGCGTCGCGGGGCGCGATCTCGGGGGACGTGAGCTTCGCAAGCTCGAGCCTCTACCAGACCGGGCGGTCCGGGCAGTTCCACGTCTGGGTACGCTACTGGGACGGAGCCGGCTCCATCGGTCGCGGCGACTTGGGTTCGGGAACGGGCTGGTACTGGGATGTCACGAACCCGAGCCCGCTCTGGATGGTCGACGGGACCATGGGTCCCTGCGGCTCCGCGGCCGAAGCCTGGAGCGACGCGGGCTGCCTCGCGGAGCAGGAGTATGACGGCGGGCTGCTTGCGACGGGCGAGACCTGCCCCCGGACGACACCCGTTGCGATGTTCGAGCCGAACGGATTTGGTCTCTATGACATGGCGGGAAACGTCGGGGAGATGGTCTCCGATTTGTATGCGGAGCGCCATTCTCAGGATTCCCCGACGTCGGACCCGGAGAGTCCCGAGGCGGGAGATATCCACGTCGTGCGGGGGGGAAGCTGGCTCTCGGATCCTCTCGGGGTGCGGGTCTTCGTCCGGGAGGCCGGGCAGCTCCCGTACGTGACGCTGCCGAACGTCGGTTTTCGGTGTGCAAAAGACGTGACGCAAAAATAGTTGTATCTTACTGGAACCACGCCAACCCTGTTTCTTAGTCTCTCTCAAATGACTGCCGTGCAGACTATCGGTATCGTCGCCGCCCAATGGCAAGAGGCCGCGCCGCTCGTCAGAACGCTCGAAAATCGGCACAAGAGGCCCGTCGGCTCGTTCACGATGTTCGAGGGGGATATCGGCGGTAAATCCGTATCGATTATCATCTCGGGTGTCGGGAGACGGGCGGCGCAGGGAGCGGCGAGTGCCCTGATCGAGAGCGTCTCTCCGGCAATTGTCATATCCTCCGGATTCGCCGGGGGTCTCTCGCCGGATTATCCCGCCGGCACGATCGTCGTTTCCCGTGAGCTGGTCGATGACGCGGGCCTACGCGAGATATTCCCCACACGCGATGCGCTTTTTTCCGTGCCGCCCGCGAAAACGGGCATTGTCCTTACCTCGTCGAGATTCGTCTCGTCCGTGCGGCACAGGCGGGAACTCAACGAGCGGACGGGCGCGGTCGCGGTCGACATGGAGAGCATTCACGTGGCGAGAGTCTCGCGTGAGGCGGGGATTCCCTTTCTCGTCGTTCGGGTGATATCCGACGACCTCTCGGCTGAGCTGCCGGTCATGGCAGAGATTTTCACGAGAGACGGGAGGCTGTCCGTCGTGCGCGCGATCTCCTATTTCCTTCGACATCCGAGGATGCTTTTCCCCTTCGTCCGCTTCATGCGCAACCTTGACGCCCACGCAGTTTCGCTTGCCCGCTACCTGACGGATCTGATCGTGCGGCCGTAGTATCTCACGGGCGAGCATCGCCGCCCGTACGACCGCGCGCGGCGACGTCGTGGGGGATATCCGCCGGGAGACTATCGCGATCGGTCGTTTACGTTTTCGTCACTGTGTGGTATACTATAAGAAAACCATTTCCCGGGACTACAATGGACGTGCTTCAAAGATACTACCGGATCAACAAGGACGGCATCGCACTGTTCAAATTCATCCTCGAATCATACGATAACGCCGCCGTGATGCGCACGGTCGACGAAAGAAATTCGATCATCGAACTCCTCGTGTCTCCCGGGTTTGACTGTGAGGTCCAGGCCGTCATCGAAGAGCTCCGGCAGGAACTGGCCATCGAGGAGATCATGCGTCCTGACGGCCTCGATCCCTTATGAGAGGAGGCGGGGCGATGAAAGAATTTACGCTGTCGGATGAACAAAAGAAGGAGTTGCTTTCAATGGCCCGGAAGGTCGTGGAGGAGGGGGCCAGGGGGAAGAAGAAACCGAAAGTTGAAGTGACCGACCAGGAGCTCACCATGCCGGCCGGCGCCTTTGTGTCGCTCCACAAGCGGGGGAGGCTCAGGGGGTGTATCGGCAGGTTCGAGGCCGAGTGCCCGCTGTGCGAGACGGTCGTCGATATGGCCTGGGCCGCGTCAAAAAACGATCCCCGATTCAACGAAGTTGGCGCCGAGGAGCTCGGCGACATCGACATCGAGATATCTGTCCTCTCGCCGCTCAAAAAGGTCACCGACGTTAAAGAGATCACGGTGGGGAAGCACGGGATATTCATCACGCACGGCTACCGGCGGGGAACGCTCCTGCCCCAGGTGGCCACGGAGCAGGGGTGGGATCGGAACACTTTCCTGTGCCACACCTGCCTGAAGGCGGGGCTCCCGAGGGACGCCTGGAAGGACAAGGGCACCGAGATCTATATCTACGATGCGCTGGTCTTCGGTGAGGGTGAGCGCTGATTTGCCGGGAGCACGAGGGTCCGGTCCGACGCCGACAAGACGCCGTGGGTATCCGCGGGCGGAAGCGCGCGAGCCGGCGGCTTATGATTTCTTACCTTCGTCCCGGAAGCTCCGCGAAGCCCTTCCCGTGCCTCTTCATATCCTAACAGTCGGTCCCTGACCCGACGATACGATCAAGGCTCGGCCTGTTTACCCGAGCCGCTTTATCGCCTCCCCGATGCGTCTCACCCCCTCGGTGATCTCCGCCATGGACGCGGCGTACGAGAGGCGGACGCAGTTGTCGTCACCGAACTCGACCCCCGGCACGAGGGCCACCTTCACCGCGGAAAGCAGGTACGACGAGAAGTCAATCGAGCCCGTGATCTTTCCCCCCGCGTGCGACTTCCCGAAGATCCCCGATACGTCGGGGAAGGCGTAAAAGGCCCCCTCGGGCTTTCGGCACCTCACGTGGGGTATTGCGTTAAGACCGTCGATCATGACCTTTCGCCGTGTCTCGAACTCCTTTCTCATCCGCTCCACCTCGCGTTGCGGCCCGACCAGCGCCTGGACCGCCGCCCACTGGGCGATGGAGGTGGGATTGCTGGTGCTCTGGCTCTGGACCTTGTTCATAGCCGATATCAGGGCCTCGGGTCCCGCAGCGTACCCGATGCGCCAGCCCGTCATGGCGTAGCTCTTGGAGACGCCGTTGATAACGATGGTGATCTCCTTGATCTCGTCGGATAGCGATGCAATGCTCGTGTGAACGAATCCATCGTAAACGAGCTTTTCGTAGATCTCGTCGGAGATGACGTAGATGTCGTTGGCGACGCAGAAGCGCGCGATGGAGGCGAGCTCGTCTTTCGCGTAGGATACCCCCGTGGGGTTGGAGGGGTAGTTAAGGACCAGCGCCTTGGTCTTTTTCGTGGTGTACCGGGCCAGATCGTCGGAGTCGATCTTGAAGTCCTTCGCGCTCCCCGTCGGGATGATCACGGGCGTGGCGCCGGCCAGCTCCACCATCGGGGGATAGGAGACCCAGTAGGGCGCCGGCACCAACACCTCATCGCCCGGCTCGAAGAAGGCCATCGAGAGATTATAGAATGAGTGCTTGCCGCCGCAGGAGACGAGGATCTCCGAGGTCTTATAGGTGAGGCCATTGTCCCGCTTAAATTTCTCGACGACGGCCTCTTTAAGCTCTTTGATTCCGCCCACGTCGGTATACTTGGTCTTTCCCGCCCTGATGGCCTGGATCCCGGACTCCTTGATCGTATCCGGCGTATCGAAGTCCGGCTCGCCGACGCCGAAGCCGATCACGTCCTGGCCCTGCGCCTTGAGAGCGTTGGCCTTGGCGGAAATAGCGAGTGTCGCCGAAGGCTTGAGCTTCATGACACGGTCCGATAGCTTTCGTTTCATCTTATTCTTCCTTCTTCGGGTGGGCGTCGGCGAATTTTGCCTTGAGCTTTTCGGCGACATACTCCGTCACGAGGTCACTCACGGAACCTCCCGCCATGGCGGTGGCCTTGATGATATTGGAGCTGACGTACAAATAGCGGTATCCGGTCATCATGAAAAATGTCTCGATGTTTCGGTTGAGCTTCCTGTTCATCAACGCCAGCTGAAGCTCGTACTCGAAGTCCGAGACCGCGCGAAGTCCCCTGATGATCGCCCTGGATTTCATCTTCTGGGCGTAGTCTACCAGGAGACCGTCGAAGGTATCCACGATGATCCGATCGTTGTGCTCCCGGAGAGAATGCTTGATCATATCGATGCGCTCCTCCGGAGTAAACAGCGTGACCTTATAGGGGTTGATGCCGATGGCAATGATGATCCTGTCAAAAACCTTAAGTGCCCTCTCTGTCAGGTCGATGTGTCCCATGGTAATGGGATCGAAGGTCCCGGGGAGGATTGCAAGGCTGGGCATAGTCTACCTCACTCTTTTGAGAAAAACGTAATCGCGGTGTCGCCGTACACTCTCGTTGTATCCTTATTGAGATCCCCATACGTGGCTTCAGGGTTTGTCTTTGTGCTGTGTTGCCAGATCACCATCCCTCCCGCGCCGACGAGGTCGCTTGCCGAGACGGCGAAGATGATCTCGGATACCCGGTTATATGCATAGGGCGGATCGAGAAAGACGATATCAGCCGCCTGGCCCTGTTTCCCGAGGGCCTTGATTGCCTTGAGGGCGTCGAGCGTCATGATCTGCGAGCGGTCAAGCAGCCCGAGGGTCTTGATGTTTCGCCTGAGCATTTCGGCCACCTTCGGATTCCTTTCGATGAAGATTGAGCAGCCTGCCCCGCGGCTGATCGCCTCGATTCCGATGTTTCCCGTCCCGCAGAAGATGTCGACGAAGGTCGCCCCGACAATCAGATCCCCGATGATGGAAAAGAGCGCCTCCTTGACCCGAGAGCCGGTGGGCCTGACCATGGTGCCCTCGGGGTTAATGAGCCGCCTTCCCTTGAGGTCTCCTGAGATGATCTTCATCGCCCCTTTTCCCTACAGCCTGACCGGGACCCCCCTGCTCTTGAGATACTCCTTGGCCTGGCGGATCGAGTACTCCCTGAAGTGAAAGATCGAGGCGGCCAGAGCCGCGTCCGCGCCCGCTACGGTGAGCCCCTCGTACAGATGCTCGAGGTTCCCCACCCCCCCCGAGGCGATGACGGGGATGCCGATCCGCTCGACAACCGCGCGGGTAAGGGTCAGGTCGTATCCCTCCCGTGTGCCGTCAAAATCCATCGAGGTCAGCATGATCTCGCCCGCCCCCATCTCTTCCATCCGGCTCACCCACCTCAAGGCGTCGATTCCCGTGACCTCTCGCCCGCCGTGGGTGACCACCTCCCAGGAGAGACCCCCCTCGGCGGTCTGGCCGGGTATCCTCCGGCGGCTCTCTTTCATATGGCGGCCCCACTCCTCGGCCTTGCGGCGCTTTGCGTCCACTGCCACGACAATGCACTGGGAGCCGAACCGCTTTGCGGCTTTGCTCACGAAGTCCGGATCTTTGACCGCCGCGGTGTTTATAGAGACCTTGTCGGCGCCCGCCACGAGGAGCTTCCTGATGTCTTCCAGCGTCCTGATCCCCCCGCCGACCGTGAGCGGCATGAAGATCTGCTCGGCCGTCCGTTTCACCACGTCAAGGATAATGTCCCGCTTATCGGAGGAGGCAGTAATATCCAGGAACGTCAGCTCGTCGGCCCCCTCGCCGTCGTAAAACGCGGCGTTCTCGACCGGGTCTCCCGCGTCGGTCAGGTCGATGAAGTTGACACCCTTGACGACCCGCCCGTCCTTAACGTCGAGGCAGGGTATGATGCGTTTTACCAGCATGGGCAGATACTATTTTCCCTCAATCTTATTCGCACGACGTATCGCGTCGGCCAGGTCCACCGTCCCCTCGTAGAGGGCCCTCCCGACGATAACCCCGATTACCCCATCGGACGAGAGCGCCGCCGCCGCCTCGACGTCGGAGACGCTTTTCACGCCGCCGGAGGCGATTACGGGAATCTCGCACTCCCGCGCCAGCTGCCGTGTCCCCGCCAGGTCGACGCCCGTGCCGACGCCGTCGCGTGCGATGTCGGTGTAGATGACGGCCGAGATCCCCGTCCCGACATAGGAGCGGCAGAGATCGACCGCACGGACAGATGATCCCTCCCGCCAGCCTTTTGTGCGCACGATTCCTCCCCGCGCGTCGATGCCGAGGATGATCCTGCCGGGGAATTGACTCGCCGCCTCGAGCACGAAGTCTCGGTCCTCCACCGCCGCGGTCCCTACGACCACGTAGGCGACGCCGAGGCCGAGATAGTCCTGAACCGCCGCCATCGACCGGATGCCCCCGCCGAGCTGAACGGGTACAGCGACGTCGCCGACGATCCGCTCCACTTCCCTTCTGTGGATGGGGACGCCTCCCTTGGCGGCGTCAAGGTCAACGAGGTGGAGCCTTTGGGCCCCCCTCTCGACCCAGAGTCTGGCGGCCTGGAGGGGATCGTCGAAGTAGCGGGTTTCCCGAGAGAAATCGCCCTCGGAGAGCCTTACGGCGCCGCCTCCCCTCATGTCTATGGCCGGTATGACGATGAATCCCATCGATCGACGAGCTCAGAAAAAGATTTGAGGATCGACAGCCCCTTCACCTGGCTCTTCTCCGGGTGAAACTGGGTGGCGAAAACGTTCCGGGTGCGCACGGCCGACACGAATTCGATCCCGTAATCGGTCAGCCCCGCCGCCGCACGCGGGTCGTCGGGGACAACGACGTAGGAGTGAACGAAGTAAAAATAGTCGTCGTCGCCCACGGTATCAAACGGCGGCTCATGTCCCGTCCATTTCACTCGGTTCCACCCCATGTGCGGGACCTTGAGCCGCTCCTTACGCTCGAAGGCCTCACCGGAAAAGCGCACGACGCTCCCCTTGATGACGTCCAGTCCCTCGTGCCTTCCGAACTCGAGGCCCTCGGTGAAGAGGAGCTGAAGACCGAGGCAGATGCCGAAGAAGGGCCTTCCCGATGCGATGAAATCGAGGATCGGCTGCACTAGTTTATACCGGTTGAGATTTCGCATGCAGTCGCCGAATGCGCCGACGCCGGGCAGCACGAGCCCGGAGCTGTCGGCGATGACGGCGGCGTCGGACGTGACCGAGACGCGAGCCCCCACGCGCTCCAGCGCCTTCTCGACGCTCCGGAGATTGCCCATCTCATAGTCGACGACGGCGATCAACGGGCTCCCCCGTAAAAGGCCGCGATCGTGTCGACCACGTACTGCTGCATCTCGGGGGTCAACTCCGCGTAGATCGGCAGCGCCAGGCTCCTTTTTGCCGCCGCCTCAGAGACAGGGAAATCCCCCTCCTTGTAGCCGAGTGAGCGGTAGCACTCCTGTAGGTGCAGCGGCAACGGATAATAGATCTCCGTGCCGATCTCTGCCCCGTTTAGGTGAGCGAGCAAATCATCCCGCCGATCGACCATGATAACGAACTGGTTATAGATGTGATGGCATCCATCCGCCTGGATGGGGAGCGTGACCGGTCCCTCAGGGGCGATCAATCCCTGTTCGGTAAAGAGGCTTCGGTAACGATCAGCGTTTTTCCTTCTTCCCTCAGTCCAGGCGTCGAGATGTTTGAGCTTAACCCTCAGCACTGCAGCCTGGAGCGCGTCCAGCCGGCTGTTGACCCCGACGAACCGGTGGTAATATTTTGGCTGGCTCCCGTGGTTTCTCAGGATCTTCAGTTTTTCGGCAAGCTCGGCCGATGAGGTCGTGATCATGCCCCCATCGCCGAATCCGCCGAGGTTCTTACTCGGGAAAAACGAGAAGCACCCCATATCCCCGATTGCCCCGGCCTTCCCGTCGGGTGAGCGCGAGCCGATGGCCTGGGCCGCGTCCTCGACGATAAAGAGGCCGTGGCGCGAGCAGAGCTCCCTGACGGCCCCCATGTCGGCCATCTGGCCGAAGAGGTGGACCGGCATGACCCCCCTGACGGTCAGGCCGTCCTTCGTCATGAGGCGGCCCCCGCTGCTCGTCAGGCCCTCGAGGAGGGCCGCGAGCCCCTTTGCGTCAATGTTGAAGGTCAGCGGGTCGATATCGACAAAGAGGACCGAGCCCCCGGTCCGAGTGACGGATCCGGCGGTGGCAAAAAAGGAGTAGGGGGTGGTGACGACCGCATCTCCCGGGCCGATGCCGAGGGCCATCATTGCCAACAGTATCGCGTCACTGCCGGAGGCGACGCCGATTCCGAATTGCGCCCCCACGTAGTCGGCGATTTCTTTTTCGAGGGCCTCCACCTCGGGGCCGAGGATGAAGCGTTGTGACTGAAGCACTCCGTCGATCGCTTCTCTCACCCGATCCTCAATCGCGGCGTACTGCGCCTTCAAATCCAAAAGGGGGACTTTCATGGATCTTCTCTTATCCCTTTTCGTATAGGACGGTATCGTGTTCTTTACGGTAGCGCCTGCCGCACTCCGCACAGACGCCGGATGGGCCCTCAAACTCTATCTTCACGCCGCACATGCAGACCCATCCCGTCTGCCGGGCGGGCACGCCCATCACGAGGGAGAAATCGGCGGTGTCCTTCGTTACCACGGAACCCGCCGCGACAAACGAATAGCGCCCGAGCGTTACGGGGCAGATGATGGTGGCGTTGGCCCCGATCGTCGCCCCGCGGCCGACGCGTGTCTTTTGATAGTGGTCTTTCCTCGGGAACTCGCTCCTCGGCGTCGTGACGTTGGTAAAGACGCACGACGGCCCGAGGAAGGCAAAATCCTCCACGACAACCCCGTCATAGAGGGAGACGTTATTCTGTATCTTCACCCCGTCGCCGATGACCGCCGTCGGGGCGACATAGACGTTCTGCCCGATGTTGCAGCCGGCGCCGATGCGTGATCCGGAAGAGATATGGGTGAAGTGCCAGATCTTCGAGCCGGGGCCGATCCGTGCACCCTCGTCGACGACGGCCGTCGGGTGGATGAATATCTCGGCCTTCTCGGACATTAGGTCTCCAAATATGGGCGGCCTCTTACGCCTTTTTTCCCCGGAAAAGGAAGGGGACACCCGCCGAGATCCAGATACCGATCAGGAAATAACGGACCAGGTGAAAGATCGCGGCGTCGGGCAGCACCATCTTGACCAAAATCCTGATCGCAAACGCGACGGCAAGCCCCACCACGACCTTGACGATCTGATACCACCAGACGGACCGCGTCTCAAAGGCAAAATAGTTGTCCTGGAGGATATAGCCGATCGCCATGCCCATGAGGGTGCCGATCGTGCGCACCGCGTTATCGCCCGAGTGAACGAGGAAGAGAATCGCCCCGAAGACGATGACGAGGGCGATCAGCGGCACGGTCTTGGTCGTGAGCCGACCGGCGGGCTGGGTCACGTCATAGATGATGTAAAGGCCCAGCAGCACCGCCGCGATGACCCACCCTCCGAGGACATCGATGGGCCAATGTACCCCGAGGTAGAGGCGAGAGATCCCTACCAACGCAATCAGGACTACCGCGACCGCCCACATCCATGCCTTCTTGACCGCCCACGCGATCATCCCCCAAAAAACGGCCGTCCCCTGGGCGTGGCCGCTCGGGAAAGAATATCCTCCCCCCGACTGCGGGTAGAGGACCCGGACGACTGCGGGATCGGGACGCGCGGTATGAAACATCGCCTTGAGGAGCTCGTTGAGGTAGGCGGAGAAGAGGAAGACCATCCCAAGCTTGAATGCAAACTTCTTGTCGATACACCAGTAGATGATCGGGATGGCCACGAGATAAAACTCTTCGCTGCCGAGCGTCGTGACGGCGATGAAGAAATAATCCAGGACCGTGCTCTTAAACTGCTGGATGAAGAGAATAATGTCGGGACTCGATAGGTATTCCATGGGCATACCACCTCGTATAAAAATTTACGAGTCTCTTATACACTTTTTTTCGTGAAACGGCAATGATATTTTGCTTTATGGCGAGATTACCAATGGACCCCGTACAGCGACGTGATGTATTGGAAGCTGCAATCGATCCTGAGTCGTTTTACGCCGATGGATGCCGGAATGGGGTTAAATGGTGAGGCAAACCAGATCGCCTTGATCGCGTAATCATCGAGAATTTCGTAGCCGGACGAGCTCAGCAGCTTGACGCTTGAGACGTTTCCGTCCTTCTCGATGGTAAAGATGACGGTGAGCCGCCCGCCCCACTGGTTTTTCTGGGCCTCCATCGGATAGCTCCAGGCCAGCTCGATGCGCCGCTTGATCTGGGAGAAGTAGGAGTAGTATTTGAACTCCGTCGTATTGAGAGAGACGGTATCCTCTTCCTTGACTCCCGGCGCCGTTGTCCCGAACGGCTGATCCAAACGCGCCACGTCGTTGCTTCCCGGGATGAGGTCCTCAACGGTGAGGCGCTCCTTGTTCTGCCCAGGGGAGGTCTTCCCCTCCACGCTCCTGTCGAGTTCGGAAGGCTCTTCCTTTTTGGCAAGGAGCGTACTTTCTTTTGTGGTGTCGGGTGCCGGGGCCTTTTCCGCGGGATTGGCCGGCATGACCGGTGGCGGGCTAAAGGTGCCGCGAGACGAAGAGCCACCCCCGAGCGGTGTGCCCAGCCGCGTCGTCTCTCTGTCCACCTTCCGGTTCTTGTCGGAGAGGCGGTTTGACTCTACTTTCTTATCGGTCTCGTTGGCCTGGGGGAAATCATTGAATTCGTATTTCCTGCCGCTATTTTCGTCTTCTTCCTTAAGCTGGACCATGAGGGGCTTGTCGGGCTTGGCGGCGGCGCTGATGGTCAACAGCGAAAAGACAATCAGCAACAAGACGTGAAAAAGGATCGAGGCAAACAGGAACACCTCTGCCCTTTTTCGAGAATCCCCGCGCTCTCTTCCGGCGAAGAGCGAGCTTTTGGGCGTGGTGACCATAGTAGCCGCGTACCCCCACATGCAACAAAGCAAGTATAAAACAAAAAAGTGTCAGTGTCAACGGCAAAGGCTCCCCGTCTTGTCTTGACAAGCCCTTCGTCATCCCATACAATGCGGATGAGATGGGGGCGCGCAAAGAGAACGATGAGGGCGTAATAGCGATCGTCGCGACAGGGGAGACAGGAGACAGTCCGATGCTCGAAAGGGTACGCCGGGCGGCGCAGCTGATCTACTTTTCAAACAATCCGATCGCCCTGACCGGTGCCGGCGTCTCTACCGAGAGCGGCATACCCGACTTCAGAAGCGATAAGAGCCTTCTCTGGGAGCGCATACACGCCTACCGCTTCATGCCTATCGACGCCTACCGCGACGGGGCCGAAAATTATATCGACATGTTCTGGCGCTATTGGTTTCCTTTACTGCTCCCGATGATCGACGCCAAGCCCAACATCAACCATCATTTCCTGGCCAGGCTCTCCCATCTAAAGCTATTGTCGTGCGTCATCACCCAGAACACCGACGGCCTCCACCATAAGGCAAAGACCCCGCACGTTTTGGAGATCCACGGCAATTTGAGGTGCGGCCACTGCTTTTCCTGCAAGCGAGCCTATCCCATCGATTTTATCACCGGCCAGATCGCCGCGTTGAACATCCCGCCCATCTGCGCCGACTGCGGGGGGGTCGTGGGGCCCGACATCGTCTTCGGATTCGAGCGAACGGCCCACTATGACGAGGCACTGGAGATGGCCGAAAGAACCGACCTTGTGCTTGCAATGGGCTCATCGCTTTTGGTGGACCACGTCAAGGAGGTGGTGCTCAGGGCGATCTCGGCCGGGGCCCGCTTGATCATCATCAATAACCAGCCCACCCCGTTTGACGAGGCGGCCGAGGTGGTTATCCGGGAGCGGCTCTCCCAGGTGACGCGGACGCTGTGGGAGACGGTGGAGCATTACTTCTGAGCACGAGAGGTCATCATGGTTGATCCCCGGGAATCGATTTCTACCTATCTCTTCTCGAAGTATGCCCTCAGTTCCGACCTTCGGGAAGTAATCCGCTGGCCGCTCATCATGCTGTTGAACCATCTGATCTTTCCCCGCCGCTCCTGGCTCGCTGCGGCGGCCCGGGGGACGATCATCAACGCGGTGAGCGGACGCCTGGGGGTCGCCTTCGTCTATAAGAACGTGTGCGCCAGCTCCTATCGTGAGCTTACCCTCGGCAAGGACTCCGTCGTCGAGGAGGGCACGACGATCGAGGGGCCGCTGACCTTAGGTGAGATGGCGGTCATCGGCAAGCGGGTATGCATCGAGGGGCCGGTGACGCTCGGATACGGCTCGACGCTCCGCGAGGGGTGCGTGGCCATTAACTATACGACACTCGAGGATTGGGTGGGGATTTCGTCCAACGTCCACTTCATCACCTTTACTCACGACATCGGCGACGTGAAAAGGCGGGTGGGGAAGATCAAGTTCAAGCCGATACTTGTGCGCTCGGGCACCTGGATTGGGACGCAAACCACCGTGATGCCGGGGGTTACCATCGGGGTGGGGTGCGTGATCGGGGCGGGGTCGCTGGTCACCAAAGACATCCCGGATAATTCCCTCGCGGTGGGGAGGCCGGCGCAGGTAATCAGGAAGCTCGGTCCGGGCGAGGGCGGCGGCCTGCCGCCGGAGCTGGGCCGGTCGTGGAACTGGGAAAAGTGGTAAAGACACTCCAAGAAAACGGAGTCTTTCCTGAGCGACTCCGTTCTATTTCTTTCTCAGCATCGCCATGACTTCCATCGGTGCCGGGCCGAGGCAGGTCGTCTTCTCGTAAGAGAAATAGGAGAGCTCCTCCACCGAAAACCCCGCGCGCTCAGCCATCCGCCCGATCCGCTCGTCCGAGAAAAACTCGATGTGCAACAGAAAAGGAAACGTATACCCTTCCTCTTGTTCCCTGAGCCTGCCAACAATGCCGTTTGCGTCGGTCGGCACGGTGATCAAGATCGGCGCCCCCGATCTGAGCGTTCGGCCGACCGAGACGACGACCCCCTCGGGGTCGGTCGTGTGCTCCAGGACGTCGGTCAGCATAGCGCCGTCAAAGGGGCCGAGATCCCCCGAAAGGTGGGAGAGGTCGGCCGACCGGTACGAGACGGGGCCGGCGGAAAGCCGCGGGATAAGCGAGCGGTCAAGGACCAGCCCGAAGGCGGCGGATTCCTCGTCGATGAGGTCGAGCATATCGTAAAAGAAGCTTTCGTCGTGCCGGGAGGCCGCCGCGATCGCCCCGGCGCGCCGGGCCCGAAAGGGCGAAAAATCGATATAGGTCACCGGCCCCCGGGTCGAGACGACCAACCCGGCGAAGCCCGAGCCGCCCCCGGCGTCCAACAGATGGCCCTTCCACTCCTTCACCCGGCCGAAAACCCGCCGCAGAAACGACGCCTCCCCACCCGAGGAAAACCCCATGAGGTAGACCATCGAGTAGAGAAACGAGAGGATCGGGCCGCTGATGTTGCCCTGGAAGGCACGTCTGAAGGCGTTTCGCAGCGCCGGGGATTCCACCATCGCCCGGGCGAGCCCCGTAATGTCGGGAACATGGGCGTGCGCCAGCAGCTCGGTCCGGACCTCCCGGGGGAAAAGCTCGAATATTCTTCCGACGACAAAAGGATAGATACGGGCGGTCGTCTCGTTGTACGAGAGGGCGCAGGCCCTCTCCCTTTGGACGGCCATGAGGGCCCGATAATAGCCGAAAGACCCGATGACGTCTTCCTTTGTATCACCGGTGAGCACCTCTTCCCATCGCGCGGAGAGCCCTTCGGCATCCCGAGCCCCGGCAAGAGAAAAGGGAATGATCTCCTTTTCGGGAAGCAGCGAAAAATAGGCCGCGAGGATCTCTCTGATCTCGAAGGGGTGGTCCATGGGCTCTACTTCTTCAACGTGATGACGGCCTGAAAATAGAGGGTCTCCGGCACGATTTTTCGAAGCGGCCCCTCGTCGAGCCGGGTGAAGAGGGCGGCGAGCCCGTCGGCCAGGTATTTGATCGGGCGGATATGCCGCATCGGGTGGCAGAACCAGCGCGTCAGGTTGCCGAGGAAACCGTAGGTCGTGACCTGTTTGCCACTAAAAGGGATCTCCCTGAGCATTTCCCTGAGCTCCGTCGGGCGAAAGGTCGTAAGGTCTGGGGGGGCCGAAAGCCCGTCGACGAACTCCTCTTCCACCACCCAGATCGGTTTTTTGCCCCGGATCCGATCCCTGATTCCCCAGACGACGCCCCACGTGATCCGCATCAACCTGAAGCAGAGGGCCGTGCCGTACCTGGTCGGCTCGAAGACGAGCGCCCTCCCGCCGGGGGCCAGCACGCGATGGATCTCCTGCAGGACCTCCCGCGGCCGGGCGACGTGATGCAGGACCGCGTGACAGGTGATGAGATCAAACGTGTCGTCACGGTACGGGAGCTTCTGGGCGTCGGAGACCGCCAGCGTCACCTCGGAGCCGACGGAGTGCGCGTTCGTCCTGCATACCTTGAGCATTCCAAGAGAGATGTCGCACCCGTGGGCGTCGCCCATCTTCGGGAAGAGGGAGAGGTTGACGACCGCGCTCCCCGTCCCGCACCCGATGTCGAGGTAGCGCTTCACCGTTGGGACGGGATGCCCGAGATAGTGGGCGTAGTCGGCAAGGGTTTTTTCCATCTCGGCCGTGGAGTAGTGCTTCCCCCACTTCCAGTCATATACCTTGGCGTCGAACTCGTCGTGGAAGACGATATTTGAATCGACGATTTGTTGATCGGTGTACTTGTTCTCCTCGGTCATTGTCCCTGTTCCTGTTGATTTTCCCCGCCGGGCTCCCTGGGCTGTTTCACCGGGAGCTCCACGATGAATGAGGCCCCCCCCTCGGGCCGGTTAACGATATCGATACTGCCGTTGTGGTTCGTGACGATCTTGTGAGTAATGGCAAGCCCCAATCCCGTGCCCGATTTCTTCGTCGTAAAAAACGGCTTAAAGATGTTGCCGATGATTTCGGAGGAGACGCCCGGTCCCGTATCGCTCACCTCGGCCCTGACATAGGTGACGGCACCGATCTCTTCCATCGAGCTCTTCACGGTCAACGTGCCCCCTTTTTCCTCCATCGCCTGGACGGCGTTATAGAAGAGGTTGAGGAAGACCTGGCGCAGCTGATCGGAGTCGGCCTCGATCGGGGGAATAGCCTCGTCCAGCGAGAGGGTGAGGGTGATCTTTTTTGCCGAGAGGTCATCGACGACCAGACCCAGCGTGTCCCTCACCATTGCGTTGAAGTCAATGGGCGCGATATTCGGCGGGATGTCCCGCGGGAACGAAAGGATATTGGAGAGGGTATGCTCAAGCTTCATGACCTCCTGTACCACGATGTCACTATACCGCTTGATCTTGGGATTGTCCTGAGCACCCTGCGAAATCTTTCGGGCAAATCCGCCGATGGAGACCAGCGGGTTTCTGATCTCGTGGGCCATCTCGGAGGCCATCTCCCCGAGCCCGACCATCTTGGCCTGCTGCAGGAGTTTGGCCTGAGCTTCCCTGAGCTCACGGTTTATCCGTTCCTTATTGGTATAGAGGATCGAGTTCTGGATCGCGAGGCCCGCCTGGTTCGCAAAGGCGTTCAGCAATACAATGTCTTCCTCCCTGATCGGCTTTCTGTTGAATATGTTGTCGACCAACAGCGCCCCGAGCGGCCTGTCCATGGTGACGATCGGGATGCACGCAAATTCCTCCCCTCCTATCATCGCCCGCTTCATGATTTCGTCCACACGTGGATTGGTTCGTGCGTCAGACACGATGACGGGTTTGTTTTCGAGGACCGATTGGACGACGACGTCGTCTTTTCGCGCGAGGGGGATGGTTACCTTCCGCACCGACCGATTCTGGAGGGCGTCGGGGGAACCCTGCCGCTCGTAATCCTTGGCCACGATCTCAAGCAAAGAGAGCTTCTCCTTTTCAAGCTCCACCCATATTCGTCCCGCCTCCTCGGCGCTGGTCGGGCCGACACCCATTTTACCGACGATCGCCTGCTCCTCCTCATCCACGAGGAAAATCGCGGCGCGGTTGAACCCGAAGGTCTCGCCGAAGGTCGCGGCGGTCAGGACAATATAGAGGAGCCTGTTCAACTCGATGGTCGTCATCAGGGCTCCCGAAAGATCGGTCAAGAGCGACATCTCGCCCACCTTGACCTCCTTCTCCTTGGTAAGCCGATCGGCCCGCTCGAAGATCAGGGCGTTTTCCACCGCGACCCCGATAAGGCTTCCGATGGAGACCAACAGCTTCATGTCCTGGGTGATCGATTCCCGGCGCTGATAGACTCCGCCGGTAAGAGTGCCGAGGGTTTTGTCTTTTGATCTGATGGGGACGATGATGACCTGGTAGAGCCCCTCCTCCATCAGCGTGGCCTGCTGTTCGAGCGGCTCGGAGAAATCCTTGCTGGAAAGGTGGGGCACCCCGGTCCTCACGACCTTGCCCGAGACGCTGCCCGTCACCGGTATCCGTCGATGTCTGTTGAGGTATTCCTGGGATACCCGGACATGCGTCCTTAAGACGAGATCGTTTGTTTCTTCCTCAAGGATCCTGATAGTTCCCACGTCCATCCCCATGACCTCGAGGACCTTAACGAGGCTGATGAAGAGGAGCTCATCGAGCTCGATCGATTCGGCCAGCGCCGTGGAGACGGCGTAGAGCGCCGAGAGCTCCCGGTTGATGGCCAATAACTCCTCCCTCATCTCGACTTCTTTGGTGATATCCTGGATGATGCCGACGATGTGGGCCGGCTCCTTCTGCTCGGGGAAGAGAAGTGAGGTCTTCAGCCGGGCACTGAATACCGTGTCATCGCTCCTAATCGCAAGGACCTCTCGCTCCCAGCCGCCCTTCTTTGTGTTGCTCAATATCTCGTAGGTCAGGCTGTCTTTTACCCGGCGGACAAAGAGGGAAGAAATATTCCTCCCGAGGCACTGCTCCTTTTCGTACCCGAACATGCCGGAGACGGTCTGGTTTGAGTAGACAATGGTCCCCTCAAGGTCGGCGATGATGACCCCTTCTCCGATGCCGTCGACCGCCTTTTCGAGAAAGTGGATTTCTCCCGCTCGCCCATTGTGGGCAGAAAAGTCTTCGAAGACGAAGAGACAGAAAGGAGGGACTCCCTCCGGGTTCCTGAGCGGATAGCCCGAGAGGCTCGTCTTGAGGACCCTCCCATCCTTTGTGATGATCGATATCCCCGGCACGAAGACCGGGATTGCGGTGGCGAGCTTTTTCAGGATCCGGTCGTACTCCGTGGCGACGTCGTCGGGCAGGAAACGGAAGAAGGGCAGCCCGAGCGCCTCGCTTTGCTGGTAGCCGGTGGTTCTCTCGGCCGCTCCGTTCATGGAGACAATAAACCCGTCCCCGTCGGTGACGACGGCGGGCTGGAGCGCCTGCCCAAGCGCCTGAAAAATCTTATCTGAAAAGCGGTCGGCCATGTATCCTGAACAAAAGGGTCTAAAATTATCGCGTGCCGCTGTGCCGCGTCGCCTCAAGCTCCCGCGGTTCTGGCGGGACTCCCCAGGCGAGGCGGAAATATGCCGCGGGGATCTTTTTTGGGAGGGCGGAGAGGCCCGTCGCTATTCCAGAGAGAGG
This sequence comes from uncultured delta proteobacterium, assembly GCA_963792965.1. Lineage (GTDB taxonomy): Bacteria > Desulfobacterota > Zymogenia > Zymogenales > Zymogenaceae > CAWBYW01. Next base: position 27,053 of record CAWBYW010000017.1, on the reverse strand, counting down.
CGATGTCGAGGCGACGACCCTCTCAGCTTCACCTGAGCCGCTTCTTGATCGCTTCGCCGTAGAGCCGTTCGTATTTTCGTGCCGACGCGCGCCACGAGAAGTCGATCGCCATCCCGTTTTTCATCATGATCTGCCACTGTTTTTTCTTGCGAAAGAGGGAGACGGCCCTTTTCACGGCGGCCGCAAGCGACACGGCGTCGTATCCCTCAAATTTGACCCCCGTTCCACGCCCGGTTTTTTCGTTATAGTCCGAGACGGTATCGTCAAGACCCCCCGTCGCCCTTACCACCGGGACGGTGCCGTAGCGCATGCTCATCATCTGGTTGAGCCCGCACGGCTCGTAGCGGGAGGGCATCAGGAACATATCGGAGCCCGCCTCGATCAGATGCGAGAGGCGGACATTAAAGGCGAGCTTGATCCCGAGCTTTGTCGGATAGCGCTTGCCAAGGCGCGCCAGCAGCTCATGGTAGTGCGCCTCCCCGTCCCGAGCACCACCATCATGAGGTCCATCGCCATAATCTCATCCATCGCCTGAGCCAGGATATCAAAGCCTTTCTGGTCGGCCAGGCGTGAGATGATCCCGACGAGCGGGACGTCGAGCTTCTGGGGCAGGTAGAACTCGTCAAGGAGCGTCTTCTTATTCTCGAGCTTGTCCGAAAGGGAGGCCGCACCGTACTGTTTCGTGATGAAGGCGTCGGTCTCGGGGTTCCAGATATCGGTGTCTATCCCGTTAATGATGCCGGACAGGTCGTCTTTGCGTTTCTTCAATACCCCGTCCAGCCCGAAACCGAATTCGGGAGTTGTGATCTCCTTGGCGTATTTTTCGCTGACCGTGCTGATCAGATCGGCATAGAGGATGCCGGCCTTGAGGAAATTGATCTTTCCCCAGAACTCGATTCCCTCGGGCGTGAAATAGTCCCAGCCGACCCCCAACAGCGGCATGTCGAGGTGCCAGAAGAGCCCCTGGTAGCCGAGGTTGTGGATCGTGAGCAGGGTCGAAGCCTTTCGGAAGTAGGGATCGTCCTTGAAGATCGAGCCGAGGAAGAGGGGAATGAGCGCCGTCTGCCAGTCGTTTACGTGGATGATATCCGGCACGAATCCAAGCTCCTTGAGCGCCGAGAGGGCGGCCTTGGCCAGGAATATGAACCGGGAGGCGTTATCGGGATAATCCCCTTTGGCGTCGCCGTAGAGTCCGTCCCGCAGGTAGAAATCATCATTCTTGATGAAGACCGCCGTGTAGCCGTCCTGGGTGGAAACATATATCTCGCCGGGGGCGGTCTTGTCGGCCAGGGGGACGGAAAACGACTTCCCGGTCCGGGAAAGGCCGAATTTTGACTCCTGGACCGATCCGTATTTGGGCATGACGAGCCGCACCTCGTGCCCGAGCGCGGCCAGCTCCTTGGGCAGCGCCCCGGCCACGTCGGCCAGTCCCCCCGTCTTGGCGAAAGGGACCGCCTCCGACGCGACGATCGCAATCCTCATAGCTGAACCTCCCTGAGAAACTGCGCGGCCTCCTCCGGGGGCGTGGGATTGATGTAGAATCCCGAGCCCCACTCGAAGCCCGGCCACCTTCGTGAGCCGGGGCATCACCTCGATGTGCCAGTGGTAGAGGTGGCCGATTTCCCCGGAATGGGGGTCGTTAAACGGGGAGGTGTGTATGATATAGTTATACGGCGGGGTGCGCAGCGCCTTGTTGAGGCGGCGTCAGCACCTCGCTGAGGATGTGGGCCAGCGCCTCGTACGTCTCGACGGGCCCCTCCTCATAGCGGGGCAGGTGCGACTTGGGGAGGATCCATGTCTCGAAGGGGAGGCGAGGGGCATACGGCGCGATGGCCACGAACTTCTGATTTTCGCAGACGACCCGTGACCGCGTTGAGAGCTCCTCGGAGATGATGTCGCAAAAGATGCAGCGCTCCTTATACGCGTAGAAGCGCTGGGCGCCTTCGATCTCTTCGAGGACCGCGATCGGCACCTCCGGCAGCGCGATGAGCTGGCTGTGCGTGTGCTCAAGCGATGCCCCGGCGATGCTCCCGTGGTTCTTGAAGACCATCACGAACCGGAACCGCGGTCTTTCTTGCAGGTCGGCCACCCTATCCCGGTAGGCGATCATTACGTCGGTGATCCTCGGCAGCGGCAGGTCCACGATATCCATGTTATGATCCGGGGTCTCGATGATGACCTCGTGGGCGCCGATGCCGTTCATCTTGTCGTACATTCCGTCGCCCCGGCGGTTCAGGTCGCCCTCCACCATCAGGGCGGGAAACTTGTTGGGGACAATTCGCAGCTGCCAGCCGGGGGTATTTGGGGCGCTGTTCGGGTCTCGGATCGCCGAGATCTCACGGGGGGTCTTGTCCTCGTTGCCCGTATCGAACGGACAAAATCCCCCCTTCTTCTCATCGACCTTTTCCTCGAAGGACATCGGCCGCTTTCCCCGCTCCGTCGAGATGATCACCCACCGATCGATGACCGGGTCCTTTCTTCAGTTCCGGCATGAACATCCTCCTGTCATGTGGTACCTGTCCTCCACAGCGATACGTCAAGATCTGCGAAGGGTGAGTCCTTGACTTCCATGTCTCCCACGTACTCCCAGTCTCCCGTGGACGGCCGCCCTCCCGCGATGAGCATTTTTGCGATCGCGGCAAGCCGCGTAAAGTCGTGGTAGTGCTCGGAAAAGCGCATCTCCGCGTAATCCCGGGCGCTCCAGGTGGAGATCAGAAACTGCCAGTCGGAGCTCTCCATGAGGAGGAGCTCGCGTCCCATCTGGGCAATCACCCGCCTAAAACCGGGGTCGGGACGGTCGGAAAAATTGTTGGCCAGATCGATCATCTCTCGCTCGGCTTCATAGATATGTTTCCATGTCCACTTTGTCCAGTCGTTGAACCAGATCCAGTGGAACCCCCCCTCTCCCCAGGAGCCCTCGGGGATGCTTACGACCTTTCGTGGAGGGTATTTGTCGTGAGATTCGGTTAGCGTCATCAGCTCGACGTCGGGAGAGCCGGCAAGCTCTTTGATCACCCGATAGATGAACTCGGGCCCCTCGAACCACCAATGGCCGAAGAGCTCTGTGTCGTAGGGTGAGGTGACAATCCCCGGATGTTTGTGGGCCGTAAAATAGTCGCCGAGGGTCGAGCGGACAATCCCGGCGAAGTGGGCGGCGTTCTCCTGGATACGTCCCGGGACGTAGCGGGGATTATAGATCTGCTTGTCACCGAGATCGATCTTTGAGCCGGTCACCTTCCAATAGCGGTTGCCGCCGGGGAAATGTTTCTTGTGAAAGTCGAGGTAGTTTCCGTCGCCCGGGTACCCGTGCTCACCGCTCCAGACCACAAGGGCGCTCTTGGGATCACGGGTGAAGATCGACGCGGTCTTGGGTCCCCCGGCCGACGAGACCGCATAGGCCTCGTAAGGCGAGCGCGGCTCATCGACCTCGGTCTCCTTATATTCGGCCAGAAACCGATCCCAGATCTCCTTGAGTCCCTCGAAGCGGTCCAGGTAGGCTCCGATCGCCCTGCCTCCTTCAAGTAAGTGGGAATCGACGATGAAATAGGATATCCCTTCGTCATAGAGGAACTCCTCGATCCCGCGTCGCTGGTAACCCGGCGCAGCGGTCTCGACGGGGAATTCCCAGAAATAGCCGGGGCGGTAGGCGCACTCGGGAAGCCAGATCCCGGAAGGCCTTTTCCCGAAGTGACGCTCGTAGGTGGTGGCGCCGAGCGCCACCTGCGCCCGGACGGCCTCATCGTACCCCAACAACGGGAGGTAGCCGTGGGTAGCGGCCGAGGTGATCACCTCAATAGCGCCGGCATCGTTCAGGCGCCTCAGCTCACCCACGATGTCGCTTTTGTAGCGGTCAACGAAGCTCTCGAGGATCCCCCCGAAAAAGGACTCCCACATTCGCGCCAGCGATGCGAGCTCCGCTTCCCCGTGACGCTCAAAGTCCTTGATGTCGTTTTGGGAGGCCTCCATCTTCTGTTTGAGGTACGAGACAAAGCCCTCCTTGAAGGAGACGCTGGCCAGCTGCTCGGCCAAGATCGGCGTTACGCCGAGGGTGATCTTGGCCGGTATCCCCTCGGACATCAGCCGATTGACGACGTTAATGAGGGGGATATAGGTCTCGGCGGACGCCTCGTTAAGCCAGTCTGTGCCGTGGGGCCACCGCCCGTGCGACAGGACATACGGAAGGTGCGAATGCAGTACGAAGGTAAAGGACCCTTTCTTTTCCATCGTTATTCCTTCCATCGACGCCCCGGGAAGGGTTCATCTCCCCAGGGCATGCATAAACAAACGACGCGGGCCTATCGGTGGGCCGCGCCGCGGCCGATCATGCCGGACGTACGCTCATGCCGATCCGAATCGTCGCTGGCCCCCCGTGCGGGAAGGGTCACGGGGAACAGGGGGATCAGGCATGTACCCTGATAGGTGCGCTCGAGCCCGCCTTCGGAGTTGGAGGCCGTCTCTACTCCGAAATAGACGAGGCGCGCGGGTGTCGAGAGGGAAAAGTCGACCCTGAAGTGGTCATATTCGTTGACCAATGAAAACGACGTAACCGCTCCCGCCTCTCCGTGTTCGTTCATCTGGGCCCGGCGATCGCCGGGAAACGCGATATAGCGCTGGGGGTCGCTCCCCCCCAACAGGGTGAAATTGACTTCTGTCCCGAAGAAGAACGACACCTCCTCATCACTCCCGTTGAGCAGCTCATAGCCCACGGTAAGCCCGGCCCGTTTCCCTCCAATAGTATATATCTTTTTTAAGCTGAGTGGAAATCTTTTTGGGCCGACGTCGGCCTGACCTTTCCGGGCAAGCCGGATCGTGACGCCGTCCTTCGTCGTGGACACCGTGTGCCGTCTCGTGGCCGCCCGTCACAAAATCTCCCGACTCCACATATCGGTTAAAAAGCAGATCGTCGACCGCCGGCTCTGTGGCAAAAATATGATCCATGAAAGAATAGCGTGGGTATCGATCGTAGGTCAGGATATCGAGGAGCCCATCTTCCTTGAGGGTCATTCTCTCATGGATCGACGCGGGACGGTCGCCGTCGGCATTTGTCCGCTCGGCGTTTCTCCGGGCCTCGTCGTGGTATGCCTCAAAGACCCGCGACATCGTATTGGTGAGGCAGAAGCGATGGGCCACGAGGTCAAGGTGAAAGAGCGAGCCGCCCAGCGCCGGGGCGATCCCGGCGTGAAAGGCGGGGGTGGATACGAGAATCTCGTCCTGGCCGTCGGCGTTGAAGTCTTCGATCTCGCAACCGGAGGGCTTGCCTTTATCAACGACGGCCTGGGCGGCACAGAGGTTCTCGTAGATCGCGTGGCGCAGATAGTTAAGGTAAAGCCCTCCGAAGAGTCCGTGCCAGTAGGCGCAGTTGCACTGGGCGGCAAAAAGGTATCTTTCGGCCTTTTCCCTTCTCTCTTTCGAGGCGGCGTTGACTTTCCTGCTCACCAGCAACATCCTCTTTTGCATGTTGTTGGCTTCGACATATTTGCTGAGGAAGTTGTTGAAGAAGCCACCCCTGACGAACGGCTGCGCCTCCTGGAGGAGCCCCGCGTCGGAGAGTTTTTGTTTCACCCTCTGGTACCGGATGATCGCGCGGGCGGGGAGAGACCACTCAGTCATCTCCTCGTAGGCGGCGGTCGGCAGATAGACCCGGCCCGTGGGAGGGAAGCGGTCGAGGTATTCGGAAAAAGTCATGAGTGTAATCCAGTTCCTGTTCTCCAGCAGGGCCTGGAAGAACCGAAGGAGCCACCCCTTCTCGAAGACCCACTCGTGGGTTCCCGGCCAGAGGCCGAACTTTTCACCATCGTCCCCGTATACCACGCCGGCGCCGGGCCGCGCCTGGGCGATCGCCTTGAGCCGGGAGATTGTCTCATCGGGCTCCCGGAAGGGGATCGCGTACCGCAGGACGCGGTCGATCGGGAAGACCGACAGGGCAGAGCCCGCGTGCTCGGTGACGTAGTAGCCGACCAGGGCATCGTCGTTAATTCCCGCGTAGCGAAAATGTGTGTCATCAAGCAGCGTGTATCGGATATTGCCCGCGGCGGTGACGCGGGGAAGCGTGGGCTCCCAGACCCTCTCCGCAGTCCACATTCCCGCCGGCGGCTTGCCGAATCGCTTTTCTATGTACCGGTTCATCAGACGGATCTGGGAGATCGCGTCTCTTTCCGGGATGATGGAGGTGATCGGCTCAAAATAGCCGCCGCCCATCACCTCGATCTGCCCCCGGAAGCAAGCGCGGCCACGGTCTCGAGATAGTGGGGCCGATTCTTTTCCATCCAGTCGATAAGGGGGCCCGAGTTGTGGAGGGTGATCCTGATATCGGGGTATTCTTCGAGGACCTCAAGAAAGGGCCCGTAGGACCGGTCGCAGGCCCCCTCGAAGACCCAGGGGAAATTCCCCACCGGCTGGTGGTTATGGATGGCGATCATCAAATTGACGCCCATTTTCATGCGCTCCAATTTTCTTTCTCGAAATTTTCGCCGGGGACCTGTGTGCTCAGGCTTCCCCGCCTCGGGCAGCGTTGCATCGCCACCCCATCAGTCTTGATCTCGACGAAGAACGAAAGCGATTCGCCGCCTTTAAGGCCGAGCTCGACAAAGGGGACATAGAGCTCGACAATTGTGCCCACCCCGAGCCGCTTGTACTCGCCGACCGGCACGTATGCCGTCGCGTCCGACGAAACGGACAGCGTGTAGGTACTCCATCCCGCCGTGAGCGGGAAAACGATCTCGAAGTCCCTTCCCGCCCTGATGTAGAAATGGATGATATGGGGTTCCCCTTCGGGTATGGGCCCCCGATAGTCGATCCGCGCATAGAAATTTTCCAGGGAGAACCCGAAGTAGAGGCACCGGATATCGGGTATGCCCCCGTACATGACGCCCGCGGCCAGGTCGACCTCGTAGCAGCCGGCGTTGGCCCACTCGTAAAAGTCGTCGATAGAACCGTTGATCAGGGGCTCGATGAATCCGACGGGCGGCCGCGTCTCCAGCACCCTTTTTGTCCCTTTGATGGGAAGGGACAACAACTGGGGCGGCTCCTGCCCGAGGGCTCGATAGGCGCCTTTGAGGTGCTCGCGGAAAAGCGAGTCGAACTCATCGGCCTGATCGGTGTGAAATTCGTCTCCGAACCACCAGAACCAATCGCTCCCCTCGGCGGCGTAGATCCTGTCCCATGCCTCGTTCACCTGCTGGTCGGCCGCAGACGAGGTGTCCGCGCGGGCGAGGTGGTCTCGCACCAGCCTGATCAGGTCCCAGGCCGTGTTGTCTTCCGGGTGACCGATCCAGATGGAGAAGTTGTGGTTGATCCACGACCCCGAGAAGCAGGGTGGTGACCACGGGCGTGGGGGGATGCTCGGCGAGGTAGGCGCCCACCGAGGTCGAGCGGGCGACGCTCCCCTCCGACAGGGCACCATAGACCCTGGTCAGGAAACCCTCTCCGCCGTCCATGTACCCTTCCCAAGGATTCTCGCCGTCAAGGATGACGGTGATGAGGGTCGGCCTCCCCTTTCGCTCCTGGGCGATCTTCGTGATATTCCGCAGGAAGTCGGCGGCGGCCGGCTCCGGTTTGTTACCCGCGTAAGAGAAACTGATGAGGTCGCTCAGGCGCTTGTCCCGAAAGACGACACAGACCTCGCGGCCGCCGTGGGCCGCGCGGTAGGGGGCGTAGAGGTCGGCGGGAGCGCCGTCGGCGATGGAGGAATTGAACAGGATATCCTGATCGGTAGCGATCCACTCGATGCCCGCCTCCGTGAGGTACTCGATGAGCTCCGGGCAGACCGATCCTTCCGAGGGCCACATTCCTCGGGGAGGATGTCCGAAGGTCTCGGTGAAGAGCGCGACGCCGTGTTCGATCTGCCGCTGGGCGTCCTGGGGGTGTGAGAAGTGACCGGGAAGGTTCAGGTTCGGCAGCGCCCTCCTGGCGATCGTATTGTCGATCAGAAGCGGCAGGATCGGGTGATAGAAGGGGCTGGTGGTAAACTCGACCAGGCCGCCCTCATCAATGCGGCGATAGAGGCCGATGAGCCTCTGCATGACCTCGCGCTGCACCCGGATGACGGTGTCTTTGTCCTGCTGGGTATAATCTCTCCCCCGCGAGAGAAGCTCTCCTATCTCGGGGAAGTCCGCGCGCACGGAATAACCCATCCAGGTGAGGTTGAAGAGGACCTGAAGATCCGTAATATCCTGCCCGGAAAACCGGGAACAGGCATCCTTCGGGTCCTCGGCCCACGGTGTCGTCCCCCGCTTGAAGAGGAGCTCCCGGTACCGCGGGTACGGATTGATGTGGGTGTCCCACCGGTTCATGAAGAAATTCTTGATGATAAAGAATTTTTCCGCGGGGGAGAGGTCCTCGCTCCTGTTAAGGGTCAGGTCGACGAAGGCGTCTTTTGCCGTCCCATCCGCGTACTCTTTGATCTGGGCGATCAGTGAGGGAACCAGGTTAATGGTCACGCCGATGTCGGGGAACCGCTCAAGCAGGCGGGCCATATCGTAATATCCCTTCGTGCCGTGCAGCCGGACAAAGGGAAGGATATAGCGTCCGGTGTTCGGATCCTTGTAGCTGGGCTGGTGCATGTGCCACAGGAAAGCGACCCGGACATCCGTCACGGCTTCCTCCGACGGTCGTGAATAAGGGCGACGGCCCCCTCGAACAGATTCGGCGCCGATCCTATCTCCCTGATCTCGCGCGTCAACGAGACCTCGTACCGGGTAGCCTTTTTTGCGGAAATTAGGAAGATCGGAGAAACCTTAGCCCCGGACTGATGATACCCGAGGCGTGAGTGATCATCGAAGACATATCCCTTGTAAAAGGTATGGACGGCGGGCGCGATCTCCATATCTTCCAACAAATCCGCGGTCCCGTCGCCGAAGCGGTAGGTGTGGATATCGTAAAACCGCCCGTAGAGGGGAGTCTTGACCGCGAGGGCATAGGAGAACTCCCGGGGACGGTAGATGGTCTCGGTCACCGCATGCTGGGAAAATCGGGGAGAGTCCGGAGAGAAGGTCGTCACCTGGTACGTGAGCGCGATCTTTTTCCCCGAGCCGTTGGGAGAGAACCGGACGAAGGACTCGAGCTTTCCGTCGATATCGTCTGCGGGGGTGACGGAGTTCACCAGCTCCGGGACAAACAGGATCCTGTTCCAGCGCGGGTCTTTTTCGGCGGTCAGCTTGGTGACGACAAACGTTACCTCGAAGCGATCCTCCGAGACGGTAAATATCTTTTTGAGTGAGACGCTGAGCGGAGGCGTCCCGTCGATCGAGACGTCCTGGCGCGCCTCCATGGTGACGATGAGGGTCGTCCCGTTTATCTTCCAGTCGGTAAGCTCGAATATCTGATAGTCAAAGGAGGCGACCACCTCAAGCGCTCCCGAGTCGTCACGCGTGACGAAGTTTGCCCGGTAGGCGTCTCGACAATATTCGACACGGGAATCTTCCTCGAGCGTCACGCAGAGCTCGCTGTCGGGCTCGGTGTGGATGAGGCACTGGCTGTAAAATCCGGTGGCGGGAAACATCGGCATCTCGGTGACGAGTGACTCAGCCGCGACGAGTATCTTCGCAAAATCCATCCCCTTGAAGTAGGGAGAGTGGACCTGGTGGTGGATAACGGTCCCGGCGACCTTGCTGATGACCAGGAACTGCTGGTCGGTATTAATGACGACCTCGTCGTTGCCGTCGTAGTCCCAGTCGATGATCTCAAGCGTCGTCTTCGGGAAAAGCCCCCATGTCTCGGATATCTCGGCCAGCAGATAGTCGGCCAGCCGGTGCGCCACCGCGATATAGGCAAGCCCCGTCAGGTCGTAGTAGGTGCAGGAACCGAAATTGGGGTGCCGCGAGGCCCACCGGGGGTCCTCCTGGTAGGCGATGTTTCGAATCGTCTGGATCAGGTCGTAAGCCTCCAGAACGCCCTCGGAATAGTATTGGGCCATGAAAATCCTGATGAGGTCGTAGCGATTGCGGGAGGTCAGCACCCGCTGGGTGATCTCGTGCATGAGGATGTGGGTCTTGGCCTCCTTGATATCTTTGCTCACCCTGTCGAGAACCGCCCGCTCCACCAATTCCTGGGCCTTCTCGAGGTCCCGGAGACAGCAGATGACCCTCCTGAGCTTCGGATCGCCGAAGGTGACACCCCGAATCCCCCGCTTCATCGTCCAGTTCTCGAACTCGGTATAGCTCGTGCTCGTCTTGATCGGGTAGGTGTCGATATACCCGTATTTCTCGTAATATTCGCGCAAGGAGGTAAAAGAGGTGTCTTTGGAGGCCGCCACCAGCTCGAAGAACTCCTCCATCCACTCACGGTCCGCCGCGGGGTCGCCGCTCCACTGGCCGAAGAGCTCCGCGTCGTTGAAGATGAACATGAGGGGCGGGATCTTCTTGTTGGATTTCTTGAAGATAAGTTCGGCGGCCGTCCGTGCCTTCTCTTCTATCAGCGCGAGGTACTGCTCGGGGGGTACACGTGGGGTCGGGGCCGAAAATGGGGCGTCTCTTCAACAGGAAATATCGCAGCTCGCTATGGATGGGGACCACGAAGAACGGCCTCCCCATGATCTCGTCCCGATAGATCGAAAAGAGGGCGTCCCTCTTGAAGTAGGGCATCGTCGACTTGAGGGCGGGGTCGATCACCCCGAAATGCTTAAGGGAAAGGTCCTCCTGCTCTGCGGTGGAATAGGGGGTGAAGAAGGTCTCCACGTCGAGGTAGTAGAGCGGGACGGCGCCGAGGTCCTTGATCCCGGTGGAGAGCATATAGAGGAGCATCTCCCCGACCTCCCGCTCGACGACGTGAAAACCATCCCATCCGGCGGCGGGCACACCGAAAAACCGCTCCGTGGCGATCCCGTATCGAAGCATCTGGAAATAGGTGTCGTCGCCCCGTGAGGAGAGCTGGGGGAACGACTCATCGATGAGTCCGCCGACGATCTTAACGACGCCCCGATCCACCTGGGCCTTCATACGGTCCAGGAAATCTTTCTCGTGTCGTGACGCATAGTTGATCAGGGGACCGGAGACATGGAAATTGAGTTTGAGCGCCCCGTCGGGGAGTTTACTTGACTCCAGCATCTCGAGCATCGGGTAATAACAGCGGGCAAATACCTGGTCCCGTACACTCCTCAGCTGGAAGTGAGGCTGGTGGAAGTGGAGGCACAACGTGATGTAAAAATCGGATGACATGAGTGCTTTCGTTTTCTCTGTATACGGTTATTCGACACGAGGCACTATCACGTCGAGGCGAGCGCAGGTTTCGCGTCGCACGAGTAATCGGGCGATACCTCGGCCCCGGAAAAGAGTCAAAATCGTATCGAGAGCGATTTTCGGTTTGCCCGAGCGCGCCGAACGCTCTCAAACAGACCCCTCGGGCACACCTCATATTCCAGAAGGCGGCACCGCGCATTATACTTCCGGTGCTCGGGGGTGTCAAGGAGGAATACCATTGACATGTATCAGTGAAAACTATAGAATTCGATCAGCTTTTATTATTATCCGCTGCCACAGTAAAGGAGGAAATAATGAGATATCTCAAATGGACAGCATGGATTATCCTCGGCGTGGTCGTGGTGGCCGTTATCGGCGCCTACGGCTACCTGAAGGCGACCGTCCCCAGCTATACGGGGGACCTGACGGTCAAGGGGATCAAGGGAAACGTCGAGATCATCCGTGACTCCTACGGCATGCCCCATATCTACGCCGAGAACGACGCTGACGCCTACTTCGGTCTCGGCTACTGTATGGCCCAGGATCGTCTCTTCCAGATGGATATGCTACGGCGGGCCATCCGGGGGAGGCTCTCCGAGATCCTCGGAAAAGACCTCATAGGTGTCGATAAGCTCTTTCGCACCATCACCGCGACAAAGCCCGTCGATGAGCTCTACAAGGACTATCCGCCCGAGATCGTCGACGCCATGACCGCCTTTGCGGCGGGCGTCAACTACTACCTTGAAAACCATAAGGGGCCGCTCCCGATCGAATTTACGCTGTTAGGTTACAAGCCGGAGCCGTGGCAGCCAAGCGACTGCGGCGCGGTCTACTACTATATGTCGTGGGATCTCAACAGCTCTTTCGGAACCGAGCCGCTCCACGATATGATCGTCAGGAAGGTCGGTGAGAAAGAAGCCAAAGAGCTCTTCGTTGATTATCCCACCGGTTATCCGACGATCATGCCGGAAAAGGGCGGCGTGTCCACGATTGATACCCTCGGACTCCTTGCGGTCATGCATCAGGCACGCGAGGTGCTGGGCACGGAGGGCGGCGGTGCGAGCAACAACTGGGTCATTGCGGGCAAGAAATCCGAAACGGGCAAGCCGATCCTTGCCACCGACATGCACCTCAGCCACGGCCTTCCGGGGATCTGGTATGAAGCCCATCTCTCGACGCCTCATATGAATGTCTCGGGAGTGGTCCCCCCCGGCATCCCTCTGGTTGTCGTGGGGGCGACCGATCACGTCGCCTGGGGGTTCACCAACGTAATGGCCGACGACTCAGACTATTACCTGGAAAAGATCAATCCCGAAAATAAGAATCAATACGAATACATGGGCAAATGGGAAGACATGAAGCTGCGTGATGAGGTCATCAAGGTCAAGGGGGGACGCGACGTGAAATACACGGTGAGGGTTACGCGGCACGGCCCCGTCATCGACGACGTGAACAAGTACCGGGAGCCGAAAGGCTACGCGCTCTCGATGCGGTGGACCGCACCGGAGCTCGATCAGATACCCCGGGCCCTCTATATCTTCAACCGCGCCAAAACCATCGACGACATGGAAAAGGGGATAGAGTACTTCAAGTGCCCCGGCCAGAACATCGTCTACGCGGACGACCAGGGGAACATCGGCTACTGGGCGGCGGTGGGCATCCCGATCCGGGAGGGGTTTTCTGGGATGGAGCTCTTGCCCGGATGGGACGGGAAACATGAGTGGAAGGGATATGTTCCCACCGGCCTGCAGCCCCATATGAGGAATCCCGAGCGGGGCTGGATCGCCTCGGCCAACAACAGGCACGCCGGCCCTGACTACCCGTATGTCATCTCCAACTACTATGCGATGCCGGACAGGTTCCTGAGGATCTCCGAGATGTTGACCGAGAAGGAGAAGCTCGGTGTGGCCGACTTTGAGCGGATGCACGCCGATTCCCTCGTGGTATTGGCGCGGGAGTGGGTCCCGGTGTTCAAAAAAGAGCTTTCCGACGTGAAGCTCGATGAGAACGAGAAGAAGGCCCTCGATATCCTTTCCGGCTGGGACTATGTGGCGACGCCGGAAGGGAGCGCTCCGACCATCTTCCACGCAACGGTCCAGGCCATGATAAATAACACCTTCAAAAACCGGCTCGGCTCCGATCTCTACACCCAGTACCTCGGTAATGAAGACGTTGTCTTTAATTCCCTAAGGGAGATGGTTAGGAAGGGGGATTCGGTCTGGTTCGACAACCCCAACACCGCCGACGTGGAGGACATGAAGGCGCTCATCACCGAGAGCTTCAAGGACGGGGTCTCCTATCTCGAAAAGGAGATGGGGAAAAATCCCGATCGCTGGGCGTGGGGTAAACTCCACACCCTGACCTTCTATCATCCCTTCGGCAAGGGCTCTCCCGTGCTCGGATTCTTCCTTGATCGCGGGCCGTATCCGGAGGGCGGGAGTATTGCCACCGTCAACCCGATGACGTATCACCTTACCGACCCCTGGGGCGTTTATGACGGCGCGTCGGAGCGGTGCATTTTCGACCTGTCGGATATGAAGAACTCGTTGAGGGTCATTCCCGCCGGAGTCTCCGGCAACTTCATGAGCCCCCACTACGATGACCAGATCGAGCTCTGGCGTAGCGTCACCTATCGGCCGTTCGTAATCGACCGTAAGGGGGTAGATGCCGACGCAAAGTATACCCTGAAAATGAAACCGCAAAAGTAGATTCGAGCGCAATTGATAACGGGCCTTTTCCCGCAGCTCCTGAGGGGAAAGGCCCGTTTCTATCCATACGCAAGAAAGGACTTTGAGCATGACAAAATCGGACATGTGTGATATAAAACTAAGGTATGAATAAAAAGAGATACACACGCTTTATTATTATCGTCGCTCTGCTCGTAGCGGCCGGCATCTACCTTCTCTGGCGCCTCTTGACTCCCACCCCCACCGAGGTCGAGCGCATTTTTCCGGGAGACGAGGTCGTTTTCATCGAGACGTCCGGGCTCTTTGACGCCTATGGCGCGCTCAAGGAGACACGTTATTTTCAGGCGCAAGGCTATGAGCCGCTCCTTGAAATCGAGCAGGTAAGGAAGCTCCTGGACGCGATGAGTCAACAAAGCGAGATCTTCGGGAAAGGATTTAACGCGGACGCACTCATGTCGCTGATCGGCAATGAGTCGGGAATAGGAATCTACCGGCAGGGAAAAGGAATCAGCTTCCTGCTCGTTTCACGCGTCAAACCCGATTTTCTGTTGATGGAGCGTCTCTTCATTTTTGCGCAGGGAAATAAGGAGATACACATCGCGAAGTATCGAGGGTTGAGGGTCAAGGACGCGGGCATCGGAAAAGGTCAGCGAATCTTTTGGGCGCTCGACGGTGACTTTCTCATCCTGGCCGACGAGCGGGAGATCTTTTTCTCCGCGCTGAATCGCTACCTCGATAAGGAGCGCGGCTTCCTGACGTGGGTGCCCGCGTTTCGCAAGCTGACACGCGAACGTGACGACGGCACGCTCATATCCGGTTTCGTCCTCGAGAAGGGAATTAAGGGTCTCCCCGGCGCCGGAGAGAAGCTTTCCGGCGCGATCGGAGGCTTCCTGCCGGATTCATTTCGGTTTTACCTCTCGCGCAAAGGGAATCGGGTCGCCCTTACCGTCAGGGGGAGCGCCGGCCGGGACATCCTTCCGGATTTCGTATCGAGGAAAACGAGGGTTATTCCCCCCGATACGTCCGGCAATCTCATGACGGTTTCGGTCGGGGCTATCCCCGAGCGGACGTGGAAAGCGGTCGCGGCCGTCCTTGGTCCTCAAAAGAATACGCCTGCACCGATCCCGCTGCTCTTCCCGGACGGCTTCAGGCTTTTACTCGCACCCGATCGGGCGCGGGTACGACCGCCCGCCGTTTTCCTCGTTGGAAAACGAACTCCTTTTTTCACGGGGCTGATAGAGAAGACCGCGCGCGACCAACGTCTGACCCCGGTCGTGGAATCAGTGTCGGGGATCACGGTGCACCGCTACGATAAAGATGGTACCCCTTACCTTTTGTGGGCCGAGCGGGGTGGGACGGTCGTTATGTCGGAGGGATCCGGTTCACTGGCCGATTTGGTGAAGGAAACCCTTGAAACGGGAAATCAATCCGGCTATAATGAGGGCGCCGGCGGCCTGTCTTTTGACGTGAAGCCGAGGCTGATTTCGGATGAATTGACCAGATTTCCCGGCTTTCTCTCCGACGTAATCGGAGGATTTTCATCGACGGATGCCGAAAGACTCTTTACCGGACTTATAGCTGTTGACGAGATCGGTGCGGAGCTTTCCGTCGGAGGCCGTAAATTCGAGCTGACGGTCGGTATGCGCGTGGAGGACAGGATGCCATGAAAAAAGCGGTACTGGTCATCGTAATGTTTCTCGTCGGATGCGGCACGGCCTCAAGCGGTGACGTGAACTTTACCACCATTTCCCACGAGACCTACGCAGCGGGGATTACCGGGCGCATTAACGAGGTGATCACCGACCCGATATCTTTCGAGAGCTTCTGGAAGAGCATCTACCGGGGCACCGAGCCGATTCCCGACGTGCCGAAGGTTGATTTCACCAAGGATATGGTGATCGCGGTTTCCCCTGGGGAGATGCCGACCGGGGGGTACGATGCAGAGATCGTTAAAGTCCAGGACAAAGATACCAAGCTTGAAGTAACGATATTAGTCACCCGTCCGTCCGGGGGCGCCGTCACGGAGTCCCTGACGGAGCCACACCACATCATAAAGCTCCCCAAAAAGAGCGTCCCCGTTGTCTATAAATGGGTAGAACGATAGCCCGGGGAGGCGTTTCCGTGTTATGAATGAGACAGGCAACAGAGGGACGCGCCACGACCCGGCGGTCCGGTTCATCATCGTGCTGGGCGCCCTCGTATTGGCGATCGGCTTGGTCTCCCTCTTCTTCGAGATCCTGGGCACCTGGCTCTACGTCTCGGTCTTCCTCACGATCCTTATGGCCCTCGGGCTCTTCTGGGGGAATCGGCTCTACGAAGGTGGCCGGGGGCGGTCGCCGATACTCGGCGGCGTGGTGATCCTCTGTGCGTGCCTCCTGTTTTTTCTTGATGTGGTGAGCGCCAACAGGATGTTCGGAGGGCCCCTCCACGCTTTTTCGTGGGTGCTATTCATCGTCACAGCGGGCTACTTCGTCCTTGCCTATCTGATGGGGGCAGGGCTCGTCCTTGCGGTCGCCATCCTTGCGCTGTTGGCCTGGGCCGCCTACCTTGGTGGTGGTTTTTGGGGGTGGCTCCCCTTTTTCAGGGGGGGGATAAACAGCCACACGTACGTTGCGGTGATGACGCCCTTCATAATCCTTGCGGGATTTATCCACGAGAGGCTCTCCGGGACGGCATCGGGAAGATACTCCCGGTTCTCCCGGGTCTACTATTTTCTCGGCTTTCTCTTCCTCAATATTTCCCTCTGGATGCTCTCGCTCTTCGGGAGGGACGCGCGGCTCTTTGGTGGGTCATCGGGCAGGGCCGAGATCATCGTCTTTACCGTCCTTTTTTTCGTCGCCAACAGCATGACGATCGTTTTCGGAGGGGTAAAGAAGGAGCGCTCCTTCATCACGCTGGGCGTGATCTTCCTGACGGTCAACGTGCTGACGCGGTTCGGAGACGTCATCGTGCCGGGACTGGGGCGGTCGGCGACGTTCATTATTGCCGGTGCGATGGTAATAACGATCGGCCTGCTGCTCGAAGGGCTCCTGAAAAAGAAAAGAGGGTAGGCCGGACGGGATGCCCGGCCGCGTTATTTGTCTACGGCCTCTTTCGGGCCGTCCACAGCGAGAGGGTCCCGAAAATCGTCATGTACCGGTGGGTCCTCTTGACACCCTGAAAGCCCGCCGCGTCGATAAATTCCATGATCCGGCCGCGCGCGTTGATCTCCGTGTTCTCAAAGCCGTCAAAGACCCTCACGAAGAAAAAGGCGACCCGCATGAGTGGGTTATGCGGCCTGTCCCAATCGGCCAGATGAAGCGCTCCTCCCCCTTTCAACACCCGCATGATCTCTTTCAACGCCTCCCTTTTTTGCATGGTGAGGAGATGGTGGAAGAGAAAGCTCGATATCACGACGTCGAATGTAGCCGTCTTCGAACGGAATAGACTGTGCGTATCCCGCCCGTGTTTCGATGACGAGCCCTTTTTCTTCGAACTTCTTCTGCGCGGCGGCCAGCTCGTTGATCCGCGCCTCGGTCAAAATGCCCCGCTCCACCAGCAGCGCGGTGTAATGCTTGATCGGGCATTTCGCCTCCCATTCGGCCTCTTCTTCCCGGGTCGCGATACGACCGGTTGTCCGAGGCGCCGTGGCCGTAGCGGCGGTAGGTCACCGCCTCGATCAGCGTCGGGCCGCGGCCCGCGCGGGCGCGGTCGATCGCCTGGCGTGGCCGCGTCGAGCACGTCGAGAACGTTGTTGCCGTCGATCTCGCACCCCGCCATGCCGTAGGCGCCGGCCCGCGAGCCGATCGACCCGCCCGCCAACGTCCTTTCGATGCACGTGCTCAAACCGTACTGATTGTTCTCGCACACCCACACGACGGGCAGGTTCATGACCGCCGGACATGTTCAGCGATTCGTGGAACGAGCCGATGTTCGCGGCGGCGTCGCCGAAGAAACAGACCACCACCGCGTCCTTCTTCTGATACACGCAGGAGAGGGCGACGCCCACGGCGATGGGCAGCCCGCCGCCGACGATGCCGTTGGCGCCGACGATGTTCAGACTGACGTCGGCGATGTGCATCGATCCGCCGCGGCCGTGGCAGTATCCGCTCTCCTTGCCCAGAATCTCGGCCAACATGCGATTCATGTTCGCGCCTTTGGCCAGCACGTGCCCGTGTCCGCGGTGGGTGGTCAACAGATAGTCCTCCTTCCGCATGGCGTGGCACACGCCCGCGGCCACCGCCTCTTGGCCGACGGACAGGTGGGGGCTCATCCCGGGCACCTGCTTGTTCAGATACATCTGATACAGGTTTTCCTCGAAACGGCGGATTCGCAACATCTGCCGCAAGATTTCCACGTGTTCTTGTTCGTTGATCTGCATGGCTTATCCCGTAAGTGTGGTTCTTTCTTGAACGGCCTTCTTCAGTTCGTCGGCCACGGCATGGTTGATCGCCAGGTGGACGTCCTCGATCTGCACCATCTTGTCCGAGGGCACGACCACGCAGATGTCCGCCTGCTGCTTGGCCTTGCCGCCGCCTTTGCCGGAAAAACAGATCGTCGTGGCGCCCGCTGCTTGGCCACCTCGAACGCATTCAGCACGTTCGGGCTGTTGCCCGAGCCGCTGATGCCGATCACCACGTCTCCCTCTTGGCACCAGTTCTTCAGTTGCTCGCTGAAGACGTGGTCGTATCCCATGTCGTTGGCCACGCCGGTCAACAGCGACACGGAGTCGTTCAGGCACATCGTGCGAAAACGCTTGGCCGTAACCACGCTGTCTTTCTCGTCGGAACTGATGGTGTGCTTGGCGATGTCGTTGATCATGTGGGCGGCCGTGTTGCCGTGACCGCCGTTGCCCATGGTGAATATGCTTTTGCCGTCTTCCTGAGCCTTCAGCAGCACCGCCACGATCTGGGCCAACTGGGCGGTATCCACCCGCTTCAGCGTAGCGGCAAGCTCGTCAAAATACTCATCCAGGCCCGCAATGACCTGTTTCGTCTCCATTCATATCTCCTCGGAATGTCGCCTTTCGCTCCGCGAAAGCAGCGTACTTTCGCGGAGCGAAAGGCGACATTGTTTAGCCGGCTAAACAGGGCAAGTCAATTGTTGAATATTCAAGGGTATCGTTGTCGCAAGGCTTCGGTCAAGGCAGTCAAGTTTCTTTCCCTTGCAAGGGCCACCAGCGCGGGCAGATGGTCGTCCATCGACGTGTCGGCCAATTCGCCCGAGCGATGCACCTCCAACGCCTGCATCATGGCCTCGGCGCCGAGTTTCGGATCGGGCCGGCCCGCGGCATTCTTGATGGAGTTGATCGCGGAGCCGGCCAGAAAGAGCACGTTGGCGGCCAACCCGCGGCGCTGGGCGTCGGCCAGATTGAGAATGATGTTCCCCTGGTCCAAACCGCCGGCCCGCGCGATCATCGTCGGCTTGATGCCCGGCAGATCGCGCGACAGAATCTCTTCGGACGCCACCCATTCGTCGCCGTAGGGGCGAAGGAACGGCGGGCCGGGCCGAACGGGCGACGTCTGGCGAATATCGATGCCGTCGAGCCGGGCCAACAGGTCGATCACTTCGCGCCAGATGCCGCCGCGGGTCTTCACGCCGATGCCGGCGTTGTGGCCGTAAATCGCCGGCGGATTCGGCAGATGCTTCGTGGCCTCGCGGACCATCCGCACCGTGCCGCCGGCGAATGTCTCGCTGAACATGACGCCGGTCGCCCCGGCCTCGATCACGGCGTGGAGCGTCTCCCGCATTTCGTGCGGCGTGCCGGTGATGTGCGGGGCGAAGATCAGTCCCTTGCCGTGCCGCCGGTCTTTCGCCCGTTCGATCGCCGCCACCGCCCCGCGCACGCGATCGCGGACGGGCGAATAGTCCAAGTTGGGATAGAGGTCTTCGTCCTCCTTGACGAACAGCAGCAGCGGACATTCGGCGGCTTCGGCCACCAGCGCGGCGACCTCGTCGGCCGTAATGCCGGCGGTCGGCTTCAAGATCGTGCCGAAGGCCGGCTCGTCGGGCGTAAAGTTGGCGCGCTGTCGCAGGCCCAAGGGTCCGTAGGCGGGGCCCGGAAACGTCCGCAGCACGTGGTCGGGAATTTGCAGCGACACCAGCCGGGCGTCCTGGTTCTCGTACACGTCGAAGATGATCGCTCCGGCCACGGTGTGCAGAATGTCGCAACTGGTCAGATGCCCATCGGGCTGCAGGAGCATCTTCAGCGGAAAGGCCACGTGCAGCAGGCCGATCCGCCCGGTTGCATCCCACGCGTCAACGCCGGCCGCATGCGCCGTACACTGGGCCAGCAGCGAGCCCGGCGGCGGATTCTTGATTCCGCTGGTGGCGTGGTAGGCGATTTCCTTGGCGGCCTGTTGAAGCTGCTCCGTGCGCAAGGCCAGGAAGTACGTCGCGACAATGTGGTCGTCGACCACCGGCGCCGGGCTCTCGGCCATCCGCTCCGCGACCAATTGCCGCAGCCGCACATCCCGAGCATCGGCGTCAAACCACAGGAGGTCCAAGGTGTTATCGTCAACGGGTTTCATTGGCAGATTGCATTTCCGAACAACGGGTAAACGATCATTGGGAGGCGTGGAGGCGGCAGCGGGGCGAGGGGGACGGAGGAGGTTGTCGGGAAAACGTCTTCTATTTCATTGAACGCTTTTCCGACAACCTCCTCCGTCCCCTTCTGTTAGATTGCCGCCCATTCTAACCCTGGCGCACCGCGTCGTCCATATACGTCCGCTCCCGGGAGTTGGGAATTTGCGCCCATTATAATCGGGCGTTAAACGGGGTAGGATATTTCGTATCAACAGGTTATGCTTGCGAGATTGTCGGAGCGGACTCGATCCGATTTGCGCAGAATCCAAAGTCAACTGCGCAGTGTCGAATGGACAAGCCGGTCTCGATGCTGGGATGCTAAAAGGAGACGCTTTTGCGCCGTATCGGGAGAAGCATGAAGAAGACCATCGATATTCTAGGCTTGGGTTATACGGCCGTTGACGACCTATTGTACTTCGACACGTATCCAAAGGCGGACGCCAAGTTGCCGGTTCGTCGCCGCGAGCGGCACTGCGGGGGCCTCGCCGCCACCGCGCTGGTGGCGGCCGCACGAATGGGATGCCGCTGCGCTTATGCGGGAACTTTGGGCGATGACGAACATTCGCGATTCGTCGTCAAGCGGTTCGGCGACGAGGGAATCGACGTGACGAATCTTCGCCGCCGCCTCGATGCTCGCCCGGTCCGTTCCACCATCCTTGTCGATCAAGTCCGCCATACACGGACGGTTCTTTTCGACACAAACGGCGTGGTCGGCGCGGATTCGGATTGGCCGCAAGAAGACGTGATCCGCGCCGCGGGAGTTTTGCTGATCGACACGTGCGGCGTCGAGGGAATGATTCGCGCCGCCAGGATCGCACGCGAGGCGCAAATCCCCGTGGTCGCCGATTTCGAGCATTCGGAGGATCCGCTGTTTCCGCTGTTGCTCGCGGTGGCCGACCATCTGATCCTCTCGCGCAGCTTTCGCCTTGAAGGTGACCAGCCAGCAGGATTCGGCCCTGGCCGTCCAGTCGCTCTGGGCGTCAGGCCGGCGTGCGGTGGTCGTCACCTGCGGCAACGAGGGCTGCTGGTATGCGAGCGACCGGCAGCCGGGGATTGCACATCACCAACCGGCGTTGCCCGTCAACGCCGTCGACACCACCGGCTGCGGCGACGTTTTTCACGGCGCCTATGCCGCGGCCTTGCTGCATGGGCGAACCGTGCCGGAGGCCGTGCGGTTCGCCACGGTCGCTGCCGGCGTCAAGGCCGCGCATTGCGGCGGTCAGGCGGGAATTCCCACGCGTGCGGTTGTCGAAGAACAAATGGCACAGGCATTTCCACAAAACAAAACAGAGAGGCACGATGAACCGATTATTGAAACCGCGCCTCATTCTAATTCTGACCATCGCGGGGCTCGGCTGCGCGAGCGTCTCGTTGGCTGACGATCACCCGAAGATCGACGTCCATCAGGGCTGGAAGTCGCTTTTCAACGGCAAGGATCTGACGGGTTGGCGGCCGATCCGACCGATGGGGCGTTGGACGCTCGAAAAGGAGCCCGAGGCCGCCGGCACTTGGGTCGTCGAGAATGGCACGCTGGCCCGCAAGGGCGGCGCCGACCTCTGGACCGTTGACCAGTACGGCGATTTCATCCTCGATCTGGAGTACAAAATTGCGCCAGGCTGCAACAGCGGAGTTCTATTTCGCCTCGCAAAGCCGACCAACAAGGACGCGGGCTGGTGGGAAGAGGGCGTCATGGAGATGCAGATCCTCGATACGCTATGGAGTGGCCAAGCCCGACATGCACGACGGCGGGGCGCTGTACGACATGATGCCGCCGGCCGCCAATGCAATGCGCAAGGCCGGCCAATGGAACCACGCGACCATCGCCGCGAAGGGGAGCAAGATCAAGTTCGTGATCAACGGCCAGAAGGTCATCGATGCGGACCTGGATCGCTGGACCGAAGCCCACAAGAATCCCGACGGGACGCCCAACAAGTTCTCCAAGCCGTTCAAGGATTGCCCCGCGACGCGGCTATATCTTCCTCCAAGACCACGGTGCGCCCGTTTGGTTCCGAAACATCTACATCAAGAAGCTCGACGGAGCGGCACAGGATGCCATAAATAAGTAGAGCAACAAGTCTCTGTCGAGACCGTCCATTCCAAAGGATCATGAGATGGCGAGACCGATTACTTTGTGTGCGGGCCAATGGGCCGATTTGCCGCTGGAAACGCTGTGCGCCAAGGCCAAGGATTTCGGCTTCGACGGCCTCGAACTTTGTTGCGGCGGCAATCATTTTGACGTCTCCAAGGCAATGGCCGACCCGAACTACGGCAACAGCAACGGCAAACGCTGGCCAAGTACGGCCTGAAGATGTTTTCGCTGAGCAACCATCTGGTGGGCCAGGCGATTCTGGATCACGCTCGATTCGCGGCACAAGGCGATTTTGCCGGCGTACGTTTGGGGCGACGGCGACCCGGACGGCGTCCATGCCCGGGCCGCGGAGGATATGAAGAACTGTGCCCGGGCGGCGCAGCAATTGGGCCTGGGGGTCGTCAACGGCTTCACGGGATCGAGCATTTGGCACCTGCTGTACTCCTTCCCGCCGGTCCCGCCGGCGATGATCGACGACGGCTTCAAGCTGTTGGCCGAGCGATTTCATCCGATTCTGGACGTGTTCGCCGAGTGCAAAGTGAAGTTCGCCCTGGAAGTCCACCCGACGGAAATCGCCTTCGACCTCTACACGGCCGAGCGGGCGGTGGAAGCGCTCGACCGACGCCCGGAGTTCGGCTTCAACTTCGATCCGAGCCACCTGATCTGGCAGGGGGTCGACCCGGCGAAGTTCATCCGCAAGTTCCCCGACCGGATTTATCACGTTCACATGAAGGACGCGATCGTGACGTTGGACGGATGGAGCGGGATCCTTTCGAGCCACTTGAATTTCGGCGATGCGCGGCGCGGCTGGGATTTCCGCTCGCTGGGGCGCGGAGGCGTGAATTTCGAGTCGATCATCCGCGCCTGAACGATGCCGGCTACACCGGCCCGTTGTCGGTCGAATGGGAAGACAGCGGCATGGATCGCGAGCGCGGTGCCCGCGAAGCGTGCGAGTACGTCAAGAAGCTCGATTTCGAGCCGAGCCGGGTCGCTTTGACGCGGCGTTTGAGAAACCAGCGTAGATCGGGGCATGGCACAGAACAGGGGAACCGTTTGCACGGGAGCAGCAACACAAGACAGGAGGCGGAAAACGTCGGAATAGGCCCTGCAAAGCGGAAAACGCGCCGCCGACAATCTGCGTCCCCTCGCCCTCCGGTTGATCGGGGTATAATACGCTGCATTTTGAATCGGCCAATGTGCCCACCTCCTGCCAGAATGCCAGCCTGCCGGGTGGCGTCCGAGCCACTTGCGGCCTTACAAGGTTCCTTATCCGCACACATTGAAAACGGAAAGCGCATGAACAGGAGAGCGTGCATCTTCGATGAGTTCCGCAATAGGTTCTGGCCAACGAGCTTGAAGAGGCGTTGGCCGAACTGCCCATGTTCGACGTGCATACGCATCTGGTGGGCGGACACCTCGGCGCCCGCGGGCTGCACGACATTCTTCTCTACCACATGGTCGTCAGCGACCTCTACGCGGCCGGTTGCCGCAGTGGGGCGCGGTTGACGCAGTATCCCGGCTGGCCGACGCAGGAAGAGGCCCATCAGCGCATCACGGAGGCCATTCCGTATCTTCCGCTGGTCCGCAACACGAGTTGCTCGTGGGGGCTGCGGCTGATTCTCGAAGACCTCTACGATTGGCGCGAACCGATCACCGCCGACAACTGGCGGCGGCTCGACGCGATCGATTCGCGAGCGGGCCGACGACCGCGGCCGATGGTATTCGATCCTGGATCGGCTGAACATCCAGCGGACTTGCACCGAAAGCGCTCGGCGCGGCAGGGGCGAAGACGACGCGCGGCTGCAATACTCGACTGAATGGTGCTTCTTCACGCGCACCCAATGGGGCGAGTTCGACACCGCCTTGTACGAACTCGAACGGGCGTGGGGCCGAACGCCCGAGTCCGCCACGCCGATCGGCGGCGGACAACGCCCGGCGACCGAGCGGACGATCCGCACGCTCGACGACGTTCACGCCGCCGTGGCGCACTACGTGACCATCTTCCGTACGACCTGATCATTTCGACGGCCACGGGCATTTCGACCGACATCGACTTCCGCTCCGTGAGCGACGCCGAAATGGCCGCCGCCTTGTCGCGCCGAGCACAGGCCGGCCCCGCGGAACGCGACATCTACGCCCGTCCGGAAACGTGGTATATCCCCTCGCGATCCCATCCGGGCGAAAATGCTCCTTCCCGCTCTATAGACGAGAACGGGCCTTATTGGCAGCACTACGAACTGTCGTATGACTTGATCATCATGCACTCTCTGGCGGATGAGGGCCAATATGAGAAAGCCTTCAAGTTGGCCGCCAAGCTACTGGACAACGCGACCACGATCACGGACAAGATTGCGATCTACTGCAGCCCGGCGGCTACCTACGGAAGGAAGGGTGAACCGGACAAGGCCATTGCTGACTTTACCGAGGCCCTACGACTCGATCCGAAGAACGGCACAAGCCTACTGCGGCCGCGGGCACACTTGGGCCGCCAAGGGCGACTACGAAAAAGCCGTTGCCGATTTCACCGAGGCCCAACGGCTGGATCCCAAAGACGCGCACCTCCTCGATGCTTTGGCATGGCTGCGGGCGACGTGCATTGACGAGAAATATCGCGACGGCAAGCAGGCCGTTGAGTTGGCCACCAAGGCGTGTGAGTTGACGAACTGGAAGGTCGCTCGTTTGCCTCGATACGCTGGCCGCCGCCTATGCCGAATCGGGCAACTTTGCAGAAGCCGTCAAATGGGAGCAGAAGGCCCAGGAACTCCGCTCGCCCCGAAGACAAGAAGAAGTGGGCCTTCCTCCTCGATCTCTACAAATCGGGCAAGCCCTACCGCGACCAGCCCGCGAAAAAGCCGGAGAAGAAAGCCGAGTAGGCGTTCCACCGACTGCCGTTTACCGCCATTATGTCCTTCCGCCGTTCCCTGAGCACGCCCATCCTCCTGGCGATCGCCATGTTCGTCCTGCTGGCCGTGTTGACGGTCGGCTGGGTGCTGCTGTCGGTGTTCGGGGCCTTGCAGCACGCCGACTTCTCCGGCGTCTATTGGGCCCTGCTCCCCATCGGCTCGACCTTCATCCTCCTGTTGGTCGTCGGCGTGGTGCTCTACCTGATCCTCTCGATCAAGGCCATCAACCTCACCCGGCGGCAGTCGAACTTCATCGACAGCGTGACCCACGAGCTGAAATCGCCGATGGCCTCGATGAAACTCTACCTGCAAACCTTGAGCCGCCACCAGGTGAGCCAGCAGTTGCAGACCGATTTCCACCGCTTCATGCTCGAAGACCTGGAACGGCTCGACCACCTGATCAACCAGATGCTCGACGCCGGCCGGCTGGAGGCCGAGCGCTCGCCGGAGGAGGACGAGGACGTCGAGCTGGCCGGCCTGCTGCGGGACTGCGCCGCGGCCGTGTGCATGAACTACCGCGTCCCGGCGGAAACCGTCCGGCTCGACCTCCAGCCGGGCGTGGTGGTCGGCCGGCGGATCGACCTGGACATCATCTTCCGCAACCTGATCGACAACGCGGTGAAATACGCCGCCACGCCGCCGCGGGTCGAGGTCAGCCTGCGGCCGGCGGCGGGCGTTCGTAGTTCCGCCTTCAGGCGGATGGGACCGGCTAAAGCCGGAACTACAAACTGGCTGGCCGTGCGGATCGCCGACAACGGGCCGGGCATCCCCCCGCACCTGCGGCGGAAAATCTTCGGCCGCTTCGTCCGCCTGGGACTGGAACTGGAGCGCAAGAAGCCCGGCACCGGCCTGGGCCTGTACATCGCCCGGACGCTGGTCCGCCGCCACCGCGGCCAAATCCGCGTCCACGACCCCGAGCAGGGGCCGGGCACGGTCTTCGAGGTCCAACTGCCGGGAAAGGACATTGCAGAATTGAAAATTGCAAATTGAAAATTGCAAAGTTGACGGACTGTGTCCTGCCTCTCAATTTGCAATTTACAATTTGCAATTTGCCAATTTACAATTTGCAATCATGCCCAACAACGAGCACATCCTGGTCGTCGAAGACGAAGAGCACCTGGCCACCGGCATCAAGTACAACCTGGTGGCCGAGGGCTATCGCGTGACCACGGTCGGCGACGGCCCCGCGGCGCTGCGGATCCTCCAGGACAAGGCCGACGCCGTGGACCTGGTGATCCTGGACCTGATGCTGCCCGGCATGAGCGGCTACGCGGTCTGCGAGGCGCTGCGGGCCTTCGACGTGGACACGCCGGTGCTGATCCTGACCGCCCGCACGCTCACCGAGGACCGCACCCGCGGCTTCGACGCCGGCGCGAACCAATACCTCACCAAGCCGTTCGACCTGGACGAGTTCCTCAGCCGGGTGAAGAACCTCTTGACGTTCCACAACCGCCGGCAGCGGCAGCAGCGGCGTCAGTCGGGCGGCCCGAGCGTCTTCGAGTTCGCCCAGGCCAAGATCAACTTCGAGACGTTCGAGGTCACGGTCGGCGGCGAGCCGGCCCGGCTGACGCAGCTCGAAATGACGCTCTTGCGGTACTTCGTCGAGAACGAGGGCCGGGTGATTCCCCGCCGCGAG
>CAWBYW010000016.1:0-330455 GCA_963792965.1 uncultured delta proteobacterium | reverse complement strand
TGTGCAAACCAGATTGATGATACCGTCTCTGTTATTAACACCTCTAGCAATACAGTTTCAGCTCCCATTCCTGTAGGTAACCACCCTTATGCTATTAGCAATTGCGGAGACCTCTTCTGGGATTTTCCTACGTTACAAACTATGGTGATGGTACCGTCTCTGTCATTAACACCTCTAGCAATACAGTTTCAGCTACCATTAATGTAGGCACCTCCCCTTCTGCCATTGCAATTGCTAAGACCTTTTCTGGGATTTTTGCACTCGTTACAAACAATGGGGATGGTACCGTCTCTGTCATTAACGCCTACAATACAGTTTCAGCTACCATTTCTGTCGATGCCCGCCCTGCTATTGCAATTGCGGAGACCTCTTCTGGGATTTTTGCCTACGTTGCAAACAATGGTGATGGTACCGTCTCTGTCATTAACACCTCTAGCAATACAGTTTCAGCTACCATTAATGTGGGTAACGCCCCTTCTGCCATTGCAATTGCGGAGACCTCTTTTGGGATTTTTGCCTTACGTTGCAAACTATGATGATGGTACCGTCTCTGTCATTGACACCTCTAGCAATACAGTTTCAGCTGCCATTAACGTCGGTACCTCCCCTTATGCTATTGCAATTGCGGAGACCTCTTCTGGGATTTTTGCCTACGTTGTAAACTATAGTGACGGCACTGTCTCTGTCATTAACACTAAAGATAATACAGTTCCAGCTACCATTCCTGTGGGTAACTCTGCAGCTGTACTATTGCGATTGGTTCATCGATACCAATTCCTCTTACCGCTTCATTTTCAGTGACCCCGACATCGGGAACCACTGTCACTAGTTTTTTATTCACACCGAGCGTAAACGGAGGAACAGGCCCTTATGCCTACAGTTGGGCGTTCGGAGATGGAAACACTTCAACTCTAGCCAATCCCACCCCATACCTATACATCTGCTAACACTTATTCTGTCACTCTTACAGTAACAGATTCTGCAAGTCATACGGCTACAGCAGGTCCCACAAGCATTATTGTGACAGATCCTCTTACCGCTTCATTTTCAGTGACCCAACATAGGGAACCACTGTCACTAGTTTTGTTTCACACCGAGCGTACACGGAGGAACAGGCCCTTATACCTACAGTTGGGCATTCGGAGATGGAAACACTCAACTCTAGCCAATCCCACCCATACCTATACATCTGCTAACACTTGTTCTTCTGTCACTCTTACAGTAACAGATTCTGCAAGTCATACGGCTACAGCAGGTCCCACAAGCATTATTGTGACAGATCCTCTTACCGCTTCATTTTCAGTGACCCCGACATCGGGAACCACTGTCACTGCCTTTGTTCACACCGAGCATACACAGGAGACGGGCCCTTATCCTACAGTTGGGCGTTCGGAGATGGAAACACTTCAACTCTAGCCAATCCACTTGATCCCTATGCATCTGCTAACACTTACTCTGTCACTCTTACAGTAACAGATTCTGCAAGTCATACGGCTGGGCAAGAAGTACCACAAGCATTATTGTGACAGATCCTCTTACCGCTTCATTTTTAGTGACCCCGACATCGGGAACCACTGTCACTAGTTTTGTTCACACCGAGCGTACACGAAAGAACGGGCCCTTATACCTACAGTTGGAGTTCGGAGATGGAAACACTTCAACTCTAGCCAATCCCACCCATACCTATACATCTGCTAACACTTATTCTGTCACTCTTACAGTAACAGATTCTGCAAGTGATTACGGCTACAGCAGGTCCCACAAGCATTATTGTGACAGATCCTCTTACCGCTTCATTTTCAGTGACCCCGACATCGGGAACCACTGTCACTAGTTTTTTGTTCACACCGAGCGTACACGGGGGAACGGGCCCTTATACCTACAGTTGGGCGTTCGGAGATGGAAACACTTCAACTCTAGCCAATCCCACCCATACCTATACAGCTGCTAACACTTATTCTGTCACTCTTACAGTAACAGATTCTGCAAGCCATGCGGTTACAACATCTGCTACAAGCTTGTCTGTAACAAGTTCGTCTACATTAACAGCGGCTGTTAAAAAAGCGAAAGGCTTAGGCGTCAAGTTTGTTTATTATCAACTTAAGTGGACAGCTTTTCCAGGTGCTGCCTATTATAAAATTATGCGCAACAACATTCCGTTATCAAGCCAAACAAGAACCACTTATGCTGATAAAGTTATTGACCCTGCTCTCTCTTATACCTATCAAGTATTCGCCTTCTCATCAGAAGATACAGAGCTCGGCACGGTTGGCACTATAACTATAGGAGCACGATGAATATGACCCCTTTCTCTTCAAGACATTTTAACTATCGTCTTTGTCGGGTTCGACCAGGACACATACCCACCACTCTATGCTTTTTCTTTAAGCATTTTATTTTCTTCTTTAACTGCGCAACCACAGAAAATGATCTTTCACCCGTGGTCAATACAACAACGCTAAAAAAATGCGACTCAAAACCCATTATCGAAGCTCGCCTCAGTTATTTTCGTCCCTGGTCACTGGCGAGCCCGTGCTCGGGAAACGATTTCAGGCCGGGATAGCGCACCGACTTCACCTTCGGGTGGGCCTCCAGGAACTCGGCCACCCGCTGCCCGTTTTCGGAGTGCCGGGCCATGCGGATCGGGAGCGTGACGGAGCCGCGCAGGATCAGCCACGCGTTGAAGGGCGAGATGCAGGCGCCGAGGTGGACGATCCCGCGCTCCCGGATCTCCGTGAGGATCTTCTGTGGCCCGATCACCGCGCCGCCCAGGCTGTCGCCGTGGCCATTAATATATTTTGTCGTGCTGTGGATCACGAGGTCGGCCCCGAGCGTGAGCGGCTTTTGCGTGACCAGCCCCGACCAGGTCGAGTCGACCACCAAGAGCGCCCCGACCTTGTGGGCCATCTCGGCGATCGCGGCGATGTCGCTGATGATCACCAGCGGGTTTCCCGGCGTCTCCACGAGCACAACTTTTGTATTCGGCCTGATGGCGGCCTTCACCTCGGCGAGGTCGGAGCTGTCCACCATGGAGACCTCGACCCCGAAGCGAACGAGGTGCACCCCGACGAGCTTCTGGGTGCCGGTGTAGCAGATCTCCGAGCAGACGATATGGTCGCCCACGGAAAGAAGCGCAAAGAGTGTCGCGGCGATCGCACCCATGCCGCTGGCCGCCACGACGCAGTCCTGCCCGCCCTCGAGCTCGGCCAGCCGCTCCTCGAGGTGGCGCGCGGTCGGGTTATGCTCGCGGGTGTAGGAGAATTTGTCCAGGTGCTCCCACGAGACGGTCTTGAGGAGCTCTTCGATGTCGGTGGGGAGCTCGTAGGAGTTTGCCATATGGATGGGCCGGCGGATTGCCTTCGTCTCGGGGTCGGTGCCCTCGCCGGCGTGGACGCACCGGGTGTCCATCTTCCAATCGGGGTTGTGTCGGTCTCTCACGTCTTCCTCCTCTTTCTTGTCGTCCCCCTTTATAACAAAAAACGTCGCGCCGGGCAATTTTTTTGTGAGCGGGCAAAAAAGTGCGTGCTATAATAGGAACAATATACTATCGGTTTGAGTTTCGAGCTCTTATAATCGGAAAAGAGGGGGACGTATGACTATCCTCGAATTTATCCTTCTGCTCATCATCGCCGCGGTCTGCGGCTCGGTCGGCATGGCCCTGACGGGCTTCAACAACAAGGGGTGCCTGGCCTCGACGGCGGTAGGCTTCATCGGCGCCATCATCGGCACCTGGGTGGCAAGGCACCTCGGGCTCCCGGAGCTTTTCAACATTAACCTCGGCGGGGCGCACTTCCCGATCATCTGGTCGATCATCGGGGCGGTGATCTTCTCGCTGCCGCTGAGCCTATTGTTCGGGAGGAGGAGATAGGCGAGGGTCGAAAGATCTGACGGGCACGACATGTCGTGCCCCTACGAAGCCGTAAATGTTTTTTTCCATTTCTCACCGGGTCGGTGCATCCGCATAAGAGTCCGTTGTATTAGGTTGACAGATGCTTATAGCGGAAGGAGTGACGGTGTTGGAATAATTATAAGAAGGAACACAAAGCAAAGCAAACGGCTTGGATGATATTTCAGAAGACACGATTACGCACGTAAGATCCGAGGTGTAATAATAGCCGGCGTTTTACTATTTATATTTGCGGAATATCCCATAGTCTAACCCCCCCCACACCCCGTCGATATCCTCCATCTCGGCAAGGTCCCGGTCCGACACGCGGCCCCGGTCCTCCAGGTCCCGCGCCCCCCACAACAGCTTCAAGAACCTCTGGTGGTGGTGGTGAAATCGCTGGTTGGCGTATTCCCGCGCCTGCTCAGTATAGAGGAGGAAGGGCCAGTCGCTGCCCTGCATGAGGAGCAGCTCGCGCGCCATCTGGCGCAAAATCCGCTTCCCCCGCTCGTCAGGCGCATAGCCCGCCGCCTCAATTCCCCCCAAGACCTCTTCCATGTGTCGGCATGTGTCGTTTATCAGCGGCCAGATCCAGCCGTGCTCGGGGTTTTTCCAGACGGTGAAGTCTCCGTTTTCTCCCCAGCTCGACGGTCCCATCTCGATCGTCTGAAACGTGTCTCTGTTATCCTCTGTGTAGTGCGACAGTGTCATGGGGACGGCTGCGCGCGACTGCGCGAGCGCGCGGCACACATTCTCGATGAAGGCGGGCCCCTCGTGCCACCAGTGGCCGAAGAGCTCCGTGTCGTAGGGCGAGACGATGACCGGGCCAAGGGCCCCCGCGGACGTAGCCCGCTTGACCTCGGAGGCAAGGAGCCTCACGAAGCCCGCCGCGTCCCTTCTTGACCCGGGCCGCCGCCCGGGTCGGGTCGTAGAGGAGCTTCTTGTCCTTGCCCGTCACCCGGTGATAGCGCAGTCCCGACTCCGGGTCCTTCCAGTGGAACTCGAGGTAGTCGGCCCCGGACGGGTAGCCGACGGCCGACGACCAGACCTGCCGCCCCGTGGCTGAATTCCTCCCGAAGACCGAGAGGCCCGAGGGCAGCCGGTATCCCCGGTCGGTCGTCGGGGCGCCGCACTTCGCCCGGTCTTCGACCACGGCGGCGCGGATGATCCCCACTTCCTCGACGATGAAATACTCGATCCCGAAGTCCGCAAGCCACTCGTCCAGCGCCTTACGCCGCCTTCCTCCCGCGTCCTCGGCCGGCCGGTAGGCGCACTCGGGCAGCCAGAAGCCGCGCGGCGGCCTCCCGAGATGCTTCGTGTAGGTGTCGACGCCGACCTTGATCTGGGCATAGAGCGCGCTGTCATGCGCCATGAGTGGCAGAAAGCCGTGGGTGGCGGCCGACGTGATCACCTCGATGGCGGATTCATCCTGAAGCCATTTCAGCGTGCCGAGGATATCCTGATGAAAGTCTTTCACGTAGGCCCGGACGTTATCCTCGAAACGCTCTTTCCAGTATTCGGCGACACGCCTTCTTTTCGGGTCATCGCCGAACCGCTCGATATCGAGGTCCGCCCGCGTGATCTTGTCGCCCATATATTCGAGGAAGCGGGCCTTCATGTAGGGATCGCACAGCTGCTCGGCCAGCACCGGCACGACCCCGATCGTGATCCCGGGGCGGATTCCCTCAAGGAAGAGCCTTCTCAGCACGATGAGGAGCGGTATATAGCACTCGTTCATCGCCTCGAAGAGCCACTCCTCGCCGGCCGGCCAGACACCGGACTTCTTGCAGTAGGGGATGTGGGAGTGGAGCATGAGACAAAAGGCGCCCTTTTTTTTCACGGCTTTCTCCTATGGACTTGAAAAATCATACCAGAACGGCGATGGAAAATCAAACGATTCGCAAAGGATCATAAACAACGCGCTGTAACGCTGCCGGTCCAAAACGACGTCACTCGGCCTCTTCCTGGATCTCTCGGGCTACGCCGAGAACGTCTTCCCCCAGAAAGAGGCGGCGCTCGTCGCCATCAGGCTGCTTGTCGGGGTAATTCCCACGGTAATGGTGCTCGTGGCCGTCTGGTTCATCCCGGATACCCGAGACGAAAGAGATGCATGAGGAGATAAAGGCGGAACTAAAGCGGTAGGATTCCCGGCCGACACGTCCGTCGTGTCGGCCGGGTTATTGTTATGCAGGTATCGTCTCTTTTGCCCGTACTTCAGAAAGGCTGATCGCCTCGGCCGGGCAGGCCGGGGCGCAGACGCCGCACCCCATGCACTTGGTCACGTCCACGCTGGCCGTGCCGTCGTCCATTGAGATCGCCGAGAAGAAACAGCGCTCCACGCACGACTCGCAGCCCGTGCAGACATCGCTGTCGACCCCGGCCGCAAAGCGGCTCGGCGAGAGGATCTTCACCCCCGCCTTCACGAAGACCGGCATCGTCTGGCAGCAATCCGAGCAGCAGTTGCAGATAAAGTTCTGCTTCGTGGCGCTGTTCATGATCACATGCACGAGCCCCGCCTCGTCGCACCGCTTGATGAGCGCCTTGGCCTCATCCTTGGTTAGCTCCGTGCCCGTGCCACGCTCAAGGGCATACTCGGCCGAGCGCCCCACCTGGACGCAGACCTTCAGCTCATGCCCGCACTTGCCGTCGATCGTCCGGCACGTGCAGTCGGTCACCGCCACGCGGTTGGTGTTATCGATGATCCGGTTCACGTCATCGACGGTCTGGATCTGCCCGTCGGCCTTGACGGACTCTCCCACCGGTACGACGCGGGTAAAGGGCTCCTTGACGAACTTCTCGATGAGCTTGGCGTAGTCGAACCACTCCTGGTCCATGTATTTTTTCCAGAGCTGATGGTACGCCTTGGGCGCCTCCTGCCACAGAATCGTTCCGTCGTGGAACTGGACGAGGTCCTTGCACATCTTGTAGACGACCCCGCTTTCCTTCCTGGCTTTGAACATGAGCCCCTTGTGGAAGAGGTCATCGAGCCTCTTTTGCACATCGGCCTTGTCTTTACCTGTTTTTTCGGCAAGCTCATCGACCGTGCCGGGGGTCGCCAGCATGAGCCGCGCGTCCTCGTCGGTCGCGATGAACCGGAAAAGCTCGGGGATGAGCCTTGAGCCGGTCGTCATGATCCGGTCCGACAGCTGTTCGTACAGGTCCTTATCGGGTGCCATATCGTCTCTCCAAAAGGATGGGATTATTAAGATACGCGCTTCTTTAATTATGAGCCACGTACTATAGTTTTGTCAAGTGCGTGGTGCCCGTTTGGCAGTCTTTACCTTTTATCAGGCCCGATAATGAAAGGGGCGTCGGATATGTCATCCGACGCCCCTCGTAGTGCCTTTAGCTGACGGCTATGCCGTCACCCGACACGCCGCTACCCCCAGATCTTCTGGATGATGGGAACAATCAGGAGGGCGACGATGTTGATGACCTTGATCATCGGGTTGATCGCCGGCCCCGCGGTGTCCTTATAGGGATCGCCGACCGTGTCGCCCGTGACCGCTGCCTTGTGGGCGTCGGACTTCTTGCCGCCGAGATTTCCGTCTTCAATATACTTCTTGGCGTTGTCCCACGCGCCACCGCCGCTCGTCATGGAGATGGCCAAGAAGAGCCCGGTGATGATCGTCCCGATTAACACGCCCCCGAGGGCCTCCTTGCCCAGGATGATGCCTACCAGAATCGGTGTGGCCACGGGAAGGAGCGCGGGCAGCATCATCTGCTTGATGGCGCCTTTGGTGACGATGTCAACGCAGGTCCCGTACTCGGGTTTGGCCGTGCCCTTCATGATCCCGGGGAACGCCTTGAACTGACGGCGCACTTCCTCGACCACGCCGCCCGCCGCCGTTCCGACCGCCTCCATGAGGAGCGAGCCGAAGTAGAACGGGAGCAGGCCGCCGATGAGGAGCCCGATGAGGACCCTTGGATCGGAGAGGTCAAAGACGAGGCCGCTGCCGAAGGACCGGGAATATTCCGCAAAGAGGACCAGTGCGGCCAGCGCCGCCGAGCCGATCGCGTATCCCTTGGTGACGGCCTTGGTGGTGTTGCCAACGGCGTCCAGCGGATCGGTGATCGCCCGGACTCCCGCGGGGAGTTTCGCCATCTCGGCGATGCCGCCGGCGTTATCGGTAATGGGCCCGTAGGAATCGATGGCCACCACGATACCCGTCATTGAAAGCATCGCAACGGCCGAGAGCCCGATGGCAAAGAGCCCGCCCAGCGCGTTGCCGGCAAACCCACCGCCGAGGTAGTAGGCCCCGAAGATCGCGGCGCAGATGACCAGGACCGGAAGTGCCGTCGATCTCATGCTCACGGCCAACCCGGCTATGATGTTGGTCGCATGACCGGTCTGGCTCGCGTTGGCGATATGCTTGACCGGTTTATATTTCGTGCTGGTGAAGTACTCGGTGATCATCACGATCAGGCCGGTGAGGACCAGGCCGATGACAGCCATGCCGAAGACGCTTACCGGCGTGAAGATCTGCTCCTCTAAGGGTAACAGATTCAGGAACCAGGACGATGCGAAGTAAAACGCGATCGCCGCCAGCACGCCTGAGACCGCCAGCGCCTTATAGAGGGCGCCCATGATGTACTGTTTCTTGCCCATTTTAGCAAAGTACGTCCCGATGATCGATGCGATGATGGAAATTCCGCCGATGAGGAGCGGGAACTGCACCCACAGGCTGTCGGGACCGAAGGCGGTCTTTGCCAACAGCATGGCTGCCACGATGGTTACCGTGTAGGTCTCGTAGAGGTCGGCCGCCATCCCGGCGCAGTCGCCGACGTTATCGCCCACGTTGTCCGCGATAACGGCGGGGTTGCGGGGGTCGTCCTCGGGGATGCCCGCCTCGACCTTACCGACGAGGTCTGCGCCCACGTCGGCCGCCTTCGTGTAGATCCCGCCTGCGATACGGGCAAAGACGCTCATAAGGGAGCACCCGAACCCGAGGCCGATCAGGGCATGGAATGCCTGCTCGATCGGCGCAACCGCCTTGACGATGGAAAAGTATCCCGTTATCCCCAAGAGGCCCAGCCCCACGACCATGATGCCCGTAACCGACCCGCCCTTGAAGGCAAGAGATAACGCCTTCTGCAGCCCGGACTTTGCGGCTTCCGCGGTGCGCACGTTGGCGCGGACCGTCACCATCATGCCGATATAACCGGCCAGGGCCGATCCCACCGTTCCGACGATGAATCCGATGGCCGCCCACTTATTGAGGAAAAACAACAGGATCACGAGCACCACCGCCACCGCGGCGACCGTCAGGTACTCGCGCTTCAGGAAGGCAGTGGCGCCTTCCTTCACGGCATCGGAGATCTCGCGCATCTTATCGCTGCCGCTGGGCTGCTTGATGACCCAGGCGGCGGTGATCAGGGCGTAGGCCACGCCAAGAAACCCCGCGATAAATGCAAATATGACAATTTGACTCATTGCGTACCTCTCTTTCTGGTTATCGTTACAGTATACCTTCTACTCCATTTCCAACCCGACCATTACCAAACTATCATGAATGAAGATTCATTCAATTGCGGAAAATAGCACGACATGATTTTGATGTCAAGGAAATAGTTTCTCGAAAAACGGGCCGTCCGCCCACTATCGCCCCGGCGGGCGACGTTCCAGGCGCCCCCGGCCTCGCACATTACCCGACCGTGCTGGCCGCGTATCCCACGCCTCCGGACAGCCGCGAGGCTACCCGTTGAATTCGTTCATCGCCGCCACCACCCCGCCCCGGATGATGGCCCAAAGTGCGCCGCGAGCTCTCTGGATGATCTCCGGCAGCGCTTCACGTTCTTCGCGCGAGAAGGGCGAAAGGACAAAGTCGACCGTATCGTCTTGTTCATCCGACGGCCTTCCGATCCCGATCCTGAGATGGACAAAACCATCCGCGTCGAGCTCATCGATGATCGACTGCACCCCCCGGTGACCTCCCGACCCGCCCTTTGAGCGAATCCGGATCCTCCCGAAGTCGAGATCCATATCGTCAAAAATCACGATGAGATCCCCCGCCGACAGCTTAAAGTGTCTTGTGACGGCCGCCACCGAGCGCCCACTCAGGTTCATATAGGTCTGGGGGAGCGCGACGATGACCTCTTCTCCGTCCACGGCACCGGTGCCTGTCCGCGCCAGGTACTTCCTGCCTTTGACGGGAATCCCCGCGTCCTTCGCCCACGATGAGGCGACCATGCGTCCCACGTTGTGGCGCGTTTCGGCGTATGTCTCACCCGGGTTTCCGAGTCCGAAGACGGCCTTCATTTCGCTATAGGCCCCTGGATCTCCCGAGGCCGGCTCTCATCCACCATCGGGCTTTCTTCCATACAAAAAACAGAGCCTTTCCGGGCGGTATCCGCGCGGCTATCACGTCCGGACGCCGTCGGTGCGACGCTACTCGGAGGGCGTCGTCTCCTCCGGCTGTTCGGCCTCGGCGGCGGCTGCGGCCTCGGCCTCAACTTCCTCTTTGCCCCTCTTGGGCAGGATCACCGAGACCACCGTGAAATTGATGCTCGTATCGATGTCGGCCCCCTTCGGGAGGCGGATGTCTTTTAGATGGATCGATTCGCCGAGATCGAGGTTCGAGATATCCACCTCGATGAACTCCGGAATATCGGTCGGGAAGCACTTGACCTCCAGTCTTCTGACCTGCTCGTCGACCATGCCGCCCTTCTTGAGGCCCCGGGGTTTCCCGACGAAGTGCAGCGGCACCTCGACCGTGATCTGCTTGGACAGATCGATCTTCATGAGGTCGATGTGAAGGTATTCGTGAGTCAGCGGATCGGTCTGGAGCTCCCTGACGAGCGCAACGCTTCCCGCAAACTTTTCGGCGTCCTTCCCGTTGGGGATAATGGAGAACAGCGGCATCGAGCCCTCATGGGTGCGTACCGCCGCCCTGATCTCGCCGGGGTCTACCGCAACCTTGACCGATTCTTCCCCCGGGCCGTAAAAAATTCCCGGTACCTTGTTCTTGGCCCGCAGCTTCCGTGCAGCGCCTTTGCCGGACCCTTCCCGCAGTTCAACCTTTAGTTGTGCAATTTCCATTTTCTCTCACCTTTTTATGAAAGGAAGGCCCGGCGTCCCACTCATCTGTGGGGACCGAACCTCCCACGCCTTTCAGTATCCGTTAGATAAAGAGCTCGCTTACCGAGCCCCGCTGGTGCACCCGCCTGATCGCCTCTCCGAGGAGGTGCGAGACCGAGAGGACCGTGATCTTTCCCGATTTCCTTGCTTCTTCGGACAGCGGGATGGTGTTGGTGGCTACCAGCTCCTTGATGGGGGAATCGACGATCCTCTTGACGGCCTCTCCCGACAGAACGGCATGGGTGGCCGCGGCAAAGACCGCCTTCGCCCCGCTGTTGATGAGGGCGTCGGCCGCTTTGACCAGTGTTCCGGCGGTATCGACCATGTCGTCGAGGATCACGGCGTTCTTAGCCTCGACGTCGCCGATGATGTTCATCACCTGCGCGACGTTGGGCCCCGGGCGCCGCTTGTCGATGATGGCAAGCCCCATCTCGAGGCGCTGTGCGTACGCCCGCGCCCGTTCCACGCCCCCGGCGTCGGGCGAGACGATCACCGCGTCCTTCCCGAACTTATTTCTGAGATACGTAATCATCACCGGAGACGAGTAGAGGTGATCCACCGGGATATTGAAAAATCCCTGAATCTGGCCCGCGTGCAGCTCCATGGAGATGACGCGGTGGGTGCCTGCCGCCTCCAGCAGATCGGCCACGAGCTTTGCCGATATGGGTGCCCGGGGGAAAACCTTGCGATCCTGGCGGGCATATCCGTAATAGGGGATTACGGCGGTGATCTCCTCCGCGGATGCCCGTTTGAGGGCGTCAATCATCACGAGGAGCTCCATGATGTTGTCGTTCACGGGGGGGCAGGTGGATTGAATCACGAAGACCCGCATGCCCCGCACGCTTTCATGGATTTCTACTGAGATCTCGCTGTCGGAAAAAAGAGAGACCTTCGCTTTCCCGAGGGGGATCTTTAGGAATTCACAGATTTCCTCTGTCATCCGGGGATTGGAAGTCCCGGAAAATATCTTTATCCTGTCCACTGTCTTTATCTATGCTTCTAAAGTGGCTGGGGTGGGAGGATTCGAACCTCC
Source organism: uncultured delta proteobacterium (assembly GCA_963792965.1). Taxonomy (GTDB): domain Bacteria; phylum Desulfobacterota; class Zymogenia; order Zymogenales; family Zymogenaceae; genus CAWBYW01. The sequence continues at coordinate 318,458 of CAWBYW010000016.1, read as the reverse complement.
GAATGCGGGATCCAAAGTCCCGAGACTTACCGCTTGTCGACACCCCAATATTGTATATTATATACTATATCCCTGACTCTCTCCTGGATGAGTCCGTCGGCATGACCCGATGGCTCATTCGTCGTCCCGCATGAGCGGTCTTCCTCCGTCGTCGACCCGCGTTCGCTCCTTCTCGTATTCCCGAAGCACCACGTCCTCGATCCTTTCACGCGTTTCGTTGTTCAGCGGATGCGCGGTATCCCGAAACGTCCCGTCTTTCCTCTTCTTGCTCGGCATCGCAACGAAAAGGCCGTTGTTTCCATCGATGACCTTGAGATCCCGGATAATGAAGCAGTCGTCAAAGGTGATGGTGGCGTACGCTTTCAGCCTCTCCTCGTTCACCGGAAAAACCCTGACCTCAGTTATGTCCATTGCTGCCTCCATGGTAAAAATTAGTCGAAGAGATTTTTCGCGACAAAGACGCTCCAGTCAGGACGATCCCGGAGTATCGAGCACGCCCGATGCGCCGAGATCTCATCCGCAAATACCCCAAAGACCGCAGAACCGCTTCCTGTAAGCATAGCCTTCATCGAACCGAGTCTTATGAGCTTGTCCTTAATTTCCGATATCTCGCCGAGCTCGCGCTCGGCTATCGGCTCAAAATCGTTGGACATGGCGACAACAAGACCGTCAAGTGTACCATTAAACTTCGGAATCATAATATGTTTTTTATCTTCTGTCAATAGCAAATCAACACTTTTATATGCATCACGCGTCGAAATACCCCCCGGCGGTTTAACGATCACCAGCCACGCCTCCGGAATCCCTTTTATGCTCTCGAGGATCTCCCCCCTCCCGGTGACGAGCGCCGGAGATCCGTGGAGAAAAAACGGAACGTCCGATCCGACCTGCATCCCGAGGCTCGTCAGCTCTTCCAAGGAAAAGCCCAGACGCATCACCTGATTGAGCTTCTTCATCACCGCGGCGGCGTCGGAGCTCGCCCCGCCGAGTCCCGACAGTATCGGGATCTTCTTATCGATATGGATATCGACGCCGCCCTCATCTCCCGCGGCATCAAGGACGAGCCGCGCCGCTCGAAAGACCGTGTTGTCCGGGCCCGACGGCACGTTAGGGTGATCGGACCGGACAAAGACCCCTCTGCCCCCGAGGGTCATGGTGATCTCGTCAAACAGACTCACCGCGCACATGACCGAGACCAGATCGTGATAGCCGTCCGGCCGTTTTCCGGCCACCCTGAGGTAATAATTGACCTTCGCGGGGGTTGAGAAGGAGATTTTATGAGGCACCGGCGGCCTCCCGGATTCGGGACCAGAGGAGGTCCCTTCCCATCTTCGTCCTGGCCGAAAAGAGGACGACATCCTCAGGCGGCGCCCCGAGCGCCGCGGTGATCGCGGAGATCCTTCCCTGCACCGCCGCCTTTTTTTCCTTATCGGCCTTCGTCGCCGCGAAGATGGACCGTATCCCACGCCCGGACAGCCATGAGTAGAGGGATATCTCCTCGTTCTCGGGTCCACGTCTGATATCGATGATGATGACGACGAGCACCAGCGTCTCACAACTGGCGAAGTAGCGCTCCACCATCGGCCGCCAGGATAGTCTCATCTCCTTGGGAACCCGCGCGTAGCCGTAGCCGGGCAGGTCCACGAGAATGATCCGGTCATTGATGTTAAAGAAGTTGATCGTGCGGGTTTTCCCGGGGGTCGATGATATCTTGGCAAGTCCTTTTCGCTCGACGAGGCAGTTGATGAGGGAAGATTTGCCCACGTTGGAGCGGCCGGCCAGGGCGATCTGGGGAAGGGGGCTTTTCGGGTAGTCCGCGGCGCCTGTCGCGCTTTTGATATATTCCGCCTTGATTATCTTCATGGTCCGTCATAGTGAGGCGCGCCCGCCCTCTACCACACCAGTCGTTGGAAAAGATATGCCGGCCCCCCGTGACCGATGCCCCCGCTTTCGGCGTACGCGAAACAGATCATCACGTAGCCCCCGTCGCACGACGGGTCACGATATCGGCGATAATGAGATCGCCGAGAGTATCCCGGTTCTCGCGCGTTACCTCGAAGATCTTTACGTCCGGCCGCGCCTTTATCGTCTCGATGACGGGGCCTCCTTTCATCGCGATGGTGGCGACGACCGTAGACCGGCCGTCCAAGGCCGATTGAAGCGCACGCACAAATTCTTCCGAGACGGTCTCCATCTTACCGATCTCATCGATGACGATGAAATCCGCCTTCGCGCGGATGGCCGGGACGGCCACGCCATCGATATGCTCGGTCAGGACGCGATATTTTCCCACACGCCGTGAGCCGCCCGGTGCATCGTCGGCCAGGGGCGCCGTCACGCCCTCAAGCGTCTCGATGGTGAACCCTTTCCTGACCCCGGCCGTGCGCACCTCGCGCGTGATAAATCCCGTCCGCGTCCCCGGAAGCCGCCCGATAAGCGACGAGATCAGCGTCGTTTTTCCCGTCCCGGGAAATCCCGTGATGAGGACGTGTCGTCTTTGTTCCACGTGCACCCGCCGAAAACAAAACGGGGGCTTAAGGGTACACGACCGCTTACTAAAGCCCCTCGTCTTTGAGACTCTGAGAGCGCCAGCCCGATCCTTATCTACCGCGTCTACGTCTGTGGCGCATCTTCGCTCTGAGTTTTTTATATTTGTGCTTCCTCATCTTTTTTCTACGTTTCTTGATCACGCTGCCCAAGGGTATCACCTCACTTTGAATAAATTGGAACCTTGCTTTTATACCAGAAGAATGAGCCGATATCAAGCATTTTCGTCTTCGTCTGGCGTTTTCGACCGCACAATCGCCCCTTTCTCCACTAAAATGCACGACCCGTCGGCCCGGCCGCATCGAGCGCCACGGGGAGGGGTGAGTATCCCAGTCTTCCTTCTCCCTGGCGGCCTTTCGCGCTTCCCGTTATACTCGTCGTGAACGCGGGCAAAGGAGGCTGTCGAGGCTCTCACCAAACCGTAGTGAGCGGCGATGTAAGATAAGAGAGAAGATCCCGAGAACTTTTAGCGCTCGTTCCCGTATCTTTCGTGAGCATCTTCGTTGCCGGGTATACGAGCCGGGAGCTGAAAGAAGTTGCCGCGTTGTCCGTAAAATGGTATAATTTATAATGTACTATAATATTATGGATTGACACTGCCGGCGTTATCTGATATGGGGATTAAGAGCGTTTTTCGCCTTTTTGTGACTAAAGGGGTGGCGCCATGGAAATGCGTCTGAGAGAGAAATCGGCACCCGTTGTTCGACGGAAGAAAGCAACCGAAGAGATCATGATGACAGAGATCGACGGCCTTAATATTTCGACGAAGGTCAGCGGCTCGGGGCCTCCGCTTGTCTTTTACCACGGCTGGATCGGCAACGAAGATACCTTCGGGATGTGTCACGAGGCCTTCGCCCGCCACTTCACCGTCTATCGCCCCGCATGGCCCGGCTACGGGGGCAGTACGCCGCTTCCCCACTTCAACTTTGAGGACTTCATCGAGCTCGGCAGGAAATATATCGAAAAGCTCCGGCTGGGCCGGATCACGCTCATCGGCAACTGCCTCGGCGGCAACATTGCCATGGAGGTCGTCCAGCGCTACCCCAAGCTGATCGAGAAGCTCATCCTCATTGAAGTCCATGCCTATTTCCCGAAGTATCTCTATCCGCTCCTGGTACCAAAATTCAATAAGCTCCTCTACCGCGCGGTCTTCAAGACGGGGGCGGGCTTCAACTTCCTCAACTCCTTTCTGCCCCTGCAGCAGTCCAACGGAAACAACGGCTGGCTCTATACCTGGGAGGGCTTCGAGCGCACCTCGATAGACAGCGCCCTCGATTTCCTCGGGGCCATCTATCGTTTTTCCAAGGGAAGATATGAGCTGTACCGGCAGAACTACCGAACGGACGTTCCGGTCTTCTACGTCCAGGGAGGCAAGTCGTTCGGCCCCATCGGCGAGTTTTCAAAACTCGTCGATACCTACTTCAAGAACCTCACGATCGTCTCGATCCCGGAAAGCTACCATAACCCCGTTGTGGAAAAGCCCGAGCTCTTCAACGAGCGCGTGCTCAGGGCGCTTGGTTTGGAGGCGTAAGAACTGTCCGAGTCCTTCGGGACGGAGAGATAGAAATAAAAGCGGGGCGGCAAATGCCGCCCCGCTCTTTTTATGCCGGATGGTATAGGGTTTAGTTCTTGCTCATCGGCGTCAGCTGGGGAGAGACCTTGGGGGCCTCGGGCGCCGCGGCGGGCGGCACCGGCGCAGGTATGCCGATCTTGTAGGAGAGCGACAAAAAGCCGCCGTACTGCCAGTCGGTCGTGTCGCAGCCGAGGTCCGCCGGGCCATCATACAGCAATCGTGATGGTGAAACAAACGGTATACCGCTGTCAACCCCGGAGACGCTTCCGTCCAGGTTGTAGTTGAGCGGGTCGATCGGGAAGGTCACGTTCGCCCCGAGCGACAGCGTGAGCCGCTCGGTGGGGGCGTACCGCGCCTTCGCGCTGAGCGTCAGGTTCTGGTAAAACGCCGTGTCGGAATAGGAGAAGTCCAAGCAGCGGGACAGTCCCGAGAAAGTTAAACCCGGGCAGGTAGTCCCGGTTGAGGTCCATCGTCCCCCACCCGAGGTCGTATCGCAGCCCGACCTCGCCGGTCAGCGCCGGGGTGAAGTCCTTCTTGGCCGCGATCCCGAGGCTGATGACGTCCCGGGTTTCCGAGACGTGCTCCTCGAAGTCGGATCTCGCGCCGGCAGGGACGAAGATAGTGGTGTTGTTGGTGTTGCTCTGGTCGTAGTCGTTGTCGAAATTCACGTGGATATATGCGGCCGTGGCCTTCATGTCCATGCCGCCGAGGGTAAATTTCGCGCCGAAGCCGGCAGCTACGTCCCACCAGGTGTTCTCGTTCTCATAGGCCACGGGCCCCGGCATGGCGGCAAGCTCCAGGGGCACGAACGGGAAGAATATCCCCGTCGCCGTCCCGTCCACGTCCCATCTCAGATGTCCGTAGCGGAAATTCACGAAACAGGGGAACGACAGCTTGTCCGAGACGGCGTAGGTCACGTCAATGCCCGTCTTGATGTCCCCACCCGGAAAGGTCGCCCGACTTCAGGACCTCGCTGTGGGTGTTCAGGAAAGCAGGCACGATAGGAACGTTATCAAACAGGACGTCATCCTTGTCCACGCCGCCCGTGACGAACCCGGCCTCGACGGACGCGCCCAGGGTAAGGGAATCGGTCGGCTTCACCGAGACCCCGAACACGGGGGCAAACCGGTGAGACGTGAGCGTCAACTCACGGTTCACGCTGGCGGACTCGGGTCCGAAACTGGTGGAAGTCCCGCTTCCCACCATGTTATAGTCGCTCTTTTCGTTGTCGTAGCCGTACTTGAAGCCCATCCCGAGGGCAAAGGCCCGGGAAAACTCGAGGTTATAGAAGAGCCCGAGGGAAAAGTCGTTGGCCGTGATGTCGCGGCCCAGCGAGGAAGAGAAGCTCCCCGTCAACGCCCCCGCCGCTGCACTGAAGCTCTGGAACTGGTCGCCGTCCATGGTGGTGGAGAGCCAGCGGTACTTCATCATGACGCCGAAATGGGACATGTCCGACGTCTTCAGGATCACGCCGGCGTCGGCCGCCACCCCGTTGGTGACGTAGGTTTCCTCACCGGAGCTGGAGGCGACGCCCGTAAAGCCGATCAGCAGAGGGGAGCCGATCGTAAGGGCGCTGTCCAGGTCGACGGTTGTGTAGCCGCCCAGGTAGGAGAGGTTGGCAAGAAACACGACGTCTTTATCGGGTTTCATGAGTGCCGGGTTATCCCTCAACTCCGGCGCCCACATCTGCCCCGAGGGAACCATCAGTGTCTTGGGCACATTATAGAGGTTGGGCTCCTCGAGGTAGAGGCTGTCCTGGGCAAGCGCGGCGCCAGCAGTCCGAAGCCCGCAGATCAAAAAACAAGAAAAGCAAGGAAAAGCGATACCCTTCTTCCTTTCATTACGTCCTCCTTAAAAGAATCATATGATATGTAAGCGGGCCGTCCTTCGATTAAGGACGGTCCGGGAGTCTAACGTGAAGAACCGAGCTGTTACACACTCTGTGCCACGCCTTACAATGGCGCGACGGTGAGTATTAGAGAATCTTAATGATACGTCTCTTTACCGGAGAAGTCAAGTTGATAATGCGATCCCTGTGCTTCTATTAACAGTCGAGCCGGCAAAACCGACAGATAATTCCTCTCTATGATTTGCCGCCCCGTATGCCTACGAACAGAACTGAGGCCGAGGAGCCGCGGACGCGAACCGAGACATTTTTCTTTATGCTCGGCCTATTTGCTGATATGATCTCGTTTAAGACGTCATGCCGCACAATGGGTAAAAGTATAAATAGGGGTACTATTATGATCAACCAGGTACTGGTCTTTATCGGTGCTCTCATAGTGATCCTCTGGGGGATCGCCCATCTCATCTTCACCAAGAGCGTCGTCACGGGCTTTAAGCTGAAATCGATAGACGACACGAGAGTCGTGACGATGGAGTGGATCATGGAGGGGCTGACGCTCTGCTTCATCGGGGCACTCGCGCTCGGGGTGACGATGGCCGCCGGGGCCGACGATCCGATATCACACGTCGTCTACGAGATATCGGCAGTCATGCTCGTCGTCATGGCGGTCGTGAGCCTTTTTACCGGGGCGCGGGTATCGTTTATCGCCTACCAGCTGTGCCCCGTGATATTTCTGACCGCCGCGATCCTTTTTTTCTTCGGGGTGCTGTTCTAAATCAGGACCACGATGGACCCCTTCTCCGAGCAATAATGCATCCGCACGACTTCTTGTCCGATGAGGGCTCCGATCTTTTCAAAAACTCGTATCCGGGCTCCCGCTGTTTGACTCCCTTTCCTTTTCCATCGACGAGAGCCCTCCACCGATCGTTGTGGGTCTCTGCCTGCCATGTCTCCGGCTTTAGCTGTCGGGAGGACGCGAAACGAAGAGATACATCAATTCACCTAAGGCTTGGCCCCGGACGCCTTTACCTGTGCTTCACGACCCTCTTTCGCGCGCCCAGGGGAGAGCTCTTTCTCGCAATCCGGGCAGATACCATGGGTAAAGCTGACATCGGCATGTTCACCGATATACTTTTCCATCTTACTCCAATAGCCCTTGTCATCCCGTATTTTCTTGCACTTCGCACAGATGGGCAGCAATCCCGAGAGGGCCTTGACCTTGGCCAGAGAATCCTCCAGGCGCGCGATCAATCCTTCCCTCTCCTCCTCGATCCTGTTGCGCTCAAATGCGATACCGATTGTGGCCCCGACACCTTCCAGGAAGCTCACCATCTCGGGCGTGACCATCTCCTTTCGTCTGTCGTTGAGCTGGAGGAGACCGATTATACCGCTTTCGGACCGAAGAGGAATTAATGCGACAGACTCATACCCGTCCGTGAAACAACGCCCGCGGAGACCCCGAACGATGCCCTTTCTCGACAGGGCGTCCAGGTCGGGCTTGCTGTTGGTCCAGAAGCTCCCATTCCTCGTATAGAAGGGGAGGGAATGATCGATCGCTCCGGAAATCACGGTGCCGCACAGGCATTCAAGGGCGGGATTTCCGCGTGAGTCCGTTACTATCTCTCCCGTCTTCGTTCGAGCGCAAATGGACTTCTCGCTCTCAACGAAACTCACTTCAAATCCTCTCGTTTCGTAGTAGGGGAAATCATCGCCTTCTCTCAGGCGTATCCCGACTGCGTCAAAACCCACGTATTCCTTTATCAACAGCAGGATGAGCATGATCCTGTCTTTTTTCCGGCTTACCTGGTTGAGAACTTCGAGTATTTGAACGATCAGTCTTTGGCGATCTTCGGCGTCCTTTCTTTCGGTTATGTCTCGCGCGATCCCGCCCACCGCGATGACCGTATTACCCTCGTTCAGGATCGGGGCGACACGCTGCTCCAGCCAGACCGTGCCCCCATTCTTCTTCGTCAAAGAGAACTGTGTTGTCCGTCCCCCGGAATGCCCTTTCTCGAGGTCCGCCTTTACCCGTTGGCGGTCTTTCGGGTCTATGCTATTGAAGAACAGGTCCGCATTAAGATAGAGCTCATCCGGGGTGTACCCCGTAATCTCGGTCGAGGCCCGGCTCACGTAGTCAAACCCCCTCGTCGGCAACAATCGTAACCGGTAGACCAGATCGCTGGCGTTTTCCGCCAGAAGGCGGAAAAGCTCCTTTGTTTCTCTGAGCGAAGCATCCGCGATCCTCTGCGCCGTGACGTCCTTTCTGACCTCCACGATTCCTTCGATCCCGGCGCCGTCTCCACGGACCGGGTGTGCCGTGACCGACCATATCCTGCCGTCGGGAGTCGTGATCTCACCCTCGTGGAGCCTTCCGGTCGCAAGCGCCTCAGCCGCAGGACATCCCACGCACGCATCCGCGCTTCCGGCCAGTATCTCGTGGCACAGACTTCCGACGAGCCGCTCGGGCGGCGTGCCGATCGATTCATACGCAGGTCTGTTGGCCCAGATGATCTTGTTGTCCCTATCCAGATAGATTACGGACTCCGGCATGCTGTTAAGGATCGCTTCTTTTATATCCGAAGTCCTCAGTGGTGAATCTTTCATATCATTGTCTCCGCCGTTCACGGCGTCGTTTTACCGCTCGAGACCGCTTCATGGAATCGGCGTACTCATGCGTGGACGCCGGGCGCCTCGAGTCCCTCTGTGCCAGTATCCGACGGCTCGCCCGGTTTCCATTGATCCGAGGGGAAACGACTGGGTTGAAAATAACTATCTTTCTTATTAAATTGTATAACACAATTCTCCCCTGTCAAATAGTATCCGGCGCCTGATTGTCCATCCGTGGCGCCTTTTCAGATTTTTGTACAAGCCGGCCGGCAATGGCGCGATTATTTCCAAATAAAAAACCCGACCATTCATGATCGGGTTCTTTCTTACCTATGGTATCTTCCGGCCCCTTTCACCCACGCGGTGTCCCGCCCGTTCACCCCGGCGGTCCGCCGTGCACGGCTCGATGCCCGCGCTCCGGAGAAAAGGGATCTCTCTGGGTCTCAGCTATCGCATCAATCCCTTGTAGATCTCGTGAAGCTCCTTTATCTTCTCGGTGTAGTCCAGATCGAGCTTGTACCCTTTTTCCTTGACGAAGGCCAGCGCCAGCGGCGCCGGTGCAAGGGCCGACCCGTAGATGCTGATATAGTCCGGTGAGGGCGAAATATTGAGGATAACCACCCCGTTTACCTCGTTCTTGCTCATGATCGATCCGCCGAGGTACGGCTTATAGTTCTCCCTGATCCACTGAAAGACCGCATCCCGCTCCTTTTCGTCCTGTGGAGGAGCGAGAACGCACTTAAAGAACGCGTTAGCGTCGTCGTTCGAAACTGCCTTGAACACGGCCTCCTGGCACCTCTCCGGCGACCGGTATCCGCAGCCCGCCAGCGCCGCAACGGCCAGAAGAACGGCCAAAATCACGAGAGATCTTTTCATTACGTCCTCAAATAAGTATGTCCATACGACGCGTATTAAAGCGCGCCGGACGGCAGAAGTCAAGAAAAAACCAACCGGCACACCCTTGACTTTGCCGCCAAAGTTGTTTACATTATTAGCAAGAAGATGATATTATATAAAGTTGTGACTTTATACAAAGGAGGTATGCCCCATGGCTCTGGTCAGATGGGAACCGTTCCGTGACCTGGTTTCCCTTCAGGACAGGATGAACCGCCTCTTCGAAGACAGCCTGTCACGCAACAAGGTATTCGAGGAGTCTCTCGCGACCGGTATCTGGTCTCCACCCGTCGACATCTATGAGACGGACAGCTCTATCGTCCTGAAAGCGGAATTGGCGGGACTGACCAAGAACGACGTCTCGATCGAGATTAAGGATTCGACCCTGATACTGAGGGGCGAACGAAAATTCGAAAAGGATGTCAAGGAAGAGAACTACCACCGGATTGAGCGGTCGTACGGTTCTTTTTCCCGCACTTTCTCCCTCCCGCATACCGTGGATCAGAATAAGGTGACCGCGTCGTTCAAGGACGGACTCTTGGAAATCGTGATTCCCAAAACGAAAGAAGCACGGCCTAAACAGATCGAGATAAAAGAGACTTAGACAGCCCCTCCGAGAGAGGCAAAGGTTTTCCCTCACAATGGCAAAGCGGGACTACTACGAGGTGCTGGGGCTTTCCCGTGGCGCCTCGGTCGAAGAAATCAAGAAAGCTTATCGCAAACTCGCCCGAAAATACCACCCCGACATGAACCCCGGGGATCCGACCACCGAAGAGAAGTTCAAGGAGGTCTCTGAGGCCTACGAGGTCCTCACCGACCCCGAAAAGAAACGGACGTATGACCAGTTCGGCGACCAGGCCTTCTCTCCGGGCGGCGGCCAGGGGCCGCGCGCATGGACCTGGAAAAGCGGAGACGGGGGCTTCGAGGGCTTCGACTTTTCCGGCGGCGGGCAGGATTTCGGATCATTTTCCGATATCTTTTCGGAGCTCTTCGGCACCGGAAGCAGGAGGGCCTACGCCCAGCGGCCCCGAAAAGGCGAGGATCTCTCCTACTCCATGGAGCTTGACTTCATGGAGGCCGTGAAAGGCACCACGAAGAGTATTTCCTTGAGGACCGATACGGGGACCGAGCATCTTACCGTGACCATACCCGCCGGCGTCAAGGAAGGCTCAAAGGTGCGGCTCAGGGGCAAGGGCGGCCCCGGGAGCGCGGGCGGCCCGCCGGGGGATCTCTATATCATCACAAAAATCAGGCCGCATCCCTATTTTACCCGCAAGGACGATGATATCTATGTGGACGTCCCCATTACCATAGCGGAGGCTGCCCTCGGCGCCCAGGTGACGATCCCCACGGTGGACGGGCCCACCCGTCTTACGATTCCCGAGACGACCCAGGGGGAGCGCAAGCTGCGGCTGCGCGGCAAGGGAGCCCCCCACCTCAAAGGAGGCGGCAGAGGCGATATGTACGCCGTCATTAAGATCGCCATCCCCGAAAAGATCTCGGAATCGAGCAAAAAGCTGCTGCGTGACTTTGAGGGCCAGAACCCCTTTAACCCAAGGGCCGAGCTCGGCTGGTAAGCGCCCCCATGAAACTTCCGTTTTCGCGGGGTCCGGCAAGTCACGAAAAGAATCCGGGTCACCTCTCTTTTCGGGTGCTCTGCACGTAACCTGATGTGAGGAAAGTCCGATGGATACAAAAGATAAAGACAAGAAAGAACCGGAACAAGACGATAAGGGCTTTACCGTCCACGACAAGCGCAGGGTAGGTAAGGAGGACGCCGGCCCCGACGAGCCGAAGCCGGAGCCCGAGACGACCGGGCAGACCCCCCCATCGGACGAGCGGACCCAAGAGCCGCCGCGGGAGAAAAGGGGCGCGTCCGGAGCTGAGCACGAATATGTCCCCCTCACCTTCACTTCTTTTATCATGTCCCTTTCCACCTCGGCCCTCATCTACCTCGGCCAGGTGCCCAACCCGGCCAGCGGTGAGACGAAGAAGGATCTCGTCGGGGCGCGTCAGACCATCGATCTCATCTCCCTGCTCAAGGAAAAGACGAAGGGAAACCTTACCCCCGACGAGGAGGCCTTTCTCGACGCCGCCCTCTATGATCTCAGAATGCTCTTTGTTAAGGCGGGCCAATAATCCCGCGCCTTCCGAGAGTAACCCGAGTCCCCCTCGCTCACTGTTCCGGAACCTTTCTCCGTTCCCGGTGTCTTACCGTGAAAAAGGGAGGTGCCTCATGAAACGACCTGCTATTGTTCTTGCCGGAATTATCGTTGTTGCGCTAACCCTGTCGGGTATGCTGACTGCCGCGGCGAAGGAAAAAGCCCCACGGATGGACGTCGTCTTCCTCATCGACACCACCGGCTCCATGGGGGACGAGATCGAGGTCGTCAAGAAGAGCCTCGTGGACATGATCGCCGACATCGAGAGCGGCACGCCGAGACCGGACGTCCGCTTCGGGCTGGTAATATATCGTGATCGAGGTGACGAATACGTAACGAAGATCTTCAAGCTGACCGACGATACCGACGCGATCATCAAAGAGGTTAAAAACCTCGTGGCCTCCGGCGGCGGAGACGAGCCGGAGAGCGTCAACGAGGCGTTGCACGTGGCCATCCACGACATAAACTGGGACACGGCGGTCGACACGGACAAGACGATCTTCCTCATCGGCGACGCACCCCCGCACTTCTACGAGAACGATTACACAACGGATAACGAGATCAAGGAGGCGTTGAAGAAACAAATTATCATCAACACCATCGGGGCAAGCGGCCTCTCAAAGGAAGGGGTTGACGTCTTCACAAAGATCGCGAAAGGGACAGAGGGGACCTTCGAATACCTCACCTATAAGGGTGAGTATACCACCGCTTCCGGCGAGACCGAGACCGTCATGATGTCGGGGGGCGACTACTACGCCATGGACAAGAAGGAAGCCGACCGCGGGTTCTGGAAGCTCGGGGCAGACAAGGCCGAAGAGAAGGGGCTCGCCGCCAAGGTCCCCGCGCCGTCGGGCGCACCCTCAACGACCGGGACGACTGCCCCGATGGAAGGCGGGCGCGGGGGTGCGGGAACCGACGTGGCGCTGGTGGATAATAACCTCGACTCGGTGCTCTTGGGCTCCATGAAGGACAAGATGATCGAGAAGGGGGTTACCTACGGCGACCCGATCGCCTACGACGTCGTCTATTCCGGCGTCACCGACTATATCCTCAAAGACAGGGAGTTTACGGCGACGACCCCCGAAGAGCTCAAAAAGATCATCACCGAGCTCAAGATCAGCGGCCCCAAGCTCGGCACTATAGATTTTACCAAGAAGTCCGTCATCGCCTTTGCGGCGGACGGCAACCGAGGGCTGGCGGTTCTGAGCGTTGCGGGCGTTACCCTTGACTCAGAGGCCGTCTCCGTCGCCCTTACGGGTGTTCCCGGTAAGATCTTCGCTTCACCCGTCGTCCTGGTGGCGGTGCCGAAGCAGAAGACGCTCGTGGCCGAATGGCACCTCGTGAAATAGACCCTTTCCCCTCTCCCCTACAGAACTTCACCTCCAGACGTTTCGGGCGGCCGTAAGGCCGCCCGAACAACTCTTTCAAGAGGAGTACCTTCCCGAGGCCCGAGGGAGTCATCCCTCATCGGATTAGATCTTCTCCCCCCGCCCGCCGACGGCCGAAAACTAAAAAGGACGTGTGCATCGACACACGTCCTCCATCACAGCGTCGGAGAGATACTGATGAGTCCGACAGACCTTTCGGTCACCGCTTAAACGGACCTATTCCCCCCTACTTCTTCGTGTCGTCCTTCTTCTCTCCCCCCGGGGTCGTCTCCTTAGTCTTGTCCGGGGTCTTGATGACGATCCCGTCGGCCGGCTCGCTCCCACCGACCTCCTTGACCTCCCCCTCGGTCCCGTTCGTATTCTCGCCTTCCGTCCCCCCCCCGACTCCCATGAAGTCCTCCGCCGGCGCGGGCGACGCCTTCTTTTCGATGATGTTCTTGACCCCCTCGATCCTCAGCGCGACCATCCGCGGGTTTGGATAGATCGGCAAGAGCTCCTCGTAGGCTTTGAGCGCCTCATCAAGCTCCCCTTTTTCCTCGAGCGCCGCGGCACTGTAGAACCGCGCCTCCATCACGAGCTTTGAGTCGGGGTATTCGTCTATCAGCTTACTGTAATACTCGATGGCCTTGTCAAGCTTGCCTCCCCCCTCCACGAAATAGGCGCTGGCGATATCGTAGTATACCTGCGGCCTGAGGTCCGTCCGGGGATAGCTGTCCAGGAGAATCAGATACTCGAGCCGCGCCTGGTCGAAGTCTCGCATGTAATAAAAGCACTGGGCCAGCTTATACTGAAACTCATCGATGTGCTTGTGTGAAGGATAGGCCTCGATGAGTTTCCTCAGCTCGACGATGGCCTGGGAGTAGTTGGAGAGCTTGTTCATGTAGATGTCGATGATGTCCACCTCGGCATCGAAAGCCAGGTCGTTCTTGGGGTAGTAATAAATCAGGTAGGCGAAATCCTCGACGGCGTCATCGTAGTGCTTGAGGTAGAGGTAGTTTATCGTGCCCGATCGGAAGAGGGCCTTGGGAGCCCATTCGGAATGAGGGTTGACGGTGGCGATCCCCCGAAACATCTCGGCGGCCTCTTCATAGTGTCCCCTCTCGGAGAGCTTATCGGCCCGCTCAAAATCATTGGAGAGGGGGTCCTGGCTGCACGCCCCGAAGGTGATGAGCACAAGGATCAAAAAGGCCCCAATCGCGATCCAGCTACGCCTCATTGCCGTTTTCCTCCTCCTTTTCGGCCAGCACCGCGATGCCGACGAGACGCTCGCCTTCATCGAGGTTCATGAGCCTGACCCCCTGAGTGTTTCTTCCGATGACCGAGATGGCGTTGGCTTTCTGCCTCAGGAACTTGCCCTTGTCGGAGATCATGACCACCTCGTCGTCGACCGATATGCTCTTGATCCCAACCAGCTTCCCGGTCCGCTCGGTGGTCTTCAGCGAGATGACTCCCTTTCCTCCCCGCTTGATCGAGGAGTATTCATCCTCGCGCGTCCGTTTCCCGAATCCTTTCTCGGTCGTGGTGAGGATGGTGCATCCCTCGGTGATGATAGCGATCCCCACCACCGTGTCCTTGGGACCAAGTTTGGCCGCCTTCACGCCCTGAGCGCTCCTCCCCATAGGACGCACCTCATCCTCGGAGAATCGGACGGCAAAGCCGTTCGCCGTGGCCAGGATGATCTCGCGTCCCTGTTCGACGACCCGCGCGGCCACGAGCCGATCGTCCTCGGCAAGGCCGATGGCGACGATCCCCGTATGCCGGGCGTTGGCGTACTCGGAGGCGGCGCTCTTCTTGATCATCCCCTTTTCGGTCACCATCATGACGTTCACGTCGTGGCCGACATCCGGCACCACGAGCATCGAGGCCACCTTCTCTTCGGCCGCCATCTGAACGAGGTTTGCCACGGACCTCCCGCGGCTGACCCGCGCCGCCTGGGGTATTTCATGGACCCTGAGCCCGTAGGCCCTCCCGCGGTCGGAGAAGATCAGCACGTGGTCATGGGTTTGGGCGATAAAGAGGCTCTCGACGAAATCACCCTCGTTCATGTCCATGGCCGAGACACCCTTTCCCCCGCGCTTCTGCGATCGGTATACGGAAAGCGGCGTCCTCTTGATGTAGCCGTTGTGAGATACCGTCACCACCATATCTTCCTGGGCGATAAGGTCCTCGATGGTGAGCTCCTTGGTCTCGGCGATGATCTCGGTCTTTCGCTCGTCGGCGAACTCCTCTTTGATCTCGATGAGCTCTTTTGTGACGACCTTGATGAGCTCTTTTTCGTCGGCGAGGATCTTCCTGAGCTCCTCGATAAGGGCCAGCACCTCCTCGTACTCCTTGATGATCTTCTCCATCTCCAGGGAGGTGAGCCTGCCGAGGCGCATATCGAGGATCGCCTGCGCCTGGATATCGGAGAAGCTGAACCGGGCGATCATGCGCTCCTTGGCCTCGGGCTGGGTCGCGGAGGATTTGATGATACTGATGATCTCGTCGATGTTCTTTATCGCGATGACCAGTCCCTCAAGGATATGCGCGCGCTCCAGCGCCCGCTCGAGGTCGAACTTCGTGCGCCTCGTCACCACGTCTCGCCGATGGTAGATAAAGTGAAGGAGCGCCTCTTTGAGGTTGAGGACACGCGGCCTGCCGGCGACGATGGCAAGCATGATGACCCCGAACGTTGACTCCATGGGGGTGAGGGAAAAGAGCCGGTTGAGGACGATGGGGGGCATCGCCTCCTTTTTCAGCTCGATGACGATGCGCATCCCCTCGCGGTCCGACTCGTCCCTCAGGTCACTGATGCCCTCGACCTTCTTGTTGCGCACCAGATCCGCGATCCGCTCGATGAGCTTGACCTTGTTGACGCCGTACGGGATCTCGGTGACGACGATGGCGGTCTTACCGGTCCGGGGCTGGGTTTCGATCTTGGCCCGGGCGCGCAGCACGATCCTCCCGCGGCCCTTCTCGTATGCCTCCTTGATGCCCGCCCGTGCCGTAGATAAAGCCCCGGGTCGGGAAGTCGGGTCCCGGGACATACCTCATGAGCTCTTTGACCGATATCTTCGGGTTTTTGATGATCTCGATGCAGGCGTCGATCAGCTCACCGAGGTTGTGCGGCGGGATATTTGTGGCCATCCCGACGGCGATCCCCGACGATCCGTTGAGGAGGAGGTTGGGGAACCGCGCGGGGAGGATAGTCGGCTCCTCGCGGGTTTCATCGTAGTTGGGAACGAAATCGACGGTCTTCTTTTCGATGTCGTCAAGGAGGTGCCGGGCGATTTTCGTTGTCCGTACCTCGGTGTACCGCATCGCCGCCGGGGGGTCACCGTCCACCGACCCGAAGTTTCCCTGCCCGTCCACGAGGAGGTGCCTCATGTTGAAATTCTGGGCCATCCTGACGAGGGCGTCGTAGACGGAGATGTCCCCGTGCGGGTGGTACTTGCCGATGACATCGCCGACGATACGGGCCGACTTCTTATGCGGCTCGTCGAAAAAGTTCCTCAGCTCATACATAGCAAAGAGGATGCGCCGGTGCACCGGCTTGAGCCCGTCGCGGACATCCGGGATCGCCCTGCCGATGATGACGCTCATGGCGTAATCGATGTAGGAGCGCCGCATCTCGTCTTCTATGTTTATGGCCGTCGCATGCGCCGGCCTGGTCTCATCCATGCTTCCTTCTCCTCCCGCTTAAAACTAAGGGGCGCCCTTGTCTTCCATACAGGCCCCCCTTGACCTCTCTTCTGTCAGGAATACACTATTTTCGACGTCGCACTCATGCCCGTTTGCGGCAGCATGTGTCATAAAAGACGAAACGGCGCCACCCCCCATTCCTTCTCGCCCGTATCCGATCATCTTGTGTCCGGGCGACCACGCTCTTTTCGTGCCCCCCGACACCGCGCTTCGTCATCCTTTCAAGTCCAAGATGCGCCCGGCTATATGTCAAGATTCTTCACGTCCAGCGCGTGCTTCTCGATGAACTGGCGTCGCTGCTCCACCTCGTCGCCCATGAGGATCGTGAATATCTCGTCGGCCTCCACGGAATCCTCGACGTTCACCTGGAGAAGGGTTCTTTTTTCGGGATCCATGGTCGTTTCCCAGAGCTGCTCCGGGTTCATCTCGCCCAGCCCCTTGTATCTCTGGATGGCCTGACCCTTCTTACCCTGATCGAAGATGAATTCGACGACCTCGTAGAAGCTCGTCAGGCTCGCCTCCTTCTGGTCGTTCTTGAGAAGGTAGGGGGCGTCCCCGAGCTCCTTGAGCTCTCCCATGAGCCTTCTGAGCTCGAGAAATTCCGGTGAGGAGACGAACTCGTGGTCAAATATCGCTTCGCGGACCGATCCGTTCTTCTTGGTGTGGCATATAACCCTGATCCCTTCATGCTCCGTGTCTTCCTCGACCTTGAACTCGATCGTACCGAGAGCCGGAACGAAATTCTTGAGGTACGTCTCTATGTTGGAGAGCATGTTGAGGAGCTCCTTCTCCTTTTTCTTCTTCAGGTTCTCGGGCCCGAGCCTTTCCTCCAGCACGAACGCGCGGACCAGCTCTTTATCCATCTTCCGCTTGTCGAGGTGCCCGAGGATCCGCTCAAGCCGCATGATCTTCTTCGCAAAGGAGATGAGCCGTTTTCCCGATACGCTGCCGCCGTCATTTTTTTTGAGCCTTGTGTCCTCGACGCCGAGGGTAAGGAGGTAATCCTCAAGCTGGGCTTCGTCTTTGATGTAGTGTTCCGCCTTCCCCTTCTTCACGCGGAAAAGCGGCGGCTGGGCGATATAAAGATACCCGCGTTCGACCAGCTCCGTCATATGCCGATAGAAGAAGGTCAACAGCAGCGTCCTGATGTGGGCGCCGTCCACGTCGGCGTCCGTCATGATGATGATCTTGTGGTACCGGAGCTTTGCGATATCGAATTCCTCGGTGCCGATCCCCGTCCCGAGGGCCGTGATGAGGGTCCTGATCTCCTCGCTGGAGAGCATTTTATCGAAGCGGGCCTTCTCCACGTTGAGGATCTTTCCCCTCAACGGGAGAATCGCCTGGTTACGTCGGTCCCTCCCGCCCTTCGCGGAGCCCCCGGCACTCTCTCCCTCGACCAGGTAGAGCTCGCTCAGTCCCGGCGACGTCTCCTGGCAGTCGGCAAGCTTCCCGGGCAGCGAGAGCCCCTCGAGCGCCCCCTTCCTGCGCGTCAGCTCCTTGGCCTTCTTGGCGGCCTCCCGGGCCTGGGCCGCGTCAACGCCCTTCTTGATCACTTTCCTGGCGACCGGCGGGTTTTCCTCGAAATAGGCGGCGAGCTTTTCGTTTACCATCGCCTCCACGATCCCCTTGATCTCGGAGTTACCGAGCTTCCCCTTGGTCTGGCCCTCGAACTGCGGGTTCTTGAGCTTGATGGAGAGAACCGCCGCCAATCCCTCCCGCACGTCGTCCCCGGTGAGGTTTTCCTTGAGACCCTTCAGGAGGTTGTTGGCCTGGGCGTAGGTGTTGATCGTCCTGGTCAGCGCCGAGCGGAATCCCACGACATGGGTGCCGCCCTCCCGGGTGTTGATATTGTTGACAAAGGAAAACATCGTCTCTTTGTAGGAGTCGTTATACTGGAGGGCGCACTCCAACAGCACCTCGTCCTTCTCGATCTCAAAGTAGATCGGCTTGGGATAGAGAGGATTCTTGTTGCGGTTCATGTGCTCCACAAAAGAAACGATCCCGCCCTTGTAGGTAAACTCGTGCTCTCGGCCGTCCCGCTCGTCCAGGATGGTGATCTTTATCCCTTTGGTGAGGAACGCCAGTTCCCTTAGTCGCTCCGAGAGAATGTCGAAGGAAAACTCCGTCTCCTCGAAGATATCGGGGTCCGGCTTGAACTTGATGGTCGTGCCCGTCCTTTTCGTGGTGCCGATGACGGCCAGCTTCTCCTGGGGCTTTCCCCTGAGGTACTTCTGGTAGTAGACCTTGCCGTCCCGCTTGATCTCCATCTCCAGCTCGGCCGACAACGCATTGACGACGCTCACCCCCACCCCGTGAAGGCCACCGGAATAGCGGTAGGCCTCGTTGTCGAACTTCCCCCCGGAGTGGAGCATCGTCATGACTACTTCGGCCGCCGGCCGCTTCTGGGTCTGGTGCATATCCACCGGGATGCCGCGGCCGTTATCGATGACGGTGACCGAGTCGTCGATATGGACGATGACGTCGATCTTATTACAGTAACCTGCCAGCGCCTCATCGACGGAGTTGTCTACCACCTCAAAGACGAGGTGGTGCAGACCCACGCCGCCGGTGGAGCCGATATACATGGCGGGCCGCTTCCTCACGGCCTCAAAGCCGTCCAGGACTTTTATCTTATCAGCGTTATATGTCTCGGCCATACCTACCCATTCTCAGACGAAATAATCCCTCAGACACTAAACGTTATACTATACCACGTCTTGTGCTTTTATGGAATCGGAAACTGAAACTATATTTTCATCGGCATGATGATAAAGAAATATCCCCTCTCTTTTGCCGGCCGGATCTCCCCGGGGCTCGATTCGTCCATGAGTTTCAGAGAAATCGTCTCATCATCCATGGCGCCGAGGATATCGAGAAGATACGTGGAATTGAAGCCGATCGTCATATCGGGCCCGGCGTATTCCACGGGGACTTCCTCCCGGGCCGTCCCCATATCCGGGCTTTCGGAGGTGATCTCGACTACCGCCCCCGTGATATGAAACTTCACCATCTTGACCCGTTCGAAAGAGAGGATCGAGACCCTTCTCAGCGTCCTGATGAATTCCTCTCTTACCAGGGTGATGACCTTATCGTTATTCTGGGGGATCACCTGGCGATAGTCGGGAAAACGGCCGTCCACAAGTCTCATGACCAGCGTGAGGCGGTCCCTCTTCACCATGAGGTTGTTCCCGTCCAGCCGGATGCCGACCGGATCCGCGCTTTCATCGAGGATCTTCCTCAATTCGGCCAGTCCCTTCTTCGGGATGATAATGCCTTGGCCCGTCGTTAGCGGGATCTCACCCTCGAACTCCGAATCGACGAGTGAAAGCCGGTGCCCGTCCGTGGCGACCATCCTGACCTTTTTTGCCCTTCCCTCCTCGAAAGTCTCCATGAAAACCCCCGAGAGATTGTATCGCATGTCCTCCTGGGAAACGGCGAAGACCGTCTTATCGATCATCCCCTTGAGGATTTCGGGGTTCATCGTCCACTGTTTTTCACCCACGGGGATCGGAACTTCGGGGAAGTCTTCAGGGGAAAGCCCGACAAGATTGAAGACGGACCTCCCCGCGGTGATCTCAAGCCAGTTGTTTTCTTTCTTTAGAAAGTGTATCGTCGTTCCCTCCGGGATCTGCTTGATGACCTCATAGAGCGTCTTGGCATCCACCGTGACGCCCCCGGGGGCTATTCCCTCTGCCGTATAGGTCGCCCTGACGCCGATCTCAAGATCCGTCGCCTCGATGGTCAGGTCGTTGCCGGAGAGCTTCAAAAGGACGTTCGATAATATCTGGATGGTATTCTTTTTTTCTACGATGCTCTGAGTCCTCCCGAGGCCTTTGAGGATCTCTTCCTTTTCTATTTTGAATTCCATGAGTCCACTCCTTTATCGGTCCCTATCTATAGTATTAAGATATATAGTATTATAGTAGTAGTATGTCCTGTTAACTGTGTATATATTTTTGTAAGTATATAACAGAACTCTCTGTTTCGGTACAAAAAAAATCGGGGATAATCTGTTCATAAAACCGTTTTCTTGGCCGTGCCTTCTTCTCAACATCCTATCCACATGGTTCTTATGCCCCTTTTCCACATGTTTCAGCCCCGGAGCTTGATCTGATTTTCGATGGCAAAGACGGTGTTCTTGAAATCGATGTCCTGTCCGATCTGTCTTTCGATCTTCTTCACGGCGTGGATGACCGTGGAATGATCCTTCCCCCCGAACTTGCTGCCGATCTCCGGATAGGAAGCCTTGTTGATCTTCTTGCAGAGATACATGGCGATCTGCCTCGGCTCGGCCAGGACCTTGACGCGTCTCGGGGACTTGAGGTCGGACACCTTGAGCTTGAAATATTTCGCCACCGCCTTCTGGATATTCTCGATGCTCTCGGGGTGATCGCGGTCCCGGATGAAACTCTTCAGGGCATTGCGCGCAAAGTCGAGGCCGATCTCCCTCCCGTCCAGAGACGCCTCGGCCATGAGGCGGGTCAGCAGTCCCTCGAGCTCCCGGATGTTGGGCTTGTTGTCAACGATGGTGGCGATGAAGAATGCCACGTCATCGGAAAGCTCCACCGAGTAGTTCTTCTCAGCCTTCGCCTTGAGAATGGCCACCATGTGCTCCGTGTCGGGGTAGTCGATATCGGCGATCAGCCCCCACTCGAAGCGGGAGCGAAGCCGCTCTTCCAGCCCCGCGATCTCCTTGGTGATCTTGTCGGCGGTCAGGACGATTTGCTTCTGGTTCTCGTACAGGGTATTAAAGGTGTGGAAGAACTCTTCCTGGGTCTGTTTCTTACCCGCGATGAACTGGATGTCGTCCACAAGCAACACGTCGATATTGCGAAACTTCTTTCGGAATTCGTCCATCTTCTCATACCGGATGGACTTGACCAATTCGTTGACGAATTCCTCCGAGGTTATGTAATAGACCGCCGCATCGGGATGACGCTGGAGAATCCCGAGCCCTACCGCGTTGAGGAGATGGGTTTTACCCAGGCCCACGCCGCCGTAGATAAACAGGGGGTTATATTCGCGGGCCGGGTTTTCCACCACCTTCTCACACGCGGCCTTGGCGAACTCGTTTGACGGCCCCTTGACGAAATTGGCAAGGGTGTAGTGGGGGTTGAGGCGTTGGCGGAGCGCCTTCACGAGGGGACGGACCTCTTTCTTGGTCGTCTCCTTCGGCAAAGAGACGGTATCGTGGGGCTCGGCGACGACGAACTCCACAGCATATTCGGCCCCGTTCACCTTCTTAAGGGTTTGACCGATCAGCGCGAGGTAGTGTTCAACAATCCAGTCCTTGAAAAACTTGTTGGGGACCTCCACCACGATCCGGTTATCCAGGACTTCCTTTATTATCAAGGACTTAAACCAGAGATCGTAGGTCTTCTTGCCGACCTCTTCTCGTATGATGTCCGCCGCTCTTTCCCAGTGTTCGTTCATTTTTTACTTGAGCGTTTTTTAGTGAGGAAAATCAACAATTTATTCACCCATCCCATGTGGAAAAATCCGAACTCATAAGGAAAACAGGAATTTAGCCGAAAAAAAAATTGAGTTATCCACATAATTGCTCACAGGTGTGGAAAACTCAATTTCCTTTTTCATGCAAAAAAGAAAAGGATAGCGAAACAACGATAATGTCTTACATCTCATCGCCCACGAAATGGATTGCTTGAAAAAATGATGACCAAAACGTGAAATGGAAACCGGCGATCGCCCGATGTCATTACACCAAAAGACCGCCGACTTGTCAAGGGGAAAGTGATCCAAAAACGTCCGAGAACGAACATAGTTTGCCCGCGCGGCCGAAACGGCTTGACAAAATCCGTCTATCGACCATAAGATGGAGTATACTATCGCAGGAAAAGGGAGGCGCGCCCTATGGACGAGACAATGAAGATCACCATCCGCTCAGGCGCGGTTGTCGCCGAGGCACAGCTACTGGACAGCGAGACGGGTCACGCAATCGCCTCCATCCTCCCGATTACGGGCAGCGTCAACCGCTGGGGGGACGAGATCTATTTTGATATCCCTCTGAAGCTTGCCCTGGCGACGGATGCGCGCGACCTCGTCGAGGCGGGGGAGCTCGGCTACTGGCCCGACGGGAGGGCGTTTTGCATCTTTTTCGGCAAGACCCCGATGAGCCGCGGCGATGAAATCAGGGCGGCGTCAAGGGTTAACATCTTCGGAAGAATCATCGGTGACGCGACGGTCTTCAAGACAATCGCCGACGGCGCCGAAATCACCATTCGGCGCAACGGGTAAGGGACAATGGAACGGATCGTCGATGCCCACGTCCACATCATGACGAAAACCCGGATCGAAGGCCTCATGCGCTGGATCCGCCACGCCTTTCCCGATCACCCGGTGGACCCGGGCATCACCGAGGAGGGGATCGGGGCCGATCTTTTCCGAGCAGGGATCCCGTTTTTCTTCAACTACGTCTATCCGCTGAAGGCGGAGCAGACGACGGCCGTCAATGAGTTCAACCGCGAGCTGGCGCGGCGTATGCCGCAGGCGGCCCCTTTTGGCTCGCTCCATTTCGATACCCCGAATAAGCCCGATGTGGTCAGACGCTGCATCGAAAAAGATAATTTCGTGGGGATGAAGTTTCACCCCTTTGTCCAGCGCTTTGACCCCGCCAGCGATGCGATGTTCCCGGTCTATGAGCTCATGGAAGAATACGAGCGTCCGGTGGTGCTGCATACCGGATTTGAGGAATTCTACCGGATGAAGATGGGGCCGGCCGATATCGAGAAAATCCTTACACGCTTTCCCCGGCTGGTGCTGGTTTTGGCACACTGTCTTTTCCCCTACTTCAGGGAGGTTCGCGCCCTCATGGAGGAATACCGGGGGCTTTGGCTTGACGCCACCAACGTCTTTGGCGCGCTGAGGTATCTCGATCTGGTGGGGCTCTCCTCCAAGACGCCCGGGGAAGTGGGGTACGCGGAGTTATTTCGGGAGCTTATCAACGATTTTTCGGACCGGACGTTGTTCGGATCGGACCACCCGGTCGGGATGGGGGACCTCGACGTCATCTACCACGACTTTTCCGCGTTCGGCCTGAGCCGGGAGGTCGAGCACGCCATCCTCTCGGATAACCCGCTGGCCTTCATCGAGAGATTTGCCCCCGAGATCCACCGGCGATGGCAGGGCTTTGCGATGCCGGAGGCGGCCGAGGCGGGCCTGCCCTGAGCTCCCTCGACGCTCAGCGGCCGGACGGCCGCGCCGGCCGGATGGGGTACGAGACGCCGCCCGTCTCACTTCATACAGAGGAGTAGGGCCGATGGCCGCCGTCGATGCGAAACAAAAGAGAAAGAGCCGGGACCGGTTCCAAATCCTTCTGGTCATATCGCTCGTGTTCCTTTCGGCCGTCATCTACCTGGTTCATTACGGGGTCTTCAGAGACGCCTACCACATCTACTACTACACGCTGCTCGATATCGCCTTTCTGCCTATCGAGGTCTTGCTGGTGACTCTCATTATCGACCGGCTGCTGGAGAGGCGGGAAAAGCAGGCCATGATGACCAAGATGAACATGGTGATCGGGACCTTCTTTTCCGAGGTGGGGACGGCGCTCCTGCGCGACATATCGGCCGTGGATGAAAACCTCGGCGCCGTGAGGGACGACGTACTGGTCAACCGGGATTGGTCGGCGCGTGATGTCGCCATGAAGAGACGAAGGCTCTCCTCCTATGCCCCCGCGCTTGACGGCGCTTCCCTTAATCTCGCGAGCATGAAGGCGTTTCTCGGGGCCAAAAGGGACTTCCTCCTCAGGCTGCTTGAGAACCCCAACCTGCTGGAGCACGAGAAGTTCACGGATCTTCTTTGGGCGGTCTTTCACCTGCTTGACGAGCTGTCGCACCGGGCCGATTTTGCGAACCTGCCGACGACCGACCGGGCACATCTTACCGGAGACATCCAGCGGGCCTACCTTGCCGTGATGAGCCAATGGGTCGACTATATGAAGCACCTCGGGGACGAATACCCGTACCTCTTTTCCCTCGCGCTCAGATCAAACCCCTTTGACGCCGATGCGTCCGTTATCGTCAAAGGATAAGCTTCGCCCGCGTGGACGCCCCTGTCCTTAAAGCAACGAGGATTTTGCGCCCCCGGCGCGGCCGAGCTCGATCGGATGGGCCGAGGTCACAGATAGTGGCACAGGTCAGAGCGGCGCATGTGCGGGAAGGGCTTACCGCGCGGTCTTGAAGGCCTCGCGGGCGGCCGCGATCGTCTCTTCGATGTCGTCGTCGGTATGCGCCGACGAGAGGAAGAGCGCCTCGAAGGGAGAGGGGGCAAGGTAGATACCGTGCCCGAGCATCTCGTGAAACCAGCGGGCAAACAGGCTCGATTTCGTCGCCTTCGCCTCGGCAAACGAGCGCACGGGACTCTCGGAAAAGAAAAACGAGGTCATGGTGCCCGCCGGGGCCGCCCAGAGGGGGACTCCGGAGGCGCGGGCGGCGTCCACGATGCCTTCCCGGACGGCGTCGGTTCTTTTCACGATGCCGTCAAATACCCCCGGTCGCGAAAGGACAGCCAGCGTCGCGCGTCCGGCCGCCACGGCCACGGGATTTCCCGACAGCGTCCCCGCCTGGTAGACCGGCCCCACCGGCGCAAGGTGCTCCATGATCTCCCTTTTTCCGGCGACGGCCGCAAGCGGGAACCCGCCGCCGATCACCTTGCCCAACAGTGTCATGTCGGGACTGAGCCTATAGAGGGTCTGCGCGCCGCCGAGGCTCACCCGGAATCCACTCATCACCTCGTCGAAGATCACCAGGCTCCCCCGGGAGCGGGCGACCTCGATGAGAAGGGCCAGGAACCCCGGCTCCGGAAGGACCACGCCCATGTTGCCGGCAACGGGCTCCACGATGACCGCCGCGATCTCGTCTCCCCACCGCGTGAACACCCGGCCGAGCGCCTCACGGTCGTTGAAGGGGAGGGTCAGAGTGTCGGCCGCCGTCTTCTCCGTCACCCCCGGCGTGGCCGGTATGCCGAGGGTGGCAACGCCCGAGCCCGCCTCGGAAGGAGCGAGTCCGAATGGCCGTGGTAACATCCCTCGAACTTGACGATCTTGTCCCGATTCGGTATAGCCCCGCGCAAGGCGAACGGCGGTCATCGCCGCCTCGGTGCCGGAGCTGACCAGGCGCACCATCTCCATGGCGGGGAAAAACGAGAGGATCATCTCGGCCAGCGCCACCTCCCCCTCGGTCGGCGCGCCGAAGGATGAGCCGGCCTCGACGGCTTGTGTTGCGGCGGCGACCACTTCCTCATCGGCGTGGCCGAGGATCAGCGGCCCCCAGGAGAGGACATAGTCGATATACTCGTTGCCGTCCGTATCGAAGAGATGGGAACCCTTCCCCCGTACGATGAAGGGAGGCGTTCCCCCCACCGCCCTGAAGGCGCGCACGGGGCTGTTGACCCCGCCGGGGATGACGCGCCGCGCGCGATCCATGAGCTCACGTGAGCGAGTGTCTGTTTTGCTCATGAGGGCATCTCCATTCGTCCGCTCTCTTGCCCGCACTGTCTCGTCTTTTCACGCGTCGTCATCTTGGCGGCCGAGGTAGTCCGGGCTCGTCTTCTTAAACTCCCGCAGGGTGCGCAGTACGACGTAGGAGGTGATTCCCGTCTCGTGCGCGATCTGACGGATCGTTTCGACCAGGATATCGTCGTCTTTCGCGTGGACCATCGTATAGAGGGTATACGGCCAGTCCGGGGCCGTTCGCCTGAGGTAGCAGTGGCTGACGGCGTCAAATCGCGCCATAATCTCACCCGCGTCGTCCGCCTTATCGGCACCCACCTCCCAGGCGACCATGGCGTTTGCCTTCATGCCGCTCTCGGCGGGGGCAAGGACCGCACCGAACCTCCGGACGGCCCCCGTCGCGAGCGCGACGGTGAGGACCTCGATAAATCGGTCCGGGGTGACGCCGGCCCGGCCTGACCAGGCATCGAAGGGCGCGCTTACCAGTCCCATGTCGCCTGATGCAATCCTCAGAATAGTCCTGCTTTCCTTATCCACGGAATCGATTATGGGTCAGGAGGTATGCGTTGTCAAGGCAAAATGGCCCGGGAAGGGCGCAAGGGCCCGCTGTCGCCGATCGGCTCGGCACATAAAGAGCGTCCGTCGTTTCGCGGCAAAGGGGAACCTTAACCGCACGTCCCCCCCTTTGCTGCGGGCGCGAATTTCTCGAGCCACTGCCGGGGATGACGTGTATGTCCGCACCGGACTGACGCTCCGGTGAGGGGCTAAAAGTCCACCACCATCGACGTCGATGTCCGGAGCACGCCGGGGACCGCCTGGATCCTGGTGACGATCATCTCGCCCAGCTCGTTGAGGTTTGCCGCCTCGGTCAGCGCGATGATGTCGAAGTTGCCCGTAATGGCGTGGACGATCTTCACGCCGGCGATTTTTTTGATCGTAGCCAGCACATCCTTCGTCCGGCCGCTCGTGCACTCGATAAAAATATATGCCTCTATCGCCATACCCGCCCCCCGTTCATATATGCGTGGATGCTGATAAGTATATATCGCATTCGTACAAAAGGCAAGCCGAAGGGTCTCGACAATGAGGGCGCTTTCGTGTCGGGGACAGGATGATCCCCCCTCCGGTGTTGCGTCCGGTTCGCCTAAAATCATCTCGAGAGTAATAAAGTTATTTTTATTGACTTATCGTCGTCAATGCAATATAATTAAAAATTTAAAACGACAAAAAATGCCGGAAGCGTTAGCGGCAATCGTCTATGGTGGCCTATGGCCTTGGGTTAACTCGGCAGGACGACGGGAACAAGGGGGCGTAGTCCGAAGCTAAAAAACTCATATCCGGTTTCCGTGCGGTGCTTCGCTCTCCAGGCTTTACGGTAGTGGTCTCACATCCTGTCGCGCCGTCATCGTTAAGCAGTAACGTGGGGTGGGTTTGGTCTTCGTGGGGAAGGAGGAAGAGGATGCAAAAAGAAAAGATCGATCATTTTAAGACCCTCTTAGAGACACGGCTCCAGGAACTTCTGTCCGGAGCCGACAGCACCGTCTCAGATATGACTGACTTCAAGGAGTACTTCCCCGATCCAACGGACCGGGCCTCCCACGAATCGGACCGTAACTTCGTGCTGAGGATCCGGGACCGGGAGCGGAAACTAATCCTGAAAATCAACGAGGCGCTGGCCCGGATCGAAGATGGGACGTTCGGCGTCTGCGAAGAGTGCGGCGAGGAGATCAGCGAGGAGCGGCTCAACGTCAGGCCGGTTACCACTCTGTGTATTCATTGCAAGATTGAGGCGGAAACCAAGGAAAAAAGGGGAAACGCATAATATGGAGCAGCAAAAAGAGAACGAGAAGGAGCTCCCCGGGGACCCGTTTGAGAACAGGGATTTCGTCAACTATCTCGGGCCCGGTAACGTTGTAGAAGGGAAGTTCTCGTTCAAGGGGCGGACCCTGCTCAAGGGTTCAACCGTGTCGGGAAAGATCGCCGCCTCCGACAACGAGACGGAGATTTACGTCGGCCCCGAGACCCATATACGGGGTGATCTGAAAGGGAATCGGATCGTCTTCGGGGGCGTGATGGACGGCACGATCGACGCGCCCCGGCTCGTCATCGCCAGAGACGGAGTCTTTTCGGGTGACATCGCCACCGACCGGGGGCTTTCGGTCGAAGAGGGGGCCAAGCTCTCCGCCCAGATATCGATGAAGAGGAAAAAGACGACAAAGAAGAAATAATCCCGACTATGAAAAGTCCCGTCGCCGGCCGGCGACGGTTCGATCGAACAATTCGCAGAGGGCCGCCCGTCGGGCGGCCTTTTTTATGGGCGCAAAAGACAGATTTCTTTGAGGGAGCGCCTGAGCCTCTCCCGTTGCCGGCCCGACGGGTGGCCGTCAGTAGGGCGAGAGACCAAAGACGCGGTAATGGGACCCGGAAAAAGGCGGGCCCCACGCATATATGTGCATATGCGTGGGGGCCTATGTGAGCCGCACGGACGCGCGTTGACGGTCCGTGGGTGCTGATGCCCCCGGAGGCACACGACGGTCGCCCCCGGGTTCATCTATAGAGGGTCGTCTCGATCCGCCGTCTTAAACGCCGAAGAGGCTCTTGAACGGGTTGGCGTACAGCAGGATCAGGGCGATAACGAGGGCATAGATCGCCAGGGACTCGATCATGGCCAGACCGATCATCATGGTCGTCAAAAGTCTCCCGTAAGTGTCGGGGTTTCTGGCGGCACCTTCCAGTGCCCCGCGGACGGCCGAACCCATGCCGACGCCCGTGCCGCAGGCGCCCAGCCCGATTGCGAGTCCCGCCCCGAGGACCGATAGCGCGAAGTAAATCGTGTAACCGGCATTGAGGCCCGTTCCCGCGGGCGCGGTCCCTTCCTGGGCAAGGGCAAGGCCTGCGGTCAACAAAAGAACCGCCATAACGATAACAGTAATAATTGACTTTTTACCCATCAAAGATCTCCTTTCTGGAATGGTTTACGCTTTCATCAATGGGCTTCCTCGAGGGCGCCGCTGATGTAGAGCATGGTCAACAGAACGAATACGAAGGTCTGCAGTACGCTCGTGAGGATCATCAACAGCAGGATCGGAAGCGGTATCAGATACGGGACGAGCACCAGGAGGATAAACAGGACCAGGTCTTCACCCTTAATGTTGCCGAAGAGCCGGACCGAAAGAGAGAGGGGCCGCGAGAGATGGCTGATGATCTCCACGGGGATGAAGAGAGGAGTGAGCCACCAGACCGGTCCCATGAAGGATTTAAGATACTTGAATCCGTGGGTCCGTACACCCATGACGTGGGTGAGAAGAAAGACACAGACGGCCATAGCGGCGGTGGTATTGAGATCGGCCGTCGGGGAAAAAAGCCCCGGGATAATGCCGATCATGTTGGCGGTGAATATGAAGAAGGCCTCGGCTATCAACAGCGGGATAAAAGGCTTTCCCTTTATCGCCCATGGTGTCTTTGATGAGGTTGTTGAGCCCGAGCATAACCAGCTCGATGACGTTCTGCACCGGATTGGGGACGATGGCGGCCCTTCGCATCGAGAGATACGCAAGTAACGTCAGGATGATCATGATGACCCAGGTGTACGCGACGTGAGGGTATTGATCGAGCCAGGGGATGTGCAAGAGGTTGATGAGTAAGATCGGATGTTCCATATGTTGTTTTAAGCTCCTCTGTCCGTGATGAGTAGAGCCAGGCCGAGGATCAGGCTGTTGACCACCACAACCGACGCGCCGATAAGGATGCCGATAGGGTCAGCAAATCCGCCCTTGAGGGCCAGAAAGATCAGTATGCCGGATAGGATCAGCCTTATGTAGAACGAAAGGAGGGTTTGCGGCACTCCTCCCGTTTCGCCCCTCTCGGCGGCGGCCGAGAGCACCGCCCGAAGAGATTTATAGAGACCGTAGTGATTTACGAGGGCGACAACTCCTCCCACAAAGACGCCGAGGGAGAACGTATACTTTCTGGTCAGGACGCCCACCAGGATTAACATGAGAAGCAACAGGAGGCTCCCCGCCTCGATGAGCTGACGAGAATAGGCCTCAAGTATCTTTGCCGTCGTGTTTTTTGCTTTGTCCTTTGTCTGAAAACCCATAATGCCTGATAAACCAGAAGATATTGCGAAAACCGGCGACTATGCCGAGGCCGAGGAAGATCATCGTAAGCCAGGGGTGGGTATTGAGCCGATTATCGAGGAAGACGCCGATGGCGAGGCCGATAAATATCGCCAGAACCATCGAGAGCCCAACGCTGCTCAGATAAAAGAGCTGCTTGATGAGCTGTTTTCTCTCTTCCTCCACCCGTCCCCCCCGGGGCGCCACCTCCGTCATGGAGCCGCCACCCCACCGTACCGACACGGCCTTTCAGGATACCGCCCGTGCCCTCCCTAGAACGAGGCCCGCTCTTCCGCCTTCTTTTACGTACCGCAAAGCCAAAAGCGTACGATTGCATGAATGAGTGCTCATTCAAATCGGGACTATACCACAGGCTGTTTTTTTTTGTCAAGAAAAATGAGGGGATAAAGTGAGCACCGAGGGGGAAGAAAAGCGGGGGAGCGCCAAAAAAAGATTCAAATTCCCCGGATTCGGTGGTAAGATACTGTCGGTCGGCCGGCAGGGGTCGACGAGACCTGTGCCGGTTGTCTTTGGAACAGCGAACGGGGGGTGACATCCCTGCCGTCGCTCTATCGTGAAAACGGGGATTGATATAACCCTTTTGAGAGCCCCGGGGGACAACAGTGGGGCTCGGCGCCCACCGCTTTAATCCCTCGGGGGCTCACGTCAGATAACTCCTATGCCACACCTCAAAGGAAACCTTCACGTCCATACGTCCTACTCCGACGGGCACTTCTCGCCGCGCGAGATGGCCGAGATCTACCGGGACCTCGGGTTTGACTTCATCGCCATTACCGACCATGAGTACCTGTTAAAACCCGCCTACAAAAAGCTCTTCCCTCTCGACGTCCCGGGGATCATGGTCTTGGAGGGAATCGAGCTTGAGCCGCTGTTCCTCTTCTACCATCATGTGCTGGAAATCAAGGGGGACCTCGAAATGCTCTACGTCTTGTGCCACCCGGACCAGTACCGCCTCCCGATCAAGGAGGTCAACCGCCGCATCGATATTTTCGCCAAGGAGGGGCCGGCGCCGCTCTCGGCCGTGGAGGTGACGGTTTCAGGATTCTATACCCCGTTTTACGACACGCCGGAGATCGCGCTTCCGAAGATCGCCAGCGATGACGCCCACGACGAGCATTCCTGTGGCAAGACCTGGATAGAGGTGGAGTGCGACCGGGACAAGGACTCGATCATTCGGGCGATCAAGGCGGGAGACGTGGAGATCGGGCTCTTGAGTGGAAAACGGAAGATTGCGGGTGGGAAGTAACCCCGCATGCCTCTTGACGACGGCCGACACGCCTTCCAGGGTAGAGTTCGTTTAGCGCGGAATCGGTGACATGAAGGGCCCCCGCGCTCGGCGGAGCGACTCGAACATGCGGCCGTTTCCCCCCTCCCGGGTCCAAAACCGGCCGTATGTGGGTTGATGGACTATCCTTCCTGGGTCTTCCGGGGAGCGGCGGCTTCCTGAGCCGCCTTCTTCTTGCTGAAGACGGTCTGGAGCTTCATCGCCCGTTCGGCCTCGGAGATGAAGGCGTCGGGCGAGAGGGCACCGTCTAAGCTGGTTATCCCGACCTTGACCTCGATGCCGCCGAGCTTGCGGGTCGCCCGCTCCTGGATGCGGCGCGCCACAGAGAGCGCCTGGTCTTTCTCCGAATTGGGGAGGATTATTGCGAACTCGTCCCCTCCGTACCGGCAGGCGATGTCGAGGTCCTTCCTGATGCACCGCCGGATAACGGCGCCCAGCTCCTTGAGGAGCTCATCGCCCCGCCGCCTGCCGTTGGTCTGGTTGAAGGTGCCGAAATTTTCGACGTCCAGCATCATCAACGAGAGGGGATAGGGTATCCGTTTGGCGCGCTTCATCTCGTTCTCGATCATCTTGAAAAAGTGCCGCTGATTGAACAGGCCCGTGAGGCCGTCCGTCTGTGACTGGACCAGGACCCGCTCCTGCATCACCTTTCGCTCCGTGATGTCCCGGCAGATCCCCTGGCTCCCCACCGTCTCCTTGTTCTTGTAGATCGGCGACGCGTTGATCTCAAACGTGGCGGTCGCGCCGTCTTTCTTGACGAGCTCGATCTGAAAGGCCTCTGCGCTCGTTCCGCCCAGTATGCCGGTCATCCACCGGATGGCCCGTGGCTGCTCCGGTGCCGGCGCCAAATCGGTCAGCGCCGTGCCGACGATTTCGTTTGGCGCGCGGCCGAGCAGCCTCTCGAACGCCGGGGAGACGTAGGTGAAGACGCCCTCCCGGTCGGTTTCATAGATGATGTCGAAGCTCCTCTCGGCGATCCCCCGGAACCGCTCCTCGCTTTCCCTGAGGCCCTTTTCCGATCGGGCGCGGTCGGTGATGTCGGTAAAGCTCCAGACCCGGCCCGCGTATGACCCGCTGCGAATGAGGGGGCAGGTGCGCCGCTCAAAGAAACGGCCGTCCTTGAGCCTGAGTGTATCTCGGGATTCTTTCGTCGTGTGATAGAGGCCGTGGGCGCTGGAAAGAAAGGCCTCGGGGTCTTCGAGCTTGCCGAGGAAAAAGGCCAGCAGCGTGCCGTCGTTGTTGGTGTTGAGCACGTCCTCGGGCACACGCCAGAGCTCGGCGAAGCGGGCGTTCTTGTGGGTGACTTCCCCGTTCTCGTTGACGACGAAGATCCCGTCGCCGGTCGACTCGATCGTGGCCCGAAAGAGATTCTCGTTCTCTTTCAGGGCCTCCTCGGCCCGCTTTTTTTCCTCGATCTCCGCCTTGAGTCTCTTGTTGGCCGTCTCGAGCTCGGCGGTGCGCTCCTTCACCTTGACCTCGAGCAGATCGTGGGCCCGTTTGAGAGCCTCCTGGGCGCGCTTGCGCTCGACGGCATAGCGAAGCGACCGGATCAGGATGGGCGGCCGCATCTCGGTCTTGAATATGTAGTCCTGCGCCCCCTCCCTAACGGCCGTCAGCGCGAGCTTTTCGTCTTCACGCCCCGTCAACACGACGATCGGGGTCTCCGGGACCATTCCCTTTATCCTCAGAAAAGTGTCGAGGCCTTCGCTGTCGGGCAGGGTCAGGTCCAGGAGGACCACGTCGATTTTTTGTTCGGCGAGGATATTGATCCCCTCCATGAGGAGGCCGGCATGTCTCATGACAAGCTCGGCCCCCTTAACGCCCTTGCTCATCTCGGTGATGAGGCGTGCGTAACCCGGGTCGTCTTCGACGAGGAGTATCTGGATGGCTTTCTGTTCCATGCTGACCGCCTCCGAAACGCGGTGGTATAGTAACAAGTATCTACAATAGTATAACTATAGAATATACAATAGTGAATATGGTATAGGATATGAATAGTTTATTTTCTAACTATTTAATATTCTGTCAAGGGGGTTTAATTAACCCCCTTTTTGGAGGGGGAAGGGTCCGAAAACGGAGTATTTCGGAGGCCGCAGGCGATCGCAACGCCCCCTTTCTTTCGGACAGACTCAGGAAAGTCGATACACCGGTCATCTCACACATCCGGGAGAGACGCTCCTTTCACTGATACAGCGCGTCGCGAGAGTGAAGAAGGGTACCATTAACAAAGCCTCTTCGGTGATCTATCTCCTCGAAGCGCCGAAAACTTATCGATTGTCGGTAGCGCCCGAAAAGGCCCCAGTATCAGTTCTGGGACGATTATAATTCTATCATTCTTCTTAGGAAAGACAATAGCCCCACACGAAAAAAAAGGGCGTCTATAGTACGACTATAGACGCCCCGATGGGTTCTTTAGCTTTTTCCTTACGCCTTCTCGAAATATTCGATGTCCGTGATCATCGCCGTGCGCTCGTCGGCCCACTTGGGCTTGACGCGGTCGCCACGTTTGACCTTATCGCCTTTGACCCGGTGAAGCAGCTTCGTGTCGGCACCGTCCAGCTTGATGAGGGCCATCGTGAAGGGGGCCTTCATCATCTTCTCGCACTTCTCCAGGAAGTACGGCTCGTCGTAGTGCACCACGGTGAACTCCTCCACCGTCCCCTCAGGCCCCACGACCACCATCTCGGTGATCTTCGAGAAATCCCGCTCGCAGCGGGAGCGCGGCGGGATATAGATCTTGCCGCAGCGCTCGCACTTTGAGCCGAGGATCTTCTTCTGGTCCCTCAGCGCGATGAGGGCCTTGCTCAGAAAGAGCCCGGCATAGTAGCGGTAGGGTATGCTCATGAGGCCCCGCTTACCGCCGCAATATTTTTGATCCAACGGAAGTTTTTCCGATGTGTACATGTCATCTACCTCCTATTCTTCGGTGAGGACCCAGCCCAACAGGTCCGAGGGGCGGCCCTCCCGCTTTTCTGCCCAGACCGGCACGACCTTCTTCCCCGGCTTCAGCTTGGCGGGGTCATGCTCAAGGCAGAAGTGGAAAAACCCGGCCCCGTTGGGAAAGACCATGAAGAGCGACGTATAGGGGACCGGGCGCATCTCCCCGGTCAGCGGATTGATGGTCGGAAAGTGGACGACGTCAAACGTGACGATGTGGGCGTAGTCTTCCATCTTGACCCACTCGGCCATCTCCACCATGCACTTGGGGCAGATGATCCGGGGCGGGAAGATGGTGTTGTAGCATTTGCCGCAGCGGGTCCCCCACAGCTCCTTGTCTTTCAGTTTTTCAAGGAAATAGCCCATAATGGGTCCCTTGGAGAAGGTGCCGGGGATCGCCATCTCGTAACGGATCTCGACGAGTTCCCGCCCCTCTTTATCGGTTTTCGTAGCCATAGTGTCTCCTTTTTCTCCTTATGCGTTTGGCTTTTCCTTCCCCAGCAGGTGAAGGACCGTCCAGAAAGTGCCCCCAAACCCCGAGGCCAGCGCGAGGTTCACGTCGTGCGGGACCTGGTGTTCGTCCGCATCGCCCCGGATCTGGAGGGCCGCCTCGGCCACCCGGATCATGGCGGTGGCGCCGATCGGGTTGGTGGATGACCACACCGCCGGACGGGTTGACGGGAAACTTGCCGTTGATGGCAAAATCGCCGTTGAGGACCATATCGATCTGCTCGCCGTTCTCCATGAACAGGAAGTTGCCCAGCCAGTCCAGCGCCCACCAGCTGGACGGGTCGTACATCTCAAAGACGCCGATCTGCTTGAGCGGGTTGACGATGCCGTTTCGCGTGTAGATGATGCGCGCCGCCTCGCCGTGGGTGTTGAGGTCCCCAAGATGGGCGAAATCGAAGAACTCCTGCCGGTGGATCGTGACGTGGTCATGCATCCAGACCGGTTTCTGAGGGAGTTTCTTTGCCATCTCTTCGGAGGCAAAGAGCATCGCGCAGGCCCCGTTGGATTCGGGGCACATATGAAGGAGCCTGAGCGGCCAGGCAAGGACCCTGGATTCCAGCACGTCCTTCCTGGTGATATCGATCCTAAGATGGGCCTTGAAATTCTTTCGGGCATTCGTGGCCATCATGACCCGCAGCTCCGCGGCGGCCTGTTCGGCCTTGGGGCCGTATTTGTTCATCATGATAGTGCCGGTGGTGCCGGTGATGGCGCCGGTCTGGACTTCGCGGTCCCAGAGGGCGTCCGACATGTTGGTGATGCCGGTGGTGGTCATCCCCTCTTCCTGCTTCTCAAAGCCGATGGCCAGCACGAGATCGTGCATCCCGGAGGCGACGAGGTGGTCCGCGGCCGATACGAGGGTCGCGCCGGTGGTGCCGCCGGTGGTGATGCGGTAGCCCGCCTTACCGTAGGCGCCGTCGCCGATCACGTGCCACATATCGGGCTGATGGGCCCCCTCAAAGAGCTCCATGTTGCCGTGGACGATGCAGTCGATGTCCTTCAGATCCACCATCGAGTCGGTCAGCACCTCCTCCACCGCCTCGGAGATGAGCTCGGCCATGTTGATGTCTTCCCGGTGACCGCGGTGTCGGGTCTGGCCCACCCCGACGATGGCTACGTTTCGTGACTTCTTCATTTCTTCCCTCCCTCATCGTTCTCGAGGATCAAGACGGTGTGGAACTGGCCGGCCGGCCCCGCAACACCGTGGGCGAGCGCCCGTTTTGCTCCCTTCACCTGGTGTTTGCCCGCCTCGCCGCGCAGTTGTTTGAAACATTCGGTCGTTCGGACGGCGCCCGAGAGGAGCAACGGGTTGCCACAGAGCTGCCCGCCGGACGGGTTGACGGGGAGTTTTCCCTTCATATCGGTCGCCCCCGACTCAAACAGCTCCATGCCCTTTCCCTGCTCGGCCCAGCCCAGACCCTCGTACCAGAGGGGTTCCTGATAGCTTGCCTGAACGCTGATCTCGGCGACATCCAGGGCATCCAGGGGGTTGGTGATCCCCGCCAGCTGGTAGGCCTTCTTTGCCGAGCGCGTGAGGCTCATCGATTCCCAGAGGTTACGATCGCCGAGGTAGTAGGAGTCATAGCAGTTGCCGTATCCCGTGATCCAGACGGGCTTGTCGGTCAGCGCACGGGCCTTGGTTTCCTCGGCCAGAATCATGCAGACCGCTCCGTCGCTGACCGGATAGAGATCCAGCTCCTTGATGGGGGTCGCCACCGGCTTGGACTTCATGACATCGGCCACGGAATAGTCGCCGGTACGTTGGGCGAACGGGTTGTTCTTTCCGTTCTTCGCGGCGCGGGCGGAAACCGCGGCGATCTGCTCTTCGGAGATCCCCCATTTGGCTAGGTAGGACTCCGCCTGCAGGCCCAGGGCCTTCGTATAGTCCATACCGAGGAATCGAGTATAGAAAGGCTCGAAGGCGTGAAAGGTTACGATGTTGCGTGAATCAACCTGGGACTCCTTGGCGTGGGCAAGCACGATGACGACGTCATAATGGCCCGAGGCGATACCGGCGGCGGCGTACAGGACCGCCAGCGCGCCGTCTGTGGCCACCTTTTCCTCGCCGCCCCACCGTCCCGCGCCCACAAGATCGCCCATCGGGCCGTCGGAGATGGTTCGCTGGTCGAAGAAGTCATCCGAGCACGTGACGGCGAAATCGATCCCCCTGCCGGGGACAAAGTCGAGGCCCGTGTCTTGGCGGCACTTCTTTACCAGGGGGTAGCACATCTCCTGAAAGCGCTCGTCGGCCTTTTTGGCCTCAAACTTCGTCTGATGGGCGCTTACGATGGCTACGTTACGAAGCATAGATATACCTCCCTTGGTGGTGAATGAGTAAAAGACGCTGCGTAATCCGAACAGAGGTTGTACGGACAGCGGCCCACGGGCCGCGCCCGCGTCAGTTATCCGCGGTAACGATGCGTGGCCGTTATCGGGGAGCATAGTGCGCGGCGCCCCCGCCATTCGTAAAAAGAGCGGACGGGTTGCCGCCACCGGCCACCGAACAGCCAGGACAGACTGTCGGCCGATCTATATGAATTCACGGATCGTGCCGGCGCGAGGAGAGGGACCTTTTCCGGCTATCCTCCCCCGGTCGTGAACACTACTTAACATAGATTGACCAATCAGTCAAGATATTAAACCCGCCGTGGCCCATTAATTTTGTATTTTTTTATTGACATCCCTTCCCGGCTCGTATATGAATCTCCCTGTAACCCCAAAAACCCGTCGGATACCGCCGATACCACCTAGTGACGTATCGCCGCTCTGTGGGTCAAGACAATTAATCTTGGTGTAAGCCCGAAAATCCTATGAAACGCTGTCACAAATGCGGAGAGCCGATCATCTCCGACTATATTTCCGTGCGCGACGTCTGCGCCTCCTGTGGGGCGGACCTCCATACCTGCCTCAACTGCACCTTCTATGATCGGGGAAGCTACAACGAATGCCGGGAGCCCCAGAGCGAATGGGTAAACGATAAGGAGCAGAATAATTTCTGCGACTACTTCCGGTTCAAGGTATCCCGGCGGGACAAGAACACCGGGGGTGAAAAAGATCATGCCAAGGCCCGGCTCGAGGCCCTCTTCAAGAAGTAATCGACGGCAATATTCGTTCTCGTTCCATCCCGCGATCACGCACACATGTGCGCGTTCGTTTGACCGGTATCCCTCTCCCCTCGCGGCGCCGAGCCGCTCATCCGTTCCCTGTGGAGTCTTCATATGAAAGCGCTCTATTTTGACAGTGACATGAAACGGATCATCCTGACCAAGGCCCTCTCGCTCGTCTATAAGAAAGCCCCGTTGTCACGGTTTTCCCCCGTGAAATATGCTGAGGTTGACGAGCCGACGCTCCCGGGTCCCAACTGGGTGAAGGTGAAAAACCGGATGTGCGGCCTGTGCGGCTCCGACATCCATTTCATGTTCCTCGAGATAGACCCGCACGTGGCCCCGGCGGCGGTCCCGCCGATTAAAAGGAAATTCCTCGGCCATGAGCTGGTCGGCGAAGTCGTCGAGGCGGGACGGGGCGCCCGCGAGTTCACCGAGGGCCAGCGGGTCATCCTCCGGATCGACTGGCCGAGCTGCTACCAGAAGGAGGCACGGCCGATGTGCCGGGCGTGCCAGCGGGGAAACTACCTCCTCTGTGAAAACCCGGGGTGGGACGGAGCCCCGCCCAACCAGGGCGGCGGTTTTTCACCCTCCATGGTCGTTCACAAGAGCCAGCTGGTAAAAATCGGAAACGAGATATCGGATCTTGACGCGATACTCATCGAGCCGACCGCCTGCTCCGTCAGGGCCGCGCTGAAACGGCCCCCCGCCGCGGGGGAAAAAGTGCTCGTGATCGGGGCCGGGGCCATCGGGCTCAATATGATCATGGTGTTGAAGGCGATCTGTCCCGAGGCGGAGGTCTGGGTGCTGGGGCGCTACTCCCATCAGGCCGAGATGGCAAAACGGCTCGGGGCGACGGACGTTATCCTCGGCGGGGAGGCATACGAAAAGGTCGCCCGTGCGACGGGCGGGAGATACTTTCGGGGCCTCTTCTCAAACGAGATGATCATCGGCGGTTTTGACGTGATCTACGATACCGTCGGAAACGACAGCAGCATCAAGGACGCCCTCCGCTGGGCGAGGGCGGAGGGTACGGTGGTGATCGTCGGGATCAATTTTGCCCCGAAAAGGCTCGACTACTCGCCGATCTGGTACCAGGAGGTGAGCCTCTTGGGCATCGACTGCCACGGGCAGGAAACGTTCCGGGGGAAATCGATGACCTCGTTTGACGTGGCGCTTGCCCTCTATCGCGAGAAGAAGCTCGACTTCTCGGGTTTCGTCACCCACACCTTCCCGATGGCCGATTTCCGGCACGCGGTGGACGTCTTCTTCGATAAGGGAAAACACAAGGCGGTCAAGATCGCGCTGGTCCATCACGAATAGCACCAGCGTGGGACCTCGCCTCGCGTGCTCCGAAAGGGAACCCCGGAAAAAGGGGCCTTCCCCGGCCGCGTCGGCAACAAACGCCGAGAGA
Organism: uncultured delta proteobacterium; assembly: GCA_963792965.1. Lineage (GTDB taxonomy): Bacteria > Desulfobacterota > Zymogenia > Zymogenales > Zymogenaceae > CAWBYW01. Next base: position 278,905 of record CAWBYW010000016.1, on the reverse strand, counting down.
CGCAGGGACCCGACCGGCATTCACGATGAGACGAGCCCATCCGGTCGACTCAGTACCTGTCCTGCGACGGAAAGGTGTATCCCAAGAATCCGTACATCCGCCAGACAAGGAAGATCTTGCGCATCTGCTTTCCGCCCGTCCCCTCTTTATAGATGATGACCTTTTCTGGGGGTGCGACCGACCTAAACGATGAGGAGATCTCGGCGTTCAGCGACTCGGGGCATTTGAGCGAGTTGCACCGCAACACGTATATCGCGTCCTTGCCGACCAGAGAGGACTTATCCGGCAGCCAGTAATCATACTGGCTTTTTCTCCTCCAGAAGCGCAGCGTCGTCACGTTGGGATGCCCCGGGACATAGAAAGCGAGCTCGGAGGCCTCTCCGTACTCGAGCGTGAAGATGAAGACTTTCGAGCTCCCTCCCATCTCCCGGTAGATCTCTCCGACGCGGGCACCCAGCGTATCCCACCCCCTCAGCCCGTTGGTGGGGTCGCGGTCTGGGTCGTGGGCGAGGGTCTTGGGCGAGAGTCTCCAGATGACCCCCGAGTTATAGGCGATGAGGGTCACCGAGACGAGAAAGAAGATCGTAACGCCGGTGTAAATCCAGAACCAGCGGCGCTTTTTGCCCCGCAAACGCTCGATCAGGCCGTCGACAAATCCTCCGAAGACGATGAAGGGCCCGACGTAACCGAGGGTCGGCCAGTTGGCCTCGGAGCGGCCTCTCAGGCTCATGAATGAGACGAGAATGAAAATGGGGGCCGAGGTGTAGAGGATCATGCGGGAGAACTCGTCGTTTTCTTTGAAGCCTTTCTTGATGATGAGCCAGTAGACCCAGACAAGCGGGACGAGGATGAAGGGCGTGACGACTCCTACCTGACCGCCGAGAAACTCGAGGAACTTGAGGGGATTAAACGACGTCTCCAGGCTCACCCCCCCCAGCCCGAAGGCGTGCTTGAACATCGCCCAATCGTGGCAGGCGTTCCAGTATATTACGGGGCCGGACAGCGCCAGCGCGACGAGCACGCCGAGATAGAAATAGGGGGACGACAGCCATTTACGCGCCCCCGGCGAGAGAATCACGTAGAGCACCACCATGAAGGAGTAAAACCAGAACATGATGTGGGTGAGGAGCCCCAGGCCCAGCAGGAGGCCCACGAGAAGCCAGAGGGAGGCCCTGTTGGTCGTGATGATCTTATAGAGCGTGTAGATCAAGAGGGGGTAGATGACGATCATCGGGGAGTAGTAGGTCATGATAATCCCCCCGGCGGTGCTGGAGGGTATCAGGTTGAAGACGAGCGCCGTGACGAAGCCCGCGCGCGGCGACTTGAATACGTCCCGGACGATGATATAGAAGAGGACCGTGGCGACGGCGTATGAGACGATCGAGCCCATCCTCACCCCGAGCGCGGTGTCGCCGAAGATCGACGTAAAGAAGGCGATAATATAGGCGACCATCGGCCCCTGGTCGAAATAGGAAAAATCAAGTCTCCGCGACCAGTCCCAGAAGTAGGTCTCGTCCTGGACAAGGACCAGCGGTCCAAACCGGACGTAGAGGATCCTCAGGGCGGCAAAAAAAAGGACGAGGATCACCAAGAGATAGGTATATCTCTTTTCGCTCTCATTGTCGGACGGGTGAGTCATGTGGGAATCCCTCATTGAAACGTAAAGGCCCCGGGCGATTGCCGAAACGCGATGTATTAGAGCATATTTCGGTGGGCAAATCAAATAGTTCCATGCAGACGCAGGCGTTTTTCCGCGGGATGCGGGCACAAACGATAAAAAGCGAGACAATAGAGGGAAGATATGATAAAATAAATAATTTATAGGCGATGGGCTGTCGCCCGTCGCGCCTTCTCATCGGGCCCGTCTGGCCTCTCGATTTGCTTTATCGTGGTTGGTCCAGCAATTTCGCTATTCTGGTTTTGAATCGGTAAAAGGAGGAGTTAATGATCGAGCGGACGCTTTCCATCATCAAGCCCGACGGGGTAAAGAAGAAGATCATCGGTGACGTCGTCAGGCGCTTTGAGGAAAACAGCCTGAGGATCGTGGCGATGAAGATGATCCACATGAGCAAGCGGGAGGCCGAGGGCTTTTACGCCGTCCACAGGGACAAGCCCTTTTACGGTAGCCTCACCGACTTCATGAGCTCCGGGCCGTGTGTCGTGATGATTCTCGAGGGCGAGGGCGCCATCCTTAAGAATCGTCAGATCATGGGGGCCACCGACCCCAAGAAGGCTGACAAGGGGACGATCCGTGAAAAATACGGAAGCTCCATCGAGGTGAACACCGTGCACGGCTCCGATGCACCCGAAACGGCGGCGACGGAAACCGCCTATTTCTTCTCAGACACCGAGAAATTTACGTATTGACAAGCCTGGGACGCGCCCCGGTGAGTTGTGTACGCGCCCGTGTCGGGGCGGCTTGTCGGCCGCCCTTTCGGGCCCTTCATTTACGTGAGCTCTGCCTATGGAACAACTAATAGGTATGCTGCCGGAGGAGATCGAGGCATTCGTCGCCTCTCTCGGCGAAAAGCCGTTTCGGGCGCGCCAGCTCACAAAATGGCTCTATCAAAAGGGCGTCTCGGAAATCGAGGGGATGAGCGACCTCTCCCGGGAGTTCCGCGAGCACCTCGCCGCGGCCGCCCGGGTGGGGCTGCCCGAGGTCGTGAAGACGTCGGTTGCCGGCGACGGCACGGTGAAGTTCCTCCTGGGACTTGCCGACGGGAACACGATCGAGTCGGTCATCATCCCCGACGAGAACAGGACGACGCTGTGCGTCTCCAGCCAGGTCGGCTGCGCGCTGAGGTGCGCCTTCTGCATGACAGGCAGGCTCGGGCTCGTCAGGAATCTCGGCGCCGGCGAGATCGTGGGGCAGGTTATCCTCGCACGGAACTACCTCCGGACGCAGGGCATGGATGTGACGAACATTGTTTTCATGGGGATGGGAGAACCGCTGTTAAACTACGATGAGGTGAAGAGGGCGCTCGCACTCATCCTCGCCGAATGGGGGCTCGGCTTCTCGTGGCGGCACGTGACCGTCTCGACAGCGGGCATCCCCGAGGTGATCGCACGGCTGGGCAAAGAAGTCCTGGTGAACCTCGCCGTCTCGTTGAACGGGCCGGACGACCAGACCAGGCAATCAATCATGCCGATCAACAAAAAATACCCGCTCGCCGAGCTCATGGCGGCGCTCAGGGCCTATCCCCTGAAAAAGGGGAGGCGCATCACGATCGAATACGTCCTCATCGATGGGGTCAACGACACCGAAGAGCACGCGAGGTCACTCAGGGATCTCGTCCGGGGCCTGCCGGTCAAGATCAACCTCATCCCCTTCAACCCGTTTCCCGGCGCCCACCTCGGCCGTCCCCACGACGAGAAGGTCCTCCGCTTCCAGGAGGTGTTGATGGCCGGCCACCTTTTTGCCGTCGTCAGGAAGAGCAAGGGGGCCGAGATCGCCGCCGCCTGCGGCCAGCTCGCGGCGGGCTACGGGACCCGGCCTGCGTGAGCAATCCAGGAGTTGAAAACGAGAAGTAGGGGAGAAAAGGACTTTATTGACCTTCCGAACTTCGGCGCGGTGCTGTACGATTCGTTGATGAACGCGCGGGCAAACCGAACGATGTTTGCCGAGATCGCGCACGACCTGGTCAACCGGGTACCTGCGGGGCGACTGTTGGACGTGGGCACCGGGCCGGGAAGGCTCCTGGCCGAGGTTGGCCGGCTGAATCCGCGAATGGAACTCTACGGTATAGACATATCGGAATCGATGATCAGACTCGCCCAAAAACGCCTCGCACACTGCACGGTCGATCTGCGCGGAGGCACCATTCGGAAAACGGACTTCCCGGACGATTTCTTTGACGTTATTACGGCCACCGGCAGTTTCTACCTCTGGGACCAACCTCAAGAATGTCTCGAAGAGATATACCGGATACTCAGGCGAAAGGCGACGGCGGTCATATTTGAGACCTACCGGGACTACGATAAGGACGCGCTGAAGAAAGCGCTCAAGGTCAATCTGTCGGAAGAAAACATCCTGAGGCGGATGATCTCTCCCCTATTCCTGAAAAAGCAGCTCGGCATGACCTATAGCGTGGACGAAGTCATGGACATAGTCAAAAAGACACGCTTCGCGCGGAGCTTTACGATTCAGAAGACGGCGCTGGCGTCCGTGCCGATCTGGCTGCGCATCGAGCTGACGAAGACATGAGTCCATTCGGGCATATGTTTTCAATACCCGGTTTATGCCACTCGCTTTGACGCATCCGCTTGCATTTGTGCATGCCGTTTAGTGTTAACACCGTGCTTCTTCCCCTTTTACGCAGCGACGCAAACACCCTAAAAATATGAATTGAAATCTGAAAAAAATCAGTTATAATTAAAAGATATTGCTGATATATCTTCTCCATTCCTTAGTCATTTTATGAGGGCTATCGTGAGACTCCTGGTCGTAGAAGACGAGGCAAAGGTGGCGTCCTTTATCAAACGGGGGCTTGAGGAGGAATCGTATGCCGTGGACGTGGCCGTCGACGGCGAGGAAGCGGTCTCTATGTCCGACGTCTATGACTATGACCTGCTGGTGCTGGACATCATGCTGCCGAAGATGGACGGCCTGGAGGTCCTCTCCCATATCAGGAAAAAGAACAACTCTATCCCGGTTATCCTCCTGACCGCGAAGGATATGGTCGAGGATAAGGTCAAGGGGCTGGATATGGGAGCCGACGATTATGTGACCAAGCCCTTTGCCTTCGACGAGCTGTTGGCCCGCATTCGGGCACTGCTGCGCCGAGGCAAAGCGGAGGAGAGCCTGAGGCTCGTCATCGACGATCTCGTGCTCGATCCGGTCACGCATAAGGTGACGCGCCAGGGCAAGGAGATCCCCCTCACCACTAAGGAATACTCGCTCCTCGAATATTTCATGCGAAACCCGGGCAGGATCCTCACCCGGACGATGATCTCCGAGCATGTCTGGAGCATTAAGTTCGACACCTTCACCAACGTCATCGACGTCTACATCAACTACCTCCGCAACAAGATCGACAAGGACTATGCCAAGAAGCTGTTGCATACGGTGCGGGGCGTAGGCTATATGCTGAAGGATTAGGCCATGTTTTTTGTGACCATACGGGCCAAGCTTGTGGGCTGGTTCACCCTCGTGCTCGCGTTCATGATGATCTCGTTTTGCTCCGTGCTCTACTTCACGCTCTCGCGGGCGCTCTATGACAGCGTCGACAAAAAGCTGACCACAATTGCCGAGATCACGGCGGATTCTTCCAGCCGAGTCTCCGAGGACAGCGAGGGGTGGAACAACTACCTCGAAAAATTCTTCGGCTTTCGTCCCACCGCTAAATATATCCAGATCCTCGATAAATCGGGAAACATCGACTACGACGCGGACCGGAGCCTCCCGAAGAAGCTCCCGATAACCGCCGAAACGGTCAAACGGGCCGAGACCGGTGAGATCGTCTTTGAGACGCTCTATGGGCTGGATAAATACCCGATCCGGATGATCAGCTACCCGGTCATCAAAAACAACAAACTGGTTAACCTTGTTCAGGTGGGCAGCTCCCTTGAGTACGTCCAGGAAACGCTTCGGCGGCTCTTGCTGATTATTTTGCTGGCGGTCCCGTCGGTAATACTCCTTTCGAGCGTCGGGGGCTACTTTCTGGCGAAGGCGGCACTTCGCCCGGTGGCCGAGATCACCGACGCCGCCCGGCAGATCGGCGCCAAAGACCTCTCCCAGCGGATCCCGGTCAGAAACAAGAAGGACGAGCTCGGAAGGCTGGCCGCCACCTTTAACGAGATGCTTGAAAGGCTTGAGAAATCCTTCGATCAGATCAGGCAGTTCTCCGCCGACGCCTCCCACGAGCTCAGGACGCCCTTGACCATCCTGAAGGGAGAGACGGAGTGGGCCCTCAGGTCGGCCCGGAGCCTGGAGGAGTACAAGGCAACGCTGAGCAGCGGCATCGAAGAGATCAACCTGATGAGCCGGATCGTGGAGGACCTCCTGGTGCTGTCCCGCGCGGACCTCGGCAAGACTTCCATGGAGATGGAGCCGGTGGAGCTTTCTCCCATCCTTGCCGACGTCTACGACATGGGAAAGACCCTGGCCGACATCCGAAAACAGCGAATCGATCTCGATCTCGGGCAGCTCAATGGAATCAAAATCATGGGAAACGAGCTGGGACTGAGAAGAGTCTTCCTTAACCTCGTAGACAACGGGATCAAATATACCAAGAACGGAGGCCACATCCACATCGGCGCGTCCGTGGACGCCGATCACGTGGAAATAAGGGTCACCGACGACGGCACGGGCATCTCTCCGGAGGACCAGAAAAGGATCTTCGACCGCTTTTTCAGGGTCGATAAGAACCGGTCCCGTAAAGAGGGGGGAACGGGGCTCGGGCTTTCCATCTGCCGCTTCATCACCGAGGCCCACCAGGGGAAGATCCTGGTTTCGAGCACTCCCGGCATGGGGAGCACGTTTACCGTGGTATTGCCGCGGATTGTCGACAAAAGTTAGCGGATTTCGTTGAGGAGCGATCAACGTCTTCGATAATTTCGTAAGAAACGTAACAGTGGAGGTTTTTCGTATGATATCGGCACATAAGCAAGTTCAGCTGCCCAGAGGTGTCCGGGCTCCTGTGGCCCTCGTTATTCTGGCGCTCTTTATCGTCTTTCTCACCGCGGCCGCTCCGGCCGGGACTGAGGGGCCGAAGTATATCACCCTTCCGGACTTCACGGTTCTGGCCAAAGACCTGACCCCGGCGGTCGTGAATATCAGCACGAAGACGACGGTGGGGACCGGACTGCCACCGGGGTTCAGCCAGCCGTTCGGCAACAACGAGCCGTTCGGTGACTTTTTCAACCGATACTTCGGGGAAATGCCCCGGTCCTTTGAGACCCAGAGCCTCGGCTCCGGGTTCATCATCAGCCCGGACGGATATATCCTTACCAACAATCATGTCGTGGAGAACGCAACCGAGATAACCGTCATACTCCACAACGAGAAGACCTATACCGCCAAAGTTATCGGGACCGATTCAAAGACGGATCTGGCCCTCATCAAGATCGACGGGAGGAGTCTCCCCACGGTGGCGATGGGCGATTCGGACAAGCTCGAGGTGGGCGAATGGGTCATGGCTATCGGTAACCCCTTCGGACTGTCGGAAACGGTGACCGCCGGTATCGTCAGTGCCAAGGGGAGGGTGATCGGATCGGGCCCGTATGATGACTTTATCCAGACAGACGCCTCGATCAATCCGGGTAATTCGGGCGGCCCCCTCTTCAACCTGAACGGCGAGGTGGTGGGCATCAATACCGCCATCATCGAGCAGGGACAGGGGCTCGGCTTCGCCATACCGATCAACATTGCCAAGGACCTGCTGTCACAGCTCAAGAAGGGCGAAGTCATCCGGGGGTGGCTCGGCGTGGTAATTCAGGAAGTTACCCCGGAGCTTGCGCAGTCCTTCGGGTTGCCGCAGCCCGAGGGCGCGCTCGTCTCCGACATCGAGCCGGGAAGTCCCGCGGAGAAGGCGGGTATCAGGAAAGGCGATATCATCCTGAAGTATAACGGGAAGGATATAAAGAGGGTGCGGGACCTGTCACTGTCGGCGGCAAATACCCCAATCGGGGAGACCGTGACGATCACGCTCTTGAGGGAAAAGAAGTCAATGACCGTCGCCCTGAAGGTGGGGAGGATGCCCGGTGAGGGCGTAGTCGCGGGGCTTCCGACGACCGGCCCGGGCAGCAGGACTGAGCTCGGGCTCCTCGTTGACGTGGTGACCCCCACGATCGCTCAATACCTTGGGCTGCCCGATACCGACGGAGTTATCGTCAACTCGGTCGAGCCGGCCAGTTTCGCGGAGCGGGCGGGCATCATGAAAGGAGATGTGATCAGGGAAGTCAACCGCAAGAAGATCAAGAATCTTGCCGAGTTCAACGCCGAGATGGCCAACAGCAAAAAGACCGGGCGCTATCTCTTCCTGATCTGGCGGAACGGCAACACGATCTTCATCGCGATCAATAAGTAGGGTCCTTGGGACAAGATGATGAGGGGGCGCTTGGATTATCCGAGCGCCCCCTTTTTTATGGCGGCCGCGATCGCGCCGGTTGAGACGGCGCATCCCTTGAGAAAACTCCTTCTCGTGGTTCCCGCGGACATATACATCTCCCCTCCCTATCGTGCCAGTAGAGCCGGAAGCCACAAAAGGGCCCCTGCCGTTCACGCGATGAGGAAGGATTGCTGTCTCACTTCTCTTTCCCGGGCTTTACGTGGAGTAGGTCTCGGTCGGAACGAGATCCGCGCCGCACGTTATGACATCGGGCTCCCGGCCACTATCATGTGTCTACGGCTCGGCAAACCGCTCAATAGATTCCCCCAACCCTTCCATGATCCTTTCAAATTCGTCGAGGAACTCCTCTCCGATCACGATCGGTTTTCCACACGAAGGGCAGGTGACGATATTATCCCGTTCGGGAATGCCGTCCTTGAATGCGTTTTGCTGGCCGCACTTCGGGCACGTAAAAATGATAACCATATCCCGAATCATGCCTCATCCCTCTATTTCGTGAGCTCTTCCGGCTCATGTTTTGTCGTGAAATCAAGGAAAACATCCTACCTATATATAATAACAGTGAGTAAGGGATAAGTCAATGCCCGGAGAGGATCGTCGGCGGAGGCTCAATCCAACGAACTATATACAAAGTTGTCGAGAGCGAAAAGAATTTTTGACTCTCGGCGAAAAATCTGATACAAAGGTATCACTTTCCACGTATTATCCATCCTTTTTAACACTGTATCATGGAGGTCTCATATGGATCTTGGAGGTCTCGTCGCACGGAACGCCCGGATGGTCCCGGATAAGGAGGCCCTCGTATACGAGGGAAAACGCCTTAATTGGAGGGAGGTCAACGAACGGGTCAACGCCGTCTCCAACGCCCTGATCAAAGGGGGGTTGAAGAAAGGCGATAAGGTTGCCCTCTGGATGTTCAACTCCGATCTCTTTGTCTTCGCCTTCTATGGTGCCGTCAAGGCCGGCGGAGTGGCTGTCCCGGTCAACTTCAGGCTGGCGCCCCCGGAGGCGGAGTATATCTTCGACAACTCGGACGCGTTTGCGGTCATCTTCGATGACGTCTTCGAGCCGGCCATGACGGAGATGAAGGGCCGCCTCAAGAAAGTAAAACATTTCTATTCCGCGGGGCCCGGGAAATTCAAAGGGTTTGATCCCTTCACCGAGGTCCTCGAAACGGGCAAGAAGGACGAGCCGTCGGTAAAAGTAGATGAATTTGACGAGAGCGAGATCATCTATACCTCCGGCACCACCGGCAGACCCAAGGGCGCGCTCTTCGTCCACCACGCCCATATGGTCTTGACGACAAGCATCGCCACCCTCATCGGGTTGAACCCCGCGGACCGCATCCTGCACGCCGCCCCGCTCTTCCACTCGGCGGAGCTTAACCTCTATCTCAACCCCGGCACGTACGTGGGGGCGACGCATATCATCAACAAGGAGTTCTGGCCGCCCGACAAGGTCATGGATCTCCTCCAGAACGAAAAGATCACGCTCTTTTTCGGCGCGCCGATCATGTACAGCATGTTAATGGGCGTCCCCACGTTCGAGAAATACGATCTCTCCCGCATCCGCTACTACGGCTACGGCGCGGCGCCCATGGCCGCCGAGGCGGTCAAGCAGATGATGGACAAGTTCAAGTCGAACTCCTTCTTCTGCCTGTGCGGCTTCACCGAGGCGGGGCCGGGCGGCGTCGCGCTGTTGCCCGTCGACCAGATCAGGAAGGCCGGGGCGGGCGGCAAGTACGTCGTCAATATGGAATCCCGCATCGTGGACGAAAAGGAAAAGACCATAACTAAGCCCGGCGTCGTGGGAGAGCTGGTCATCAAGGGCGAGATGGCGATGAAAGGCTACTACAAGAACCCCGATGCGACGGCCGACACGATCAAGGACGGCTGGGTCCACTCCGGTGACCTCGGCACCATGGACGACGAGGGCTACATTACGCTGGTTGACCGCAAGAAGGACATGATCATCACCGGTGGGGAGAATGTCTACTCAAAAGAGGTGGAGGACGCCATCTTCGAGAACCCCAAGGTGGCCGACGCCGTCATCATCGGCGTTCCTCACCCGGCATGGGGCGAGACGGTCATGGCGGTGGTCGTGCCGCGTCCCAACGAGACGATCACCACCGAGGAGCTGCAGACCTTCCTGAAGTCGCGGATCGCCGACTATAAGATCCCGAGGGTGATGGAGGTCGTGGAGGCGCTGCCGCGCAACGTCTCCGGCAAAGTCCTCAAGTACCAGCTGCGGGACCAATTCAAGGATAGGACAAAGAAGAAATAGGAAAGTAGGCCTGCCGCCGATCGTGAAAACGGAATACGGCACAAACAAAACGGGGGCAAGGAACGGAGCGTTCGTGCCCCCGTCAATCTTTCCGAGGAGACCGACCATGGATATCAAGGAGATTTTTTCCTTCCCGACGAAGGACAAGGACTGGGCGGTCAAGATGATCATCGGGATCGCGCTTTCGATCATCCCGATCGTCAATTTTTTCTGCTCGGGCTACGCCTACCGGATATTCAAGCCGGCCGTCCTGGGCGGGCCGCTGGAGATGCCCGAATGGGACGGCTGGGGCGACCTCTTCGTCCGGGGTTTTCTGATCTTCGTCATCAGTCTTATATATATGCTCATCCCGCTCATCCTCGTGGGGGCGGGCGCGGGGCTTTTGGTCTACCTCTACTATCTGAGGGGATGGCAGTGGCTGATCCACAGCGGCGGGGGGATGGTCGGGCTGGCGCTCATCATTGCGGGTATCGTGTTGTATATCGTTGCCGTCGTCATGTTGCCGATGGCCCTTGCCGTTTACGCGAAAAACGACGAGCGCTTCGGTGCGGCTTTCAGGCTCTGGGAGATCATCCCGAACATCTTCAGGGTGTTTGAGGACTACCTCATCGCGGTGGTGCTGATTGTCTGTGTCTTTTTCGCCTTCATCGTGTTATGTATCATCCCGTACCTCGGGATCCTCTTTGCCGTCGCATTTTCCTTTTACCTTAAGTATCTGCTGGAGTACGCACTGTTCGGCAGCGCATGCAGCGGGGCCTTTGTTAAGCGTGGTGATGAGTGAAAGAGGCCGGGATACCTGTGGGCAGGCGTCGGATGGAAGTCGATGGGTCCCACGGGCGTGTTCGGAGAGCCCGTGGGTAAAACCCGGGACCATCCTGAGGGGTTCCCGACATCCATTGCTATCATGGGCCCGGCTGTTTAGTAACGCTTTCAAGGAACGCGAGCGCGCCCGTCCTGATTTCGTCGGAGATATCGTCTTGGCCGTTCATGCCGTCGATGATGACCGTGTACGGGAGAGACGCCACACGCTCATCGAAGATCGCTTTCACCTTCTCAAGATATTCCGCCTTCTCAAAGGAGGTAAAGGAGCCCCGGTTCCTTGAGATCCTCTTCAGCCCCTCCTCGACCGTCATCGAGAGGTAAAAGACGCGGTCCGGGACCGGCGCAAAGCCTTCATTTTCCCGCCTGATCCGCTCGGGGTCGAGCCCGAGAGCACCCTGATAAGCCATCGTGGAAAAATAGTAGCGGTCAAGGACCACCACCCGCCCGGCCGAAAGGGCGGGATGGATGCTGTCGGCGACATTTTCCTTCCTATCGAGCATGAAGAGACGGTATTCCTTCTCGGGGTCGCCCTGCCTTGTCCCGTCCTGGGCGGCGCGCCTGATCTCGGCGCCCGAGGGCCCATCGGTAGGCTCGCGGAGGTATACGGCGTCGTATCCTCGGCGTGAAAGGGTCTCGACGAGCCTCTTTGCCTGGGTGGTTTTTCCCGATCCATCGATACCCTCGATGACGAACAGTACGCCCCTCTTGAGCATTCTACGGGCCATGGGTGCAACCTCCCTCTTCTTAATATCATGAAACCGGAACCTCCGTAAAGGAAGTTTTGGGGTCACCGGCGTAGATCCTTGCTCCATGAAAATAGGCAAGAAGTAAGATGCAATGCCACTCGGCTTGCTGATGGCTGCGCCGATGAATACGACAGAAGTCCCGTGTGTTACGGTCATTTAAGGTTGAAACTACCGCTTTGGACCGGCCGGAATCAGATAAAGAACGCCACCCGCTGAAATGTGATTTATATCACCTCCTTTTAAGGCAGTTTATTTTATACTTCAAAAAAAGAAAACTATGGTATACTAATGGCAGATTTATTACAAGGAGGTAAACTATGGCTTTAGATATTGCTAAGGGCTTTAAGTTTCCGTTCAGCGACCAGAATTGGGTGGTCAAGCTCATCATCGGGACGGTTTTAGGCATCATCCCGATCGTTAATTTCTTTTCCGTCGGGTATGCCTACAAAGTCTTCAAGAAGACCCTCAACAGTGAAGAGCCGGCCCTCCCCGAGTGGGACGACTGGGGTGGTTACTTTGTCCAGGGCCTTCTGGTCGCAGTCATTGGGATTATTTATGTCATCATCCCCATCGTGCTTCTTGCCATCGGCATGGGCCTATTCTCCAAAGCTGCCATCAACAGCGCAATGGGCACCTCGGCGGTCGGCCTCTATGCCATCGGCGGGCTCTTGGCATTCGTCGGCGGCGTCCTGGCCATCATAGCCTATTTGATGCTCCCCATGGTCTTGGCTGTCTACGCCAAGAATAAGGAGGATTTCGGGTCGATCTTCAAGTTCGGCGAAATCATCGGGAACATCTTCAAGGTGATCGGCGACTACATCCTGGTGGTCGTAATCGGCATCGGTGTCTTCATCGTCTTAGGTATCATTATGATGATCCCCATCATCGGATGGCTCATCTACGTCCTGGCCCTGTTCTACCTCATTCTCGTCTTCATGACCCTGTTCGGCATGGCCTGCTCCGGGGCGTTTGGGGCCGCGGCAAAGCCCAAGGCGTAACCCAGACGTCCGATAGTCACGAGTGAAACGGCGGGGGGCCGACGGCCCCCCGTCTTCATATGGTATCATTATTGAAAACACCGATCCGGAACCTACCGAGTGCGCGTCTCGTCTTCAAGAATCGATCCGCCTCATTTCTCCTTCAGGCGGTCGGAAGAGAATTTCCCGACATCAATGATTACTGGGATGGAAACTGGATCCTCTTTTCGGCCTCACTGGCGATGAAGGGACTGAAGGCGGAGATAACCGATCCGTGCATCAGGGTCGACGAGCTTGAGGCCTTTCTGCTGGAGCTCAGGAGCTTTTCCATGGGGCACGTGATCAACGTCGAGTCTTCCTTTCGGGAGCCCGTCATCTACATAAATCTGCAGGCGCCGGAGCCGGGAGAGGAAGATATCGTCGGACGGGTCGAGATCAATATCTTTACCGACGAGGGCGTCGCCTCGAGCGCCCTGGAGATGGACCTTGAGTTTCAGGCGCTGGACCTCTTCATCCGCGGGATTGAGGAAATTCTGAAGGAGTACCCCGTGTTGGCGCGCGCAACCCACTGATCGGGGAGACCGCGGCCCCGAGGGACGGAAACCGAATAGCTATGGCACGCTACCGAAAAGAAGACCTGATGATCTCCGACAAGGTCTATATGGTCGCGGGCGACGATGTGACCGGGGGCGGGGACGCCTCGGCCTTCCTGCTGGTCCTTTCAGAGCCCATCCTCGTCGATACGGGCGCGGGTGACTCCATCGAAGAAATCCTCGAAAATATCCGGACGGCGGGCGTCGACCCGAGGGAGATCAAGAAGGTTGTGCTTACCCACAATCATATCGATCACATCGGGGGCGCGCCCTATCTCAAGAAAAAATATGGCGTGGCGCTTATCATGCACGAGCTCGACGCCGCGGCCGTGCGGTCGGGAGACGGCACGGCGACCGCCGCGCGGATGTACGGCGTGAACTTTCGTCCCACCACGGTGGACGTGACGTTTGCCCGGCACGAACACCGCATCGAAATCGGGGGCGATACTCTCGTGTTGCTCCACACCCCCGGACATACGCCCGGCTCCATCTCACCCTGGATTGACCTCGGAGGAAAGCGAATCCTCTTCGCACAGGATGTCCACGGCCCGTTCATGGAGATATTCGGCTCGGACATCGACCAATGGCGCTCCTCGATGGAGGAACTCGTCGCGCTGGCACCCGATATCCTCTGCGAAGGGCATTTCGGGGTCTATCAGCCGAAAGAGCGGGCCATTGCCTACATCAACGGATATCTCGACCGCTACGCCGATCGCTAAATCCTCTGTGTGAAACCTTCCCCCCCATCGACCTTGGATCACACTATGCAGGGCTCACGTCGGTATAGGGCGCAGGGCGCACCACCGCCGTTCTCCCCCGAGCGGGGCTTATCGCGATACCGTTTCAGGTTCGTCGGGAAGAATGTGGCGGGTTCGGGCTCAGCTGTCGGTTTGCCCGCGTTCGAGGATCCTGTCGAGCAGCTCGCTGAGCGTGGTGATCTTATAGGGCTTTGCCAGCACCCCGACAAACCCATGCCGGCGGAAGTCGGCCATGATCGGGTCGTTGGAATAGCCGCTGGACACGACCGCCCTGACGGAAGGATCGATCCGTTGCAGCCTCTCCAGTGTCTCCAGCCCGCCCATACCTCCCTTTATGGTCAGATCCATAATGACGAGGTCAAAGGGCCGCCGGGCCCGGGCCGCCTTCTCGAATAGCTCGACGGCCACCTGCCCTTCCTGGGCCGTTTCGGTCTCGTAGCCGAGGGTCCCCAGCATCATCGACACGACATCCCTGACGCCTGCCTCATCGTCCATCACGAGGATCTTTCCCCGGCCCGTCAAGGGCTTCTTGAGGTCCGCCGCCTTTTCGGCCTGCCTCCCGTCGGAGGCGGGCAGATAGATATGAAAGGTGGTCCCGTGGCCTTCTTTCGACTGGACGACGATATGCCCGTCGTGGTTCTTCACGATCGAGTAGGATATGGAGAGCCCCAAGCCGCTTCCCTTTTGTTTGGTGGTAAAAAAGGGGTCGAATATCTTGTCGAGATTTTTCGGCGATATCCCGACCCCCTCATCGGCGATGGAAAGCAGCAGGTAGCGCCCCACCGGTATCGGAAAGGGGTCCTGGTCGGTGATCGTGACGTTCCGCGCGCCCACCCGGACCGAGCCGCCCGACGGCATGGCCTGGTGCGCATTGATGACGATGTTGTTGATGACCTGGCTGATCTGTCCCACGTCGGCGCTGACGGGCCAGAGGTCTTGCTCGATCTGAAACTCGCACCTCACGTTGGTGCCGCCGAGGGCAAAGCTCGTCGAGTCTTTGATGAGCTCACCGATCGAGATCAGCTCCTTGACGGGGGCGCCGCCGCGGGAGAAGGTGAGGAGCTGCTGCGTGAGGCGGCTTGCCATGATTGCGGCATTCTCCATTTTGTCCAGGCGATCTGAGACCTTGTCGCCCTTTTGAGCGTACATCTTTGCCAGCGAGATGTTGGCAAGGATGGCGGTGAGTATATTGTTATAGTCGTGGGCAATCCCTCCGGCCAGCGTCCCGAGGGATTCGAGCTTCTGGGTTTTTCTGAGCTCGTCGTCGATTTTCTTCTTTTCGGTTACGTCGCGAAAGACCAGCACGACGCCGATGATATTGCTGCTCCTGTCCTTGATGGGTGATCCGCTGTCCGCGATGATCCTTTCGGTCCCGTCTCTGGCGATGAGCACCGTGTCGGTATCCAGCTCGATCATCCCGGCGCTGTCGATGATTTTTTGCGCGGGGTTATCGCAGGGCTTGCGGGTTTGTTCATTGATGATGTGAAATACTGTCTCAATGGGCAGGCCGGCCGCCTCGCTCTGACCGAACCCGGTCAGAAGCTCCGCCGCGCGATTTATGAGGACGACGTTGCCCTCGATATCGGTGGTGATGACACCGTCGCCGATGCTGCGCAGTGTCACGGCCAGTCGCTCCTTCTCCTCGGCGAGGGCTTCCTCTGCCCGGAGCCGCTCGGTGATGTCCCTGAGGGTTCCCTGAAACCCGACGATTCGATCGCGGTGTCTCAACATGGTCACGTAGCCCTCGACCATTCGCTCACGGCCGTCTTTTCTGAGCATGGTATAACAGAAGCTGTTAATCGGGACGCCGGATTTGAAAAGTGTGTTATAGTTTCTATAGATATCATCGGCCGTTTCGGGGGCGCAATACTTGGCGAAGTTCGACCCAATGAGCTCCTCCCTCAAATATCCCGACATCTGGGCCAGGGCCGCGTTGGCGGCCGTGATATTGCCGTAGAGATCCACGGTAAAGACCGACTCGATGGAGTTCTCAAAGAGGCTCCTCCATTTCTCCTCCCGCTCTTTGAGCGCCGCCTCGGCGCGCATCCTGGCGACGACGGTGCCGATCTCGCGCCCGATCGACGAGAGGATGTCCCTGACCTGGTCCGTGAAGAATCCCTCCCTGTTGCTGCCGACGTTCAGGGCGCCGATCACGCGGTCCTTTGAAAGGAGGGGAATACCGGCCAGCGACCGGATCTCGGGACGGGACGTCATGTGTGAGGAGAAGGCCTCGTGGTTGTTGAAGACCAGCGTCTCTTTCTTAAGGAAGACGATGTCAAACGGAGCCTCGGAAATTCTCACCTTTTTGAGGTCGGCCAGCATTTCTTCCGACAGCCCGGAGCTCGCGACGATCTCGGCAAAGTCGGAGCTCTCGTTGACGAGATAGACACCGCCGCTGTCCAGGCCCATGAGCTTAATTGTGGAGATGAGGATTTCCTCCAGCAGCGACGGAAGGTCTTCGGCGCGGTTGGCCGACAGGATTATTTGGTTGAGGACCTCAAGCTTCCTGGTCTGATCTCTGA
Organism: uncultured delta proteobacterium; assembly: GCA_963792965.1. Lineage (GTDB taxonomy): Bacteria > Desulfobacterota > Zymogenia > Zymogenales > Zymogenaceae > CAWBYW01. Next base: position 262,135 of record CAWBYW010000016.1, on the reverse strand, counting down.
TCTCGAACTCGCTTTTCTTACTCTTCGTGACATCCCTGGCGACCTCGAGGCTCACTGTGCCGCCGCCAGGCATGGGGAGGGGGATCGAATGGATCTCGAGAAAGGTCCCGTCATCGAGCGTGACCTCCCGATGGAAGCTCTTCTTTTCCCGGATCGATTTGACGGCGGTACACCAGGGGCAGGGGGAGTCGCTGCGGCGATAAAACTCATAGCACTTTTTTGAGCCGGCACGCCCGAACGTCCGGACGGAGGCGCTGTTTTGAAACACGATGTCGTACGTCTCGTTGACAATATCGGCCGGATCCAGCATCACATCGATAAGCTTCTCATTGATGAGCTTGTAGTCTTCAATCTCTCGCCGCGCCCGGGCCAGCTCATCGGTGAGGGCCGATATCTCCTGAGGTACGTCACCGCCCGTATTCACTTCTTTGCTCACGGACCGTTCCTAAGAAAAGGACTTATTCATATGATCAGGGACCTTCCCGTCATCTCTTCGGGCTTGTGCGCCCCAAGGATCATGATGATCGTCGGCGCGACATCGGCAAGTATGCCCTCGGCAAGCGACCGTTTGGCGTAGTCATCGTCGACCAGTATCAGGGGGACAGGGTTGGTGGTGTGGGCGGTATGTGGCTCGTTGTTCTTATAGTCCCACATCTCCTCTGCGTTGCCGTGATCGGCGGTGATCAGGACCGAATAGCCCGCCCGTTTTGCCTCGTCGACGACCCGGCCGACGCACCTGTCCACCGTCTCGACGGCTTTCACCGCCGCCTCCATGACGCCGGTGTGCCCCACCATGTCAGGATTGGCATAGTTCAGCACGATGAGCCCGTACAGAGATTTCCGTATCTCGGCTACGAGGCGGTCGGTGAGCTCATAGGCGCTCATCTCGGGCTTTCTTATCATAGGTTGGGACGTCCTTCGGCGAGGGAACAAGGATGCGGTCTTCCCTTGGGAAAGAGCCGCTCCTCGCCGCCGGAGAAAAAGAAGGTCACGTGCGCATATTTTTCGGTCTCGGCGATCCTGAGCTGCGGCTCTCCCCGGTCGGCACAGAGCTCGCCGAGGATCTTTTTCAGCGTCTGGGGAGGAAAGGCGACCGGAAACGGAAATGTCTCATCGTACTGGGTCATGGTGAGGTATCCGGACAGGCTCGGCGCCTTTTCCCGGGCAAACTCGGTAAAATCGGGCAGCGCGATTGCCCGCGTGATCTCCCTGGCCCGGTCGGCCCGGAAATTGATGAAAAAGACGCCGTCGCCGTCATTCACGACGCCGACCGGACCGCCGCCATCCATAATCACCGTGGGGGTGATGAATTCATCGGTCTGGCCCCTCGCATAGGCGGCCCGGATCGCGGCCACCGGCTCGGCGGCGGTATCTCCCTTTCCGAGCACGACGGCCTCAAAGCCCTGCCTGACGCGCTCCCAGCGCTTGTCGCGGTCCATGCCGAAAAAACGACCCTGAAGGCTTGCCACCCGGCCCGTGCCGATCTTCGCCAGGAAGGCGACGAGCTCTTGCATATATCCCGCCCCGCTGGTGGGAGGGGTATCCCGGCCGTCGAGGAGGGCGTGAAAAAAGAGTCGATCTATCCCGTTTTCTTTTGCCGCGCTTGCGGCGGCGAAGATATGGCTGATGTGGCTGTGGACACCGCCGTCGGAGAGGAGTCCCATCAGGTGGAGCGCGCCGCCGCTCTTTTTCACCGAGTCAAAAAGGGCAAGGAGCGCCCCATTCTTAGAAAAGTCCCCGTCGGCGACGGCCTTGTTTATCCTGGTGTAATCCTGATAGACGACCCTGCCGGCGCCGAGGTTCAGGTGACCGACCTCGCTGTTGCCCATCTGTCCATCGGGGAGTCCCACGGCCTGTCCGCTTGCCGAAAGAAGAGTCGAGGGATAGTGCTCCATGAGATGATCGATAACGGGGGTGTCCGCCTGGGCGATGGCGTTGAAATCGGTCTCTTTTCGAATCCCCCATCCATCCATGATGATGAGGAGAATCCCTTTTTTTACCATGTCGGTCACCGAGACCGTGCGACGATGAAGGTACGCGCACGAATCGTAGCTCAAACTGAAATTGAAAATCGGAAGATCCTATTTGGCAGGATTCTCCCGAGCCCGTCTGTGAAGCTCAAACCGTTGGGCGCCCCATCGCGCCGGGTTGGCGCGTTGCCTCGCTTGAGGGGAAAGACGACGGCACGCCTTTTTGATGATCGGCGCCACCAAGCAGTCAACGCTCTCCGGGCCGTATATCATTTCTCCGATGTCAGGCACGATAAAGAGGGATATGGCGGCCCTATCTGCGGTGGTCGCCGGCAACGACCCTGCCCTCTTCGTCGTACCTTTTTTTCGGGACGTCGTGCCAGAGGCCCTCGAGGTCGTAAAAGAGCCTGACCGTCTCCAGGAAGATGTGGATGACCACCTCGCCGTAATCGAGGAGGACCCACCGTCCTTCGGCTATCCCCTCGACGCCGAGCGGGCGGATGTCCTTTTCCTGGAGCTTCTCCTGTATATATTGCGCAGTCCGGATCACGTGAAGGTCGGAGGTGCCCGTCATGATAATGATGTAGTCGGTGAAGCTGGAGAATGTGCGTACGTCAAGGACGATGAGGTCCTTAACCTTCCGTTCCAGGACCACCGGGACAAACGATTCCGGACCCAATTTCGTCGTGTCTTTCAGCGGTAGAGACCTTTCTGTTCGATATAGCGCCGTATCGTGTCGGGGACGAGATACCTGATAGACTTGTTCTGCTTCACGAGGTTCCTGATTATGGTCGCCGAAATATCGAGGGCCGTTATGTCGTGAAAATAGAGCCGCATGCCGCTCACGTGCTCACAATACCCCTTCTCGGGCCGCTGAAAAAGCGTGGCCAATTCCGGGGGGAGGATCATCTGCGGATCCTTGTTATGCTCAAAGGGACGGTCGGTCACGATGAAGTGGGCAAGGCCGAAGAGCTCCCGATACTCCCTCCACGTCGTGATCTCCCGAAAGGCGTCCAGTCCCAGGATGAAATAGATATCGGCGGCCGGACCCAGCCGATTTCGGAAGTATCTCAGGGTATCGACGGTGTAGGATTTACCCGCCCCGCTTGATCTCGAGATCGGAGGCGAAAAACCGCGGATTTTTCTCCACGGCGCGCCGAACCATCCGGTATCGGTGTTCGACATCGATAATACCGTGTCGTCCCTTATGGGGCGGCGTCGCCGAGACGATGAATATGACGCGCTCGAGCTCGAACGCGTCGGCCACTTCCTCGGCGCTCCTGAGGTGGCCGAGATGGATGGGATTAAAAGTTCCACCGATAAGCCCGAGCCGCTTGATGCCCGAAATGCTCCTCATCCCACGTCCCACCTATGACCTGACCTGTCCGTCCCCGAATGCGATGAATTTTGTGGTGGTAAGCTCACAAAGCCCCATCGGCCCGAAGGCGTGAAGCTTCGTAGTGGAGATGCCGATCTCCGCGCCGAGGCCCAGCTCGAATCCATCCGAAAAGCGGGTCGAGGCGTTGACGAAGACGCAGGAGGAATTGACTTCGTCGGTAAACCGTCGCGCATTTCTTACGTCCCGCGTCACGATCGATTCGGTATGGAGCGAGCCGTATTTTTCGATGTGGGCGATCGCCTCATCGATGCCCCCGACCACCTTCACCGCCAGGATCAGATCGAGATATTCCGCGTACCAATCGTCCTCGGCCGCCTCGGTTGCCTCCGGAACGAGTTTTCTCGTTTCGGGACAGCCGCGCAATTCCACTCCCCTCTCGATGAGGGCCGCCGCCGCCTTTGGAAGGTAGCTCGCCGCGACCTTTTTGTGGACGAGGAGGGTCTCGGCGGCGTTGCAGACGCCGGGCCGCTGGGTCTTGGCGTTGATGATGATATCGAGCGGCCATGTCGAGGTCGGCCGTCTCGTCGACGAAGACGTGGCAGACGCCCTTGTAGTGCTTGATGACGGGTATGCGGGAGACCTCGACAACCCGCGCGGATGAGATCCTCGCCGCCACGGGGTATGATGACGTCGATATACTCTTCCAGTTTGAGGAGCTCATCGACCGCGGCGTGGTCGGTTATCGAAATCATGCCGATCGATCCCTCGGGTATGCCGCTTTTTTGGGCGGCCTCGGTCAGGACGGAGGCCACCGCGATGTTGGAGTTGATCGCCTCGGAGCCTCCCCTCAGCACGACGGCGTTTCCGGCTCTTGAGGCAGAGGCCGGCGGCATCGGCGGTGACGTTGGGGCGGGCCTCGTAGATGATCCCGATAACCCCCAGCGGGATGCGCTGCCTTCCCACGAGCAACCCGTTGGGCCGCCGCCACATGCCCGTCACCTCGCCCACCGGATCGGGCAGCGCCGCCACTTCGCACAGGCTTGCCGCCATCGAATCGATTACCGGGCCTGAGAGGGTGAGCCGGTCGATGAGGGCGGGCGAGAGCCCCTTTTGCAGGCCCGCCTTGACGTCCTTTTCGTTTTCGGACGCAAGATAGCCGCGCCGTGACTCGATCCCCTCGGCCATGGCAAGGAGCGCGGCGTTTTTTGTTTTCGTATCGGTCTTTGCCAACCGCCGGGACGCCTCGCGGGCGGCCCGGGCGGTTTTTAGCACGCTATCTTTTATCGACATAGGATATATCTCTCAGTCACCGTGAGAACACGGTCTCCTGGAAAATCGCCCCGCCGGGGTGCCGCGTCTCTATCTCCCGAACAGGACGAGGTTATCCCGGTGGATCACCTCGTCGGAATATTTAAATCCGAGGGTGTCCTCGATCCTTTTTGTGTTGAGACCCTTGATCTGCCCGATCTCCCTGGCGCTGTAGTTTACCAGGCCCCGGGCGAACTCAACCCCGTCGGGACCCACCACTGAGATCAGGTCGCCGATGTGAAAATCCCCCGTGACCTCGATGATCCCTTTGGGGAGAAGGCTCGTGCCGCTCTTGGAGAGGGCGACAACCGCCCCGGTATCGACCGTAACGCTCCCTTTGGCCTTGAGGGTGTAGGCGATCCAGTGTTTGCGGCTCGTGAGCCCGTCCTGTCTCGGGAGGAAGAGGGTGCCGACACTCTCGCCGTCAAAAATCCTCGTGATGACGTGCGGGATCCGCCCACCGGCGATCACCGTCGGGATCCCCATGACGGAGGCCATTTCCGCGGCATCGATCTTGGACCTCATGCCGCCCTTCCCTATGGTGCTGGACGTGTCTTTTGCCAGCTCCTTGATCTCCCTCCGGATGTTCTTGACCAGCGGGATGAGCCGGGCATCGGGGAAAAGCCTCGGGTCCTTGTCATGGAGGCCGTCGATATCGGTGAGAATGATCGAAAAGGTCCGCGCCGCACAGGTTGATCGCCTGGGCGGCCAGATAGTCGTTGTCGCCGAGGTGTATCTCGGCCACCGCGACGGTGTCATTTTCGTTGATGATCGGTATGATGCCGAGCTCGATGAGCGAGAGTATGGTATTGCGGGCGTTGATGAAGCGATGGCGGTTCCTCAGGTCTTCGTGGGTGAGGAGCATCTGCCCGACCACGATGGAAAAACGCTCAAATGAGCGCTCATATGCCCGCATGAGGGAGGTCTGGCCGACGGAGGCGACCGCCTGCAGGAGAGAGATTGAGGCCGGCTTCTTATCGAACCCCATCTTGGGGAGGCCCGCCGCAATGGCGCCCGAGGACACGATAACGACGTCGATCCCCCTGCCCTTGAGCGAGGCGATCTGGGTAACGATGCCCTCGACGACTTCGAGGTCCAGGCCTTCGCGGGCTGTCAGCACACCGCTCCCGATCTTAATCACGACCCGTTTCGTATTCTTAAGATATGGCTCGCGTATGACGGCTGTTCTCCTTTAGCGCCGCACTCATGCGGGGGTCTGCGTATTCCGTATCTCCGAGAGCCGCCGCGCCGCCTCAAACAGGAGGGCGGCCACCCCTTCTCCATTTTTAGCAGAAATGGGGAAAATGTCAATATCTAAGTGCCCCGAAATGAGTGGGAGCCGCTCTCGCGCCCCGGGGATGTCCATCTTGCTGACCGCCACAATCTGGACTTTCGCGGCAAGTTCCGGGCTATAGGAGGAGAGCTCGCGGTTGAGCGTGCGGTAGTCGTCAAATGGATTACGGTTGTTGTGGGGATCGCCGTCGACGAGGTGAATCAACACTTTTGTCCGCTCGACGTGCTTGAGGAACTGGATCCCGAGCCCGACGCCCTCGTGGGCGCCCTCGATGATGCCGGGGATATCGGCGACCACAAAGCTCGTTTCGTCGGAGAGACGGACCATGCCGAGATTGGGCGCAAGGGTCGTGAAAGGATAGTCGGCGATCTTGGGCCGCGCCTGGGAGATCTTCGCGATCAGGGTCGATTTGCCCGCGTTAGGGTACCCGACGATTCCCACGTCCGCCATGACCTTGAGGGAGAGCTTTACGCGCAGGGTTCGAACGGGCCGGCCCTGCTCGGCCTCGAGCGGCGCCTGGTGGGTGGAAGTGGTAAACTGCGTGTTGCCCCGTCCCCCCTTTGCGGCCGTCAGTATGCATACGGGCGTCTCCGCATCGGTTACGTCGGCGACCACCAGACCCGTCTCGGTATCGATGATCTCGGTCCCGAGGGGAACGGGAATGACGAGGTCCGCGCCGTTCTTCCCATGCTGGTTTTTCCCCCTGCCGTTTTCTCCGTGCCCCGAGGACCAATGCTGTCTGTACTTGTAGTCCAGACAGGGTCGCCATGTTGGGATTTCCGACGAAATAGACGGCCCCGCCGTTTCCCCCATCCCCGCCGTCGGGCCCGCCCTTCGGCACGTATTTTTCGCGCCGAAAACTGACGCAGCCGTTTCCCCCGGCGCCCGCCTTGATCTCGATGACCGCCTCGTCGATAAATTTCATTGGGGTTCCTCAAAAAGGAAAGGGCAGGAAAAACCTGCCCTTGGTATATAGAGAAGACCCGAGTTCCCGTTGAAGACCGAGGAGAGTTATCCCCTTCGGGTCTTTAGGTGCGGTGCGACCGTTCGCCGTACTTAGGAGGCGGCCGGCGTAATGCTTGCTTGTTTCCTTCCCTTGGCCTTTGTCCCGTACGTCACCACACCGTCGACGAGGGCAAAGAGGGTATGATCCCTCCCCATGCCGACGTTGTCGCCGGGATGGATCTTCGACCCCCGCTGGCGTACGAGGATGTTTCCGGCCTGAACGAATTGCCCGCCGTAGCGCTTCACGCCGAGCCTTCGACCGGCGCTGTCACGGCCATTCCTCGAGCTTCCCTGTCCCTTTTTATGTGCCATGATGTCACCTTATCCCTTTATCTGGTCGATCTTGATCTCAGTGTGGAACTGCCGATGTCCGATTTTTTTCTTGTAACCGGTTTTTCTCTTGAACTTATGGATCGTGACCTTTTTACCCCTGTACTGGCCGGTGATCGTGCCGGTAACCTCGGCCCCCTTTATTACGGGGGAGCCGATGGTGGTCTTTTCATCGGAGCCGATCATGAGGACATCGGCAATCGCCACGGGATCGCCGACCTCCCCCGGAAGCTTCTCGACCTCGATCGTATCTCCCGGGGATACGCGATACTGCTTTCCTCCGGTCCTGATAACTGCGTACATCTCTGGTTCCTTCCCTCGTAGAGTGGCCCGTTAAATAACCCTCAAACGAGACGATAATTCCTTAAAGTTAGTTATTTAACCATCATTTCTGACCCGTGTCAAGATTTTTTATTTGAAAATGGTGAATCGCGCGGCTCGCCGAGGAAACTCGGGCCCCCGGTGACAAAGCTCCCTATAGATAGAAATAATGCCGCCTCCTCGACCCTCCGCGCCCGATTAAGGGCTACCTGCGTCTTACCGCGGGCGGCCGATAGTTATTGACATCGCCGGCCGGGAATATTATTATATAATCGATAGTGATATATTATGCAGGTTGCGATGATCGCGTACGACGTGAAATGCGAAAACGGACACATCTTCGAGGGATGGTTCAAAGACAGCGCCTCTTTCGAGGATCAGAAGGACGGGGGTATGATCGATTGCCCGTACTGCGGCGAAACCCGTATTGAGCGCATTCCTTCCACCTTTGCCATCGGCGGCAGACAAAGAAAAGAGGAAGGGAGCCACGGCCTGCCTCCGCAGGTTGTCCAGTTCATACAGCTTCAACACTATATCAAGAGTCACTTCGAGGATGTGGGTGGACGATTCGCCGAAGAGGCGATCAAGATCCACTACGGTGAAATCGAGAAGAAGAACATCCGTGGGATAACCACCGATCGGGAGGAACAGGAGCTCAGAGAGGAAGGCGTGCCCTTCATCAAGATACCCATCATCCGGCAGGACAGTTAAAGAAACAAAGAATAATTAAAATAAAGTATTATTGGACAACTATTAATTTATTGAAATTATGAACGATTTCATATAGTTGGTTCCAACGGACCACGAAAGGGGGGTTAACTAAGCCCCCTTTTTTTAATTCTTTTTCTCTCTATACTGTACCCTGACAAATCCCATTTCTTATTAATGCCGTCATGAAAAAGGGGCAGCCGACGCGATCGGGGCCCTGAGGCGTTGAATGGACGGCATAAAAAATGTCTAAATAGCGTATATATTGTATATTAAATACAATTCTCAGATAAACAGAGAGAAAGGGGGACAAAGATGTTGTACAAGATCGAAGAACTGAGCCTCAAACATCGGGTCGCGGATACGGTAAAAGATGCGATTCTTTCAGGCAGTATCAAGCCGGGGGAAAAGATACCCGAAGAAAAGATTTCAGAGTCTCTCGGAATATCCCGAACCCCCCTCAGGGAGGCGATGAACCTCCTGGTCAATTACGGGCTGGTGCAGGTCGTCCCGAGGCGTGGGGCCTTCGTGTCCCAGATTACGTCCGATGAGATCCTCGATATCCTCACGGTCCGCATGGCCCTGGAGCCATTGGGGGCGGAGCTTGTGACCAAAAAAAAGGTTCGCTACGACAGATTCATCGGCAGGCTCACGGAGCTCCTGGATAAGTGCAAGGACGCCAAGCCCGGCGACGGGGCCGACGCGGACATCACCTTCCACCGCTATATCGTGGAGTCCTCGGGGAGCGCAACCCTCCTGTCGACGATGATTCCCCTCTATTATCGGTCCGTCCTGGCCATGGCGTACAGCACCCTCGTGCCGGGAGATCGCCGTGAATGGATCGCCGACCACGCAAAGATCATCAAGACGCTGGCCTCCCGGGACAGTGAGGCGGCGCGCCAGGCCGTAACCGAGCACCTGACGCGGGCGATGAAGAACGTAAAGAAGGGGCACAAAGAGGCTTAGGGGTACGCGTCCGTCGGAAGAGGAGCGCGCGGGGACTTCCAGGAGGGTCCGCTCGGTGTTGATTGCCGACGATGCGGGACCCTGCTGGCTGCAATATTTTTCACGCGTTTGATGGGTCGGCCGACCACAGCCAGGGGGGCAGGTATGGGGCTCGACAGAGCCAAGAAGCATCGGTATATGGGCGGTCCCTTTCGCTCACGTGAGGATGATGCCGAAAGCGGCGGTCTCCCTCCGTTTCAAGCCTTTGCGACGGTCCTTATTCACGTCCCCTCTGAGAGCAAATAGAATTCTCCCTCCCGCGTTACGCGGCCCTGTCTGATGAGCCGGATCAGGTGCTTGCGCATTGTGCACATCTCGCCGTAATCATAAAACAACTTTGGCTCCCGGGCCTTCTTATAGATGATCCGGGCCTCCACGATATCCTCCATCGTTCGCGGCCGCGCGGCCAAGAGCTCCAGCAGTTTCGCCTCGCGCCAATCGATAACCGCCAGGAAGCGGTCCCAGAGCCTATCGAAGCCTTCGTGATGAACTCCCGCGTCGTGGGGGCAGATCAGCACACGGGCCGGCACTTCTCTGAGGCGCCGGACCGAGGCGATCGTCTCGTCGATGTCGGAGTCTCGGTCGCCGTAGTAGGGGAAGGGGGAAAGATCATAATCGCCGACGAAAAGGACGCCCTGCTCCGGGAAGAAAAATGACAGGTGGCCCGCGGTGTGGCCCGGCGTGGCGATCACCTCGACCGTGACCCCTCCGAGGTCGATAACCTCTCCGCCGACGAGATACCGGTCGGCCCTGCGGGGGCGAAAGCTGAAGTAGGTGTTCATGAACTCTTCCCACGCCCTTCGGTCTTCCATCTCTGTAATGTCGTAATAATCGAGGAGATTTTCGATGGAGGCAAGGGCGCCGGCATCGGTTTCGGAGAGAGAGAGCGGCACGCCGTCGAAGACGGGAAGGAATAGGAAGTGATCCTCGTGGTAGTGAGAAAGCCAGACCTCGTCGACCCCCGGGCCGTCTCTGAGCGCGCGCAGCCGTGCCTCATCCGAGGCGGGGTCGATCACAACGCGCCGGGTCCCTTCGACATAGAGCGAGTGGCAGAAAGGGTATCTTCCGTGATTGTCGCCGGGGATGAAGTGGACGGGGCCGAATCGAAGCTCTTCCACACCGAACTCCATTTACGTATAGGGGAGAGCCACGGCCTGACGCAGACCGGGAGCCTCGTTTCGGCCGGAGACCGCCCGGACCGCCCGGTCACCGGGGAATATCTCCGTCTGGGGGAAACCGGCCCGGTCCCTATCGCCGCACCGTGAAGGACCGGCCTAAAGATAGGTCAGCCATCCCTCAAACCGCTTGTCTTTTCCCTTCACCACGTCAAAGAAGCTTTCCTGGAGTCTCTTGGTAATGGGTCCGGGTCCTCCCTTCCCAATGGGGCGGTCGTCCACCTCCCGAATCGGGGTAATCTCCGCCGCCGTCCCCGTCAGAAACGCCTCGTCGCTGGTGTAGACCTCGTCGCGGGAGAATCGCTGTTCCGAAACGGTATAGCCGAACTCGTGGGCAATATTGATGATCGAATCGCGGGTGATGCCGGCCAGGATCGAGGTAAGGGGGGTGGTCCTGATCAGGCCGTGAGTAACGATGAAGATGTTTTCGCCGCTCCCCTCGGAGATATACCCCTCGGTATCGAGCATGATGGCCTCGTCGTAGCCCGCACGGGTGACTTCGAGCTTGGCGAGGATCGAGTTGACATAGTTCCCGCAGACTTTGGCCTTGGTCATGCTGACGTTGACGTGGTGCCGGGTGATCGATGATATCTTGACGCGGATCCCCTTTGCCAGCCCCTCTTCGCCAAGGTAGGCCCCCCAGGGCCAGGTGATGATCGCCACTCGGACGGGGTTGTTCTGGGGATGGAGGCCCATGGCGCCGTCTCCGATGAAGGCCAGGGGTCTGATATAGCCCTCTTCCATACCGTTGGCCTTGAGCGTCTCGATAGCTGCGCCTGCGATGTCGTCCTCGGAAAAGGGCATCTTCATGAAGCAGATATGGGCCGAGTCGAAGAGCCGATGGATGTGCTCGCCGAGCCGAAAGATCGCGGACCGCCCATCGGCCGTCCTATAGCACCGGATCCCCTCGAACACACCGAGGCCGTAATGGAGGGTGTGGGTGAGGATGTGGACGTTTGCCTTATCCCAATCGATGAGCTTCCCATCGAGCCATATCTTTTTGACTTTTTCGACCATGGATGAGCCTCCCTATCTATTTCTGGGGCCGAAAAAGCCCCTCGTGTCCTGCTGCTGGCTTTTCACGCCGAGGCTTGCGAGCTCCCGCTTTGCCTCGACCGACTCGGGATTGATCTCGAGCGCCTTCTTGAAATAGAGCGCCGCGATATCCTTGAGGTTCTGGGTCTTATAGACCGTTCCTAAGAAGAGCTGGATGGTCTCGATGGACGGGTTGAGCGAGGCCGCCTTCTTAAGATATTTCGTGGCGGTAAGCGCCTCCTCCCCCACTTTATTTTCGGCCGAGAGGAACAGGGCCCAGCCGAGATATGCCAGGTATTCCGCCTCGTCCGGCATCAGCTTGACGGCCCACCCGAAGGATTCCTTGGCGCTCTGGTAATCCCGCTTCTTGAGAAATACCTTCCCCTTCTGAAACTGCAGCTCCGCATTCATGATGTCGTGGGTTTTCTCGATCGTCACTTTATCATCCTTACCGCTGAGCGATTTCAGGTAGTCTTTTCTCTCCCCTTCGTCGGACAGGACGCGGTAGGCCCTGGAAACGAGGTCGAAGATCTGGTTTGCCGTTTTTTCCACGAGGGTGGGCGCGTTCGGGCCCAGCGAGTCCGGATGATATTCCTTGGCGAGCCTGACGTAGGCCGGTTTGATCTGTTCCGGAGGGGTAGACTGGTCTACGCCGAGGATCTCGAAATAGTTCATGGTGGACATCGCATGATAGGTGGCCACCATTTTCGAGAGCAGCTCGTCCTGAGGGATCGGATTATCCGTTTCGACGGCCGCCACGGCCGGTTTATCCTTGACGGCCAGGATATCCGTGATGAGCGCCCAGTAGATGACGCGGTAGGAATCGATAAACTCGAGGGGCGATATCTCGATGGTCTCTTTCACTGTCTTGGTTCCATCGACCAGGCCGAGGAGCCATCGCTCGTCGTCATCCAACGGGGTCGTTTCCGGGAGCGGCGATTTCTTCGAGCCGCGGTAGAGGTATGAGGAGCCATACGGATCGACGGCCGGGATGAGTCGATCCAGCGCGTAGTGGTGCTTGATCCCCATAAAGATGATGGTCTCCGTAGAGAGCGACTGAAAGTCGCTCTTGATCGGCGATATGAAATCGCGCTTGACAAACGAGTAGTCCCCGTCGGGCCATTTGAAGATGTTGAGGAGTTTTGCCAGCGACTGCTCCCTGAGGTAGTTTGAGAGCTCGCCGTTGGTCAGAAAGCCCCGCTCGATGAGGATGTCCCCGTGGAGGCGATGGGACGTAAAGGCGGAGGTGAGGGTCTGTTGGTAATCATCCTCGCCGATCTTTCCGATAGATACCAGATACCTCCCGAGAACCTCCTGCAGGAGGTTCGAGGTTATGCGCGCCGGCTTCCCGTGATAGAAGGTGATCTCCTTTTTCACCTTTCCCCTCATGACGGTGAGGGTTCCGCCGATGCCCATCGAGCAGATTTCGAAAAAGAGCTTCGGAAACGGGGTCTCGGTTAATGTCCCCGAAAAGAGCGGCTTATTGTCGGGTTTAGGCATATCGATAGAGGAGCTGCTAAGGCCTTGCGCCCGTACAGACGGCGAGGGCCGATGCCGGGGAAACGGCACGGGACGCGCACACGCGGGCGCCCGACAGGGTACCCCCGCGCCGTGCGGCGCGACCCGCCATGAGTGACCCAGGCCGACAAGAGACGGCGCGATGAACAAGGACCTGCCCGCCGGATAATCTCATTGTTGAACTAAAACTCCTTTCTCCCGAATACAAACAGCATCAAGAGCCACATGAGGACGGTATAGAGCAGGGAGTGAGCGACCGGCCAGTATGACATGTGCTGGGAGAAGGTGCCGGAGATAAGGGAGGCGGCATATATATGGGTCGATCCCCACTGTGGGAAGGCGAAATAGATGGCTTCCAGGACCAACGACATCGAGGAGCCGACCATTTTTTCTCTGACGGCGTCGATATAGACCGGGATAGCTATCCCGACAGAAAAGAGATAGGCGAGGATCCCGAAGATCATGGCGATGATACGGGCGCTCACCAGGGAAACCAGCAGGATGAATGAAATGAGCATCAGGAGGTTTACGACAAAGACGCCGAGGGCCCAAAAGAGGTGGATTGGGAAAATCCCCGCCTTGAGATAGGCCAATATCGAAAAGCCGAGCGCGAGAATCGCGACGTTGAGAAGAACCACGGCGACGATCCCGATGAACTTTCCCATCAGGTATTCAAAGCGGGATATCGGCTTGGAGATAAAGGTGGTGATGACCCCGGTCTCGATGTCGGTGAGGATCGCCCCCATGGAAAGAAGTCCCGCCAGCGTTAAGCCCCAGAACGTGATGATAAAGAAGCCGATCATCGTCCCAAAGGAAACCATCTGTTCCGGCGAGAGCTCGCGGTTCTGGATGTTCATGCTGCCGCTCATGCACCCCCGGCCGACCAGGATGAATACAAGGGCTATGCCCAGCAGGATGTAGAACATCTTGTTGCGCAGCCCTTCCTTGATAGTATTTGCCGAAATCGCCAGGATCTCTCTCACGATTTGCCCTCCTCTTTGACCGCACGCCAGAAGATGTCCTCAAGCGACTCCCGGTCTTCCTTGAGGGACACCATGCGCGCACCCGACGATACGATGATCTGGGGTATATGGGCCATGGTGTCGTCGAACTTCGGATCGAGGATATAGGTATTTCCTTCCACCCGCACGCTTTTGGCCACCCCGCTCAGGCCGGCGAGAAGCTCCTCGCTCGTCTTCTGAACCTCAACACGGATCATCGCCTTCTTCCCCGACAGGGCCTCCAGGCGCCCCACCTTGATGACCCGCCCGTGGTTAAGAATAGCCACGCGGTCGCAGGTCCGCTCGATCTCGGACAGGAGGTGCGAGTTGATGAAGATCGTCTTACCCTTCTTCTTTTCGGAAAGGATGAGGTCGCGGATCTCCTTGGTGCCGATCGGGTCCAGCCCCGACGTCGGCTCGTCCAAGAGCAGCATCTCGGGGTTGTGGATGAGGGCCTGGGCGATCCCGATGCGCTGGAGCATTCCCTTTGAGTATTCGCGGAGGGGCCGCTTAGCCGCTTTGGAGAGCCCGAGGAGCTCGAGATAACCATCCACGCGCCGTCTTCTCTCTCCCTTGGGCAGGCCATAGAGTTTTCCCGCAAAATCAAGGAATTCACGTCCGGACAAAAAGCCCTGGAGCCGCATGTTCTCCGGGAGGTAGCCGATCTTTCGTCTGAGCTCTTTCTTCCCCGACGGCATGTCGAAGACCGTGACGTCTCCCGCGCTCGGAAAGACAAGCCCGAGCATGATCTTGATAAAGGTTGTCTTCCCCGCACCGTTAGGACCCAGGAACCCGAAGACCTCGCCCTCGGCAACGTCGAGATTGACCCCGGCGAGGGCGCGAACCTTCGCGTAGTCCTTGATCAGGCCCGCGGCGGTGATTGCGCTCATATGCTCAACTCCCTATTTTGGTATGGCAACGTCCCGCTGAGAGAGTAAGGCCCCTTTCACCGATGAACGTTTATGTCTCGTCACAGCACGAAGACGTTCACAGAAATCACTACATTTACTCTTGATTTAGACAATATCCTTTTATATATATACTACGCGAAGGAATTTTTCAACGAAATAAACCTGAAAGCCCGATTTTTATTTGTCTTGACTTTCGCAGGGGCCGATACTACGATGTTTCGCGAAGGGCGTGGGGGCATTCACGAGATATGCCGTATATGAGCTCCGTTCCTCGATTCCGGCTTCAACGAGAGCCGGCCTTCGCCCAACCTCCATCGTTCCGGGTTGCCCCGCTCATATCTTCTAAAAGAAGCAAGACGACTCAAACCTTTCCCACGATTACCCTTTTAAGGAGGCGCTCATGATCATCGACATTCACCGCCACCCCGTGGACAGAAGCTGGTTTTCGGACAATTACTGGAGGGGATTTGCGAAAATGGCACTTCCGATCCTCAAACGGATGGGGGTCGACGCCGACATCGACATGATCATCAACAATATCCTCCCCGTCTACTACGACACGACCGGGGAAAAGCATGTCGCCGCCATGGAAGAGGCGGGGATTGACATGACCGTTATCTTCCCTTTCGATACCGGCCTCATGGTGGGGGAGCCGAAGGTCCCCATCGAGGAGCAGAACAAGGCGGTTCTCGAGATGGCAAAACGATTCCCGAAGAAGATCATTCCCTTCGTCACCATGGACCCGCGGCGGCCGAAGGCCAAGGATTTTATCAAGAAGGCGTTTGAAGAATGGGGGGCCAAGGGGCTCAAACTTCACCCCGGGGGAGGGTTCAACCCGGAGGGGAAGGAAACGCTGACGCTCGTGGAAGCGGTGGCAAAACACAACGTCCCGGTTCTCATCCACACCGGACCGAGCGTACCCCCCACCTCCAGCAAGTATTGCGACCCGATGTATCTTGATGAGATGCTGCTGCACTTCCCCGAGGTCGACGTGATCGCCGCGCACATGGCCTATGGCTACCGGGACATCCTTTTCTCCCTCGGTCTGAACCGGCCCAACCTCTATACCGATCTCGCGGCCTGGCAGACGACCGCCCGCGACCACTATCACGATTTTGCCGAGGCCGTCTCGCACGCCGTGGCCCACTTCGGGCCGGAGCGGGTCCTCTTCGGCACCGATAACCCCTACCTCTGGCCGGTGCTGTCCGAGCCGAAGTACGTCGAGGCGATCAAGGAGCTTTCAACCAAGCCGGTCGAGCACCTTCGCATCGCCGAAAAGGACGTGAATATGATCCTCGGAGAAAACGCACAGCGGCTCCTGCGGCTGTAAGGGGGAAAATAGGAGGGCGAAAGAAAGCGGTTTGGGCGATCTCGCTTGCATACCCCCTACACCTCTATCTCCGGCGGCCCCGCGGCGAGAAGAAACTTTTTATGGCCCAACTGTCCATTTCTTTAATAAAAATGGTAAAGTCTATAAATGAACCATTATATTTTAAAGACAAATAATACTATTTATGATAGAGATAATAAAAAACGGATGAAACCGCGCGAAAAAGCGATGGCAAATCATCGCTCGGTGCGTTAGAAGAAACCGATACTATCTGGATATGCGGCTTATTTTATGGAAACGTCGATCCTTATCATCGAAGACGATGAGCTCTTCAATAGATTCCTGACACAGGCGCTCCAGGACAAGGGGTATAAGGTCTATTCGGCGATAACCGGCCAGGAAGGCCTCAAGATCGTCCAGAATGCGCGGCCGGACCTGGTGCTTCTGGACCTCGTGCTCCCGGATGTGAGCGGCCTTGAAGTCCTTGAGAAGATCAACGAGGTCTACGACATCCCCCAGGTAATCATGTTGACGGGTTACGGCTCCATTGAGACGGCCATTCACGCCATCAAGATGGGTGCCAGCGACTACCTGACCAAGCCCATCCAGGAGGATGTGCTGCTGCTTTCGATCAAGAAAAACCTCAGACACCTTGATCTCATGCGGGAGATAGAGTACCTCAAAGAAGCCGATCGAAAGAAATTCAATTTCAACTACCTGGTCGGCCGTTCCCCGATCATGAACGAGATCTACCGACTGGCCCTCTTCGTCGCCCAGTCGGAGACCACCACCGTGCTCATCGAGGGGGAGTCGGGGACCGGAAAGGAATACCTCGCCCGCTTCATCCACTACCGCTCCAAGAGGGGCGACGAGCCCTTCGTGGAGATCAACTGCGCGGCCATCCCCGAAAACCTCATGGAGACGGAGCTCTTCGGCTATGAGCCCGGCGCCTTTACCGATGCCCGGGTGAGGAAGCGCGGGCAGTTCGAGCTCGCGTCCAAGGGCACGGTGTTCTTGGACGAGATCGGCGAGATGTCGGTCATGCTTCAGGCGAAGCTCTTGCGGTTCCTGGATACCATGACCTATAAGCGCGTGGGCGGCACCGCCGACATCAAGCTGGACGTACGGGTGATAGCGGCAACCAACAAGGACCTAAGCCGGGCGGTAGAAAACGGGGAATTCAGAAAAGACCTCTACTTCCGCCTCAAGGTGATGGACCTAAAATTACCGACGCTGATGGAGCGTAAGGAGGACGTCGAGCTTTTTGCCACGGTCTTCCTCGAGGAGCTCTCAAAGAACCTCAAGAAAAAGGTAACGGGGTTCTCGGATCCGGCGATGGAATGGCTCAAAAGCTACCAGTGGCCCGGAAACATTCGAGAGCTGCGCAACGCCGTCGAGCGGGCGGTCATCATCGCCGACGGGCCTTTGATCAACACCAAACACCTCGTTATTGATTCCCATCAAAAGGCGTCCGTCGATTCCGTTATCCCCCACTACATCCCCGAAGAGGGGATCGATTTCAAGGCTGTCGTTGACAGGGTCTCGACGGAGCTGATCAACAAGGCCCTTGTCCAGAGCGGCGGCAACCGGTCCCAGGCGGCCCGCCTCCTTAACATTCCCCGCCAGGTTCTGTTATATCAAATGAAAAAGCTCGGGCTGGAGGATTAAGCCGAGCCGGGGTCCCCGCTTGAAGGACCTTGAGACAGGCACCCTCTCCCCTCTCTTTGATCCTGACGTGATCCGTAACCTTCAGACGCAAAACACCGATAGCATCAGGTTTTTTGAAACCGGGTGCAAAATAATATCTGCGCACATCTTTTTCCGGCCACGGCATAACCGCTTGATTTCATTATAGATACAGGTCCCGCCCTCAAGCAGGCGAGGCAGGGCTGCAAAATATCTTTCACACCCCGCTCTCGCTCCCTCCGTCATCGAGCAGTCAGATTTATCCCTTGTCTAACTTATCGATATCATTACTGCTTTTTTGTCGGGAGGGAGCGGTGACTTTTTCGCCGCTTCCCGCGATGGCATATTAATTGCTTGAACAGAGGCGGCGCCGGCTTGTGCTTACTCACTTGAGAGCGTCCATGATATGCGGCATGTGAAGGCGTCTTACACGATAACTCCGCTTCCACGGGTGGTTGTTTCATGAAACGAACGGCTCAGAAGGTTCTCATCGTCAACAAAGAGACCGTATACGCTGACTTCTTGAGGGCCAATATCGAAAGGGAATTTCCGACGGTGACGATTTCAGTGGCGGCAAGCGGGGAAAGCGCTCTCTCGCTCATCAACAAAAGGACATATGATCTTGTCATTACCGATACCTCGCTTCCGGGGATGGGCGGGGTCAATCTTTTTTTTGAGCTCAAGGGGCGGCATCCCGAGCTGAAGACTATCCTCCTGTCGGAGAGTTTCAAAACCAAGGAGATGCGGCTCCTTCAAAAAGAGGGCCTGTACGGATACATCGAGAAACCGTTTCTTATGGAAAGCCTCGCCGAGCTCATCGAGCGAGCCCTTCGAGGACAACGGGGAACATGATCGATAAGAAGATACGGGTTTTGATCGTGGACGACGCACAGTTTATGCGCAAGATGCCGGCGCAAGAAAAAAGTCCTCCTTGTGGAGGACGATACGCCGCTTGTAACCGTTACCGCCGATCAACTCGGAGAGGACCGTCCCGGGGTCGAATTAATAACGGTCAGCCGAGACAACTTCAGGGCGCACACTGGCCTGACACCGGGCGGAGGAGCGTGGGGCCGGTGGGTCACTAAATACCTTGAAACGCGTAATAAGTTTTGATACAGTGATGTACACCGAAACAATTCGTTCACGAAAAACGAGACAGCGCGTGCCGATTGATATCCGACTTACCGGAGCTGAACCATAGCCCTATCGGCGCGACTTTCATTTCCTTTACAGGGGCACCGCTGATGAAGACAAAAAGGTCCCCCCTACGTCTCTTTACCCCGCTCAACGCGGCCCTCTTCTTCGTAATCCTCTTTCCCGCATATCTGCTGCTGAACACCGCCGTAACCATGGGCGAATGGACACGCACCGTCTTTGGCGACCTGTTCTCTCCAGCTATAGGCTTACTTGCGGCGGCAGCCCTTTTCTGGGGAGCCCGGCGCTCGGCCGTTTATTCGCGCCGGCTCTTCATTGCCTGGGGCCTGTTGGCACTGGCGCAGATCGCCATTGCGCTGGGTGACGTCGGCTGGTTCGTCCAAGAGGTCGTTCTGAGACGGACGCCGCTCCCCTCCGCGATTTCCGACGTGTTCTACCTTCTCTATTTCGCACTTTCTATATGGGGAATCCTGAGTCTCCCCGTGAAACGTCTGACAACAAATGAGTGGCTTAAGGTTTCTTTAGACTTAAGCATTGTGGTGCTGGCGGCCGTCCTGATATTTTGGTACTTCTGGATCAGCCCGCTCCTTAAGATGGGAGGGATGGACCGTTTGACCGTCATGTTCTCGGTCGTCTACCCGGTCTTACACCTCTTCCTCATTATCATTCTTTTCCTTTTCCTCTCACGCCGATTAGAGACTCAAGTGCGGGGACCTATCTGGCTCCTTACGGCAAGTATCACGCTTCAGATTATCACCGATGCGATCTACGGTTATCAGGTCAATGCCGGGACCTACTTGACCGAGGTATACGTAAACGTTGGATGGAGTGCAGCCATCTTAGTTGCCGGTCTTGCCGGGGTGCTTCAGGCCAATGCGGTCAAGGACGCGGGATCAGGCGCACACAATCGAACGAACGCGATTCAGCCCGCGCGTGTGACGGCGCCCTGGATTGTCTATGTTCCCTACGTATGGCTCGGCGCGGCATATCTCCTTTTGAGTGCGAGCTATGGCCGCGAGCTGCCGGTGAGGTTTTCCACCCTCCTGATCTGGGTGGGGGTCGTCATCGGCCTGGTAGTCATACGGCAGATCGTGTCGCTTGACGAAAACACCCGGCTCTTGGCCCGGCAGAGGCTCATCGACGATGCCCGCCGGCAGTCCGAAGAAAAGTATCGCACCGTGGTGGACAACGCCAGCGAGTTCATCCTCGTCGCACAGGATGAAAAGGTAAAATTCCTAAATCGGAAGGCTGGTGATCTTTCAGGATATTCGGAGGAGGAGCTGCTCTCGAAGCCATTTATCGAATTCATCCATCCGGACGACAGGAAAATACTGACAACGCGCTACCTGAAAAGACTTAGGGGCGGCGACCTGTCTTATCCGTTTGCGTTTCGTACGTACAGTACGGACGGAAGTATCAGATGGAATGAGGTCCGTTCCACACTGGTAACCTGGGAGGGTCGGCCGGCCGTGCTCAGCTTCCTCAACGATATCACCGAGAGGAAAGCCGCCGAGGAGGCGCTCAAAGAGTCCGAGGAGAGGTACCGGGATCTCATCGAGAACATCGAGGATGTCATCTACATCGTGGACGGTTCCGGAAAAATTAAATATATCAACAAGGCCATCGAAAAAGCCTCGGGGTATTCCAAGAACGAGCTGTTAAAAAAGAAGTTCACCGATTTTCTCATGCCGGATTCGCTACAATTCGTTAAAGAGACATTCAAGAGGCAGCTGGCCGGCGAAGACCTCGGCACTTTTGAGCTCAGGTTCAGGAGCAAGAATGGAGAAGTGGTGATCCTGGAGACGCGGGAGCGGTTTGTTTTCGACGGCGATAGAGTCGCCGAGGTTCACGGTTTAGGGCGGAACGCGACAGAACGCAGGAAAATCGTAAATGCCCTGCAGGAATCCGAGGAGAAATTCAGAAACCTGTTTGAAACCGCAAGAGACTTTATGTACATCTGCACTGTCGACGGGGAAATTATCGACATCAATGAGTCCGGCAAGACCTTCTTTGGTTACACCGAGGACGAAATAAAAAAAATGAATATACGGGATTTCTACGCCGAGCCAAAGGAGCGAGACTCATTCGTAAGGGAGGTGATGGAACGGGGGTTTATCGAAGATTATCCCGTGAAGCTGATAAAGGGCGACGGCACGTTCGTGGATGCCGTTGTGACCGTGACCCTCAGGAAAGACAGGGACGGCAAGATAATCGGCCTCCAGGGAAGCGTAAGGGATATCACCGAGAGAAAGAAGATGGAGGAGCAGCTCTTCGCGGCCCAGAAGATGGAAGCGATCGGCAGGCTCACGGGCGGGATTGCCCACGACTTCAATAACATCCTGGCGACGATCCTCGGATACGCCTCACTACTCAAGAATAAATATTCCCAGGGCGACATGTTGTCGGAAGGATTGGATGCCATCGAGAAATCGGCGCTCAGGGCCTCAAAGCTCACTTCTCAGCTCCTGGCATATTCCCGAAAAGGGAAATTGGAGAAAAGGAGCATCAATATCAACCATATCTTGGATGAAATCTACGACCTCATTTCGAAGACCTTTGAAAAATCAATAAAAATAGAAGTAATGAAGGATGAGAGTCTGCCAACGATCGAAGGCGACGCCTCACAGATTAATCAGGTGCTCATGAATCTCGTGATAAACGCGCGGGACGCCATGCCTGAGGGGGGGACCCTTCAGATCCGCACATTCATGGAAGAGATTTCCGAGGGCATAGAGAAAAGTAACTATACGATACAGCCGGGCCGCTACGTATCCGTGAGAGTTGCCGACGCGGGAACGGGGATAGACAGGGATACCCTTGGACACATATTTGAACCCTATTTCACAACGAAAAGGGACAAGGGCGGGACGGGCCTCGGTTTGAGCGTCGTCTACGGCATCGTCAAGGGACACGGCGGCTACATCGACGTGAACAGTGAAGTCGGAAAGGGGACCGAATTCCTCATCTATCTCCCGGCATCGGAGAGGCAGGAAGAAAGAATACCGGAGAGAGTCAGGGAGATAAGGGGCGGGTCGGAGACGATCCTGGTAATCGACGACGAAGAAGATATCCTCTCGATGGTCGGGGCCGTCCTGAGCGGCGCCGGATATAAGGTCATCCGCGCCCGCTCCGGGGCCGAGGGCATAGCCTTTTTTAAGAAGCGAAAACAACCCATCGGTCTGGTCATCCTTGACATTATGATGCCGGAGATGGGAGGAGGAGCCGTTCTCGAAAAGGTGTTGTCGATAGACCCCGCGGCCAAAGTCCTCCTTGCCAGTGGATTCAGCGAGGAAAACCAGCACCACGATCTGCTTCAGAAGGGTGCACTCGGATTTATCGGGAAGCCTTTTACCGCGCACGACCTCCTTATCAAAGTCCGGGAAGTCCTGGGATAGAGCCTTCGCCTCCCCCGCGCGCAAACGTTCTTCATAACATCTCCGTCATCGTGCCATCCTCGAGAGAAAACAGGAACCTGCTCAAAAGAGCAGAGCGGCCGGAGCTGGTCAGCCGGATACCTGATGGTTTCGCGTATATGGTGGGTGCGAGGCACCCACGACGAGCCCGAGGCGCCGCGCGGAGCCGCTGCCATTTTCCCTTTCCCGCACGACGTGCGGCGGTGTCTCAGAAAGTAGTTGACCTCCCCGTCATTCCTACGCTATTATTATCCATTAATGCATGAGTCATAAAGCGGGGGGATATCGTGGCAAGTTTCAGTATCGTCATCCTGGCTCTCCTGATCGTCTTTTTCATCAATATCATCGCTAATCGGACGGCCATCAAAGACCCCATCGAGTCAGCGCGACGCGACACCCTCCCCTCCGTATCGGTCCTTATCCCCACCCGGAACGAATCCAAGAACATCGTGGCGTGCCTCAGATCGGCCCTCACCCAGGACCACCCAAGGTACGAGGTCATCGTCGTGGACGACGCCTCCACCGACAACACCGTGCAGCTTGCCGAGAATATCGCCGCCAATAACCAGCGGCTCCGGGTCTTCCGCGGCAGGGCGATCGCCCCGCATTGGTTCGGGAAGACCTATGCGCAGTACGAGGCGGCCCAGGTGTCGCGGGGTGAGTACCTTCTCTTTCTTGACGCCGACGTCGCGCTGGATCGGC
Organism: uncultured delta proteobacterium; assembly: GCA_963792965.1. GTDB lineage: Bacteria > Desulfobacterota > Zymogenia > Zymogenales > Zymogenaceae > CAWBYW01. The sequence goes on along the minus strand of CAWBYW010000016.1, from coordinate 238,929 downwards.
GGGCCCTCTCCTACCTCGTAACCGCCGCAAAGAAGACGGGCGCGGGGATCCTCTCGATCCTCCCGTACCAGGCCAAGGAAGGTTTCTGGGAGGGACTCCTTGCGCCGTTCATGTACCTCCAGCTCTTCCTCTTCTTTCCCGCCTACGCCATGGACTGGCCCTGGGAAGCGGTGGCCGCCTATGCCAACGGGCAGTGCATGCTGGTGGAGAGGGGCGCATACAAGAAGATCGGCGGCCACAGCGGCGCAAGCGAGACACTCCGCGAAGGGGCCGACATGGCAAAGCTCCTCAAGCAAAGGGGCGGAAAGGTGGTTCTCCTTTCCGGCGGAGGGATCGCCCGGGCAAAGGTGTACGGCGGCCCCCCCGAGCTGTGGGACGGACTGACACGCTTTCACTACACGACGGCCCACCGCGCACTGGCGGTCGCCTTTCTTACGCTCATCTCCTACGCGGTGCTCTTTGTCATCCCGTTCTTCAACGTAGCCTATACGCTGCTGACCCAGTGGACAGTCTCCCCCGTGGTCATTTCGGTGGTGAGCATCCTGCTTGGCATGGTCATGTTTCTTACGGCGGCGGGAAGGTACGGGCTTGCCCTTTCGGAGATACTCTTCTTCCCGATCGGCGCGGTCGTCTGGATTGGGATGATCGGCAAGGCTATCTCGGTCTCGATGGCCAGAGAAGGGGTCAGATGGAAGGGAAGGACGGTCAGACTGCCGTAATGGACCACCCAAACATTTGCGGGGGGAATTGATCTCGGGGAACCCTTGATTTCGCGTGCGCAGCGGCGGGGGAGACGGAAAGAAGAGCGGGAGATGGTGTGAACAGGAGGGTTAGCACATGAACGTCCTGGTCGTGTACGCCCATCCGGAGAAAAATTCCTTTAACGCCGCCCTGAAGGAAAAGACCGTCTCGATCCTCGGGGGCGGCGGCAACGAGGTCGTCGTATCCGACCTCAATGAGATGGAGTTCAAGTCCGCTCTCGATACGCGCGACTTTCTCGAGCTCGAAAATCCCGCATCGGTCAATTATCTCATGGAACAAAGAAACGCCTCGGCCAAGGGCCTGTTTGCGCCGGATATTAAAGAGGAGCAGGAGAAGCTGACGTGGGCCGATCTGGTTGTGATACATTTTCCGGTCTGGTGGTTTTCAGCGCCGGCGATCCTGAAGGGATGGTTTGACCGCGTCTTTGCCGCCGGGTTCGCATGGGATTTCGAGAAGATCTATAGAAGGGGGCTCCTTCCCGGCAAAAAAGGGATGCTCGTGGTGACGACCGGCGGCAACGCCGAGAGCTACTCGAAAAGCGGCATCCACGGGACGGATATGGACCAGGTCCTCTATCACATCAACCACGGGGTGCTCTATTTTTGCGGCATGCACGCCCTGCCGCCGTTTGTGGCCTACTCCGCCTTCCAGGTCGGGGACGACGGGAGACGGCGGTATCTTGAGGAATACGAAGAGCGCCTGAAGAAGATCGATTCGCTTGAGCCGATCAGATTTCCGTAGGCGCCTCTCGAAATCCTGCTTCCTCTCTATCCTTCACTTGCCTGGCCCGCCAACAATCAAACGGAAACGCGCGGCAAATCCTCCATCCGGATAGGACAGCCGGCGGATTGCCGCGCCGAGCCAGCGTAACAAGCTAAGGGATTTAGCTCTCCCTGTAAAGACAGACGCCTGTCTCGACACCTCTTTTTTTAGACCTCCAAAAAACTTATCTATCATGTTTTACTTGACAGGTTGTCATCCGTATCATAATATCCGATAAAAAGTATAATGTCGCTCGAATAGTCAACCTCTTCTCGCAAGCCCCCGCCGATGATCTTCTTGGCCTGAACAGCTTTTGTTTAGAGGGTTCACGATGAATAAGAAACTCATAACGGCGTACGTCTTATCGTCCTTGAATGTGCTCTTCATAGCCGCTTCGGTCGGTTTCAGCCTTTATACCTTCATATTCGTTCCGATTTTCGTCGTTGCCCTGTTTTTCACGATCAGGGGAAATCTGAGGGGCTGGTTCGTATGGGTCGGGTGTATCTGTTTTCTTATCTATTTTTCGGCGCAGAACATAAGTAGCGTAAATCCCATGTGCAGGTTCTTCTTTGTCTATAATCCTTTTGTCGCGCTCATTATATTCTTAAGTTCCTTTGTCTCGCTACTCATCGTCTTATGGTCTTCAGATATAAGGTCTATTACTTCCCCGTTGATAGATAGAATACCTACGAGACTTACGGCGTTCCTCCTACTTGCGCTGCTTTTATATTCACTGTGGATGGTAATCACTGATCTATATGGATTTGAATTTAATTCCAGGATGGATCTATCAATACTCTTCTACACTTCTCTGATACTTACCTTTTTTATTACGATGAAAATAATCGTGATTCTAAGCGCCTTTCTGTTATTCGTACGTCGACGCTATATTGGATATTTTCTTTCCTACCTTGTACTTATGACCATTTCCCTCACCTGGGTCGGTAACACCTATACGCCTGATCCTCGTTATCTTTTTCTTGGTTTCGGTAAATTACTGAGCGCCATTATTCACACACACATAACAGGGCATGAATTGCTGCTATTCGTCTATGATCTATTTTACGTATCATCTTTTGTCTTAACGATATTATTCATACTTAAAACTAAAGAGATTAAGCGGAAGACAGGCGGGCAAACGCGGTTCTTATTGAGAAGGGCTTAGCATGAATAAGAAACTCATAACGGCATATGTCTTATCGTCCTTGAATGTTCTTTTTATAGCCGCTTCGGTCGGTTTTAGCCTCTATACCTTCATATTCGTTCCGATCTTCGTCGTCGCCCTGTTTTTCACGATCAGGGGGAATCTGAGGGGCTGGTTCGTATGGGTTGGGTGTATCTGTTTTCTTATTAACTTTTCAGCACAAAACATAAGTAGAGTAAATGAAATCTATCACCTCTTCCTTGTCTATCATCCCTTTATCTCCTTGCCTATTTTCTTAAGTTCCGTCATTTCTCTATTCGTTGTCTTGTTGTCTTCTGATACAAAACTATATACCTCATCATTACTGGATAGAACACCGATAAAGACTACTGCACTAATTCTCTTAGTACTGCTCACTTATACTGTATGGCCCGCAATTAGTAGTCTATATGGATTCAAGTATAGTGGGACGGTAGATTTAGTAAGAAGCTTATACACTTCTCTGCTATATATTCTCTATATTTCGACAAGGATGATCCTACTTCTGTTCGCGCTTGTGTTACTTATGCGTCGACATAATATGGGCTATTTTCTTTCTTATCTTATACTTATGACCGTTTCACTCGCGTGGATTGGCAGCACCGATACTTCCGATCCTCGCGACCTTCTCTTCGGTTTTAAAGGAATAGTGGATGCCATTATTCAAATGCGTATAACAGGGCATGGATTGGTGTCATTATTTATCTCTAATCTGTTTCACATATCGTATGTCATCTTAGCGGTAATATTCGTATTTAACACGAAAGAGATTAAGCAGAAGACAGACGGTCCACGGGCTTCCCGTGGCCGGGGGATGAAAGAAGGCGGGCACAAGTGTTGTAGTGCGCCTGATGGAGACGGGTGAACGATCCAGAGCACGGCGGCCTGCCCGGTGCCGTCGACGGAAGAATCCGGAGTGAGGGGCACAAGCCGGAGCAACAAATTGGGTGGGCGAGGCCACCGACGGACGTTCTACTTCTCTGAGAGGGCCTTCAAGATCTCGCGCATATGGTCAATGTGGAATTGAACGTGATACGTCCCAATGCCGCCGAGCAGGCCTCCGAGCGTCGGGTATTCTCCTAATGCCGAGTCTTTGAGCTCGGGAACATGCGCCTTTCGGCCAAGCTGCTGGTCTGACAGGCCCGCCGCAAAGTCGGATACCCGTTTGTACTCCTTTTCGACTTCGGAGAGGAGCTGGGCAAAGGTCATCCGTGCGCGCTTCTCGGAAAAATGGGGGTCTCCGGGATGGAGGTTTAGCGTGGGGGTATCCTTATCGAGAAAGGCCTGGAGCATAGTCACGTGGCTCGTCCCCTCCGCTCCCAAAAGGTGGGAAAGGATTTCTTTGGGAGACCACCGTTCCGAGGGCGCGCGAGCGGCCGTTTTTTCGTCGACCCCCCGGCATGCCTCTTTCAACTCCTCTATTTTCTGCGTGATCTTCTGAGCCAATCCGGCTCCTGTTAGTGTTACCATGTCCGCTTACCTCCTTTCTGACTCATATATAACTTGCCGCTTAATACTATTGTACCACGCGCCACGGGCGGTGTCACTAAGGGTCCGGATGCTATTCAGGTGCGCGGCGCGGCGCTTCGGGAGGCCGCCCGTTTCCCTGTCAACGGAATGAGCGCTAGACCATTCATGCTCTGAGGGGTTGGCTTGTCCGCTTCCTTCGGGGGAGGTATCGTATGGCGCGCTGCGACTGTGGCGAGAAATCAGGGTTGTCTTTATCTCTTCTTGCGGGTCTCCATGGGCATGGCGACGACCCAGGCGGGTCTTCCTTTCTTCTGGACCCGTCTCACCTGGTCCCCTTTCTCCATATGGAGAAGGACGATCAGGATGAGCATCATCTTCATCGCCTCCATGGAAAAGGGGGTGTCGGGAAAGGCGGCCCTCAATATCTCCTTGAGCCGCAGGGGGCTCTCGCCCAGCACCGCATTGATGGTCGCGGGATATTCGAGGCCGCCCGCGAGCGCCTTATCGAGCATCTCGCGGACCTTTTGTTTTCCGACTATCGGCTCCCCGTGGCCGGGGATAAGGACGGCGGGAGCCAGCGCAATGGCGCGCCTGATGGAGCCGAGCGCGGATTCGTAGCTCGATCGGGGGTTGTTGAGGTCCATCCCCTCGGAGTTCTCAAAATCGACCAGGTCCCCGGAGACCAGCACCCCGGCGTCCGGGATGAAATAGCCCGTATGGCCGTCGGTATGGCCGGGAAGGCAACGGCGCGGATCTCCCTGCCCGCGCCCAGAGGATCGCCGTCGTCGAGTTCCTTCGAGACGGTCAGCGCGGGCTGACGGCCCCAGGCGTAGCGGACAAGGAGCTTCGCCACGGGGAGCGGGAAGGGGAAGATTTCTTTTATGAATTCGGGGAAGCCGGAGAGGAAGGCGCCGAAATTTTTCTTGTCGTCCTCTACGAACGGGGTCTCCGCGCGGGCGGCGCACGCGTCGGCGCCGGAGAGGGAGACGACTTTTCCGGCGGCGTTGAGGTGGTCCCAGTGGGCGTGGGTAAAGACGACCCGGCGGACCACGCGGACGTCAAGGCGGTCTCGCTTCATGGCGGCCACGAGCTCGTCAAACGCCCCCCCGGAGACGACGCCGGTGTCTATCATTATCAGGGCGTCTTTTCCGACGACCGTCACGCTGGACGACCCGGCGCCGGGCCTGATCTTGTCGCCGCGCCTCCCGCGATAGGTGAAGATTCCGTCCGCGATTTCCATACGCCCAAGACCAACAAAAATGGAGTTATTTAACGGGTACGGCTTTGATCACCGGCTTTCCGTCCTTGATCTCTATCTTGAATTCGACCCGGGAGGCGTGGAACTTCTTCTTGATCGTCTCGGCCTCCTTCTTGAGGCTCCACTCCAGGGCGCTGTAGCTGATGTTGTTGGTGGGCTCGCCGAGCTTCTGTTTTGCCGCGACGAGGCTCTTATAGACGTAGTCGTATTCGCCGGTCGGCGGGGATACGGGCTTCTTGGCGGAGGAAGGGGGCGAGGTTGGGTTGCCCGACGCCTTCGGGCCGGCCGGCTGTGCCCCGGGCGCGTCCGTATCCGCCGGGGGGCGCCCTTGTGTGCTCCGGTGGGCGCGTGGGGGTGGGGGGGAGGGTCGCCCTTCTCCTTGTCCTTCAATTTCATCCGGAAGAGGTCGCGCGAGTAAGTCCCGTCCTCGATCTGCTTGAGGATCCGGTTCCAGTGCTGGACGAGCGTGTTGAACTGCGCGATGATGGTATCCCGCTTGAACTTGAGGCCGGTGTTGGTGATGTGAAAGGTGCCGGTTTTACGCACCATCCGCTGCACTTCGTCGCGCAGCCGGGCAGGTTCCAGCCTCTCCACGCCAGCGAAATATTTCTCGTAGGCGACCTTCAGCTCGTTCAGTTTCGCCTCGAGAAGTTGTATTTCTTCGGCCTCGCCCATGACGTCAGTATAACAGACCCCAAAAATGGTGTAAAGCAAATATCGCCCCAGGAAGCCTTGCTTGCGTGGAGGTACCGTTGGGCGAGCGGGCAAAGTCTGTCGGCTTGAGTCGTTCGGAAAGAAGATAGTCACGACAATCCCTATCGATTAGTTTTTGTGCTATCTTGCCTTGTCTCTAACTTCTTTTTCGTTGAAATTGTCCCAAATGTCTGTTATACGTTATCCGGTAGTAACGAGGTGTCGATATGGAACCCACCATCCTCAAGGGGATTTATCTCTTTGAAGACCTGACGGACGAAGAGCTCGTCAAGATATCCCGGATACTCGTCAACGAAAAGCAGCCCGAGGGGGCGTTCCTTTTTCATGAGGGTGATAAGGGAGAAAAATTCTACGTGATCCTCAAAGGCTCGGTGCGGATCTCGCAGGCGATCCGCGGGGCGGGCGAGGAGGCGCTCACGATTCTTAACGCGGGGGACTATTTCGGCGAGATGGCCCTCATCGACGACTCTCCGCGATCTGCCGACGCAATCGTGCACGAAAACTCAGAGTTTCTCGTCATCTCCAAGAAAGACTTCGACGAGCTTCTTTTTTTCGACAAGGAGATCGCCTACAAGATGCTCTGGGCCTTCGTCAGGACACTGTCCCGTCGCCTTAGGGAGACCAACGACAAGATCAAAGCCTTCCTTCATATGGCCGGTAATTTTTAATGCTTTCTCTGGTCAAGAGCGGAGCCGTGCTCGGCATCGACGCCTATGTCGTGGACGTGGAGGTGGACCTCTCGCTGGGGCTGCCGATGCTCAACACGGTGGGCCTGCCCGACGCCGCGGTCAAGGAGAGCAAGGAGCGGGTGCGGGCGGCCATCAAGAACTCCGGCTTTGACTTTCCCTCGCGCCGGATCACCGTCAACCTCGCCCCCGCCGACATCAAGAAAGAAGGCTCGGCCTTCGATCTCCCGATGGCCGTGGCGATCCTCACGGCCTCAAACCTGATTTCCAAGGATATCCTTGCCAAACACCTCTTGGTGGGCGAGCTTTCGCTGGACGGGAGGACCAAGCCCATCAAGGGCGTGCTGCCGATGACCGTGGCGGCGCGGGACAAGGGCTTTAGCTCGATTCTCCTGCCGGCGGAAAACGCCACCGAGGCCGCCGTGGTCGACGGCATCGACGTGATTCCCCTCAGGTCGCTGGCCCAGGCCGTCTCCTTCCTTCGGGGAGACGAGGCGATATCCCCTCAGCAGGTGGACCGCCAGAAAATATTCCTGGCGCATAAGCGCTACGACGTCGATTTTGCCGACGTGCGGGGCCAGAGCCACGCCAAGCGCGCCCTCGAGGTGGCCTCGGCGGGGGGCCATAACCTCATCATGATGGGCCCCCCCGGCTCCGGCAAGACGATGCTCGCCCAGCGCATCCCGACGATCCTGCCGGAGATGAGCTTTGAGGAGGCCATCGAGACCACAAAGATCCACTCGGTGGCCGGCAAGATGGACGGAAGGCCCCTCATTGCGGTCCGTCCCTTCCGCTCCCCCCACCACACGATCTCGGACGCGGGGCTCATCGGCGGCGGGACGATCCCCAACCCCGGGGAGGTGAGCCTTGCGCATAACGGCGTGTTGTTCATGGACGAGATGCCGGAGTTCAAGAAAAACGCGCTGGAGGTGCTGCGGCAGCCTCTCGAGGACGGGAAAGTCACCATATCCCGCGCGCTCATGAGCATCACCTATCCCTCACGGTTCATGTTAGTGGCCGCGATGAATCCCTGCCCCTGCGGCTACCTCGGCGATCAGAACAAGCACTGCGTCTGCACCACGGCCGATATCCGCCGCTACCGCTCGCGCATCTCCGGGCCCCTGATGGACCGCATCGACATCCATATCGAGGTCCCGGCCGTCAAGTATAAAGAGCTCACCGAAAAGCCGGGCGAGCCGTCGGGCGATATCCGGGAGCGGGTGAACCGGGCGCGGATCGTCCAGTACGAACGGTTCAAGGATCGCCCCTACTTCTTTAACGCCCGGATGCCCACGAGAGATCTGGAGCGCTTTGCGCCCCTGTCGGATGAGTGCGGGAAGTTCCTCGAGAAGGTGATGCAGACGCTGAAGCTCTCGGCCCGGGCCTATTCGCGCATCATCAAGGTGGGCCGGACGATCGCGGACCTGGCCGGCGAGCCCGAAATCAAGACGAACCATCTGGCCGAGGCGGTGCAATACCGCAGCCTCGACCGGCAGGGCATGTAGCCCGCATTCCGGCGGCCGCGAGGCGGCGCTTTGTAGTGGCCGACCTTCGATAGCCCAGCGTGTCCACTCATTCCTCCAACCCTGTTCTTGATTCAGAGTGACGCTCGTCCCTTTCACGGTGACCCCGGCGTCCCGCCGGCGCCTGTAAAGCACTCCCTCGCCCTCTTATCATTTGTCGCGGTCGGCACGGCGCCTTGACGGCCGACAGAAGTGTGGTAGACTTATAGTAGATCTACGCACGCGCCAACCCTGAGACGATGTCTTCCGGTCCGAAGTCACCTATAAAGAGGAGGTTACCATGAAAGGAAATGAAAAGGTCATTGAGCACCTGAACGCCCGCCTGGCCGAGGAGCTGACCGCCATCAACCAGTACATGGTCCACGCCGAGATGTGCGACAACTGGGGGTACAAACGCCTCGACGAGGCCATCGAGAAGCGCGCCATCGACGAGATGAAGCACGCCGAGACGCTGATCGCCCGCATCCTCTTCCTGGAGGGGATTCCGGTCGTGAGCAACCTGAACAAGATCTCCATCGGAGCCGAGGTACCCAAGATGCACGCAAACGACCACGGCGCCGAGGCTACGGCCATCAAGAACTACAATGAGAGCATCAGGCTCGCGGTCGAGATGGGAGACAACGGCACCCGTGATCTCCTCCAATCGATCCTGAAGGAAGAAGAGGACCACATCGACTGGATCGAGGCCCAGCTGGACCAGATCAAGCAGATGGGGCTGCAGAATTACCTGGTCGAGCAGATCGGCTGAGCGGGAGATGTCCGCTTACCACGATTGACTAAGGGTGGGTCCGCCGCGCCGCGCGATCGAACGTTGTCGATGACTCCGTGTCTGGGGATCGTCATCTATCCCCGCGTTCGACTTTTTTATGAACGCCGGTCGGGTATTGGGTTGCACCGGGCGATTGTATACGATATACTGATCCGAGGCAGTCTTACACTGCTTTATAAGAGGTATCGCCGGTTTCGGCATTGGTGTTTAGTCCACACGAGAGGAAAGGAGACTCGCTATGGCTGTCAATGAGAAAAACATGTACGAAGTGACCCTGTACGACCCCGAGACGGGACTAAAGGCCTATATCGTCGTCCACCGGCTCATCGGAGGGGTATGCGGCGGCGGCGTAAGGATGAGCCCTACCGTGACCATAGACGAGGTGGCCCAGCTCGCCCGGACGATGACCTATAAATTTGCGGCCATGGGCGTACAGGTCGGCGGGGCCAAGTCGGGCATCGTCTATGATCCCCGCTCCCCCAAGAAAAACGAGGCCGACGCCTCCTTCGGTAGGCTTGCGATGCCGCTACTTTCTACCGTCTATACCATCGGGGAAGACATGGGGACGAATGCCGAGGATGTGACCATCATAAACGGAGCGGCGGGCGTCAACCCCATCGAGATGGCCAAGAAAAAGGCGAAGGACCGCGGCGTTACTCTGAACCTCCCGGAAAACGTGGAGTTATCCAAGCTCGGCGGGGAAAGTTTCGAAGAGATCATCACGGGCTACGGCATCGCCGAGGCGGCCGACGAGGCGACGGCGCTGTTGAAGATAGACCTGAAGAGCGCCACCGTGGCCGTCCAGGGATTCGGCACCGTCGGCAGCATCACCGCCAGGAACCTGGCCCGGCGGGGCGCAAAAGTGATCGCCGTGACCGACATCGAGGGGACGATCGTCAATAAGGACGGTCTCGACGTCGAAAAACTGATCACGGCAAAAGACGTGCACGGCACGATCGACAGGAAGAAGCTCGACTTCGCCTTCAAGAAGGACGACGGTGAGGGATGGCTGAAGGCTGGGGCGGATATCATCGTGCCGGCCGCGATCGCCGGTGCGATCAACGAGAATAACGTGAAGACGGTCGGCGCAAAGCTGATCCTCGAAGGGGCCAATATCCCCATCACGCCCAAGGCCCAGGAGACGCTGACCAAGAAAGGCACGCCCATCATCCCGGACTTCATCGCCAACGCCGGGGCGGCGGCGGGCTTCGGGCTGGTGCTGACGGGCCAGTGCCCCGTGGAGAAGGTCTTCGAGGAGTTCTCAAAGAGGATCCGTAGCGGCGTGCGCTACTGCATTGAAGAGAGCCAGAGGTCGAAGATCACCACGAGGCAGGCCGCGATCAACCTCGCCAACAAGAACCTCGATGCCTGGGGGGTGAAGTAACTCGAGCCTTTTGGCCGGTAACGCACGGGCTTGAAGGGAGCTCAGATAGAGACGGAGACCGTCTACCGTCGGTCCGTTTCGTTTTCAGGACATCCACTTGGCGCGGAGGTACGCAAGTACCCTCCCGTCGATAAAGACCAGCCCCAGGAAAATCAGTCCCATCCCGGCCAGATCCTCCGGATGGATGATCTCGCCGAGCACGAGGATACCGAGGACGAGCGCGCCGATCGGGACCAGAAAGGTAACGAGAAGCACATTGGTGGCGCCGGCGGTCGAAAGTATCCGGAAAAAAAGGACGTAAGCCAGAGCCGTCCCGATCGTCGCCAGGCCGATAATCGCGCCCACCGCCACAAGCGAGGGGCGCGCCGACCAGGGCGCTTCGAACACGAGGGCCGGCACAAGCATCACGAGGCTCGAGCAGACCAGCATTCCCGCCGCCGTCGCCAGCGGGGGGTCTCCTTTGAACCTCTTTGCGTAAATCCCGGCGACCGCGTACATCAACGCCGCGCCCAGGACGGCCACCTGGCCGGAGCCGCGCCAGGACAGCCCGTTGGTAAGCTCCGGCCTGATCATGAGATAGACGCCTACAAACCCTATGAGCATCCCGATGAGCTTGCGTGCGTTGAGCTTTTCATCCGTGGTAAAGAAATGCGCCAGGATACCGGCAAAGATGGGCGTTGTCGCATTGAAGATCGCCGCGCTGCCGCTGTCGATGCGGGTCTCTCCCCATGCGATCAGGCTGAAGGGGACGGCATTATTGAGCGCGCCCAGTATCATGTAGCCCGCCCATACCCTCAGGCCGGACGGAAATCGTATGCCGCTGAGCCAAACGACACCGAGAAGAACCAGCGCGGCCACTGTTACCCGTATCAGGACGACGGTAAAGGGGTGAAAGCCGCGCAGTCCCACCGCGATAAGAAAAAATGAACATCCCCAGATGATCGACAGCACACCCAGCAGTGTCCATTCGATCGGTCTCATTGAGCGCACGGCGTGGTATCCTTCTTTTTTTCGCACTATACTACAAAAGGGGGAACGGGTCCCCCTTTTTATCGCTTCAGGGCGTTTTTGTCGGCACTCTCAGAAAAGCAGCCCTGCCTCCTCGGCCTCGTGTTTAAGCTGATCCCGGAAGTCCGGGTGGGCGATCCTGAGCATCTCCTTGATCCGCGTCTGGATACTCTTCAGCTTCAGGTCGGCGATCCCCCATTCGGTCACGATATAGTGCACGTCGGACCGGGGCGTCGTCACGATCGTCCCGGGGAGGAACTGTGAGACGATGCGGGAGATCCTGCCATTTTTCGTCATGGAGGTCGACGGGAGCGTGATGAATGACATGCCGCCGTTGGACTTGGCCGCCCCACGGATGAAGTCCACCTGGCCTCCGGTGCCGCTGTACATCGCATGGCCGAGGGATTCCGAGGCGCACTGGCCGGTCAGGTCCACGGTCAAGGTGTTGTTTATGGAGACCATGTTGTCGTTTCGTGCGATGTTATCGACGCTGTTGGTGTAATGGATCGGTGCGAACTCGCATATGGGGTTGTTGTCCATGAAGTCGTAGAGCCGTTTTGTCCCGACAGAAAAGCCGCAGACAATCTTGCCGGGGTGAAACGTCTTTCTCCTGCCGGTAAGTACCCCCCGCTCGAAGAGCTCCATCATCGAGTCGGTCAGCATCTCGGTGTGGGCGCCGAGGTCCTTCTTTTCCCTGAGATGCAGCCCGACGACGTTGGAGGTCCCGCCGATCCCGAACTGGATGGTAGCCCCGTCGGGGACCCTTTCCGCGACAAGCGCCCCGATTTTTTTGTCCTCCTCCGAAACTGGGATCTCCGGGAGAACCGGAAGCGGATGGTCTTTCTCTACGATCCAGTCTACCTCACTGACATGGAGCGTCGTGAGCTGCCCGTGAAGGAACGGGGTTTCCTTGTTCACCTGTACGATGACCCGGTCGGCATGTTTGGCGGCAAGCCACCCGTTGTAGACGCCGATCGGGCCCAGGCTCATAAAGCCCTTCTCGTTGGGTGGGCTCACCTCGCCAAAATAGACGTTTATTCCCTCACGATAGACGAGCTGGTCCGTCTGCGACAGGTGATATGAGATGGGGTCGACATTTCCTTTCTGCTTGAAGACCATCCGCTCCAGCGGCCCCATGAAGAGCGTCTTGAAGTTGATGTGGCCTCGGTATTCAGGCTTAAAGAGATCGAAGAGGTGCATGGTGATACCGGTGACCAACGTGACGTTTTCGAGCTCGAGGTAGCGCTTGCATAGTGCGGCCACGATATCGGGAGGGGCGCTGGGTCCGCCGCCCATGGCGATAATATCTCCCGACTTGATATGCGCGACGGCCTGTTCGGGTGAAACCACTTTTTGTTTGTACGTTTCTTTCCAGTCCATGATGAGAATCTCCTTTCAGTAATAGCCGGGAATAGTACAGTATAGCAGGAAGTTCTCGCCGATTTCAAGGAAAATATGAATCGCCATTCAGTTTATTGAGTGGACGTTCAGTCGCTGCTGATGGCTGTATGCCCCCCGATGTTATTGGGGCGCTCTGAGTCCTACCGCCCGGAAAACGCGGACAGGAGAAAGTCCGTTCCCGTGAAATGGAATCGTTGATAACCTCTGCGCCGCCTTGACTGCCGACAAATCCGGAGGTATTATTTATATATGGAAGGTATTTAAGAGGAGGCTACGGGAAGATAATCGTTGGTATGATAATTCTCTTGTCGGTGTTGTGTGATAAGACTGTAGTGTCGATCAGCATAATTACGGAGGTGAGAAATGAAAAAAGGAGTTGCGTTTTCGATAGCAGCGGTGCTCTCTTTGTTGATTCTGGTCGTCGTCTTTTCCGCTCGAGCCGATGAATGGGTCTTTCTCGGTGAGAGAACGGTCGCGCTGGTTTCGGAGCAGGATCAGATTCAGGTGACCTCGGAGATGGGCATGTTCAGGGCGATACGAATCCAGGTGAGAGACAGGGGGGTAGACTTCGAAAGCCTGCAGATCCAATTCGGCGACGGCCAGGTGATAAATGTGCCGGTCCGCGCGTTCATCCCCGCGGGCGGCAGTACACGGGTTATCGATCTCCCTAATGCGCCCCGCTACATTAACAATATTACCTTCTACTATAAGACACGCCCGGGAACTTTAGTGCGGGCGGTCATCAGCGTATGGGGATTGAAGGACTGAAAACGGCCGTAAGCGATACATCTCTCTTGGGCGTGAGCCATCTCTCGTAAGAGAAGAGCTCGGCTATCGATATGACGTATAGCGGAAGGGGCGGCAGCGTGCCGCCCCTTATTTTTATTTCTTCAAAGAGGCCCGCCGCGAACTTTCCGCCGGAAGGGATCAGAAATGATTAGAGGCCAAACGTCATAGACGTCGCAAACGACGCGGGCCCGCCCTCGCTCCGTTTAAAATTCTACCCTCTTGGCCGTTCGGATCGGGCAGTCCCCCTGCACGAACGGGCGGTCGTGGGCGGGGACGACAAAGGCCGGGATCTTCTGCAGGATGTTCAGGCTCTTCTTATAGGCTTCCAGATCCAGGTGGGGCTCATCGAGCGGCAGTGCGTCGAGGCTGGCGCCCCGGCGGCTCATAGCGTCCCCGGCGACGAGCACGGCACCGTGCCCACCCTTAACAAGGTAGGCCGTATGATGGGGTGTGTGCCCCGGTGTCGAGAGCGGCTCGACACACCCTACCAGCGCCGGTGTCTCTTCCACCCAGACGTATCCTTCCATGGCCCCGTTCCACCAATAGGGGGGGACGTACCTCAGGTGCTCGGAAAGGAGGTCCGTCCGCTCCCGAACGACGGCGTCGGACAGGTAGGGGAAGCAATCCTTGACGTAGCGATATCTATCAGGCGTCTCGGCAAAACCCTTGAGCCAGACTCGGGAAAAATCGCTCTCCCTCTTGCTGGCGACCTTGATCGCCCCCGAAAAGAGGTCGACGCCGCCGGCATGATCCCCGTGAAAGTGAGTCAGGAAAACATGGGTCACGTCGGTCGGGGTAAACCCGAGGCGGAGGAGGCCCGCCATGAGGTCCGGGCTTTCCCAGTAGCCGGTGTCGAAGAGCATTAGACGGTTGCCGTCCTCCACGAGCGTGCACATAATCGGAAGGCGGGTGTTGGTCCCGCCGACGACGATATCCATCGATGTCAGAATGATGTGTGCAACAAGCATACTCGCATGATATAGTATATTACGGTAAAAGTAAAGCCTCGTCCAAAAGGTTTAGACGGCCCGACACATTTTTTCGGAAAGCTCATGGAGACAACTCCGTTCCGCCGGACGATATCGGCCCCCGGGGTCGACGCAGTAATCCGTCCGTATAAGGACGGCGACGCAAACCTGATACTCGTCCTCATGCGTGAGGTGTTCATCGATGAGCTTGGGTGGGATCGCGCCTTCATTATCGACGCCGCCTATGCCCTCAAAGAGATGCTGGAGCAAAACAAGCCCGGCCGCGATTTCTTCCTGGTCTGCCGATCGGGAAAAAACATCGTCGGCGTGCTCTTTGTTCTCGGCGTCGGAGACGGCACGGCCTTTATCCGCTGGCTCGTGGTGCATAAAGACTTCCGGGGACGCGGCCTCGGAAGGGAGCTGCTTGGACGCGCCCTCGACTTCTCACGCCGCGCGGGATTTCGTCGGGCCCGTCTCGTGACGGTCCTTGATCTCTCACGGGCGTACACGTTTTATCTCCGCGCGGGGTTTCGTGAGGTCGCCAGGCGCCTCGATATCCTCTGGAGGATGGAACATAACCTCTGCTTCATGGAAATGGAGGTCACGCCGTGAGAAGTCATCCCGAAACGGCTTCGCTCTTTTGGGGCCGGACGGGAAGAAGGGTGGGCGGCCCGATCGTTCGCTGACAGGGTCCTATCCCTTCTTTCTTGTCCTCCAGGGCCACCAAAAACCGGGAGCATTCATCAGTCTGAGTTCGTCGTCTCTCACGATCACCTATCGTGGCTCTCCGGTATTCTTTTCACCCCAATCCCCCTTTTTTTTAAAACCCTCACAGATTTGTTGACAACTGAATCGAAATTCGGTAGGGTATCCGACAGGTAATTATTACTAACCCTTCATATACTCCGTGAAAACCAAAGGAGGAGGACAATGAGTAACTACGTCATTGACGAGCGGGACCAGAAATTCGTGCTGTATGAGCAGCTGGGGCTCGATAAGCTGCCCGAGCTTTCCCGCTATGCCGACCAATCGAAAGACCTATATGATATGGTCCTCGAAGAGGCGCGTAAACTTACCGTCGACGTGATCGAGCCCGCGGTGTCCGAGGGGGACAAGGAGGGGTGCCGGATAGAGAACGGCAACGTGTATGTCCCCAAGGTCTTCCAGAATGCCTTCAAGCTTTACGCCGAAGGCGGATGGATCAGTCTCTCGCACCCGCCCGAGGTCGGCGGGCAGGGGCTCCCCCTCCTCCTCAACTCCGCGGCCAAGGAGTACTTCAACTGTAACTTCCCCTTCCTCTCATACACCGGCCTGACCGAGGGCGCGGCGCACCTGATCGCGATGTTCGGCACCGATCGGCAGAAGAAGCTCTACATGGAAAAGATGTTCGCCGGGCAGTGGGCCGGCACCATGGTCCTGACGGAGCCCGCGGCCGGCTCCGACGTGGGTGCCCTCAAGACATCGGCCAAGAAGAACCCCGACGGCTCCTATTCCATTACCGGCACGAAGATATTCATCACCGGCGGCGATCACGATTTGACCGAGAATATCGTCCATGCGGTTCTGGCCCGTATCGAGGGGGCGCCGGCCGGCACGAAGGGGATTTCGATCTTTATCGTCCCGAAATTCCGCGTCAAGGAAGACGGGAGCCTGGGCGAGCGCAACGACTATAACATCGGCGGCATCGAGCACAAGATGGGGATTAACGGCTCGGCCACGTGCCTCATGAACTTCGGCGACAGCGGCAAGTGCTACGGCGAGCTGTTGGGCCAGGAGAACCAGGGGATGATGGTCATGTTCGTCCTCATGAACGAGGCGCGCATCGGCGTGGGCATGCAGGGGCTGGCGGCCGCTTCCCGGGCTTATCTCTATTCGGTCAAGTACGCCAAGGAGAGGCTGCAGGGGGCGGACCTGGTCAACTTCAGAAACGCCGAGGCGCCCCGTGTGCCCATCATCAATCACCCGGACGTGCGGCGGATGCTGCTCTGGATGAAGTCCCACACGGAAAGCATGCGGGCCATGCTCTACTTTACGGCCCGGTGCGAGGACTACGCGGTTTCGGGTAAGACCGAGGAAGAGCGGGAGAAATGGCACGGGATCCTGGAGGTGATGACCCCCATCGTCAAGTCCTGGGGGTCGGACGTCGGCTTCTGGGTGGCCGATAAGGCGATCCAGGTGCACGGCGGCTACGGGTATACACGGGAGTATCCCGTGGAGCAGATCCTCAGGGACGTGAAGATCGCCGCCATCTACGAGGGGACCAACGGCATCCAGGCGCTGGATCTCGTCGGCAGGAAGCTGGGCCAGAAGGGCGGGAAGAACTTTATGTTCCTCCTCACCGAGATGTACACCTTCGTGACCGCCGAGGCGAATAATGCCAAGCTCAAGGACCTCATCGCCAAGGTAAAAGAAGGCGTCGATCTCTTGGCCGGCATGGGCGCATACTTCGCCCAGTGCGGAAAAGAGGGACGATTCCTGCATCCCCGTCGGCAACGCCGCGCCGTTCTTGAACCTGATGGCTATCGTCATTAGCGCGCTGGATGCTTGCCTGGCAGGCCGTGATCGCGCAGGGAAAGCTCGACGCCCTCGCGAAGGCAAAGGGCGCCGACCCCAACGACTGGACGGGCTGGGCCGCCTTCCTGAAAGACAACACGGACGCCGCCTATTACTCGGGGAAGGTCGCCGCAGCCAAGTATTTCATCCATCACATCCTTCCGCAGGCCGACGCGATCGCCAAGGCCATCAAGACCGAGGACCTCTCGATTATGGAGATCTCGGCCGACTCGTTCGCGTTTTAACAGAGAATCCGAAGATACGAGGAAAGGGGGCGAACGCCCCCTTTCCTATTTATTGCCGATGTCCTGTGAGAGGCGGGCCCCCGTTCGTTCGTCTTCAGAAAGCCTTGAGTCTTTCTCGGCCGGTTTATTCTCAAAAAGCGCCAGCCCTATTTGAGGATCTTTCGTTTCTCGCCCATCGGCGTTACCACGAATCGGCACACCTTATCGCCCTTGCAGACGCACAGCTCCTCGGTGCATTCGTAGGGAGTCTCAAAAGCCCCCTCGGCGGCCCCCGCCGCAAGGCCCGCGGAGATCAGACAGATCGAGCCCGTCGTCTTTTTATCTCCGTGGACTTCCCGGTATCCCCCCGATTCCCAGGTGTTCACGTACTCCAACACGATCTTCCCGTCTTTTTCATCGTAGTCTATCGTATTGATCTTTCCCCAGCCCAGATTAGTGCTGAGGTTGACATGCTGTTTGAACTGTTCGATTCCTCCTTTGAATATGGGCCGCATCTTCTCTCCGCCCAATTTGCCCGATGAATACCCGACCTCATATATCTGCCTTTTACCGACCGGCCCCAACACGCCTTCGATCCTTTCCATCATGTTAAGTAATAGTGCGTTGGAGAAAAGAACAAAACGGCGATTGACACCCCAGATTTCTTCGTTTTCACGCAGCTCGAACATTCCGTGACCGATTACAGCGTCGCCCATGACAGTACCTCCTTGAATAAAACAGTTTGAGATGTTTAGGGTTTAGATATAGTATATGTTGGCAAGAGCCAATACACGAGGCCTAAGAAATATGCCGCCGTTCGATCAGGGCTCCCTTCTCTCGTAGAATAGCCCTCTTTGCCTCTATTAGTATTACTTTTTTTCTAATATTTTAGTGTCCATCGTTTTGCTCACGACGCCTCTGTTAAAGAATCTACGGTGAATCAAGAAGAGCGATACCGGGAAGAGTCTCGAAAGCGGGAGGATTACGAGTGAGCCTTCCGCACATAGAGCAACGCAGGGACCGCGTATGCTATTGACGCGCATCCCCTATTGTATTTTGTATCCTGTATCTCTTGGACGAAAACCCTTCCGTCTTGTATGTCTCCGAATTTTCTGTGTGCGTGGCGTGGAAAAATAGTGGATCTGGAAAAAGGCAATCACGTCTCTTCGCGGCTCATGCTCGGTGCATCTCCTGTATCATTCAGAGGTATATTACGAATGGGCGAGCCGTCCGGTCTACTTCGTCATGATCTCCTGCGCCAGCGAAAGGTAGGCCTTGGTGCCTACCGAGCTGATGTCAAAGAGGATAATCGGCTTTTTCATGAGCGGCGCCTCGGCCAGCCTGATCGTTCGCGGGATCGCCGTCGTGAAGACCTTGTCTCCCATAGCTCGCTTCAGATTCTCGCTGATCTTCTTGCCGAGGTTGGTCCGGTGGTCCACCATGGTGAGGAGAAAACCCTCGATGTAGAGGGAAGGATTGTATCTCTTTGCCACCTCACGCGCGGCCCTGAGGAGCTTGCCCAGGCTGTCCATGGAGAAGAACTCGCCCTGTACCGGGACCAGGAGAGAATTTGCGGCAATCATGCTGGAGATTGTGAGCGAGTTGAGCGCCGGTGGGCAGTCGAGCACGATGAAGTCGTAGAATTTGTCAATCTCGGCCAGCTTGTCCTTGAGCTTAAACCGTTCCTTCCTCATCGCCTGGGTAAGGAGCTCCTCCTCATCGGGGTTGGCGGTGTTATTGACGATTACGTCGAGGAACTTGATTTCGGAATGGCGGACGGCCTCCATCGTCGGGACATCGTGATAGATGACGTTAAAGACGCCGTAGGAGACGCTCTTGCTGTCCATGCCGAAGGAGACTGAAACGCCGCACTGAGGGTCGATTCCGACGACCAGCGACCGCGCCTCGAGGGCCGCCATACTGGCGGCAAGGTTCACCGCTGTTGTGGTCTTGCCGACCCCACCCTTTTGACTGACCACGGCAATTATCTTGGCCATAGACGCACTCCCCCGGTTTCAGAGCCGCTTGTAAGATACCGCCGCCCGGATAGGGCGGTTAAGAAAATGTGGCGGAGGCTCGGGCGACTACGAGAGGTCCTCCACGAGCTCCGAAATCGATCCTGCCAAATCGTCGAGCCTCGAGCTGTTTTCCCTGAGGCGCTCGAGGTCTTCGGTGGAGAAAGTTCCCTGCTGGGAGACCCTGCGCAGGATCTCGTGGGTATCCTTATAGAGATCGGAGAGCTCGCCCCAGTAGTTTGCCATCGTCAGGATGTTGTACTCAAGGGATACCGCGGTTTCTTCTCTTTTCTCCTTGAGCCGCTCGATACCCTTCTTAAGGCCGGCGCAGCCCGTCTCGATCTGCTTGAGGGAGTCCTTGAGGAAGAAGACGGTGTCCTTCGTCAGTTGATCGTCGCCGGAGATGATGTCCTTGATTGTTGACTCGAGGCGCTCGGCGACGACGTGGATCTGTTCAAATCCCATGTAGCGTGCGGTCTTAACGAGCTCGTGGGTGATCTCCTCCAGATGGAGAATCATCTCCGAGGAGAGAGATTGGGATGAAAGATTCTCAATAATTGTGGAGGCCCCGTCAAGATACTCCGTAAGACGCTCGATGAAGAGCTCGATCAGCTCGAGATCCTCGCCCGGCTCCACTTCGTCCATCGCGACCGCTTCACTGTCGCGGATGGGCTGTGGCTTTCCGACAAACGATATCTCCGCCTTCGTGGAAGGCTCTTCGTCACGGGCCAGGGTTTCAAGCCTCACCAGCCGGTTGGGGTTGAAGTGGTCCGCGATTTTCTTGGCCACGGACAGTGTCATGCCCGGCACGCCGAAGAGCCTGGCGACAGAGGCCGTCGAGAGATCTTCCACCGATTTGAACCCGGAAAAGTAAAGGACGCGCGCCCTCTCTTCCCCGACGCCGGGGATCGCCGTAAACCGATCGATGACGTCCCGGTCGATGGACACATCCATATTTTCAAACGGGGGCGGCTCCTTTTTTTTGAGGAACTCCCGCTCGTCGGAAGGGACATTGTCGGCCAGGGTGTTGAACTCGGAGCGGAATTGGAGGAGAACCTGCGCGGCCGGTCCCGGAGCTTCGAGAATTCGGGCTATGTCTTCGAGTTTCGTTCTCAGCTCGTCAAGCCCCATGATCTTGACCGCCTCGATAAAATCGGCGAGAGATGCCTTCACGTCATCGAGCTGAACCGGTGCCTTTTCTTCCAGCGCGATCTCAAGGGCACTCTTGACATTTCTTACAAACCGCGGAGACATTTTGAGGGACATGTCCTCAAGCTCGTTAATCAGGGACATGGTACCACTCCTCGTCTGTTATTGATAATTAAGAATACGGTTTATGTTGGTGATATCCTGCATCTCACCCATGAAAGAGGTCAGCGCTTTGGCCAGCTCGTCACCATCGACCAGCAAATCGGCGGATTCCTTTGCAGATGCCGCGGAGGGCCGGCCACCCAGGACGCCTCCACCCGCCTTGATCGTCAACGTGGTGCCGCCTCTTGACTTGACGGCGGAAAGGCCGCCGACCCCGTCTTTTCCGGTCCCCTCCAGCAGCAGGCCGACGACCGACCCCCCGAAGGAGCCCGCAAGATTTTCCATGATGGAGTCGATGGGTGATGCGCCTTCAGCCCGTGTGACAATCCTGCACTTTCCGTCGATGGATCCTTCCACCGTGTATTGCGCCTGTGTCGAGAAGAGGTAGCAGCCACCGCCCTGGATCTTTCCGTCCGTGAGGGCGGGATGAACTGACCACTGTGTATAGGGCTTAAGATCCGCGATAAACGGGGCCACGGACTGTTGAGGTATCGGGAGGGATACGACGAGCGCGGTATCGCGCCTCCGGGGGAACTGAGAAAGGAGCCTGACCGCCGAGCTGACTCCGCCTCGTGGAACGCCAACGGCGACGTAATAGGATGCCTGATCCGAGGGCGAGACTTTTTCCGTCTCCTTGAACGGTTTCAAGGCCACACGTCTGATCCGGTCGGAACTACCGGCCGAGAGGGCGTCGATTGACTCCATAATCTCCTTGAGGAGCGAATCCGTAGGATTTTCGATCTCCTCCGGGGGGAGGGAGATGAAGTCGAGCATCCCGAGCCTGAAGGCATCAAAGAGGAGGGGCGATGCGTCGGCAGCGGTGCCGACCCCGAGGACGGGGTACGGACCCGAAAGCTGGATCACCCTGAGGTTTTTCAGGAACTCCCTGCGATCGGGCCCGATGCCGAATATGACCAGCACGTCACCCTTATCTTTAAGGTCGCGCGCCGCCTCTTTCGCGTCGGTATAGGTCCCGACGACCTGGGCCGCGCTGTTGACCTTGAGAAGGGTTTGAACCGTTCGTGCAAGCCTCTCGTCGGAAATAATGAGTCCTATCCACGTTTTCATAGGGAGGTTCGGCTCTTTTTTTAGATTTTGATTTTTTTATATATAAACTTAAAAGTCGAAAATATCAAGTATTTTTTGCGCTTTTTGAAAAATTCATATTCAGGGCCGTAGGGCACATTTCGGCCGGCCCGGAGCATCTCGGAGAGCATCGGTGCGCCAATCAGTCAAAAACGAAGGCCGTCTTGACCGCGCCGTACCTTTCTTTGTTCAGGTTGGTCCGGATCGCCGCTCGCCACTCGCTCAGGCCGAACGTGTGGGTGACGTAGGGGGCCAGCCGCACCCGCTTTTTTGAAATGAGATCAAGCGCAACGTCCCATGTGTGAGTCTGTTTTCCTTTATATACCTGTGCGCCGTAGCCCAGCGAGCCGACCATCGTGAGCTCTTTGAACCAAAGGGGGGTCAGATCAAGGCGCTCGGTGGCGGCAAGGCCGATGAGGGCGTAGGTCCCCCCCGTCTTGAGGAGCCTCAGCGACATCTCGATGGTCGAGCCGCGCCCCACGGTGTCGAATATCGTATCGACGCCGCCCATAAGGATCTGTGGTCCGATAAGAGGTTTGTAAACGCGCGCCCCGGTAATCTCGGCCACCTCTTCGTAGATCGAGGCGCCCGTTCGGGCCCCGAGCGCAAAGCTGGCCCCCGCCTCGCGGGCCCTTGTGATGCTCGCAGCCGATTTATCCAGCGCGATGATCGTGACGCCCTGCGCGAGGGCGCGGATTGCCTGGATCGCCGAAAGCCCGATGGGCCCCGCCCCGATGACCAGCGCGGACTGTCCTTTCTTCGGGAGGTGGCTCATGACCGGATGGAGGGCTGAACAGAAGGCATCGATCATGACGCCCTCTTCGTCGGCAATGCCGTCCAGCGAGTAAAGCTGGGACCGGTGCGCGAGGAAGTACGGGCTCCAGCCGCCGCCGGTGTCGTGTGAGTAGCCGGTGCTCAGGCCTTTTGCCGTTTTGCCCTCGGCCGCCATCTCGCACACGGAGGTCTCCCCCCGTGCGCACGACGGGCAGGGCGGCATGAGGCCGCGCGCCGCGCACGAGAGGGCCGGGTTGACCACGACCCGATCGCCGACCTTCCACGGGCGGATGCCCCGTCCCGCCTCGACGATGGTCCCCACGTCCTCGTGGCCGGGGATGAAGGGGAAGGAGGCGAAGGGAGTGAGGGTCGGGCTTTCCTTCATCGTGATGGCGCTCATGTCCGAGGCGCAGATGCCGGACATCCTTGTCTTCACGACGACCCACTCGGGGCCGGGGAGCTGTGGGTCGGGAAGTTCGGACAGCCTGATGGGCGAGACGGGGCTCGTATAGGTGCTCTTTCGTGATCGCGCCGAGGGCGGTACAGCAAATAGCGCGCAATGGAAAAGTCATAGATGATCGCCTTCATATCTCCTTTTCCTCCTTCTCTCTTTTAAAGGACCGCCGGCTCTCACCATCTGTCTGGGTGAACGGTTCGACTCTATCCCGCCCGGGGTTTTCTTCTATCCGGGCTCGAACAGTTATCGACGCAGTCCGGGAGGCAGGTCCCGTCGCAGGGATCGACGTGGATCGTCACGTGGGTGTCCGGAAAGAGGGAGCGTATCTCATCCCTGACATTTCGGGAGAGCCGGTGTGAATCTTCGAGCGACATGGAGCGGTCGGCCATTACGTGAACCTCGACGTATCGGGTCGGGCCGGCCTTGCGGGTGCGCATGCCGTGAAACGAGATTACCTCGGGGGCCTGCCGCGATATCACGTCCCGTATCTTTGCGACCTCATCGGCCGGGAGGCTGAAGTCGAAGATATCCCGCCCCGACTTGATGATCATCCCATAGGCGGTGCGGACGATGAGGAGCGCCACGGCGATGGCTGCCAGCGGATCGATCCAGACGAGGTTCACGCCGGGCGCGAGGTAACCCCCGATCCAGATCGTCAGAAGACCCGCAAGGACCCCGGCCGAGGTATAGACATCGGTCCTCAGGTGCCAGGCGTCGGCCTCGAGGGCCACCGATTCGGTAGCCCTGGCCACGACGAACTCGATATGGGATACGATGAAGTTGGCCGACGCGCTACAGAACATCAGCACGACCCCCCAGCCAACGGATGAGACGCTGGCGGGGTGGCGCAGCTTGTGGACCGCCTCGGCGATGATCCACCCCGCGGCAAGAAGGATAAGGAACGCCTCGATCGTCCCGGAGACATTCTCGAGCTTGCCGTGGCCGAAGGAGTGTGTCTCGTCGGGGGGGCGCGACGCCTTTTTCACCGATACGAAGGCGATCAGGGATGATACGAGGTCGACGGCGGAATGGATTGCCTCGGAAATGACGGAGACCGAGCCGATCATGAGGCCGACGGCAAGCTTGAACACGACAAGGATGGAGTTGGACACCACCGCAAGGAGGGCGACTGAGGTCTTATACCGCTTCGGATCCATAAGAGATGAGGGTTTCGTTTTATGTCCCCTATTTGCGAAACCACCCGGGCGAGCCTGCGGGGGCATCCGTCTCGTGGTTGCCCGGTCGAACCGGCCTCATATTTCGCCCTTTTGTCTTGTCGCCATGATCGGGCGTCCCCGGGAGATCCCCTCCTTCTCCGTCAGGATGCAGTTCTTGACGCACTCGGAGGGACAGGTCTTGTCGCACGGCTCGATGTGTATCGTTACCTGGGCATCGGGGAAGAGCGCGCTTATGTCGTCATCGATGACCTGGGTGATTCGGTGCGAGTTTAGAACGGACATATCCTCGTCCACCAGCAGGTGAAATTCCACGAACCGGGTCGAGCCGGCCTTTCGGGTCTTCATGTCGTGAAAGCCGAGTACGTCGGGCGCCTGCCTGAGGATCAGGTCGCGGATCTGGGAGAGCTCTTCGTCCGGCAGGCTGACGTCGAGGATGTCGCGGGCCGATTTTATGACCATCAGGTAGGCGGCGCGGACGATAAGGAGCGCCACGGCGATGGCCGCCACCGGATCGATCCAATTGAGGTTGACGGTGGGCATCAGGCGCTTACCGGCCCAGATGATAAGGAGGCCGAAGAGGACGCCCGCCGAAGTATAGACGTCGGTCCTGAGATGCCAGGCGTCGGCCTCCAGCGCCACCGATTCGGTCGCGCGGCCGACCACAAAGAGGAGGTGAGAAACGACGAGGTTCAGGACGGACGAAATGAGCATAACGACTAAGCCCCACCCCACCATATCCAGCGGCTGGGGGTTTGCCAGCTTATGGAACGCCTCGTTGATGATAACCCCTGCGGCAAAGAAGATGAGGATGGCCTCAATGGTCCCTGAGATATTCTCCACCTTTCCGTGGCCGAACGGGTGTTCGTCGTCGGCGGGCTTTGCGGATTTTTTAACCGAGAACAGGGCGATGAAAGAGGCCACCAAGTCGACCCCGGAGTGGATCGCCTCGGAGATGACCGATACCGACCCGATCAAGATCCCGATGACGAACTTCAGGATCACGAGGATCGAGTTGGACACCACGGAAAGGAGGGCGACGGGAGTCTTATAGCGCTTCGGATCCATGGAAGTATGGACATCTCCTTTTGTATTCGATCGCTTTATGATGGGCTTGAGCCGAGGGGGCTTTTGACTGGTTTCTTGCCTGATATATCCGCTGAGCTCTTTATACTATTTTTCTGTCGGCGTGTCAAATCGATTTTCCATTTCCGGACATAAAGGCTCACGGGGTGGATGCGCCTTTTCCCTCTACGCCCGGTCTTCCCAGACCGGCTCGGGAAACTGACGCCGGACGTTCTTATCGACAAAATAACGCTCGGCCTTATGGGCCATCTCCTGCATGTGGGCCTCGATCTCCGCCCGGATCGCTTCGAGCCGTCCGACGGAAGCCCTCCGGGGCACGTAAAAAGGGCCGGTGAAAAAAAATATGATCCGTGAAAACGGCAGCGGGACCCACATTCGATCCCAGGTGGTAAGGCGCGCATGGGGACGGCCGGCAACGGTCATCGGAAAGATGGGGGCACCGGTCTCCCGCGCCAGCGCGACGACACCCTTCCTGAGCATGAGGGCCGGTCCCCTCGGACCGTCCACGGTGAGGCCGGCGTGAAAGCCCTCGTCCCGGATCAAGCCTACCATGGCCGCTATCGCCTCTTTTCCCTTCTTATCGCGGACGGCGCCGGTTCTCGATCGAGAAGAGGTGGAGCCCCTGACGGTGAGGATTTCCACACGGGCCATGCAGCGGGCCCCATATTCGCCGGCGTCCTTTGGGCTACTCATGATCACGTGCCGCCGGTGACGCGCCCAAAAATAGTAATACTGGGCGTAACGGTGCCAATGGGCGTAGATGATCCTCTCACCGTGAGAAAGGAGTTCACCGTGGATCGGGCTCTCGATTGTCTCGACTCGGGACGTTCCGTAGCCGAAGTTCAAGATCGACAGCCCCAGAGGGACAGCGATTCTCAGACCGATCCGGGTGTGGGGAGGGAAATGACGATCCTCGAATGGGCCGAAGTGCACCCCGTATTTATCCGAATGGCCGAGGAACGCCTGAAATTCATCCAATGAATGTTTCATGTCAATTGACGAAGAAGGGTTAGTGAGCTCGAGACGATAAAAAAGCAAACAAAGCACCCTCTTATCACGGGGCCGTCCCCGAGTCAAGGAGCCGCACCTCGGTCGGGCGTGTGTCAACAAAAGCGGGTGGAGTCTCCGGAGACCCTATAAGGTCGCGCCCTTCGGCTTATGCCGAAGGGCGGTCGTCGAGTCTACTTCTTCAGCTTCGCGGCAATCGAGGCGACGTACTCCCCCTGGAACCGAGCCGCGGCAAGCTCGTTTTCCGACGGCAGCCGCTCCCCTTTGGGGCCGGCGATGGTCGATGCACCGTAGGGCGAGCCGCCGGTGATCTCGTCGATTCTCGTCTGGCCGGCAAACGCATAGGGGAGTCCGGCGATCACCATCCCGTGGTGGAGCAGCGTGTAGTGGAAACTTAATATGGTCGACTCCTGCCCGCCATGCTGCGTGGCGGAGCTGGTAAAGACGCTGCCGACCTTGCCGACGAGCGCGCCCGCCGCCCAGAGGCCGCCGGTGGCATCAAGGAACTGCCGCATCTGACCGCACATGTTGCCGAAGCGGGTCGGCGTTCCGAAGATAATGGCGTCGGCACCCTTGAGCTCATCAACGCTGCAAACCAGGATGTGGGATAAAGCCTTCTGGGGCTCGAGCGCACCCATCATTTTCAGGACCTCGTCGGGGAGGGTCTCGGGGACGCGTCGCAGAACGGGCTCGGCACCGGCAACCTTCTTCACCCCCTCGGCCACGGCCTCGGCCATGCGCCAGATGTGGCCGTACATGGAATAGAATACGATGAGTACTTTCATGGCTCCCTCCTTTCCGTTCAGTGGTATATGCTATTATAGACAATAATTATCGATAATGTCAATGGTAGTGGAGCCGAAAAAGGATGCGACGAAAGGGCCGGCGCCATCTCCGTGCGGGTGCGTCCGTGGGTGGGTGCCTGGGGCGCGACGTATTCCAGCCGACGCTCGCCAACCCCGCCGCTTTGCGGTCGTCGAACGATCTTGCAGGGCCGGGCCGCCTGTGTTATATACAGGCTATGCAACGGGTCTTCTTGGCGCTCGGCTCAAACCTCGGCGACCGACGGGCATGCATCATGCGCGCCCGCGACCTGATCGATGCGATCAGTCGTGTGCGGGTCGTGGCGATGTCGTCCCTCCACGAGACGGCGCCCGAGGGGTATATCGACCAGCCCGATTTCATCAACGCCGCCCTTGAGATCGAGACAACCCTGACGCCCCGCAAGCTGCTCTTGGAGCTCACACGCGTCGAGCGCTTAATGGGAAGGCTGCCCACCGTCCGTTTCGGCCCGCGGATCATAGACATCGACATCCTGCTCTTCGGCGACATTGTGGTCGATGATCCCGATCTCGTCATTCCCCATCCCAGGATGACGGAGCGGGCCTTTGTATTGGGGCCGCTTTCCGAGATCGCCCCGGACGCGGTGCATCCCGTTTTGAATCAGACCGTCAAAAATATTTTTGCCAAATACAAGAAAACGTCCTTGTAATCGATTAGCACATCCATTAGAATAGAAAAAATTTTTCGCTCGTTTCAACAAAACCGATCGTGCCTCTCTATCGGCCCGGGGCATAGCTGCCGAGGTGGAACATGAAGGATAATCGAATCGATCGGGATCCTCGTCCGGCCCGGGGGCTGCCCTCAGCGGCTTCCGAAGACGCATGGACCAGCACCTTCAATGCGGTGCCGGACCTCATCGTGATCGTCGATAAGGAATATCGGATCGTTCGGGCAAACAGGGCCATGACGGATCGCCTCGGCATTGATCCCGATGAGTGTATCGGCAAGGAATGTTATGCCTGCGTTCACGGTACTGTGGGGCCCGTGCCCTTCTGTCCCCATGCCCGGCTTATCGAGGACGGCTGTGAACATACCGCCGAGATCCATGAGGAAAAGCTGGGCGGTGATTTTCTCCTGATCGTTTCTCCCCTCCATAACGTGGAGGGAGAGCTGATCGGGAGCGTGCATATCGCCCGCGACATCACTGAAAAGAAACGGGCCCAGGAGGCGCTGCGGGAGTCCGAAGAGAAGTGGCGAAGCCTGTTTGAAAACTCACAGGACATCGTCTTCATGACGTCCCTCGATGGGACGGTGATTGATATAAACCCGGCAGGACTGGAGCTTTCGGGATACACCCGGGAAGAACTGGTCGGAAAGAACATCATCGAAAACTACACGAACGCCGAAAAGAGGCAGCAATTCGTGCAGGATATCGCCCAAACAGGGTTTCTGAAAGACTTCGACGTTGATCTGAAAAGGAAAAACGGCACCGTCGCCAACTGCCTCGTGACGGCGACTCGGAGGAAGGACGCGCAGGGAAACGTAATCGGTTTTCAGGGCTCGTTAAAGGACATCACGGAAAAGAAGAAACTGGAAGAGCAGCTCGTCCACGCGCAAAAAATGGAGGCCGTCAATGCGCTGGCCGGTGGGATCGCGCACAACTTCAACAACATCCTTGTCGGCATCATGGGATACTCGGAGTATCTCCTCCTCAAGAAGCATCAAGGCGACCCGGACTATAAGGCACTTAAGACGATCTACGATGGGACCGTGCGCGCCTCCGAGCTGACCAGGCAGCTCTTGAATACGGCACGGTCGGGACGGCACCGTCCGACGAAAATGAGAGTCAACGACGTTGTTGAGAAGGTGCTCCCCCTTATCTCCGGCACATTGGATAAGTCCATCGAGATAGTAACCCGCCTCGAGACGGACCTGATGCTCATTGAGGGAGACGCCGGTCAGCTGGAACAGAGCCTGCTCAACCTCTGCATCAACGCGCGGGACGCGATGCCGACGGGTGGTCGCCTCATCATCGAGACTGAAAACAAGAGGCTGGGTCAAGACTTTGTCAAGGCACACCTCGGGGCGCAGGAGGGCGACCACGTGGTAATATCGGTCACCGATACCGGCATCGGCATACCGCCCCAGATCAGAGGCCGGATATTCGAGCCGTTCTTTACCACGAAAGCGCAGGGGAGCGGGACCGGGATGGGACTATCGACGGTATACGGCATCATGAAGAGCCATAAGGGCCAGATAACCGTGGAGAGCGAGGTGGGCGGCGGAACGACGTTTCGGCTCTACTTCCCCGCCGTCGGGGAGGGTGTACGGGCGGCGCTCCCGACCAAAGAGCCGGAGGATTTTTCGGGAAACGAGACAATACTCATCATAGACGATGATCCGGTTGTCAGGGAGCTGTGGGGGGATTTCCTGAGGGAGAACGGGTACCGGGTCATTACCGCCCGCGATGGGAACGAGGGCATTGATCTTGCTGGCCGCCAGAACGGTCACATAGATCTGATCATCCTCGATTTCGTTATGCCGGACCCGGGGGAAGAGAAGACGCTGGCGAGGATCAAAGAGATAGTCCCCGACGCAAAGGTGCTCGTCACCTCGGCCTACAGCCGGAGCGGACAGATACGGAATCTTCTTGCCATGGGTGCCGATTCGTTTATCCAGAAACCGATTCAATTGAAGAAACTGGTCAGGAAGGTCAGGGAGACGGTGGATAAGAAGAAGGGGTAAGGAGCGTCTCTGAGCCGCGGCACTCTCTTTCTCAGTCCCGCCGCATTCCTTCTTGATCGAACAACAGCCGGCACGTCCCGCAGGGGGAGCGGAGCAGCAGTTCCTCGCGCAGGGTTGTCGGCGAGGCGCCCGTCCGCTCATAGAGGGAGCGGGGACCCTCGGTATAGATGGCGCCCAGCGTCGGGTCGGTCTCGTACTTCGCGATGAGGGACACGAAATCCATTTCGTTCAGGTTTCCCAGAAGAAGCGGGTGGCGCCCCTCGATATTGGCCGCCTCGCCGCAGCAGGCGTAGACGTCCCCGTTGGGGAAGATGAAGGGGGTTCGAAGCGACAGGCAGGGACGCACGGGGTTGTCGTCGGGGAAATCCTCGGGCGGGATCTTCTTTCTCGCCCTGCCGATGAACATGACGGGGGCGTACGCGATCGTCTCCCGGTCCGGCAGACCGGCATCGAGGAGGAGACGCTCCACATCCTGCCGCCTGTCGGAGGCCCGCATGGTGGCCCTCACGACGTAGGGTATTCCGAGCTCGCTCGCGGCCCGGGCGGCGTTGACCACCCGTGACAGTGGGATGAACTCCTGGTGAAAGGAATCGGCCGAAAGGCCCATCCCGAGCGTCCCCCGATAGCGCGAAAGAAGCTGGCGCGCACGCTGTTCGCTTCTTGCCCAATAGGCGTTGGTCACGAACGTAAAAGGGATCCCCGCCTTTTTCAGCTCGTCCACGGCGAAATCGAAGAGCTCCTTTACCACAAAGACCTCGCCCCCCGAGAGACCCACCGCCTCGATCCGGGAGATCCGCGAGACCTCGGTGATGAAGCGGCCGAGGTCGTCCTTCGTGAAGTCGCTTTCGGCCGATTTGGTGTACCACGCCCCGCAGTGGCGGCAGCGGCTCGAGCAGCGGCGGGTCAAAAAAAACGACGCCGTGAGGTGCTCCACTACCGATCACCTTCTTTCTTGAGCTGGGGAGGGAGGTAATCGTTGAAGATCGTGAACTTGTGCTCCACGAATCGGAACGAGTTGATCTTGGTGAAAACCATCCGGCCCAGGGCATCCGGCTCCGTCCAGTTGAGCCCCTCGGGAAACATGCAGTCCTGATAGAAGCCGGGGCCGAGGGGCGGCAGCACGATGTCGCGACCGTCGCTTATCGGGGACCCGGATCCCGGTGTATTTACACCCCTTCTCGACGAAAAAGCGCGCCTGCCAGTAGGCCGGCGACGTCCCGTCCTCGCTTCTCATGTAGTCCGGGCCCGCGTAGATCGTCATGGAACAGGGGGTAAAGTCCGCAGAGCTCGGCCTTCAGGTCGTCCACCCGGTCGGTGAAGACGCGCGGAGTTCCGTGCCACATCGGTTGATCCCAGAAGACGACGATCAGCGGCGTCACGCCAAGTTTACGCGGAGGCTTCATCTGCTTCTTGCTCCCAAGTCTTTGAGTCTTATATCACCACGGGCGGCTGTTGTCAACCGCGGGGGCGCCGGCCTCCCCATCATAAACTTGACAAAAAGAAAAAGGGTGGTACGATAGCACCTATGAAGAAGTGGTTCAAGAAGATCATCGATAAAAAAACGAAGGACGACGATCAGGATACCGAGAAAGAAAAGAGCGAAAATATCTCCTCCCTCTATGAGATCGTCGAAGACCACCTCAAGTCCCTCGATTTCG
Source organism: uncultured delta proteobacterium (assembly GCA_963792965.1). Taxonomy (GTDB): domain Bacteria; phylum Desulfobacterota; class Zymogenia; order Zymogenales; family Zymogenaceae; genus CAWBYW01. Next base: position 207,377 of record CAWBYW010000016.1, on the reverse strand, counting down.
AACAGCTCAGAAATATCAGCAGCGACTTCGCCCAGCGTTTCAGATCCCATCAGGAACTGATTTCCCAGATCATGCGAACGCCCCCTCCGGGAATGGAACGGCGATACGGCGAAAAAGACGGTGAGGTGCCGCCCGAGGAATTCGAGATTATCGATGCCCGCACCGAGACGGCCGACGGCCCTCGACGCACAACCGCCGTCGGGAGCTATTCCGATGAGATGATGCTTACCCACTATGACCGGATGATCAGGGCCCAGTACGACCGTCTCATCGATCTTACCGTGGAGTTCCTCAAGGAGATTACGGAGTCCGAGATAGAGCGCCTCGAGTCGGAGACAAAACAGGTCATATCTGAGCTGCGAGAGCTGCGCGGTGCCGTCGAGACGGAGGTCGACAAGCTTCACGATGAGGTCGAGCAATCGGAACAGCGACAGCACTCCCTCATACAGACCCTTGAAAATGAGCTGATCGGACAGGGTCGAAGGATAGCGGTGCTTAATAATAGGCTCCGGATAGCGGCCGCGGCGGTCGGCATCGCGGCAGTCGTCGGCACGGCGGCCCTCGTCCTTTCCCTCATCAGATAGGGCGCGACCGGTAGAACAGGGGTCGACACAGAGATGTCCCTTCTCGACCACAGGCCGAAAATCAGCATAACCATCAAGCTCTTCTTTCTCTTTGTCTCAATCGGCCTTATCCCCATCGTTTTCATGTCTTTCTATACCTTCTGGCAGATCAACCGGCAGGCCGCCCTCGAGGTCGAAAACACCCTGACCGATATCGGCCTTCGCCTCAAAAACGACGCGGACCGCTCAATCGGAGAGACCTATCGGTCCGTCGCGTTATTGGCCCAGGATCCGGTCTTTGCCGACGAAAAGGCAGCCCGGAGCGTGGTTGAGCGGGAAATGGTGAAAGTGCGGGAGGTTTCGCCCGACATCATGGGTCTCTTCCTCCTCAAGGGAGGGCAGGCATTTGCCGTCGGCGGTTCCCCGGCATTCTTCATGGGTGGCGCGGACTTTACCGGGTTTTCCGGGACCTTTCCCCGCATCACATCCCCCCAGAAGTTTCCGGGGATAGAACAGCCCGCCTTCCTGATTGCGCTTCCCGTCGGCCGAAAAACGGGGAGTGTTCCCGTCACGCTCCTGGCCGCCGTGGGTGATCAGGGGTTGACGGAGATGACAAAGCTCGTCCAGATCGGTGAAACGGGGCGGGCCTTTATCGTCGACGGGTCGGGTCTCATCGTGGCTGGTCCCGACGGGACGCCGCTCTTTACTCCCTTTTCCGACGGGGCGGTGACCAAACGAATCATGACGATCGGGGAAGGCATTATTCACTATGTGGACAGACAGAACAGACCGTACATCGCCTTTATCACGACGATTTCGGGGGTCCAGGACGCGGGACCCAAGGAGCTCAAGGTCGTGATCTCCTATCGGGAGGATGAGGCATATCTCGTCGCAGGCCAGATCAGAAAGAGTTTCGGCTTTGCCATCGTCATTATCCTTGTGGTGACGTCGCTTGTTTCCATCGCCCTTTCGGGAGCCATCGCACGTCCCATAAAGGAGATCATCCGGGGAACCGATCGGATAGGCAGGGGCGATTTTTCCCAACAGATCACCGTACGATCGCAAGACGAGATCGGTGATCTTGCCCAATCGTTCAATCGAATGGCCGGAGAGCTCCGGACATCCAGGGAGTTCATCGAGAACTACAACCGTCAGCTCGAACAACAGGTGCGCGAGCGGAGCCGGGAGCTTGAGGAGTCCGAGCGGAAATACCGCATGGTGGTTGAAGGCTCGGGCGACGCCTGGACCATCCTGGACGGGTCGCTCGTGATCCAGTTTGCCAACGGAATGATGGGGGAGTTTCTCGGCATGGATCCCACGTCGCTTGTGGGGAGATCGTTCCTTGAGTTCGTCTCCCCGACTTACGAGGAGCGGATACGGCAGGCGATCGCCGACGTCATTGGGTCACACGTGTCCCCTGTGGCAGTCGAGTGTGAGATGCGAGCCGAAGACGCCAAACGAATCATGTTTGAGGCGACGCTGTCGGCCATCTCGAACGGGGCATCGAAGGGCCAGGTAATCGCCCACCTCGTGGACAAGACGCAGCTCCTCGCCCTGGCCTCAGAGAAGGAGAAGCTCCAGCTCGAGCTGATGGAGCGCTCGAAACACTCCCAGATCGGGATCATGACCGAAGGGCTCTTCCACAACCTCAACAATCCCCTCCAGGCGTTGATAGGCATACTCAAGGTAGTCCATCAAGACGTCGAGCGGGAGCTGACCGAGGAGGGAAAGCTGCCGGTAGAGTCGCTTGTCGGGAGAAGGAAAGACCTCATCGGCGACGTGAACGACGCCTACACCGTGGCGCTGAGGCTCTCGGATCAGGTCAAGAACCTCCTCCTCAAGATTCGGAATGAATCCAGGCGTAAGATAGAGGACCTCGATATCAACGGGATCATCGAGGCGGAGGTGGCGTTTTTGGAGGCGGACCTCTTCTTCAAACACAAGATAGCCAAGACCCTTATCCTCTCGGAGTCCCTCCCGAGGCTCCCCGGGGTCCATTCGGACGTCTCCCAGAGCTTTGTCAACATCGTCCTCAACGCGGTGGACGCCATGCGCACCTCGGAGCGGCGGGAGCTGACGATCGAGACCTCCCTCTCTAAGAAGAAGATCAAAGTTACCTTTCATGACACCGGTACGGGGATCGACAGCGAACATATTCCGCACATCTTCGATCCGTTCTTCACCACGAAGGGCCAGAAAGGCCAGGGAACGGGGCTGGGGCTTTTCACCGTCGACTTTCTCCTCAAGCCCTACGACGTGCGCTACGAGGTTAAATCTGCGCCCGGCGATACCTCGTTCACGATCCTCTTTCCCGCCAGGGGCCTGAAACCGAAAAGAGCGACACGGAAGGAAGGATAGCGCCCGGGCAGACGGGCACGACACGTCTGCCGCTACATAATCTAAAACATGCAATAGTATATCAAACGTCCCTAACCGAAGCATCCTTCCTCCGACTCGTAGAGGGATACCACGTGTGGTGTCCGTTTGCCGCTTCGCTGTCATTGCGAGGGAGTGAATGTACCCCACAGATGCTGGCATTTGCGGGGACCCCGACCGAGAAAGGAGGGAATATTCCCGCTCCCCTTCCTTCACCGGGGCCCCCAAAAAGCGATAGCTTTTTGGGGTGATATAGCCGAAGCAATCCCCTGACTGCCCATCCCAAACGTCGGTTTGCCGCTCGTTTTTCCTCCATAGTCACGAGATTGCCACGGGGCCTTTGGCCCCTCGCAATGACGGTTGAAAAACAGACTGCTTCGTCGGCTACGCCTCCTCGCAATGACGATAACGGTGTCGTTGAGAGCCCTTCCCCCGCAGTGCGCTCCAACCGCCCCTCTTTTCCCTTGACAATTTCCCATTTTTCGTGATAGTTATATAGAATTTATTTTCTTGAAATATCAAGGAGATATGGGCACAGAGATGCCGGAGGGGCCGATGGATTATAAAGAGACACTTAACCTTCCCCGGACCGACTTTCCGATGAAGGCGGACCTGACCAAGCGCGAACCGATTCTGCTCTCCCGATGGGAAGAGATGGGGCTCTATGATCTCATCAAGGCGGCATCAAAAGGGAGAGAAAAGTTTATCCTTCACGACGGCCCCCCCTACGCCAACGGCAACATCCACCTCGGCACGGCGCTCAACAAGATCCTCAAGGACATCATCATCAAATCCCGCTTCAAGATGGGATTCGATACCTACTATGTCCCCGGCTGGGACTGCCACGGCCTCCCCATCGAGCACCAGGTGGATAAAGAGCTGGGCGACAAGAAGCTCACGATGACCAAAAGCGAGATCCGCAAGAAGTGCCGGACCTTCGCGGAGCATTTCATCGACATCCAGCGGGACGAGTTCAAGCGGCTGGGCGTCTTCGGGGAGTGGGAAAACCCCTACCTCACCATGAGCTACGACTACGAGGCGACGATCGTCAGAGAGCTGACGAAGTTCGCGCTCTCGGCGGCGGTCTACCGGGGCAAGAAGCCGGTCTACTGGTGCGCCACCTGCGTCACGGCGCTGGCCGAGGCCGAGGTCGAGTACCACGACCACGTCTCCCCCTCGATCTACGTCAAGTTCCCGATGATTGACGACCTCTCGAAAGATTTCCCGGCGCTTGCCGGAAAGCGCGTCTTTGTGGTCATCTGGACGACGACCCCCTGGACGATCCCGGCCAACCTCGCCATCGCCCTCCACCCGGACTATACCTATGTCGCCGCCGAGGTTAAGAACGGCGACGTCTATATCATGGCCGAGGACCTGGCCGACACGGTGCTGCACTCCTTCGGGATGGAAGACTATAAGGTGTTGGCGACGTTCCCCGGAAGGAGCCTGGAGGGCAAGAAGGCCGACACCCGTTCTACGACCGACCCTCGGTGATCATCCTTGCCGACTACGTCACGCTCGAGGCCGGCACCGGTGCAGTCCATACGGCGCCCGGGCACGGGCAGGAGGACTACGAGTCGGGCCTCAAGTATGGCCTCGAGATCTACGCCCCGGTGGACGACTACGGCCGCTTCACGGACGACGTCGAATTCTTCGCGGGACAGTTTGTCTTCGACGCAAACGATGACGTTACGAAAAAACTGAAAGAACTCGGGGTGCTCCTTGCTCAGGCCGACTACTCCCACCAGTACCCGCACTGCTGGCGCTGCAAGAAGCCGATCATCTTCCGCTCCACGCGAACAGTGGTTCATCTCGATGGAGAAAAACGCCCTGCGGAAAAAGGCGCTTGAAGAGATCGACCGGGTCACGCTGGATCCCCAAGTGGGGAAAGGACCGGATCTTCGGGATGGTCGAGAACCGGCCCGACTGGTGCATCTCGCGCCAGCGTTCGTGGGGCGTGCCCATCACCTTTTTCTACTGCAACGACTGCGGCAAAGAGATCATCGACAAGGCGATCCTCGAGCAGGTGGCCGACTTTGTGGAGAAGGAAGGCGCCGACGCTGGTTCGACCGGGACGTCAAGGAGCTGGCGGCCCCCGGGATTGACGTGCGACAATGCGGCGGCAAGACGTTCACAAAGAGACGACATCCTCGACGTCTGGTTTGACTCCGGGGTGAGCTACGCCGCGGTCTGCGAAAAGAACCCCGGCCTTAAGCCGGTACCCGGACATGTATCTCGAGGGGAGCGACCAGCATCGCGGGTGGTTCCACTCCTCGCTCCTGGCCTCCGTCGGCACCCGGGGCCGCGCGCCCTACCGTGAGGTCCTCACGCACGGTTTTTTCGTGGACGGCGAGGGAAAGAAGATGAGCAAGTCGCTGGGCAACGTTATCGCCCCCCAGCAGGTCATCGATGAGTACGGGGCAGAGGTCCTCCGGCTCTGGGTCGCGGCCGAGGACTATCGGGAGGACATCCGCATCTCCCCGGAGATCCTCAAGCGCCAATCGGAGGCCTACCGCCGCATCCGGAACACCGCGCGCTTCATCCTCGGCAACCTGTCGGACTTCGATCCCAAAAAAGATATGGTGGCGCCCTCCGAGCTCCTCGAGATCGACCGGTATATCCTCGTCAAGTTCACCAGGCTTGCCGAGAGGGTCATCGAGGCCTATCGGAGCTTCGATTTTCACGTTATCTACCACGGCATCCATAACTTCTGCGCGACGAGCCTCTCAGCCTTCTACCTTGACATCCTCAAAGACCGTCTCTACACGGAGGCGCCCAACTCGAAGAAGCGGCGCGCCGCACAGAGCGCCATGTATACGATCCTGGACGGGATGACGCGCCTCATGGCGCCGATCCTCACGTTTACCTCCGAGGAAATCTGGGAGATGCTGCCCGGCGGCAACGAAAAGAGCGTTCATCTGGCCGCATTTCTGAAACCGGACACCTCGCTCATGGACGAGGCCCTTGAGGCGGCGTGGGAGGAGATCATCGGGATCAGGGAGCAGGTGCAGAAGGCGCTGGAGGAGGCGCGGAGAAACAAGACCATCGGGCACTCGCTTGACGCCCGGGTTATTATCGCGGCCGAGGGGAAAAAGAGGGAACTCCTCAAGAAATATGCGGCCGAGCTTTCGGACATCTTTATCGTCTCGCGGGTAGATATCGTGGACGCCGCGCCCGCGGGTTCGGTGAAGAGCGAAGAGGTCCCGGGGCTCTCGATCCTGATCGAAAAGGCGTCCGGCGCCAAGTGCCCCCGCTGCTGGAATTACAAGGAAGACATCGGGACGGACCCGAAGCACCCGGAAATTTGCGCCTCCTGCGCGGACAACCTGAAGGGATAGGCGGATGAAGAGCAATCGGACGAAATACCTCCTCTTTTGCGTGATCACCCTTCTGGTGGTGGCCGCCGATCAGGCGACGAAGGCCATCGTCGAAAGGACGCTGTTCCTCAACCAGTTCATCACCATCGTCCCGAACTTTTTTGATATCCGCTATATACGGAACACGGGAGCTGGCTTCGGGATCATGGCGCGGCTCTCCGATGTCACCCGGCTCCCGCTTCTCATCGGCGTATCGTTGATCGCGATGGGGCTCATTTTCTATCTTTTCTTTAAGGCCGAAAAGGAGAGACTCACCTACCTGGTCTCACTCTCACTCGTCTTTGCCGGCGCCGTCGGAAATCTGATAGACCGGGTCATGTTCGGAGAGGTCCGGGATTTTCTGTACCTGCACCTCTATTCGCTCTCCTGGCCTATTTTCAACCTCGCCGATTCGGCGATCTCCGTGGGGATCGTCCTTCTTGCCTATGAGCTCCTTATCGTCGAGCCGAGGCTCAATGCCAAACAGGGGAACAGCTAATGCATCCGATCCTCTATTCCTTCGGGGTGGTCACCGTTTACACCTACGGTTTTTTTGTCTCCATGGGATTTCTGGCCGCCTTTGCGCTTTTTCTCTTCCAGCTGAAGAAGCGGCAGATCTCCGTCGACACGGGCATCGACCTTGCCTTCTGGGTCCTGCTTTCGGCCATCGTCGGCTCCCGGCTTGTCTACGTCCTGGTCAATTTCGACTATTACTTGCACTATCCCTTCAAGATCCTCATGCTCTGGGAGGGGGGGCTGGTCTGGTACGGGGCTTTCGTCGGAGCGCTCATTGCGGCGCTGATCTATTTCAGGGCCAAGAAATTGGACGGGTGGGTCTGGGTGGATATCGCCATCCCCTTCGTCGCGCTGGGCCAGGGCATCGGGCGGATCGGCTGCCTTATGGCCGGCTGCTGCTACGGGAAGCCGACAAGCCTCCCCTGGGGCATTACCTTTACCCAGTCCGGGATCGCGCCGTTAGGGGTGGCGCTGCACCCGACCCAGATTTACGACATGCTGTTTGACTTCGCCATCTTTGCCGTGCTTGTTCTCCGGAGAGACAAGGTACGATTCCGCGGAGAGCAGATCCTCTCCTATCTTTTTCTCTATGGCGCGACCCGGAGTATCGTTGAGGCGTTCCGCGGGGACCCGCGGGGCTCATGGCTGTGGGGGAGCGTCACCACCTCCCAGCTTATCAGCATCGTCGCCGTCATCGTCGGGATTGTCCTCTACTATCGCATCCGCGAGAAAAACAGCGTCGCTCTCATCGACGGCATTACAAAACCGGGCAGGCGCCCGACAGACGGCGACCGGGATAAAAAAACGACGGGCCACCGTACGCATAAGGGGCTTAAAGCCCCGAGGAGATGAGATGACAGAACAAAGAAAATTCATGGAGATCCTTTTCCCCCCCTATCGGCTCAACGAGGGGCTCCCCTTCGGCTTCTGGTACGCCGGTTTCTTCGGGATGACGGTCTCTTTTTTCAACCTCTCGATCAATTTTTTCTCACACTTCTCGCTCCTCGTGGGATACCTCACGCATACGCTCTCGCTCTCGGGCATTCCCCGGGACCCGAATGGCCTCGACCTCTTCCTGTCGGGCACATTTTCTCTTTATTACCTCGTCTCGGTGCCGCTCTTCATCTGGTTTTCGGCCTCCTACTGGAATTTCCGCCCGGGGGGGAAGAAGAGACTCCTGACGCTCCTCTCGATCGACATCTTTGTATTCTGCCTCTACAACGTCCTCTATTTTACCGGGATCTACCTCTATATGAACCACTACCTGATTCCCAAGCTTCCCCTCTACGCAATCTTTGCGGCCGTCGCCCTCTATTATCTGATGGGAGACTCCGACAGGAAGGCCCAACAGATCGTTGAACGTCGGAAGGCATAAGAAGGACAAAGGCCCTCGATATAGAACATAAAAAAGGGGCGTTCCCGGCGGGAACGCCCCTTTTTGCTATCTTCGCGGGGATACTATTTGCCTTCGAGTTTCTTGTTGAGATCCGCGGCGGTGACTCCCTCGGGGCTGTAGATTCCGGCGCAGACGGTGTACTTGGCGCCGGGGGCCTTGTAGATGAAGGAGAGCTTCGGCTTCATCTCACCGGTGCTCGGGTCTCTCCAGACGTACTCGATCCACTTCCCGTTGGGGCTCTTGGACGCTTCGCAGAGGTCAAGGCCGGTCGGCTTGCCGTTGGCGTCCTTGATGTCCTGGATCTTTTTTCCGACAAGGCCCGGCGTGATATTGCCCACGCAGACTCCCTTATCACAGTCATACACGAAGACGTAGGTATTTTTCCAGACCCACGGGCCCTTGGGGTCGTTAAACCGAGGCCAGGCCCGCGTCGCCCTTTTCGATGAGGTATGCCGATGCCTCGTTGACTTTGGCGATCACCTCCTCGGGCGTGGCGTTTTCCCCGGCAAAGGCGGGGATCGCTACGAGCGCCGTTAGGGACGCCAGAACTGATAGTAAAACGAACAGGGGAACTTTTTTCATGTCTCTCTCCACGTGAGAATGAGGTTAACAAAGGACATCCGTCAGCTGCGGACGTATATGCGCCATTGGCCGATGTCGTTTGGTCGTGAAACGCGGCCGCCTCTACTTTTCCAACATTTTATTTAGCTCGTCAACGGTAAGTGTCGGCTCGTAGATACCCGCCCCGACCTCATAGGGCCGGCCCTGCACTTTCAGCATATAGGAGATCTTTCTCTGATACTCGGCCGTGCCGGTTTCATCGATGACATCGCTCGGCCTCCAGTATTCGACCCAGCCGCCGAGGGGTTTCTTTGCCTCCTCGCAGAGGGAGAGGTCATACTTGAGGCCGTTCTTGTCCACCCGCAACGCGAGTTTTGTGCCGACCAGGTCCTTGTTGGGATGGGCGACGATGATCCCCCTGCTGCAGTCGAAAACGAAGACATAGGTGTCCTTCCACGCCCACGGGCCCTTTGGGTCATTGAACTGAGCCAGCCCCGCCTCGCCCTTCTCGGAGAGGAATTTTGCCGCCTCGTGTACCTTGGTGATTATCTCGTCGGGGGTTACCGTTTCCGCCGCCTGTGCGGGCAGCGATACGATGAGCGAAAGCGTGCCCAGGAGAATCGCCGCGAGAATGAGTCTTACTAATTTCATTGCATTCCTCCTGAAGAAATCCAACGGTTATCGTACTATTATCGCGGGAATATCACGAATGTCAAGCAGATTGAAGACGACGAGCGGACCTTTTTGGGGCACGGCTCGCGGCGGCCATCAGACGCGACCTGATAAAAACATAGCTGGGTTACTCTGTTTAGTAGTAAAACAGAAAAAGTTTTGTTATAATAAAATGATTTTTAGCGGGTGACTCGTACGTGGAATTCCTGATGCTTTTCCTGCTGGCCGTCGCCCCGGCGTTCTTTATCCTGTGGTATGTCTACCACAAGGATAAGTACGAGCCGGAACCCAAGGGCCTCATCGTTGCCACTTTCTTCATCGGGGCGGTGCTGGCGGTCCCGGCGGGCTTCCTGGAGATGGTACTGGAGGCGTCCTCCGGGATCCCGATAGAAGGGAATATCGTCGGGGCATTTATCGGCTCGTTTTTCATCATCGCCCCGATTGAAGAGGGCGCAAAGCTTCTCTCGGTGGGCATCAAGGCGTATCGCTCGCCCACGTTCAACGAGGTAATGGACGGCATCGTCTACTGCGTGGCGGGGGCCCTCGGTTTTGCCACGATCGAAAACGTCTTTTACGTCTATGAGTTCGGTCTTGCCACGGGGGTCTTCCGCGCCGTCTTTGCGGTGCCGCTGCACGCCCTTACCGGGGCTGTTATCGGCTATTACGTCGGCATGCTGAAGATGGATCGTCAGACGCACAAACACTTTCTTGCGGCGGGGCTCCTTATCGCCATTATCTTTCACGGAGCGTACGATTTTGTCCTCTTTACCGAGACACCGCTTGCGCTGCTCATTATTCCGATCATGGTCTGGCTCTATCGGATTTACAAAAAACGGCTGCTGTTGGCTCTCAAGGACTCGCCTTTTCGGGGTATGCGGGACGAAGAACTCTACGCCACCGTCTCCAGATATCGAACCCCGGTGGGCCTGGTCAAGATCACCGTCGGAATCATCCTGGTTGCCTTCTCGGCCGTTATGATTTTCGGGGCGGTGGGGTCGCTCTTCCGGAGGGAGGTATGGGGTGTGGGGCAGATTTTTCTGCTCGTGATCATCTCTTGTCTTCCGCTGGTCTTCGGGGTATTACTCTTAATGCACGCGCGAAAGGACGTGGTGGTTCGATGATACACTATCGGCCGATAATCCTTGTAGTGTTGGCGCTCGTTGTATTCGGCTGTGCCCATGGTCGGATTGTGGACAGTACCTTCGTTTCCGACGAGTATCATTTTTCCGTGGAGCTGCCGAAGGCCCCCTTTGAGGTAATTCCCCCCAAGGAGGCCCTCGTGGCAACGAGCGACCCCGCCGACGGGGCCTCAATCGCCGTGGCGGCGGGACCGGACAGTTATGCGGGCGGGGACGGGAAAGAGGCACCCCTGCAGTTCTTGGCCCGGGAGCTTTTCATGGGGATCGAAAAGGCCGAATATCTTACGTCTGAGGAGGCGACGATAGACGGCGTGCCGGCGTGGTACGTGAAGCTCAAAGGCGTGTCCAACGGGGTGCCGCTGATTTTCTCCGCATACGTGATACGATCTTCCGGCACCATATACGATATCGCCTCCTGGTGCCGCGTTGAAGACTTCGACCGGGTGTCGCCCGTTTTCGCAGACGTGGTGGAGAGCTTTCACTTTACGAAGGAGCCTGCCAAATGAAGGAGTTCTTCCGCGTTCTTGGCGAGCGGTTCCTGAAGACCGTCATCTACTTCGACGGCTCCACGCGGATGTTCTTCCGAACGATCCTGACACTCGTCACGCCGCCCTTCAGATACGGCCTCGTTGTCGAACAGATAGAATATATCGGGATCAAGTCGATCCTCATCGCAACGTTCACCGCCCTCTTCACGGGGCTCGTCTTTGCATTGCAGCTGGCCTTTTCGCTGAAGAGGTTCGGTGCCGAGTCCTTTGCCGCCAACGTGTTGGCGGTCTCTCTCGTGCGTGAGCTCGGGCCGGTGCTGACGGGCCTTCTCGTCGGCGGGAGGGTCGGCGCCGGCATCACCGCCGAGGTCGGCTCCATGAACGTGACCGAACAGATCGACGCCTTCCGGGCGCTTGGCGCCGATCCGGTGCGGGAGCTCGTTGGCCCCAAGGTCCTGGCGTGTACCATCGTGCTGCCGGTCCTCACGGTCTTCTCGATCGTGGTGGGGATCATCTCGGGGATGCTCATCACCATGCGGGAGCTCGGCGTCAACCCCACCTATTACATGAACCAGGTCTATAACGTCCTTGAGATCAGCGACTTCGTCGGCGGTGTGGGGAAGTCGGCATTTTTCGGAATGATCATCGGGCTGGTGGGGTGCTACCGGGGATTCACGACCGTGGGGGGCACGGTCGGGGTCGGCAAGGCGACCACGGAGTCGGTCGTCACGATATCGCTCTCGATCCTCGTTGCGGATTTCTTCCTGACGAAACTTTTTATACTCGTTTTCCAGGCCTGATATGCCGTTTATCGAATTCAGAGACATCAAAAAAGCGTTCGACGAAAAAGTGGTCTATACGGGGCTTGATCTCTCCATCAATAAAGGCGAGACGATTACGATCATCGGCGGGAGCGGCTCCGGCAAGAGCGTCCTCTTAAAGCTCCTCATCGGGCTCATGAAGCCGGACGAGGGAAAGATACTGATCGATGGAGTCGATATCGTCCCGCTGGACGAGGAAGAGCTGGTTGGTGTGCGAAGAAGGATCGGGATGCTCTTTCAGGGCGGGGCGCTCTTTGACTCCGTTAGCGTGGGCGACAACGTGGCCTACGGTCTGACGATGCATAAAGGGGTAACCGAAGAAGAGATCAGGCAGAAGGTCGGAAAGTGCCTTGACATGGTGGGGCTGCCGGGGATCGAGGAGATGATGCCCGCCGACCTTTCCGGCGGGATGAAGAAGAGGGTGGCGCTGGCCCGGGCCATCGCGTATGATCCCGAGATCATTCTCTACGACGAGCCGACCACCGGCCTTGACCCGGGCAATTCGAACCGGATCAACCACCTCATTATCGAGATGCAGAAGCTTCTCAAGGTCACCTCGATCGTCGTCACGCATGACATGAAATCGGCCTTCTCCGTCAGCAACAGGCTTGCGTTGCTCTACCGCGGGAAGATCGCGGCGGTGGGGACCTCTAAAGAAATGACCGAGTCGCAGGACCCGATGGTTAAAGGGTTCATCGAGGGGAATATCGGGGATCTATAGGGGACGGGGGCCGGCGGCGTATGGGCGGTTTTGCGCGAGACCTTGGATTAAAAGGATACGCTACTAACCTAAGAGCAGCGCTCATGTGATTTTTCTTTTTGGCGCACCCCCCTGGAAGGCAGACTCTTCCGGGGTGTCTGAGGAGGTGTGTATGGCTAGAAAAGCGGCACAGGAGATCAGGGTCGGGCTCTTCATATTCATCGGGATTGTCCTTGCCTTCATCGTCGTTTTTTCCATCGGGAGCAAGAATCAGCTCTTCAGGGAGCAGTATGTCCTCTTCACCAATTTCAAGGACGTGGGAGGGCTCATCGTCGGCTCGCCGGTGAGACTTGCGGGTGTGGAGGTGGGGACGGTTTCGCGGATATGGTTTTTATCCGATCGCAACAAGCGCCTCGTGGGCGTCGAGCTCAGGATCAATAAGAATGTTCAGGAGCGGGTCAGGGACGACAGCACGGCAAGCATCCTGACGATGGGGGTGTTGGGAGATAAGTACATCGCCATTACCATCGGGAGCCCTGAGGCGAAGGTTCTCCAAAACGGGGATTACATCACCTCGGTGGAGAGTGTCGAGCTCTTCGCGTATCTCGAGCGGGCCGACAAGATCGTGAGCAATATCGAGAACATCACCGACTCCCTTAATACCTTCCTGGCCCCCCTGAAGAAGGAAGGCTCCGGCGAAGACGTGGCGCGTATCCTCAAGAATACCGACGAGATCGTGGGTGAGATCAAGAAGGGAAACGGCACGCTGCATGGGCTCGTCTACGGTTCGACCGGCAAGACGACCGCCCCGGTCAACAATCTCAATGAATCGATCACTCGGCTGGACAGCATCCTGACCAAGATCGATAACGGCGAAGGGACCCTTGGCGCACTCGTCAACGATCCGAGCCTCTATGAGGATTTGAAAAGCGTGCTGGGAGGGGCCAAGAGGAGCCTCATCCTCAGGGCCCTGATCAATTCTACTATCAAGAAGGGCGAAAAAAGCGAAAAGACGGAAAAAACGGAGTAGACCGGATGGCCGAAAAGGTATTGAGAGGAAAGGCGTTTCTCTTCGGAGATGACATCTCGACGGATCACATCGCTCCCGGAAGGTATTATCACCTGAGGTCGAACCTCCCCGAGCTTGCAAAGCACGTGCTGGAAGACGCGAGGGAAGACTTTGCGGCAAAGCTTTCCGTAGGTGATTTCGTGGTGGCGGGCAGAAACTTCGGGCTCGGGTCGTCGCGCGAGCACGCGCCGATCATCATCAAGATGGCGGGCGTGGGGGCGGTCCTGGCAAAATCGTTTGCGCGGATCTTCTTCAGAAACGCCATCAACGTGGGGCTTCCGGTTATCATCGTCGATACCGAGGCGCATACAGGAAGCCGATGAGCTGGAGGTCGACCTCGCCAGAGGGGTAGTGAGAGACGTGACGCGCGGCTTTGAGCTCACGTTTCCGGCGCTTCCCGGCATCATGCAGAAGATCCTCGAGGACGGGGGGCTGGTCTCCCACATCAAGAAGCACGGCGGCATCGCTGTCTGAACGGCCACGGCAGGGCGGAGGCGCGGACGGGCCTCCGGCAGGGATAGCGCGACGTTACGGCGGTGCCTCCCGCCCGGACGAAGAGCGTGGTCATGTCGGGTTGTGATGATGCACTATTTGACTGCGGAATCGTAGATGATACCCGGCAAGGCATCGCGATCTTATTAGAGTATGGGCTATTAGCCCCGAATGGCAATAGGGTTAATAAGGAACAATGGCAAAACAGCTGCTTTTTATCTCCCCCTGACGGCTCCACGATAACAATCGATGAGAAGGGGGATCTCGTCCGTCCCCGACGATCCCATCGTCCCCTTTATCCGGGGGGACGGCACCGGGCCCGACATCTGGCGGGCGGCCGAGATCGTCATCGATGAGGCCGTGAAACGAGCCTACCGCGGGAAGCGGGAGATCCGGTGGTTTGAGGTGTTGGCCGGCGAGCTGGCCAACGAGAAGACCGGCTCGTGGCTTCCGGACGAGACGGTCCGGGCCATCGGCGACTATAAGGTGGCCATCAAAGGCCCCCTGACCACCCCGGTGGGCGGCGGGATCAGGAGCATCAACGTGACGTTGAGGCAGGCGCTTGACCTCTACGCCTGCGTGCGTCCCGTCGCCTATATCCCCGGCGTCCCCTCACCGATGCGGCATCCCGAACGGGTCGATATGGTCATCTTCCGTGAGAACATGGAGGACGTCTACGCCGGCATCGAGTGGAAACGAGGGAGCGACGAGGCGGTACGCCTCATCGGTATCCTCCACGATCAGTTCGGCGTCACGATTGCCAGTGACGCCGGGATCGGCATCAAGCCGATGAGCGAGACCGGGACCAAGAAGCTCGTGCGGCGGGCCGTCCGCTACGCCGTCGAGAACGGCCGGGATTCGGTGACGCTCGTTCATAAGGGAAACATCATGAAATTCACCGAGGGGGCCTTCAGGGACTGGGGGTACGAGGTGGCCCGGGAGGAGTTCGGGGAGTCGACCCTTCCCGAGTCGGAGACGGGCGGGACGGCGGTGAAGGGAAAGGTCGTCATCAAGGATAGGATCGCCGACAGCATGTTCCAGCAGGTGCTGCTCCGTCCCGAGGAGTACTCGGTGGTCGCCACGCCGAACCTGACCGGCGATTACCTCTCCGACGCGCTGGCCGCGCAGGTCGGCGGGCTTGGGATGGCGCCGGGGGCAAACATCGGGGACCGCGCGGCGCTCTTCGAGGCGACCCACGGCACCGCCCCGAAATACGCCGGCAAAGACAAGGTCAACCCCGGCTCGCTCATCCTCTCGGGGGCGTTGATGCTCGATCATATGGGGTGGCACGAGGCGGCAGGGCTCGTACGGCGGGCAATTGCAGCCGCGGTCGCCAAGAAAACCGTCACCTACGACCTTGCGCGGCAGATGGAGGGGGCAACCGAGGTCTCCTGCTCGGGATTTGCACGCGCGATGGTTAAAGCGATGGAGTAAGCCGGCTATCGCGGGGCCACGCGTAAACGGCTCGTCCCACGTACTGAGGCCGCGATGCCTGGTTTCACGTGGAACCCCTACCGTTGCCCTCGGGGTTTACGCTGTGATGGGCGGGGGCGTTAGTATCGTAGCGGCATGAGCCGTTCTCTTTATCGGGTGGGGAGCTCCCGTCAATGAGATGTAGATGAACGGCCTCTTGGCGCTGATACCGGCGCCGTATACCGACTCTCACGAATCAAGGACTAGATCATATGTCACAACGAAGTAAGATCGCCGTCGTCGGGGCGGGAAACGTGGGAAGCTCCTGCGCCCTTTTTGCCGCCCAGAGGGAATTGGGGGATATCACGCTGGTCGATGTCGTGCCCGACATGCCGAGCGGCAAGGCGCTCGACATCGCCGAGGGGTCGCCCATCGGATCGTTTGACGGGCGCATCGAGGGCACAAGCGATATGGCGGGGCTCTCCGGGGCCGACCTCGTCATCGTCACGGCGGGCTTTGCCCGAAAGCCGGGGATGAGCCGCGAGGATCTTGCCAGAGTCAACACCGGTATCGTCAAGGGGACTGCCGAACAGATCAAAAAGCACGCGCCGGACTCGTTTGTCATTGTCGTGACCAACCCGCTGGACGTGATGGCGTGGGTGACCAGGGAGGTCACGGGATTCGGCCGCGAGCGGGTGGTCGGGATGGCGGGGGCGCTGGACGGGGCGCGTTTTGCCTATTTCATCGCCGAAGAGCTGAAGGTCTCGGTCAGGGACGTACAGGCGATGGTGCTGGGAGGGCACGGGGACGCGATGGTGCCGCTCGTCCGGTGCGCCTCGGTTTGCGGCATCCCGGTCGAAAAGCTTCTCCCGAAGGAAAAGATCGACGAACTGGTCTCTCGCACACGTCTCGCCGGGGGCGAGATCGTCAAGCTCCTCTCCACGGGCAGCGCGTACATTTCCCCCGCCATGTCCGCGGTCATGATGGCCGAGTCCTACCTCAGGGACCAGAAGAGGGTCATGGGTGCGTCGGCTTTCCTCGAGGGGGAGTATGGTCTTTCGGGTATATACCTCGGCGTGCCGGTGAGGATATCAGGGGCGGGGATGGACAGGATCATCCAGATCGAGCTTTCCATTGAGGAGCGCGCGATGCTGGAAAAGTCCGCCGCCGTGGTGAAGGCGGAGATCGACGGGGTCAAAAAGGAGCTCTCGTGAGAAAGATCGCGGCCGAGGATATCGCACGTGCGGTCAGGGACCTCGTCGTCGGGGCGAACATCGAGCTTCCGCCCGACGTAACGGCGGCGCTTTCACGGGCGCTGGCGGACGAGGAGTCCCGGGCGGGGAGGCTCGTCATCGAGGAGATCCTGGAGAACCGCCGCGTCGCTCTCGATGCGCGCATGCCGCTCTGCCAGGACACCGGCACGGCGATCTTCTTCGTGGATATCGGAAACGAGGTCCTGATCGAGGGGCAAGACCTGGGCGCGGCCGTCACCGAGGGGATGAGACAGGGTTACCGGGAGGGACATTTCCGGACCTCGATGGCCGACCCCCTGACGCGCGAAAACACCGGCGACAACACCCCCCCAGTGATACACGTCAGGCCGGTGGCGGGGAGCGCACTCACCATCGCGTTTCTCGCCAAGGGAGGCGGGGCCGAGAACGCGTCGCGTCTCCTCATGCTGACCCCGTCTGCCCGGGAGGAGGATATCGTGGGGTGGGTCGTCTCGGTGGTGAGCGACGCGGGGGCGCGGGCCTGCCCGCCGCTTATCGTGGGGGTGGGGATCGGGGGGACGTTTGACACCGCGCCGATCCTGGCCCGCCGCGCGCTGCTTCGTGAGGTGGGGAAGCCGAACGCGGACGCGCGGATCGCCGACATGGAGCGAGCGGCGCTGGGCGAGATCAACGCGCTCGGCATTGGGCCGATGGGGCTGGGGGGCCGCGTGACGGCCCTTGCCGTACACGTCGAGATCGCCCCCTGCCACATCGCGAGCCTCCCGCTTGCCGTCAACCTCCAGTGCCACAGCGCGCGACACGGACGGATAGCGCTGTAGCCGTGGTTTGAGCCCGCCATTGGAGTGCAGCCGGAGCAACCGACCGCCCGCAAGGCCGCCGCCTCTAATAGACCGCCACGGGGATGCTCTCGTACATGACGCTTTTGGGCGGGTCCTCTATTTTGATAACCCTTGCCCCTGCCAGATCGACCCATACCTCCATGACCGGCGTCCTTCGAGCGGTATCCGTGATGATCGTTCGGCCCTCCGCGTCCCGACCCGCCCTCATCTCGGCCCTTGTGAAGACGATCTTATAGAGATTTTTGTCGTAGTCCGACGGGAACGAATGCCCCTCGCCCTCGGGGATATACATCGGGATCTCCGGGACGTACCAGTCGGTGGGCAGAACGTAGTTAAGGAACTTCGCGCCGGTGCCGTCTCCCGCACGGCCCAGTCTCGTCTGAACGCCGGGGTCTGCAAGGGCCGTCTTGACAATAGTCTCCAGCGCACGCGGCTCGATGGCGGCAACCGAGATATACGCGGCGTCTTTCGAATAGAACGCGTAGAGACTCCCCACGGCGAGGCGCTCGGTCCCCCAGGCCAGGCCGACGGCCACCACCAGCGACACGATATAGAGAGCCGACAACGCGAGATACCGGGCCGGCCTCGACGCGGGAAGCCTGAATAACCTGTCCATAAGTGGTATCCTGAAGGGGAGAAACATAGCGGTCTTCTCCTTGTAGTCCCGGTAGGGCTGCCCGTAGCGCGTCTCGCACTCGCGCTCCTCAATCCGCGCCAGCGCCCGGTAGGCAAAGAGCATGGTCACGAACATGACCAGCACGATATATCGGGGCCACAAGAGCAAGAGCCCAACTCCGCTGATGATCAGTGAGGCATACTGCGGATGCCGCACGACCTTATAGATGCCGCCGGTCACCGCGCCCTTTTTCGTCAGCTTGTGCCAGTAGACCTGCGAGGCCCCGATAGAGAACGCCAACAGTCCGCCGACGGCAAGGACGGCGCCGAGTTCGCTGTGCAGGTTTATCAGGGCAGACGAGGTGCCGAGCACGATGTGCGGCAAAAAAAATCCGACGAGCCACGCAAGACCCGGGACCTTGTTCAAAAGGTCCAGCGCCGGCTTGTAGACCGAATAGAAATAGATCGCAAACGGGCTTGCCATATAGAAGAACTCGAAGGCGATGAGCATATAGAACGCGGCCAGCGCCCAAAACGTTCCTCTCTTTTGTATTCCCGTATTCCCAGTCGACATTGGCTTTCTCCTTTAGAAATCGCGCGATAAACCGCGCGGGTGGTACTTCGATCCGTGGACAGCGTCAGCGGTCCGCCCGCTTCAGATATTCGAATGCGTCCGTCAGGACTTCGACCGTTGGGCGCGGGTTAAATCCTAATTCCTCTCGTGCCTTTGAGATCGTGTACCTCAAATCGGCTCCACGGAAGCTCTTCACCTGGTTTCTCTGCATGAGGGGTTTTTTCTTCGTGAACCGACTTGCGAGCTCCATCACCGACGCGGAGAGGTACATGAGAAGGTACGGCGCCTTCGGCGGTACCTTAACGGACAAATAGAGCGAGTGAGCCAGCGCAAAGAGTTCCCCCGAGCCGATCGGGTTCTCCTGGGCGACGATGTATCTACTTCCGTCTTTTCCTTTTTGGGCGGCCTCGATCATCATACGGCAGACGTCGCGTATATCCACGAAATTGAAACTGAAGCCCGGATCGAAAGGTATCCGGTTTTTCAGGATTTCGGAGAGCAGCTCCATGGTCGGAGTCAGGTGACCCCAGCAGTTGGGGCCGATCATCCCCGAGGGCACGATGGATACCATCCACTGATTGTGCTCCTTTGCCAGAACCGTTGCCAACCGTTCGGCCTCCGTCTTGGAATAGACGTAGGGATCGGTGCGGTCATCGCTCCATCCGGTCTCATCCATAGGTGTCTTATTCTTATCCAGGGCAAAGGTCGTGCTCACGTAGGCGATTTTCTTTACCTTCTTTGCTGCGGCCGCCTCCATGATGTTTCTCGTTCCCTCCACGTTGACGTCTATGATCTCCTTTTGAATATCAATCGCCCACGACTTGTACACTGCCGCGGCAATGTACAGGATATCCACACCGTCCATCGCTCTCAGGAGGGTGTCTTTCTTCATGATATCCGCGTAGACGATCTCGCAGTCCAGCCCCTCAAATGGCTCTCTGTAGTCGACGTTTCTTACGCCGGCCCGTACCCGCTCCCCTCTCTGAATGAGCGAGCGGGTCAGGTTGTTGCCGAGATGGCCGGCCCCCCCGATGACGAGATGCAGTTGTTTCATGCTTATCTCCTCTTTTTTGAATAGAATTACAGAAACATGCTTCATTACCCGCTATATATTAACCTAACGTTCGGTCAGTTATGTTAGAACAGTGACGGCATATTTCCCGTTGCCACACGTTTAACGGACTATTCTTTCTTTATATGCGATGCGAGGTGGGTCGCCTCAAATGAATCCACGAAGAGATCGAGGAGCGCATCGGGGTCACATCGATAATAGCGGGACCATTTGTCCTTCATGGCGATGAAGACGACCATGGGGATAAAGCCCGTAAAGAACTCGTGCACAAGGTCTCCCTGGGATTGAGCGGCCGGGGGATCGTCCGCGTGCGCTGCATCCACGGCGCCTTGCGCTTCCTGGGCGCTGATGATCTCGGCGCATTGGAAGAGAAAGTCGTTCTTATCGCTTTCCTTGAAGGCCTCCATCAGCATGATCGACAGGATGTTTCTTCGACTTTCAAGGAAGGTGATTTCCTCCTTGATTTTCTCTCTTACGGCCGTAACACCGCTTTCCCCGTCGCGGGCGGGTGAATCGGGCCGGACGTGTTGCCTGAGCTCCTCGATGATACTCATCAACAGCGAGACGATGATGTCGTTCTTATCCTTGAAATGGTAGTAGATGAGGCCCTTGTTGATGCCGACGGTGTCGGCTATCATGCCGACGCTGGTTGCGTCAAAACCCTTTTCCGAGAAGAGCTCTTCGGCGACTTCCAGTATCCGCTTCTTTGTCTTTTCTCCTCCCGTCCTCACGTTTCCCTCGCTAATATAGCTAACCGATCGTTCGGTTAACTATATTAGCGGGGAAAGTCACCCCCTGTCAAGCTTTTTCTTGTTAGAATTTCGGTCTTCGGCTTTCTTCTCTTCTCTTTAAGGCGTGCCGGACATTCGGCACGGGCGCCGTTACCGATCGGAGCCGGCCGTTTCTTGGGAGGATACGCCAGGGTCTTAATCGTCCGAGGCCGGCGCGAGAGACTAATCGGTCCGACCGCCTTTCCTCGAACTCGGCGACATGGAGGGCCGCCATCGCCGCGCCGTCGATCGAGGGGTGGGTGGACACGCCGCGCTCGTTGAGGTAGACGAAGGAGCGCAACCACTCCTCCCCTGAATAGTAGAGGGGGGGTACCACGAAAAGCATCTTTTTCGATCGCTCGCGAAAAGCGACCAGGGCGTCGAGGAGGTACTGGTTATAGCCTTCCCGGAAGAGGTGGGCAAACTCGATGTGGTGCTGATAGATGATCATGTCGGTGTTGGGGTCCGCATCAACGATGTCGAGCATCTTCTCGAAAACGCCGGGATATCCGCCGATCGCCGAGAAGTCAACGGGGTTCGCAAAACCGGTGCCGGCCGAGGGGATGATCGCGGCAAGCGAGCGCCGTGTTTCTTGGGTAAAGGCAGGTACCGAGAGCCCTATCTCCGGCAGGATATCGGCCGCCACCACGCCCTCGCCTCCGCCGCGGTTCACCAGCGCAATCCGGCGGCCGACGATTCCTTTTTTCTTCGCGAAGGCCGAGATGGTCTGGACGAGCTCCTCGAACGTTCGGACGCGAAGGGCACCCGTCTGGCGGATCGCCGCGTCCCAGATGGGGGCGCTCCCGGCCATAATGCCGGTGTGGGACGCGGCCGCCGACACCCCCGCCTCCGACAGGCCCGCCTTGAGGATGACGATCGGTTTTTTCCCGAGACCCCGCCTTACCGACTCCATGAACCGGACCGTATCGCCGACCCCCTCGAGGTAGAGAGCGAGCACCTGGACTTCGGGATCGTCGATCATATAGTCGAGGAAATCCTCGACGGAGAGATCGACGGAATTGCCGAGGCTCACCGCCTTGTTGATGCGAAATCCGTATTGTTTCGAGCACCAGACCAGCGACTGGGCGGTGCCGCCGCTCTGGGAGATAAACCCGATATTCCCCCTCTCCTTCGGGAAGATCCCGGGCGGGAAAGAGAGGCCGACCTCGGGAGAGAAGACGCCCAGGCAGTTGGGGCCGATGACGCGCACGCCGGTCCGGGCCGATACCCGCTTGAGCTCCTGCTCAAGGTGCCTCCCGCCGTCCGTCTCGAGGTCGCCGAAGCCGGAGGAGAAGACGTGGGCCGCCCTGACGCCTCTTCGCGCGAGCCGCTCTACCGCCTCGGGCACTTCCCGCGCGGGGACGCAGAGGATCGCATATTCGATTCCGTCCGGTATCTCTTCGATCGAGGCAAAATGCTCGTATCCCATCCCCCCGCCGGAGTCCGTGGAGACGGCGTAAACCCGGCCCCGGTATCCCTGGTTGGTCAGCGCGCTGAGGAACATGGAGGCACCCTTGGGAGGGGTGGTTTTTCCGACGACAACAACCGACCGGGGCGCGAAAATGGAGCGAAATAGATCGATATCGTGACGGGGTAAGGTCTGTTCTGCTTTGGTCTTCATCGTATCCCTCTCGTGAAGGAGTAGGGTACCGCCAAGGTCTTTTCCTTGTCAAGTTTTTTGGGTCGTTATTGAATTTATTTGTTTTTTTCCGAATAGAATGGTATATTTCAACAATAAAATTGACAAACTCAGTTATTAAAGATATATAAGTCATAGTGGCTATCGGCTACCGAGCCGTCGTTTGGGTGGGTAGAACCGATTTTTCTTGAACGAGAGAGAATGACACGCCAAAAATATCACCGTTTCTTAACCAATCATGTTTTTTGCGATAACCGAATACCTTTAAGGGAGGATTTATGAAAGGGAAAAAATCTCTGTTCATGATTTTTACCCTCGTGTTAGCCGCGGGACTGATCGCCTTTTCGATTGTCGGCTGCGGGAAGAAGACCCCGCCGCCCACGGCAGGAGGGGTAATCATCATCGGCACGACGGAAAAGCTTACTCAGCTCGATCCCGCCCAGGCGTATGACTTTTACACGTGGGAGATATTCCAGAATATCTACCAGACGCTCCTCGTCTATACCCCTGGGACCACGGACCTCGTCCCTGGATTGGCCTCCGATATGCCGACCGCTTCGGCCGACAACAAGGAATGGACCTTCAAGCTCAGAAGTGACCTGAAGTTTTCCAGCGGCGCGCCCATCACCGCCGAGACCGTGAAGTACGAGATCGACCGGGTCATGAAGACCAAGTCCGATCCCTCATGGCTCGTCAATGACTTCGTCGACCATGTGGAGGTCGTAGACCCGACGACCATCAAGTTCGTATTGAAGCAGCCGGTCGCCTACTTCCCGTCACTCGTCGCGACTCCGCCGTACATGCCGATCGATCCGGCGGTATATCCGGCCGACAAGGTCGTTGCCGACCCGTCCGCATTTAACTGCACCGGCGCGTATATGGTCGAGAAATTCGTCCGCGACGTGGAGCTGGTGCTCGTGAAGAATCCGAACTACTACGGAAACGCGGCACTCAACGACAAGATCATCATCAAGTTCTACAAAGACGCGACCACGCTGCGCCTTGCCGTTGAGAAGGGCGAGATCGACATCGCCTGGAAGGCCCTCAACCCGTCCGACATCAAGGACCTCAGGAACAACCCGAAATTGAAGGTCATCGAGGCCTCCGGTGCCCAGATCCGCTACCTCTGCTTTGTCTGCAACGGCGATCCGTTCAAGGAAAAGATCCTGAGGGAGGCGGTCGCCGCCGCCATGGACCGGAAGTCCGTTGTTGACAAGGTCTTCCTCGGCACGGTGGAGCCGCTCTACACGATGGTCCCCATCGGGATGTGGAGCCACAAGGATTCCTTCAAGGATGAGTACGGCGAGTACAATATCGCAAAGGCCAAGGAGCTCCTCAAGGGACTCGGCTATGACGAGAAGAAACCCTTTACGTTCGAGCTCTGGTATACGCCGTCCCACTACGGTGACACCGAGGCCGACGTGGCGCTGCTCCTCAAGCAGGGCCTTGAGGCCACCGGCGTCATGAAGGTCGAGCTCAAGAGCGCCGAATGGGGCACCTATAATGACAACTTCGATAAGGGCAATATGAGCGCGTTCCTCCTCGGCTGGTACCCGGACTACATCGACCCGGACGACTACACCTCGGTCTTTGCGCTCTCCACCGCGTCCAACAGCATGGGGATCTTCTATAAAGACCCCAAGATGGACGAGCTTCTCCTGAAGGCCCAGGTCACCACGGATAAGAAGGACCGGACCAAGATCTACGAAGACGCCCAGGACTACTGGGCAAAGGAAGTCCCGACCTGCCCGATCTTCCAGGGCAAGCTCACCCTCGTAACGCAGCCAAACATCGAGGGGATCAACATCGGCGCGACGATGATTTTCAACTACGACGTCGTGTATCGAAAATGACGTGCGCATAGAGATCTCCGGGGGAAGGCCACGCGCCTTCCCCCTCTTTTTTACCACCGGGACGGCTCATCATTTATGAAATCGCTCTTTTCCTATATACTGACGCGGCTTTTGCTGACGATCCCGATGATCTTCATCCTGTTGACGCTGGTCTTCTTCATCATCCGGGTCATGCCCGGTGACCCGGTCAAGTCGATGCTGGGCGCCCACGCGCCGAAAAAAACGATGGAAGAGGTCCGACACCAGCTCGGGCTCGATAAGCCGATCATCAACTTTTCCACTAACAACCAGTTCGTCGATTATCTATCCGCTTTCCTCCGCGGCGATTTAGGGCAGTCTCTTTACTATAGGGTACCGGTCACGGAGAAAATCGCTGAATACTTTCCGGCCACGCTGGAGCTCTCGATCTTCGCCCTCTTATTTGCCGTGGTGATCGGCGTCGCGTCGGGCGCATTTGCCGCCCATAAGCGAAAGAGCGCGGCCGACTATTCGATCAGGCTCTTCGGGATCACGAGTTATTCCATCCCGGTCTTCTGGCTGGGCCTGATGTTCCAGATGGTCTTCGGCGTCGCGTTCAACTGGTTCCCCATCGCGGGAAGGATCAGCGCCCGCGTCTCCCCCGACGTAATCACGGGGCTCTACGTCCTGGACGGGATCATGACGCTCAACTTCGAGCAGGTAGCAAGCGCCCTGTGGCACCTCGTCCTCCCCTCAATGGCGCTGGGGCTGATCCTCTGCGGCATCTTCGTTCGGCTCACGCGCGCCAATATGCTGGACGTCCTCAAGCAGGATTATGTCCTGGCGGCCAACGCCCGCGGGATACCAAAGCGGAAGGTCGTGTATGTGCATGCCCTTAAGAACGCCTTTGTCCCGATACTCACGATGATGGGGCTCGAGTTTGCCTACCTCATGTCGGGCGCGGTCCTGACCGAGACGACCTTCTCCTGGCCGGGGATGGGCAGCTTCCTCGTGGAAGCAGTCAACTACCGGGACTTTCCGGCGCTTCAGGGGACGATCATCTTCATTGCGCTGTTGGTGATGGGGATATCACTTCTGGTGGACGTCCTGTATGCGATCGTCGATCCACGGGTGAGGTACTGACGATGGTTTCCGGTTTCCTTTCGCGGCCCGTTCGTTTTTTCATCTCCATGGCCCGGGAGCACAAAGCCGAATGGTATATCATCGTCTTCGGGGCGGTGCTCCTCACCGTCATCGTGCTGTCGTCGATTTTTGCGTCATATATCGCCCCTTATAGTCCCGTCGCCGATGTGGCGACACCCTATCTGAAACAGCGCAACCTCGAGGTTATACCGCTCAATCCTCTCCCGCCGAACGAGACCTTCATCATGGGAACCAACAACCTGGGGTTTGACGTCTTTTCCCGGATCCTTTTCGGCTCGCGCACAGTTCTGTTGATCTCGATTGCCGCCTCGATATTCTCGGCGGTCGTCGGTATCCCCATCGGGCTTCTCTCCGGCTATTACGGCCGATCCATTGACCGGGTCCTCTCGCTGATCATGGACTCGATCTATTCATTCCCGGGGCTGATACTGGCCATCGCCATGGCCGCGATGCTCGGCCCCGGCGTCACCAATATCTCGATCGCGATCGCCGTCATCTACGTTCCCACCTATTTCAGGATCGTGCGTGGACAGGTCCTCTCAGTCAAGCAGGAGCTTTACGTTGAGGCGGCCCGCTCCATCGGGGCCGATGCGTACACCATCATGACGAAGTATATCTTCCCCAACGTCATCGCCTCGGTGGTCGTCATCTTCTCGCTTAACGTCGCCGATGCGATCCTCACGGAGGCCGGCCTCTCCTATCTTGGGCTCGGGCTCCCCCCGGACATCCCCGACTGGGGAATCGACCTCTCCAAGGGCAAAGTCTTCGTTCCTGCCGGCATGTGGTGGATCGTCACGTTCCCCGGCCTGATGATCACGCTGGTCGCCCTCTCGTTCACGATGATCGGGGAGGGGCTCAACGAGATACTCAACCCGAGACTTAAGGAAAAGTAAGTGGACGACGATACGATCCTGTCCATCACGAATCTATCCATCCACTACCCGACCTCAAGCGGCATCGTCAAGGCGGTCGACAACGTCGATTTCGCCATGCCGCGGGGCAAGGTCGTAGGGCTGGTGGGAGAGAGCGGCTGCGGCAAATCCACCCTCGGGCTCGCGATCCTGAAGCTGATGCGCCCGCCGGGCGAGATCGCGTCGGGCAGCATCATGCTGGACGGCGAAGACCTGATCAAGAAATCCGACCACGAGATGCGAAAGGTCCGGGGACCGAAGATATCCATGGTCTTTCAGGACCCCATGACCTCGCTCAACCCCCTCATCAGGCTGGATCAGCATTTCCTGGAGACGATCCGGGCTCACGAAAGACACATCACGGAAAAGCGGGCGCGGGCAAGGATCGAGAAGCTGGTCGAACAGCTCGGCATCTCGGCATCGCGCCTGCACGAATATCCCCACGAGCTCTCGGGCGGGATGCGGCAGCGGATCATGATAGGACTCGGCCTCATTCTCCACCCGAAGCTGATCATCGCCGATGAGCCGACCAACTCATTGGACGTAATCGTTGAGGCCCACTTCCTGGACCTCCTCAAGTCCCTCAAGGAGAAGTACAAGCTGACGATCCTTCTCATCACCCATAATATGGGGATCGTGGCCCAGCTCGCGGATCGGGTGGCGGTCATGTACGCCGGGCGGATCATCGAGGAGGGAGAGGTGACGGATGTTTTCGGGAAACCGCTGCACCCCTACACCCAGGGACTCCTTTCCTCGATCCCGAACATCCAGATGGACCAGATGCATCTCTACACGATGCCCGGCTCACCGCCCGACCTGACCGATCCGCCGCCGGGGTGCCCGTTTCATCCGCGGTGCCCCTATCGGATGGACATCTGTGTGAAAAAACGGCCCCTTGACCTAAAGGTGCACGGCAGGATGGTGGAGTGTTTCCTGTACGGAGGGAAGGATGACGATGAGTGAGCGCGAAGTAGTCGTTGCCGTCAAGAATCTCAAAAAGTATTTTCCCGTACAGACCGGATTGATCACAAATCTCCTCACGGCAAAGAAAAGCTTCGTGCGCGCGGTGGACGACGTCACCTTCCAGATCAATAAGGGTGAGGTCATGGGGCTTGCCGGCGAGAGCGGCTGCGGCAAGACCACTACGGGACGCCTCATCATGCGGCTCATTGATCCGACCGAGGGGGAGATCCGGTTCGAGGGCAGGGATATCACGAACCTGAAAGGGGAAGATCTCAGACGTTTTCGCCCCAACATGCAAATGGTGTTTCAGGACCCGCATGCGTCGCTGAACCCCCGCATGACGGTCGGCGATAATATCGGCTATTCTCTCGTGATTCAGAAAATCGGAAATAAGAAAGAACGGGAAGAGCGGGTCAAGGAAGTCATGAGGCGGGTGGCGCTCACCCCCGTGAACGACATCTACAAGCGCTATCCCCATCTCCTCTCGGGGGGGCAAAAGCAGAGGGTGGTCCTTGCGCGGGCACTCGTCCTTTCCCCCAAGCTGGTGGTGGCCGACGAGCCGATCGCCATGGCGGACGTTTCGGTGCGGGCGCTGATCCTCGAGATGATGCGAGAGCTGAAAGAAGATCTATCGCTCACCTACCTCTTTGTGACCCACGACCTTGCGACCGCGAAATATATCTGCGACCGGATCGCGATCATGTATCTCGGAATCATCGTGGAGATCGGCACGGTGGACCAGGTTTTTCACAACCCGATGCATCCCTATACACGGGCCCTCCTGTCTGCGGTTCCGGTGCCGGACCCGAAGATGCGCAGGGCCCACGCCATCCCGAGGGGAGAGATCCCGTCGGCCATATCACCGCCGCCGGGATGCCGGTTTCATACCCGCTGCCCGGTGGACGACCCGTCGTGCTGCGAGTTCGTCCCGCCCATGGTCGAAGTGGAGAAAGGGCACCGCGTTTCCTGCTGCCGCCTCGATGAATGGCAGAAGCAGGACGGATAACGGCTCGGTCCTCCCCTCTATTCACGTCCCCGGCGCCGGAAAGATCGGCGTCATCCTCCTCTCCCCGGATCACCGGCAACGGCCCCTTCCCTCCCTGGAGCCGGCATGCGCCTTGAGCAAGTAAGAATCAGCTGGCCTGCTGGTAGCGGCCCCTCCTGATCTCTTTGGGGGTCAGGTGGTAGAGGCGCTTGAATTCCCGACAAAAATAGCCGAAGTGATTATATCCGACGGCCTTGGCGATACGGTAGATCGCAAGGTCGGTGGTCTCCAGCAACTCCTGCGCCTTCTGCATCCTGATGTCGCGCAGATATGACTTGATCCCCTTGCCGTACCGCTTCTTGAAGTGGTAGAAGATCTTCTGCCGCCTGATGCCGACCGAGTCCGAAAGGTCGTTGACCGAGATGTCTTTCATGTAATTTTCTACGATGAAGAATCTCACGCGCTCGATGGTATCCATATCGGCGCTCGGGATGCCCGCGACCCGGTTGACGGCTTTTGCCAGGTCCTCCAGAAGGACCGGCTTCTTGATATAATACGAGACGCCGGAGTTGAGGGCCTCGATGGCCATCTCCTCCGTCGAGAGATGGGTGACGACGACCGATGGGATCGCCCACTTCTTTGCCTCCCGGATTACGGAGAACCCCCCCTCGACGCCGACGGCGAAGTTGACGAGGATGACGTCCGCCTCGCATGAATGAATGGTCTGGACGGCGGCGGCGACTTCCTTGACCCACAGCACGTCATAGGTCTTGCCCAACGCGGTGTTGAGAGAGCCGACGAATTGGGAATCGTTATCAAGCACCATCAGTCTTTTCTTATTCATTCTCTCCTCCTTTCTCTCGTTGCATGAATACACACGGTTGCCGGAGATCTCATATACCAAACCGTATGTGTCTGGCCATATATTAAGCAATATCCATGCCTATATGCGGGCACGATCCACCCGATGTCCGTGGCCAAATACTATAATGATTACAGCAGGTTATCGCACAGCATCTTAACGCGGTTTCTGAGGCGTTGCATGCATGTTTCAACGGTGTTTCATCGAGTTTATCCTGTCAGGAACAGATACCGATATTTCTAATGATAACGAGATGTTGCCAGGATGCAAAATAACTTGCACTTTTGTTCCACTGATGCAGGTCATCTTCCGTACCGTTGCATGCGGTCGGTTGTGTGCGGCAGCGGCTTTCCCCGCCATTCCTGTTTTCCTTCATATTCCTGTATTCCGGCGGCACGTCGCGAGCGTTGGGCGGGAGGGTCGTTATCCCTTGACAGGCAGAGGCGAAACCAGTATGATTCGTACCCTCACGTATACAGGGTGGGCCTTGAAACCATACAAGAATGCGAAGCAGGTAGACTGGATGAGGAGAAACGGGAGGCAGCTTAACGCCATACGTCCCGTTGTCATTACGCCCAACTATATCCCCTACGCGGAAGGGAGCGTCCTCATCGAGATGGGGCTCACCCGGGTGGTCGTCACCGCCTCCGTGGAGGATCGGGTGCCGAACTTTCTCAAGGGCACCGGGGACGGGTGGGTGACGGCGGAGTACGGGATGCTGCCCCGCTCGACCGAAACCCGGATGACCCGCGAGGTCACCCAGGGGCGGGCGGGGGGCCGCACCCTTGAGATCCAGCGGCTCATCGGCAGGGCGCTCAGGGCGGTGGTCGATCTGTCGGCCCTGAGCGAAAAGACGATCTGGATCGACTGCGACGTCATCTGCGCCGACGGCGGCACAAGGACGGCCTCCATCACGGGCGGTTTCGTGGCGCTGGCATACGCGCTGTTGAAGCTGAAGAAGTCGGGGCAGATCTCCCGGTTCCCGATCAGGGACTATATCGCGGCAATCAGCGCGGGGGTGGTGGACGGAAAGATACTCCTGGACCTCGACTACAAGGAGGATTCCGCCGCCGAGGTCGATATGAACTTCGTCATCACGGGATCCGGCCTCTTCGTGGAGGTCCAGGGCACCGCGGAAAACCACCCGTTTGATCAGAAGACCCTCGATATGATGATGGAGCTTGCCCGGGACGGGATCGCGCGGCTCATCGCAAAACAGAAGGAGCTCCTCGGAGAGATCATTGAGCGCTCCTGAGATCGTCGTCGCCACCAAGAACCGGGGAAAGCTCAACGAACTCGGCCGGATCATGGACGGACTGGGGCTCCTGAGGCTCGTCACTCTGCGTTCTCTTTCCGACTTTCCCGATTATCCCGACGTGGTCGAGTCCGGCAAGACGTTTGAGGAAAACGCCCTCATCAAGGCCCGGGAAGCGGCGCGTCGCACCGCGCACGTAGCCTTGGCCGACGACTCCGGCATAGAGGTGGATGCCCTGGGCGGCGCACCGGGGGTGATGTCGGCACGATACGCCGGGGAAGGCTCCTCCGACGAGCAAAACAACGAGAAGCTGTTGCGCGAGCTTTCCGGGGTCCCGGAAGGGGAGAGAGGGGCGCGCTTCGTGGCGGTGATCGCGCTGGTATCGCCCGATGGAAGGGAGATGGTCGTCAGGGGGGAGTGCGCAGGGCAGATTATCCGTGCGCCACGTGGGAGCAAAGGGTTCGGCTACGACCCGATCTTCTTTTATCCGCCGCTCGGCAAGACCTACGCGGAGATGACGGAGGCCGAGAAGAACGAAATCAGCCACCGCAGGCGCGCAGTCGAGGCGTTATGTGGGGTCCTGCCGGACTTCCTGTGACCAGACACATGTCCAGAGATTCTGCTGGGTCCCCCACTCCGCCTATGGATCGTCGCGCCGGAAAGGAGATTTCTCTCCGCGCCGGCCGCGTCGTGGCCCCGATAGATCGTGATATAATCAAAACGTATTTCCGTCACCGCTGTATAAGGAGGAATGGCATGGCCAGGTATTTCAATCTCTATCGGATCTGTTCGTATCTGTTGGTCATCTTTTTCCTCTCCCACACGTTCGGGGGGATGCTGTCGCACGCCGACCACGGGGTGGCGGCCGACGGCGTGCTTTCCTTGATGAAGTCAGTCGATTTTGAGATCATGGGCTCGACCGTTACGTGGGGCGGGATGTACCTTGGGTTTGGGCTCCTCTTTTCGGTTTTTCTGCTCTTCTCGGCGGTGCTGACGTGGCACCTCGGGGGGCTGGATGAAAAGGCACGGGCGGCCCTGCTCCCCGTCTCCTGGGCGCTCTTCGCGAGCTTCGTCGCGGTGGCCGTGCTGGGCTGGGTCTATTTCTTCATCGCGCCCCAGATTGTCGGGACCGTGATCGTGGTGCTGTTGGGAGCCGCGTGCGTCAAGACGGCACTCGCCCGAGGATAACGGCAAAGGGAACGGTCCTCTGCGGTCGGTATCACACGATAAAACTGAACGGAAGAAAAGGCCTTGTGATGGACTGTAAAGAAGTGAAGGAGAAGGTGCTGGGCCTGGGGGCGGATATCTGCGGGATCGCCCCGGTCGACCGGTTCAGCGATGCCCCGCAGGGGTTTCACCCGCGCGATATCCACGAGGGATGCCGATCGGTGATCGTCTATGCGTCGCGCTTTCCGGCAAGCACCCTCGTCTTGCCGAGCCTCACCCCCTATACCTTTGTCAGAAACAAGATGGTTGAAAAGCTCGACGCGATCTCCTTTCGCCTGTCTGAAGAGCTGGAGGCCGAGGGTATCGGCTCGGTCCCCATTCCCTCCGCCGAGCCGTACGACTATTGGGACCCGGATCGGAGCCACGGGAGGGGCATCCTGTCGCTGAAACACGCGGCGTGGCTCGCAGGCATGGGGACGCTGGGGAAGAACACGCTTCTGATTAATAAGACGTTCGGAAACATGATCTGGCTGGGGGCCGTGCTGGTCTCCGCCGAGCTCGAGGGAGACCCCGCCACCTCTTACAACGGATGTAACGACGGATGCAGTATCTGCCTGGACGCGTGCCCGCAGCAGGCGCTGGACGGGACAACGATTAACCAGAACCTCTGCAGGGCACGCTCCATCTCCTCCACGGAAGGAGGCGGATGGGTGATCGCGTGTAACACCTGCCGAACGGTCTGTCCACATCACGCGGGATTGACACGCGACCGAACGTGAGGGCAGAGCGTAGAGACGGCCACGAGAGGGCCGTCCGGCCAATGCGTCGGATTTCACGGCAATCCTTTGATGTCGACCGGGCGTATCCTGATGAGCGATCGTCACCGCGTCGCACCGTCCCCCGGCCGTCCCGGTCGCTGGTGGATAGGTAGAGCCAGCCGTCGCGTATCACCAAGACAAGTGTAGACTCGACCCCTCCAACCCGTGCCCGTTGACTTCCCGCCTGCCGGGGGGGATAATAGAACTGGGACCTGTCCAGGGGGAAAAGACATGCTCAAGGAGTATATTCCGAATTCGATGATGTATGTTACTCTGCTTACCGTGGAGGACATCATAGGTGAAAACGGGCTCAACTCGATACTGAACTATTCCGGGCTCACCAAATACCGGGATAACTTCCCGCCCAACGACGAAAAGCTCGAAGTGCCGGGGAGCGATTTCGGCGCGATCGTGGGGAGCATCATAGACGTCTTCGGCGAGAAGGGTGCCCGCCCCCTGCTCTACAAAGCGGGGCGGAGGGGATTTCAGCTCGTCATGGAAAAGAACCCCGCGATGATCGGGTTCATGGGGCTTGGGCTCAAGCTCCTGTCAAAAAGGAAACGGCTCGAAAAGGTGATGGAGATCGGCGCGGAATCGACCAACAAGGTCTTTGGGGAAAACCAGAGATTCTACGTGGGCGAGGAGGGGTTTATCCTGGAGCTGTTTGACTGCTACTGGTGCAAGGGGCTCAAGAGCGAAGGA
The DNA here is from genome assembly GCA_963792965.1 of uncultured delta proteobacterium. Classification (GTDB taxonomy): domain Bacteria; phylum Desulfobacterota; class Zymogenia; order Zymogenales; family Zymogenaceae; genus CAWBYW01. The sequence continues at coordinate 174,436 of CAWBYW010000016.1, read as the reverse complement.
CCGATCTGCTTCGGCGACGTCGGGCTGAACGCCGAGGTGGCCAAGTGGGCCACGGGGGACGAGCACGACGTGAAGGAGGTGCTGTGCCGGGCCAAAGGGGACGACGTGTGCAAGATCGTGATCTCCTTTGACGCTAAGAAAGAGGGAGAGGAGAACGGGTGAGAGGGGGGGCGGAGGCTAAAGTTTTGCGGGGTAGATTTACCCCCTTTTACGTCACGCTCGTTTCGGAATACTCGCTCTTCATAGTATTCCTATAAGATATTATCTCTTTAATAGACCGTAGCTTTTACAAGAATCTTTAGACCCTAATTCACAGCCTTTTTTATAATCCGAGAAGGCTTCATTCATCCTTCCTGAATTGTAATAGGCATTTCCCCGGTTATAGTAGCCCTGGGCGTCTTTCGGGTCGAGCTCGATGGCCCTTGTGAAGTCGGTGATCCCCAGGTCGTACTTGGCCAGACACCCATAGGCGATACCCCGGCTATTGTAGGCTGGGGCAAGCTTCGGATCGACCTCGATGGCCCTGCTAAAATCGGCGATTGCCAGGTCGTATTTGCCCAGAAGTCGATACGTTGTCCCCCGGTCAACGTAGGCGGGGGCATACTTCGGGTCGACCTCGATGGCCCTGGTGAAGTCGGCAAAAGCCATATCGTATTTGCCCTGAAGTCGATACATGTTACCCCGGTCACTGTAGACTGGGGCATACTTCGGATCGAGCTCGATGGCCTTGCTATAACACTTCATTGCCTTGGCATAATCCCCCGATGCAGCAGCACAGTCTCCAATATTGCACCAATCCTTGACGGTTTGGGCGTATCCAGCGGCTGACACAACAAGGAGCGATAGAAGAAGCATCATTATGACAATCCTATTTCTTCCCATCTCTCTCTCCGTCAGATGCATGTCTTCAGCGAAAGTTTGAGCAAAGAGCGCCAAGGGTAGATTTGACTCATTCTGCGACACGCTGTAAGGGGGTCAATCAAACCAGACCCCGCACCTTTCCGGCTATCAAGGGCGATAGCGTCAGCACCAGCATACCGATCGACATGAGGCCGCCCTTCGTCAGGTTGTAGTCTGCGGCGAGCCGCTGCCAGCTAATAGCCTAAGACGAAATGTCCGAAGAGAAACTCAAAGGCAAGCATCAGGCCAAGCCATAGAAATCCGACCGCCAGCAATTCTGCGGCACGGGACGCGCTGATCCATCGCACGGATATAAGAGCAATAGCAAAAATTATGACGGACCCCGTGAATACGCCGATCTGGCGCGCCCTGAAATCACCCACGTACGGCACAAGAAATAGCGTTCGCGCAGACGCCGTGAAGGACCTCGGCGAAGATCACAACGACCCAAATAGCAATGGCTCTTAAGACTATCATTCTTTGCTCTACGCTTAAAGGTCTATTGAGGAATCACGTACAGAAGTCCTCGCTCGTACTACACTAATCCCGTTTCTCCTTGAGCTTTTCGAGGGTCTCGGTATGGGTCTTCCGTGTTATCGGAAACCAGATGAGGAGCGGGAGGCTTATGAACGCCAGGAGCGCAGGGAGGGGGCCGAAGAAGAGCCGAATACCCAACAGCGCCGTCTTGGTCTGTACCGCCTCGGGGACGTACCCGAACAGTGACAATACCCATCCCCCGATGAAGAGGCCGAAGGCGCTGGAGGTGTTGTCGACAAACCCTTTTACCCCGTAATAGATCCCCTCCCGCCGCTGGCCGGTCAAAAGCTCGTCGTGTTCCACGACATCCGGGAGGATTGACCAGGGCAAAACCCACTGGGCGGAAAACCCGAAGCCCGCGATAAAGACGATGACGTATATCCAGATGCTCTCCCCCTGGGGGAGCAGGAACGAGCAGGCGATCGCACCGAAGGCGATGAAGAGGCCGAGGGCGTAGGTGGGCCCCTTTGCCCATTTGTCCGTCAACCATTTCCAGAAAAAGAGAAACGCGCCGATCGTCACCAGAAGAAGCGTCATGATAAGAGGAATCTTGGCCTTCATTTCCATTTGGTACGTAAGGAAGAATGCCATATACGACATTACCAGCGTGAAACAGACCCCGGCCGCGACGGCCTGGATCAGAAGATAGACGAAGGGCCTGTTCTTGAAACAGAACATGATGGATTTCAGCGCCGGGATCGTCGAAGGAGCGCCCTCTAATTCCTTGCGCTGCTTGACTCCGAAGGCGGTTATAAATATGCAGACGACCGCAAAGGCACCGAACATGATACCGACCATGCTCCAACCGATCTGCTCGGTAATGAAAAGCCCCGCGATAAAGGGAGGAAACGCCGCGCCGGACATGTACCCGATCGTCCCGCCGATCATGCGGAAGGTGGTGAGATTGGTGCGCTCGTCATAGTCGCGCGTCAGCTCGGGCGTCATGGCGTAGTAGGATACCGCCACGACGTTGATGAGGGTATAGTAGAAAAAGAAGGTCCCGAGGATCCAGAGGGTGGCCGTGACGTTGGTGAGTCCTTTTGGGACCATCCAGAGGACGGCAAAGGAGATCCCGAGGGGGATCGAGGCGAAATAGAGATATACTTTTCGCCTTCCCCAGCGCGATCTCGTCCGATCGGAAAACCAACCGAACAGGGGATCGTTTACGGCGTTCCAGAGCCTCCCCAGGAGCAGCGCCGTGCCGACGAGGGCAGGATTGATCTTGGCAACGTCGGCATAATAGAAGAGGATGAAGAACCCCACGGTAGCCAGGCACATCGATACTCCGATGTCGCCGAAGAGGTAGAATATCTTCGTGGAAAGACTCAGCCTGTCCCTTTTCATTACGGTTTTCATATCGGATCTCCTTTTATCCGAGATTCCCCCTATGAACCACTGACATGGGGTCATTCAGCTCAATGCCCTCGAAAGGCCCGGTGCTGCTCGCTCAACGATGGTCACGTCACCATTTCGGTAGTAGATTCTATCCTCGTCACCGGATGAAATCAAACGAAAACGCCATGGAAGCCGACTTTCAGGCTGTCACATTATATATAAGACATTATAGAATGCTGCGGCGCCCTTTTGGTAAGCTGCTGGGTCTCTCGGAGCGTCTTGGGTTCGCAGGCGCCTCTTAATAGAGATTGACTCCCACAATTTCACGATATACCATTGCATGAGCGGATATCGGCTGCTTCTATGATTGCTAAGGCATGTGAATCCGCCGAGAGAAACAAAACTGACGGAGGAAATCAATGTTTCATACGATCCCTCCCATCGTCCTTGAGAGAATGCGTTATCTCGAAAATATTGACGCCCATGACAGGGCGGACGGCACCCCGATGCTTTCACGCCTCCGGCAGATTCCGGCTGAAACGGGCAAATTCATTTCTCTTTTGGCGCGGTGTGCGCCGGCCGGCGACTACGTCGAAATAGGCACGAGCGGCGGATATTCGGCCCTTTGGATTGGGCTTGCGTGTCGTGAGATCGGGCGAAAGCTTACCACCTTCGAGGTGCTTGAGGAGAAAGTGAAGATAGCCGAAGAGACGTTTCGGCTCACGGGTATGGATGACACCGTTGGGCTCATTCATGGTGACGCACGGCTGAAGCTGGCCGATTACGAAAAGATATCGTTCTGCTTCCTCGATGCCGAAAAGGACGTGTATCTCGATTGTTATAAACTGCTCATTCCAAGGATGGTAGAGGGCGGGATTCTGGTGGCCGACAACGCGATCAACCATAAGGTGGCGCTAAAGGAAATGCTCGACTATGTGCTGTCCGACGTCCGGGTCGACGCCATGGTGGTGCCCGTGGGCAACGGAGAGCTTGTCTGCAGGAAGCTATAAGTCAAGGTTCGTTATCGGTTCGTAGGGGTTTCGGTAAGTCCTTACGTCAACCGCTCTTCTCTCCCCCTCTCCCCGTACGGGCAGGCGAGGTTGCAGAGGGTGCATTCGAGGAAGCCGCGGTTCGTCAGGCGGCGGATATACTTCTCCCAGCGTTTACCTATCTCCCTATCCTGCACGTGATAGACGACGCATTTTTCGAGCAGCACCTTCTCCCCCGCCGGGACGCCCTGTGACGGGCCGGGGATGATGGCGCGGTAGGGGCAGGCCTGCACGCAGAGCGATTTGTCCCGGCAGGCGGGCTCCTCCTCGCAGAGGTCGCGGGCAAAGGGACGGTCGGGCTCAAGCTCTTTGTCGGTAAGGACGGCCACGAACCGGACGCGCGGGCCAAAGTCGGGCGTGATGACCTGCGTGTTGTGGCCGATGAAACCGATTCCGGCAAGCATCGCCGCGGGCTTCATGGCGATCCGGTGGGAGGGCACGGCCCTGATCCCCTTCTCCTCCCGCATCCACCGGATCAGGCGCCAGGCGCGGCTCTCCGTGATCTCGTAATAGAAATTATAGTAGGTGTCTTTGCCGCCGGGGACAGGTATTGAGATCGAGACGTTCATCGCCTCATCGGCCACGCGGATCCCCAGCACCATGACCGATCGCGCCCACGGCGCCACCTCGGAGGGCCTGGCGATCCCCCGGCCGGGGGGCGTCTCCACCTCTTCCATGTCTTTGGAGTCCACCACGCCGAAGAGGGCAAAGCCCTGCTCGCGCGCCTTTTCCCTTATTTCTTCTTTCAGGTCCATGGATGGTTCCTCAGCATTTGTCTATTCGTCATCGCGGGCTGGAGACGGGCGGCATATATGCCGCCCCTACGGGTCTTCGTCCACGTCTGCCGGGCGGCTACTCGTCCTCGATCTCACTCAAAATATTCTTGATCGCCCCCAAGCGGTCTGCGACTTCTTTCTTCCCCGTGATCCCCTTCTTTTCGAGGCTCGCCAGCTTCTCCTTGATGGAGGCAAGGTCACCCTCATATTTCTTTGCGAATATCGGGATCTCTTTGCCCGCCTCGGCCGCCGGTAGCGACCGGAAGCTCTTATCCGGGGAAAGCTCCACCGTCTCCCTCCAGGAGGGCACGTAGGTCGTCAGCGACAGCTCCGCCTTGAGGGTCTCGGAGAAATCGAGCGCGGAGCGCTCCTCGCCGTGGATCACGAACGTCGTCGGGGCCGCGCCCCGAAAATGAGACGCCCAGTCCAGCAGCCCGTCCCGGTCGGCGTGGGCCGACAGGCCGTTGATCGTGTAGATCTTCGCCTTGACCTGTACCTCTTCGCCGAAGATCCTGACCTCCTGGTCTCCGTTGACGATCTGGCGGCCGAGGGTCCCCTCGGCCTGGTAGCCGACGAAGATCACCGTGGTCTCCGGCCGCCAGAGGTTGTGGCGCAGGTGGTGCCTGATGCGCCCCCCGTCGCACATGCCGGAGGACGAGATGATGATCGCACTTCCCTTCATCGTGTTGATCGCCATCGACTCCTCGGTGGACCGCGTGAATTTCAGGGTCGGGATTTCCAGCGGGTCCTTCCCGCCGGCGATGAGGTCTTTCGTTTCTTGATCGAAACAGTCGGGGTTGTTCTCCATGATCTTCGTGGCCGAGGTGGCCATGGGGCTGTCGACGATAATGGGGAGGGCCGGGAGCCTGCCCGCTCGCGTGAGCTCCGCCAGATAATAGATGATCTCCTGGGTACGGCCCACGGCAAACGACGGGATGATGACCTTGCCGCCCAGCCGCGTGGTCGACAGCAGCGCCTCGGTGAACTCTTCCTTGCTCTCTTCGATGGTCCGGTGGGTGCGGTTTCCGTAGGTCGATTCGATGAAGAGAAAATCGGCCTCGGAAATCGTGCTCGGGTCCCGGATGATGGGCTGGTCGCTCGTCCCGATGTCTCCTGAGAAAACGAGCTTCCTTTTTGTGCCGCCGTCAACGGGACAGGTCATCTCGATCATTCCCGAGCCGAGGATGTGGCCGGCGTCGCGGAAGACGACCTCGATGCCCGGCGCGGGAGAGAAGGTCTGGTCGTACGTTACGCGCGAAAAGTGAGGCAGCGACTTCTGCGCGTCGTCGACGGTATAGAGAGGGGGCATCTCGGCCAGCCCGCGCCTGAGGTTCTTTCTGGTTTTCCAGCGTGCGTCCATCTCCTGGATGTGCGCGGAGTCCAGCAGCATCAGCTCGCAGAGGTCGGCCGTCGCCTTGGTCGTATAGATTTTTCCGGAAAATCCGCCGCGCACGAGCTTCGGGATCAGCCCGCTGTGGTCGATGTGGGCGTGCGTCAGCACGACCGCGTCGATGTCTTTGGGGTCGTAGATCGGCTCGAGGTAGTTTCGGGCGATGAGCTCGCGCCCGCCCTGAAACATCCCGCAGTCGACCAGGATATTGGCGCCGTCTGTGGACAGCAGGAACGAAGAGCCGGTGACGGTCCGCGCCCCGCCGATGAAGGTGATTTTCATGAGACACCCTGTAAAAAAACCTGAGCCATCATATCAGATGATGGGCGTGGTTTCAATAACATTGAGTTGACACGGGTCCGGCGCTCTATCGCGCGCCACTGCGCTCGCGGTGTGTCGGGGCACGCGCCTGTTTTGGGCTTGACCAAAGCCTTGTGGTGTGATACGTAATAGAAAGAGTCCCTTTAACCGGACTTTCCGAGTTTGCGGTCTCACGCGATTCGAGAAAGGTGCAGATTTGGCCGATAACGACTATCCCAAGCTCAGAAACGTCGAGTTCGTCCCGATGAGCGTCGGCGGCAAGGAGGGGCTCGTGCTCAGGGACCCCTTACTTTACACGGACCGGGTTCTCTTTGTCCCCCGGGAGGTCGTGGCCGTTATGCAATTTTTTGACGGCACCAAGACCTTCCGGGAGATCCAGGCCGAAGTAGAAAAGCATTCAGGCGCGACCCTTGACCTGGAAGACATCAGGAAGGTGGCCGAAGAGCTGGACAAGAGCTATTTCCTGGTGAGCGAATCGTTCCTGAAAGAGAAGCGGCGTATAGAGGGGGATTTTTTCCGCGCACAGATCCGTCCCGCGGTCCATATGGGCGCCGGGTACCAGACCGATCCTGAGAAGCTCAAAGAGGAGTTCTCCTCCTACTTCGCGGGGGTCGACGGTGGGGCGGCCGTGGGGACCCGATCAATGGTACAGGCGCCGACCGGGACGGGCTTTCGGCGCTCCTTGCCCCCCACATCAGCATCGCCTCCGGGGGACCTGCTTCGCCCACGCCTACTCGGCGCTGGCGCGCGCGCCGAGGGCGGACCTCTACGTGGTGCTCGGCGTCGGCCACGCCGGGATCGAACAGCTTTATGCCGGGACGAAAAAGGACTTCATGACGCCGTTCGGAGTTGCCCGGACGAACCGTGAGTTCATGGACGATCTGGGCGCGCGCTTCGGGGACCGGCTCTTTACCGGCGAGATGATCCACCGCACGGAGCACACCGTCGAGTTTCAGACCGTCTTTCTCAAGTACGTGCTGGGCGATGCGCCGTTTACCATCGCGCCGATCCTCACCTCCTTTCCCCACTCGATCTTCTATTCGGAGCGGCTGGCGCCGGTCAAGACGGTCGTGGAGGATTTCATCGCCGCCCTCAAGGGGGCCGTGGCGTCGTTTCGGGGAAGGGTCGTGCTGATTGCCTCGGTCGATTTTGCCCACGTCGGGGTGAAATACGGGGACGAGCATCCCCCCACGCGGGAGCACCTGGCCACCGTCGGGGAAAGGGACCATGAGATGATCGAGGTGATCGCGTCGGGAGACGCGGATCGATTCCTCGAGCATATCGCGTCGGACGACGACAAACGCAGGATCTGCGGCTTTCCGGCGATCTATACGATGCTCAGGGTGCTGGAAAACAAGAAGGGGAGGCTCCTCTCCTACGACAGCACGGTGATGGACAGCGCGGATTCCACCGTCACCTTCGCCAGCATGGCGTTCGGCGCCCCGTAGGACTGAGCGAAGCTAAGGTCGCCGCGTCGATATCGGTGGGTCTCAATACAGCTGATTGGGAGGCAGGATTTCAGGAGGTTAGCTATTTTCAAGCGCTCAAAAAAGACCGCCCTGATCATCCCCGAGGGGTTTGAGAAGTTCAACTACGGGCCGGGACATCCGCTCAAATGGGAGCGGGTTACCTACGCGATGGAGCTGATCCGCGCATATGGGCTGGATAAGCTCGAAAATTCCCTCTATCTCTCTTCGTCGGCGGCGCCGATCGAGGAGGCCCTCTCCTACCATGACGCGGGCTATATGGAGGCGTTGAAGAGCGCAAACGACGGCACCTACCTGCCCGAGCACGCGAAATATAACATCGGCCCGGGAGATAACCCGGTCTTCCCCGGCATCCTCGATTTTTCCCTGATGGTCCTCGGGAACACGATGACGGCGGCGCGGACGGTGGCCGAAGGCAAGGCCTGGGCCGCCTTCAACATGGCCGGCGGTATGCACCACGCCATGAAGGATCGGGCCGCGGGATTCTGTTTCGTCAACGATATCGTCATCGCGATCCAGTACCTGGTCAAGAAGCGGCTCAAGGTGATGTACGTCGACATCGACGCGCACCACGGCGACGGCGTGCAGGCCGCCTTCTACGATACCGACAGGGTCCTTACCCTCTCGTTTCACGAGAGCGGCAAGTCCCTCTTCCCCGGGACGGGCTTTACCGAGGAGATCGGCGCCGGCAAGGGGAAAGGGTATTCCCTCAACGTTCCGCTCCGCTACGGGACCGACGACCGGACCTTTATGTGGGCCTTTGACGATATTTTTGTCCCGGTCATCGAGAAGTTCTCCCCGGACGTCCTGGTCAGCCAGGTGGGCTGCGACATGATGCTGACCGACCCCCTGGCAAACCTCAACCTCACCACCCAGGGCTACGTCCACGCCGTAACGAAGATGCGCCAGAACGCAAAGCGATGGATCGCGCTCGGGGGCGGCGGCTACAACCATTTCAACACGGCGCGGCTCTGGACGATGGTGTGGGCGATCATGAACGACGTGACGCTTCCCAACGAGCTGCCGCAGGGATTCGTACAGAAGGCCCACGATGAGGGCTTTGACCTGTCGGGCCTGTCGGACCACCCGTTTCGGCTCGACGAGTGGCGCAAACAGGACGTCATGGTTGAGGCCGGAAAGAGCATCCGGGACATTCAGCGGGACATTTTCAGTCTGTTGAAAATCAAGACGAAGAAAAGATTTTTCGACGACCTCTTCTCGTAATGAGAGGCGCGCGCGAATCATTCCTGTGACTGAGTTACGTGGGGGGAAGCCGTCTTTCCCCCTTGCTATTTTCCCCTATCGGAGTTGTCCATGCCCCTGACGGCGCTCATCGAGTCGCTCAGCAAGCCCGGGAGCTTTCCCCACTGGCCCAAGCGGGCCGAGGTCATCCAGACCCATATCTCGGTCGTATTTATCGCCGGCGACCTCGTCTACAAGATCAAGAAGCCGGTGGACTTCGGATTCCTCGATTTCACCACGCTGGAAAAGCGTAAGTTCTACTGCGAGCAGGAAGTCGCGCTCAACGCGCGGCTCTGCCCCGATGTCTATCTCGGCGTGGTGCCGATTACGGATGACGGGACACGCATCGCGGTCAGAGGGCGCGGGCACCGTCATAGACTTCGCCGTCGTGATGAGGCGGCTCCCGGCGCGGGGGATGATGGACGTGGGGCTTGCCGCGGGGAAGGTCGGGAGAGGCGACATCGCGCGGATAGTCGGGGTCCTCGTCCCGTTTTACCGCGCCGCGCGCACGGGCCAGCACGTCAACCGATACGGGACGATCCCTGTGATCGGGCTCAACTGCGACGAGAACTTCAACCAGACGAAAAAGTATATCTCAAAGACGATACCGCCCCTCGACTTTGAGACGATCAAGGACTATACCGAGCGCTTCTTCAGGGAGAAGGCCGACCTCTTGGAGGAGAGGGTCGCGGGCGGGTTTATCAGGGAGGGGCACGGAGACCTCCACTCGAGAAACATCTGCATCACCACAAAGGATATCTATATCTATGACTGCATCGAGTTCAACGAGCGATTCCGGATGGGGGACGTGGCCCAGGATATCGCCTTTCTCAAGATGGATCTGGACTCCTTCAGGTATCCGGGACTTGCCGCGCTTCTTCGTCGAAGAATATGTGCGGCTCTCGGGGGACACACGGCTCGGCGAGCTGATAGACTTTTACGCCTGCTACCACGCCTTTACCCGGGGAAAGGTGCTGAGCTTCGAGCTGGGAGAGGCGGAGATCGACTCAGAAGAAAAAGAAGAGGCGGCCGGGCGGGCCCGGGGCTATTTTCACCTTGCCCATCACTATGCGGTGAGGGAGACGCGCCCGTTCTTGATCATCATGTTCGGCCTTGCCGGGACGGGCAAGAGCCGAATCGCCGACGATCTTGCCGACGAAATGGACAGCATTGTCTATCGCTCCGACGAGGTGAGAAAGGAGCTGGCGGGGCAAAGCCCTCTGGCTCACCACTACGACCGTTTCGGATCCGGGATCTACTCGACCACGATGACCAGGAAAACCTACGCTACCCTGTATGCGCGCGCCGAAAAAGCGCTCGGGGCCAACCGATCCGTGATCCTGGACGCATGCTTCCTCAAGCACAAAGAGAGGCAGGAGGCAAAGAGCGTCGCCGAAAAGACCGGGGCGCGTTTCCTTATAGTTGCCGTCACGTGCCCGGACGACGTGGTCAAGAGAAGGATTGCCAAGCGGATGAAGGAGAAAAACGCGTCGGACGCGACCTTTGAGGTCTACCTGAAGCAAAAGCTGCTCCGCGAGCCACTCGACGCATCGGAGAGGCCCGATTCCCTCGGCGTCGACTCGACCGGGCGTGATGACGAGACGATCCGGTCGATTATCGGTCGCCTCCTGCTCGGACGGTAGAGTGTGACGGAATGCACAGTAATAGAGTATCGGTGGGGCGATGATGAAGCCTGAGGAACATTCGGTGAAGCGATACGATGTCTGCGGAATCGGGAGCCCGCTGTTGGATTTCATCGTCGAGGTGGACGAGGGAGTGCTGGCCGAGATCGATATGAAGAAGGGCGAGATGCACCTGATAGACGAAGCCCAGAGCACCAAGATCCTCAAGATGCTGGAGAGCTACACGGTAAAGACCGCCCCGGGGGGCTCATCGGCCAACACCCTGGCCGGCGTCAGCGCCCTCGGGGGGAGCGCCGTCTTCCTCGGCAAGATCGGCGACGACTACCACGGGACGGTCTATGAGCAGAGGACGATCGTAGACGGGGTCGCATCCAAGCTCTCCAGGCACAAGTCCGCAGGCACCGGCCACGCTATCACCTTCATTACCCCGGATTCCGAGCGGACGTTTGCCACGCATCTGGGCGCGGCAATCCATTTCAGGAAGGAAGATATCCTTGATGAGGACATCAGGGAGAGCAAGACCCTTCATATTGAGGGGTACCAGCTGGAGGACCCCCTGTTGAGGGAGACCTGCGTCCACGCGATGAAAATCGCGCATGAGTCGGGGGGACGGGTCTCCATCGATCTTGCCGACCCCGCCCTCATCGGAAGGAACCTTGAGCCGATCCGCGACCTTGTCAAGGAATACGCCGATATCATTTTCGTCAATGAGCTTGAAGCCAGGGCGTTCACCGGAAAGGATGACGAGGAACAGGCGCTGTCTCTGATATACGAGCTGTGCGATCTGGCCGTCGTCAAGCTCGGGCAGCGGGGAAGCCTCATCAAGGCCGACGACCGTGTCATCAGGGTGCCGATTTACCCCGTCCGGGTCGTCAACACCAACGGGGCGGGGGACGCCTACGCGGCGGGAATCCTCTACGGGGTCACGCACGGAATAGACATGGAGAGGGCCGGCAGGATCGCGGCCTACATCTCCGCCCAGGTGGTGGCAAGCCACGGGGCGCGGCTGGACCGAAGTCTGGTTAAAGAAATTGAGGATTTATAAGCCTTGTGGCCCGACGACCCCCGGAAGCTACGACCTGCGCATGAACGGCTCCGATTCGGGTGGAGCGGAGCTGACTTCAGTTACCTTTACCGTCAGATAATGAGCGGCGGAATCGTTTGTCTTGGCGGGGCTCGGCCCCCCGAGCCCTTCGCTCGCCTGAGGGTCAAAATCTCCATTTCCGAACTGAGAACCGCGCGGGAGGGTCAGGTTCGTCGCCCATAGAGCCTTATTTTCCTTGAGAAATCCGTCAAAGTATGGTATAGATGGAAAAAATCTCGAGCGGCGCCATGCCAAGAAAGTCGGAAAACCCGGCACAAAAATCCCCTCTCGCCAAACTCCCCGCGGTGGATAAGCTGCTGGCTCACCCCATGGTCACGGAACTATCGAGGCGCTTTCCGAGGATGGTGGTAAAGGAGGCGGTGAGAGGCGCCATTTTGTCCGCGCGAAAAGAGCTCATGTCCAAAGAGCATCCCGCCGAAGTCTCGGAGCCGGAGCTCTTGTCGCTCATCGAGCAGTGGCTGATCAAATCGGTCACGCCGTCAGCTTGCGCCCGTCATCAACGCCACGGGGATTATCTTGCATACAAACCTCGGCCGCGCGCCCCTCGCCGCGGAGGCCCTCGAGCATATCGTACGCATCGCCTCGGGCTATTCCAATCTCGAATTCAACGTCGAGCGCGGAGAGCGGGGATCCCGCCACGACCACGTTTCCGACCTGATCGCCCATATCACCTCCGCGGAGGCGGGCCTTGCGGTCAACAACAACGCCGCGGCCGTGTTGCTTGCGCTCAATACTCTTGCCGACGGCAGGGACGTCATCGTCTCACGGGGAGAGCTGGTGGAGATCGGCGGCGCTTTTAGTATCCCGGATGTCATGGAAAAGAGCGGCGCGCGCCTCAGAGAGGTCGGCACGACGAACCGGACGAGGGCTTTCGGACTACGAGAGCGCCATCGGGTCGGCCAGACGCGCTCCTCCTCAAGGTCCACACCTCCAATTACCGGATCGTCGGGTTCACCGAGGAAGTGTCGACCGCCGAGCTCGTCGGGCTCGGGAAAAAATATGACATCCCGGTCATGGAGGACCTCGGCAGCGGCTCGCTCATGGATCTCGGGCCCTGGGGCCTCCCCCATGAGCCGACCGTCTCGGAAGTGATTAAATCGGGCGTCGATGTCATTACGTTTTTCGGGCGATAAGCTGTTGGGCGGTGCCCAGGCGGGGTTCATCGTAGGGGAGGCGGACCCGATCGGACCGCATTAAAAAGAACCCACTGGCGCGGGCCGTGAGGATCGATAAGCTGTCGCTTGCCGCCGTCGAATCGACCCTGATGATTTATCGGGACCCGTTTGATGCGCGAAAAAAGATCCCGGTCCTGGCGATGATTACGATGTCCTATGACGAGACGAAGAAAAGGGCCAAAAGGATCGTGAAGCTGCTGGCGGCCACGCCCCATCCGAAGTTCCACGTCACGACCGCCGATGACTTCTCGGGAGTGGGCGGCGGGGCATTTCCCACCGCACAGATCCCGACAAGGGTGGTAACGATTGCTCCGCTGGCCGAGAGCCCCGAGGCGCTCGAGAGACGCTTGAGGACGCAAGCATCCGACCATTATCGCACGAATCTCGGACGAGAGCCTCGTCATCGATCCTCGAACCGTCCTGGAGAGGGAGGTCACGGACCTCGCAAACGGAATCCTGTCGGCCATGAGAAGGGAATGAATAAGGATAGATCATGCTGACTACCACGGGAGGAGGAGTGTGATGTCAAGTGAGGTAAAAATCGGAGAGGTCATCAAGTTCTTTGCCAAGCCGTCGGTTGCCGCCATAAAGGTCGAGGGCTCCCTCAAGGTTGGGGACGAGCTCCGCTTCAAGGGTGCGACGACCGATTTCACGGAAGTGGTGGAGTCGATGCAGATCGACAACGCCCCGGTAACCGAGGTCGCGTCAGGCGCACTCGTGGGGATCAAGATCAAAGACAGGGTTCGGCCGGGCGACATGGTCTACAAAGTCTCATGACGACCGCACCGCTCATCGAGATAAAAGACCTCTCGCATGTCTTTTTCCCCAATACGCCGCTGGAAAAGGAGGCGCTCTCGGGGGTGAACCTCTCGATCGAGGAGGGCCAGTTCGTCGCGCTGATCGGGCGCACCGGCTCGGGGAAGACGACGCTGGCGCTGCACCTCAACGGACTGCTGACGCCCGCGAAGGGGAGCGTCCGCGTCGGTGATTTTGACCTGACGCCCGCCACCAAGAAGACCGGCAGGCTGCGGGAAATGGTAGGGCTCGTCTTTCAGTATCCCGAGCACCAGCTCTTTGAGGAGACGGTCGAGAAAGAGATCGCGTTTTCCCTCGTCAACCGAGGGGGTTTTTCGAAAGAGGAGGTCGAAAGGCGAGTGTCGTGATGCGGCAGGCCTCGTCAACCTTGACATCGACCGGCTCAGGACGCGCTCGCCGTTCACCCTTTCCGGCGGTGAGCAGCGCAAGGTCGCCATCGCCTCGATCCTCGCTATGGATCCTCCCATACTCATATTCGACGAGCCCACCCAGGGACTTGATCCCCAGTCGAGGACCGAGACCATCCGGCACATCAAGGCCCTCAACGCCAAGAACAAGACCGTCATCATCATCTCCCATGACATGGAAGAAATCATCCGGGTGGCCGACCGGATCGTCGTTATCGAGAAGGGGAAGATCAAACTAGACAGCACCCCGGAAGAACTCTTTTCCGACCGGGCGGCGCTCGACGGCGTGAGGCCGTTTCTGCCCGAGGTTACCCAGCTCTTAATCGGTTTGAAGGAGAAGGGATGGAACATCAAGACCAATACGTATCGCTCGGATCGGGCGCTGGCCGAGATCCTCTCGGCGCTCGGCCGATCCTGACGGAAACGGCGGGACGGACTGAGCGCCCGACCGGGACTGCTCTGGCCGATTCTTGGGCTCCTCTCGTTTCTCTTGATCTTCTCGTGGGCCTGCGAAAAAAAGGCGCCCGCGCCCGGAGAGAAGGGTCCGAAGGTCGGGGGGGTCTTTGCCGACGTTACCCTTGCGATCGATCAGATCAAGGCGGGCTATCCCAAGCCGCAAAAGCGAGATCCGGACGTCCCTCGCCACGAGTGGGAGATGATCGCCGCCGCCCGGGACCAGGATGCTTGTGCCTCCCACGGTCTCCGAGACGCCGTCGGGTACGGACTACAGCCAGCCCGGCGGGACGGACACAGGTGCCGTGGGAGACGCGCTGGACGTCATCCTTGACGCCGAGTGGGACGAATACAAGAACCTCCGGGCCTCGGTCGTGCCGGCGCGCCGACGCCCGAGATGAAGAGCGACGTGAACGAGTCGCTGAAGGATTTCTACAAGGACCTCCCCGCTCTCATGAAGGCGACCCCCGATACTATGCGCGAGCGGGTGATTCACATCGTCACGCTGAGGTACTACAATACGATCCTCCGGGCGGGGGCCGATCCCGAGTCATTTGCGGGCCCCATCGGCCGATAGCGGAGAAAAGGAGGGATTCATGAGATCTAAGATCAGGGCATGTCTGATCGGCGCGGTCGTTATCGCGGCCCTTTCGCTTGGGGCCCTTAGTGCCGTGGCCGGAGACGCCTACGAGCTCTATCAGATCATCCCGGAGAACGTAGACTCCTTCGTCTACCTCAGGGACCTCAGGGCAGGATTGAGGCCGTTGCTCTCAAGCGATTATTTTGATGAAGTCGGCGATCTTTCGCTCTTTGAGGGCCCGATCAAGAGCGACCTCTCGGCCCCGATGCTCTCCAGGCTCGGGACTATCGAGAAGATGACCGGGATTCGCCCGACCCTGAAACGCTTCCTGTGGGTCATAGGTGCGCGGGCCGTCTTCTATCGGACGACCCTCGAGGGAAAGGAGGCCTCGGCGGCGCTGCTTGAGACGGGCTGGTTTAAGGGTTTTCTCATCAACCTCTTTTCGATCTTTTCGAGCCACGTGACGAAGGAAAACTGGGGCTCCTATTCCGTCTGGGTTGTCGCGAGCACAGACAAGAAGATCTATTACAAGAACGTCAAAGGCTATACGATCGTCTCCGACTCCCCCGATCTCTTCAAATCCGAGTGGGACATCGTTACGGGGCAAAACCCAAAGAACCTCTCCGGAAACCCCGCCGTCATGGATCGGCTCTCCCACCTGCCAAAGGACTACCATATCCTTTTCTATTCAACGAAGGCGATGAGCCCCGATGACTCCGAGATGGGCATCGTCGCCCATGCCAGACGGCTTCTCAAGGGGACGGACGCGCTCCTTTTCTCGGTCACCTTTTCCGAGGCCGGCGCGGATATCACGCTCTTTGCCCCCTACACCGGGGGCGAGGGGAAAAGCCTCCTGGCGGGGCTGGGGTCGCTCTCCGATAAGGCGACAATAGACCTATCGGCGATGCCCGGCGAGACGGCGGCGCTCGTGGCGTTTCGGGCCTTCGACCCCGGCATCCTTTATACCCATTTCGGGAAGGTCTGGTTTACCGACATCGCCCAAAAGGTAAACTACATCTCGATCCTGAAAAAATGGAAGGACAAGGGCGGATTCGACCTGGAGGGTGGAATCATCAACAACCTCGGCAGGGGGGCGCTGGCGGCCCTCGTCGGGATCGGGTATGAGGGAGAAAAACCGTACCTCAGGACGATCGCCTCCGTTGGGGTGGCACCGGGCAAAGAAGAGGCCCTTTCCACCAATATCGGCAAGCTCTACAGCTATTCATTCTTCAGATGCGGGCCCGTCTCCCCTCGAGCTTGACGCCGCTCACATCTCCTATATGGGCCAGTTCAGGGAAAAGAGCCTCGATTGGAACGGGACGTCGTACGTCGCCTCCGTCAAGCCTAATCCTGGTTTTGCGCTCAAGGATGACAGGCTCTTCCTCTTCTGGGACCTTTCGACGATGGAGCAGCTCAACGACCTCTCTGTTATTTCCTCGATGACGGGGGCGGGCGGCCTTTTTGACCGCGATTTTCTCGTGAAGTCGCCCGCGTTCATCTCGGCGCAAAAAGACATGCCGAAAGACGCCTACGACCTCTATCTCTACGTAGACGGGAACAACGCCATGTCGTTGATCGAGGGTTATCTCGTCAACATCTCGGCAAACTATAAATACTTTCTCTACCAGGATTCGGAAAAGCGGCTCGTGCCGCTCGTGGAACTGACCAGAAGATCTTTTGTCTCATGCTACGGGGGGGTCAACTTCAGCGGTGATGCAATTCAAGGCGGGTTTAAGATCAGGGTCAAGGACCTGGATTAAAGGCGGAGCGGCGATCCTTTCGACGCTCCTGTTGGCCTGTTTGATCACGTCGTGCGCAAAGGCCAAAAGCATCGAGATCGCCGTGTCAAAGCAGACGCTCTGGGCCAACAAGGAAGATACCGTGGAGATCACGATCCTTGCAAAGACCGACAGGGGGAATGTTGCGCGCGGCTGCGGCGCACCCCTTACGGTGACGCTTGTCGGCCCGGCGACGACAAGGGTGGAAACAGGACCGCTCGCGTTTGTCCGCGGAACGGCCTCCCTCACGCTCATCTCGACCTTCGAGACGGGTGACCTCACGATCCGGGCCGAGTCTCCGGGGGTGGCGCCTGCCCGGGCACAGGTGAATGTTATCCCCGACATGCGTGACCGGGACGGGGACGGGTTTCCCGATGTGGTGGAGCTCTTCGGCGACACAGACCGCCTCAACTTCCGGCGGTGGCTCTGCGCCATCGCGGAATCTCAAGTCTACGAGAAGAACCGCCACTGGGACCAGATCAACCGGGACTGTGCGGGGCTTGTGCGTTTTGCCTATGTCGAGGCGCTCAAGCGCCACGACGACGCTTTCTTTTCCTCCTACGCGACGCTGGTCAGCCCCGCAAATCCCGACGTGAAGAAGTACACCTATCCCCACGTGCCGCTGCTGGGAGTCGATGTCTTTCGGACGGCGCCGGGGCCGTTTGTCCCTTCCGATATCGGCGTCAACTTTTCTGCGGCGGCATCGGCCGAGGCGCTGCTTCAGTACAACGTCGTGTTCCTCGGGCGAACCGAGAAGGGTATTCTTCCCGGTGATCTCCTCTTTTTCTTCAACCCGGAAAACCCCCGGATGCCCTCCCATATGATGATCTACCTCGGCGAGTGGGGAAAGGAGAGCGATTCGGACGTAAACGAAGATTGGCTCGTCTATCACACCGGCCCGCGCTCCCACGATAACGGGGACGTGAGGAAGGTCAGGCTCGCCACGCTCAAAGTGCATCCGGACGAGCGCTGGCGGCCGGTAAGAGAGAACGACCATTTTTTGGGTTATTATCGGTTCAAGATACTGAACTAAAGCTTTATAGGTGCTTTTGAGGTCCAAAGTATCGTGGGAGCTCTTCTCGGTCATTGCAGGGGAACGTTCCTGCCCGAATCGTGGGAGGCCAGGCGATGTGGCACAACGAGGCGAGCCCTGATTCTCGAGGAAGGATCCTTATTACCTCCGTATCGGTAACGACAGCCGGGGATTGCCGCGGTCGCCGCGCACTCTCACGGTGACAGACCAAACAACGATATACTCCATTCTTTGAGGGAAACTATGAAAAAGTCCCTTATTCTTTCGATCGTATTGCTCTTAACACTGCCGGCCGTGACGCTCGCAGGCTCCTTTGAGCTCTCCACGGACAAGATCTTCGCTCCGGGGGAGCCCGTCACCGTCACCGTTTCCTCCATGGATGTCCCGTCCCTCGATATCCGGCTCTACCGGGTAGACGATCCGAAATCGTACTTCCTCGGGCTCGATGACGTCCACTCGCCGGTGGTGACGACGAAACGGGGGACATCGGCCCCCGCCGAGATGGTTGGGGCGATCAAACGGAAGGGGGTAGAACTCTTCCGGGACGACTATCGCTCAAAACTCTCCGACAACATCCGAGACGATGTCGTCTCGGCACTCGGCCTGCCGCACGCCCAGGAGCCCGTCTCACCCGCGCCACAGACCTACGAGCTCTTCCCGATCCTGACCCAGTTCAAGCTCCTCAACCGCTGGCAGGAGAAGTTGGTCATCTCGGGCAGTGGACAGTGGGAGTACCACAACATAGACGTCAAAGTCCCGAAACCGGGGTGCTACCTCGTCGAGGCGGTCTTTGAGGATTCGGTGGCCTATACGATGGTCGTCGTTACCCCCATGTCGTTTGTCGTGAAGAACTCGAGCACCGACAGCCTTATCTACGTGGCCGACCGGGTAACCGGCAAACCGATGAAAGGCGTTAAGGTATCGGTCTACGACAACCAGAAAAAACTCCTCTTCAAGGGGAAGACGGACTCCGACGGGATCTACTACTCCAAGGTGAAAGCGACCGAGAGTGACGTCATCTATGTCTTCGCCCAGGACGGCGAGAACTTCACCCTGGCCGACCCCTATGCCTACGGGGAAGGGGAAGCAAGCGACAAGGTCTACACCTACACCGACCGACCCGTCTACCGTCCCGGCGACACGGTGCATTTTCGCTCGATCCTGAGAAACGCCACCGACTCGGGGCTGAAGGTTCCCGACACCGGCGACGACTACCTGGTCATCATCGACGACGCCAAGGGCGACGAGGTCTTCCGGAACAACTATAAGATTA
Organism: uncultured delta proteobacterium; assembly: GCA_963792965.1. GTDB lineage: Bacteria > Desulfobacterota > Zymogenia > Zymogenales > Zymogenaceae > CAWBYW01. The sequence goes on along the minus strand of CAWBYW010000016.1, from coordinate 155,136 downwards.
ATAAGTACGGGAGCCTCTCGGGGGACTTCACCCTCGGAGAGGAGCCCTCGCTCGGCGAATATCAGATCGTCGTGGGACTGAATGGACAGAACTACTACAACAGCTTCAAGGTGGAGGAGTACAAGAAGCCCGAATACGAGGTCAAGATCAGGACGGATAAGAACGTCTACATCCGGGGCGACACGATCACGGCCGATATCGAGGCGGGCTACTACTTCGGCAGCCCCGTAACGGAGGCCAAGGTGGACTATACGGTCTACCGGTCGGTCTACGAGCGCCCCTGGTGGTGGGGGTACGACTGGGGCTGGTACTTCATGGACGAAGACTACTGGACCGCCACCGAGAAGGTCATGGTGGACAGTGGCACGGCTATGCTCGACAACGCCGGGAAGCTCAGGCTCACGGTAGACACGTCGCAATACCTTGAGTCGCCCGACAACGACTATACCTTCACCATCGAGGCCAACGTTACCGATCTCTCGCGCCGGGTGGTTACCACCAGCAGCGTCGTCAAGGTCGTTCGGTCAAACTACACCGTTTCGCTACGTCCCGACCGCTGGGTCTACGCGCCGGGGGATAAGGCGCGGATCACGGTCAACGTCTCCGACTTTGACAACAAGGGTGTGGCGAATGTGCCGGTGACGCTCATCGTCACGGAGACCGACTGGCAGGGGGGCAAGGTCACGAGCTCGGCCACCCTTTCGGGAAGGACGAACTCCGGTGGGGACGCCGTCATCGAATATACGGTGAAAAACGTGGGCGACGTCAATTTCATCGCCACGGTCTTCGATAACGCGGGCAACTCCACCACGGCCAAGGACTCATCGTATTCCTTTACGGAGGGGTATGCCTACGGCGGGACGTCGGAGGGCGGCGTCACGATTATCCCCGACAAGGATACCTACGCGGTGGGCGATACCGCCCACATCCTGATCGCCGCGCCGGTGAAGGATACCTATCTGTTGATTACCACCGAGGGAGACTCGATCCTTGATAGCCGAGTCATCAAAGCCACGGGTGGCACGGCGATGCTGGATCTCCCCATAAAGGAGAGATACACCCCCAACATCTACCTCTCGGTTGCCGCGATCTTCAACGATGAGCTCTATTCGGACAGCAAGAACATCATCATCCCACCGACCGAAAAGTTCATCAACGTCGAGGTGACCTCCAATAAGGCGACGTACGAGCCGCAAGAAAAGGGCACCTTTACGATAAAGACGACGGACAGCACAGGCAAACCCGTGTCGGCAGAGGTGTCGCTCGGCGTCGTGGACGACGCCATCTACGCCATCTCACCGGAGCTTGTCGACGAAATCCAGAAGTATTTCTACTCGCTGCGCTATCATTCCGTGGACACGTCGTCATCCCTCTACTTCCGCTTTTACGGATACTCTCACCGGAAAGGACTCCTGGCGGGACTTCCGGAAAAAGAGACGAAGCTTGCCGACTTCAAGGGAGACACGCTCGTTCAACCGCTGATCCGAAAGGACTTCAAGGACACGATGTACTGGTCGCCCACGATCACGACCAACGCAAAGGGTATGGCCACGGTCACCGTCACCTTCCCGGACAACCTGACGCGTTGGCGTGCGACGGTCCGGGGGGTGACCACGGGCGACAGCATGGGGGAGACTACCTACCGGGTCATCGAGCGCAAGGACTTACTCGTCCGCATAGAGGCGCCGCGATTTCTGCGCCAGGGGGACGACCTCGTAATCTCCACCATCGCCCATAATTACCTGTCGACCGACAAGAAGGTGCACTTCACGTTCGACGCAAAGGGATTGACGCTCGCTTCCGGCGTTCCGGTCGATGCAATCGTCCCGAAAAACGGAGAGAAGCGCGTCGACTGGCACGTCAGGGCGGACCTCGTGGGAAGTGCCGTTCTCACGGCAAAGGCGATGACCAACGAGGTCTCCGACGGAATGGAGATAAAGGTGCCGATCCTCCCGCTCGGCATCAAAGAGACAAAGAACGATATGGGAGAGATCATCAAGGACTCCGGGACGCTCACGGTGACGGTCAACAAGCCCGCCAACACGATAAAGAACGCTGCTGAGCTCACCATTACCACCAGTCCATCGCTCGTCAACACAATGCTTGCCGCTATACCATTCCTCGTCGGCTACCCCTATGGGTGAAACGAGCAGGTAATGGCAAGGTTCTTGCCATCAGTCATGGTCGCGTCGGTATTAAAGAAGCTTGACCTTTCCGATAAGAGCGTAGAGAAGGACCTCCCCGCCTACATCAAGAGCGGGCTCATGGTGCTCTACAAACGGCAGCACGACGATAACGGCTGGGGGTGGTACGAGTTCGACGAGACCGATCCCTACATGACCGCCTACGTGTTGTACGGGCTCCTCGAAGCGAAACGCCTCCTTCCCGAGGCAGGCATTCCCATCACCGTGGACGAGGGCGTCATCAAGCGCGGCACCGCGTCCCTCATCTCTCAGCTGAGCAAGATCGATCAGGACTCCGTCAAGGTCTACGCCCTCTACGTCTTGTCCTACACGGACAAGCTCAAGACCGCGTGGCTCGACGAGATGTTCGAGAAGCGCGACAAGCTCACCCCCATTTCTCAGGCGATGCTGCTGTTGGCCTACGAGAACGAGGGGATCCGGGAGAAGGCCAACGTCCTGTATGACCTGCTCATGAAGGAAAAGATCCAGGAGAACGGCTATGTTCACTGGGGTTACGTCGGAGAGGACTTCTATTGGTGGGACTGGGAGGCCGATCCCCTGGAGACCACCGCGTACGTTTTGCGGGTGATGGCCATGCGCGACGTCAATAATCCCCTCATCCCCAAGACGATCCGCTGGCTTATCATCAACCGGACCGGAAGCTACTGGCGCTCCACCAAGGCCACGGGGAAGATCATCTATGCCCTGACGGACTACATCACCCGGACCGGGGAGATCAAGCCGAACTACACCATGACGCTTACCCTCAACGGCAAACAGCTCAAGAAGAGCCACATCACCAAGGAGACGATGCTCACCGAGGGGGGAACGATTACCGTCAAGGAAGGGGATCTCAAGACCGGCCCCAATACGATCGTCATCAAGAAGGACGGGCCGGGTAGCCTCTACTATTCCTCGACCTTCACGCACTACAGCGCGGCCCCCTCGATAGCCCCGCTGAACGCCGGATTTGCCGTGAGCAGAAAGTACTACCTCCTCAAGAAGGTGCCCAAGAAGGGAGAGCTCATCTACGCGAAGGTGCCGCTCAGCGGCCCGGTCAGTAGCGGGGACGAGATCCTCGTGGAGCTTTCGGTCACGACCGACAAGAAGGCCCAATACTTCCTGCTGGAGGACTACTACCCGGCGGGCTATGAGGCCATCAGCGACGATAAAAACTATGTCATCTCCGGGGACGATCTCTATACCGGCGATGCGGACTGGTGGTTTGCCGGAAGGGAATTCCGGGATGAGCGGATCGCTCTATCGATGGACTACGTCGACGTGGGGACCTATGTCTTCAAGTATATCCTCCGCGCCCAAAACCCGGGGACCTACGGTGTCATGCCGGCCGAGGCGTACCTGATGTACTTCCCGGACCGCTTCGGAAGGACGGGAAGCTCAAGCCTTGTCATCACCGAGGGGAAATGACGGGGATCCGGCGGCGGATTCGTTTACTCTTTCGGCGACCCCTCATCGGGGGGGTCGCCCTTTTATTTCTCTTCGCCTCGGGTTGCAGGCCGGGCCCGGAACAGGTGTTGAAAGGCGACGCCCTCCTCGAAAGCGCGGCATCCGACGCCCTGGCGGGCCGGACCGGGGCGGTCGTCGTCATGGACGTGAAGACGGGACGCATCAGAGCGATGGTGGGGCCCGACATGGCGACACGCTGGGCCTTTCCCCCCGGCTCGCTCGTCAAGCTTGTGAGCGTCTGGAAAGGGATCGAAGAGAAGCGTATCTCTCCCGACGCTCGCTTCAGGTGTACCGGGAGTGCCGTTATATCGGGAACGAAATACGATTGCTGGTACCCCCCCGGACACGGTGATCTCAACCTTGTCCGCGGGATCGCCTACTCGTGTAATCTCTATTTCCTTTCCCTTGCCGAGACGCTGGGCGCCGACACCACCTACCGGGGGCTTTCCGAGCTCGGGTTTGGAGAAAAGACCGGGGTCAACCTTCCACAGGAGGAGGCGGGAAGGCTCATCCCCCCCGAGCCGGCGTTTGCCCGTGAGTATGTCATCGGAGACACCGACAACGTCACGGCGACGCCCCTTCAGGTGATCGTGAATCTTTCGGCCCTCGTGAACGGGGGCAGTATCTGGGTTCCCCGCGTGACCCCCACCGCAGACGATATCGGTTCATTTTCGCCGAGACTCAACAGGAAGGTAGAGGTTTCCCGCGCGGCGCCGATCCTCGCCGAGGGAATGCGCGATGCGGCGGCGTACGGAACCGCCGTCAAGGGGACGCCGGACGGGCACGAGATTATGGGCAAAACCGGCACCGGCGAGTTCCTCGGCTCCAGCTGGGCGACTCACGCCTGGTTCTTGGGTTTTGCCCCCGCCGAGAACCCCGAGATCGCCGTGGTCGTCTTCCTCTACCACGGCCGGGGGGGTGAGGATGCCGCGCCGGTGGCCCGGGAGGTTTTCCGCGTCTATTTCGGAGGCGTGCATACGGATTGAGAAGACCGTTCCTATTTCTGATCTCGTGCCTTCTTCTCGTCATCAGCCGAGAGGCAGGCGCCCTTGACTTTGCCCAGACCCAGACACGGCATTTCAATATCTATTTCGCCGAGACCCTTCGGGCCGGCGAGCTCTCGGAGGTAAAGGACGCCCTCGAATCGGCATACACCGCGATGGAAACGAGGGTTGGGAGCGGCGCGGGCCGTCCCATCGACGTGGTGATCTTCAAGGAGACCGGAGATTTCACGGCCCAGACGAGGCTGCCGTTCTGGTCGGCCTCGGCGATGATCGACGGATCGATCTACCTGCAGCCGGTGAACGTCCTGAAAGAGCGCGGGGTGTTGAAGTCGACCGTCGCCCATGAGGTGTGTCTCGCGCTTCTCCGGCTTCGTTTCGGCACCCACGTGCCGCTCTGGTTTTCGGAGGGACTCGCGGTCTACTATGCCGGCGAGATCGACGCGTTGAAAAAGGGCCTTTCGGGACCCAAGCCCGTCACCCGGAACACCGGCGAGATCGACGCGCTCCTTTCGGAGCGGACGGACAGGGAGAAAAATCGGTGGGGGTATGTGCTGGCCTATGAGGAGGCGGTAAAGGTTATCGGGGGGCAGGGCCGGGCGTCCACGCGGGGGGAACGGTTGCCCTGAATCGGGTCCGGTGTCGTCCGTCAAAACGGTGGGTCGGGTCTTTCCCCCCTTGACAGGGGACCCCGATTTCATTACTATACGAAAAACATCTACTTTTCGGCCTATGATAGACTATAGATAAAGGAGCACGATATGAGAAAGAACCTGATTATTTTGTCCCTCCTTGTGCTTGCGCTGGCCTTCGCGGGGACGGGATGCGACAGGATCAAACAGATGCTCGGGATAGGAGCCGGGGGACCCGGACAGGCGGGGCCCGCGGGCCCGCAGCCGTATGGCGCGCCGTCCCAGCCCGGAGTGCCGAGCGTGGTCGGGCCCGGGATGTCGCCCCCGCAAGCCCTCACGACGTGTGTCATCACTGAATTCAGGATGGGCAAGATGAAGGACGACGGCTCGGGAAATCTCTACGTGTATGAGGACGCGACTACCATACCGTACATCCCGAGCACCTATTTCGGCATCTCATTCAAATACAAAAGCAACAGCGGACATCCGGTTTCCTACCGTGAAGAGGAGTTTTTCCCCTATGCGCCCCAGAACTGGACCCTCTGGGAGGGGAGCGAGGGAAGCTATAAAACCTACCCGGCGGAGAACCGCGCCGTCTATAGCACCACGCTGACGCCGGACAGCGACATCTTTACCAGCTACTGGGGGTTTAATCCCTCGGGTGACCCCACGGGTCAGTGGCGCTGGGACATCTATTTTGACAATGAATACTACACCTCCGTGGCCTTCAACGTGGTCCCGGCGACCAACTGATCTGAGATTTTGGGACGCCGCCGCTCGGCGGGGCGAGTCGTGGGAAACAAGAGGGGTTGGGGATAGTTTTCTCCAGCCCCTTTTTTGCGGGCCTTCCGTGGCGCCTACCGCCTGCCGGTTTCGTTTCGGGTATTCCGATAGATATAGATAACATTGGTGCCTGAGCCCGGTATCGTCGTGATATGCTCGATTTTGCCGTGCTCAACCAGCAGAGGAAACTCCTTCGGCAGGGGGCCGAGGACCGTATCCCACAAGATGATATTGGGGTCATCGGTATCGATCATCTTCTCGATTGTGGCCGGGTCATCGAAGGATATGCCCTCGGCGCCCGCATAGAAGACGACCAGTCCTTCGGCATCGGCGTGGGGAAGAAGAATCAGGGGATGGCCGCCTGCCGTCTCCTTGATATACTCGCCCGCCGCCCTTTTGTACCCGAGCAGCGCACCTTCCGCGGTCGGAGAACTTGTGTAAGAGAAGGCGCCGACGATCCAGATAACGGCGAGGAGCGGAACTGTCGCCCGAAGGATCTGCCGCGTTCTTCTTCTGCGCGGGCACGCGAATAGTCCGTGAGCCACGTGATGCCCCTTTCGAACGTGAGCGCCGACCAGGGGAGAAGAACGATAACGAGCGGCATGAGCTGCCTTTTCGTGAGGAAGAAGAAGACCATGAGAATGGCAAGATCGAAAAAGATGTATACCGAGGCAAACGAAAGAATGAAGAGGCGCGGGCCCTTGTTGAGGAGATTTTTCCTGTCAATGTAGATGCCCAACAGAAAAAGGACGAAAAAGAAAAAAAAGAACGCGGTTCCAAAAACAGCAACGAAATGAACGGCGGCCGAAACCCGGGGATAGCGGGTTATCACGTCCAGATAACCACGACTGATTTCGGGATTGCCACGCAAAAGCAGGTCCCGGTAGGTCCCGGTCTGATGAACAAAGGATACGACAATGGTGAGGACCTTCAGGAAACTCTCGATGAAGAATTCATTGTGGGGCCCGATAAAGATGAGGAACGCGATGTACCCCACGACGGGCAGGGGAAAGAGAAAGAGGGCCAGACGAAGGAGCGTCTCCTTTATCCCTTCCCTCTGAAAAAGGGTATAGACAACGATGGCGAGAGCGAGCGAGGGGACGACGATGATGCCATACAGACGCACGACCGCCGTGGTCCATGCCAAGATCCCGGCAAGGACGATGAGGAGCCTGTTCCTTCTCGTGCACCCAAACAGACCCAGGGCCACAGCCCCGAGGGCGAAGAAGATCAGGGTCGAGTCTTTCAGGACCATCCCCGAATACCTGATCAGGTGCGGATGAACGGCCACGAGAAAGGCGACGATGAGCCCGGCCCGCGCACCCATTATCTCTTTCGTGATGGGATAAACGAGCAAAATAGCGAGCGAACCGAATACGAGCGAGACCAGCTGACCGGACAATACCGGATCGCCGATCACGAGATTGGTAAGGTAGATGAAGATGGGGTAGATGGAGAAATTCCCGGCGAAACCGCCTGCGAAGAGACTTTTCAGCCCTTCCTTACCGATTGCGAGGGCATTATAAATATACCCGGGACTATCGGGCGAGATAACGGTCTGGTGAAAAAGCATGACCGCCCTGAGGGCGGTGCCGACCGCGAAAATCATGAATAAGGCAAGATATCCCTCCCACCCGTCGTATCCTTCATCCGTTCCGTACACGAGCGCGGCCTCCCTCTGTCGCTTACCATCAAGAATACATGAAGATTATGTAATGCCGTAAATAGTACCCCGTTCTTTATATCATGTCAATCGTCACGAGCGAGGAAAGGCGTCCCCGTTGTATAAAAATTATTGCCTCCGACTGCTTTTATTGGTATGTATAACATATGAAGAATATTAGGAAAACATATCCCGCTCTCTATCGATTCCTGATGGGTGCAGTGATCGGCGCTGTGGTAAGCGCGGTGGTCCTGTCCGCCCATCTCGGGGGATTGTTGACCTCACTTGAGAACAAGACCGGCGACGTCCGCTTCAGGATCTTTTCCGACCCGAAGCGCCATGACGACCGCATCGTCATCATCACGCTCGATGAGGAGAGCCTCAACTTCTATCGGAACGACCTGGGTACGTGGCCCTGGCCCCGGGAGGTCTTTGGGGCACTGCTGGACTACCTGAAAGCCGGCGGGGCGCGGCTGGTGGCCTTCGACCTCATCTTCGCTGAGCCCGACATAAAAAACCCGACATCCGATGCCGCATTCGCTCGGGCCGCCTCCGGTTTCGGGAAGGCCATCACCTCGACGGTCTTTCTGCCGGGCCCGGAAACCGGGACCGAGACCTATGAGGCGCTCATGGAGCACCTCTATCTGGCGGAGCACTTCAGTGTCCCGGTGGAGAACAGAAGCGATATCACCCTTTCACAATACCGGTCGGCCACGCTGCCTTACCTCGGGCTGTTGGCCGCCTCATCGGGGACGGGATGCATCAATTTCGTGGCCGACCCCGACGGGCCCTCGCGCGCCGTCTATCCCCTCTTTCTGTACCAGGGCCGCTATTATCCGTCTCTCTGTCTCATATCCGCCCTGAAGTACCTTGGAGTCGACCCGAAAAAGGAGTCAATCGTCATCACGAAGAATCGAACGCTCCTCGCTGGGCCGATTACCATTCCGCTGTCTCCCGACGGGAGGATGGCCGTCAATTGGCACGGCCCGTACCGTACCTATGAATACTACTCGATCGGCGACATTATCGAATCGATGGCGGCACTCCGGAGGGGGCAGCCCCCACGCATCCCCGCCGAGACCTTCGCCGGCAGGATCGTCCTGGTGGGGACGACCGCCGTATCGCTCTTCGACCTGCGGGCGACCCCCTTTTCGCCGGTCTACCCGGGGGTGGAGCTCAACGCCACGGCACTTGACAATATCCTCAATAACGACCATGTGAAAAGCCTCCCGCGGGCGGAGGGCGTGGCGGTCATTGTCATCCTCTCCCTGTTGGTGGCGGCGGTCTCGCTCAGGGCCTCGTCCGCCGCGTACGGCATCCTCTCGCTTTTCGTAATCCTCATCGTCTTTACGCTTATCGTCGGCTACCTCTTTCGCTGGGAGAGGGTCATGATGGACTATATCGCGCCGACGTCGGCGATATTTCTCTCCTTTGTCTCGACGCTCGTCTTCAACTATGTTACCGAAGGGAGGACAAAAAAGAAGTTCAAGGAAGCCTTCGCGAAGTATGTCTCCCACCAGGTGGCCGAAGAGATCAGCAAGAACATCGAGGACCTGAAGCTCGATAGCGGCGAGCGCAGGGATATCTCGATCCTCTTTTCGGACATCCGGGGCTTTACTTCCATGAGCGAGAAGCTCCCCCCCGAGGAAGTGGTGCGGCGCCTGAATATCTATTTCAAGGCCATGGTCGAGGTGGTCTTCCGATTCGACGGAACCCTCGACAAATACGTCGGCGACGCCATCATGGCGTTTTTCGGGGCGCCGAAACAAGCCCCCGACCACGCGCGCAAGGCGTGTCTCTGCGCCCTGTCCATGAAGCAAGAGCTCAAAAAAGTCAACGAGCGCCTCATGACGGAGGGGATACCGCCCATGCAGATCGGCATCGGCATCAACAGCGGCGAAGTGGTCGTCGGTAATATCGGCTCGGAGCGACGGATGGATTATACCGTCATTGGCGACAGCGTCAATCTGGCTTCGCGACTGGAGGGGCTGAACAAGGAGTTCGGCACGACGATCATCATCAGCGAGTTTACGCTAAAGAAGGCGGGAGATTTCGTGACCCGTGATCTGGGCCAGGTCAACGTCAAGGGGAAGGAACAGGCCGTGGGGATTTACGAGCTGCTGGGAACAGGCGGGGCAGAAGATGAAGCGGCTCTTCGTTAAGGGGACGCTCTCCTCGGGGGCGGCGATCATGCCTTCGTCCGAGCAGGCCCACTATATCAGGGATGTGTTGAGGCTTTCGGTCGGCGATACGATCTGCCTTGTGGACGAGAGGGGGCACGAGTTCGCGGCGCGGACGGCGGCCGTCTCACGGAAGATGGTGTCGCTCGTCGTTATTGAAGAGATGCCGCCGCACCCCGAGGCCTCGCTTGCCGTTCACCTCTTTATCGGGCTTCTGAAGGGGAAAAAGATGGAGCGCCTCGTTCGGGACGCGGCCGAGCTTGGCGTTTCGTCGGTGACTCCCTTTGTTTCATCACGGACGATCGTGCGTGATATCGGCGACATGAAGCTTGCGCGAATGAAGAAGATCGCCGAGGAGGAGTCCCGGCTGGCGCGGCGAAACCGCGCGCTGGAGGTGCATTCCCCCCTCGCTTTTTCGGAGGCCGTCGAGCTTCGCGGGGGCCTTTCCCTCATCCTCTCGGAGGAGGAGACCAGGGGAATAAAGGAGATCATCGGAGAGGTGACGGACCCCCCCGGCACGATCTCCCTTTTCACCGGCCCGGAGGGCGGTTTCTCGGGTGCCGAGATCGCCGGCGCACGGGAGGCCGGCCTTATTGTGGCGGGCCTCGGCGGGCTCATTTTTCGGGCGGAGACCGCGCCGCTGGTGGCGGCCGCGATCGTTCAATACGAGTGGGGGTGGCGCTGAGACGATGAAATGCCCCGAGTGCGACTACTATAACAGGGCCGACGCGCTGCGCTGCCGCTCATGCGGCGCCCTGTTGCCCGGCCGACAGGCGGTTGCCGTGAAAAGCCCGAAAAGAGAGCCGCTCGTCCGTCGGAGGAAGGCGACTGTTCCGGCGCGGCATGATGCCCCTGTTCCAAAGAAGAATATCGCCGATTTCAGGCGAGCCGGTTTCTTCATCCGGTCGTTTGCGATGGCCTTCGATATCCTCTTTGTCTTCATGTTCGACCTGGCGCTCCTATTGGGAGCGGCGCTTCTCATAGATAAGACCACGGGGATTGTAGACATGATACTCACGAGCCAGGGCCTGGAGTTCCTTGGATTCCTTTCTCCCCTCCTGAAAGCGGGACTCCTTGTCGGGATTGCCGTTCCGCCCCTCTACTTCATCGTGATGACTACCCTGTTCGGGCAGACCGTGGGGAAGATGATCATGGGCATCAGGGTGGTCATGAGTGATGGAAGGGCGGTATCCTTTCCGATCTCCGCCCTAAGGCTTGTGTGCTATATTCCATCGGGGCTCTTGCTCTTCGTCGGATTCCTGTGGATCATCTGGGACGAGGAGCGGCAGGGGTGGCACGACATGATATGCGACACCATCGTGATCCGGCTGTGATTGGGGAGAGAAGGAAGGCGCATGAATGGCCGTTTCTTATCCGAGCATGAAGCGCAAAAACGGGCATGCGTATACTAATCTGATATGATAGTGAAAGGATATCCAAAATACTGTTTGCATAATCAAATAAAACGGCGGATAATATCATAAGAATCGTTATTGGTTAATCAAGAGAGACCGGGGCACGTTGTATGTTACCGCTCCCTCCATCAGCTCACATTCGTGGCGACTATCAGTACCGTCTTACTATTCAACTTCCACAGCGACCTCTCGCGGCGGGCCATCGGTCGAACTGACTTTACGCGGTGAAATCCGTGCTCGGAGACGGCACGGCATGCTCTCGGAGGGTAGTCTCAATTCACGGCACTAACTAACGTATTGGTTTGTTCTCAAAGATCCCGACAAGACGTGGGCGGCGGATTCGTGTTCACTCTGCATTCTAAAAGATAAACAGCGAGGTCTTGGACCGTGAAGAGAGCGGAAGAAGAATCGCCATCCTCATCCTCATCATGACCGCGATTATTCTCGTCGTCCTCGGCGTCACGATCAGCATGCTCTACCGGGCGGCTATCGAGGAGCAGAAGCAGCGCCTGTCAGAGATCGCGCGGAGCCAGGCGTTGCACTTTGAGGAGATCACCCGCGCAAATGGAATAGTGGCCGGGAGTCGAGTCAAAAAAATAGACGACGCAAAGCTCCGGGAGCTCCTTGAGTCTCACATCCATTATCATCCCGAAACAGTGAGCGGGGAGGTCGTCGTCGCCCGTCGCGAGGGAGACTCGATGGTCTTCCTGTTCGCAGGAAGATTCGCCGAGAAGGCCCAGGCGCCGACGATCCTCCCACTCGATTCCCCCGTGGCCGAGCCAATGCGACGCGCCCTCTCGGGGCTTTCCGGGACGATGGTCGGCATCGACTACCGGGGGGAGAAGGTGCTGGCGGCCTACGAGCCGGTGCAGGCGCTGGGCCTCGGCGTCGTGGCCAAGATCGACCTTGCGGAGGTCAAAGCCCCCTTCGTCCGGGCGGGCCTGACCGCGGGTTCCATTGCGCTCCTGTTGGCGCTTGTCGGCGCCTTTCTCTTCCTGCGGGTCTCGTCTCCGATGCTGCGCCGGATCGAGGAAAGCGAAGAGCGCTACCGCAATATCGTAGAAAATATCGAGGACATTATCTATGTCTTTGACGATAAGGGAAACATAACGTTCGTCAACAGCGCCGCCGCGTCAAAACTGGGATATTCGAGGGAAGAGTTCCTCAGGCTCAATACGAAGAGCCTCCTCACAACCGACTCGTATAAGGATATTACGCGTGTATATAAACGACAACTCGCCGGGGAAAATGTCGGCCCGTTTGAAGTCAAACTACACGGTAAGGGCGGCGCTATCCACACGGTCGAAACAAGAGAGCGGCTCATTTGGGAACAAGGGAGAGCCAAGGAAGTCCACGGAATCGGGAGGGACGTAACGGAGCGCAAGCGGGCAGAAGAGGCGCTCAGGGAGTCGGAGGCACGATACGAGGACCTCTACGAAAACGCCCCCGACATGTTCGTATCGGTGGACGCAAAAACGGCGAAAATCATCAAGCTGCAACGAGACGTTTGCCAGGGCAAGCGGGGTACACGAAGGACGAGATCATCGGCCGCCCCGTCTTTGAAATATATCATCCGGACAGCGCCGAACGTTCCCGGCAAGGTGGTGTTCCCGACCTTTCTGAAGACGGGAGAGGTGCACGGCGAAGAGCTCAAGATACTGCGAAAGGACGGGACGACGATCGACGTCATGCTCAGCACCAGCGCGGTGAGAGACGCGAAGGGCAAAATCCTCTATAGCCGGTCCGTCCTACGAGACATCACCGAAAAAAAACGCGCCGAGGAGAATTTGCGGGCGTTGTCTAATCGCCAGGAGGCCATCCTGGACGCCGTTAGCGACATCATCATGGAGGTGGACAACAACAAGGTCTATACCTGGGCCAATCAGGCGGGCCTCGAGTTCTTCGGGGAGGACGTAATCGGGAAAGAAGCGGCCGGTTACTTCGTCGGTGAGCAGGAAACCTATGACCGTGGTGCAGCCACTCTTTGACGGTGTTGAAAACGTTTTCTACGTCGAGAGCTGGCAGCGGCGCAGTGACGGCCAAAGTCGACTGCTCGGTTGGTGGTGCCGTGTGCTCAAAGACGAAAGCGGAAAGGTGACGGGTGCGCTGTCTTCGGCGCTCGATATCACCGACCGCAGGCGGGCGGAGGAAGAAATTCAGACGCTCAACAAGGAGCTGGAACAGCGCGTGCGCGACCGCACGGCGCAGCTGGAGGCCTCCAACAAGGAGCTCGAGGCCTTCAGCTACTCGGTGTCGCACGACCTGCGCGCCCCGCTGCGCGCCATCGACGGGTTCACCAAGGTCCTTCTCGAGGAGCACGAGGCGTCTCTGGACGAGGAGGGAAGGCGCCTGAGCGCGATCATCCGCGATAACACGAACAAAATGGGCAGGCTCATCGACGATCTGCTGGCGTTCTCGCGCATCGGGCGCGTCGAGATGCAGGCCGCCCCGATCGATATGGGGATTCTGGCGCGCTCCGTCTTTTTCGAGCTGACGAACGAGGAAGGCCGCGGACGCATCGACTTTCGGGTGGGGAAATTGCCGCGCTTCGAGGGAGACCCGACGATGATTCGGCAGGTGTGGGTGAACCTCATATCGAACGCGGTTAAGTTTTCGTCCAAGAAAGAGCGGGCGGTAATCGAGGTAAACGGAGAAATACAGAACGGCGAGGCGATCTACTCCGTCAGGGACAACGGCGCCGGCTTTGACATGCGCTATTCGGACAAGCTCTTCGGGGTTTTTCAGCGGCTCCACGGCGAGCGGGAATTTCCGGGCACCGGCGTCGGCCTCGCTATCGTCCAGCGGGTGATCCACCGCCACGGCGGGCGGGTCTGGGCCGAAGGAGAAGTGGAAAAAGGCGCCGCGTTTTACTTTGCCCTACTCAATGAAGGGGGGACTTCATGAGCAACATCGAACCGATTAGACATCCTCCTGGTGGAGGATAATCCCAATGATGCCGAGCTGACGGTCAGGGCACTCAAGAAAAACCATCTGGCAAACCAGATCTATGTTGCGCAGGACGGGGCGCAGGCGCTGGATATCCTCCTGGCCCAGGGGGAATACGCGGAAAGAAAGACGATGAAGCTTCCCAAGGTGGTGCTCCTTGACCTGAAGCTCCCCAAGATGAACGGTCTTGAGGTTCTGCGGGTGATCAAGGGCATCGAGCGGACGAAAAGCATCCCCGTCGTCGTCGTGAGCTCCTCGCGGGAAGACCCGGACATCAAGGAGGCCTACGCCCTCGGCGCCAACAGCTACGTGGTCAAACCGGTCGATTTCGACCAGTTCTTTCAGGCGATGAGCAACCTCGGGCTCTACTGGCTGCTGGTGAATCAGCCCCCTTCTTAGGCGGGCCGACGGCATCCCTTCTTATCAATGAAGCGAAGGTGAAACCCAATGGATGAGCCCACGCGCATCCTGATCGTCGAAGACCTCCCGACGGACGCGGAATTGGCCGAGCGGGAGATCGGCAAGAGCTGCAAGAAGTGTGTCTTCCGGACGGTCGAGACGCGCGAGGAGTTCCTCGCGGCCCTCGAGGCGTTCCGTCCCGACCTCATCGTCTCGGACTTCAAGCTCCCCTCCTTTGACGGGCTGACGGCGCTCAAACTTACCCTTGAGCGCGCGCCGATAACGCCCGTGATCATCCTGACCGGATCGCAAAACGAGGACACCGCCGTCGAGTGCATGAAGGCGGGCGCGGCCGACTACGTCATCAAGGAGCATATGAAGGGCTGGGGCCCGCCGTCGCCGTCGCCCTCGAACAAAAAAGGCTCCGGATCGAAAAAGAGCGCGCCGAGGCGGCCCTGCGCGAAAAAGACGAGCGCTACCGCATCATCACCGAGAATATGAACGACACCGTCTGGATGATGGACATGGACTTTCGCACGACGTACTCGAATCCTTCGGTCGCATTCAACCGGGGGTACAGCCTCGAGGAGCTCCGTGACCTTCCTCTTGAAAAAAGCATGGCCCCCGATTCGTATCGGATCGCCGCCGGGGCGATGGCGGAAGACCTGACGCCTGAGCGGCTTTACGACCCGAACGTGAAGATATCCCGAACGATGGAGCTCGAGTTTTGTCGGAAGGACGGTTCCACCTTCTGGGGCGAGATCAACGTGACGCTCCTCAGGGACGCCGACGGGCGGCCCTCCGGCTTTCTGGGCGTGGGAAGAAACACTACGGAGCGCAGGGAGGCCGAGGAAGCCCTCCGCGAGAGCGAGGAGCGTTACCGTAAACTCCTTGAGATCGCCCCCGTGGGTATAGCCGTCCAGTCCGAGGGGAAGATCGTTTTCACGAATATGGAGGGGGCAAAGATCCTCGGCGCGGGATCCCCCGACGAGATAACCGGCCGTGATATTAAGCAGATCATCCACCCCGACTATCTGAAAGATGCCGAGGACCGGATTAAGCGGATGTTGTCCGGAGAGGAAGGGCTCTACCCGGCGGAGAATGTCTACGTCAGGCTGGATGGCACCGCCGTTCCCGTCGATGTCCTTGCGACACCTCTCACGTATCGGGGAAAGCCGGCTGTTCAGGTTATCGTAACGGATATCAGCAGGCGCAAGGAGGCCGAGCTGGCTCTCAGGGAGTCGGAACAACGCTACCGGGAGCTGGTCGAGAATATCGCGGATATCGTCTACGTTACCAACGAGCAGGGGAAAATCACTTTTCTGAACAGCGCGGCGGAGGAGTTTATCGGACGTCGACGGGAGGAGGTGATTGGACGGAGCTTCGCCGATTTCCTTGCGCCCGGCTCATTGGAGACCGCCGCCGACGTCTTCAGCGCGCCAGCGCGCCGGTGAGGATGTCGGGATCTTCCGCCTTGATGTCTTTGATGCCGACGGTTACGCTGAAGACCATCGAGACCCGGGAAAAACTGGTTTGGAGCGGAAATCGCATCGTGGAATTTCAGGGGATCGGGCGCGACATCACCGAGCGTAAGAGGGCGGAGGATGCGCTCAGGGAGTCGGAACGGCGCTATCGGGAGCTGGTGGAGAACATCGACGACATCGTCTACGTGACGGACGGAACCGGAAAGATACTCTATCTCAACCGGGCCCTCGCGCGGGTCTCCGGGTATACCCGGGATGAGCTGATCAGGAAAAACTACATTGAGCTCTTGGCCCCGGAATCAGTGAAAAAGATTCCCGAGCTCTTCGAGAGACAGCGAAAGGGCGAGGATATCGGCCCCTTCGATCTTTCCATTGTTGATAAGGGCGGAGAAATCAGGACGGTGGAGATGAGGGAAACCCTGATCTGGAAGGACGGGAAAGTCGTCGAGGCGCACGGCCTCGGGAGGGACATCACCGAATGGAAGCGGGCGCAGGAGCGGATCGCCCACCTCAACCGGCTCCTCCGGTCGCTGAGGAACATCGACCAGTTGATCGCGAAGGTGAAAGGATAAAGATACGATCCTTGAGGGAGCATGCGAGATCCTGTGCGAGGTGAGCGGCTACCACTTCGTCTGGATCGGCCTGGTCGAAGAGGGGCACAAACGAGTCATCCCGGCGGCCTACTGGGGATTTGAGGACGGATATCTCAAGAACATCACCGTAACCTGGGATGAGCACGAAAACCGGCAAGGGGCCCGATGGGGACGGCGATCAAAACGAAGCGCCCGTGGATAACCAATGATACCGCCCATGATCCGGACTTCCTGCCCTGGCGGAAGGAGGCGCTGAAAAGGGGTTACCGCTCATGCATGGCGCTGCCCATTGTGGTCGGTACACAGGTCTTCGGCGCGCTGGGGGTTTATGGGGACCAGGCCGACGTCTTCGATAATGAGGAAGCATCCCTGCTCGTGGAAGTAGCCGGAGATATCGCATTTGCCCTGTCGGTCTATTGAGAGCGAACAGGAGCGCAAAAGGGCCGAGGAGGCCCTCAAAGAGTCCGAGGAGAAATACCGCGGCTTTTTCGAGACGTCCCAGGATATCGTCTTCATTACCTCGCCAGAAGGAGCTATCTTTGACGTCAATCCGGCGTTTGAAACGATCCTCGGCTACACGAGGGAGGAGACCCTCTCCAGAAACGTCAGCTACTTCTATAAGGATCCTCACGGAGCGCAATCGATTCAAGGAGACCATAGAAAGACACGGTTTATCAAGGATTTTGAATTGACTATGCGGAAAAAAGACGGGACGTATGCGGACTGCCTCATGACCGCGGCGGCCAGGAGGGACAGGAAAGGAGCTATCGTCGGCTACCAGGGGACCATCAGAGACATCACCGAGCGAAAAGAGGCCGAAGAGGCAATCAAAGAGTCTGAAGAAAGGTACCGCGGTATCTTCGAGACTTCCCGGGATATCATCGTCGTGACGAATAGAGAGGCCCGGATCATCGACATCAATCGGGCGGCGGAACAACTCACCGGATACACGAGGGAAGAGCTCTTGAGCCTGGACCTCACCGAGGTCTATTCACCGTCGGACGAAAGAGACCGGATTATTCGTCTTCTTGCGGAAAGGGGTTTCGTTAAGGACCACGAGATATCGTTCACGCGAAAAGACGGCCAGTTGCTCGACTGCCTGATGACGGCGGTCGTCAGGAAGGACAAGTCGGGCGCGATCATCGGCTACCAGGGCTTCCTCAAGGACATCACCGAGAGAAAGAAAATGGAGCGACAGCTCGCCCAGGCCGAGAAGCTCTCGAGCCTCGGGGGGATCCTGTCCGGGGTGGCCCACGAGCTGAACAACCCCCTGACCTCCATCATCGGCCACGCCGATCTGATGATGCGAAAGGAGATACCGGCCCACATACGGGAAAAGCTCGAAATCATCCGTAAAGAGTCCTTCCGCTCGTCGAAGATCATCCAGGGACTATTGGCCTTTGCGCGCGAGCACAAGCCCGAGCGAAAAATGATATCCATCAACGACGTGATCATGGAATCGTACCGGCTCAGGGAATATGAGCTGCGGGTGGACAACGTCGTGATTCAGACGGATCTTTCCGAGGATATACCCAAGACCTCGGCCGACCCCTACCAGCTGCAGCAGGTTTTCATCAACCTCATCAACAATGCCCACGACGCCCTGGTCACGGCCGGCGGGGGCACGCTCGTGATCCGCTCGGTACTGAAAAACGGCGCCATCTCGATCGAATTTGAGGACGACGGGCCGGGCATACCCAAGGATATCATCAACTACATCTTTGATCCGTTTTTCACGACCAAAGAGGTCGGAAAGGGGACGGGCTTGGGCCTTGCCATCGTCTACGGCATCATAGGTGAGCATGGCGGGAAAATCGACGTGACAAGCTCCCCAAGGAAGGCGACACGCTTTAGCATCGAGCTCCCCGTCACGAGTGAGGAAGAACGCACGGAGCGGCCCATGCAGAAAAAGGCGGCCGGACCGCGAAACGGAAAGTCGGTGCTTGTGGTCGAAGATGAGAAATCCGTGAGGGACCTCCTGTTTGAAGCGTTGGCCGACGAGGGGCATCGGGTGGATCTATGCACGGGCGGCGAGGAGGCCATCGAGGCTATCAACGGCAAGCGATATGACGTGGTGATCTCGGACATGAAGATGCCCGGTATCGGCGGAAAAGAGCTCTATACCTTTATTCAGAAATATCACCCCGGCCTTTCCAACAGGGTTCTCTTTATCACCGGTGACGTCCTCGGAAAAGACACCCAGGCCTTCCTGAAGATTACGGGAAGCCCGTTCGTCGAAAAGCCGTTTCAGCGTCGAATTACTCATCGAGCGGCTGGACGAGCTCATCGCCAAGTAAGCCTTTGATGAGGCTCCGAAACCGCCGGGGCATCGCCCTACCCAACGACGCCTTACTTCTTGCCCTTAAAGAGGATGTCGATCAATTCCCGGACCGTTCTCACGCCGACGGCCTCGATCTGGGAGGGCATCCCCTTTTCCTCCGCGTTCTTGGCCGGCACGATGGCCCTCGAAAAGCCGAGCCGTTTGGCCTCCGCGATCCTTTGCGCTCCCTGAGAGACGCCCATGATCTCTCCCGAGAGCCCGATCTCCCCGAACAAGACGGTGTCGGAGGCGACCGGTATGTCTGAAAAGCTCGATATGAGGCTTGCGGCCAGCGCCGCATCCACGGAGGGCTCGGAAAGCCTGATGCCGCCGGCGACGTTGACGAAGATATCGTGCCCCGACAGGTTGACGCCCCCCTTTTTCTCGAGCACCGCGGCGATGATGTTGGTCCGGTTATAGTCGATGCCGAGAGACGTCCGGCGCGGCACGGCCAGCGCGCTCGGGGTGGTCAGGGCCTGCACCTCGACCATGATGGTCCTGGTTCCCTCGATCGCCGCGGTAACGCTGCCGCCGGAGACCGGCTCGTCGCGCCGGGTGAGGAAGAGCTCCGAGGGGTTTGTCACCTCCACAAGCCCCCGCTCTCGCATCTCAAAAATCCCCACCTCGTGGGTGGGACCGAAACGGTTCTTGTGGGCCTTGAGGATTCGATAGGGGTAATGGGTCCCCCCCTCGAAATAGAGGACGGTATCGACAAGATGCTCCAACACCTTGGGCCCGGCGATGGCGCCCTCTTTGGTGATGTGTCCCACGAGAAAAATCGCGGTCCCTTTTTCCTTGGCCGCCTGCGTCAGCTTCTGGGCGACCTCACGGATCTGCCCGATGCCCCCTGGAGCCGACTCGACCTCGTCGTCGGCCGTGGTCTGGATCGAGTCGACGACCACGACCCGCGGGGAGAGCCGCTCCATGGCATCCATGATGTCGGAAAGCGCGGTTGTGAAAAGGACGAGCATCTTGGCGGGATCAAGGCCCAGGCGCTCCGCGCGGACGGCAAGCTGCGCCCCCGATTCTTCTCCCGAGACATAGAGGGTCTTGACCCCGTGTGATGCCAGACGGGAGAGCGCCTCCATCAAGAGCGTCGTCTTGCCGACGCCGGGGTCTCCTCCCACGAGCACCACGGAGCCGGGCACGAGCCCGCCGCCGAGCACGCGGTCAAGCTCTCCGATCCCGATGACCATGCGGGAGACCTCGGTCCTGTCTACCGCCGAGAGGAAGACCGCACTGCTTCGGGGGGCGGCCCTCGACGTCGCCAGTGTCTTCTCCGGCACGGCCTCCTCGACGATGGTGTTCCACTCGTTGCACTGGGGGCACCTGCCCACCCAGCGTGGCACGGTAAATCCACATGACTGGCAAATGAAATGGGTCTTGGTTTTTTTTGACATACACCTGGAATAAGAAAGGTCTATCTTTCTAATACTACGATCGTCCAACTAGGTACTGAGAGTTTAATGACTGGGCACATTATTCTTAGACCGTTGTCACTTTTATCCCCTCTCTGACGGGGCCCCGAAAAATGCGAAGCATTTTTGGGGTGTCTTTACGGCGCCTCGGACTTGATCGAAAGGAGGGTCTTGTCCGTCAGGCTCCCCCTGAGCTTGCCGAACTGCTCCAGGAGGTCCTCCACCGTCAGGTTGTCCCTCTCCGGGCCCCGTACGTCGAGGATAATCTTGCCCAGGTGCATCATGATGAGCCGGTTTCCGTTGGCCAGGGCCTGCTGCATGTTGTGGGTGATCATGATGGTTGTCAGCTCGTACTTTTCGATGATCTTTGTGGTGATGTCCATGACGAGCTTCGCCGTCTTGGGGTCAAGCGCCGCCGTATGCTCGTCAAGGAGGAGCACCTTCGGGGAGTTGAGGGTCGCCATGAGGAGGGTGAGCGACTGGCGCTGCCCTCCGGAAAGGAGGCCCACCTTATCCTTGAGGCGGTTCTCAAGCCCCAGCCCCAACAGGGCCAGGCGGCTCTTGAAGAGGTCTCTCGTCCGGTGATTCACGCCGAACCGAAGGGTCCGCCTCCTGCCACGCGCCAGGGCGATGGAGAAGTTCTCCTCGATGGTCATTGCGGCGGAAGTCCCCATCATCGGATCCTGGAATACGCGGCCGATAAACTTGGCCCGCTCGTACTCCCTCAAGGAAGTGACGTCAACGCCGTCGATGACGATTCGGCCCCGCTCCGGAGGATAGACGCCCGCGATGAGGTTGAGCAGCGTCGATTTCCCGGCGCCGTTGGAGCCGATGACGGTGATGAAGTCGCCCTTCTTGATATCGAGGGTTACGTCGTCCAGGGCAAGGTTCTCATTGACGCTGCCCGGATTGAAGATCTTGGTGAGATCGCGTACCCTGATCATTGTTGGGTCCCTCCCCTTCGGAAGATGCCGATCTTGATCTTATTCCTGAACGTGGGAAGGGTCAGTGCGATGATCACGAGAATCGCCGTGATGAGCTTCAGGTCGCTCGGGGTGATCTGGAGGCTTCCGATCTTGATCTGCAGGGCCACGGCGATGGCGAGTCGGTAGATGACCGACCCGATGATAACGCCGATCGTCGCCCGAAATACGGTCATCTCTCCTATGACGGCCTCCCCGACGATCACCGAAGCGAGCCCCGCCACGATCGTCCCTACCCCCATGTTGACGTCCGCGCTCCCCTGGTTCTGGGAAAAGAGCGCCCCGGACAACGCGACAAGGCCGTTTGAGATCGCAACGCCCAGCATGATGGTGAAGTTCGTATTGACGCCCTGCGCCCGGATCATATGGGGGTTGTCGCCGGTGGCGCGCAGCGCCAATCCGAGCTCCGTGTGGAGGAAGAAATCAAGGGCGATCTTGACGAGGATGATGATCGCAAGGAAGAGAAGGGGGACCATCACCGACTCGGGGATGCCGAGACCCACCATGAAATCCCTGAGGGCCGAAAAGTAGTCAAAGACGGTCTTCCTGTTGAGGAGGGAGATGTTTGGCTTGCCCATGATCCTCAAGTTGATGGAATAGAGTGCGATCATCGTTAGGATCGAGGCCAGGAGATTAAGGATGTGCAGCTTCGTGGAGAGAAAGCCCGTGGCGAGGCCGGCCAGCATCCCGGCGGCTATGGCCGCGGGGAGCGTCAGGAACGGGTTTACCCCGTGTGTGATCAACACGGCGCTCACCGAAGCCCCGAGCGGGAAGCTGCCGTCCACCGTGAGGTCGGGGAAATCCAAGACCCGAAACGTAAGGTAAACCCCGAGCGCCATCAGGGAATAGACGAGGCCCTGTGAGATCGCACCCATGAGGGCATACAACGACACGTGCGCCACCTCCAGGTCACGGTACTTGAAAGGCCGGGCTCGAAAATCAATTATTAAAAGTAGTTAAATATCACAATAACTTTATATGGTCAAGGGAAAAGCCCGGCGCCGCCGTCGTGACAAAAAAAGAGACGGGGTGAGAATCGATATCCCACCCCGTCTCGTTTTACCTTCGATGTTCGAAAACTCCCGACTCGGCACCGGTATCGACCGGTCGGAGCGCCGACGGCGACTTCCGGCGGTATCCGTCTGCGCACGTGCGCCTACTTCTTTTCTTCCGCGGGCGTCGGCGCCGAGATTTCTTCGATCTTCTTGTCGGCCTTATCAAGCACGTCGGCCGGGATCGTCACGCCCATCTTCTTGGCGGAATCGAGGTTGACATAAAGCAGCAGATCTTCGAGGGTTTCGACCGGCATGTCGCCCGGTTTCTTTCCCTTGAGGATTTCGATGGCCATCCTGCCTGTCTGCTGGCCGAGGCGATAGTAGTCAATCGCGAGGGCCGCGACGGCGCCCCGCGGGACCGAATCGACGTCCGCCGCGAAGAGGGGGATCTTATTGTCGATGCAGACCTTGGTGATCGCCTCAAAGGCGGAAACGACGGTGTTGTCCGTGGGGACGTGAATGGCGTCCACCTTGCCCACCAGGGATTGAGCCGCCATCAAGACCTCGCTTGAGTTGGTGACGGTGGCCTCGACGATCTCAATGTTGAGCTTGGCGGCCGCTTCCTTGGCCTGCTTGAGAGAAGTCAGGGAGTTGGACTCGCCGGCGTTGTAGATAAAGCCGAGCTTCTTGATGTTCGGTACGATCTTCTTGATGAGCTCAAGCTGCTTGTCTACGGGGGAGAGGTCCGAGGTCCCGGTCACGTTCTTCCCGCCGCCGGAAAGCGAGCTCACCAACCCCGCTCCGACCGGGTCGGTCACGGCGGAAAAGACGATGGGGATTTCCGCGGTCGCCTTGACCATGGCCTGGGAGGAGGGAGTGGCGATGGTAAGAACCAGATCCGGCTTCATCCCGACAAGCTTCTCCGCGATCTGCGCCGCCGTTCCGAAATCGGCCTGGGCCAGATTAATATCATACGTCACGTTCTCCCCTTCCACGTAGCCGTTCTCCTTGAGGTAGTCGATGAATCCGTTGCGAACGGCATCAAGCGCCGGGTGCTCGACGAACTGGGAGATGCCGATGAGGTAATGTTTCTTTTCCTTCGCGCAGCCGGTGATCCCGAAGGCCAGGGGGACGATCAGGGCCGCCACTAACGTAAGAAGTACAAACCGTTTCATAGGATGCTCCTTTCTTAATAGATTATGTACTTTATTTTGTCGACACTCACCGCCCCTTACGAGGAGGTTTGCTGTGGTGATGATTCTGAGGGCTCAATCGCAGCTACGATCCTACGGTCAAGCCCCGAGTGCGGCGGTAACCTCGGTGAACTCTTTTTGCGGTTGCGAGCCGAGCCGGGCCGGGTAAAAATCAAAATCGTGCTTCAACACCGTGGTCTTGGGAACGAGATAGTGCACGCCGAAAATTCCCATGAAGAGCTTGGAGAAGAACATCCCGAAAAATACGTCGAAGCCGGTGCTCGCCATGACAACCGTCCCCGAAAACCTCTTTCGGTGTAGATACAGGATCACCGTCAGGCCGGCCAGCTGATGCTCCATGGTGATGTCCGTGACCACGACACAATAGTAATCCAGCCCTCTTTCGCCCAGGAGTCTGATCCCCTCTCTGGCGGAGACGGCGCGGTCGACCAGGTAGCCGCGCTTCGTGAAGAAGCTCGTGATGATCTTCGAATATTTGTTGCGGTCATCCACCAGCAGGAGCTGTTTCATCGTTGACCCCATCGAGCCGTCGGCCCGAAAAGATACCGCACGCCGTGTGTCAGACCGAACAGTGCCGTGTGTATAAATATAATTAAATATCATAAGCAGGAGTCATCGTCAAGGGAAAAGCTTGACTATACTCTCACAATACAGTATCATAAAACAATTTCAGCGTATCATCATGATAAGTAACAATTTTCCCCTGTTTTTCGCTATTCTATCCACATGTTGTGTATATTATTGTGGATAACTACCAGATATTGCCGGGGAGAAGGCCGATCTTACCGATGCGGGTGCAGAGCATGAAAAAGCGCGTATGTGTTTCTCTTCTGATCCTCTCGCTGGCGGCCTCGATAGCCGCGGCCGCCAGCGTTAAAGATGTCAATGACGATGCCCAGCGGCACTTCAGAAGGGGCGACTATGGGACTGCGATCGAGCTGTGGACGAGCGTAATCGAGGCGGCATCTTCCGGCACAACGACAGAGGGGATCGATCTGTCGACCGTCTATTTCAACCGGGGGCTCTCTTATAAAAAGCTTTTCAAATGGAAAGAGGCCTCGGATGATTTCTCCATGGTATTGGGCTTTTACCCGAACGACGCCGAGGCCCTCTACCAGCGGGGCGGCTGCTACAACATGATGGGGCTTGCCGATAAGGCCGATGCCGACATTACGAAGGCCTGTGAGCTGGCCGACACCTACTGTACGGCAAAGATGCTGGAAGACAAACAAAAAAGAACGGAAAAGGAGAATCGATATCGATGAGCGGCCGCACGGTAACAAGAGACGAGGCGTGGGCGCTCGTGAAAGAAAAAGTCACGGATCAGGCCCTGATCAAGCACAGCCTGGCCACCGAGGCGATCATGAGGCGGCTTGCGGCGCGGTTCGGAAAAGACCCCGAGGTATGGGGAGTCGCGGGCCTGCTTCACGACCTTGACTACGCGACGACCAAGGATACCCCCGAGCGCCACGGACTCGAGACTGAAAAGATCCTCGTCGAAAAGGGGGTAAGCCCCGAGATCATCGAGGCGATCAAGAGCCACAACGCCGAGGCCCTTGGGATTTCCCGCACCGACACGTTCCATTTCGCCCTCACCGCCGCGGAAAATATCACCGGGCTGATTGTGGCCACGGCCCTCGTGCAGCCGGACAAGAAGATCGCCCAGGTGAAACCCTCCTCCGTCGTCAAGCGGATGAAAGAGAAGGGTTTCGCCAGGTCCGTCAGCCGCGAGGGGATCAGGCTCTGTGAGGAGATCGGGATACCGCTTGAGGAGTTCGTCACCCTCAGCATCGAGGCGATGGGGACGATTGCGGGGGAGCTCGGGTTATAGCACGGGGAACACGAGATCATCTATCGGTGATGTTCGACGATGAACTGAGGCCGTATCGGGCCGGGGCGAGGATCTATCCGATGACCTTTTTTTCTCGGGCTATTATCCATACTACGTACCGCATAGTCGTGCTCCTTATCCTTCTATTCGTCTCATTCGGCGCGCATCCGCTCTTCGGCGCCGGCAACGGAGGCGAAGACGGGGTCACCATTTTTTCCCTCGGCCTGGGCGCGCCCGCTCAGAAGACACCTTCGGATGCGGAGCCGCCGCTTCCGACCGCCGTCGATGACGCCGAAAAAAGGGCGCTTGTCACGTCTATCTTCCAGACCCTCGGCGAAGATGAATTCTTCCGCCTCCAGGACGCGCTGGACGCCCTGGTCATCCCCGACTACAAGAAATATATCAAGAAAACCGAGGTCGTCTCTTCCACCCCGTTCCCTACCTCCGATATGGTATTGGTGACGGCCAGGGTCACGATAGATGCCGCCACCCTTTCGGCCTACCTCAATAATATCGCCGACCTCAAGACAAAACCCCTCACGCCGGCCAAGCTCTCCGCCCCGGAAAAGGAGATCCTCGTCTCCAAGGCCCAGGCGATCTTCATCCAGGCGGAGGTCGCCTCCGACATCCTCCTGGATCGCGTTCGGGGCATCGAGTCGTACCTCTCCGCGGAGAATATCTTTCGGACGGCGGAAAACGATGAAGGGATCTATCAGTGCCTGATGGGGCTGGCGAGGGCACGGATATCCCTTGGCGACGCGGCAGGCGCGCGGGACGACCTGGCCGCGGCCCAAGAGCTATCACGCACCCTCGGCAGGCCCGAGTACGTCGCCGAAGCCGGGCTTGCGCAGGCGCGGCTTCTCTTCCTCACGGGTGATCGAGAGGCCGCAAAGCGCCAGGCCGATGAGACTCTCAAAGAGGTGGGGGCATCGGGGCCGGCGCCTGACGTCGGCGATGTCCTCATGCTGGGCGCCGAGATTGACGCCGCCCAGCAAGAGAACAAACAGGGAGAGGCGAAGATCAGAGAGGCGATCACGATCTTTGAGAGACTGGCCGATGCCGGGCGGCTGGGCCGTGCTTATCTGACGCTCGGCCGGATCCTCGCCGGCGAGGGGGACTTCCCCGGTGCCATAGCGGCCTACAAGGTCGCCGAGACCCTCGGGGAAAGAATCGAGGACGAAGTGGTCAGAGAAACCGCCCTCATAGGGCTCTCGACGGCCTACCGCAAGGCCGGCGATTCAAAGGCGGCCTCGCTGTTCCTGAAGGACGCCCTTATGGTGGCAAAGGATCTCGGCTGGACCCTCGGCGAGACGGCGGTCTACTGCGAGACGGCGCGGGTTCTCATCGCCATGGGCGATCTCAAGGGGGCCGAGGCGGCCGCCCTTTCGGCCCATACGCTCGCGTTTTCCGAGGATGTCCCGCTCACGCGCGCCGCGGCGCTTTTAGCCGAGGCCGAAGTGAGGATCGCCCTCGGTCAAAAAGAGAAGGCCTTCGACGCGCTGGCCTCTTGCGTCCGAACCTCGGAGGACATCAGGACGGATGTGCCGGAAGCAGCGCTCCTTTCCTTCGGAACAGAGGAGCGTGCGGGAGCCCTTAATAAGCTCCTGGGCCTCTGTGCGGAGCTCGGGGAAGAGAGGGAGGGGCTTGAGGCCCTCATTTCGTCCGAGGGATCGTGGGTGGCGCGAGGGATCTTTCAGTCTCCACCCGTCCTGAAGAAAACAGACGCGGAGCTCGTGGGCCTTTTTCGGGACGCGGCGATGCGCGCGATCGCGGCCCAAGGGGTCTTTTTGTCGGGTGACTTCACCAAGCTTGCCGAATCCTCGCGCACGGACATCATCCGACGCCGCGATGAGGCAAACGCGGCGCTTTCCGACGCCGTGTCCTCGATCGCGCGGCGGTCCCCTCGGCTTGCCGCCTTCATGGGCATCGGGCCGCCCGACGCGGGCGACCTTGCGCGGATCGTGCCGAACGGCGCGGCCTTCGTCCACTACTACTTTGACGGGGAGGCCGCATTTGCATTCGTGGTCACATCACGGGGGACATCCGTCGTAAAACTCGGGACAACACAGGAGGAAGCCGCGGGGCTTGTGCGGGACCTAAAGAAGGAAATCTCCACACCCCCCGTCGCCGCTCCCGCCCCCGAGGGGTCGACGGCGGCCGCGCTTCCCCCATTTGCCGCGGCATCGGACCACCTCTACTCAATACTGATTGCCCCTCTGATCGGGGAGCTCGACGGCGTCACCACGCTCGGGATATCTCCCGGGCCTCGTCTTTCATCACTTCCGCTCAACGCCCTCGGGCATAGTCCCGGGGACGGGACGTTCGTGCCGCTTGCGGCCGAATACGCCGTATTCCTTACGTCCTGTCTTTCTCCCCGGTCGATGATCCCTCAGGCCCTCCCGACGATGCCGGATAGCGTGACCGTCGTCGGAGACGCCGGCCCTGTCGACAAGGGATTATTAGACCTCTTTACGGACGTGAGGCGACTCCCGGACCCAGACACGAAAGAGACGGGCGTGGGAGCCCCAACCGTGCTCCTCCTCGCGCATCCGGGCGACCGGGCGTGGTGGGAGCAGGAGGCACCCCTCGTCGTTGTATCGGACATCGACGAAGACTCCGCTCCCGGGGAGTTTTTCCAGATAGAATACCTGGCCTTCATGAAGGATGCACCCTATCTGCTGATCCCCCGGGGGGCGCGCCCGGACGAGGTATCCCCTTTTCTGTCTCGAATGATTACCGCGTCCAGGAAGGCCCCTCTTCTTGACGGCTATGCCCAGACCGTCCGCGATCTTGCACAGGGTATGGGGTCGGGCTCCCCGATAGGATGGACTACCGTTATTTTCTTAAGCGATTTTGTGAGCGAACAGAGATGAAACGAACCGTTTGGATGTGCGCCTTGTGTGTGATGCTTCTTCTTTCCCTAGTCCCTCCTCTCGTGGGCCAGACCGACGATACCGAGTTCCTCTCGGCCATGAGCCAGGGCGATTTTTACCTGAACAACGCCGAGTATCAGGAAGCCCTCAAGGAATTTGAAACCGCCTACCGCCTCACCCCCGGTGATCCCCGCCCGGAGAATAAGATCGGACTCGTCTACCTCGCGATGGGAGATCACGAGAATGCTACCCGGGCCTTCCGGGAGGCCGTCACCATTGACCCGAAGTTCTTCGAGGCTTTTTTCAACCTCGGCAAGACCTACCTCGAGGACAAACGGTTTGATGAGGCCACGGACCCGCTGAAAAAGGCCGTCGATATCGTCGGCGATTCGTTCATTGCCTACAACTACCTTGGCGATGCGCTGGCGGGCGCGGGCGACCGCGACGGGGCGCTTGAGGCCTACAATCGGGCCGTCGACATCAAGCCTGACTATACCGAGGCATATATCAAGATAGGAAAACTCCTGGCGTCCGAGGGCCTGACGAAAGAAGCCCTCGCCGCGTATAAGAAGGCGGCCGAGACGGCGAAGGATTCCCCGGAGGGGCTCCTCCTCATGGCGAAGCTGTCGTATGACCTCGGAGACTTCGCCGGGGCCAAAACGGCGCTCGACGCGCTGTTGACCATCGATCCCAACCACTTCGACGCGCTCATCCTCTCGGCAAGAAACGCGGTGGCCTCGGGGAACCTTGAGGGTGCGCTCTCCTTTCTCGCGAGGGCCGAGAAGCTGCGCCCCGCCGATCCTTCCATCTATATCCTCAAGGGCGAAGTCTTCTCCGCTCAGAAGGAATACGCCGAGGCGGTGACAGTCCTTACCCGGGCGCTGGCCCTTGCCGGGGACAACCCGAAGGTCCTCTCCGAGCTCGGGACGATCTACCTTTTGACGGGCGACACCGATAACGCCATCGGGGTCTTCTCCCGAGCACTCGCCCTTGACGCGAAGGATGCCGATATAGACTACGGCCTCGGCGTCGCCTACTTCAAGAAGGGCGAATACGTCATGGCCGAGCAGTTCCTCAACGAGGCCGTCGCCCTGGATTCCACCACTACCTGGCATACGACGAGCTCGGGGCGGTGCTGGAGGCCCAGGGGAAATCACGGGACGCCCTGGCGGCATACCTGAAGGCCGTGGAGCTCAGGCCCGATTTCGTGGACGGATACGACCACATCGGGAGAGTGGCGCTGGCCATCGGCGATATCGACCGGGCGATATCGGTCTATGAGGGCGTGTTGAAGATAAAGCCCGATTTCTACCCGGCGTACCTTGCCATCGGCAGGTCGTATGCGTCCTTCGGCAGGTTCGGTGATGCCGTCGCCACGCTGGAGCGGGCCATCAAGCTCAAGCCCGACTACTACGAGGCCTACGTGGAGCTCTCGCGTGTCTACCTTGCCATGGGGGAGAAGAAAAAGGCGATCGCCGCGATCGATAAGGCCATAAAGATACAACCGGGATACGCGCCCGGATACTATAACAGGGCCAGGATCTATGTCGAGGCCGGCGACGTGAAATCGGCCATCGTCGCATACTTAAGAAGGCCATCGACACGGATCCGAAGTATGTCGACGCCTACCTCGCCCTCGGCAATCTCTATGCCTTTCTGGGCCAGAAGGACACGGCCATCGAGACCTTCCGGAAGGTCGTCGAGATCGACCCGAAGAACACGACGGCCCTCTACTCGCTTGCGGATATCTATATCGCAAAGGGAGAAAAGACCAACGGCATGGCGCTCTTGGATATGGCAGTCAAGATCGACCCCCGCTTTTTTGATGCGCTGATCCTCATGGCCGAGACCTACCTCGATAACCGTGAGCTCGACAAGGCCATGGACTACTACGAGCGCGCGCAAGACATCGATCCGGCCAACCCCCGCTCCTACAAGGGGGTCGGTAAGGTCTACTACTACCGGGAAGAATACGACAAGTCGATTGCGGCCTACGAGGAGTCGCTCAAGCTCGATCCCAACCAGTTTTTGGTCTATTACAGCCTCGGCCAGGTCTACTGGAAGCTCGGAGATACCGACAATGCCACCCTGAACTACGAAAAATCGATCGAGCAGTCCCCGGATAACTACCTGGCCTACTATCAGATCGGTATTCTGAAGATGGAAGGCGGCAAGACGCCGGAAGCCCTCGAATATTTCAAGAAGGCGGTCTCCTACTCCCCGGAATACGTCGACGGCCTGTTCATGCTCGGGCTTGCCTATCACCAACTGGCCAACTACGACGAAGCGGCCAAGGCCCTCGGAAAGGCGCTTGAAGTCAAGCCGGATTATAGCGACGCGCAGATACTGCTCGGGCAGACCTATTTCGACGGGGGACTCTACGAGAAGGCGCTCGGGGTCTTTGCGGACGTGATCTCACGGGATCCGAAAAACATCCAGGCAATGCTCTACGTCGCCGAGTGCTACTCCAACACCGGCCAATACAAGCTCGCCGTCGATACGATCTGGAAAGCGCTTGAGATCGAGCCGGACAACGCCGACCTCTATTTCGTCCTCGGCACCAACTACGTCAAGCTCGGCTCCTATGACGAGGCGATCTCGGCCTTCAACAACGTCGTGCGCATCCAGCCCGAAAACTACAAGGCCCACTACAACCTCGGCGTCATCTTCGCCGTGCGGGGATGGTCGGAAGAGGCGATGCTCTCCCTCAAGCGTTGTCTCTCGATAAAGCCGGATTACGACGTTGCGCTCGATAAGCTGCGTGAATTCAACACCAACCTCATGAAGAGCTACCCCGACGACCCGAGGCCCTACATCGACCTTGGCGACGGGCTGAGGATCGCCGGGAAGTTTGATGAAGCCATCGGGTATCTCGAAAAGGCGCGGGAGATGGCCCCCGACAACACCGATGTCTACTATCTGTTGGGCCAGTGCTATTCCCGCACGGGGCAGTATGACAAAGCGGTTGAGCTGTTGACGGCGGCGCTGGCGACAAAACCGGACAACTACCCCGCGATGCTCGGGCTTGCCGAGACCTATGAGGCCAAACCCGACCCCGAAAAGGCGGAGGCGGCCTACCTTGCGCTGGTCAAGCTCAAGCCGAACGACTATGCCACCTTCCGTACCATCGGCGATTACTACCTCAGGAACGGAAAGGTGTCGGAGGCCCTCAAATATTACGAGAAATCGCTCGCGCTTGACCCGAGCGACTACTCGGTCTGGTCCGACACGGCACTCCTGTACGCGAAAGAAAACAAGAAGCTCGATAGGGCGCTGAAGCTGGCCAATCGATCCCTCGTCCTCAAGGCCGAAAACGCGCCGGCGGAAAAAGCGCTCGGGCTCATCTATTTTCAGATGAAGAACTATACCGAGGCAAAGAAGTACCTGAAGCTGGCTAAAAACGGGCTCCCCGACGATGCGGAGATCACCGAGCTTCTCTCCACGGTCGACGAAAAGATCCCAAAAGAGGAGAAGAAAACCCCGATCCCGCCCAAGCCCATACGGCCGAACGCAAAGTAAAGATACTTTCGGGCACGGTGCGCCGCGCGGACGCGATGGGCCGTGTGCTCATGCGGCCCGGCTGACCGTATGCCACTCACCCGTGCGCCGCAGACGG
Organism: uncultured delta proteobacterium; assembly: GCA_963792965.1. Taxonomy (GTDB): domain Bacteria; phylum Desulfobacterota; class Zymogenia; order Zymogenales; family Zymogenaceae; genus CAWBYW01. The sequence goes on along the minus strand of CAWBYW010000016.1, from coordinate 123,140 downwards.
ACCGTTTGTGTCCGTCCGGTCCAGCGGTCTATCTCAGTGGAGGGAGTCATACCATGACAGTCCAGCCCCCCCGCGATGCAGACAAAGCGATCAAAGAGATCCACGAGGCGGCCGATCACATCCTCATCAAGACAAACCTCCGTCCGCGCGTGGCCGTGATCCTCGGCACGGGACTTTCCGGTACTTCCGCGGTCATGGAGACGGAGGTTTCGATCCCGTATGGGGAGATCCCCCACTTCCCCGTCTCGACCGCGGAGGGTCATGCGGGGATTTTGCATATCGGGAGGATCGCCGGGGTGGAGACGGCGGCCATGGAGGGCCGGTTCCACCTCTACGAGGGGTATACGGCCCCCGAGATCGCCTTTGCCGTCCGGGCCCTCTTCGCCCTTGGGATCAACACCCTCATCATCACCAATTCGGCCGGCGGCCTCAATCCGCTCTTTCGGCCGGGGGAGATCATGGTTATCCACGACCAGATCAACTTCACGGGCCGTAACCCGCTCGTCGGCCCCAATCTCGACACGTTGGGCCCCCGCTTTCCCGACATGACGAAGGCCTATGATCGGGAGCTCATCGAGATCGCCGAAGAGGAGGCGCTCAGGCTGGGCATCCACGTCAACCGGGGGGTCTATATCGGGGTCTTGGGCCCGAGCCTCGAGACGGCGGCCGAGACCAGGATGTTTCGCGGCCTCGGTGCCGACGCCCTGGGCATGTCGACGGTTATGGAGGTGATCACCGCGGCGCACGTGAGGATGCGGGTGTTGGGCTTTTCGCTCGTGGCCAACGTTAACCTCCCCGACGCCATGGCTCCCATCCTGATCGACGATATCATCGCCACGGGAGAAGAGGACCGGTCCGGACCTCATCAGACTGATCGCCGCGGTAATCCGGCGGATAGGAGAAACAAAAGAGGAATGACGGAGAGAATCGGCGCGGACGTAGTTATTTCGGGCGGGATCGTCCTGACGATGGAGGACGGGGTCCCGATTGAAGACGGCGCGGTCGTGGTCGTAGGCGACGCGATCGCTTTCGTGGGGAAACGGAGCGATGCCGCCCGTCGCTGGGCGGCAAGAACCGAGATTGACGCGACGGGATGCGTCGTGATGCCGGGGTTGGTCAACGGGCACACGCATGCGGCCATGAGCCTCTTTCGGGGGATCGCCGACGACCTGCCGCTGGAGCGGTGGCTATGCGACTATATCTTTCCGGCCGAGAAGGCCAACCTCGACGACGACTTCGTCTACTGGGGGACGAAGCTCGCCTGCGCGGAGATGCTGCTCGGGGGGGTGACGACCTTTTGTGACATGTACCTCTTCGAGGACTCGGCGGCGAGAGCCGCCAAAGAGATGGGGATGCGGGGGGTGCTCGGCGAGGTGCTCTATGACTTTCCCTCCCCGAACTACGGGCCCATCGAGAAGGGATTCGAGTATACGGAAAACTTCATCAAGAAGTGGCAGAGCGACCCCCTTATCGTTCCCTCCATCCAGCCCCACGCGCTGGACACCTGCTCGCCGGAGCTCTTCGTGCGGGCAAAGGAGATTTCGGACGGGTTTGGGGTGCGCTGCATCGTCCACGTGGCGGAGTCCCGTGCAAACATCGAGGACGTGAAGAAGAAGCACGGCAAGAGCTCGTTTGAGTATCTGGACGACCTGGGCGTCCTCAACGAGAGATTCACGGCGCTCCACGCCGTCTGGGTGGATGATGCCGAGATGGAGATCATGCGTGAAAGGAATGTTACCGTCGTCACCAACCCCGAGAGCAACATGAAGCTCGCCTCGGGATGGGCGCCGGTGCACAAGTACCTTGGGCGGGGGATCGTCGTGGGGCTGGGCACGGACGGATGCGCCAGCAACAACGACCTTGACCTCTTCGGGGAGATGGATACGCTGGCAAAGCTCCACAAGGTCTACGATGCGGACCCGACGCACATGGAGGCAAAGACCGTCCTCCAGACCGCCACAAAAAACGGCGCGCGAGCCCTCGGGCTCGGTGAGCTGGTGGGGACGCTCGCCGTCGGCAAGAAGGCCGACCTCATCATCGTCGATTTCAATAAGCCCCACCTGACGCCTGTCTACAACCCCTATTCGCACCTCGTCTACGCCGCAAAATCCACCGACGTGCGGGACGTGCTGGTCAACGGGGACGTGCTGGTGCACGACGGCAAGCTAACGAAGGCGGATGCGGCCGACATCATGGCTAAGGCGCGGGAGCTGTCGGGGAGGGTGAGGAAGTCGGTGGGGTAAGCGAATTAAGGGGACACAATACTTAATTCAACGGGCCTTCAGGATAAGCAAAGAAAAGTGAATTAAGTATTGTGTCCCCTTAATTCTTTTGGGAAATAATATATAGTAATAGCATGGCATCATTAGGCGCAGCTTTGCTCATCGCCCCCTGTGGGATGAATTGCGGTGTTTGCTTAGCATATCTGAGAGAAAGTAACAAATGTCGTGGATGCAGAGGCTCGGATGTTGGCAAGCCGATTACCCGCACCACATGCAAAATCAAAATCTGCGAAGTCCTCAAGAATGGAAAGGCAACGTTTTGTTTTCAATGCAATGATTTTCCCTGCGATACATTGAAGCATTTGGACAAAAGATATAGAACAAAGTATACTATGAGCATGATTGAAAATCTCGGGAATATTGAAAAATTGGGTATTACAAAATTTCTACTAAACGAAAAATCAAGATGGACATGTCCCGATTGTGGTGGGACTATTTGTGTTCATAAAGGTGTTTGTTCTGAGTGCGGGAGAAGGAAGTAGAATTAGGGGGACACCATGCTTAATTTTAATTGAGATCTACCCCGTCAATTTATAGAGTCTTAATTAAGTAGAGTGTCACCAAAATCCTCTAATCGGGTAGAACAAATGAAAATCGTTGAACCGCATAAGACGCCGGGCATCACGGCCGCCGACACGACGCCGATCAAGGAGCTCATGTCGCCCATGAAGGACCCCGTCGCGACGCATTACTCGATCGCCGTCGCGCGCATGCCGAAGGGCTCCCGGAACCTGCCCCACCGGCTGAAATCGTCCTCCGAGGTCTTCATCGTCACCGAGGGACGGGGCATCATGCACGTGAATGATGAGGCGGCCGAGGTCTCGGCGGGCAGCCTCGTCTACGTCCCCCCCGGGGCGCTGCAGTGGACCGAGAACACGGGCAATTCCGACCTCGTCTTCTATTGCATCGTTGACCCGGCCTGGCGCGCCGATGACGAGTCGGTGGTCGTATGACCGAGAAGGTCGACCTCATCGTCAAGGGTGGTCCGGTCCTCACCTTCGATGAGCGGGGGAGCCGCTTTCCGAGCGGCATCGTCTGCATAAAAGACGGGGTGATTGTCGCGGTCGGCGACGAATTCGAGATCGGCCACGGATTTGAGGCCGAGCGCACCTTAGATGCCGGGGGCGACCTCGTCATGCCGGGGCTCATCAACGGCCACACCCACGCCGCCATGTCGGTCCTGCGCGGCTATGCCGATGACCTCCCGTTTGACACCTGGCTATTTAATCGGATCATACCCGCCGAAGAAAAACTCATGGGACGCGACATGGTCTACTGGGGGAGCCTCGTGTCGGCCGCCGAGATGCTGCGCTCGGGCATCACCACGTGCGCCGACGCCTATTTCTTTGCCTCCTCTGCCGCCGAGGCCTTCGGCGCCGCGGGGATAAGGGCGATCTCGGCCCAGGGAGTCATCGATGGGCCGCAGCCCCAGTGGAAGGACGACGGCGGGCGCCTATCGGTCCTCAGGCAATTCCTCGAAGAAACGAAAAAGAAGGGCGGCGGCCTCGTGACCCCGGCCCTCTTCGTTCACGCCCCCTACACCGCCTCCCCCCGGACATACCGCACGGTAAAGGAGCTGTGCGACGAGTACAGAGTGCCGCTCTTCACCCACCTTGCCGAGTCGGAGGCGGAGGTGAAGACGGTCACGCAGAAATACGGGGCGACACCCGTGCGCCTCCTCGCGCGGGAGGGTATTCTTTCCGATACCTTTATCGCGGTGCATGCCGTCTACGTCGAGCCCGAGGAGATCGATATCCTGGCCGAGTACGGCGCGTCCGTGGTACACTGCCCGGGCAGCAACGCCAAGCTCGGCAACGGCCTTGCCCCGGTGCCGGCGATGTTGGCGGCCGGCATCCCTGTGGGGCTCGGCACCGACGGGCCGGCCTCCAACAACCGCCAGGACCTCTTCTACGAGATGGACTTCTGCGCCAAGGGGCATAAGCTTGCCTCGAAGGACCCCGCCCAGATGGACGCCAAAACCGTCCTCTCGCTCTCGCTCTTCCTTGGCGCCGAGGCCCTCGGGCTGGAAACGGAGGTGGGGAGCCTTGCGCCGGGCATGGCCGCGGACCTGATCGTCGTCGACCTGTCGCGTCCCCATGCCGCGCCGCTCTTCTCGTACGAGTCCCACCTCGTCTATTCCGCGCGGGGGCTCGATGTCAAGACCACGATCGTGGGGGGCGGGTCGTCCATCACTGGGGGAAGATCCTCACGTTCGACGAGGGGGAGGCGTTGGCAAAAGTCTTTGAGATCGTCAAACGATTGAAATAGGCCTCGGCCCGGGAAGGGCGCGGGTTGCCGTTTATCTCATCCCTTTAGCGAGAATGGGCCATGAAGAACCCGGTGAAAAACAATGAACGACTCTTGGAATTGCTCGGCAGGGTAAAAGACCGTTTCAATATGCTCATCCCCGTCATGCTGCAGATGGGCATCGTGGAGGACCTCCTCCACAAGAAGGTCGTGCTCGCCGAGGCCGGGGGGCGGGCGTATACCGTGACGATCACCCCCGAGGGGATGACCGTCACAGATGGGGACGACCCGTTTTGCCACGCGCGCCTTGTCACCACGCGCGACCAGTGGGAGAAAATCCTGACCGGGAAGAAGACCTACGCCACGGTCTTCCGCTTTGAGCTTGACCCGGTCCGTGACGTCGTCGCCCTGAAGGATATGGCGCTGGTCGAGCGCTTCTCGTCGGTCATGCAGGCGATGGTGCTCCTTCCGCTCGGATAATCGGAGGATTTGTCATGACACAGAAAGGCATTGCGGTAACGGAGATCCTGAGCGAATGGGCGTCCGGCCTCGCGTTTACCGATATTCCGAAAAAGACCGTCGGCTGCGCCAAGGAGCAGGTGATCGGCATCGTCGCGGCGATCCTTGCCGGGAGCCGCACGGATGAGCTCGCGCCGCTCTTTGCCGGCGTCGAGTCGTTCGGAGACCGCGAAGAATCGACCCTCATCGGCCGTGGCACCAAGAGCAGCATGCGCCACGCCGGGATGGCCAACGCGGTGGCCGCCCAGACGCTCGAGTGGGAGGATTACCTCAGGTCCCAGCACTCCGGCGCGTCCACCGTCCCCTGCGCCCTGGCGGTGGCGGAGGCGGTCGGGGCATCCGGCCGTGAGCTGTTGACGGCGCTGATCGTCGGCAACGAGATCTCCGGAAGGACGGGCCACGCCTACATCAAGAGCCGTCTTTTCACCAACTCGTGCCCGAACCACCAGATCGATGCCGCCTTCGTGGCCGGGAAACTCTTCCGTCTCACGAAGGAACAGATAATGGACGCGGTGGGGATCTCGTGTTTTCCGCCGATGACCCAGTCGTTTGCCGGATGGTTTTCCCCGAGCAAGGGGTTCATCACCGGGGCCCCGGTCTACGCGGGGATCCTCGGTGCGTCGCTGGCCAAGAGCGGGCTCCACGGCTTTCGGAAGATCATCGAGCACCCCGACGGCTTCTCCAACGCGATTTTTGACCGGTACGACCTGACGGAGATGGTCAAGGACCTCGGCACCGACTGGCGCACGGACACGCACTCACCCAAACTCTATCCCTGCTGCGGGTGGCTGGACGCCCTGGTGGACAGCGCCCTTGACCTGATCCGAGAGCACGGGATCGACCGCGACGCGATCGACCGGGTCCAGGTGCGGTGCCCCACGGTGACGCTGCTCCTCAACAAGCCTACCGACGAGCTGGTCGATCTGATAGGCGAGATCGTCAAGACCGATTACCTGACCGCGGTGCCGCTCTTCTTCAATTCGGTCTATCCGCTGGCGGCGGCGATCCTCGACGGTGAGCTGACGGAGGCCCAGTTTACGAAGAAGAGGATGGCGGACAAGAGACTCCACGCCTTCTTCGATAAAATAGAGTTCACCGCCGATCCGTCTCTTGACGTCAGGGAGATGCAGGAGGGAATCAATTCGGGCGAGGTCACCTTCGTGATGAAGAACGGTGCGACGTTTTCGAAGTTCACCGAGGCGATGAAGGGCTCCTACAAGAACCCGATCGATATCCGGGAAAAGCTCCTCGTCTGCACGAGAAACTTCCTTTCCGACGGCCAATGGCGGGAGATCTATGAATCCGCCATGAGAATCGATGAGATGAAGGACATCCGGGAGTTTACGGAAGTCCTCGGGAGGATTCGCACGGCCCGCACGTGAGACGTCACGGCCGCGCCGGCGCAGCCGTCCCTTCTCACCGAAACCTACACTCCGCTCGACGCAGAGTTCAAAGGGACCGTAACGTATCGCGTAAATAATACTTTAAGCAAGGGTCGACGTAGCAGGGGATGCCGCTATCCCGGCGTTAGTCGCGCCATCCAGGGATGATCATGGCGGGTAAAGCGGTTACCAGAAGCAAGGGAATGGGAGGTCTGGATGAAGCCAAAAGTCATGATTGTCGTTGCGATTATTCTGATCGTGTTAGGGGTCGTGGCGCTGGCCTATCACGGCATTACCTATAAAACCCAGGAGAATGTCGTCGAGCTCGGTCCCTTGCACGTGACCGCGGAGAAGACCAAAACGCTTCCCCTCCCGCCGATACTGGGAGTCGTCGCACTGACCGGAGGGATTATCCTCCTCGTTGTCGCGGCAGTCAAAAAGCGCTGAGTGGGGGGGTAACCGGGAAAATAAAAAGGTGACCCGTTGAAGGGTCACCTTGGAAACACTCTGATAAATCGCTTTGTGAGGCTGACGCGCCGGCGAGCGACGCTGGCGTCAGACCACGAAAGCAAAAAGGAGCGCTGAAATCAACAGCAGCCACCCCGTTAGCTCATACGGCAGCGCGAATGCGCCCAGCTGTTCGAGAATGAAAGAGACGCCTCCGACAATGAGCAGGATCAGCGCAACCCACCAGAAGACCTTATTTGAGACATTGACTTTGGCCATAGTACCCTCCTTCATGTATTAACAACAACCATACTTTAAGTATAACGCCTATGTCCCCTATTGTCAAGAAGGGGCAGATTTCGTTGTCGCGCGTCTTTCCCGCCCCTCAGGCGTCTTGGCGCAGCCGAGAAGCCGGTGACGCTCTCGCTAACACCGCCGTCGGGCCGTGTCCAGACGGTATGGAAGTCGCCCCCCCTTTCGATTTTTTCACTTTGGTATCATTTTTTTATTGACATGAAAAATAGTCGTCGTATATTAATTCCATTGTACTCATTCCCCTCATTCCTCTCTCATCCTTGACGATCGCCGGGGAAAGGCCTAGGATGAGCCGCCGGTTAATCCGGGGCCGTCACGCTACGTGGATACTAAAACCCCTGTGCCTCTCGGGCGGGTGATACCGATGGAAATTGGGATTACCATAACCGATCTCGACGGGATGATCATCTATACCAATCCCATTGACGCGACGATTCACGGCTGGAGCGTCGAGGAGCTTATCGGCAAGCAGTCGCGTATCTTTGCGCCCCCCGATATATGGAAGCCCATGACGCGCGACGAGATATGCCGGATCCGCTTTTTCGCCCGGGAGACCGTCAACGTAAAGAAAGACGGCACGGTCTTTCCCGTCCGGCTTACCTCCGATGTTGTGAAAAACGAGAATGACGAGCCGGTCTTTGTCGTCAACACCTGCGTGGACCTCACCCACAAGAAAAGGATCGAGGACATGCTCTTTCAACTCTCGATCACCGACGACTTGACGGGGCTGTTCAACCACCGCTATTTTACCAAGAAGATCGCAGAGGAGGTAAAACGAGCGCGGCGCGCGGGATATCCCCTCTCGCTCATGATGCTGGACCTTGATGATTTTAAACAATACAACGACGCGCACGGACACCTTGCCGGCAACGACGTGCTGGTGGCCGTCGCCCGGATCGTGGCGGGCTCTATCAGGAAGGACACCGACACCGCCTTCCGGTACGGCGGCGACGAGTTTACCGTCATCCTGCCCCATTCCGACGAAGAGAAGGCCAGGAGCGTCGCCGACAGAATCGTCGAGCAGGTGACCGAGCTATTCTCGGAGATCGGCATCAGCGCGGGGATCGCGTGCCTCAATACAGACGGCTCGGCCGAGGAGCTGATCCACGGGGCCGATCGGGCGATGTACGCCGAGAAGGGGATAAAAAAGAGAAAGGTGGTGGAGGGAGGGGGAGACTGATTTCCAGCCCGGTATCCGCCGCTCGTCCGAATCGTGACGAGCAGTCAGTATGAAATCCACCGGGAGATGGATCACCGTTAACCTTGCGTGCGCCAACGACAACGCGCCGGTTACGTGAGCTGTAAGCGGCGCGGAAAGTCGAATTGCCTCTCGGTGAAAAGATAAAAGATCCTACTCTTCCTTATTGTCCTTCTTCTCCTTCTCGTCGGTCTTGTCCACATCCTTGAGTCTTCTTATGGATCTCGCGCAGCTTCTCGATCATCAGCGCGTTGACCGTGCCCGCGGGGAATTTACCGTCCTTTCCCTTCTGGCCCGCGGTGATGCCGGTGAGGATCTCGATCCCCTCGTCGATGGAGGAGACCTGGTAGATGTGGAATTTCCCCGCCTTCACCGCGTCCACGATATCGGGCCGCAGCATCAGGTCATCGACGTTTGTCGTGGGCATCATCACCCCCTGGGTGCCGGAGAGGCCGCGGTCTTTGCAGACGTCAAAGAAACCCTCGATCTTCTCGTTGATCCCGCCGATGGGCTGCACCTGCCCCTTCTGGTTGACCGAGCCGGTGACGGCGATGTCCTGGCGCAGCGGCAGATCCGTGATGCTCGAGATGAGGGCGTAGAGCTCGGTCGAGGAAGCGCTGTCGCCGTCCACGCCGTAGTATGACTGCTCGAAACAGAGCGAGGCCGACAGCGTCATCGGCCCGTCCTGCGCGTAGCGTCCCCTCAGGTAGCCCGAGAGGATCAGGACTCCCTTGTCGTGTGTGCTGCCGGAGAGCTTGGCCTCCCGCTCGATGTTGATGATCCCCGCCCGCCCGAGCGACGTGACGGCCGTGATCCTGCTGGGCATGCCGAAGCTGATGTTGCCCAGCCCGTACACGGCAAGGCCGTTTACCTGGCCCACCTTTTTGCCCTCGGTGTCGATCATCAATACGCCTTCCTTGATCCGCTCTTTCATTTTATCGTGGACCATATCGAGGCGCTTGATCTTCTCCATGAACGCCCGCTCGACGTGAACTCCCTCGACGACGTCCTTGCCGTCGGCCCTGGACCAATAAGACGATTCCCGGATGAGATCGGCCACGTCCGCAAGGCGGCTTGAGATCTTGTTTTGGGATCTTCCCTCCCTGACCCCGTGCTCGACGAGGGCGGCGACGGCCGTGTTGGCAAAGGCGGGGAGGTTTTCCTCCTCGGTGATCTTCTTGACGAACGCGGCGTAACCGTTGATGTTCACCTCGCTCTTTTCCATTACCGGATCGAAGTCGGATTTGATCTTGAAGATCGTCTGGAAGTCGTCGTCCTGGCCCAGGAGGAGGTAGTAGACGTAGGGGTCACCCACCATGATGACCTTGACGTTGCCGTCGATCGGCTCCGGCTTGAGGGCGAGCGTGGCGAAAAGCAGCAGCGGCTCGACATGCTGAAAATCGATCTTTCGGTTTTTGATAACGCGCTTGAGGCCCCTCCATCCCCCGGGCTCCGTGAGGACGTCGAATGCGTTGAGGACCAGGTAGCCGCCGTTGGCCTTGTGAATGCTGCCGGCCTTCAGTTTCGTGAAGTCGGTCAGCAGGGTGCCCGTGCGGTCTATGGAGCGCTCGATCATCCCGAAGAGGTTGGTGAACGATGGGTTGGTCTCGAGGATCACGGGCCTCCCTTTCGTCTCGGAGTTGTCCACCAGGAGGTTTACCTCATACCGCCACAGGGGGCTGCGCTCCTGACCCGGCGGCATGAACGGAAAGGGCATCTGAGGCGTCTGAGGCGCCTCTTCCTCCTTGAAGAATGAGACGTTTTCGATGATATCGCTTTTCAAATCCTCGAGGTATTGGCCGACCTTTTCGGAGGGAAAAGAGGCCGCGATCGCCTTTACCTGCTCCTCGACGAAGGGGCGGATCGCCTCAACCTCGAGGTTCTCTATGCCCTTTCGCATCTCCTTTTCGATATCCATAGTGGCCCGCTGGATATTCTCCAGTTCGTTGTTGAGCTGAAACGATTTTTCCTTCAGCTCCTCGAACCGTTCTTTGGGAAATTCCCCGGACTCGACCATGCTCTCCAGCTTCTCGAGGGGGGTGGGCTGGTTCTGAAAGTTGGGCATAAGCACGGGGCGCTGAAAGGGGCCCATCTGCACCTGGACGAGGGAAAACCCCTCCTCCTGGGATCGGAGCTTAATGCGATTGACCAACTCCTTTTGCCGGTTTCGGTACTCTTCAACCGTATTTTTGATGCTGTTCTTGAATTCCTGGCTGGCCAGCACCTGGGGGATGGAGGTCACCAGGCCGGCGATGAGGGACTCCATAGCCTTCTTGAATCGAGAGCCATCACCGGCCGGCATCTGGAGGGCCTTGGGACTGTCGGGATTCTTGAAATTGTGGACATAGAGTATATCATCGGGAGCGGGGCCGGGTTTCAGGAACTTCTCGAGGGTCTTCTTGATGGTGGTGGTTCTCCCCGTTCCGGTCAGGCCCGCCACGAAGATATTATAGCCCGGGCTCTCGATCTCCAGACCCGTCTTGAGCGCGGTCAGCGCCCGGTCCTGGCCGAGAATCCCGTCCAGCGGAGGTATCTGAGCCGTTGTCTTGAATGAAAAGAGGCCAGGGTCGCATTTCCACCGGAGTTTTTCCTGAGGTACCCTTCGAGAGCTAATATCGATCATAATGGCCGCTCCATATGAGAATGAACAATATAGTTAAATGATATGTTAAGTGGTCACCTTTGTCAAGACCAAGACACATATTCTCTATTGACACCTTAACTGTTCCCGGTTAGTATGGTCAAAATCCATGAGGAAGGCACATGTCCCAAAAGCAATTCGCCCTCATCATCACAGCGCTCTATTGCACGCTGATTCTGACTTCCCTCGGTGATCCGGTGATGGTCTTGTCCGCAGGAGAAGCCCTCTTCGGCTATCGTCTCGACCTCATATTGTCGCTGTTTCCTTACGCCATTATCGCCCTGTTTCTGGTTTACCTTACGTTTGTTTCGAAGGAGAAACAGCCTTGGCGGTTTCTCTTCTTGATCGTGGTCTCAATTGCCCTCTTCTTCGTCATGAGGTTGTTGTACGGCCCCGAAGAAAAGCTCCATCTTATCGAATTCTCCATCCTCGGAGGTCTGATTGGGTGGGCCGCATCGATGTGGGGAGTGAGCCTGGCCGTCGTCTACGGCGTCGTGGTGGCGCTGGGCGTCATCGTGGTGGGATCGGATGAATATATACAGGTGTTGCTGTCTCTGAAGATATTCAGCGCCCGCGACGTATTAATAAACAGCATGTCGGCGCTGCTCGGAGCGGTCGTCAATGCAGGGCTCTTTTTAGATAGGCAGAAAGCAGAGGACGACGCGTAACGTCGGGTCATGATCGAGTCTTGCGGATGGCTTTCCAGCGTTTGTGCCGGCGTACCGGCAAAAACGAGTTTCTGCGGCTCTCTCCCCCATCATGCCCTCAAAATCATATCTTTCAGCAGGCCCCTGATCCCGTCGACGCGTCTCGTTTTCCGCACAGTACTTCCTTGAGATTACTTGTATTTTCTGCTATTATCCGGCATATCTTCCTTCTCCTTCGTCATCGCGGCGGGATGTAAAGACGTTTTTAGGCTGGGCCATGGACGAATTGACAAGACTCAGAAAAGAAAACGAGGCGCTGAAAAAAAGGATCGCCTCTCTCACTCAAGGGCAGGACCCCGGCAAGCTTCCCGGGTCGACGACGGGGATTGCTCAGGCGGTGGATCGCTGTCTCGGGGGCGTGGTTATCACCGATAACAACTGGAGGATTCAGTATGTCAACCCGGCCATGCTACGGCTGTGGGGGCAGGACTCGATCGATGACGTAATCGGGAAGGGCCCCGACGATTTCTTATCGGTGAGCCCCGAACAGATTGAAAGGATCATCAAGACCATCTATCGCGAAGGGACGTGGCGGGGAGATGTCGTCGGGAAGCGAAAGGACAATAGTACGTTCCCCGTTTCGATGGCCGGCTCCCGTCTTATGGATTATGACGGGGTTTTCATGGGCATCGTCGCGTCGTGCATTGATATGACCGATTATCAGCAAGCCATGGCCGCTCTCTCGGAATCGGAGGCGCGCTATCGCAAGACGCTGGATCACCTCGGCGATTCAGTATACGTCGTGGATCGGGATCTCGTTATCGTCTATATCAACGAGCGGATCGACACGTACGCGAAAATGCTCGGCGTAGACTTCCGTGGGAGCATCGGCAGGAAGATCACCGAGATAAACATTGAGCTGGGCTACGACGTCGAGGCGGAATTCCGCGACGTCATCGAAACGGGCAAGCCCCTCGTCACCGAAGGCCTGATGAACCTTGGTACCGGCACGCTTTCGGTGGAAAAGAGGAGGATACCGATAGTCAATGACGGGGTGGTAACTCATGTCGTCAATGTGCTCCACAACATCACCGATCGCAAGATCCGCGAAGAGCAGCTGAGGCAGTCGGAGGAAAAATACAGGGCTATTGCCGACAGCGTTCCGGTCGGAATCTTCATCCATGTGGGCGGAAGTATCAGATATGCGGGCAAGGAAGCCGCCCGGATGCTCGGCTTCGAGGTCGAAGAGATACTGGGGACCAACATTATGGATTTCATCCATGAGGACGACAGGCCGCTTGTTGCGGAGCGCGCCCGGCGGAGGGCCCTTGGGGAGGATGTTCCGAGCGGGTACGAGGTGAAGGTTGTCAGGAAAGACGGCGATATCGTTCCGATACTCATCTACGGCAGCAATATCGAGTACCTCGGTGAGAAGGCGATCCAGGGGGTTTTCATCGACATATCGGAGCGGAAAAAAGTCGAAAAGGAGCTTGAGGAAACGCTCCACCGACTGAGAAGCTCCGAGGAGCGCTATCGCGTCCTGGTGGAGAGCAGCAACGATGGCATCGTCGTCGTCAGCGATCTGAATATGGTCTTTTTCAATCGGCGGGTCTTGAGTCTGCTCGGCTACGGTCAGGAGGAGTTGATGAACCGCCCCTTCGTAGAAGTCGTTCACCCCGACGATAGGGAGCGCGTGCTGAACAACTACCTGAAACGATTGGGAGGGGAGAGCCCTCCCGGCAGATATGAGTTTCGGGTGATTGCCAAAGACAAGACGATTCTGAACGTGGATATAAGCGTCGTTTTCACCGAATGGGAAGGGAAGCCCTCATCGCTCTGCTTCATCCGGGACATCACCCAGCAGAAGATCGCCGAGGCGGAGCGGGTGAAGCTTAACGATCAGCTGCTGCATGCCCAGAAGATGGAGGCCATCGGGACCCTGGCCGGCGGCATGGCTCATAACTTCAATAACATCCTGGTGGGGATTATGGGCTATTCGGAGTACCTCCTCATCAAAAAAGGTGAGAAGAGCCCCGACTTCAAGGCCCTCAAGACGATACACGAGGGGAGCGTCAAGGCTTCCGAGCTGACGCGCCAGCTCCTCAACATCGCCCGCGGCGGGGAATTCAAGCGGGTCAGGGTTTCTCTCAACGACATTGTGAAGAGGGCCCTCCCCCTGATCAGTGGCACCTTCAACAAGTCCATAGAGATCGAGACCTACCTCGACCCCAACCTTATGGTCATCGAGGGCGACGTCGGCCAGCTCGAGCAGAGCCTCCTCAACATCTGCATTAACGCGCGCGACGCCATGCCGGAGGGAGGAAAGCTGATCATAGAGACGAACAACCAGGAGCTCGATCAAGATTTTGTGCGGGCGCACCTCGGCTCCAAGGTCGGCTACTACGCGGTCATTTCGGTGACCGATACCGGCATCGGCATTCCCACCCAGGATAAGAGTCATATATTCGAGCCCTTCTTCACCACGAAGAAGCAGGCGGGAGGTACCGGTATGGGCCTGGCCACGGTCTGGGGGATCGTGAAAAATCATCAGGGGCTGCTCACCGTCTACAGCGAGCCGGGCAAGGGGGCCACGTTCAGACTCTATTTCCCGGCGATCTTCGTCCAAGTCGAGAAGGAGGATCTCAAGAAGGAGGAGATGCGGCTCGGGGGTGGTGAGACGCTCCTGTTGGTGGATGACGAGCCGATCGTCCGGGAGATGTGGGGCGAGATTCTGGCCGAGCTCGGATATCACGTGCTCCCGGCCGATGGGGGGACTGAGGCGTTGGCTGTCCTGAAGGAGCGGGCGGGAAACGTGGATCTGGTGATCCTTGACCTTGTCATGCCGCGGATGGGAGGAAGAGAAACATTCGACAGGATCAGAGAGCTCTATCCGAACGTGATCGTGCTGGTGTCGTCGGGCTACAGCGAGAACGGCGAGGCGCGGGAGCTCATGACGGCCGGGGCCGACGGTTTCATTCAAAAGCCGTATCAGATCCGGCAGGTGATGATGAAGATCAGGGAAATGCTGGACGGAAGGAAGAAAGAGAGTCCCTGAAAAGAGCTCCCCCTCGGATCTCTTTGATGACGTCTCCGGGCCCTTGGGGTCTGTTTTAGTTTTAAACGAAGACGATCGATGAAGAACAGCGGCCGGCCGAACCTGCTGCCCCGTGACGGCAATCGAAAACTGACGCGTGTCCGGAGCGTTTCCCCCGAGTTTGAGATCTCCGGGGTCACCAAAGGCGACTTCGCCTCTTAAGCCGCGCCGCCCCGGACGCCTTTAACCGGATCGCCGCCGGCCTCCCCCGGTCCTTGAGCGACGACAGAGGGATGCCCGACACTCATCCACCGCCCCCGGGACTGCGTCCATAGTCCGACAATGCGCTTGCTTCCTGTGCAAAATATTCGTCATGCCGTAACTCATTGAATTATCGTGGATATTTCCGCCATTTCTTCATCGGGGGAGAAGGGATGATGTTTTTTGTACTCCCCGCCTTAGGAATCTGCTTATATTGCCTGTTTGACCGAAATGATTGCCTCTTTGACCGTCATTTTATTGTCCTCCCGGCGCTCACGGGGCCCTTCATGGTACATTTTTTGCTTTTTTGTTGGCATATGCGCCGGTGATCGAAATGGCATCGGGCGGACTCGTGAGGGAAACGGGCTCCAAGGACGTCGTGAGAAACTTCAACAACAGGTTTGATGCGGAGACATGGCTCGACAGCTCCTCTTAGGGTGATCCATGGAATTAAGTAGACGTGATAACAATCACCGAAAAGACTCACCATGTTGCGCTTATTATTTATTTATAGACTTCAAATTCTATGAAGATCAAAGGGGCGTTTGATCTTGGAAGAGATAATAAGCAACAGCCTTTATGAGATTTCGGTCGATCGGGGGAAGAATAGGATCTATTTCACCTACCGTGGAAAGTGGGAGAGCGTCTCGGCCGTTCCGGACTACTATGCCGACATCGTGAAGGCAACCGCGAGACTCAAACCCGGCTTCACCTCACTCATCGACGCGAGAGATCTACTGATACCCTCCGAAGAGGTTTTCAGGCTATTCGCGAAGGCTCAACGCTACGCGCTCAGGAAGGGGCTGAGGAAATCGGCGCATATCATCGACAACCCCGAAATGCATAAGGCTTCAAGCAGGCTGGCGAGAGAGACCGGCTCCAATGATGTGGTAAGACACTTCATAACCACCAAGGAGGCCGAGGCGTGGCTTGACGAGCCGTCTGAAGGCCGTTTCTCCACTTCGAGGCATAAGAAGAACGCTTCCTGACCCGGGCGTCTCACCCATCGTACTCAAACACGATAGACTTGCGGAGACTCATCGGGGTGCGCATACGCGCGCCCCGACGGCCTATAGACTTCCTGATCACCTGCGGCGCCCTTAACCCCTCCCCCGCCTCAAGACTTTCCCGGCCCTCTGTCCCTTCCGGAAACCCTCGGGGGTCACGACGCTCTTACCATTGATCAGGACGTGCTCGATCCCCGTGGGAGTTCGCGCGGGCTCGTAGAAGCTGGCGGAGCTCGCCAGTTTGTTCCAGTCAATCACGAGGAGGTCGGCGGCATACCCCTTTTTGATTTCTCCCCTTTTCGTGATCCCGATCTGGCGTGCGGGCAGCGACGTGCACTTGCGAATCGCCTCGGAAAGCTCGATTCTTTTCTGATCCCGACAGCAGCGCGAGAGGTAGCGGGGGTACGCGTCAAAGAAGAGGTGGGAAGGTCTTCCCATGCCGAGGAGGATCGTATCGGTCGTGATGGAGGCGTGAGGGTGAAACCACGCGTAATACATCGAACGTGCCACGAAGGGGTCGTCCGGAGTCGTCGGGGTATGGAAGACGAGGACTTTGCCGCGCTCCTCGACCAGGAGGTCCGTCATCACCTCGAAGGGGTGCCGTTTCGTCTCGCCGCCAAGCTCGACAAACGATTGCCCCTCCATGAAGCGGTTGTTCTCCGAGGCCACGCTCATCACCCTCAGACCTCCCCAGCCGGTCATCTTGAGGTAGTTCATTGACCAGCCGGCCGCTTCCCGGTGAGGCCAGGCGGGCTCACCGCGCTCGATGTCGTGCCGGATCTTCTTTCGGGTCTCGGGGTCGGCCAGGCGTGCAAGTGCCTGACTTCTCCCGCCCTCCAGCACCCACGGAGGGAAGAAAGCCAACAGTTCCGTGAAACCCTGGGAGGTGGGGACGATATCGACGCCGAGGCGCATTCCCCGGGCCAGCGCCTCGTCGATGGGGGCGAACTGCTGTTTCAGGCCGATCTCAATGGGGATGGGGAGAGACAGACGGTTATAGAGGAAGGATCCCGCGCGAACCAGTCCCCGCACGACCGGCGTGAGGGCCTTGGAGTACGGCTGCCAGTATATGTGTGAAATCTGGACATGGATATCGTTCTTCTTGCCGACCGTGAGGACCTCGTCGATAGCCTGCGGAAGGGTGTGCGAGTAGCTTCTCAGGTGCGAGGTGAAGACGGCCCCGTATTTTTTCAGTGCCCCGCCGAGGACGACGAGCTCATCGGTATCGGACTGGGAGCCGGGGAAGTATTGGAGGCCCGTGGACAACCCGAACGCCCCCTCCTCGAGCGATTGCTCCAGCAGCCGGGTCATCCGTGAAAGCTCCTCCTTTTTGGCGAGCCTGCGCGCCGAGCCCGCCGCGGAGAGCCTGAGGATACCGTGGGGGGCCAACATCCCCATATTAAGGATAGTCGTGCGCCTCTCCATCTTTTCCAAAAAGTCGCCCACCGTCTCCCAGCGGATGTGAGGCTCCATCGACCTCATGGTAAATGCCTCGAGATAGGCAAGGATATCGCTTCGGTTTTCTTTGGTAACCGGCGCCGCCCCTACGCCGCAGTTTCCGCCCACGAACGTGGTGATCCCCTGACGCACGAGGGGGGCCAGGATCTCTTCATGGTTGTCGAAGTGGATGCTCAGGTCGGCGTGTGAGTGGATGTCTATGAAGCCGGGAGTCACGAGCCTGCCGGCGGCGTGGATAATCTGCGTTGCGGGGGCGCCGCTCAGGTCCCCGATCGTGTCGATCTTCCCATCGACGATGCCGATGTCGGTTTCTTTCGGTTCGGCGCCGGTGCCATCTATCACCGTGCCGCCCCTTATGATCGTGTCGTACATCTTTTTTATCCTTGCCTAAATGATATAAAAAACTATAATATAATCGTCTCCATAAAGTAAAGGCCAATCTATGAAAAAAAAGGAGTCCGACCCGATCGGTGGGATCTTCGGCAGTCTGCTTGCCAAAATCGTCGGTCGGGCGGGAGGCAAAGGGGTCCCCTTCGGCCGACTGATCGCCCGTGAGTCAAAAACGATCTCCCTCATCTTCCAGACCCTCCGGGAGCGTGGGATGTTGGTTCGGGCCTCCGCCCTGACCTACACCACCCTCATCTCGCTGATCCCGATGCTTGCTTTTGTCTTTTCGCTCCTCACCGCCTTCAAGGTAAGCCGGGATGTGAAACAGTATATACTTATGAACATGACCCTCGGAAGAAGCGATCTGGCCGAGTCTATCCTGAACTCCATGGGAAACACCAACTTTGCCACCCTCGGCTTCATCGGTCTGGTGATCACGTTCTGGGCCTTCTTTGTAACCCTCGGCTCGCTGGAGACGACGATCAACGATATCTGGGGGATCAGGGACAGGCGCCCGCTCCTTTCCCGCATGTCGTACTATACAACCATCACGGTTCTCTTCCCCGTCCTCATCATCGGCTCGATCGGCATCACAACGGTGCTGGAGAGCAACGTCATCCTCAAGAAGCTTGTGGAATTGGCCTGGTTCACAAGCTTCATCAGAATGTTTATGCGGATGCTGCCGTATCTTGTCGTCTGGCTCCTCTTCACGTTCATCTACAAGGTGATTCCAAATACGAGGGTAAGGCTTGCCTCGGCGCTCTTCGGATCGCTGGTGGGCGGGACGCTCTGGCAGCTGATGCTCTATCTCTACACGAAATTCCAGCTGGGGCTCTCCAACTACAACATTATCTATTCAGGGTTTGCCTCCATCCCCTTCTTCATGGTCTGGCTCTTTATGAGCTGGCTCATGGTGATCCTCGGCGCGGTTACCGCTTACGTCCATCAGAACTACCGACGTTTCCGACTGGACGCGGCGGCCTCGAAGGTGAGCTTCTCGTTTTCCGAGCGGCTCGCCGTCAGGGTCTTTATGGCCGTCGCGGCCACTTTCCACGAGGGGAAGGAGGCGCTGTCCGTCATGGAGATCTCGGAGCTCTTGGATATCCCGGTTCACCTGATCAACAACGTTATGTTCATCCTCCGGGACGAGGGCCTGATTACGGCGGTCGGCGAGGATGAGGGGAGGTATCTTCCGGCACGAGATCTCGGTAAGATCCGTCTTGTGGACCTTCTCTTTGCCCTCAGGGAGTACGGGGAGAACCCCGAGGAGAATATCTCCGAAGGGGAGCGCCCGTTTCTGAAGGAGGCGATAGAGGGGATCCTTGCCGATATGACGCACAATTACGGGCGTGTCACGTTTGCCGAGCTGTGCGACCGGTACTCGGAGGGATATATACGGAAGGAGCGACCCGGCGTGAGGCGGCCGTAAGGCGACGGATCCGCGCGAGGTATTACGAAATGCGGAAAATCGGAAAAGAGAAGGAAAGGCAGGAGGAACGATCGGGGAAAGTGAGAGGCCTCCCCGAGCCGCCGGATATCGTGATCCCCGTCTGCCTCGGAGAATTCGGCGTCAGACAGGCCCAGGCAATCCGAAAGCTCTGGGAGCGCACCTGGTCCCAGGACGCCCGTGCCGGTAAAGAGCACAAAAAATAGCGAACCCCCTCAACGCGTCATACCCGACATCCCAAGAAACGCCGCCAACCTGTCGCCCCGTCCTTCCGAAAATGCCGCTGAGCCCGTGTAAATAGTTCCGTCGTCTTTCCCGCCGCGAGGCGACGGCGCACTCATCGCTTCACCATGGTGCACGCCTCATCATACCCGAGCTGACAGGCCCTGAGGAAATCGGAATCGGCCTCTTTTTCTCGCCCGATACCCCTGAGCGCCCCCGCCCGGTAGAAATAGGCGACGGCAAGCTCAGGCGCGATACGGATCGCCTCGGAAAAATCCGCAATGGCCGGATCGTATTTCTTCTGCGTCAGATAGAGATTCCCCCTGCCGATGTAGGACAGGACGTCATTAGACGACAGCTTGATCGCCTTGTCGAAATCGTCCTCGGCCGCGTGATAGTCGGAAAGGTTCATCGCGGCATAGGCCCGGTTGAGGTAGGCCATGCCGAAATTGCCGTCGAGATCGATGGCGTCTGTGAAATCCTTTCGGGCCTCCACATAGCGCTTGAGGAACATAAAGGACATCCCTCGATTATACAGCGCCTTCGCGTCATTCTTCTTTGAAAGGTAGACCGTGAAGTCGGCTATCGCCCGATCGTATTGCTCGAGGTTGTCGTAGACGAGTCCCCGCTTATAATAGGTGTCGATTACCCCGGGATTGAGTGAGATCGATTTATTATAGTCCGCCAGCGCCTTGCGGTACTGTCCGAGAGAGGCGTAGGCGCCGCCGCGATAGGCGTAGGCAAGGAAGTTGCCCGGCTCAAGCCCGATTGCCGAACTGAAGTCGGCAACGGCGTCGTCGAATCGTCCGTACACGACATAGAGCTGCCCCCTGCTCATATAAGCGCGGACGAGTTTCGG
This sequence comes from uncultured delta proteobacterium, assembly GCA_963792965.1. Lineage (GTDB taxonomy): Bacteria > Desulfobacterota > Zymogenia > Zymogenales > Zymogenaceae > CAWBYW01. The sequence goes on along the minus strand of CAWBYW010000016.1, from coordinate 102,787 downwards.
CGAAAGCGTGATCGCCTTCGTGTAGTCAGCATCGGCCTTGGCGAACTCGTGATAGACGACATAGACGTTGCCCCGACCTACGTAGGCGTCGATGTCCATCGGATCGATTTGTAGCGCGCGGGAAAAATCGGAAAGAGACTCTTCGAACTTGCCGCCCCGGTAATAGGCATATCCCCGTTTTGTATAGACACGGGCGTCATGCGGTTCTATGGCGATCGACTCGGAAAGGTACTCGACGGCCTTCATGTATTCGCCCCTGCCCAGCGCGTCGGTGCCTTTTTTGTACAGCTCCTGGGCGTTGTCTGCACCGAGTACGCTGGTCCCGGCGATGAGAGAAACAAGCACGGTAAGAAGTAAAAACCTTTTCATGTCAGCGACTGCCTATTATTTGTTGCGGGTAGACTAACAAATAGGGTTAAAATCTATCATGAAAGTCCAACCATTACAACAGGATAAACGAGTGCAGTAAGGCAAAAAGCGCCGGATATTCCGCTATTTTCCGTGGCAGGGAGTGCCTCGTCCCGCGACTGCTCCTCTGCGGATGGGTAAAGGGCCGTCGGCCGCCGTGAAGTCCGGGCGGTGGGAGCAGTCCCTGACCGACGCAAAAAAATGCTGGACATCGTATCCACCGCGTGCTATAAGGTAGTGGGGCTTGGTCTGCGGATGGTTTGTGAGCACTGATGCAGAAGATACGATACATCGTCCTGGAAGGCCCCATCGGTGTCGGGAAGACCTCGCTGGCTTCCCGCCTGGCTGAAGAATTTCAGGCCAGGACGCTCTTTGAGAATGTAGAAGAAAACCCGTTCTTGAAAGAATTCTATCGCGATCGGAAGAAGAACGCGCTCAAGACGCAGCTCTATTTTCTCCTTTCCCGGTACCAGCAGCAGCTTGCGCTCGTCCAGGCCGACCTTTTCCAGACGACGACCATCGGCGACTACCTTTTCGCCAAAGATCGGATATTCGCCTACCTCAACCTCGACCGGGACGAAATCTTCCTCTATGAAGAGCTGTATCGAATCCTGAGCCAGAGGGTCGTGAGGCCGGATCTGGTCATCTACCTCTCGGCGGATACCGAGACCCTCAAGAAGAGGATCAGGGGCAGGGCAAAGCCGTACGAGAAGAACCTGGATGCCGGCTACCTGTCGAAGGTCGCCGCGGCCTACAGCGACTTCTTCTTCCACTATGACGAGACGCCGCTGTTGGTGATCTCCACCACGAATATCGACTTCGTGGCCAACGAAACCGACTTTGCCCAGCTTGTCAGAGAGATCAAAGAATTCAAGACGGGAACCCAATACTTCGTGCCGCTTGGATCCACTCCATAGCAGGTGGGCCGCACGCGGGGGAGACAGCGTAGGCTGGAACCCCCGTTTTGTGCCGTAAGCCGCCGGCTGAAAGGGACTGGGACGGAAGAGAAGGAAGGGCGATAAAGGACAAAAAGGACAGGTGCCTTCGGTGAACGGGGAAAGTCCCTCCGACTCCCCCCCTGTTTCTCTCGGGAGGATCCCCAGCTCAGAGCCCCTTTGTCCAGCCCAAGACCTCACCAACCCCCGTGCCCGGATACGTCGGCACGGGGGTTTTCTATTTGGAGCGGCGGGGACTACACGTCCTCCGGGAATGACTTTCGGGCGGCTGCCTCGACCGCGGAATAGTGTCCCTGTTTCACGAAAGGATGGCGAAACATGAGCCAGGAAAAAGTGACGATCCTCGACCTGAAAAGGATGAAGGATGAGGGCGAAAAGATCACCATGATCACCGCCTATGACTACCCGTTCGCGCGGATATTCTCGGACGCCGGCATCGACGTGATCCTCGTTGGGGACAGCGCGGCCAACGTCTATGCGGGCTACGAGTCGACGCTCCCTATCACCATGGATGAGATGATCTACCACACCCGGGCGGTGGCGCGGGCCAAGCCCCGGGCGCTCGTCGTGGGGGACATGCCCTTTTTGAGCTATCATGCCTCGACCGAGGAGGCCGTGAGAAACGCCGGCCGCTTTCTGAAGGAAGGGGGGGCCGAGACCGCGAAGCTCGAGGGCGGCGTCAACGTCGGCGAAAGGATCAAGGCGATCACCGACATGGATATCCCCGTCATGGGACACATCGGGCTCACACCCCAGTCGGTTCATCGCATGGGCGGCTTCAAGGTACAGGGAAAGGACGATAAGGGCAGAAAGAAGCTGATCCAGGACGCCAAGGCCGTCGAGGAGGCGGGCGCCTACGCCATCGTGCTGGAGGCCATGCCCGCGGACCTCGCCGCCGAGATCACAAAGATGCTTTCGATCCCCACCATCGGCATCGGCGCGGGCCCGGAGTGTGACGGCCAGGTGCTGGTCATGCACGATATCCTCGGCCTCACCTTTGGCCGGCGGCCGAAATTCGTCAAGGAATACGCGAATCTCAAGGAGGTGGCCAAGGCCGCCGTTGAAACTTATATATCCGAAGTAAGGGGGGGCGGATTCCCCACCAAGGAGTATACCTACGAAGTCAAGTGAGGCGACGCCCGGCCATCGGTGCGGGGTCCGGTGACGACAACGATAACGACGATGTGAGGAAAGATAGCAATGGAGATCATCGAGCGGATCAAAGACATGCAGGCCTACTCACAGGACCTCAGGGTGGAGGGGAAAGTCATCGCGTGCGTGCCCACCATGGGATATCTCCACGAAGGGCACCTGTCGCTCATGCGGGAGGGGCGAAAACGCGCGGACGTGCTGGTTGTCTCGGTTTTCGTCAACCCCACCCAGTTCGGGCCGAATGAGGACCTCAGTAAGTACCCGCGTGATTTTGAGCGTGACAAGTCGATGATGGAGGGGGTCGGGGTGGACGTGGTGTTTGCCCCCACGGTGGAGGAGATGTATCCCGACGGCTACCAGACCTATGTAAACGTCGAGGAGGTGACCAAGAACCTCTGCGGCGCCTCCCGCCCCGGCCACTTCAGGGGAGTCGCCACGGTCTGCGCCAAGCTCTTTCACTGCGTGCTGCCTCACATCGCCCTTTTCGGCAGAAAGGACTTCCAGCAGCTCAAGGTTATCGAGCGGATGGTCAAGGACATGAACATGGACGTGGGGATTATCGGCATGCCGATCGTGCGGGAGCCCGACGGCATTGCCATGAGCTCGAGGAATAAATACCTCAATCCCAAGGAGCGTAAAGCGGCCCTCTGCCTCGTTCGTGCGATCATGGCTACCCGCGAGCTCTTCGAGAACGGGGAGCGGCGCGTGGGCGCGCTCATGGATCGGGCCGTCGGCGTGATCATGAACGAGGAGGCGGCCCGCATCGATTACGTGAAATTGGCCCACCCCGAGACGACCAACGATATCGTCGGGGTGGTATGGGACAAGGCGCTTCTGGCGCTCGCGGTCTATATTGGTACTACGCGTCTCATCGACAACACCGTTTTGGGGGAGGAGTTTGACAAGTGTTGAGATCAATTTGCAAATCGAAAATCCACCGCGCCACGGTGACCTGCGCCGACATCAACTACGAGGGAAGCATCACCATCGATCGGGAGTTGATGGATGCGGCCGATCTCGTCCCCTACGAAGAGGTCTGGATCTATGACATCACCAACGGCAATCGGCTCCAGACCTACGTCATCGAGGGGGAGGCGGGCTCCGGGACCGTTGGGATCAACGGCGCCGCGGCCCGGCTCGTCAACAAGGGGGACCTCGTCATCATCGCCGCCTTTGCGCTGATTGACGACGAAGAGGCCAAGAAGTACGTCCCCAAGCACATCCTTGTCGACGAGAAGAACCGGGTCGTCAAAGACCTGCTTCCCCGGTACGCCGAGATAAAGAAGCTGACCGCCGTCCTGTAGAGGCATCGGCGACGCGAGCGGCGGCCCTTATCCGCGCCGCCCGAGAGCCACACCCCGGCCGACTGCCGCTATCGCGAGCGACCGGGGACCCTTTTCCTCTGCGCCATGCGGCGCGTCCACGAAACGTCGACCGCAGGCCTGCGGGGACGTGAGAATCCTTTTACATCTCCACAAATCATGCTAAAATAGCTCCCGGTCCGCCCGTCTGGCGACGTGTTAATGCCCCCGGGTCGCCCATGTACGGGCAGTCGGGTGCCGGCAGGGCCGGTGCGGCCCCCGACGCCCTCTATTTTCACCGTCCGTGCCGCGGCCGCACGGGCATGAGCGTTTATTCAAGAAATCGGAGCGGTGCGAAATGAAAAGACTCTCTCTATCCGTCGCCGTCTCGGTCCTGACGGCTCTCTTCGTTTTCTCGCCGGTGGGTCAAGCTCAGCAACCGTTGGACACCACAGGCGCCAAGGAGGGCGAGATCCGGGGGAGTGCCGGGATCGGCATGGGCGGCGGTGGGAACAACTACCTGGTCGTGTTGCCGATCAACATGACCTGGCTGGACACGGGCATCGACGTCAAGAACGGCGACACCCTCCATGTCACGGCAGTCCCGAGCAAGAATCACCCCCCCTGTGACGGGAGGACCGGCTGTCCCCCCTATCGCGGGCCGGGCGACGTGATCGCGGGCGGCGCCATGGGTTGGAGGCTGGCGGTGCTGGTCGGCCGGATCACCGATACGGGTACGCCCTTTTCGATCGGCGCGTCCGTATGAGAACGCGGCCGATCGGGACGGCCGTCTCTTTATCGGCTACAACGACTACCCGGGGTATTACGGCAACAACACCGGGGCCTTCGAGGTGACGATCACTCTGAAAAAGAAGTGACCGGCCGACCATTCGCAAAGAAACAGCTCTCCCTCCATCATCGATGCCCGATACCTGCCGTGAGGGAGAAAGGGAGGAGAACGATGAGCAAGGACAGATATGAGCGTGGTCTTGAAAAGCTCGGCGAGATCGACGGCGAGGCGGGCCATCGGGTCATCGAGAGCCTGAAAGACATCGCGCCGGACCTCGGGCGATATGTGATCGAGTTCGCGTTCGGGGAGGTCTTCAGCCGCCCGGGGCTCGATCTGAAGTCGAGGGAGATCGCCACGGTGGCGGCGCTCACGGCGCTGGGCCACGCCACGCCACAGCTGAAGGTGCACATAAACGCCGCCCTCAACGTGGGCTGCACGCGCCAGGAGGTTGTTGAGATCATCATCCAGATGGCCGTCTATGCCGGATTCCCGGCGGCCCTCAACGGGATGTCCGCGGCAAAGGAAGTCTTCCAGGAGCGGGACAAGTCCGGGCTCGGCTCGTAACTTAAGGTCGCGCCCGGACCTCTCGCCCGATGGACCTGCCGGTGTGAGGTCTCCTCATACCACCCAACCCATAGCGAGCATTGCCCTTGATGGGGACCGAAAGAGGAGCCGGGAGGTGCCGGATCCTCATCGGTGAGTGACCCTTTTCTGTTCGGAGCCGTCGCCCCGCCGGGACGGCATCCCTCTCAGTCACATCAGAGCCCCGTTGGCCTCCGACAGGGAGACGGCCTATACTCCGTTACGTCGGGGCGTCCGGACAGCATCCATCTTTCAGCATACACCTTTTAAGACAAGCGCAACGAAAAAGTCTCTTGACATTTGGCTAAAAATACATAATAAAGATACTTCAATCATTAAATTTTTGCACTAAGACCGGAAAAGCGGGTGACGTTCAGAGCCGAGGCGACCCGGGCGGACGACCCCGGCGGCGATTCGGGAACCGGCAAGGGCGCTGTTCCCCGGCGGGCTTATTGCCGTTCGGAGCGACGCGGTCCATCGAACATTCGAAGGCGTCCGCAAGAAGGTTCGCGGGAAATGGCCGGGCACAAGATCGCCTTTATGACATAATGAAAGGAGTATGCTGATGACCGAAGGAAGCTCTCTTACCCATGTGAGTTACCGGTCTTGCGTGGATGCGATTGAGGACGTATTGGGACAAAACGGCAAGAACTCCGTCCTTAGGTTTGCCGGATTGGCTGAGCTGATCCAGAACCCGGTGGACTATGATCCCGAGGCTCGGGTCCCCTATGAATACATCACGAAGCTGTTTCTGGGTGTCAGGGACCTGTTGGGCAACAGGGGCTATGGAGTGGTCATGTACCGGGGTGGGACGTTTGCAGTGAAGAATATCCTGAAACACTCGGTCCCTCTTCAGAGCCTCGTTACGATGAACTTTGACCCGGTTGAAAAGCTCAAGCTCGGGTATCAGGCATACGTCAAGAACGCGGGGTATGACCCGGAAAAGACACTCGAATACCTGCCGGAGGCGCGACAGATCGTCAACCATCGGCCCGACTGCACGGAGTGCAACGAGCTGACAAAGGACACGGGAAAGGCAAAGGACTTCACAAGGCCCTCCTGTGACTTCGTCAGGGGCGTCCTCCAGGGCATTGGAGAGTGCTTCGAAAAGGAGCTGTCCGTAACCGTGGTCGAGGATAAGTGTAGGCTCCTCGGCGATGAACAGTGTACCTATCGGATATCCTATCAACTGAAATAGCGTCAATAGAACGGATCGGTATCCTTTCCGTAATCCGCGGGTGAACATAAGGAGGGCTCTCGAGAACTTTAACCGAGTTCCCCTGGTTCCCCGGGGTTTAAAGCGTCCGAGCTTCCACTGAAAATACCTTCCCGAACACTCTCGCTCCCCGGCTGATATGCACGAATCTTCTTGAGCGGTGCCTATGCTGATGTCAATACTCTCATCCGGACTACGTCGCCTGGAAATTTTCTGAGACCGACAGGATATCGAGCCCGATCAGATCTTCGGAATATGCAGATTGATACTTTCTGGAATTCTGATATAGTATGATATGCGTACGGTATCACGTCTTGCAAGAGGTTTTGAGTGAAGCGAATTCTCATCGTAGATGATTCCAACCTTATCCTTTCCCAGCTTGAAGACAGCCTTGCTTCGTCCGGCTATGAGGTGGTTGCCAGGGCAAATTCTGGGGAAGAAGCGGTGCTGCGTGCAAGGGAAGCACGTCCGGACGTGATCCTCATGGATATCGTCATGCCCGGAGAGATGGACGGCATCCGGGCCGCGCAAATAATCGGCAGAGAACTCCACATACCGGTCGTTTTTCTGACCTCCCATGATGAAGAGACAGTGATCGAACGGGTGAAGGACGCGGGAGCGGACGGGTATATCCTCAAGCCGTTCAAATCCGCGGAGCTGAAAGCTACTATTGAAATTGCCCTGCAAAAAAAGAGGTTCGTAGAAGAAGCGAGAGATCTCTACAAGGAGGTGGTTGAGAACACCAGTGATTTTATCTATGTGCTGGACGGCGGGGGCGACATCAAGTTTCTGAACAGGACCGCCTGCGAGAGCCTCGGCGAGCCCCTCGACAGGCTCGTCGGCATGAATTTCAAGGACCTGGCCACTCCCGAATCGTATGAACATACCGTGCGGCTTTTCATGAGGCGGTTGAAGGGAGAGGAGATCGGGGCTTATGAGATTCAATTATACGACAAGGACAAAAGCGTCAGAACGATCGAGACCAGGGAGCGGCTCGTATGGGATAAGGGAAGGGTTGTCGAGGTTCACGGAATCGCGCGGGACGTGACGGAGCGAAAAAAAGCCGACGAGGCTTTCAGGAAAAGCGAGGAGCGCTACCGTATCATCACGCAGCATATGAGGGACACCGTCTGGGTCTTGGACAGGAACCTCAAGCCTGTTTTTATAAGCCCCTCCGTGGAACGCGCGCGGGGGTACACCTTTGAGGAGCTCAAGGCGCTGCCGCTGGAAAAAAACCTGACGTCTGAATCATATGAGACGATGGTTAAGGCCGTCCTGGATATGCTGTCTCAAGAGAAGGTCGGGGGAGGGGAGACAAGGCTGCCGGAGACGGTCAGCCTCGAGTGGTTCCGAAAAGACGGCACGACCTACTGGTCGGAAGTCTCGTTGTCGTTGATATCCGATGAAAAAGGGGACCCCGTCGAGATCCTTGGAGTGGGAAGAGACATCACAGAGCGCAGGCGTAACGAGGAGGCGCTTCGGCAGTCGGAAGAACGATACCGGGCGCTTTTCGAAAACGCCGCTTTCGGCATCTTTCATTCACATCCCGATGGGAGGTTCCTCCGCGTCAATAGCGCTCTTGCCCGGATTCTTGGGTACGATTCACCGGAAGAGGTAATATCGTCCGTAAGGGACTTCAAAAAAGATCTCTACGCCAACCCGGAAGATCGGGTAAAGGCCATCGAAGAGATGGCCCAACAAAAAGGATGGGGATTCTTTGAGGCCGACTGGCGTCGAAAAGACGGCGCCGTTATCACCGCAAGGGTACACATACGGCTCGTATTTGACTCCACGGAAGCATTCCAGTACGTTGAGGGATTCTTACAGGACATCACCGAGGAGAAAAGGGCGCGGGAACAGATACTCTACCTGAAAGAATTCAATGAGACCATTATCAACAGTATGGTCGATTCGATAGATATTATCGATAAGGACTACACGATCATTTTTCAAAATTCGACGGCAAAGAAGAGATTTGGGGAAGGAGTAGGGAAAAAGTGCCACGAGTTTTACCATGGGATAGTTGCCCCGTGCGAATATTGTATGGCTCCGGAGGCCGTTACAAAAAAGAGGTGTCTGTCGAGAGAAATCCGTCTTGAGGACGGCACATACCTGGAGGTGCATTCATCGCCGATTAAGATGCCCGACGGAGACTCATGCTCGATGGAGATCATGCGAGACATTACCGTGCGGAAAAAAGCCGAATCGGCGCTCAGGGACAGCGAGCAGCGATATCGCTTACTTGCCGAGAACGCTAACGATATTATCTTCACCGCCGATATGAACCTCCACTTTACCTACATCAGCCCATCGGTGACACGCATTCGCGGCTTCACCGTAGAGGAAGCGCTCGCCCAAACCGCGGCCGAGGCCCTGACGCCGGGCTCCCTAATAGTTGCGCTGGATGTGTTGGGCGAAGAGCTGAAAATCGAGGCGGAACTACCCAAGGACCTTACCCGCACCAGGACGCTGGAGATGGAAGAGACGTGCAAGGACGGCTCCACTATCTGGACCGAGACCACGTTTTCGTCCCTGCGGGACGAACGGGGCGGTCTGACCGGGATTCTCGGCATCACCCGAGACATCTCCGAGCGCAGGAAGGCCGAGGAGGCCCTCAGGGAGTCCGAGGAGAAATTCAGGAATATGTTCGAGACGTCCCGTGATTTCCTTTACATCGCCTCGCTGGACGGAAAAATCCTCGAATATAACAGGTCCGGAAGGGACTTTTTTGGCTATTCGGACGAAGAGATTCTGAACCTGAACCTGAGGGATCTTTATGCGTACCCGGAGGAAAGGGAGAAGATCGTAAAGAAGGTGATGAGTGAGGGGTCCGTGGAAAATTACGAGCTGAGGCTCAAGAAGAAAGACGGTACGCCGGTCGACGTCCTCCTGACGGTGGTGGCCAGAAGGGACGGGGACGGAAACGTTATCGGCCTGCAGGGAACCGTCAAGGATGTCACGCAGATGAAGAGGCTGGAGCTCCAACTGGTGCAGTCGGAAAAACTGTCCGGCCTGGGAACGATGATCTCCGGGGTTGCCCATGAGCTGAATAACCCATTGACCGCTATTATGGGAAACGCGGAGCTCTTGCTCAGGGATAGCACCATCCCTCGGAATATCGTCAACGCATTGGAGGTGATATACAAAGAATCGGACAGGGCGGCGCGGATAGTCAGCGGCCTTTTGACGTTCGCCCGAGAGCATCGCTCGGAGAGGAGAACGATAAACATCAACGATATCATTTTGGAATCCTATAAGCTGAGAGAGTATCATTTGAAAACGAGCAATATCGAAGTGAAGTTGTCTCTTTCACCCGGCATACCGCTCACACATACCGATCCGTACCTACTCCAGCAGGTCTATACTAATATCATTAACAACGCCCGGGACGCACTCATTGAAAAGGGAGGAGGCGCGCTGACCATTCGCACCTACGACCGAGATAATGTCCTTTTCACCGAGTTCGAAGACGACGGCCCGGGGATCAAGAAGGAAAACCTGAAAAGAATCTTCGATCCATTCTTCACCACGAAAGACGTGGGCAAGGGCACGGGACTTGGCCTTTCCATGGCCTTCGGCATTATCAACGAGCAGGGGGGAACAATAGATGTGGAAAGCGAGCTCGGAAAGGGGGCGAAGTTCACGGTAACCATCCCTATTGTCAGGAGCCAGGAAATGGAAAACGAAGAGAGCACCCTACCGGGGACCGGTCAGGCGGGGAAAAGGATCCTCGTCATAGACGACGAGGAATACCTCAGGAATCTCCTTTCCCGGGTTCTCTGTGACAGTGGGAGCTCCGTGGAGACGGCGTCGTCGGGTGCAGAGGCCGTCAAATTGATCGAGAAAGAAAAGTTTGACGCGATCGTCACCGATATAAAGATGCCGGGTATGGGGGGAATGGAGCTCTATGCGTATATTATTAACAAACACCCGAGTATCGCCAAGAGGATGCTCTTTATCACCGGAGATACCCTCAGCGAAGAGACCCAGACGTTTCTGGAGGTGACCGGTAATAAATTCATCGCGAAACCCTTCAAGATCGATGAGTTTCTGAGAATACTGAACCAGGTGCTGGGACAGTGAAGCCGTCTTTCGGCCGCCGTACTACATGAGTAGTCACCGGTCTCGGCACTAAAATCTGGACGAAAGAGAGGCCGCCCCGTGAGTATCGACCGCTTCCTCGATGAGGAGCCCCATCCTCGTTGCCCGTTCTATTCCATTGTTGCACGTCGTTGCCGGTCCCACATCTTTACCCGTGTCGATTAGATTCTCTTTCGATTTCTTGAAACTTTTGCTATAATAGACAAAATACATATCAGTTTTGACAACATCTCTTCTTAACGGGATATTATGCCCCGCGCAGCAGATGAAACGGTATGAGCTGATCATACGGGTCCTCGTGGGGACGGCGGCCGCCGCCGGACTTTACCTCATAAGTCGGGATAATTACCTCCTCTTCCACGTCCTGGCGGAGATGTTCAGCATCGTCGTCGCATGGGCCGTCTTCATCGTCTTCTGGAACACCCGGAAGATCGGGGAGAATACTTACTTCCTTTTCATCGGGATCGCGTTTCTCTTTGTCGGTCTGATTGACCTCGTCCATATGCTCGCCTACGAGGGGATGCGCGTCCTGCCCGGGTTTGGGGCAAACACCGCCACCCAGCTGTGGATCACCGCCCGCTCGATACAGGCCGTTTCCCTCTTTATCGCTCCTTTCTACATCGGCAGGAAAATACGGGCCCGGATCGTGTTTCTCTCCTATTTCGCGGTTGTCACGCTGGTTCTCTCCTCGATCTTTATCTGGGGCATCTTTCCGGTTTGTTTCGTCGACGGAGTGGGTCTGACACCCTTCAAGAAAGTGGCCGAATACGTGATCTGCCTCTTCTTCTCGGCCTCGATCTTCCTGCTGGCTCGGAGGCGCGCGCTCTTCGATACGAGCGTTTTTTCCCTCCTGAGCATCTCTGTGGGCCTGGCCGTCGTCTCCGAAGTGTTGTTTACCCTCTATACAAGCCCCTACGGGTTTAGCAACATGCTCGGCCACCTGCTGAAGATCGCGTCGTTCTATTTTATGTATAAGGCGGTTGTCCAGACGACACTCATCGAGCCGTATGCCGTGCTGTTCCATAATCTCAAGCAGAACGAAGAGACGCAGCGGGTGCTCCTGAACGCCACGAAGAACCGGGCCGTTCTCCTTTCGACGGACGGGAAGATCGCGGCTCTCAACGATAACGCGGCAATGGACTTCAAGAGAAGCTCCGCGGATCTCATCGGAAAGGATATTTACTCCCTGCTCGCGCCGGGCCTTGCCCGGAGCATGAAGGACAGGACAGAAATCGCCTTGAGGAGTCGGGAACCCGTGCGGTTCGAAGAAGAGGTGAGCGGCCGCTGGTTCGATATTCGCGTTCATCCGGTCATCGACTCGGACGGGACGGTGGTCCGATGGGCGATCTATAATGAGGAGATCACGGAGAGAAAGCAACTGGAAAGCGAACTGATACGGCTTTCCATCACCGACAACTTGACGGGGCTCTTCAACCAGCGCCATTTCACGAAGAAAATCAAAGAAGAAGTGGAGCGGGCAAGGAGGATGCGCTATCCGTTGTGCCTGGTCATCTTTGATGTGGACAACTTCAAGACCTACAACGACCTGCACGGTCATCTCAAAGGGGACCAGATACTGCGCGCGATCGGCGAGATAACGCTGCGCTCCATCAGGAATGAGGTGGACAGCGGCTACCGCTACGGGGGCGACGAGTTCGCCCTGATCCTCCCTTACTCAGACCCGGTGATAGCCGAAAATATCATCAAACGGATCAACATGAAGGTAACCGAAAAGACACACGGGGTGACAATCAGCTACGGGATCTCCTGGCTGGTTGACGATATTTCCATCGAGGAGCTGATCACGTCGGCCGATAAAGAAATGTACGGGAAGAAGAGCACGGCCAAACAGGGGAAAATAGCGGGATTGGAGGGGAAGTCTCTCTGACCGCGACGGACCCATCTTGTCGTCGGGTGAGCCGTCATAACGAGATCGAGCCGGAGACGGGTAGGATGATCGCTCCGTGAGAAACGCGGACGACCTGAATACCTCAAACACGCTGCGGTACGATCTTTAATGCCGCCCGCATGCCGAGGTGAACACGTGGATGAAAAAACCGTTGCCAGTGGCACCGTCAGGATCCTCATGGACGCCACTGAAGAGGTGATCGGCACAAACGGGCTCAAGGCGCTGCTCAACTTCGCCATGATGTCCTCCCTTATCGAGGACAGACCCGGCTACGGATTTGAGAAGACCTACACTGACATAGAGTACGCCAGGATCATCGTCAGCTTTTACGAGCTGTTGGGAGTCCCGGGGGCCAAGGCCATCTTCCGCGTTATCGGGAAGGCCATCGCCAAGCACGCGACGAACCTCGGGTTATTCGAGTCGTTCAACGGGCTCCCCCCACGGGAGCGCCTTTTCAAGGCCATCGAGCTCTACACGATGGCCTCCGGCCGGGGCAGAGCGCTCATCGAGGGCGATACCGTCGTCTATGACAATGATGCATGCACGACTTGCTACAATATCAAGAGCGACGTGGCGATTTGCACGATACTGAACGGTTTTTTAGACAGCATGGCGGCGTGGGCGGGCCTTGTCGAGTCCGGACGGTCGAGACCCGATGCAAGGCGACGGGCGCCGCGACGTGTCGCTACGAGATACTCGCCCTCAGGAAATGACAGGACCTTCATCGCGAGGCGATCCGACCCGGGCTCTCTCCCCCCGGGCACGCATACCGACATCCGCCCCCGATCCCCTAAGATACCGCTCCGGGCGGTTATTTCTTGCCCGCGGCCCGGTTTTCTTATACAATATCGCGAAAAGGCCCCGTGCCGATCAATACGGAGGTAGCGAAATGTCACGAAAAGGCCTATTAGTCGTAGTTGGCGGCTCCTCTGGTTACCCTGTCTTTTTCGATCCCCGCGTTTTCGGGCAACACGCTTCAGTTTACGCCAAATGAGGTATACTTCAACAGTGCCTGTTCGAGTAGCGGCTACGTGGTCCTGTGCGGAAAGGAGAAGCAGGACCAGTGGTACATAAAGGCCACCAATACGTCCGACAAGACCATCACCGCGGGCAAGGTCTCCTTTGTCCTCATCGTCCAGACGAAAAAGGGCGACCAGGTGCTGACCGGCGCGAACCTCAACTTCTTCGAGAAGGTTCGTATATCGCCGGACTGCTGCACGTGTGACGCCGCGGTCCTGAGCTTACTTCCGCCCCACGGGTGCGCCTTCATCGGCAACGTCGGCGGCTCCGATTCGCTGGAATGGGCAGACGTCCCCGTTTTTGACTACAAATCGATGATCGGCCTGGGCATCATCAAGGCCGCCGTGCGCATAAACTGGTCGGTCTCGGGATCGGGTGGCTTTTCGGACTCCGGGTCCTATACCTTTTACCCACCGATCATATATCAATAGCATCCCTGGGAGGGGAGGGGCCGGCGAGCGGAGCCTCCCCTCTCTCGAGCATGTACCCGGCACTTCGTGAGGAGGCGCGCATGAAGATCACCGCCGTCGAGCTTTACCACGTATCCGTACCCTTAAAAGAGACCTTCTGGCCCACCTGGATCCCCGGCTACCCGCAGACGCATAACCGCTTCACCCTCGTCAGGCTCATCACCGACGAGGGTATCGAAGGCTTCAGTGCGGGGTCGGCCATGGGGCGCGAGCGCGAGGGGCTGGGCGACCTCATGGGCGGGTATCTGATCGGCGCCGACCCCACCGATATCGAGAGGATGCAGAGCCTGCTCAAGCAGGCGGGATACCTGGGGTGGCGCAACTTCTGGATCGAGCCCGCCTGCTGGGACATCATCGGCAAGGCACGGGGCAAGCCCGTCTACGAGCTGCTCGGCGGCAAGGCGCGGCCCATCGAGGTCTACTGCTCCACCGGCGAGATGCACGAGCCGAAAAGGCGAGTCGAGGAGCTATTGGCGATGCACGAGCGCGGGTTCTGCACGGCCAAGCTCCGGGTCAAGAACAAGACGCTCAAAGACGATATCCGGCATATCGAGATCATCAAGAAAGGGGTCGGAGACAGGCTTGCCCTCGGCGTGGACGCAAACCAGGGCTGGCTCGTCTCGATCGTCGACCGCATCCCGGCCTGGGACCTTAAGCGCGCAAAAGAGTTCGCGGCCGCCTGCCATGCCAACGGGATCCGATGGCTCGAAGAGCCGCTGGACTCCCGCGACTATGACGGCAACGCCGCGCTCAAGAAGGTCAGCCAGGTCAAGATCGCGGGCGCCGAGCTCAACTACGGCTGGGACGAGATCAAGATCATGCTCGAGAAGGACTGTTTCCATGTCTACCAGCCCGACGCGACGTTCGCCGGCGGCATCAGCTCAGGTCAAGCAGGTGATCGACGCCTGCCATGCCCGCAAACGCGAATACTCCCCGCACACCTGGACCAACGGCATCGGGTTCTACGTCAACTGGAACATGGTGCTGGCAGATAGGGGCAACAAGCTCCCGCTGGAGTACCCGCTTGAGGAGCCCTCGTGGGTGCCCGAATTTCGGGAGGGGATCATCGCGCCCATCATCCCGGACGGAAACGGGATGCTGGCGCCCTTTTCGCGGCCGGGGCTCGGCTTCGAGATAGACAAGAGGCTGCTGCGGTAAATACGGGAAGCGGTTCTTCAGGCTCACCGAGACGGGGCTCAAGATCAAGGTGATCAGGGAAAAGGGCCTTAAAGCAGCGCTGGAGATCAAGAAAAAGAAAGAGCGGGCCTGATATATAATCCTCCGAACGCAAGGAGAAAAGAAATGAGCGGCTTTAAAGAGTACGAGAAATATGACGCTCTGGGGCTGGCGGGGCTCGTGAAGAAGAAGAAAGTCTCGGCCGCCGAGCTGGTCGAGGAGGCGATCTCTCGCATCGAGCGGGGAAACCCGAAGATCAACGCGGTCATCCACGCCATGTACGACATCGGCCGAAAGAGTGCCAAGGGCAAGCTCCCCGACGGCCCTTTTACCGGGGTGCCGTTTCTGCTCAAGGACCTCCTGGATGCCTATGCCGGGGTGCCTTTGACCAGCGGATGCAGGGCCTATCGAAACTTCGTCCCCGAGCGCGACAGCGAGATGGTGGCCCGATACAAACGTGCGGGCCTGGTCGTCATCGGCAAGACCAACCTGCCCGAGTTCGGGCTGGTCGCCTATACGGAGCCGGACCTCTTCGGGCCGTGCCGCAACCCCTGGAACCTCGAGCACACGCCGGGCGGATCGAGCGGCGGATCGGCGGCGGCGGTGGCCGCGGGCTTCGTGCCCATGGCCTCCGGGGGCGACGGCGGAGGGTCGATCCGCATACCGTCGTCCAATTGCGCGCTCTTCGGGCTCAAGCCCTCCCGCGGGCGAAACCCCACCGGGCCCGGATTGGGGCGAGCTCTGGCAGGGGGCCGTGGTGGGGCACGTATTGAGTCGCTCGGTGCGCGACAGCGCCGCGGCGCTGGATGCGCTTGAGGGCCCCGACCCCGGTGCGCCCTACGTGATTGCGCCGCCGGAGCGGCCCTACAGCCAGGAGATCAAGAAGGACCCGGGCAAGCTCAGGATCGCCTTTGACACCGCATCCCCCGTCGGCAAGGGGGTGGACAAGGAGTGCGTGGCGGCCGTCAAAAAGACGGCAAAGCTCCTTTCCGGCCTCGGCCATCGCGGTCGAGGAGGCGAGCCCGCCGGTGGCCTTCGAGGCGCTGGCGATCGGCTATTTCATCATGTATCTGGGCGAGATGGCCGCGGACATTAAGATCATCAAGGAGACCTACGGCAGACGAGCCGCCAAGCACGAGGTGGAGCTGGTCACCCGGACCTTAGGGCTTTTGGGCAGGGCCGTCTCGTCGGGCGAGTTTGTGGCCGCTATCAGGGAGTGGGACCGGGCGGCGCGCGTGATGGGGACGTTCTTTGAGAAATACGACCTCTACCTGACCCCGACGACGGCGCGCCCGCCGGTCAAGATCGGGGAGCTGAAGCCTAAGCCCGCGGAAGTGGTGCTGATGAAGATCGTCAACGGGCTCGGGGCGGGAAAGCTCCTGAAGGCCACCGGGATCGTGGAGAAGCTCGCCATTGAAAACCTCGCCGCGACGCCGTTCACGCAGCTGCCGAATCTCACGGGGCTTCCGGCGATGTCGGTGCCGATGCACTGGACGGAGGACAATCTCCCGTGCGGGGTGCACTTCACCGCGCCGTTCGGGCGCGAGGACGTGCTGCTGCGCCTTGCGGCCCAGCTCGAGAAGGCGGCGCCCTGGTTTGACCGACGTCCCCCGATATTTTGAAACCGGCCTGTCCTTTTTTGCGCTCGACCCCTGGTCACCCGATTCAGGAAGAGCAGAAAGAGCCTCATGTTACGGGAGCTCTTTGACACTGTCCGTTCCATGTTTCCTGTCCTTGCCTAAGGACCGGTTTTCACGAGACGCATGGCTAGAAAAAGATGAGAAAACTATTGCAGCAATGAAAGAAATCATGTAATAGGAATAGTAATAGAAGCGAAAGTAAGAAGGCGCGCTATGCCGACGTTCCACGTCGTGGACGGTTTCAAGGTCTACTCGCACCTTGATGCCGAAGCGACTGAAAAGTTCTTTCACGAGATCCGGTCACAGGGGTTGTTGCCCCAGACCAACGAAAGGAACAGGTACGCCACACACCACAAGATTATCTACGAAGGCAGTAATTGGAGCGTGGCGATCCTCCATACGGAAAAGACCATCTTTATCGATAAGATCTATGAAGAGCGGTTTAACCCGCGGAAGACTTAGGTAGGGGCGACGGGTCATTCATCGATCTCGGCGGGGGCGCGGGCCGATCATACGCCTCGGATACGCGCGGACGTAGCGGGTCCGCCGGCCCGATGAGGACTCTGTCGTCTGATGGCCGTGCGCATATAAAAAATAAAAAAAGGGGGTTTGATACCCCCTTTTTCATGTTATCGATCGCGGTGCAATCCCGGACGGAGCAAGAAGCTTCACACGGCGGGCCGATCGATTGTGTCCACACCGCGGCGTGTTAATCGTCGCTGAGTCGGTCCGCTTCTTCTGTTGGCACTTCCCGATCCGTCACAAGAACATCCGGAAGACCGGTGCTCAATATTCCGAGTCCCGTCTCCGGCGCATCGACTTGATCGACCGCTTCTTGGCCTCGGCCCTTTTTCTCTTCTTTTTCACACTCGGTTTTTCGTAGAATCGGCGCTCTTTCATCTCCTTGAAAAACCCGCTTTTTGCAAGCTTGTTCTTCAGGATCTTGATGGCCTTCTCAATGTCGTTATCGAGAACCTTGACCTCCAACGACCTTCACCTCCCCTCTATCGCTCATGAGATCATTATATAAAAAGACCTGACAAAAAAGACGCAAAAATACTTTTATCATAGAATTCCCTACTAATCAAGGTTTTTTTGTAACGGGCGCGCGATATATCGGGGCGCACCTGGCAGTCATGGGATGCACGACAATCGCATTGAAGGGACGATACCACGTCGCTGTACGTGATGAGCACACGTTT
This sequence comes from uncultured delta proteobacterium, assembly GCA_963792965.1. Taxonomy (GTDB): domain Bacteria; phylum Desulfobacterota; class Zymogenia; order Zymogenales; family Zymogenaceae; genus CAWBYW01. The sequence continues at coordinate 84,864 of CAWBYW010000016.1, read as the reverse complement.
TCAAAAAGAAACCTATTCTTATGCTTGAAGCCGGGCGCCCTTGACAGGGGAAAAGAAATCTGATACTTTTGTTAAGGTGTACACGCCCGCAGGTGACCGGATGGCATTTGATGAGACATCGAAATCGTCGCGGATCCTCCTGCACAGCTGCTGCGCCCCCTGTACGCTCTACCCGATGGCGCGGCTCATGTCGCAGGGGTTTGCCGTTACCGGGTTCTTCTTTAACCCGAACATTCACCCATTCTCGGAGTTCGAGAAGCGGCTCGCGGCCGTCTCGGAATACTACCGGGTCACGAAGGTGGGCCTCATTGTCGATCCTTCATACAACGTGGGAGACTTCCTCCGTGAGGTTTTCGCCTCGACGACAAGGCGGTGTGAGACCTGCTGGCGGATGCGGCTTAAGGCCGCCTTCGTCAAAGGGAAAGAGATCGGGGTCGATGCCGTCACCACGACGCTCTTCTATTCGATCTACCAGGATCACGACACCCTCAGGGGGATCGCGCGAGAGGAATCGGCGGACAGCGGCGTCGATGTATACTACGAGGATTTCCGAACCGGCTGGCATGAGGGTCAACGGCGTGCCCGTGCCATGGGTGTGTATCGTCAAAAATATTGCGGCTGTATCTTCAGCGAAGAGGAACGTTACAAGAAAAAGATAGAAGCCCTCGTGGAGGGAAGAAGGAGGGCATGATGATGCAGAAACGACAGATATTTAGGGCGCTCTTATTTATCCTTTCAGTGTTTGCGCTCGTCGCGATTCCCTACGGGGGGATCTCTCAGGTCGACAGCGGGCTCGTCGCAGGGACGGTCTTTAATGACACGGACACGTCCCCTACCGCACGGGGACCCGTCACCCTCAACGTCGTGGTCGACGACTACTTTATGGGGAGAATCGAGCCGGGAGGGAGCCTTGATATCGTGCTGGCTCCACGGATTGACCCCTATGAGGTGAAGGCGTACGCCTTTCACTACGACGGGAGCTCTTTTTTCGCCGTCGTGGACCTTCCCTTGACCTACGCGGTCGTGGTTCCCATCAGCCATCGGGGCAAGCTCACCTCTTTCTGGGTCGCCTTCGAGGGGATGACCAAATAGGGAAGCCATGGCCGGCCCGGAAGAGATACGTCAGTTCGGATGGGTGCTCATCATCATTGGGTTGGTGGTCGTCGTGATCGGGGCGCTGCTGATCTTCGAGGGGAAGATCCCCTTTCTCGGGAAACTCCCCGGCGACATCATCATCAGGCGGGAAAATTTCACCCTATATTTTCCCATCGTGAGCATGCTGATCATCAGCGCGATCATCTCGCTCATCCTGTTATTTGTGCGAAAATAGGCTCGGCGCACGGCGGGGCGCGGGTGAGGGGTAACGGCCGCGCCCATCAATGTCTCTTCTTCGGAGGTGTCGGGTCGAGGCGCTATCCTTAATCATAACGGTATTATAAAGGAGAACAGACCATGCCGGAAAAAGGCGTATTCTGGGAGGGGATATCCGAGGGGATGGCCCAGAAGCTGGAGAAAATGGTCCAGGAGATACCGCTCCTCGGGAGCTACCTCAAGCGCGAAAATGCCCGGGAGCGGGATAAGATCATTCGGGAGCATATCGCCGAGCGCTTCGATCATCTGAAAGGCTCGGTGATGACGGTGATGGAGGCGATGACCGAAAAGAAGATTCTCACGGGGCTGGATAAGCTGGACCGCCTCAACCGTAAGCTCGACAAGCTCCGGGACACGATCAAATACTCGGCGCACGGATATTCGGGGCTCTTTGAGCGTGTGAGGATATTGGATGCCGAGCTTGAAGCGCTCATGACCTACGACCTGGATATCCTGGCAAAGGTCGAGGCGATGGACAAGCGCCTCTCGGCGATGAAGGATATTCTCTCGGACCCGGCGAAAGTGGACGGAGAGATCGGTGCCCTCACGTCGTTTGCCGATGATATGGAGAGGATCCTCGAGGAGAGGAAGTACGTAGTCACCAAGGGGGCAACAGAGGCGCCCCAGCCGGGGGGCGACAAGCCGGAAGGCGGCACGCCCGTTTCGTAAAGGAGGAACAGACCCATGGCCCAGTATCTTGAAGTCATCGAATACTTTTTTGAAAACCAGAACGAGATGGTGCACCGCATTCCCGAGTCCGGCTCCGGCGAGACGAAGCTCGGCGCTCAGCTGATTATCCGGGAAAATGAGTCGGCGGTCTTCTTCCGAGACGGGAAAGGGCTTGACGTCTTCGGCCCCGGCAGACATACGCTGACCACCATGAACCTGCCGATTTTGACGAAGATCCTGGCGCTCCCCTTCGGCGGGACAAGCCCCTTTCGGTGCGAGGTCCTCTTCGTCAACATGAAGGTCTTCACCGACATGAAGTGGGGCACCAGAAACCCGGTCGCTTTCCGGGATAGCGAGTACGGGGTCGTGCGGCTGCGCGCCTTCGGCAACTACACGGTGCGGATCACCCAGCCGCTCCTCTTCATCAATACGATCGTGGCCACAAAGGCGATCTTCACTACCGACGACATCTCGGGGTATCTGAGGGACGTCATCGTCTCGCGTCTCAACGACTTCCTCGGCGAAAACATGAAGAGCATACTGGACCTGCCCCAGAACTATGACGAGCTTTCGGTGGTGGCTAAGGTCAGGCTCAAGGAGGATTTCAACAAGTACGGGATCGAGCTGATCGATTTCTTCGTTAACGAGATCACCCCGCCCGACGAAGTCCAGAAGGTCATCGACGAGCGGACCGGCATGGGCGTCGTCGGCGACATGAACAAATTCCTTAAATTCGAGGCCGCCAAGGCCATCGGCAACTTCGGCACCGGCGCCGCCGCGGCCGGGCGCGGCGGGCGGAACGGCGGCCGGCGGGGCCGCCGGCGGCGTGGGGACCATCGTCGGCGTGGGGCTCGGCGGGATGATACCGGGGATGCTCTACCAGACCCTGGCGGGCGGCGATGCCCCGGATAAACAGGGGTACGTGTTGTGCCCGAAGTGTCACGCCCAGGTGCCGCTCAACGCGCGGTTCTGCACCAGCTGCGGGACACAGCTGGTGGTCGTCAACAAATGCTCGCAGTGCGGCAAGGACCTGCCGCCGGAGGCGAAGTTCTGCCCCGTCTGCGGCAAGACCGTGGGCGAAGAGACCAAGTGCCCCAAGTGTGGCGCGAAACTGGCCGACGGGGCCAAGTTCTGCACGGAGTGCGGCGAGAAGACGGGCGAGAATACAGCAGAAGACGGGGAGAAAACGGGGAAGAAGACAGGGAAGTGAATCCGTGTGCGGGCATCGCGTGTCCGTGGTCAAGCTGATGGATAGAGACGACGCAACATGATTGTCGGGTGCTCGCAGTGTGGGGCAAAGATAGATCGGACCGATGAGCGCCGCTTCTTCGCCTGCCCCTTCTGTAAATCGTCCCTCGTTTTGGAGGGAGACCGCACCTTCGGGCGCCTGATCATGCGGCATGCCCCCAATGACCTCTGGGCAAAAGGGGTATTCCTTCAGCGGCTCACAGACGCGGGGGTCGCGCGCGCCGATGCGGACATCGGCGTCGAGTTTTCGTATGTCCCGTTTTGGATGATCCGACGAACGGACGGCACAGTTACCGCCGCTCTCGCGGCGAAGATTTCCTCTATGGAGCTCGGCCCGGTGAAGGTTCCTCCGGGCCGACTCGTTTTCTTCGAGGAGAATTCCCGGCCGACCGCCACAGTCGTTGACCCCACGATTCCCCCGGAGGCGGTGATCGCCGCGGGCGACGTGCGCCGTCTTGATCTCGTCTACCTCCCGCTTTACGCCATGCGCTCCTTTGGCGGACGCGGCACTTACACGGGCTGGCTCGTGGGCGACTCGTCGAGAGTCTATTCCGACACCATACCGGTGCCGAAAAGTACGATCCCCATCAGACCGCTGGTCTTCTTTGCGGGAGCCGCGTGCCTCTTCGTCGTCGCGGGGCTCCTTTTTGACGAAATTATCTATCGGGCGGCCGCCATTGGGGCGGCCGCCCTTATTTGTCTGATCGTATCAACCCGGGCGATCGGACCCGGAGATGGGAAACCATGAAAAGTAACGGCGCCGCCGATCGGTATCCTCATGCTACGAGCGAGCATGGGATAATCCCCGAACCGTCGGGAAGCCTCTTCACGGTCGCGCTGATGTGCCCCTCGTGCGGGGCCGGGCTCGGGTTTGTGGAGGGAAGCACGCGGGTCGTCTGCGATCACTGCGGCCTTGCCCACATGGTCGTGGGGAAAAGGGGAGAGCTCAGTTACTGGATCCCAAACAGACTGGCGAGGCACGAGGCGGCCGATCGCGTCAGGGATCTCGTAAGCGGTAAAAAGACGAAGGAGGGCACGGGGAGGCCGGCGCACTTCATTGACTCGCGCCTCGTCTATGTCCCCTTCTTCCGGGCCTCCGTCTTGGGCGGCGGGTGGTACATCGGCCGAATGGCGGGATTGGATTACCAATGGAAGGAGTCGGGTAATCACCAGGAAATCGTTATTCCCCATGAGGTGAAGAAGTCGGTGATGGAGGGCTTCTTCAAGGATCTCAGCTACTTCACCCCCGCTGTCGACGTCTCGGAGATGGGACTCGTCGGACTCTGGGCGCGGTCGACGGCGCTGGAGCTATTCCCCTTCGATCCGGACGCCGTCACGGACGGAGAGGTCTTTACGCCCCTGAAGGATCATGAGGCGGCGGCAAAGGAGGCATGGGCGATGCTTATCGCCTCTAGCAGACCCGCCGCGATATCCGTTGACTATTTCGAGGCCGAGAAGGTGACCGAGGAGATTACGACGATCCACTACCCGGTCTGGATCGTCCGGTTTCTGTATGAAGGCTCCCCCACCCGGGCGGTGGTGGACGGTCTGAGCGGCGATCTTCTCTTTGCCCGCGTCCCGAAAAAGGGCGGTGTCCGTGCGCTGCCCGGACTGTTGATCCTTGCCCTCATCGCCTTCGTCGCGACGACGGCCCCCGTCGCCCTCGTCTTCGTGGTCGCCGTCGCCCTCTACCTGCTCGTCTTCAGGGGGTGGAACTGGCTTTGGGGGACGATGTTTCGCCTTTTCGTCACGCCATGGGCCGGCGGGGAGGTTGCCATTGGTTAGACAGCCGTCCATCGTGCTGGTCCCTCTGCGCTGCCCGGGGTGCGGCCACGATGTCGGTATCGGGACACATGACCGGGCCTTTCTGTGTCGGCGGTGTCTCTCGCTCTGGGAACAGAAAGAGGGAAAGCTCGTCAGGAAGGCCTTCACCTGGATCGAAGGGGACATAACCACCGTCAACTACATCCCTGTCTGGATATTCCGGATGACGGCACATACTCCCCTCGGGACGATAGACGACTACTCCTCATATTGTGAGCATATCGCCTTTCTCGAATCGATTAAAGACCTGGAGAACCGACCGCTGTCCCTCTTTGTCGTGGCGGCGGAGCTTTCCGTCGAGCGTTTTCGGCTCTCGATCTCGCGCCTTTTCACCTATATGCAGCCGGTCCTGAAAGCCGGCGGGCCGATCGGTGGCCGGATCTGGGGGCCCTGTATCGACGAAAATACCGCGGCACACTACGCCCGCGTCGTCTTTATCTCAACCCTGTCGGAGGAGCGAAAGGGATCCCGGGAGTTCGTCGAGGGGCTCACCCTGACGCTTGAGGCGCCCGGGCTCGTCTATATGCCCTTCCGGGAACAGGGAAGCGACTTTCAGGACATTACCGGGTCCATTACCATTCCGCAGAAGCTCGCCGGTAAAGAGTCCGCCCAATTCGTCCCCTGACGACGACGTGAAAAAGGCTTGTTTCGAAAACCTGCCCGATATATAATAGCGACAATGCAGCAGAAAACGATACGCAAGACCGTATGGACCGACGGGGTCGGGATCCATTCGGGAAAGCCGGTGAGGGTGACGATCGCGCCCGCGCGGCCCGGCCAGGGTGTGGGTTTCATACGGGAGGACGTAGACGAAGAGGTCCGCATTCCGGCCCTCTTTTCGCGCATCAGGAACACGGAGCTTGCCACGACGCTTTCGGAGGGAGAGGTAAGCGTCGCGACGGTGGAGCATGTGGCGGCGGCCCTGTTTGCCCTCGGGGTGGACAACGTCACCGTTCGGCTCACCGGGCCCGAGGTGCCGATACTGGACGGGAGCGCAAAGCCTTTCGTGGAACTTCTTGAGTCTGCCGAGATCGTGGATGCGGGAGAGCCCGGGAAGGCCGCGCGAATCGTCAGGCCACTCAGGGTAGAATCGGGCGACTGTTGGGCCGAGCTGGGCCCGGACGGCGGCGGGCTGTCGATGGACTATACCATCGTCTACGAGAATCCCCATGTCGGTACGCAGCGCTTTTGCTGTAATGTGGACCCCGACGTCTTCATCCGCGAGGTGGCGCCCGCACGGACGTTCGGGCTCTTTAATGACATCGACGGCATGTACGCACGGGGGCTGGCCCTCGGCGGAAGCCTCGCCAACGCGGTGGTGATCGGCGATAACGGTGTCCTCAACCCCGAGGGGCTCAGGTTTCCCGACGAGTGCGTTCGGCACAAGTGCCTTGACGCCGTCGGGGATTTATCCCTCTTCGGCATGCCGCTGATCGGAAAATTCACGGCGCACAAATCGGGCCACCGCCTCAACCATCTCCTCGTGCGGGAGCTCTTCGTCCAAAAAGCCTACGAGATCGTAACGCAATGAAGATACGCTGTCTCATTTTTGCCATCCTGTTTCTCCTCGTGGGCGCGGCGCAGGCGCTCTGTCAGGATGCAGCCATAAACAACGTTGTCATCACCAAATACCAGAACAACGTCTATATCTACTTTACCCTCGAGGGCCCGTATTCGCCCGAGATGGATGAGGCCATCAAGAGCGGGATCGAGACGACCTTTTCCTTTTACGTCGTCCTCAAACAACATCGGGGCGGCATCTTACGCGATCCGACGATCGTTGATCGGATGATCAAGCATACCGTAAAATACGACACGCTCCAGCAGGAGTATACGGTGACCCGTGACGAAGAAGGGGCCCGACCCTTTACCACCAAGGACTACGAAACGGCAAAGCGGGTCATGGCGCAGGTGAAATTCTACCCGCTGGTGACGCTCACCACCCTCGAGAAGGGCAGGACCTATCGCCTCGAAATCAAGGCGGAGCTGGACAAGGTGCAAATCCCGAAACCGCTCCATTACGTTCTCTTTTTTGTGGGCGTCTGGGATTTCAAGACGCCCTGGTACGTAGAGGAGTTTTCCTATTGATGGTTCGCCGGGCGGACAATGAAAAAGGATAATGTGAACAAAAGGAGGAAAGAGCTGACCCCTGAGGAGATCAGGAAGAGGAGGGAGAGGATTATCATCGTCGTATCGGTCATCGTGATCGTCATCCTGACCATCTTCGGCACCTATATCACCACCAAGGACCTCAACATCGGTGGCGCGGAAAATGTCCTCCTCATTACCCTCATCGATATCAACATCATCCTGTTGATCCTCGTTATTTTCCTGGTCTTGAGGAACCTCGTTAAGCTCGTCTATGAGAGAAAACGACACGTAGAGGCCGCCAAGCTGAGGACCAAGCTCGTCCTCTCCTTTGCGGGGCTGACGCTGTTTCCCACCGTCGTCATGTTCATCGCCGCGATGCTCTTTTTCTCCACGAGTATGGACCTCTTTTTCAACGTGCAGGTCGAAAACTCGCTGGAGGGAGCAATGGATATCGCGCAGACCTATTACGCCGATGCGACCAACACGGTCCTCGAATCGGCCCGCGAGATCGGCGAAGAGGCGGCGGCAAACGATATGCTCACTCAGGAGAACAGGGAGCGCTTGCGAACATTTGTCGACAGCCAGCGGAGGGCGAGAAACCTCGGGCTGGTCAAGATATTCAGCCCGAAAATGGAGGAATTGGCGTCGTCCTTCGGGGATCAGATCAAGGAAAACTCGCTCGAACACCTCAAGGCAGACCTCTTTGAAGAAGCGCTCTCCGGTAAGCCCGTCTCGACTATCCAGACCATCGGATACGGTGACGTGGTCTGGGCGCTCTATCCGATCGCCGGCGGCGCCGGGGTGGAATCTCTGGTCATGACCGCGAACTTCGTCCCGAAATCGCTCCTTTCAAAGATGCTGAACATCGGCAACTTCCTTGAGGGGTACAAGAAGAACAAGCTCCTCAAAGAGCCGATCGTCGCGTCCTATCTCATCACGCTTGCCATCATCGCGCTGCTTCTGGTATTTACCGCGACATGGCTCGGTTTCTATCTGGCCAAGGGGATCACGGTCCCCATCTCGCTCTTGGCCGAAGGGACCAAGAAGGTTGCGGACGGCAATCTTGATGTCTACGTGGACGTGTCCACCGACGATGAGGTGGGGATCCTCGTGGACTCGTTTAACAAGATGACCCAGGATCTCAAGACCCAGTCACGGAGGCTCGAGCGCGCCTACAACGAGCTGTCACGCTCAAACCTCGAGCTGGAGAGCCGCAGACGCTATATGGAGATCGTGCTGAAAAACGTGGCGGCGGGCGTCATCTCCGTGAACAAGGACGGCGTCATCACGACGATCAACAAATCCGCCGAGCGTATGCTCGGCATCAAGACGCCCAAGGTGCTCGAGCACCCCTTTGAAGAGGTGCTGCGTGAAAAACACTACTCCATCGTCAGGGGGATCGTCGAAGACCTGAAGGCCTCCAAAGAGGGCTTCATCCAGCGACAGGTCGAGATACCGCTGGAAGACAGGACGCTGGTTCTGATGGCCAACCTCAACTACCTCGTCGATGAGGAGGCCAACTACCTCGGGATGGTGGCGGTCTTTGACGACATCACGGAGATCATGCGGGCCCAGAAGATCGCCGCCTGGCGGGAGGTGGCGCGGCGCATCGCCCATGAGGTCAAGAACCCCCTGACCCCCATCAAGCTCTCGGCCCAGCGGATACGGAAGAAATATCTCGATCGGCTCGGGGGAGACGGAGAAGTGCTGGATGAGTGCACGAGGACCATCATCACGCAGGTGGAGGAGATGAAGACCCTTGTCGATGAGTTCTCCCAGTTCGCACGGATGCCGTCCACCCGGCCCCGGCCCAACGATCTCAACGATATCGTCAAAGAGACGCTGGCCCTCTATAGGGATGCGCATAAGAACATCACGTATGGTTTCTCCGAGGACAACGAGCTCCCGCTCCTCAACATCGATCGGGAGCAGATCAAGCGCGTCCTCATTAACCTCTTGGAAAACGCCGTCGAGGCGATCGACGACACCGGCACGATAGAGATCCAGACCTCGTTTCTCAAAGAACAGAGCAAAGCGCGGCTCACCATCGCCGACACCGGCCGAGGGGTGACCCCGGAGATCAAAGGACCGGATATTTGAGCCCTACTATTCCACCAAAAAGAGCGGGACGGGCCTCGGGTTGACGATCGTCAACACGATTATCTCGGACCACCGGGGCGACATCCGCGTCTTCAGCAACACGCCTGCGGGCACCAAGTTTATCATCGACCTTCCGATAGGGACCTCATGAGAAAACGCTTACTGATCGTCGACGACGAAGAGAGCATCAGAAAATCGCTGCTGGGCGCCCTTTCCGACGAGGGGTACGAAGTCTTTACCGCCCAGGACGGGAACGAGGCCCTCGATCTGGTGGAGACCACGCGCCCGCACCTGATCCTCCTGGATATCTGGATGCCCCAGATGGACGGTATGGAGGTCCTCAGGAGGCTTCGTGAAGACTTCCCGGAGGTGGCGGTGATCATGATATCCGGGCACGGCACCATCGAGACCGCCGTCAAGGCGGCAAAGCTCGGGGCATACGACTTCATCGAAAAGCCGTTGTCGCTGGAAAAGATCATCATTACCATCGACCACGCCCTGCGGGAGAAAAGCCTCGAAACCGAGGTAAGCCTCTATCGAGCCCGCTTCGACGTGAGCATGACGATCGTCGGAGAGAGTCCCGCCGATCATGAGGCTGAAGGAAGAAATCCAGATGGCCGCCCCCACCGACAGCTACGTGCTGATCTCCGGGGAGAACGGCACCGGCAAGGAGCTCGTGGCGCGGGCATTGTTTGCCATGGGCACGCGCAGCGACTCCCCCTTTGTGGAGGTCAACTGCGCGGCGATCCCCGAGGAGCTCATCGAGAGCGAGCTCTTCGGCTACGAGCGAGGGCGCCTTTACCGGCGCCCATGCCAGGAAGTTCGGGAAGTTCGACGCCGCCGACGGCGGGACGATTTTTCTGGACGAGATCGGCGACATGAGCCTGAAGACCCAGGCCAAGATCCTGCAGGATCCTCCAGGAGGGGAGCTTCGATCGGGTGGGGGGGGCAAAGACCATAAAGGTGGACGTGCGCGTTGTCGCGGCGACCAACCAGAACCTGATCAGAAAGATCGAGGACGGGCACCTTCCGGGAAGACCTCTACTTCCGTCTCAACGTGATTCCGCTTGACGTGCCCCCGCTCAGAGAGCGCGTAGGGGACATCCCGCTCCTCGTGAATCATTTTATCGAGGAGTTTGCAAAGGGAGAACAGCGCCGGAAAAAGACAATAGACCCGCGGAGCGATCGAGATCCTCAAGGGCTACCACTGGCCGGGGAACGTCCGCGAGCTGAAGAACCTGGTCGAGCGGCTCACCATCATGACCAAGGACAGCACCATCGGCCCCGAGGATATCCCGGATTACATCAGGGGTAAGCGGGAAGAGGGAACCGACGTATCGCTCTTTGCCACCGACGACATCAGGGAGGCGCGGGATCGGTTCGAAAGCATCTTTATCGAGAAAAAGCTCAGGGAAAACGACTTCAACATCAGCCAGACCGCCAAAGTCCTCAACATGGAGCGTAGCCACCTCCACAAGAAGATCAAGCTGTACAAAATCGAGGCGGGTAGATAGTAGGGGCCGGAGCCCTGAGGCGAGATCGGGGCCGATCGGGCCGCGGCGAAGAGTGAGGCTTATTGGCCGCGGGCCGAGTGACTTGACGTGAGCCGCTTCACCGTCTTACCACCGCTTCCTATTTCCCGGTCTGCCGCGGTTTTGCTTCCTCTCGTCGGCCTGCTGGACATCCGTCTCCTCCCCGAGATCGGTCTCGTTTACCACGATAAAGGGGAGCTTCTGGCCGATGAACCGCTCGATGGGCTCGAGGAGGTGGGCGTCGTTTTCGGTGGCGATAGAGATCGCGATCCCGCTCTTTCCCGCCCGGGCGGTCCTCCCGATACGGTGGACGTAATCCTCGGGATTCTGGGGCAGGTCGTAGAGGACCACGCAGTCGACGTCCTCGATGTGGAGGCCCCGGGAAGCCACGTCCGTGCCGATGAGCACCCTGAGCTCTCCCCTCATGAAACGCTCGAGGATCGAAAGGCGCTTCCTCTGGGGAATGTCGCCCGAGAGGGCCTGCGCGGAGATCCCGTTTCTGACGAGCCGCTCCTTGAGCATCATCACGCCGCTCTTCGTGTTGGCAAAAATCAGGATCTTTTCGCTGTCGATTTTTCCGATGAGACCCAAGCAGCAGCCGAAATTTTTCACGCTTCCCGACGTGGTAGAGCTGTTGCGTCACCTCTTCGACGGTGATGCTCTCGGGGGTAGCGGAGACCTCGACGGGGATTTTCATGTAGGCATACGTCGCCTCGATGACCGAAAACGTGATCGTGGCCGAGAAGAGGAGCGTCTGGCGCCCGACAAACGGCGGGAGCTTCTTGAGGACAAAGCGGAGGTCTTTGATGAAGCCCATGTCGAGGAGGCGGTCGGCCTCGTCGATGACGAGGATCTCGATGCCGTCCGTCTTCAGAATGCCCTGCTTCATGTAATCGATAAGGCGCCCCGGTGTCCCCACGACGATGTCGACGCCCGCCCTGAGCGTGTCGGCCTGCTTTTTGTAATCGACCCCTCCAAAGACGGAGGTGGTGGCAAGTCCCGTGTGGGTGCCGAGATCATGGGCCTCACGCTCGATCTGGACGGTGAGCTCCCGGGTCGGCGCGATAATGAGCGCCCGGGGTAAAATGCTTGTCTGAGGCGGATTCTTGAGGAGCCGGTCAAAGATCGTGATGAGAAAGGCCGCGGTCTTGCCCGTGCCGGTCTGCGCCTGGCCGATCAGGTCATATCCCAAGAGGGTATAGGGGAGGGCCTTTTTCTGAATCTCGGTGGGGATGACGAATCCGAGGTCATGAACCCCGGAAAAGACGCGCTCGTCGAGATTCAAGCGGTCAAACGATTCGGCGGAGGGGATGTCTTGTTGGGGCGGAGCATCGTATTCGGGGATGGGCTTTGTTTTGGGCATAAAACTAATCAATTACTAAATGGGAAAGCTAAGAGCAACGTAACGCGAGATATAACTTCCATGGACTCGCTTTTGACCCTGCGTATTAATTCTTAATAAATAGTATCAGATGATAGGCCCAATTACAAGTGCTTTCTCAGATCAGGGCTTCTAATTAATCTGATACCATCAATCTGCCTACTCATATCACGGACCATTCCGGTAATAATAATCCCTTGCCTCACCGGTATATTCCTACTATAATTACGTCAAAGAGGGAACCTGTGGATATCTTTGACCATTCCGAAAAGAAGCGGCGGGAAAAGCGTGCACCGCTGGCAGACCGCATGCGGCCCAAGACCCTGGACGAGTTTGTGGGGCAGGCAAATATCCTCGGGCCCGGAAAACTCCTGCGTAAATCCATCGAGGCCGACGAGCTGACCTCGATGATCTTCTGGGGCCCGCCCGGCACCGGCAAGACGACGCTTGCCCGCGTCATCGCCGAGCGGTCAAACGCGGACTTCGTCTCGTTTTCGGCCGTCACCTCCGGGATCAAGGACGTCAAGGAGGTCATCGAGAAGGCCAAGAACGACCTCAAGTACTCCGGTAAAAAGACAATCCTCTTCATCGACGAGATCCACCGCTTCAATAAGGCGCAGCAGGACGTGTTCCTGCCGTACGTTGAAGACGGCACCATCACCCTCATCGGCGCCACCACCGAAAATCCCTCGTTTGAGGTCAACTCCGCGCTCCTTTCCCGCACGCGGGTCTACGTCTTCGCGGCGCTCGAGGAACAGGACCTGTTGACAATCGTCCGGCGCGCCGTTGCCGATAAAGAGCGCGGGCTCGGGAACCTCCCGCTTGCCATCGATGACGACGCCCTGGCCCACCTGGCCTCTCAGGCCCATGGGGACGCGCGGATTGCGCTCTTGGGCATCGAGATCGCCGTGGGAAACACCGCCCCCGAGCCGAACGGCACCATCCACATCACCCTTCCCATCGCCGAGGAGGCGATGCAGAAGCGCGCCCTCATGTACGACAAGGGGGGCGAGGAGCACTACAACATCATCTCGGCGCTGCACAAGTCTGTCCGGGACTCCGACCCGGACGCGGCGCTCTACTGGCTGGCCCGGATGATCGAGGGGGGCGAGGATCCCCTCTATATCGCCCGCCGGCTCATCCGTATGGCGATGGAGGACGTGGGGCTTGCCGACCCCCGGGCGCTCAGCGTGGCCGTGGCGGCAAAGGATGCCTACCACTTCATGGGCCACCCCGAGGGGGAGATCGCGCTGGCGGAGGCCGCTGTCTACCTTGCATGCGCGCCCAAGAGCAACGCGGTTTACGCCGCGTTCGGCCAGGCTTCCGGGGACGTTAAAAGGTACGGGGCGCTGCCGGTGCCGCTGGTCATTCGCAACGCGCCCACCCGCCTCATGAAGGAGATCGGCTACGGGAAAGGCTATAAATACGCGCACGATTACCAGGACGCCAAGGTCGACCAGGATCGGCTCCCGGAAAAGCTCGCGGGGAGGGTCTACTATCACCCTACCGACCGGGGCTTTGAGGAGGAGATCAAACGGCGGCTCTCGGCTCTGAGGGCACGGCACGAAAAGAGTCTTAAAACAAAGAATAATAAATAGACCAACGAGGAGATCGGGATGAAAACAAAAGCGATCGCGGTTTTATTGGGAGCACTCATCGTACTCGGTATCGCGGCCCAGGGCGCCGTCGGCGTGTCTCTGACGCCGCAGGACAAAGAGCAGCTCAAGTGGCTCTTCGGCTACTTCGAGACCTACGTCAACCAGGGTAACACCCAGCAGATTATCAGCCTCTTCTCTCCGAACATGCCCCCGGAGAGGCGCACGGCGCTGACCAACGGGCTCTACGCGCGGATCGCCTCCGGCGGGGTGAAACTCTCGTTTTATCCGAATCTCTCCGACGAAAACATCAAGGAGATCAAGCCGGGGGTCATGTACGAGGTGTCGGGGACCTTTTCGGCCCAAGGGCCCCAATGGAATGTCTCCGGCCTGTCGGCGACCTTCACGGTGGAAAGGGTCGGCTACTATTTCTATATCTATGACACAAACATCATCGACAAGATGAGCCCGGAGACGGCTTTCAAGACGGTGGGGATGATCCTTGCCTGTCATCGGCGTGATCTTCCTGTTGGTGGTCGCGGGCCTGATCGTCATCGTGGTGCTGATCGTCAGGAGCCAGAAAAAGAAGAAGGCGGTGGTCGGCACCGGCGAGGGGCCCACGACCGTATAGCACCACGAGGACAGCGCGTTTTACCGGGGGTACCGATGAGAGAGAAGACTCGCGCGGAGCGGAGCCCGGCGGCGCCAAAGCGTCTAAAGATGCGGAGCACTTTTAGCTGGGGACCGTCAAGACATAACATGGTAGGACAATGGTAAAGAGACTTCTGATTATCGTCGCACTGGCCGTCGCGGGTGCCGTCATCGCACTCCCTTTCCTTTTGTCCAGCGAGGAGTTGCTTGGGGCGGGCGCCACCTTTCCCCATCCCCTCTATTCCAAGATGTTCGACGCCTACTATCGGCTCTATCAGGTGAAGGTCAACTATCAGGGCATAGGCTCGGGGGGAGGTATCAGACAGCTCTTGGCCAGGTCCGTCGATTTTGGAGGGACGGACGTGCCGATCACGGGCGATGGGGCAAACGGGTTTGTCTACGTTCCCATTGCCGTGGGAGGCGTTTCGGTCACCTATAATATCCCCGGGAATCCCGTATTGAAGCTCTCAGGCCCGGTGTTGGTCGATATTTTTTCCGGCCTCATTAAGAGCTGGAATGACCCGGCCATCGCCGACGCAAATCCGGGCGTGGACCTCCCCGACCGACCCATCGCCGTGGTATACCGGAGCGACGGCAGCGGGACGACCGCCATCTTTACCCAGTACCTCAGCAAGGTCAGTCCCGTATGGAAAGAGCACGTCGGGACGGGGCTCTCCATCCGGTGGCCGACAGGCGTTGGGGCGAAGGGGAACGCGGGCGTGACGGGTCTGGTCAAGAATCTTTCCGGCAGCATCGGCTACGTCGAACTCTCATACGCGCTCATCAACGACCTGCCGCGGGCGATGATCGAGAACAAGCACGGTAACTTCGTCCTCCCGACTCTTGAGTCTCTGGATACCTGCGCCCGGGTAGAGATCCCCAATGACACCGTGATCTCACTTGTCGATACCGACGAGAAAGAAGGCTATCCGATCGCCGGGTTCACCTGGATCGTCCTCAATCGGGAGCTGGGCGCTCGGAAGATGTCGGAGAGACGGGCCAAGGCGCTGGTCGATCTCGTCTGGTGGATGACCCACGACGGGCAACGGTTTTGCGAGCCACTCCAGTACGCCCCGCTGACGCCGGATATGCAAAAGAAGGCCGAGCGGATTATCGAGTCGATCACGTATAAGGGAAGAATGATATCACGATAGAGACACACGTCGTTCAGACGCCCACGCGCGTGGGCCTTTCGCTAGAGGTTTTGACACGCGGGAGAGAGCGGAAAAGAGGAAGAAGAGGCAGCGCCAAGGAGAGAGAACGTGATGGATACGAAAAAGCCCTCGCGATGCGAGGGCTTTTCTTTATTCTGGCGGGAGCGACGAGACTCGAACTCGCGACCTCCGGCGTGACAGGCCGGCGTTCTAACCAACTGAACTACGCCCCCTCTTTCTTATTTCTGTTTCCCGAGCTCCTCTTTCTATCTGATGCACCGGCAATCGCGGCGGTCGTTATGTCTTGGGGAAACCGACCGTGTCTCGCTCTTCTCCGTCCTCCCGGGTATGTATGATATGGTAGGCGGAACAGGGTTTGAACCTGTGACCCCCGGCTTGTAAGGCCGGTGCTCTACCAGCTGAGCTATCCGCCCATTGGCCCTGCCGCCAGAACTTTAATACTCTCATGGGCCGATTTTGTTGTCAAGAAAAAAGGGAAACGGGCAGGCCGAAAACGGAGAAGCACCCGGCCGCTGGAGCGCCGCCCCCTTTCGTCGGCAGTCAATCTGAGAGACGCCGTCGCCTCTCCCCTTTGGTCTCAGGGACGAAAACCGATGTGCCAGAATAAAAAAAGGGAGAACGAAACGTTCTCCCTTTTTATCGATCCGACGATCTATTAGTGGGCGGCCACCCGCTCCTCGGGTGAAGGATGCTCCACCTTCACGAATTCCTTTTCCTTGTTTTCCCTGTTCTTCCTGAAGAACTCATCGGCGTCGCTCAGGACCAGGGCTTTTCTCAACACCTGATCCATGTGATCGGCGTGGGAAATCTTGAGGGATTTCTTGATCCGATCGGGGACATCCTCGAGATCCTTCTCGTTCTCGGAGGGGATGATGACCTCTTTTATGCCGCCGCGGTTTGCGGCCAGGAGCTTCTCCTTGAGGCCGCCGATCGGGAGTATCCTGCCCCTCAGGGTGATCTCCCCGGTCATTGCGAGGTCGCGCCTGACCTTGATCTTCGTGAGGGCCGAGGCGATGGCGGTGGCCATGGTGATGCCCGCCGACGGGCCGTCCTTGGGGATGGCGCCCTCGGGGACATGGATGTGCAGGTCGATGTTCTGATAGAAGTCGCGGTCAAGCCCCAATTCATCGGCGCGGCTCCGGACGTAGCTCATGGCCGCCTGGGCGCTCTCCTGCATGACCTCGCCGAGCTTGCCGGTGATGGTCAGCTTCCCCTTGCCGGGCACAACGCTCACCTCGATGGTGAGGAGCTCACCGCCGACCTCCGTCCAGGCCATGCCGGTCGCGATGCCGATGGTATCCTCTTCCTCGAGCTTGCCGTAGCGGAAGCGGGGGATGCCGAGATACTTGCGGACCCTGTTTGGCGTAATGAGGATCGTAAACTCGGGCCCGTGCCTGACGACCTCCTTGGCCACCTTGCGGCAGATGGAGCCGATCTCGCGCTCGAGACTCCTCACGCCGGCCTCACGGGTGTAGTTCCGGATGACGGTAAGCATGGCCTTATCGGTAAACGAGATGCCGGCCTCCTTGAGCCCGTTTTCGGCCGCCTGTTTCTTGACCAGGAACTTCTGGGCGATGTTGAGCTTTTCGATCTCGGTGTAACTGTCGATCTGGATGATCTCCATCCTGTCCTGCAGCGGTCTCGGGATGTTGTAGAGCAGGTTTGCCGTCGTGATGAACATCACCTTCGAGAGATCGTAATCAAGGTCGAGGTAGTGGTCGTTGAACGTGCTGTTCTGCTCGGGATCCAGCACCTCCAAGAGCGCCGCCGACGGATCACCGCGGAAATCGGTGCTCATCTTGTCCACCTCGTCCATGAGGTAGACGGGGTTGGAGGACTTCGACTTCCTCAGGTACTGGACGATCTTGCCGGGAAGCGCGCCGATGTAGGTGCGCCGATGGCCCCTGATTTCCGCCTCGTCCCGAACGCCGCCCAACGAGAGCCGCACGAAGTTCCTGCCGGTGGCACGAGCGATGGATTTGCCCAGCGACGTCTTGCCGACCCCCGGGGGGCCGACGAAACAGAGGATGGGGCCTTTCATGTCCTTTTTCAGGTGCTTGACGGCGAGGTATTCAAGGATCCGCTCCTTGGGCTTCTTGAGCCCATAGTGGTCCTCTTCGAGGATCCGGGCGGCCTCGTCGATATCGAGCTTGTCCTCGGTATATTCGCCCCAGGGGAGGGCAAGGATCCAGTCGAGGTAGTTCCTGATGACGGTCGCCTCCGCGCTCATGGGAGACATCATCTTGAGCTTCTTCAGCTCTTTCTCTGCTCTGTCGCGCGCCTCGGCGGACAGCTTTTTCTTCTTGATCTTATCCTCGATCTCCTTAAGCTCGCTCTTGAACTCGTCCTTCTCGCCGAGCTCCTTCTGGATGGCCCTCATCTGCTCGTTGAGGTAGTATTCTTTCTGAGTCCGCTCCATCTGCTTTTTGACGCGGTTCTTGATGCGCCGCTCGATCTGGAGTATCTCGATCTCGCTCTGCATGAACGAGAGGACTTTTTCCAGCCTTTTGGCGGGTTGTTCGAGCTCGAGAACCGACTGCTTCTCCTCGATCTTCAGATTGAGGTGGGTGACGATCGTATCGGCGAGCCGAGACGACTCGCTGATCGAGGCCACCGAAAGGATCATCTCCGGCGGGATCTTCCGGTTGAGCTTGGCGTAGGTCTCAAAGGTGCTGTTGACGGAGCGCATGAGCGCTTCCGTCTCCGGAGTGACGTCGTTGTTCTCCACAATCAGCTCGGCATCGACCAGGAAATAGTCCTCATTAGGGACGTGCCGTCTGATGCGCGCCCGCTGCTTTCCCTCGACGAGGACCTTGACCGTCCCGTCGGGGAGCCTCAACAGCTGTATGATGATGCCCACCGTGCCGATCTGGTAGATCTGGTCGGGCCCGGGATCATCGGTCTTCGCGTTGTGCTGCGCCGAAAGGAGGATGCTCTTATCGGCGGACATCGCCGATTCCAGGGCGTTGATCGATTTCTTCCTTCCAACGAAAAGCGGAACCACCATATGGGGGAAGATGATAATATCCCTCAGGGGAAGCAGAGGTATGAGGTTCTCCCCCTGGGCGGTATGAGATAATTCATCTTTTTCATTCTTGAAAAACATTGTCTACGTTCTCCTTGTATCGGGTTCGGAATCGGCCGCTCAGGCCGATTTCTCGTAGAGTATGATCGGGTTCTCCTTTTTCATAACGACACCATCGTTGATGATGCATTCCTTGATGTTCTTCTGCGAGGGGATTTCATACATCAAGTCGAGCATGATGTTCTCCATGATCGAGCGAAGTCCCCGCGCTCCGGAGCCGCGCTCGATGGCGAGTCTGGCTATCGACGCCAGCGCGCCGTCGGTGAATCTCAGTTTCACCTTCTCAAAATCGAAAAGCTTCTGGTACTGCTTGACCAGGGCGTTCTTCGGGTCGGTCAGAATCTTGATGAGTGCCTCCTCCGAGAGATCGGTGAGGGAGGCGATGACCGGGAGTCTCCCCACAAACTCCGGGATCAGCCCGTATTTGATCAAGTCCATAGGCTGCACCTGGGCCAGGGTCTCGCCGATATCCATCTCCTTTTTCCTCTTGATATCCGCCCCGAAGCCGAGGGTCTTGGAATGCAGCCTCCTCTCCACGAGTTTTTCCAGTCCCGTGAAGGCTCCCCCGCAGATGAAGAGTATGTTGGTCGTGTCGACGGGGAGAAACTCCTGCTGGGGGTGTTTTCTGCCGCCCTTGGGGGGCACGTTGGCGATGGTTCCCTCGATGATCTTGAGGAGGGCCTGCTGTACTCCTTCGCCGGAAACGTCCCGGGTGATCGACGGGTTTTCGCTCTTGCGGGAGATTTTGTCCACTTCGTCAATATAAACGATCCCACGCGAGGCCTTTTCGAGGTCGTAGTCCGAGGCCTGTAGGAGGTTGAGGATGATGTTCTCGACATCCTCTCCCACGTATCCCGCCTCGGTAAGGCTCGTGGCGTCGGCGATCGTGAAGGGTACCTTGAGGAATTTCGCAAGCGTCTGCGCCAGCAGCGTCTTGCCGGACCCGGTGGGTCCCAAGAGCAGGATATTGCTCTTCTGCAGCTCGATGTCGCTGCCCCGCGTGTCGCAGTCTATTCGTTTGTAATGGTTATGCACGGCGACCGAAAGGATCTTCTTGGCGCGCTCCTGCCCGATGACGTATTCATCGAGGAATGCCTTTATCTGGACCGGCTTGGGGATCTCCGAGTGCGTCTTGTTGAGCTCCTCGCGCTCATATTCCTCGGCGATGATATCGTTGCAGAGCTCCACGCACTCGTCGCAGATAAAGCTCGTCGGCCCCGCAATCAACTTCTTTACGTCTTTCTGACTCTTGCCGCAGAACGAGCAAAACATCCCTCGTTCCCGCTCTTTTTCTTTGAGATCGTCCATTATGTTGCTGCCCTTATGTTACATAAAACCGCGTATGATGTCGCATATCCCTACGTACGTCTATTATCTCACATCATACCGCATCCCGTCAAAACTATTTGCGTTTCTCGATCACCTCGTCCACGAGGCCGTATTCCTTGGCCTGGATACCCGTCATGAAGAAGTCGCGGTCAGAATCCGCAACGATCCTCTCGATGGGCTGGCCCGTGTGACGGGAGATGATAAGGTTGAGCTCCTCCTTGACCCTGAGGATCTCCTTTGCGTGAATGTCGATGTCCGAGGCCTGCCCCTCGAATCCACCCATGACCTGGTGGATGAGGATACGCGAATGGGGGAGCGCAAGTCGCTTTCCCTTGGCGCCTGCGGCCAGCAGGACCGCCCCCATGGACGAGGCCTGACCGACGCAGATGGTGGAGACGGATGGTTTAATATACTGCATGGTGTCATAGATGGCCATGCCCGACGTCACACTTCCGCCCGGCGAGTTGATATAGAGGCTGATATCCTTGTCAGGGTCGTCGGCCTCCAAGAAGAGCAATTGAGCGATGACGAGGTTTGCGATCTCGTCTGTGATGACGGTGCCCAGGAATATCACCCGGTCCTTGAGGAGACGCGAGTAGATATCGAATGCCCGCTCGCCGCGGCCATCCTGTTCCACCACGATCGGAATAAGTGACATACCGGTGATCCTCTTACACAGTATAAAGGGGCTTTCCATCGTGACGGCTAGCGCCTCCTGTAAAAGCCCCCTTGATGATAAGATAATAATTGCTCACGGTTTCGTCAAGTGGCGGGGGATAGTATTTGCCGCCGCGATGGCCCCCCCCCTCATTTTCGCCGTGCCGCTATCGTTTATGCGTGTTCTTCACTTTCCGGGGCGCACGCCCCTCCATAAACTAAGAAATACGTCGTTTTTCGGTCCCAGAAGCTGTCTTTCGGATCCGCTATCGAAAAATCGTCCTCCCGTCTTCCGGAAAGGCCTATTTCTCGTCTTCAGCCCCCTCATCGGTCTCAAATTCCTTCGACAGCTTCTTCACCTCTTTTATTTTAACAAGCTTTGCCAGAAAATCAAGGGTTTTTTCCTCAGTCATCCGGGTGGTCAATTCGTCCCAGGAGTCGTTCTTGTCATACCGTCTCTTTATTTCGTCATATTTCATCCTGAGCGACTCGGCATCGTTCTTCAGGCGCTCTTCGGCCTCCTCCCTCGTCGTCGTGATGCCCTCGCGCTTTGCGATCTCGCCGATGATCAGCTGTGCCTTTACCTCGAACTCCGCGCGCGGACGGACGGTCTGGAACATCTCCTCGGGCTTGCTCTCCATCATCTCAAGGGAAAGCCCCTGGGAGCGCAGACGCATCTCGGTGTCCCTGATGATATCGACGCTCTGGGCCTCGACGAGCGCCTTGGGAACATCCACGGGGTTCTTTTCAACGAGCTGCTTCACGATCCGCTGCCGTATCCCCTGGTCCTCCCTTTTCGCGGCGGCCTCCTCGAGGCGCTTTTTCACGTCTTCCTTGAGGGCCTTGAGGTCCGCGAACTCGCCCACATCCTTGGCGAATTCGTCATCGATCTCGGGGACCTTCTTTACCCTGATCTCCTTGACGTCGACATGGAACGTCACGGTTTTTCCGGCGAGGTCCTTGTTATGGTAATCGGCCCCGAAGGTGACCTCGAACTCGAGGTGCTCGCCGGGCTTTTTGTCGATCAGGTTCTTCTCGAAATCCTCGATAAATCTTCCCGCTCCGATCTCAACGGGATAGTTCTCGGCCTTGGTGTCTTTGGCGGGTTTGCCGTCGATGAATCCCTCGAAGCTGACGGTGACGATGTCGCCTTTCTTTATGGGTCGCTCCTTTTCTTCCGCTTCAAGGGTTGCGTGGGAATCGGCCAGTCTGTTCAGGAAGTCCTCGATCTCTTTTTTCCCGATATCGACCCTCAGCCGCTCGACCTCGATCTGTTTGTAATCGGAAAGCTCGAGGGCCGGCATGATCTCTACGGCCGCGGAGTAGATAAACTCCTCGTCTTCGGTGACGCCCTTGGTGTCGACCTCGGGGTAAGAGACCGGGTGGACGCCGGCCTCGTCGAGCGCCTTGGGGTAGGTGTCGCCGAAGAGTTTTTCGGCGGCGTCCTCCCTCATCTGATCCTTGAAGAGAGATTTCAGGATGGGACGGGGGACCCTGCCGGGCCTGAAGCCCTTGACCTTGGCCTTCTTATTGATAGCGGTATAGGCATCCTCGACGGCGGCGTTGACCGCGTCCTTGGGGACGGTGACGGTGATTTTTTTCTTGACGCTCGACACGTCTTCCACGGTTACCTTCATGAGATCGAACTCCTCGTTATGTGTATGGGATGATTGTTATGAGTGCAAAATGATGCGGGCGGGAAAGTGGTGCGAGAGGGGGGATTTGAACCCCCACGGAAGGATCCACTGGATCCTAAGTCCAGCGCGTCTACCAATTCCGCCACTCTCGCGTGCTCGGCGGAACGTACCGGAAGAAAAATGGTGGGCCATTCAGGGATCGAACCTGAGACCTACTGATTAAGAGTCAGTTGCTCTACCAATTGAGCTAATGGCCCGGAGAAGTATTAATCCATATCCTGAAAAATTAACATGGGAGGGGAAACTTGTCAAGATGATTTTTGGGAATTCATGTGGTCTAGGAAAGAGAGGTTATCCGATGATCAAGGAGGGTTTGGGAATGCAGATCATTCAACACACCGTCATCGCGAGCCCCCGAAGGGGGCGTGGCGATCCCCATATTACACGTAAGAACGCAGGTTGAAAAGGCGTTCCTTCTCAATAGTCAGGGGATTGCCACGTCGCTTCGCTCCTCGCAATGACGGAATGGTGTCGTTGCCTTCCATATGGGGGGCGCGAGCCTCGGGCTGTTACGATGCCGCCTTGACATGGTGTCTTATTTTGTGTTACTTATATAATAAAACAACTACAAAGCAAGCAAAGAGAAAAGGAATGGCCGAGAAGAAGATAATTTCTATAGGTTTTGAGTGGCCGGGAGAGGTTATAGAGAGCCATTCTTTAGAATCGAACCAGTCTTTACTTGATGGGGATATAATTGTTTTTCAGCCGGATATCTACCCATATTTTACAAGTTCGAGGGAAATAGGAATGGCAAGCAGCGCTAAGCCTCAGCTTAGCATAAATAGCTCGGTAGAACTCTTGGAGGATTGTTATCAGTGGAAATCTGAAATTGAAGAGGCGATTAAATCAGGAAAAACAATAATCGTTTTTTTATCTAAAATCCAAGAGGTATTTATTCATAAGGATGTTAAAAGAAACCATCCATATATTGGTCATTTTATCAATGATCCTTTCGAATCAAAGATATTCTCTAATTATGATATCTTACCAATTTCGATAGGAAATATAGTTCCTAAGAGCGCCAAGGAAATCTTAAAAGTAAAGGATTCACAAATTATAAACAGCTACTGGGATAGTTTCGGACCGTGGACTGAGAGTGAGATCTATATAGAAAAAGCTACTATAGAGCCACTGCTCACTACTAAAGATACCAAGAAGGTGCTAGGTGGCTACAAAAGAATTGGAAAGGGCTGTTTTGTTTTTCTGCCGATGCTTCGTGACATTGAAGATGAGATAGTAGGATACGATCCGTACGAAGACAGGCCGGTAGATTACGAGAAAGCGGTGGAAGTCGGAAGAATATTAAGATCAAATCTCTTAGAAATCCACAAGCTACTGCATTTAAATGATCGGAATACAACACAACCGGTTTGGGTTTCGTCAGAAGACTATGAACTGATAAGTGAATTGAGGATCGTCCAAGAGATAGATAGGGAGGAAAAGGCAATAGCAGAATTCCAAATGAGAATAAATGGGATAAGAAGTAGAATTCAAGTGTTAGAGGGGGAGATAGACAGAGAGACGAATCTAAAGAGACTGCTATACGAAACAGGAAAGCCTCTAGAATTGTCGGTTATTGAGGCTCTAAAAATACTCGGTTTTATGGCCGATAACTACGCAGACGAGTCCTCAGAGTTTGATTCAATCTTTACAGGCCCGGAGGGAAGGTTTCTTGGGGAAGCAGAAGGTAAGGATAATAGCGCGATAGCCGTAGAAAAAATCAGACAGCTCAGGACGAACCTCGATGAGGACTTTAATAAGGAAGATACTAATGAATACGCCAAAGGGGTCACTCTTTGGATAACGCCTTTCGACTGAGGCCACTTGAGGAAGAGATAGATTTCTTTACGACTAAATGTATTACAACAGCAAAATTATCAAAAATTGCATTAGTAAGAACCCCCGATCTCTTTTCTTGTCGCACGTGTATCTCAAGGAGAATGATGATCCAGAATTTGCTCGAAAGTGTCGAGAAGCGATAAAGAATACGGAAGGTGAAATCGTAGTATTCCCAGCAATTCCAAGTCTCTAACGCAAATGCAATGATTCTCAGTACGTTTCCTGTCCACCTAAATTATTGAGGATCATACCCATGAAAAAACAAATCATCGTCGATGTGCAGAATCACGTGCTGCCGCGGGAGTTGGCGGAGGTCGCTACCGGATCGGGCGTGCTCGATTTCTCCAGCGGCGCCCCGGTCGTCCGCTGGCGCGGCGTCTCCTACAAAAGCGAGGAGGATTTTATCGACGTCGACCTCCATATGCGGGTCTGCAGGGAGGCGGGGCTCACCCACGTCATGCTCCACCAGGCGATGATCGTCACCATGGGCGGGGAGCTCTTGGATATGCAGACGATCGCCGTCGCCCGGGCGCATAACGACGCGATGGCCCGGATCCGGGACGACTATCCCGATCTCGTCTTCCCCTACGGCACCGTGAAGCCTCACGACGGGAGGAAGGCGGTGCGGGAGGCCCGACGGTGTGTCGATGAGCTCGGCTTTTTGGGCCTTGCCGTCGACACGAGCTACGGGACGACCGACCTCGTCTACAGCCATACGGCGGCAACCTATCGCTTCTGGGAATTCGTCAACGACAGAGGGATACCGGTCTACCTGCATCCCGGCTTTCTCCCCTACGGCTGGGAGTGGATGGACCGGTATAAATTCGAGGAGACCGTCGGCCGCCCCGCCGACACGGCGCTGTGCGTCTCGCTGATGATCATGACGGGGCTCTTTGACCGATTCCCGAACGTCAGGCTGGTCCTGGCCCACATGGGAGGCGGTTTTACCATGTGCCTGCCCAGGCTTCGGTTCGGCGACCGGCTCGGCTATGACGGCTTCCTGAATTACCAGAAGCCGAAAAACGAAAAAGACCCGATCGAGTACGTCAGACACAACCTGTGGGTCGACACCATGGGCTTTGACCCCGCCGGCATTCGACACGCCATCGAGGTCTTCGGCATCGATCACGTTCTGTTGGGAACGGATTATGGCCCGGTCCCGATCAGCCCGAAGGAACACATCGACATCATCACAAACGAGCTTGGGCTCTCGGCACCCGACCAGGAAAAGATCCTCGGCCTCAACGCGAAGGCGCTGTTTGGCCTTCCCGATCCGTCATAACGGGCGGCGCATATCGCTTCCGGTACGCCGCATATTCGATGAGTCCGCCGGTGGACGCACGCTCATCATCCTCGATCCGGGCCATATGCCAGAACGGTACATCTCTGCCACGTCTCGAGATGGAGCCCCCGCGGTCCGCTATTTTGTCATCAGGAGAGCTCACGACGTATCAAACGAAGCCAAAAAAGTGAAGGGCGGCCCTTTTCTTTTCGGATAAACACCGGTATAATAATTAAAAAACCGGTGTTTTTTCTTATCCATTCATATCTGGAGGAACCCATGCGCATATCCGAAAAGATCCAAGAGGCCGATTGGCAAAAGGAAAAGCACGTCCCCGTTATCGATTGTCCCGACAAAGTCAAGGCGGATGAATTCGTGAAAGTAACGGTCTCCCTCGGGAAGGCCGTCGCGCATCCCAACACCACCGAGCACCACATCAGGTGGATTCAGTGTTTCTTCTCCCCTGACGACGATAAATATATCTACGAGTTGGGACGCTTCGAATTCAACGCGCACGGCGAGGCCGTGGCCGGCGCCAATCAGGGGCCCGTCTACACCAACCATGAGGCCACGTTCTCGTTCAAGACCAACAAGCCCGGGACGCTCCACGCCGTAGCCCTGTGTAACATCCACGGACTCTGGGAGTCGAGCAAGAAGATCGCCCTCGCGTAGTACCCCTGGGAAACTTCGTTTTCGGAGGGAAAGCCGGCGAGATGAAACGCAGTCTCGCGCGGGTCAGGGCAAAAGTGAACGCTTATCTCAACTGAAGACTCGCATCCCCAACAGACTTATTGAGAAGACACAGACCGGACTCACCGGCGGGTGCGGCTTGCCGGTGAGTCGGCACTCACCCGGGATTTCGTTTTAGGCGGGGCGTGCACAAGAGAACCCCTTATGTGTCATGCGACATCTCCTTTAGAACGCCGAGACGATAGCGTGCTTTTGGATGTTCGTGTCCGTTTGGGATTTCGGATGTATCGTGCCGGAAGCCCCAAGAAGACGCCGTTTCTTGGGGCTTTTTCGTCGGCGGATGAGTTTACCTAAAGGCGCCCGCCCATGAACCGGCGGAAACGCAGAGAAAAAACGGAGGACAGAGCGATGAGGGAGATCACAACTGAAATCGAAATCAAGGCGCGGCCCCCCCACGTCTGGGAAATACTCACCGATTTTGACGCATATCCCTCGTGGAATCCGTTTATCAGCAGGATCATCGGAGAGCTGAGGGTCGGTTCCCGCCTCGATGTAACGATGACGCAGCCGGGCGGCAAGCCCGCGCGTTTCACCCCGAAGGTACTGAGGGTAAGGCCCAACCGCGAGCTCAGATGGAAAGGCAAGCTCTTCGTCGGAGGGCTTTTCGACGGGGAGCATATCTTTACTATCGAGCCGGCGGGTGGGAGCTCGGTGCTTTTCGTTCAGCGGGAGCGTTTCCGCGGAATCCTCGTCCCTTTTCTTCGGAAGATGCTCGAAACCAAGACGCGAAATGGCTTCCTGGCAATGAATAAGGCGCTGAAGGCGCGGGCCGAAAAGAAATAGGCGGTAGAAACCGGCGGCCCCTGGGACTCGCGCAATGGATGCGCCGGAAGCCGTTCGCCGAACCGATACGCACCCTCGCCCTCAACCGTGGCCCGGCGGCCGTTCGCAGTCCGGTCGATGGGCTTTAGCTGGACGCTATCGCGCCCCTTAAAACATCAAGACTATCTGCGAAGGAGTGAAGAACAAATGGATACCAATACTGTTCGGCTCTTAGCCACGTATAATGAAAAGACAAATAGTGAAATGAATAGATTTATCTCTCAATTGGATGAGAGTCAGTGGAATCGTAATTTTAATACCTTCTTCCCCAGTATCTTTAAGATGTGTAACCATATCTATGTCGCAGATTTCAATTGGTTAAAGCGTTTCAGCAAATTGCGAGATTTTCAGTATATAACGGACAGAGTATTTCTAAATGAAATAGCTTTTGGAGCGGATGCATTCGAAACCCAAAAAGAATATCTATCTAAAAGAGAATATCTGGATAAGCTCATCATTAGGTTTATAAATGAGATAACGGAAGCCGATCTGGAACGGGATTTAAAATATACGGATCTGAGGGGAACGGAACATAATCGCAGTTTTGGCGGATTAGTCCTCAATATGTTTAACCATCAGACACATCACAGAGGTATGATATCCATATACTTGGAAATGTTGGGAATAGAAAACGACTATAGCAGTCTCGCGTATTTAGTTTAGGGGAAAATATCCAACAATCGCTTCAACGTAACTCTGCGGACAAGCCGCGCCGCACGTTATGTAAACGTCAGGCATCCCGAAATGGAGTTCCCGATGGCAACAGTTCTGTACGACAGCATCGGAAAGCAATATCGCGACTATCGGTTGCCTGATAATAGAATTATAGCTGTTCTCTCCCGGGAACTCGCCGATGCTCGCGCAATTGTGAACATTGGTGCCGGAGTGGGCTCTTATGAACCTAATGATAGAGAGGTGACTGCAGTTGAACCGTCTCGGGTGATGATTGACCAGCGAAGGAAGCACAAGGCCGCTATCGTTTGTGCCCGCGCAGAGGCTCTTCCTTTCCGGCAAGACACATTCGACTGTGCCATGGCTATTCTGACAATTCATCATTGGTCAGACGTCGAAAGAGGCCTGAAAGAGGCACTGCGGGTCGCAAAGGGGAAGATAATCCTGCTGACATGGATCGGGTTTGCCTCCCACTTCTGGCTTTTAGACTATCTGCCCCAGATTAAGTCGATCGATGAATCGATGTTCCCGTCAATAAAACAGCTGTCATCCTGGATAGGTCCTGTTCGGTCTGTCGTGGTGCCAATACCGCATGATTGTACTGACGGGTTTTTGTGTGCTTATTGGCGCCGTCCCGAGGCTTACCTCGATGAAGGAGTCAGGAGCGCCATTTCAACGTTTTCGAGAGTCCATGATGTTGAAGAAGGGCTGGATCGCTTGAAGACCGATATATCTACCGGTCTGTGGCACGAGAGATATGCCGATCTTCTTGAAAAAAATGAAACCGACTTTGGGTATCGCATGGTTGTCTCTGGCGTTGGGATGGCCTAACCATTCACTGCTGCGGACGCAAAGGGCCGCGCCGTATAGTTCAATCGTTAGCCGGCGTACGGCCTCAGGAGGTCACCATGAACGATCACTTGACCCAGCCGAAAACGATCGGGTCGTACTTGTGCTGGAGAACGTCTTCTACCAAGCCGCACCGCTCAACGATCGGGGATTGTCTTTTCTTACGGAGTATGATACGCTAAACAAGCCGTTTTTGGCGGGGGAACCGGTCCAGTGGGCGAGAATATCGTTTCCGTAAAAACACCGCTTTCGGATGAGGTCGTCAGAAAGCTGACGGCCGGCACGCTCGTCGCAATATCCGGGATCGTCTATGCGGCGCGGGACGCCGCACACCGCCGGTTCATTGAGCTCCTCGATCGGGGAAAGCCGCTCCCGTTTGACCCCTTTGGCGCCGTAATCTATTATGTTGGGCCGACGCCGGCGCCACCCGGCTCCGTGATCGGATCGGCCGGCCCCACGACTGCGCGCCGGATGGACTCGTTTGCCCCCCGGCTTCACTCGCTGGGCGTCAAAGGGACGATTGGGAAGGGCGATCGAACACCTGAACTCAGACAGGCCCTCATGGATCACACCGCTGTTTATTTTGCGGCCACCGGGGGCGTCGGCGCGTTGCTGGCGCGCTCTATCACGGCCGCCCGGGTGATCGCGCTGGAAGACCTGGGACCTGAGGCGGTGAGGGAGCTCGTCGTCCGCGATTTTCCCGCGATCGTTGCGATGGACTGTCTGGGCAACGACATTTTCGCCGAGGGGAGAAGGCGCTACCGTATCGAGAGGGGATGACCGCTCGGGCATGGACACGTTTAAAGACAAGAACGTCCTCATCACCGGCGGGCTCGGGTTCACCGGGAGCAATCTCGCCATTCGGCTCGTCGGCCTCGGGGCCCACGTGACGCTCGTCGACGCGATGCTCCCGGACTACGGCGGAAACCTCTTCAACATCGAGCCGATCAAGGACAGGGTCCGGGTTAACTTCTCCGATATCCGGGACGTCAACGCGATGAACCTGCTGGCGGCAGACGTCGACTACGTCTTTCACCTGGCGGGCCAGGTCTGCCACGTCATGAGCCTCAATGACCCCTTCCCCGACATAGACATCAACATCAAAGGGACGACGGTTGTCATGGAGGCGCTGAGAAAATATAACCCAAGCGCGAAGGTGATCTACACCGGCACCCGGGGGGAGTACGGCTCCGTGACGAAGCTCCCCGTTGACGAGGAGACCCCCACCAACCCCAAAGGCATCTACGAGATCTCAAACCTCACCGCCGAGAAGATCGTCAAGGCCTACAACGATACCCACGGGATACCGGGCGTAATGCTCCGCATCACCAACACCTATGGACCACGCGGCCAGATGAAGCACTCGCGATTCGGGGTGGTAAACTGGTTTGTGCGGCTTGCCCTATCCGGGGAGCCGATCACCATATTCGGGGACGGCAGCATGATCAGGGATTTCCTCTATATCGAGGATTGCGTGGACGCAATCATAGCTGCGGCGACCGCTCCGGGCGCGGTGGGTGAGGTGTTCAACGTCGGGGTGGACAGCCCCACGACCATACGGCAACTGTGCGAGGCAATCGCCGAGATCACCGGTGCCGAGCTGATCTTTGTCCCGCCGACCCCGGATCGGGCGGCCCTTGAGCCCGGGCACTTCTACTCCGACATCACCAAGATCAGGAGGATCGTCGGGTGGCAGCCGATGACCGGCATTGCGGAGGGGCTCGAAAAGACGGTTGATTATTACCGGAAATATCATACTCAATATTGGGAGTGAGATGCAGCAGCTTAAGACCGCGCTGATCGGCGCAGGCGGGTGGGGTTCGAATATCCTCAGGACGCTTGCGCGCATAGACTCCGTGCGCCTGGCATACGTATGCGACATCAACCCCGAGCGGCGCATGGCGCTCTCGGGGCAGTATCCCGGCGTCGACTTTATCGATGATCCCGATATCGTGGTTAAGAGCCAGGATATCGACGCCGTGCTGATCGCCACCCCGGCCCCGACCCACGCAGGGCTCGCCGAGCGGTTTCTTGGGGCCGGTAAGGCGGTATTTGTAGAAAAACCGATGACGCTTTCTCTTAAAGACGCCGAGAGACTGGTCAAGATGTCGGAAAGAGACGGAGCGCCTCCCCTCATGGTGGGGCATCTCCTCATCTACCATCCGGCGACGTCGATGATCTCCGATATCATCTCGCGGGGAGAGATCGGGGAAATTTACTACATGTACACCAAGCGCCTTAACCTGGGCGTCGTGAGAAAAGACGAGAACGTCCTCTGGTCGCTGGCCCCCCATGATATATCGATCGTGTTGTTCCTTATGGGAGAGACACCCGAGTCTATCACCGTCAACGGGAGCGCATATCTCAACAAGCGGGTGGAGGACGTCGCCTTTATGACCCTCTTTTTCCCCGGCGACAGGATGGCCCAGATACACGTGTCGTGGCTTGACCCCCACAAGGAGCGAAAAGCGGTCGTCGTCGGCTCCAAGAAGATGCTCGTCTTCGACGACATGGAGGCAAACGAAAAGATCCGGATCTACGACAAAGGGGCGCAGGTGAAGGCGACGGCCGATTTCGTAGAGAGCATCTCGATTCGCCACGGCGACATCAACATCCCGCTGGTTCCCACTCAGGAGCCGCTGATGGTGGAGATACGGCACTTCGTCGATTGCGTGATGAACAAAAAGAGGCCGGCCTCGGACGCACGGCAGGGGCTTGAGGTGGTGCGTGTGCTGACGGCGGGGGACAAATCCATGCGGCAGGGGGGAAAGACGATCAAGCTGAGGTAGAGATATAAAAGGTCGCCGCTCCGTGTGCGGTGTGGCGTTCAAAGCCTATCGGCGCTTTTTTCGCGAGACGTTGACGATAAACAGGAGAAGGACGAGCAGCACGGGCGTTCCGAGGGCGACCGGGAGCACCATCCCGGGGTTGAGGTTTCGTTTCGGCTTAACCGTGAAACGGGTGATGTCACTTACTACCGGCACGGCTGAGTCCCCCTCGTCGGCGATGACCACCAGTGAAAACCGGCCCGCTTTGACGAAGTGAATCCTCCAGTTCAGCGGAAAGCTTTGACCAGGGCCGATGGTTCCAATGTACAGACCCCTTTCGACGCTCCAATCCTCCAGATCGACGGGGAGCTTATTTTCCGCATCGACCAGCGAGAGATAGGTAGTTACGTCCGATATAGGATAACCGCTTCTATTAGTAATCCGCGCTTTTACCGTCACGAAATCTCCGGCCGTCCCGTTCAGATCCTTTGACGACAGGATTTCCAGTACCAACACAGAAGGGGCATCGGCCGGCCGGCCCGCCGCAAAAACGAGCACCGTCCCGAGCGAGACAAGCGCGATGAGACAGACCAGCGTAATACTGACCAACCTATTTATTGACATATAGAGGCTACCCGCTTTTGATAACTCCCTCTCTTTGAAAGCGCCACGCGGCAAAGACCAGAAAAGCAAACCCCAGAATCAGGAATATGGCCAACGGAATTATATATACCAGATTGCGGGCAAGTGAAACGTGGTAATCCACCAGCACGTTATCGAGTGACGCAAAGATATTTTCGACGGGATTGACCGTTCCGAGAATTAGTGAGAATAAGCTGTTCTTTAGCGTCGAGGAGAAGAGTGCGGGGACCGAAAAGAGCATGAGAATGACCAGCGACGTGGTGAGCGTGTTCTTGCTTGAGCGAAACAAAAAGGAGATGCCGAAGATCACGATGATCAGGGGCGTAACCCCGAGCGTTCCCAGGAGAGCGGCATAACAGAGAAAGGGCACGGTCAGGTTGGTCCCCATGGAGGTGACGATGATATAGGGGACCGCGACGACGTATATCGACAGCCAGAGGGTAAGGCACGCGAGCAATTTGCCGAGGATAAAGTCGGAAAGCTTCAGGGGCGAAAGGAAAAGGCTCTCCGCAGTCTCCTTCTCGAATTCGGCCGCGATTATCGATGAGGCGTCGATCGTTATAATCAAAAGAGCCGTCGCGATGATTATTTTGGCCAGGATCCAGAGCATCTCGGTCTGATCAAGCAGACTCAGCTCTTTGTCGGTGAGAAGGAGATAGCTGGTGAGGCTGAAGAGCAGAGATGCGATAACGAGCCAGAGCATGCTCTTCCAGGTATACAGCTCTCCTTTGACCTCTTTTTTCCAGATCTCTGTAAACATATTATGATTTTGGGGTCAGGTTAAGAAAAATATCCGTCAGTGATTCTGTCTGGGTGCGAAATTCCAGAACCGGGATTTTCTTCTGCCGCAGTTTATCAAGGAGCCTGTTGGCCCCTTCCGACGTTCCATGAAAGATAAAGTCGGTAACGTCCCTCCTCTCCTTTACGCTGTCGATATAAGACGAAAACTCGCTCCTTAATAGAACTGCGCCGCTACCCTTTATCCTTAAATAATACGTCTCGCTCATAGGCGTCTTTTGCCTCAGCTGGTCTATTGTCCCCTGAGCAACAAGGCGTCCCTTATCGATAATCGCTATGGTGGAGCAGAGGTTTTCCACCTCATGCAACAGGTGAGATGACAAAAAGATCGTTACTCCCTGACCGTTCATATTCATCAGGAGACGCTGAATATCCTCCTGGCCCTGGGGATCGAGCCCGAGGGTCGGCTCGTCAAGGAAGAGGATCTTCGGCCCGTTGATCAGGGCGCGGGCAAGTCCGAGTCTCTGCCGCATCCCCCGGGAGTATGCGCCGATTGTCTTGTCTCTTGCCGAGAGCAGACCCGTGTCCGAGAGGAGGGAGGAAATACGCTTCACCTTCTCGTCCTTTTTAATTCCATAGAGAGCGGCGAAGAAATCAAGATATTCCTCCGCGGTCATCCAGTCGTAAAAGCCCCGGCTCTCCGGGACGACGCCGATAATACGCCCGATTTCCCGCTTCTCTTGCGGGGTAAGGCCGCCGATAGTGACCTCACCGTGATCGGGGCTAATAATGCCGGTGAGGATGCGGATGGTGGTGGTTTTGCCCGCGCCGTTGGGTCCGAGAAACCCGAAGAACTCCCCCTCCCGGATCGTCAGGCTCAGGCCGTCAACGGCCCTTACCCGTCCGTACGACTTGGTCACGTTCCTCGTATTGATGATCTCACGCACGGTTAGTCCTTATCACCGTCGTCCTTCCTCGAGGTATCCCATACCAGATTGATCAACAGGCTCGACGCGCCGATGATAATGAGGAACCAGCTCACAAAGAAATTGATCGATTCCTGGCTATCCGGCACGTCGTAAAAGAACTTCAGGTATACCCCGATACCGATGACGAACAGAGAAACGAAGAAGAAGATCTGTTTCATGCTACCGGTTCTCCCAGCGGAAACTATTGACGACCGTGGAAAAAATTGAGCTTGTATCCTTATAATCACTCTCTTTGCATGACAGGGTAATGACTCCCGCACGGTCGGGCCCGGTGACATACGTGCGTACCGTGCGGTACTCTATCGCATTAATCGTGCCGATATAAGCCAGCTCGTATCCCTCGGCCCCATTGATCGTCAGTTTTTGAAAATCAGTCTTGCGATAACCGGGAACGCTTTTACTCAACTTCGGCTCTTCCTGCCCGAGGACGTATAATTCGAGGGTCGTGTTGTCAGGCACATCCATCAACCCTATCGTCGCCTTTATCGGAGGGAAGTCGACGATGTAAGTGCCCGGCGAAGACGTATCGGGCCGGACGCCGGCTCCCGCGGGGAGCCCAACGCCGTAATAGTTCTCCGTGACGTCCTTGTTGTGATACTGGCGAAAGACCATATCCTTGCTGTTGATGCTCACCTTCTCCGAACCGGCGGGCTTTATAGACTCCGGGTTTGTCTTATGCTCGCCCCTGATATACGAAAGGGGGCCGAAGGTGTAGAGCGCCAGCACAATAATGGCGACCGCCGTCATCAACAGGATAACGATGACCTTCAGATTTCTCTTTGATTCGGTTTTTGGCAAAGCTTTCCCTCAATAAAATAATGTCTTACCTGTTCTTAGGATAGCACCTCTGTAAGAACACGTCAATCAGCCCCCGTGGGACTACTAATCCTCTTGGTCGTCTTTAAGGGACCGACGAATTGGATTTACGGATCTCTATCCGCATCGACATGCAAGAAAAGTGGGAAAAAGAAGGGATTTCGGCAAAAAGCCAAAATCCCTGACTGCAAAGCACAGGTCACTTTCGAGGCATCTACTTCGTCGGTTTCTCAACCTTCAGGTTCCCCACGAAAGTGCCTTCCGCCTTTTCCGTGGTTTCCTTTTCCGTAGCCGCGAACGAGAATACTCCAACCTTACCGGCTTCAAAAGTGACCTTTTCGGTCTTTCCCTTCTCGATAACCTTGTTTATCTTGAATTCGGGAAGCGTAAAGGTGTAGGCGTTAGTCTCACCGGGAGCACTGATCTCAAGGGTTATCTTCTGTCCTTCATAGACGGTGATCTCTTTGGGGCTGAATCCGTTTTCGGCGATCTTGACTATGACAGTGATATCCTTTGCCTTAGGATCAGCGACGAAAGGCTTTGCGGCTCCCTCGGCTGCAATAAGAGTAACGGCCCCTGCAAGGAACGCCAAAACGACAAAAATCGAGACAACTTTAAACTTCATTTCTTACTCCCTTCCAATCAATATCCAAAAAAGTAACATACAACCACTTCGCATGAGAAAGTATATCGTATGTTCCTTACCGGATCATTGTGGGAGTATTACCATTTCCTAATAGGAAGAGATGAATACATCTTTCAGATGATGTCAATGTGCCCTCAAAGTGTCGTGGTCTCGTCCCTTAAATGTCGATCTCTTCCACCACGCACTTGGACCCGGCGGCGCACCCCTCCAGCTTCTCGATGGCCCGCATGATCGGATCGGGGACGGGCGCCTTGGTGTTCTTG
Organism: uncultured delta proteobacterium; assembly: GCA_963792965.1. Taxonomy (GTDB): domain Bacteria; phylum Desulfobacterota; class Zymogenia; order Zymogenales; family Zymogenaceae; genus CAWBYW01. The sequence goes on along the minus strand of CAWBYW010000016.1, from coordinate 49,383 downwards.
CTGTAGTCAAAGGTTACGATGACCCCGTCGCCGTAGGCGCTCACGCCGTGTTTCTTGCTCACTACGAGATATTCCATGTTGAAATGGGTGTTGCCGATGGTCTTGACCCGGGTCCCGACCTCGAGGGTATCGGGGTAATAGATGGGGACCCTGAAGGTGCAGGAGGTCCTGGCGAGGATCGGGCCGATCAGGATCTCCTTCATGATCTCCAGCAGTCCCGCCCGCTCAAGATAGATCATACGCGCCGTCTCAAAATAGCGGAAGTACATGGCGTTGTTGACGTGCCCGAGGGCGTCCATCTCGCCCCAGGCCACGGGAATCGTGACAACCACCGGGTAGTCCTTCAGCTCGTCGGCCATATTCTGCTCCCCCTTGTCGAATAGTATATGTTAGCCCGTGTAGCGGTCGATGAAGGCGAACTCGGAAAGGGACTTTCGCGGCGGCTGCTCGTGCTCGGCCTGGACCTGTTTTTCGTTGAGGTACGGTTTGAGCTCCGTCGTGTGTTTTCCCACCATGACCAGCGTGATCAGCTGCATGTCATCCGGGACGCCGAGGACCTCTTTTGCCTTCTTCTCGTCGTAGCCGGCGATCGGGTGGGCCACCAGCCCCAGCTCCGTCGCCCTGAGGATCATGATGCCCACGGCCATGCCCGTGTCGAAGAGGAAGTAGTCTCTCCCCGCGATCATGCAGTCGTTTTCCTTTTTCGAGAAGACACCGATGATAAGCGAGGAATCCCACGCCCAGCGGTTCCCCTCCGGGATGGCCGCGTGGAGCTTTTCGAGCGTCTCGGGGCCGTAGGCGAAGACGAAGCGCCACGGCTGGTTGTTGAAACACGACGGGGCGATCTGCGCAGAGCCCGCCAGGTCGTCCACCAGCTCTTTGGTGATCTTCACCGGCACGAAGGAACGGTACGCCCGGCGCTCTTTGATTGCCTGCTTTACGTCCATAGCTACCTCCGAATGGAATGGAGTTATCGTTTCGGCCTTATAACCTGACTCTATGAATTCATTCTATCATCATAAACAATCGTTGTCCAGCTACTCTAGACAAAGATGTTAAGGACGAGGATCGATGAGCGGATTTTTTCCTCCCGGGGATCCAAATAGGAGGAGATGGCTGAAAAGCTTCCCTTTCAATTCGAAGCGTCACTCTTTGAGGTGTCATCCGGAGCTACGGCGGAACGCTTCGGCATAAGACGCAAATCGAGAGGGTGGATAAGAACGACGGTGAGGAAGGATGTGCGTGTCCGGGCGTTGACCGCGTCCGATTTATTTCATAAATGAACTATTTATATTGACAAGAGAAAGGATTTGAAATATGGAATCGGTAGAAACGATTTTTCTTACAATTTGAGAACTACCCAAGACTCTCTGCGACTCGAGATCATCCTGAATCGTGGCGCGAGAAAATGTCCTACGAACTGAAAATCACTCACGACACTCACGAGCATATACGAGAACGGTGGCGTTTGTCCGAGCCGGGGCCGAGGTGGGCCTGTGCCGCGTCGATAAGTGCGCATCGGACACCTCCCGCCACGGTGACATGATTAAATGACCAGCTGAGCGCGACGCAGAAAGCCTTCGATACTCTATACGTGCCTGATAAATCATTCCTATATTAACTATCATTCGAGGGGCTGAAATGAGAGAAACGAAAAAGAGCCGTAACAAGGTTATGCTCATCACCGGATGCGCAAGCGGCATCGCCCGGCATCTGACGACCGTGCTGGCCGGGCGAGGCTACGATATTCTCGCGACGGATATAAATCCGCAGGCGCTGGAAAAAAGCGCGAAGAAATCAAAGTGGGATCGCCGGCACGTGATCTTAAAGAAGCTGGATCTCAGGAAGGCCGGCGAGTGGCGGGCGGCGATGTCCCTGATTATCAAGAAGTGGGGCAAGCTTACGTATGCATGAATATCGCGGGGTTTGCGGTCCAGGGATTTGTGACGGATTTTCCCCTGGAGCATATCGACCTCCATATCGACATCAACACAAAGGGCGCGATACTCGGGACGAAGTTCGCGGCCCAGCAGATGGTAAAACAGGGGTACGTGCACATCGTCAATATGTGCTCGCTGGCGGGCTTGGCCCCCGTTCCCGGTATCAGCCTTTACAGTGCCTCAAAATTCGCGTTGCGCGGCTTTTCGCTGGCGGCTTATTACGAGCTCAAGCCGCACGGCATCTACGTAACGCTCGTCGAGCCCGATCTCGTCAATACGGCCAAGCTCCAGACGCAGCTTATCTACGGAGACAAGGCGGCGGCCGTCGGTTTTTCAGCGCCCAGGATCCTTACGGTCCAAGACATAGAAAAGGTCATACTGAAGAAAGTCCTTAAGAAGAAATCGCTGGAAGTCGCAATACCGGCGTACAGGGGATGGCTATCCAGATTTGGAGGCAATTTCCCGAGGCTGAGCGGCACGCTCTACTCAGCCATGGCGGCATCGGGCATGAAGAGCCTGGAAAAGGAGAAATCAAAGCGCAAGGGCTTTGAAAAAGTAATCACGCCCGATCGGTGGATCCTGGAAAGAGAGGTCGGTAAAGCTCGAACAAAAAAGAGCGCATGAGAATAGCTCTAAAACATATATCTCGTTTTTGTGTCGTGACCTCTGTTCAACTTATCGATTCCGTCCGATTATCCATAACAGGGAGGTTTTCGTATGTCAGAGACAAAGCAGGTGAAAATCGACGCCGCCGAGGTTCGCAAGCTGGGCCTGGATCCGGATCGCCTGAGCCAGGTAAAGCGCGTCATCGAGCAGGATACGGCCAAGGGTCTATACGACGGGGCGGTATTTATCGTGGCACGGCACGGGACGATCGCCGTGCACGAGGCGGTCAGCAGCACCAACCTCGCGAAAAAACGTCCCGCGAAAATAGACGACTATTTCTTTATCATGTCGCTCACCAAGCAGATGACCGTGGTGCGCGTGCTGATGGATATCGAAAAGGGAAAGTTCGATCTGACCACCCCGATCAAAGACGTCATCCCGGAATTCGGCATCAAGGGAAAGCAGAACATCACCGTATGGCACATTCTTACTCATACCAGCGGGCTGAACACGGAGATCCCTTTTACTCTTCCCCTGGATAAGCTCGGCGTCATAGAGCAGGTCGTCGCCACGCTATCAAACGAGCGCGTGCTCTATCTTCCCGGAACCCTGATGACCTATAACGCCACAACGGCGCACGCGATCGTCGCGGCCATGGTGCAGCGGCTCGATGAGAAGAACGCCCGTTTCGCCAGATTCTGATGGAAGACGTGTTTTTGCCGCTCGTCATGAAGGACACGGCCTTTACGCTGCAGGATCGCTTCAAAGAAAGGATCGTGCCCGTCGTCATGAGGGACAAGACTCCCGGTATTTTCGATCCCTCGCTGATCGAGGCCATGAATTTTTTGGCCAACGAGGAGATGGAGCTGCCGGCCGGTGGAGGCGTCTCTCCGACGGCGCACGGTATCTATCTCTTTTCCGAGATGCTGCGACGCGGGGGAGAGCTGAACGGCGCGCGGATTCTAAGCCCCGAGACGATAAGCTCGCCACGACGAACCAGACCGGTACCATGGTCAATCACCTCTTGGACTACATGCGCGAAATCTACGGGTTGCCCCAGTATCCCTCATACCTCGGGCTGAGCTTCTTCCTGAGGGGAAGGCACCTACTTCCCGCATCCTTTCGTCCTGGGCACGTCGCCCGGTACGTAAGGCGAGCTGGCGCCGGCTCCACCATGTTCTAGGTTACCCGGAAGGGACCTCAGCTTTATTTTCCTCTCGGCGGGATTGATGAGTAATGAAGGAGCTTTCTGACTCTCCAGCGGCTGTCGGACGTGGTCATGTCGTCCGTTCGTCGTTTAAAGGCGGCCGTCTCATCGTTATGTGCAATGTTGTTAAACGATATATCCACTCACTAATTCGAATAGGGGGGTTCGATGTTTAAAGACTATGTTGTCCTGGTGACGGGCGCGGCTTCGGGAATCGGGCTCGGCGCGGCAACGCAGTTCATTGAGAATCACGCCGACGTCGTCGCCGTCGACTTTGATGAAAAGGCACTCAAAGCCGCGGCGGCAAAGCTCGGGAAGAGCTATCACGCTCAGCTGTGCGACATATCGAAGGCGGACCAGGTCGCCGGGGTGAGCAAGTACGTCAGCGACACGTTCGGGCAGGCTCGACGTGCTGGTGAACAATGCCGGCGTCGGCAGGCTTACCGGGATTGAATACATGAAGGAGGAAGACTTTCACTACCATTACGAGATCAACGTCAAGGGGCCAATGCTCATGATCACGAATTGCCTGCCATTGTTGAGGAATTCGTCTCATGCTTCGATCGTCAATATCTCATCCGACCGCGGCCGTCGTCGAGCTCGGTAACCATCCCTTCCTCTATTCGACAACGAAGGCTGCTGTTCTCAAGTACACCAAACACCTGGCACGGGATTTGCGCGGCATACGCGCAAATGCCATCATGCCCGGCTGGGTCGATACCCCGATTTACGAGCGTGCCGGGGTGCCGAGAAAGATGCTTGAGGAGGTATTTCAAAATGCACTCAAGACGATCCCGGTCGGCCGCATAGCCAAACCGGAGGATATCGCCAACGTCATCCTCTTTCTGAGCTCCGAGAAGGCATCGTACGTAACCGGCGCAATTATCGCCGTAGACGGCGGTCAACTGACGAGCGCCGACTGGGCGTTCCCGGCTTAAAGATAGCCCGGGTCCGGGTTCCTGGGGCTCGACTTTCAGCCCTATACCCGGTCGCCTCACGGGATCGTGCTTACGGGGACTGTCTACTGCTCATTAACGGGGGGCAACCGCCCCCCCTTTCGATAATTATCATGCCCTGGAAGGAGCGCCCTTGAGAAACGGACCACAATTTTTCTCATCTGCCATATAGCAGAAAGATGTCAGGATATTGAGATGACATGCCGTACGTGAGCCATCGTTAAAGGAGGCTACTATGCCGCTCAAAGAAAAACTCCCAAACCAGCTCTTGTCCCTTGCGTTCGTCACCACGGAGGAGATGCTCGGGAAGAACGGACTTAATTCAATCCTGAATTACACGAAACTCCAGCACTACATCGACAGCTACCCCCCGAACACATTTGACCAGGAACACCCGGCCTCCGATTTTACGCGGTTTGTTGCCGGCATGGTCGAGGTAATGGGCGAGATGGGCGCCCGCTCGCTCATGCTGCAATCGGGCCTCAAGGCCTTCGAGATCATGCTCAGGGACATGCCGAGCCTGTTTGCCCTTGACGGTGTCCAGGTTTCGCAGGTTTCGCCGGATAAGCTCTTCGACGAATACGTGCGCATAGAAAGCCTCATGGTCGAGGCCGGCAAGCATATCTTGAAGGCCTCACATACCTATTACACGACTGAAGAGGGGTGGTGCCTTGAGCTGTCGCCATGCTATTGGTGTATGGGGCTCAAGACGAAGGGGACATATGCCAGGGCGAGGTGGGTTCGAGTTCGGCGTCGCCCGCCTGGATACTCGGGAAGGACGCGAAAGTCGAGGAGACCCACTCGCATCGCCAGGGGGACCCGATGTCCCGGTCCATCACCTACCGGCCCGAGTAAGTGACTCTTCTACCGGGAAGCAGCCTCATCCCCCCGAAATGACGACTGAATTGCATTAAGATGTGCCTGTCTCTTCTTCCCATATGGAAGGCCGGGCTTTTTTCTTGTGTGCGCGTGAAGGGAGTAAAGATTTGACAAAAGTTAGCTCGAATCTGCTATCTTTTTAAAATTGTTGTGCCTAAAGCAACTCGCCTTTAAAGGCTGGGAAGGGGAGTTATGAAAAAGGAAGGAATCGAAGAGACGAACAATAATAACAACGAGAACCGGGCCGAAGTCATTTCCGAGGCGACTCCGGCGTTCGAGTATCGCCCGGGGCTTGACGGCGTCATCGCCACCCGGTCGGCCATCTGCCACATCGACGGCGAGCACGGGAAGCTCTCGTACCGCGGCATCGCCATCGAGGAGCTCGCCGAGCACAGCTCGTTTGAGGAGACGGCCTATCTTCTCCTCTACAACCATCTCCCGAGCGAGAGGGAGCTCAAGGAGTTCTCGACGCTGATCGCGCGGCAGCGAAACCTCCCTTTGGGGGTATCGGAGGCCATCAAGAAATTCCCCGTGGGGATGCACCCGATGCTCGCCCTCCAGGCGGCCGTGGCGCTCCTGCAGGGAGAAGACTTCTACGCCGACGACGTATCGTCCCCGATCCATAACATCAGGCGGGCCATCTCGCTCATCGCCAAGTTCCCGACGATCGTGGCGGCCTTCGACCACTGCCGAAACGGGGAGGATCCCCTCCCGCCGGTCTCCCGATATACTCACGCCGAGAACTTCCTCTTCATGCTCACGGGCAGCCCCGCCGACCCCGCGGTGGCGATGGTGCTGGACAAATGTTTCATCCTGATGGCCGAGCACACGATCAACGCCTCTACCTTCACGGCGCGCGTGGTGGGCTCTACCAACGCCAGCATCTATTCCGCCCTCTCGGCGGCGGTTGGGGCGCTTTCCGGGTCGCTCCACGGCGGGGCCAATGAGCGGGTCATCCGCACGCTCTACTCCATCGGGAGCGCTGAAAACGTCCCGAAATATGTCGACGAGATGCTTGAGACCGCCAAGAAAATCATGGGAATCGGCCACCGTATCTACAAGACAACCGACCCCCGCGCGCCCGTCCTCAAGTCGTACATCCCGGGTCTCGCGGCCAAGGTCGGCGGCGAGGAATTCAAGGAGCTCTACGAGATCGCCGTGGCGCTGGAGACGGAGGTGGAAAACAAGCTCTCGCATAAGAGGGTCTACCCCAACGTCGACTTCTACTCGGCGGTCGTCTTGGAGATGCTGCGCATTCCTATCGACCTCTTCACGCCGGTATTTGCCATCGGGCGCTCGGTGGGATGGGCCGCCCACTGGATGGAGCAGGTCGGCGCCAATCGGATATTCAGGCCGATCCAGGAGTATATCGGCGATTACAATCGCCCCTATATCCCAATCGAGAAACGATAACGGAAACCACCCCGGGCTCCGTTTCTCCGGGGCCCGAGAGGCCACGAGAGACCCATATACCATCAACACGCGCCCCGTTTGGGGGAAAGGACGACCCATGAAGACCTATACCTTCACCAAATCGTATCAGATGCTGGAAGAGGCCAAGAAGTACGTTCCCGGCGGTATCTACGGACCCCGCAGCCCCATGTTCCTGACGTTCGGCTCCTACCCCTGTTTCCTGGAGCGGGGTAAGGGCTGCCACATCTGGGACGTGGATGGAAACGAATACATCGACTACATGTGCTCGTTCGGCACCAATATCCTCGGCCTGGGGCACCCCGGCGTCGAGGCGGCGGCCGCAAAACAGCGCGAGCTGGGCAACTGCTTCACGCTCCCCTCAAACCGCTGGAACGAGCTGGCAAAGCGGCTCGTGGGCCTCATCTCCGGCATGGACTGGACGGTCTTCTCAAAGAACGGCTCGGACGTGACCTCGTATGCCGCCGCAGTGGCGCGCCACTTCACCAAGAAGAGGGTCATCATCATGGCAAACGGCGCGTATCACGGCAGCGACTTCTGGTGCACCCACAGCACCAACGGCATTCCCCCGGAATACCAGATGTACGTTGAACACTTCAACTACAACGACGTCGCGGGGCTGACCGCGATCTTCGAAAAGCATAAGGACGACGTCGCCGGGGTTATGCTTACCCCGTTCCACCACCCCGCGATGGCCGACCAGGTGCTGCCCGAAAAAGGCTTCTACAATGCGGTGCGCGCGCTGTGCGACAAGCACGGTTCGCTTTTGATCATCGACGACATCCGCTGCAACTTCCGGCTTTCCATCAACGGCTCCCATGCCTACTTCGGCGCCAAGCCCGACATGGTGACGATGGGAAAGGCGATGGCCAACGGCTATCCGATCGCCGCGGCCCTCGGCACCGAACGGCTCAAGGAAGCGGCCTCCGGCGTCTATTTTACCGGGACCCATTTCTTTTCGGCCGTCCCGATGGCGGCCGCGATGGCCTCGATGGATATCATCGAGGAGGAGGGGGTCATCGAGAAGATCGCCAAGCTCGGGGCATCGCTCAGAAAGGGGCTCACGGAGCTGGCCAAGGAATCCAAGCTCAACGTGGTCTATACGGGGACGGACCCGATCCCCTTCATGCGATTTGAGAACGACCCGGTCTTTGACCTCAACCGGCTTTTCTGCGGCGAGGCGGCAAAGCGAGGGATCTTCTTCCACCCCCACCACAACTGGTTTTTGTCGGCCGCGCACACGGAAGCGGACATCAGCAAGACGCTCGAGGTATCCCGCGAGGCCTTCAAGGTCGTCGGGGAGAAGTTGGCCACAAAGGGGGCATAGGAAATGTATCTGCATCACTCCGGCATAAAGTCCGCGGACATCAAGAAGTCAATAGATTTCTACACACGGGTGCTTGGGCTTGAGATCCTTGAACAGGTGGACCTCGTGGGCAGGACCTTCTACTTTGTGGGGAACGACCGGACCCGGATCGAGTTAGAGGAGGCCAATCCCGGAGACGAGATGATGAAGGTGGACACGGGCTTCGGGCTCTATCACCTGGCGTTTGCGGTGGAGGACCTCGCGGGGCTGGCCGAAATGCTCCACAGGGAGGGGGTGAAGTTCATCCTCGAGCCGATACAGCTGAGGCCCGACCGCAAAATCGCCTTTATCGAGGACCCGGACGGAGTCAGGATACAACTGATCGAATTTCTGTCCTGAGATTTGCATCGCGTGAGACGTCGTTACGCCCCTCCTCAGGAGGGGCTTTTTGTTTGAGAGCTAAACCGCATACAGGAAACGCGCGCCGCGCTGACCGCGGGCGCTACGGAGGCACCGATGGCCGAGAAAGTCCTTTACAAAAAGGAGGGGCACCTTTTCTGGATTACGATCAACCGTCCCGAGAAGATGAACTGCATCGACGCCGAGACGGAGGACCTGTTGGTTGAGGCGTGGCACGCCTTCAAGGACGACGAGGACGCCTTCGTGGCGATCATCACCGGCGCGGGAGACAGGGCCTTCTGCTCGGGAGCGGACCTGAAAGGCTATCTCCCGAAGGTCGCGGGGAGCCCCACCTATCTGAGACGTCGGGCCTATGACGGCCCAGGATTTGGCGGCTTCACCCGGGGGATCGATATCTTCAAGCCGATCATCGCGGCGATCAACGGGGTCTGTTTTGCCGGGGGGATGGAGGTCGCGGCGGCGGCCGATATCAGGATCGCTGCCGCCCACGCGCGGTTCGGGTGCCTGGAGCGGCGCTGGAACGTGGGGCTGGGCGACGGCGGGACGCAGAGGCTCCCCCGGATCATGGGGCTGGGCAACGCGATGTACTATATCATCACGGGAAAGGAGTTTGACGCCGCGGAGGCGCTGAGAGTCGGGTTTGTCAACGAGATCGTGGAAGGGAACCTCATCGAGCGGGCGCGGGAGCTGGCGTCCATGATCTGCGAGTTCCCCCAGGGGGCGATCCGCGTGGACAAGGAGGCGGCGATGCGCGGCATCGGGACGCCGCTGACCGAGGGGCTCAGGATCGAGAGCATGCTCTTCAATACGCTGCTTCCCACCCACGACTTTCACGAGGGGCCCGCGGTCGTTCATCGAGAAGAAGAAGCCGAAATTTGATAACGAGTAAGGTTGCTTTGTCAGTTAAAATGGTCTATTGATAGCGTGTACTATTTAAAAGCCTAATATAGGATACTCTATTTAAGAGTAAATATTATGCAAAATTCACAATTACCGGAAGAGGAAATCAGAGCCTTGCTTGCTACCAAAAGCGAGACTAGGAATCTTGAATATAAAGAAAAACTAAATTGGGGAAAAGACTCGCATGAGGAAAAATCAAAAATAGTAAAAGACATTCTTGCTATGTTTAATACTCAAGATGGCGGGAAGATAATCTTCGGAGTTGAAAACAAGCAGTATGAGTTAAAGGGTTTGTCAGAGGATGACTTTAATTGCTTTGATCAAACCAAAGTGAATGATTACCTGCATAAGTTTACGGACCCAAAATATTCGTGCCAGGTCTATAAAAATATAATTGACGGAAGATATATCGTAACAATTGACGTACCTGAGTTTAATGAAGTCCCTATAATCTGTAAGGATGATGCCTATTCGGTAGACAATAAGAAACAAATCCTAAAGAAGGGTCAAGTATATATTAGAACCGAAAAGGGAACCAGTGAAGCAGTTCCGTCATCTGAGGAAATGAGGGAATTGTTGGGAAGGGCGATTGCTAAAAAGGGTAACGAACTACTAAGTCAGATAGAACGTTTGATAAAGGGGAAGCCGCCAAAAGGTGCAAAGGAATCTGAAAAAGAGTATGAAGTTGAAATAGAGGAGACAAAAGGTTTTCTTATCGAAAAGATCGGTGACTCTACTGATAAGTACGGATTTATTGATTTTCAGTCATTCCCACTGTTGTATGACCCAAAGAGGATATCAGATGCATTAAGAATTAAAGCACTAATAAGGAACTCAGAGGTAAGACTTCGTGGGTGGCCTGTTCCCAATACTGATGAAAAGAACTCACAGAATTTCCTAAAGGGTAGAGAATCATTTAGCAACGCGTGGAGGTCTATCGAAGCTTACAGAGCATATCAAAGCGGTTTGTTTATTTGGAGAGTGTGCTATTCTGAAGATGTCGAAGGTAAAAGCTCTGAAGGGAAGCCTGTTTTAGATTATTTGGGTGTAATTCTTATGATTACTGAATATTTCCTATTCCTAAAGAGATTCTATGAACAGATACCCAGCCTTGATAATTTAGGTATTAGAATAGATATGCATCGTAATAAAGAAAGAAGATTAGTTTCATTGTATCGACCTATTAGATTAACGCCGTTTCATATTTCAAACGAGAGCATCATACCTATTAGAGATGATATAAGACTAATTGATTTGAGCATTTCTTACAAGGAAATCGCAGCTGAAATAGTAAAGAAGATCTTTTCTGTTTTTAACTTAAATTTAAGTGAAAGCGATATTTCAGAATGGCAAATGAAGCTGATAGAGAAAAGGTTATGAAATAACACAAAAGCCGCCCATTATGGCGGCTTCTTTTAATTGCTGGCGACCCGGCGGGATTCGAACCCCTGTTGTCCTCATATCTCCTTCGGCGTTGAGTGAGAGGAAGTTTCACGAGTAGGTGTAGTGGCAAACCTCGGCGGAAGTCACTTAATATCTATTTAAGCAGGCTTGGATTCTTCAACCTTCGATGCGTCCACGACGGTATAGGGTATCCTATACTTATTTTCCAGCTCTTTTAGAATCCCGATGAATTTCACGTAATTCGGTCCACCGCTAATTACCTGGCAACCCTGGGACCAGTCACCCACTTTACCCCCCTCCGCCGCAAAGTGTATGTCGACTCCGCTTGCGATGAACTCTCTTTTATCTAACTCGGGCACATTCAAATAGTCGTAGGCTACTTCGATATCCCTATATACTCTTACAGGTCTGTGTGAGTTCAATGCTTCATAGTTGTAGTCCATTGAACCCTCTCGCATATAACTGTCAACGTCAACAAAATATCCTTCCTCGTTTTCACTATTTGCTTTTTGTATCCTATTATTTGCCGTTGGATAGCGAGAATGGTGTCTTCCGATAAAGTAAAAATACGTTCCATCCTTGATGTGCGCTAATCCATCCTTACACATCCAGTTTGCATTTGCGATTTTACCTGGGTCCACGCTCCCTACGAATTCTTCAACGAATTCCTTTTTATTTTCATCGAACCACAGGAGTGCAATGGTATCGTTAAATTCATCCGGCGTATTTGGCCCTTGGATTCCGCCTAACATGCTACGTACTCCCACGATGTTTGCTTCATTTATACCACTTCTCCATATGCCAAAACGATTTAAAGCCAATTCCTTATAGAATCTATATCGATCCTTTTTTGAGGTATCCTTGGGTATTATTGTCCTGCCATCCTTATGATTCCCGCTTATGATTCTAAGCGGCTCACTTAAGTATTCTGGATATTTCTTTCTCAGTGAGCTTAACGTATTTTTCCCTAATACCCCGTCTTCTACTAGTTCCGTTTCGCCTTGATAATTTTTGATGGCCTCAATGAGTGCTTCGGAAAACTCCCCTTTTTCTCCTTCGGGGGTATAATCCCCCGGCCTTGCTTGACCTGGCAAAGGAAGCTTCAGTAAGACATGTTCAAGTCGCCTTATAAAGTCTAGAGAATAGTCCTGATTATTATTTATTCTTTTTAGTTCATCTATCGTAAGCGTTCTTTGAGTAACTTCTCTTGCCATAGTAGTCCTCCTTTCGCTATTAGCGTTAACGGAATATAGAGATAACTTATTAAGATAATCTGATATAAGTATCAGTAAATCTTTAATATCTTTGATCGTATAAGTCAAGAATAAAATATAAATGTAAGTGAAATACTATACTGTACAATATTCAATTCCTAGCCTTAGGAAAACGAAACTCTAAGGCAAAGAAACTACCATTATTATCCCACTCAAACAAAGAACCGCCCTTTTTTCAGGCGGTCTTTTTTTCTGGCGACCCCGAGGAGATGTATCGTGGGCCCTTCACGTAAATGGGGCACGAAGTCATCCCATGTCGAACGACTTTTCAGAGATACCTTTATTTCATCAGCTCGTACGAGACGATGCAGTTGCCCGATTCTTTCACGATGCTCGGCTGGCCCTTCGGGAGGATTAGCTGCTCTTCGGGTGGGAGGTAGTGATTCATCAGGTGCATGAAGAAGTGGGGTATGAGGCAAAGTGTGCCCTTTATTTCCGCCCCCCCGAGCCCCTTGGGGCATATCCTGCAAAACTGGCTGGCAATGGAAAGCCGAACGCCGTCGCCTGACTTCTCGATCCCATATTCTTTCACGAAGTTGAGGTCCCCGTTAAAGAAGTTGAATAGAGACGAGACGTTCTTTTCCAGTGGACTGTCTGGAGGGGCAAAGGCTACATCTTTGGTGGAGTAGTAGTTTATCATGTACCCCGCCACTTTCTTGGCCAGTTCATTGACCACCCCCTGATTCACAAGCCCGAGGTTGACCATCCCCGCGAATATGGCAAAGAGGAAGGCGTTATGCTGGTTCACATTTCTCCTTTCGATCTCCGCTTTTAGGTCCATTGGTCACCTCATTATTAATAGCAGACATCCGCGAGTCGTGGTTGGCCGAGTCGAGCGCCTCGCTATGAGTCACGAATGACAGAAGGGACTATTAATATTTTATAATTAATATCGTGGGGGTCAAGTATATTCCGCAATTGTATATTGTATGTATATGGGAACTTCTTGGGGGATCATGCGGTCTGGAAGCACATTTCGAGAGCTTATTGGACATGTCGGCCCGAACCGAAGCCACTCCGCCCGGGGAGGACGGGGCCTTGCCGGTGGTTGTGGTGGGAAGGCATCGGATGTGTTTTAGCCGTGATCCTCGGCCGGGGCGTTGAGGAAGGACCGCGATCCGTGAAAAGGCGCCGAGAAGAAAAGCCGTCCGATTATGGGCGGCTTTCCGATTTAGTGGCGACCCCAAGGGGATTCGAACCCCTGTTGTCGGCGTGAAAAGCCGATGTCCTGGGCCGGACTAGACGATGGGGTCGCTAATCAATTTTCCGTTACTATTCTATCTCACCTGATCCGATAGAGGAAAGCTCCGAGTATTCCGGCGTTTCATCACGGTCAACTTTCGCCTGACCGTGTCGCGTCAGCGCCGCTCCCCGTGCCAAGGAACCGAGGCAATCTCAAAAATCCTCGGCGAGAGATTACTCCCGCCTGATATAATATTCTGGTAGGGCGTACTGGACTCGAACCAGTGACTCTCTGCTTAAAAGGCAGATACTCTACCATCTGAGTTAACGCCCCCTATTTTTTCACGAACTTATACGTTAAGGTATTTCGTGTAGGGTTGTCAAGCCTTTTCTGTTCGTGCACTCGTTTTTCGACAGCGGCGCCTGCGCTTCGGCCCGGTTACGTTGAAACGGAATTGAGGCTGAAGACCTGGTATCGGGGATGATCCGGGCAGGGCCCGTCGACCGGGATAAAGATAGGTCGGGCCGCTCCCGTTTTGCTTGACTTATCCCCGGGAGTTGTGTATGTATATACCATGTGGATGCCGCCGTGTGAGCGGAGAGCTGAGCCGTGAACAAGCCGTTAAGACCCCTCCCCGAACCTGGAGGCCTTTTCTCATAATTCAATGTCACCTTTATGAAACCTATCACACGACTATAAAAAAGGGAGGAAACTGATGAAATATTTCCTGGACACGGCGAAATTCGACGAGATCACCTACGCCTATAAGAACTGGGCCATCGACGGCGTCACGACAAATCCCCGCCATATCCTTGCCGCGGGGAAGACGGCCGCCGCCGTCATGGATGAGCTCGCCAAGGAATTCGAGGGTGTCGATTTCCCCATCTCGGTCGAAATCAACCCGCACCATACCAAGGCCGAGGATATGGTCGCGGAGGCAAAGAAACTCGCCAAGATCTCCAAAAACTTCGTCGTCAAGGTCCCGTGCAACGAAGAAGGGCTTATTGCCGCCTATAGCCTGGCAAAGGCGGGCGTCAAGGTCAACGTGACCCTGGTCTTTTCCACCTCACAGGCGCTGCAGGCCGCCCGGGTCGGCGCGCGCTACGTCTCCCCGTTCGTAGGATGGAAAGAATCGAGCGGAGAGGACACGTCGGATTTCATCGCCGACATCGTGGATATATTTGATATCTACGAGTTTGATACAGAAATCATCGTGGCGGCGCTCAGGAACGGCAAACAGATCGTCGACGCGGCGCTTGCCGGCGCCCACATCGTGACAGCGGGATTCCAGGTCTTCAAGGACAGCTTCTATCATCCCTTCACCGATGTCGGCCTGAAGCGTTTTTCCGACGCATGGGATCAGACCAAGAAGTAGGCGCATCGCCGGACGATGCCGACGGAAGGGCGGGTGCGAGCATCCGGTACGACGCCGCGGATGGGGAAAAGGGAATCTCCCTTGACGCGCCGCCGGGCTGGGTGGTGCACACCCGTGTTCCGTCGTGGCCCGCTCGCGGCATGGCCGACAGGGAAATCTTCGACGCGCTGGCGCTCCCCTTTTCGCCGGGAAAGGGGACGCTTTTTATCATCAATGATCTGGACCGACCCACCCCGACGAAACGAATACTCTCTATGCTGGCCCGCAGATACCCGGGGGCGCCGGCGGGCACGATCCTGGTCGCGACCGGCGCACACCGGATCACCGATCCGGCCGACGCCGTCGACAGAGCGCTTCTCGGCGACCTCTCCCCATCTTTTGGCGAGAGGTTTTTTATCCACGACGCGGCCCGTGACCCGACGGTGCAACTTGGGACCACCTCCCGAGGCACCCCGGTCGAGGTTTCGCAGCAACTCCTTGAGTACGAGACGGTCGTTGCGATCGGGAGCATCGAGCCCCACTGGTTTGCGGGATATACCGGAGGCAGAAAGTCGCTCGTCCCCGGCATCGCCGCCTTCGAGACGATCAGACACAACCACCGCCTCGCCTCGCATACCGGGGCGGCCCCCCTGGAGACTCTCGGCAATCCCGTCCACGAAGATCTCATGGAGGCGGCGCGGCTCGCTATCGCGCGCCATGCCGGCCGATATTTGTCCGACACGGGGATTTCATTTATCAACGCCGTGGGGAGGGGAGATTCGGTCTTTTCCCTGGTCGTGGGCCCGCTTAACTCCCCCGAGGGGTTGTCCGGTCACGTCGATGCGATCTACAGAAAAGGATTGCCCCCCACTCGATATCGCCGTCGCAGTCGCCGTGGCCCCCATGGACCGGACGCTCTACCAGGCGATGAAATCGTTCGAGAACATCAGATCGGCCATAAAGACCGGGGGGACATACATCCTCGTGGCCTCCTGTGTCGACGGCCTGGGCCCCACGGATTTTTCCGGGACATTGAATCTGTCGGATGAGACCGAATCGATCGCACATCGGCTTCGGGGTGAATACCGCCTTGGGGATCACAAATTCACGCACCCCCTCGAGTTTATCCGGTCGGGGGGCGGGATGATGGTCGTATCCGACCATCTTGGGAAGGCCGACCGAAAAGGAAAGGTCGGCTTCTTTTCGCGATATGATTCGATCGGCGCGGCCCTATCAGCGGCGACGAGGAGGTGCGGCTCACCCGGGAAGGGGGTGGTGGATCGCCGGATCGGCATATTCATGGATGCGGTCAACCTTGTTGTAGTATAGAGACGCCGGCTTTTCTCTCACCTCACTTAGAATAGAACCCCTTCAGCGCGGGCCCGATCTCCCTGAACCGATCGTAGAGCTCGTCATAGACCTCGCGTCCAGGCGACGGGTGGATCTCTTCCCGGAAAAAGTCGATGTTCCGCACGGCCTGGCCGTAGTCCCGATAGAGACCCGCGCCGATGAAGGCGAAGATCGCCGCGCCGACGACGGTGTTCTCGACCTGACGGGTGAGGCGGATGGGGAGGTTGGTCACGTCGGCCCGGATCTGGTTCCACACTCCATTGCGCGAGCCCCCTCCCACGACCGTCAGGCGCGAGAGCTTTGCGCCGCGAATCTCTCCCAGGAGATCGATCGCCTCGCGCAGCTGAAACGACAGCCCCTCCAGGAACGCGCGATATATCTGGCCCCGGGAGCTTGTCAGCGTCAGGCCGAGGATTGTCCCCGAGGTCCGGTGGCGACGAGCGATGCCGGAGCCGGGCAAAAGCGACGGGTGCACGGTGAGGCCGCCCGAGCCGGGCAGGACACGCCGTGCCTCGTCGATCATGAGGTTGTAGCGGGCCTCCTTTTTCGATCGGATCGGGTAAAAGGTGTCTGCCGCCCACTCGAGGGCGCCGGAGCCGATCCATTGGAACCCGACGTCGAACAGGCCCCGCACCGCATCGCACTCGTTCTTGAGCCCGGCTTCCCTGGCCCGGTTGGAGGTGTCGGGGGAGTTGCTGCGGGCAAAGAGGATCTCCCACGTCCCCGAGCTCAATACGGCCTCGCCGGGAGCGGCGCCCGAGCCCGCGACGGCAAACTGGGTGTCGTGCCCGGCGGCGACGACCGGTATATCCCCGGCAAGATCCAACAGGCGGGCCGCCTTCAGGGTCAACGTCCCGATGACCGTCCCCGGCTCCACGAGGGGACCGAAAAAGGACTCGGAAAGCCCGAGTTTGCCCATCAGGAGCGCCGAGTAGGCCCGTTTTTTAATATCCAACAGCATCATGCTGTCGGCGGTGGTGGGGTCGTTGGTCATCTGCCCGGTCAACCGGTGGTTGAGGATGCCGGGCACCATGAGGTACTTATGCGCCCGCTCGAGGGCTTGGGGGGCGTTTTGCCTCAGCCAGATGAGCCGAAAGAGGGTATGTTGGCGCATAACCTGTTCCCCCGTGATCCGGAAGAGCTCGTCAAAGGGGATATAGGCGTCGACGTGATCGGCGATCTGCCCGGTGCGGGGGCACTGCCACGAGATGACGGGGTAGAGGAGCTTTCCCTCCCGGTCCACCGGCGCGCCGTCGTCGGAAAACGAGGTGAGGGCGATCGCGGCGACGTTCTCTTTTCCGACGGCGGCGATCGTCTTCTTGGCGCAGTCGATCAGCTTCTTCCAGACGGCCTCGATATCCCAGATGAGCCAGTCCCTATCCGGACGCTGGTGGACCGGGGCGTTGGGCCGGGCCTCCCTGTGGACGATATCGCCCTTCTGATCCACCGCGATCGCCCGGACGTTGGTCGCCCCGCAGTCGAAGACCAGCACGACTCTTTTCATCGGGAAGCCTCCCCTCGTGTGATTGGCCGCTCGCACGCCGTCGGCCCGGGCCGACGGCGTTAAAAGGCGACCCATCGTAACACGACATCGAACAATTTACAATACGCCGCACTTTCCGGTAGTATAACCGCACGATATTTGGTAAAATTCCCCTGTTTTCACGCGGTGTTCCTGTATGGCACCTTCCCACCGCGGCCGCACCAAAAAGGGATCTTTCATGTCGACATGGCACATGAAATGCCCGGCAATCACGGACTCAGACGATTTCTCTCCATCCGGACGGACGCATCGCGCAGGCTGTGCCGGCCGCGTCCCATCGCATCAGGTAACCCACGATGTTTCACAGTCAGATCATCCATTTCCGTGAGGAGGCACGCGTATGAGTGACGAGACAATCTTGACGGGATTCAAGGCATCACGGCGGGTCTTTTTAAAGGGCCTGGCCGTCGCGTCCGCCGCCGTCGGGGCAGGTGGGGCGCTCTCGTCCTGCGGGGGCTACGAGAAGGCGCCCGAGGGGCTCAAGTTCCTCGACGACAAGGGCTATGCCGTGATCAAGGCGTTTGCCGACCGCATCGTCCCCCGCGGAGGCCCATACCCCGAGGGCGCGCTCGATACCGGGGTCGTGGAGTTCTTCGACGGCTTTGCCGCCACCGACTACCCCGAGGTCCAGAAAGACTTCAAGAGCGCCATCATGCTCATCGAGCACGGACCGCTCTTCCTGAAGGGGAAGTTTACCCGCTTCACTCAGATGACCCCCGAGGCGCAGGACGAGTACCTCGCCTCCTGGCAGAAGAGCAGCGTTACGCTCTTGAGGGGCGCGTTTCTGGGCTTTAAGCGGCTCTGCTTCATGGGGTTTTACGTCAACGAGAAGGTCTGGCCGCGCATCGGCTACGAGGGACCTCTGGTCTAAAACCGTTTTCGACGAAAATGGAGAAAGAGTATGTTTATAAAGCCTGACGATATCGTTTCGGACGTGGCAAAGTCATATGACGTCTGCATCATCGGGGCGGGATCCGGGGGCTCGGTTATGGCCCTCGAGATGGCCACGGCGGGCCTCTCTGTCGCGGTACTCGAGGACGGCGGGTACCACCGGGGGGCAGACTATAACCAGCGCGAGGCCGACATGTTCGGCGAGAACTACGTCCAGCGCAACGCCCGCGCCACGAAAGACATGGCGATCGCCGTCATGCAGGGGCGTGGGGTCGGCGGGGGCTCGACGATCAACGTCTGCGACTGTGTCCGCATCCATGACGCTGTCCTTTCCCACTGGGCCACAAAATACGGCGTGGCGGGGATAACCCCCGAGGTCATGCGCCCCTACTTCGAGAAGGTCGAGGCGCTGCTCAAGGTAAAGCCGATTACCGAGGGCCAGCTCAACACCAATAACTCCCTCATCAGGAAGGGCGCGGATCTCCTCGGCTATAAGGGGGAGAAGTTCAACAACAACCGGGAGGGGTGCGTCGGCTGCGGGTACTGCCTGTTGGGATGCGCCTACGATGCCAAGCAGGCGGGACACACGGTCTACGTGCCGAAGGCGGTGGAGGCGGGGGCCGACGTCTACACCTACGCCCGCGCCGAAAAGGTGATCGAGACCGACGGGAAGGCCTCCCGGGTTACCGGCGTCATCATGGACCCCAAGACGAGAACGGAAAAGGTGAAGATCGCCCTCGAGGCAAAGGTCGTCATGTTGGGCGCGAGCACGGTCAACACCGCGCAGATCCTCCTTAACTCAAAGATCGCCAACTCGAGCGGCGAGGTGGGAAAGAACCTTTCGCTCCAGCCGCAGTCGGCGGTATTTGCCGTTTTCGACGAGGTGGTCAAGGGCTACCGCGGCATCCCACAGTCCTACGCGGTCACGCAGTTCGAAGAGGCCAATGAGGAGGTGGGTCTGTCGGGGTTCCGCATCGAGGGGATCTTCGGGAGCCCCGGTATCGCCGCGGCCCAGCTCCCCGGCTTCGGGATGGTCACCAAGGAGCTTATGATATCCTACCCCCACTTCACGGGCGTTCTGGTCCTTGTTCCCGACCAACCCTCGGGGGAGGTCACGGTTAATAAATATGGGAGGCCGGTCATCACCTATGAGTTCACCGAGGATTACAAGGCACGGCTCATGAAGGGGATCAAGGAGGCGGCGCGGATATTCTTTGCGGCGGGCGCACGCAAGGTGATGTTTGCCTTTACTGAGCCCACGATCATCGAGGACGCGTCAAAGATCGACATCGTCGACTCTATGGGGATTCGGCCCGCCTCCATCGCGCTGATATCGGCCCACCAGTACGGGACCTGTCGCATGGGAGAGGACCCGAAAACGAGCGTGGTCAACAGCTGGGGCGAGAGCCACGACGTGAAGAACCTCTTTATCGTGGACGCCTCCACCAACCCCACTTCCTCCAGCACCCACAACATGATCCCGATCATGGCGATGGCGCACCGGACGGCGGACTATATCCTCAACAACAGGGACCGATATTTCGCGTAGACCCTGATGGGGCTGTCGGGGGGGACACCCCCCCCTTTTTTTGTCCGGATAGTTTACGTAGATTAACCATACCATCACTTATTGTCATGAATATCAATGAAGTTAGCTTTGTCCGATTTGTGCAAATAAAACTTGACTTATCCGCATCCGGCCATGTATAGTATACCCTTTTTGCGGCGGTGCAACGGGACGGGGGGCCGCTCGATGATTCGGCCGAAGCCATGGAAGGGATTGACGGGGCCGAAGAGTTGCACAGATAAAACGCGGGGCACCCATATCCGTCAAGGAGCGGTGCGGTAGGCCGGACTAACCGGCCGGTATTACGCCGCTTCCGGATATCACGAGCCGATGTTGCATTTAGGGTGCGTCTCTGTTTCATGTAACGGCCGCTGCATCAGTAAAGTTGTCTTTTTGAAACGCCGTATTGTCGCGTGGCCCGTACGGAAAGGAGATAAAAAGCGATAACGTATCATAATCACGTAGGTTTTGAAAATGGTTGGTTGTCATCGGCCATATGGCATATCATTTGCTGCATGATATAAAGAATATTGTATTCGAAACCTGAGGTTGCGACTAATCTACTATGGATGCTGAGAGATTGTGGACAGATATCAGAGACTCAAAAAGATCTTCAGGATACTCCTGATTTTCGGTATCGTGTTTTCTTTGCCCGCTCTTTCCCCGGCCATTCGGATTGAGGATCCGGAAACGGAAACCGATCTGTTGCTCATGGGACTGGGTGTCTTACGGGTGAATTACACCTCCCTTAAGGGGAACCCGATCATCTTCGAGAATAGTGACCGGGGTCTGCCTGACTATTTCTCCAATTCCACAAAGATCGACTTTCTGGCCAGTGGCACCTTCTATCACGGCTACGAGCTGGAGGGATACGTCCACTATCGTGATATTACCTACGACTTCGAGCCAAACCTGGATTTCTTTCTCAAGATCAAGAGAGACAATAATTACCTCTCCATCGGCGATCACAAAGACGGGATGTTCACCGATACGCTCTTTACCCGCTTCGAGCCGGATTTCCGTGGCGGCACGGTCCATCTGGAGGGTAAAAACTACGGTGCGGAGCTCTTTGGAGGGGCGGTGCGCGGAAACCAGGCCGAGGATGAGATCCCGGGCGACGGCACCTCGGGACCGTATTACGTCACACACTTTCCGGTCATGGTAGGGAGCGAAACGGTCTTAATCCGGGTTCGTGACAAGAATACGAACCGGATCATCAAGAATGACAGGCAACAAAGGGGGATCGACTACACCATCGACTTTGATACCGGAAAGCTCAAGTTCACCTACCCGGTGGAGACGACTGATTTTTCCGGCAACCCAATCTCGATCGTAGTCGATTATCAGTACGACGACCCCTCCGGCGGGTTTAGCCGCTACGTGATGGGCGGGCGGTTCTGGGTGATGCCCCAGGAATACGTGAAAATGGGGCTCACCTACCTCACGGAGGGCCCCGTCGGCGACACGATCGGCGGAAGCTGGGACCAGCGAATGCAGATATACGGCACCGATATCCTCATCGATAACAAGAACAATTTCTTCCTCAACGCCGAGTTTGCCGCCGGCGACAGTCCCGCGTCCGGGGACGCAAAAAGCTATGCATACCGGGGTAATTTCGAATGGAAGGCAACCCCGGATCTCCGCCTCTGGGGTGGGTACTTCCGGGTTGATCGGGATTTTCCTACCTTCGGCACGACGAGTTACGACGTGGAAAAAGTGGTCAGGGAGATCCGATACGATACCCCGTTTGACTTCGAGTCGGGGACGGATATCTATGACCTCAATCCCGATATCGACACGGGCCTGGGCACCGATGAGGAGTCATGGGGGTTGGCCGGAGAATATCGCCTGGGTGAAAATCATGTCCTCACCGCCGGATACCGGGAGATAAAAGACAATGTCCCGATGGATGCGACGGTTCCCCGGTCGACCACACGCGATGTTTTCATGTCATACCGGTACACGCCCGCCGATCGGTTCAACTACTTCGTCGGAGCCCAGTGGCTCAGGAGTTTCGACAATATGGCCCTCAAGGGCACGGACAGCGAGACGTACCGTGTCATCATGGGCGCAAAGGGCCCGCTGGGCAGCACACATATAACCGGGCCGGTGAGGCTTGAGGCGGCCTACATCTACGACGATTTCAGGGACTACGTTTCCGATTCCGAGAGCAGAAAGACCAACTACCTCCTGGCGCGGATGGATATTGAGCCGGTTCCCGACCTCAGATTCTTTATCGAACAGGACGAGGTGTTCGCCACGGGGGGAGATACCGGCGGCCTGATCCACAGGGGGGACGCGACATGGCTTGGGGCGGACTATAAGCGAAATCGGTTTCGTGCCGAAGTCATCTATAAGTTCCTGACGGAACAGGATTACACTCTCGACAGGGAGGTAACCCGCGAGCACCGTATCTCAACCATTTTCAGATACCAGCCGACCGACACGATCTCCGTCGGGATGACGTTCGAGGTTGGTGCTAAAGACGACGCGGAGAGTCTCCCGAGCACGACGACGGTCAATTACCTCGCCGATGCCGAGATCGCCTGGGACATCAGGCCGGATCTGGTCCTCTCCGTCGGTTATACGCTTCAGAGCAACGACCAGGAGACGACCCCCGGCGTAGACGATACGCTCGATGACGAAGCGGTCGTGCGGCTGGAATACTCCCCCGACGCGGGTAACCTGGCGCTCTACGGCGAATACCGATTCGAGCGGAGTTTTCTCAAGGACTACCCGCTCTCTTCGGACGAAACGCGGACTAATACGTATATACTCGGGGGAACGTATCATTTTTACCGCAATTGGGAGCTCACCGGAGGCTACAAATATGCCGGCACCACCGGCGCATTGTTGAGCCATAAGATGGATGCCTTTACTGAGGTCGGATACGATATCTTCGATTATCTGAAGCTTTCCCTCGGATACGAGCACCAGGAGCTGCTGGACCGTGACGCCCCCGATACAAACTATAACGCCGACATCGGCTACCTTAAGCTGACGGGTAAATTTTAATCACAGATGGGTTTTTACCGATGAAACCACGAATGCCGTCGATAATCAGATCGATTCTTTTTTCTTCCCTTTTGATCCTCGTCCCGTACGCCCTCGTCCCCCACGCGGGAACGCTGGTCGGCTACCTCGACAACGCGGCCGAGGCTCAGGCGTGTCCGATCAAAAGCGTCACCATCACCCCGAGCAGCCGGACAATCGAGGCCGGCGGGAGCACCACGTTTCAGGTAACGGTCTACCTACAAGAAAACTCGTTCCTAGACTTTACGGGACCGATAATCCTCTCGGCTATAAATCTTCCGTCGGGCGCATCCAGCACTACCCATTAGTGTATCGGATAACGATGGAGACAGGATAGCGGTGGGGACGGTATCGATCGATTCGACTTGCGGCGCGACGACGGGAACATATCAAAATATAAAGATCACCGCCGATGCTATATTAAGTGGTGGTGTGCATGACCCATATACGGATTCTACGAATCCCCGTTCTTTGACCCTCGTCATCAATCCTCCGACGAGGAACTTTACGATCTCGGGGGGCTCCCAGACGCCTCCGAGCGTCGTGCCGGGGGAATCGGCCGACTTCACTATCACCGGTGATTTCATCGGGTGTTTTACGGGCCCGGTGAGTTTGTCGGTGGACGAATCCACGCTCCCCTCCGGGGTCTCGGTCGAGTCCTTCGTCCCGGCGACGATAAGTTCCGGTAGCCGTACGTCCGTCCTGACGCTAAAGACAAGCGCGAGTACCCCCTCGGGGCAATATAGTATCACCGTTAAGGGCTCGAACCCAGACATCGGCGCGAAGGAGGCGACGGTGACGCTCGTCGTGAAGGAGTGCGAGGGCGACTTCTCGCTGGCGGCCACACCACCGTCACAGGAGATACGCCCAGGCGACAGCGCCGAACTGAATGTTACGGGCGATTTCACCGGGTGCTTTGAGGGACCCGTAACGCTGGAAGCGGACGACCTCCCGCCGGGCGGCGGCGCGTCCTTTGGCCGCAATCCGATAGACGTTCGAAATTCCGTATCCGTCCTCAGGATTACGACCACGAACGATACCCCCGCCGGGACGTACCGGGTCCGAATCGTCGGAAAGGACGAAAAGCTCAGGACACGAGAGGCCTATGCCGACCTCGTCGTGAAGGAATGCGAAGGCGACTTCTCTCTCTCTGCAACCCCTTCTTCACGGGAAATCAGGCCGGGGGACGACGCCTCATTTACGATCAGGGGCGCTTTTTCAGGAGAATGCCCTGGTGAGGTAGCGCTCTCGATCGATGATATCCCCATCGGCACGACCGCCACCTTCGCTCCCGAGAAAATCAAGTCGGAAGATCCGGTCTCCACGTTAACCTTCAAGACGTCCTCTGATACCATCCCGGGGACATACGAGATCACCATTGTCGGAACGGACGACAACCTCGTCAAGAAAGAGGTGACGGTACAACTTATCGTGACGGGGGGCGTATTCACCCTCGTCGCCGAGCCTACGTCGCGTGAGATAACGCCGGGAGATACCGCCCGATATACTATCACCGTCGACTCCGAGCCCGGCATTCCCCGCCTCGATTGAGTTTGCGGTCTCGGGTGTTCCCGCCGGGGCACACGCGGTTCTTGATCCGCAGATATTCTACCCAACCTCGGCCCAGAACTGGACCCTCCTTACCGTCACGACGGAGCCGGATATACGAGAGGGGAAATATCTCATCACCGTTACCGGACGAGGAGGCGGCGCCCAGTCCGAGGTGGACGTGACGCTTATCGTCGGTATCCCCCCGATTCCCGAGTCCGCGCGGCTCACGGTCGAAAAATCCGTCTCACCCACCGGCGCAAAAGTCGGCGGGATGCTGCTTTATACGGTCCGGATCGAAAACTCCGGCCGCGGGACACTCAAGGACATCGTGGTGCGCGACGCCTTTCCGGCGGGTATCGGGTATGTCAAGGGAACGACCACCGTGGACGGGGCATCTTTTTCGGATCCGTCGGGCACGACGACACTGGTTTGGAGATTGGAGGACCTGCCGGGAGGGAACATGACCACCCTGAAATATAAAGGGGTCGTCAAACCGAACATCGTCCACGGGAGGAGCACCAACACGGTGGACGTGAGCGGCACCGACCCGACGGGAAAGACCCTGACCGCGCGAGACACCGCGGACATCGGGGTGTCCTTTGATTCACTTGAACGAATGGGCAGGATCAAGGGGACCGTCTTTATTGACGATAACAACAACGGGCTGAAGAACGTCGGAGAAGAACCGATACCGGGCATCAGTGTGCTTCTGGAGAATGGAGACAGGTCGATCACCGATGAAAACGGCACGTTCGCATTTGATGAGATCAGGTCGGGAGAACACCTAGTAGGGCTCGACCTGAGAAAGCTCCCCAAGGACTATTATACGATCGGAGAGACCTCCCGCATCGTCTCGGTCTTCGCGGGCGGTACCGGCCGGACGGCCTTTGCGCTCGGACGGACGGGCCCCACCAAGGAGGAGATCGAGGCCGCCAAGGCACTCGACGAGGCCAAGCGCCTCGAAGAAGCCAAGAAGGAAGAGGAGGCGAAGAAAGAGGAGGAGGAGAAGGCGAAGAAAGAAGCCGAGGAGAAGCTGCCAAAGGGGATGATCTCGGGCAGGGTCTACGTCGATGCCAATGAAGACAGCGTCTACGAGCCGGGGGAGCCGGGCGCCGGGGGAGTAACGGTTGTACTTGACGGCACGGAAAGGTCCATGACGGACGACAGGGGCCTCTTTTCCTTCGGCAAGGTCCCGGCGGGAAAACACCGCGTCTCCATCCTCCAGGACAAGGAATTCAAGAAGGAATACTCGATGATCGACAAGAGCCTGCCCGCCGTCACCGTCAAGGGGGGCATGAACCACAAGATAGACATCCCGATCAGGGATGAAAAGGGTCTGCGCGTCCGGATCGATCTGAAGGCGAAGTAAAGGCATATCATTCCATTACCTGATTTGAGAACTTGTATGATTAGCGTGAAAAGAAGAGTCCAGTTTGTCGTCCTGATTCTCCTGTGCGGAATATTTGCCTTTGCCCAGGATATAGATATACCGTCCATCACCCCGGCCTCTCCTTCCATCAGCGTCTGCGGAGACGGTACGTTCACGATAACCGTGACCAACGACAGCGCCGATCCGATAACGGGCATCACGATAAATGCCCTCGTTGTGGAAAACGCGGGGAGCCACACGGGAAGCGGTGACTTCACCTTTACATCCGCGACACCCGGCGGTTACGGGGAGAGCCCCCCCATGGTAACGTGGGAGGACGTTACCCTCGAGGGACACGGGAGCCCGGGTGGGACAGATACCTGGACCGGCACCGTAACGGTGCGGCCGTCTTGCGAGGCGGTGATCGGCAGGGCTCTTCTGGTCAGCGTTACCTACTCGACGGGCCTTCCCCCCACCGAGACAACCGACTACGCCTGGTCCGGTCCCATTACCGTGTTGAGGCCGAACCTCGCCATCGAGGTCGTTCCCCTCAGCCAGAGGAGGGCGGTCGGCGAGACGGCCGCCTGGGATATCTACGTAAAGAACGTCGGCGTCGGCGATCTTACCAACATCAATCTGACCGCGACGCTCGGCGCGGGCTTCAACCCGTCCGGGGTTACTACCGGCACAATACCCGGTCCGATCGGCCCTCAGGCACGGGTTCTCTGGACTCACCTGGAAGCCGACATCATTTCCTGCAGCAACCTCACCCTCACCGTCGACGGGAGTTACGGCGATTGCGGTGTGGGAGGCGCGCCCTGTGGGACGGATCACGTCGAGGACAGCATAACGCTCGACTACCGGACCCCAAACCTCTCCTACTCATTCACCAGCGACCCCTTGAATGTCCCGTACTGTGGGGATGGGGTCGTCACGGTCCAGATCACCGACAACGATCCCGCCGGCGGCACGGCCGGGACGATAAATAACCTCTACATGGGGATAATCCTGCCGGACCAGCTGGTCGTTTACGGCTCCCCCGCCAACTACACACCAGGACCGCCTCCACCGCCCTACGGACCCCCGGATATCGCAGGCGAATTTTCACTTGGAACCCTGCACCGGGGGGAGAGCACCACACTGACCTTTAACGTGAGGTGGAAAGACCCCTGCAATCCCTCGCTCTGCGATTCCATAATATTCGTTCCACGCTTCAAGGACGACTGTGGATCCGACTTTTCGCCTCCTATCCAGGAGCTTCATATCGGCGATCCACCCATGGTGCCCTATTTTGAGATCAGGAAGACGGGGCCCATCAATCTCAATCAGGGCGAGGGCGGCGATTATGATATCACCGTCACGTTCCATGCCCCCGAGGGAACAAGCATCACCGCGACGACCATCGACGATGTCCCTGCCGCGTTTGTCGCCTCCGATCCGAGCGACGGCGGGTCCGCCATCGGCCAAGTGGTAAGCTGGAGCGACAGGGTGTTTACCGTCGGTGCGGGGGAAGACCATGTCACGAAGACCTATACCGTCACGCTCACACCGAACTATGCCAGCGCCAACTGCGGCGACGACTTCGTGAACCGCGTCACCATCACTCCATCTGGCCATGTGTGCACAACGTGCGTGGTGCAGCCCGCAACGGCCACCCTTCCCCTCGTGAATACGCCGGTGCTCCACGTAGAAAAGAGCGGATCCAATACGCTCTACGTGAACGGCGCGGCATCCACCTACACGATAAGCGTATCATACAGTGGGCCGCTTGCCGGGGGCCAGACGCCGCCCGTACGGGTGGTGGACTACGTGCCCGCGGGGGTTACCATCACCAATTCGGGCGGTGGAGCCTACGATGGGACCGCGCACACCATCACCTGGGTCCTCCCGGCCGGGACGTTGGTTGCCGACGGGACGATCACCCTCACGTACGATATGCAATTGACGCCCGTCAGCGGATATGATCCGTGCAACTGCGGGACGACTTTTGATAACCGGGTGACGGCCGAGCTTATCGTCCCGTCTATTTTTGCCGGGTGTAGTGACGAAGACACGCTGACCATCGCCGTCCAGTGCGACAATGAGGATCAGGCCCCCTTCACCATTCAGAAGACAGTCGATTTCACGTCTCAGGATCTCTGCGGGTGCATTGCGTACACAAATACGATCACCTTCGGCCAGAACATTTCCGACTGGACAAATGTCACCTTCACGGAGAACGGGAATAACGGCCAGAGGTTTTCCGGCGGAAGCTCGACGGGAAACGCGACGTTCAGACTCAATCGGGGGGGAACAATCTATACGGACACGAAGCCGATAACCCTCGGCTCGCCCTATGGCCTCGGCGGCCTGAGCGGCTTTCCCCATGCAAGTCCGCCGTCGGTTCCAGCCGATATCTTGGCCGGTGACGTCCTCACCGTCACCTATACCCTCTGCCTTCCCTCGGGCATACCCCCGCAAAGCTTCGTGGACTGGACGGACATCGGGGTGGCGGGCTTTGTCCCCCTGTGCGCAACCGGCAATACACTCTTTCACCAGGGCGTTTGGGTCACGGCGGTTCGGCGGCCCGCTAATCTCACTATCTTGCATTTCTGCCACTGGGCAGACGCCTCCAACCCGTGCTCGAACATCATCAACAAGTGCGAGGACGCCACCTTCCAGCTCTACCTGGCTCAGACCAACCCCTCGTATAACGCCGTTGTCACGGTAGACCTCAACGGTCATTACAGCTACGACACGGATCAGACGCCCACGTATGGGGATGGCGCAAATCCCCTGCTGACGGGTTTTGCCGGGATGAAGCCGACCTATTCGGGCGGCGTCCTCACCTGGACGTTTTCCGAAATCCCCGGCTCCGGGACGGGGTACATCCAGTTCAAGGTTCACAAGGACTGCAGCGCCGAGACGCTCATTAACGCCAGCGCGGTGGGCGAAGATCTCTGCGGTATCACGTCTACACCGTCGACGGCGGAATTCGAGGCCCGCGGGACCTGGGAAGGCAACATCATTATCAAGAAGACCCCGCAGGTCATCTACAGCGTGGATAAGCTCCCCACGTGGGTTATCTACGTGACAAACCGGGGCAGCGGCACCGCGTACAACGTTGCCGTGGCCGATACGCTGGACACGGGTCTGCCAGTACGACCCGGCCCGCCCCTACTCGATCACCGGGGTCGATCCGTCGACCGTGACGCTTACCAACCCGGACAACCGGCACCTTA
The DNA here is from genome assembly GCA_963792965.1 of uncultured delta proteobacterium. GTDB lineage: Bacteria > Desulfobacterota > Zymogenia > Zymogenales > Zymogenaceae > CAWBYW01. Next base: position 19,998 of record CAWBYW010000016.1, on the reverse strand, counting down.
CCTGGCTTATCCCCGCCATCGAGCCGGGGACCACCGCAGAGATCACTCTGACGGGCCGGGTCATCTCCTGCGACCAGCTCAATAACGAGGTGAGCGCCCTCTGGGGGTGCGCGCCGAGCTTCGTCTGCCAGGAGGTTGGCGCCGTCACGTCGAGGGTTCAGCTCCTCCCGACGAAGGTTGCCATCACCGGCCACTCGTCGACCAACGTCGATATGTGTAACCCGGCCACCGGGGACGCTATCGTCACATTCGACTTCACCAACATCGGGGGCTCCAACGCATATAACCTCGTCTTGACGGAGACGATTCCTTATGGGCTTACCTACGTGGACGGTTCACGAATCGAGACGTGCCCCAGCGGGGCGTGTGCCGACGTTGCCTTTAGCCAACCGACCCCCGACACGCTCAGGTGGGAGTTCAACGACGCCCGGGGGATAGCGCCCGGGGAGAAGTACACGGTGTCCTTTGTCGTCGATTCGGGCGATACCTGTCACTTTGTAGACGGGAGCGTCATGAACCTCAGCCTCGCCTACAGTACCCCCTGCGGGGCAGCCGGCCAGCCGGCAACAAACGGCCTGATCGTCAGGACCCATAAGCCTTACATCTCGATCACGAAAACATCCAGCCCCGATCCCCTTTACCTCCAGTGGGGCGACACGGCGACCTGGACAATCGCCCTGGAGAACACCGGCGACTATGCGGCGGCGGGAATCAAGCTCTGGGATGATTTCCCCTCCGATCTCATCGATGAGAGCACGATAACCATCAGCGGCGGACTGACCGGGCTGGGCACCGACAGGGACCATCCCTGGATTGTCCCCGATATGGCCCCCGGTGATACACGGACGTATACCATCACCGCGAAAATCGACGGATGCGGTGAGGGGACGAACCGCGCCCACGTCTCATGGGGCAACTGCGATTGCGCCGAAGAGACGGCCGACAGCTCCACGACGGCCGTCATCACCGCCCCGGATATGAGACATCACCTCCGTCACGGCGGATGTCACCAACTGCGGCGGAACGATGACGATCCAGGTCAGGAACGTCGGAGTATCCTCGCCCGGCATCACGCTGGAAAACCAAATACCGACCGGGTTCGTATACGTGCCCGAGTTCTACGACCATTACCAGCAGTCGGGGCAGGACATTTGCAAGCCCGGAGCCGACGGCGAGCGCCGGCGGCACGGTCATCACGTGGGATGAGACAAATTTCGGGGGATTCATCGGCTATGACGACGCCAGCGGTGAAACCGTCACCATCACCTTCGATATTACCCCCCAAAATGAGGTCTCCGGCAGCCCCTGCCCGTCCGTCGGCGGGGATAATAACGTCACCCTCACCTACCGGAACAACCCGAGCTGCGGGGGAAGCTCGACAACGGTCGGTCCCGTTACCACGAGTGTGCGTCCCGTGACCCCAATCTTCACCGCCGCCATGACACCTGGCCTTCAGGTGCGCGGGCCGGGTGAACAGGCGCAGTGGAACATCACGATCGGGAACGCCGGCGGCAGGACGGCCGACGGCACCGTTACCATTACCGATGTCCTTGGAGACGACTTTGACATGGGCTCTATCACGGTCCCGGTCGTCGCCACGCTAAACGGGAACGTGAGCGGAGTCATAAGCGGAAATACCATTACCTGGAGCGGCGTAACGCTGGAAGCCGGCGAGGTTGTGACATTCACGCTCAGGGCCAACACCAAGGTGATCGGCAACGAGGGGAGGCTCTCCAATACGCTGACGGTAGGAGGCGTATGCGCCGGTGGGTGCATCTATTCGACCGTTTCCACGGAGGCGTACGTCGGGTATACAAACATCACCAAGACGATCGTTCCGACAACCGCAACGATCGGAGAGACGGTGCCCGTTTCCATCACGTCGGCCTACTTTGGTGCCGGCTCCACCTATACGAACGTAGTTATTACCGATACGCTGCCGGCGGGACTGGCATACGTGAGTGGAACCGCGCGCCTCAATGGGGTATCGCGGGAGCCGGACTCCACCGCGGGGGGTGTCCTCACCTTTAACCTCGGCAGCGTCCCGGGGAGTTACGGCACGCAGAGCTTCACGATCGACTTTGATATGGTCGTCAGCAATGTTACGGCCAACAACAACAACGATATCAAGACCAACACCGCCTCGACCACCTACACCGTCAACGGCAACAACTTCACCGATTCGGCCACGGACAGTATACGCCTGACCGAAGCCGTTCTGGTCATTACCAAGAATGAGAATGATCCAGACAACGTCGTCTACGCCGGCCAGAGCCTGCTCTACACCGTGACCGCCTATCATCATACGACGAGCACCGCCGACGCGCATGACCTCGTGGTCACCGACGTGGTGCCGGCCGGGCTCACGGTTAACACGGGCACCATCTCCGACGGGGGCACGTATAACGCTGGTACCCGCACCATCACCTGGACGCTTGATACGCTGACGCTGGCCGCGGGCACGAAGTCCTTTACGTATACGGCCGTGGTGGATGCCACCGACAACCCGAACCAGGCACTCACCAACAACACGCACCTAACCTGGACGAGCCTCCACGATTCGACCCCCGGCGAGCACCCGGAGCGGCGCAACGGGACCGGGACCAGCCCGCCCAACGACTATTTCTCCGATACCACCAACACCGTTACGGTAGAGACAAACGCGACCATCGCCAAGACGCCGGACAGCATCCGAAGCTTCCCCATCGGCTCCACGGCGCCCTACACCGTGACGGTGACATTACCCCGGGCGGTAATTCCCACACTTTCGATCAGCGACCTGATGGGGGCGGGGATCTACTACAAGAGCGGCAACACCACCATCACGCTGCCCGACGGGTCCACCCTGACGACGGACCCGTCCATCGCCTCAGGACCCAATAACGGTACGGCGGCAACGACACTCAGGTGGAGCTTCACCAACCTCAATGCCGTGTCCGGCAATCCCGTTGTCATTACCTTTACCGCCACCATGGCTAACGTCACCAATAATCAGGACGGGACCCACATCACCAACAGGGCTACGTACGACTTCACGGACTACGGCGGCGCCCACCATACGGGAAGCGATTCGGGCGCAGACCTCATCGTGTTGGAGTCGGTACTTTCCATCGGAAAGTCGCGGCTGCCGGCCGGAAACGTCTATGGCGGACAGGCCCTGAACTATACCCTCACCATCGCCCATACCGTCGCCAGCCATGCGACCGGTTATGACCTGGTGGTGACCGACGTAATCCCGGCGGGCCTCACCCTCAACGTCGCGTCCATCGCCGGCGGCGATACGAACAGCTATAACGCCGGTACTCGCACCATCACCTGGACGATCAACACGCTCAACCTGGCGGCCCCCGGCAACACGGCGACCCTGACCTACTCGGCGACGGTCGATAATTCCGTTACCCCGAACCAGGCGCTGACCAACAACTGCCGTGTTACCTGGACGAGCATATCCGGGGCGAACTCCGATGAGCGAAACGGAACAGGCATCATCCCGCCCAACGATTACTTTGCGACGAACAGCTCGACGGCTCGAGGTGAGATGAACGCGGTTATCACCAAGACCCTTACATCGTCCTCGACGGCGACCATCGGTGACGGCGTCACCTATCGAATCAACGTGACCCTCCCACGGGTGACGATCCCGGCGCTGACGATTACGGAAACGATCGGGGGCGTGGCCGCCACCACCAACGGAATCAGGTATCTCGGCGCGTCATTTGTCGCGCCGGGAGGCGGGACGATCACGCCTACGACAACCACCATTTCATCTCCCAACGACGGGACGGCCCGGGTCGTCGTGACCTGGACCTTCTCCAACTTCCCGGGGTATCTCGCGACGGCGACGGATCGAGACCTGATCATCAACGTGACGGCGGACGTGCCCAACGTCGTCCAGAACCAGAACGGCGACGTCATTCCCAACACGGCCACCTGCGCCTTTACCAACGCAACGGGGACGCTGGGCGCGTCCTCCGCGAGCGTGACGCTGACCGAGCCGAACCTGACGGTAAACAAGAGCCACGCGCTGGTCTCCCCGGCGACGGTTATCGAGGCCGGTGCGACGCTCGAATATACCCTGTCGGTGACCAACAACGGGACGAGCACAGCCCACAACGTGGTAGTGACTGATACCGTTGCTTCAAAGATGAACAGCCTTACGTGGGTGTCGGGCGGAGATTCACATTCGATCTCCGGAAACGCCATTACGTATACTATCACGAGTATCGCGGCAGGCGGCAGTGTCACGTTAAGATACAGGGTAACCCTTGATGACTCGGTCAACCCGAACGAGGTATTGACAAACAACGTGACAGTGACCTGGGAAAGCCTTGCGTCCGGCGCCGAGCGCCGGACCGGCCCGGATACCAACCTGGCCAATGACTACGTCACGACAACCAGCGATTCGGTGAGGGTCAGCAACGCGGCCTCCATCGCCAAGACTCCCGACTCTGTGCGTAATGTGACGATCCTTTCCACGGTCCCCTACACCATCACCATGGGCCTCCCGAAAGCGACGGTGCCGGCACTCACGGTCACCGAAAACCTCAGCGCGGGGCTCACCTATCGCCCAAACAGCGCCCGGGTGACCTATCCCGCAAATCCCGGGAGCCCCGTCGGCGTGGAGCCGACATGGAGCGGCCCGACGGACGGGACGGGCACATCGACCCTCACCTGGAATTTCTCGGGCCTTGACGCCTCGTCCGGAAACGCGCTGATCATCACGCTGGACGCGGTGGTGGCGGATATCGAGCAGAACAAGGATGGGGACAATATCCCCAACTCCGCCACCGCCACGGGCGCAAGCCTTGACTTCGGCGGCGGCTCGAGCACCGGGACGGACACGTCGGCCGACATACACCTTATGATCCCCGCGTTCCGGACGACGAAGGGCCTCGTGTCCGTCGTCGGGTGTGACGGCACCGACCATACGGCGGACGGCGCGGCCGAGCCCGGGGACACCGTTACTTACACGTTCACGATCCTCAACATCGGCAGCGGAGACGCCGAGAACGTTGCCATCACCGACACGCTGCCGCTTTATTTCACCTTCGTCTCCACCGACCGGCCCGGGTCTCATTGGGATCCATCAACACGGGTGATCACCTGGGATCCCGTGACCCTTCCCGGCAACGGCTCCATCACCGCCAGGGTGGTCGCCTCCGTCACCCACGATCTCATCAAACAGGGGACGACCTATACCAACGTCGTGCACGTGGCGGGCAACGATATCCTCGGTAACGCTATCCCCGGAGACAACTCGATTCACTTCCCGATCGGGACGGTTTCCAACGACACCGCCGACTACACGATAACGACGGGCCACGTACCGGCGTTCATTGTTGATAAGTCGATCGCTGACCTCAACGGGACACCGGTCAACCCGGGAGACCCCACGCCGACCATCGGCCCGGGAGAATATGCGGACTACAGCGTTGTCGTGACGAACGTGGGCGACGGAACGGCCTATAACGTGAATGTATCGGATACGCTACCGACCGGCCTGCAGTACGGAGCCCCGGCTCCCGAGCGATCCGCCGGGTCCTGGACGGACGCCTCCTGGGGCGGCGCCCACCCCGGGACGCACCACGCCAATCCCGCGGGCACCACGGGGACCATCGTATGGGACAGCGCCGCGATTCTGGGCACTCCCTCCGGGATCGTGCTGTCGCCCGGCGCATCGCTGACGCTCACGTACCGGATCTACGCCAATTCGGAGATCATACACCTGTCCACGATCATCAACTATGTCGAGGCATGGGGCAACGACTGCAGCGGGTCGGCGGTGATCAAAGACCGGCACCTGGATATCCCCGCCGATACGAATGCGACTGATTCGAGCCGGTCCACCATGATCGGGCGGCTCCCCTTCCTGGTCACGGATAAGATCGTGACGGCTATCGACGGCAGCGCCACCAACACGACCGTTGCTGTGGTGGACAGTATTATTGACTATCAGGTGACCGTCACGAACGTGGGGCTGTCGACGGCCTATCACCTCAACGTCTACGACACGCTTCCCATCGGCTTTGAGTACGTGACGGGGAGCTGTAACTTCGGCGAGCCGAACGATATCAGCGGCCGGGATCTCACCTGGAACCTTGACGCGACGTTGCCTGTGAACGACACCCTGACCCTCACCTTCCAGGCGCGCGTCACCTCGTCAACCACCGGAGGGAAGGCAACGAACCACGTGTGGGTAGAGGCACAGGACGGCAACTCTCAGCCCGTCATCAAAAACGGCCACACCTATTGTCCCGCGGACACCGACGCCCGGGACGCCCACGACGTGGATGTCACGGTGGATATCCCCAAACTCCCGCAGATCCTCACCAAGGTCGCAAATCCGCGGGGTGTCGGGCCCGGCAGCGTCGTCCATTATACGGTCTCCTTTACCAACAGGAGAAAGATCAGTCTCTTCGACGCGACGATTACCGACACCATGCCCACGGGGTTCAGGTATAAGCCCGGGACGACCCTGATCAACGGAAAGCGGGCCGCCGATCCGGCCGGGAATAATCCCTATATCTGGACGATCGGGACCATTGCGCCCGAAAGCGTAACCACGCTTGACTACTACGTGCTGGTGAGCCAGGCGGCCAAACTTGGGGCAAACGTCAACACCGCCGTGTTGAGCGCGCACGACGGTGCCGGCAAACCGCTCGTCCTTACGGCCAATGCCGTCGTCGTGGTAAGGGGCCCGGGATTCCCCGAATTCGAGACGTTCCGCTATACGCCCCGGTCGGTCAAACCCGCCGGGCCAGAGTTAACGCCGGCGCGGCCCGTGAAGGCCGAGCGGCCGATTCCGAATTGCTGCCTCCACGTGAATGCCGCCCCGGTCCGCTCTCAGGACTTCGGCGATACGGTGCCCGGCTACCCCGAGATCTACTACCAGACCGATATCGCCATGTATGCGGCCACCGAGCTCTTCATGACAAAGAAGCGCCTCACCCCGTGGCTCGAGGCGCAGGGTATCGACCCCGAGCGAAGGCACCTGATGACCGGCCTCTACAACCGGATGGTGGAAAAGCTGGGCGAATATGCCGAATTCAACCTCGGCAACGTCGTCATGGAATCGACCCTCGGAATTCCCCTGTCGTTTGCGCCGGGTATCGTGGAAGAGGCGAAGAAAAAGGGAACGAGCCCTGCAAATATCCAGGCCGAGCTCCTCAGGACCCTTGCCGCGCGGGCAGGGCTCACCGAGGCCCCCAAAATCCAACCGATATATCTGGAGTATTTCGGCTCCTACCCCTATCTGGCCGACCGGATCGCCAAGGATAAGCTCGCCTGGGAAGAGCGGCTCATGGATAAGAACATCATGCCCGCGGCGCTCGGCTTTACCCTCCTGAGGGAGGCAAGCCAGATCGACACATTCCTGGCCAGCGGAGACGCCACCGAGCGCTTCTTCGGCTGGGTGCTCCTGACGCAGGCGATCGAGAAGACGAAGTCCATATCGACGGAACTTGCCAGGACCGCAGGGTTCCCGGCGCCCACAAAATACCTGCCGCACTTCAGCAGGATCGCGATCGACAACAAGAAAACCGGCCTGACGTGGCGCACGACGGATGACACGAGCACCCTGTACGATCACGCCTCGGTGCTGTGGGGACTCTCAAAAATGAGGAGCGTCATCCTCCATTCGTCCGATCCCACGGTCCGCTCGTATCTGCCCGAAGTCACGCGAAGGATGGACGAAGTCTACCGTGCCATCGATTCGATTCACTACGACAGGACCGATGGGACATTTAGTAGCATCAGAAAGCCCGGCGGCACCGCAGCCGACAGGACCGTGACCGCAAAGGACCTCGGTTTTGTGATCCTGGCGCTCCGGTCGGTCTTTCTGGAAAACCGCGACCTGTCGCTTGATACCATCGATCCAAAACGCAAGATCACGGCCGCCGCGGATTTCATGATCGACAAGCTCATGGCGGGCGACGGTGGGATCTATACGGCCTACAACTACGCCGATAGCTCCCCGGTCGTCGGTGCAAAGAGGACGCTGGTGGACAACGCGCTGGCGGTCAGGGCGCTCCTGTCGGCCTACGTGGTCACCGGAGATCGGAAATATCGAACGGCCGCGCTCGACGTCTACGCGTTTATGGTCAAGAAACTCTGGCTGGAGGATCTCCGCTTCTTCGCAGACGAGGAAAACCCCGACTACGAGGTCGTGTTGACGCCGCAGTCTATCGGCGCCCTTATCGGGGCGCTCAGGGAGCTGACGCTCTTCGGCGACACGGCCGAGCGTCAGGACTATCTGGACCGCATGTCTTACACCACCGACCGGATCCTCGACCAGGCCCAGCTCCAGCTCTACGAGAACCGGTTCTTCCCATGGCATGCCCCCATCACCATCGTCCCGGACGATCCCAACGGCAGGTCGTACGTCAAACCGATCATTACGACGATCCGGAGCAAGGGGATAACCTACGATCTTGCGCCGATACTGGTGAGAAAGATGGTCCTCAACATCACGCCCGCCGGCGCCATCGCGTCGGGCAATGAGGAGGCCGTCTCGGACTGGAACAAGTGGAAGGCGAACCTGCACTACGAGGTTCCCGATATCATCGCAAGCGCGCTGATCGATAACACGTTCGTGACCGATGAGGGGATGTATTTCACGTCGCTCATGCACGACTACCGTAGAAACCTGGGCAAGGACCTCCCGTCCTTCAACCCGTACGACACGGACCCCGGCATCCCGGTATACGCCGAGTTCGTGAGCGACGAGGTAAGCAGATATAACGTGGAGAACCTGACCCTCAACTCCGGAATGGGGGTAAAGCTCTCGGAGTCGGAGCTCGTGAGGAGGCTTGCGGCGAATAGGGGGACGTCTCCCGACAGATTCATGGAGGATTTTGTCAATAAACACGCGCCCAAGGTGACCAACGGAGCGGGAGGCTTTAGAGATCTCGTTGACACCGTGAAGCGGGTCACGGGGCTCGGAGGCCCGGAGCGCTTCAATTCCATCATCTACCTTGAGTATGCGTCGGGCAAACCATATTACTCTGGCGATATCGAGAGAGGGTGGGATGCGTCCACCTTCGACAAGTCGCTCGCGACGTCGTCGGCCGCCTCGGCGATGGTCCGCCAGATCATGTTCATCATGGACCGGGCCTCCCGCAGCGATCTGTCTGTGAACGATCGGTTCGCGCTGGACGCCATGATCCTTACTGTCGCGGCAAAACACATGGCGCTAACGGAGGTCGTCTCCGACGCCACCGACACGAGCGTCGATGTCCCCCACGGATTTACGATGTCCTGGGATGAGACGAAAAAGCGCCACGTGCCGAGGATCACGGACAAGAAAGGGAGTCTCCTTGACGAGGTCTTCCTCATTTGGGCTGAGTCGGTCTGGATCGAGGCCAGGGATCGAGGCCTCTTTAACGAGTATCGAGCCTACCTTGGCGATAGTCGGGACGACGAAAAGCTCATGGCCGGTCTCATCGATTCGCTGATGAAGGATCATTACGACGCTCTCAACGGGACGTTGGTAACCGGGAGCGTCAATGCGGTCGAGGTCGGCAGGGCGTTGGACATCCTCACCCGGGCGGCGGACGCGATGAAGGACGGGCCGGCCAAAGACAGGCTCGTTGGGCTCATAAAGCACCAGGCCGATTTCATCACCGGCCACCTCGTCACCGACACCGGAATCCGGGCGGTCGTGGGGCTCGGCAATGAGAAGATCCCCGGTGACCTCTGCCGGTTTGAATGCCTTGGGACCAATGTCTTCCCGATCCTGGCCCTCTATCGAACCTGGGAGGTAACCGGAGACGAGAAGTACTTGAAGGCGGCGCTCGGCGCCTTCGCGCGGTTCGATAAGACCAAGTGGGACCAGGAGCTGGGGCTGTATCTTTCCAACGGAACGATCTATACGGCGCCCGACAGAACAAAGCTCGAGCTCTACTACACCAATCAGGAGCTGATCGCGGCGATCCTCCTGATCTCCAAGGTCCAGCCCCACCTCACGGGCGAGGATAAGATCCTGTCGGCCTACCATATGACGACCTTCATGAACCGGATCATGGAGATCGCCAGCGTTGAGCGGTATCCCGGAAACTCGGAGCCGCCCCGAACGGTCTTCTCGCCCGAGATCATCAGGAGCGTCAAGATCATCCTGAGCGACTCGCGCCAGACCGGCAAACCCGGCGACGTCTTCACCTACCGGATCGTGATCGACAACGACTGCGTAGGCGAGGTAGAACGGACACTTTCGCGCATCAGGGTCGAGGAGGCGCTGCCGGATGGCCTCTACTACGTCCCGGGCAGCACCCGGGTCAACGGCGCGCCCGGCCCGGATCCGATCGGCAGAAAGACCCTCAGCTGGTACTACCCGGCGCTCGCGGGCGGCGGCCGCATTGTGATCGATTACCAGGTGGTGGCCGACAAAAACCTCCGTGAGGGCGTGTATCGGACCGGCCTCAGCGTTCGATCGCTGTCGGGCTACGGTGGTAAGCTCTCGGAGTGCGGCACGTACGACGTCGGGATACCGACCGTCGTCGTGAAGGACCTGTGGCCGGTAAAGGAGACCCAGAAGCGGTGTGTCCCGTGTGACATAGGCAGGAAGGCGCTGGCTCGTTAGGCAGATGGCGATATTATGACCCGTCGTCCGGTCGTGTCGGGAGCTGTGCCGATATCGCAAAACGGGGGCCCCGGGTAGAAAAGACTTGACAAGGAACGGAGCTTACACTAACATTACAATTTGCCGTTAAGAGCCGCGGTAGCTCAGCTGGTAGAGCATCGGACTGAAAATCCGAGTGTCCCCGGTTCAATCCCGGGCTGCGGCACCAGTAAAGAAGGGGGCAGATCTATCTGCCCCCTTTCGTTTTTGAGAGGTCGTCAAGAATATCCGTGATTGTTTGTGCCCCGGTGACCGGCTATTGACTTTCATGAACTTTCTTGATATCTATATATAGAGAGACCTTTTTCCTGCCGACCCAACGCGATGTATGTAAAAGGGGGATGTCCGATCGGGGGACACGCCGTCGCACGTGGCGCGTCCTTTGTCTTCTGTGCTCCCCGGTACGGTCGGCGGCCCACGCACAGGTGACATCATGAGAGTGCTGCTCATCGAGGATGATGAAAAGACCGCGTCGTTTATCAAGAAAGGCCTGAAGGAAGCCGGGTATGTCGTAGAGCATGCCGCGGACGGCGAGATAGGGCTTTATCTCGGCACGACCGCATCGTTTGACGTCGCGGTGATAGACATCATGCTCCCGAAGATGGACGGGCTCTCCCTTATCGGGGAGATGCGTAAGAAAAAAATAACGATTCCGGTGCTTGTTCTCTCGGCAAAACGCACGGTCGACGACCGGATTAAGGGGCTCTACGCGGGCGGCGACGACTATATGGTTAAGCCGTTTTCGTTTTCGGAGCTCCTCGCGCGGATACATACCCTTATCCGGAGGACGACCCTGTCCACCGAATCGGCAAAGGTTGAGGTGGGCGATCTCAGTCTCGATTTGTTGAGCAGGAAGGTCGCGCGGGCGGGAAAGGAGATAGAACTCCAACCGAAGGAATTTTCCCTCCTCGAGTATCTCATGAGGAATACGGGGAGGGTGGTAACCAAGACGATGATCATGGAACACGTGTGGGATTGGGACTTCGATCCGCAGACCAACGTCGTTGAAGTGCGGGTCTGCAATTTGAGGGACAAGATAGATCGTCCTTTCAAGAAAAAAATGATTCATACGATAAGGGGTATAGGGTATGTCCTGGAGGAAAGGGATTAGACTCCCTCAGACGGTTTCCTTCCGGCTTACCCTCTGGTACACTATCCTTTTTACCGTCGTGTCGGCGGGAATCTTCGCCTTTATCTTCTTCTCCATCAGCGCGAGCCTCAGACAGCGGATAGACGGCTATCTCCTTGACCAGACGATGGAGCTGGAAGTCGTCTCTTACATCTATTCCTTCGACGACCTCTTGAACGAGGTGAGGGCGCGCTCGGAAATCGAAGGCGTCAAGGACATCTATATTCGGGTCTTCTTTCACAATCCGGATATCACGCTCGCCTCGAATCTCGCCCAGTGGAAAGGGCTGGGCGTAGAGCCGATTATCCACAAAAAGCTAAAAGGTGAAGAGGTGGCGTTCAGCACGGTGAATATCCCCGGGCGCAGGTCCGGCACCCGCGTTATCGATAGGATGATGGGGGACGGCACCATTATCGAAATCGGGTATTCGCTCGAGCAGCATGAGCGCGTCATGGGCGATTATCTCAGGATATTCGGTATCACAATCCTTGCGATGGTGATCTCGGGTGGTCTGGTCGGATGGAGAATGGCCAGGAAGGCGATGTCGGGGGTGGAGGAGGTCACCCGCGCCGCCCTGAGCATCAGCAAGGGAGACCTTTCGCGCCGTGTTCCTCTATCCGGGAGGGGCCGGGAGATCGAAGACCTCACGACGGCGTTCAACGAAATGATCGGGAAGATACAGGATCTGGTCGCCGAGCTCAAGGATGTCTCGAACAACGTGGCCCATGATCTCAAAAGCCCGATCACTCGGATCCGCGGCGTCGCCGAAATGACGATTACCGGCGCTAAGGACGTCCGAGAGTGCCGGGATATGGCGGCCGATATCATCGAAGAGTGCGACCGGCTTGTCGCCATCATTAATACGATGCTTGAGATCGTTGAGACCGATTCCGGGATCATAGAGATCGCCGAGACGCCCGTGGAGCTGAAGAAACTGATCGACGGCGTCGTCGAGATGTATTACCCCATCGCCGTAAAGGAGGGAATTTCCCTTTCGATCGATATCCCTTCAGGCCCCCTGTCCGTTAAAGGAGACTTTCGAAAACTCAGACACATGCTGGCAAATCTGACCGATAACGCACTGAAATATACACCCCGCGGCGGTGCCGCCATCATTTCGGCCCGCGATACTTCAGAGGGAGTAGAAATCTCAGTAAAGGACACAGGAATTGGAATAGACAAGAAAGACCTCCCTCGGATATTCGATAAGTTCTACCGGGGGGACAAAAGCCGCTCCCGCCAGGGTAACGGCCTGGGCCTTTCTCTGGTCCGTTCGATCGTGGTGGCGCACCGCGGGAACATATCGGTCACGAGCTCTCCGGGAGACGGGAGCGCATTCACGATTCTGCTGCCCCGGCCGTCGGCCCGCGATACCGAACCCCTCCACATTACAAAAAGGTAATTCTCCCACAATCTCCAGGTAAGCTCGCTATTCTATCATCAAACGATGTGATAATGGTTAGAAGGAAGAAATAACCTTACCGTTCATCTCAACAGTGCGCGATAGGTGCACATCAGTTATATAGAAAGGAAAGAATGAAAACAAGGAGTACTCTCCTCATCAGCCGGGCCGCGTTTGTTCTGGCGGCCCTTCCGCTGTTCGCGGCCGAGGCGGGGGGATCCTTGACCACGGATACAAAGGCTAAAGAAACGGTCGTAAAGGTAGAGACGGCCAAAACCGGCTTCATGCCCAGCGAAATCACCGTCTATGAGGGACAGAAAACTACCTTCGATTTGATCGCCAAAGACGCCGAGCACGACTTCCAGATCGACGCCTGCAACGTCAACAAGGTCGTCAACGCCGAACGTGATCGAAAGGGTCATGATCGACGCGACCAAGGTCGGGACGCTCCCTATAACCTCGTCGTTACCGGCAGATACGATGTGCAAGGGCGAACTCAAGGTCCTCGCGAAGTAAGGGTGCGACTTGCAGGCGGTGTTTATTCAGGGGGATTTTGAGGGTCAATATCCCCCTCGTATCTTCCACGCGCGGATAAGAAGAACGGAAACAACTCATGACCTCCGAGGGAAGACAAAATATCGTTCTTTTCATTTTTATCGCGGTCATCGTAACGATATCCATGATTCTGGTCTATAGCACCTACGTCGCTAATTCCGAAACCAAAATCGACGCCTCCATCCGCTCATTAAGACCCGAGGGGCACGTCTTTGAAGACATCGATCATAAAACGCTTAAATTCAATATTTACCGTAGTCGAGATATCGACGGGAATTACTACTCTATTCATATTCCGGGAGACTGGATTGTCCGCCCGAGGGGATTCCCCTCGGGAGAATTGGTTGTCTCCTCACCGAGGATCAAAGGAATAGTGGAATTGATTGACGTGCCCTCCTCATCCTCCGTCCTGGATTGGATCCTGTTTACCGACGAACCGAGGCTGAAGGGAACGATTCCGGGCTTTGATGAGGAAGGGCTTCGGAAAATCGAAATTAGCGATTATCGCGCGTACCAGCTGATCTACACGAATGACCGCAACGGGGTGCGCTACTATACCGATAGAACGTACGTTACAGGGGGGAAATCGGACTGCATTATCACGCTCCTCTGTAAAGAGAGCGACAAGAACGCGCTGATGCCCCTTTTTGCGGTAACAGTCACGAGCTTCAGGTGGGCCAAAAGATAGCCGCGCGTCATTTGCTTTGACCGGCCTTCGGGTGAGTCGGCCGGCATGCCCCGTAAAGAGAAACGTTCGGATCGCTTCCGGCAGTTATGATGGAGATAGCGTAGGATGAACAGACGGGAGTTCCTCAGAGATCTTTCTCTCCTTTTCGGCGCCGCCCTTATCCCGGCCCCCGGCTCTCTTGTCGGCACGCCGGCCGATGCCCCCGGTGTCCAAGAGGACAATCTACCCGCCAAGAGAGGGCCTACGCTCTCCCCCATGAATGTTGAGCTGGATAAAAAGTATATTTTCTTAACCATTGACGACGGGCCGACAGAGGAGATGGAGAATATCCTAAATTTCTTAAGGTCCGCGTCGTGTCGGGCGACCTTTTTCTGCATCGGCAGTCTCCTCCAAAAAGACGAGGGGAGGGCCCTTGCGCTGAGGGCGCTCCAGGAGGGTCATCGCATCGGGAATCACTCATACACGTTTCCTCACCCCTCCTTTCCCACGATATCGTATAGCCGGGCCGTTGAAGAGATAGATAAGACCCACGAGATCATCGGCGGGCTCCTGGAGGAAGCGGGCCTGGACTACACCCTTCACGGGAAATATTTTCGTTTCCCCTTCGGCTACTCGGGCGGAAAAAGAGTGGTGAAGTACCTCCACTCCCTCGGCTACACGATCTATCGATGGAACATCAACAGTTTTGACTGGGAGTGTGAATGGCGTAAGGCAAGTCTGTCATGGGTCAAGAAGAGGTGTCTTTCGGGGAAGGATGGAGACATCATCCTCTGCCATGACCACGGGAGGCAGGGGACTGCCCAACAGCTGATACCTGCCATTCTGGATTACTATAAAGGAAAGGATTACGTCTTTGAGACACTGAACCAATACCCTCTGATACGGGCGGTCAAGGGCCTGAAGAGCAAGAACGTCATCTTTTAGCCTCCAGACGGTGGCCCCGAACGCAAGGACGAAGCAGATAACGGTACCGATCGTGCGCGTTGGTTACTACTCGGCTTTGACCTTTAACATCGGCCAGTCATTGGTGCCGTCATAGATGTTGGGGTCCTTATCCTCCTGGGCGTTTCCGGAGATGTCGGTGGCCCTGGAGTTGACCGTATAACTCCCCGGCTTGGGAAATGTGAGGCGCGCTTCCCAAAAGACCCAGACGTTATCGACGTCCATCTTTTTGGTGATCTCAGCCCGCGTCCAGTGTTTGCCCCCGTCCGCCGTCACTTCGACCAGCTTGATCCGCCTCCCGCCGAAGGCGGCGCCTCCGATGGTAAGCTGTTTCCCCACGCCGATACGGGCCGTGCTATCGGGGAAAAAGATCGTCGAATCCACGGGGATGGGCGGCTCGCAGTCCCAGCCACGCTCTTCCCAGTAATCCTTGATGGGCTTATCGACGACCTGGATCTCGGTTACCCACGCCGGCTGCTTAACCCCGTAAAATCCCGGATTGAGGACGCGCACGGGAAATCCCTGGATCGGAGGGATCGGGACACCGTTCATATACAGGGCGACGAAAACGCCGTTGTTCATCACCTGCGCGAGCGTGTGGGAGGCATAGTATCCGTCGGCCGCACGATAGACGACTCCCGTTGCCCCGGGGGCAATGTCCAGGGACTTCAAAAGATCGATCAGTAAAAACCCCTTCCATACGGCGGTCGAGATGAGGCGTCCATTGCGGGAATTGCCGATGCATTCGACGGTGAGGGGAAGCTCCGTCGTCGCCATGCGGTAAAGCTCGTCGAGGGTAAAAGAGCGCGGATTTCTCACGAGGCCCGTGACCTTTAGCCGATAGGTCTTTGCGTCTATCTGGGGGACGTCTCCGATCCTGGTGATATAGTATTTATCGTTCGGTGTGATAAAGTCCGGGTACTCCCCCGTTTTTTCGAACCCGCTATGGACGGAGCAGGCAGTAGCAAAAAAGGCGATAATCACGCACGCGCCGAGGAAAACCAATCGTCTCATCATCGTCCCCCCTTTCGACGTGATACGGACAACCAACATACCTATCAATCTTACCGCATTATTTTCGCTGAGTCAATCGCCAGGAGACGGCGCCGAAAACTCGGACCATTGTAAAATAGGGATTTGCATTATATAATAAATACTCAACCTATATCAAGAGGAGAGACCATGAATGCCTTTCGGGAGCGGATTGAGACAGTCGGGGACGAAGAACTCTACGCCGTCGATATCGAAACCATCCAGGTCAACCTCGGGTACTACTGTAACCAGAGCTGTAGCCACTGTCACCTTGAATGCTCGCCCCGGCGAACGGAAATGATGCAGTGGCCGACTATGGAGCTGGTTATTTCCGCGGCACGAAGCGCGCACGTCACGCTGGTGGACGTGACGGGGGGCGCTCCGGAGCTCAACCCGGACTTCACGCGCTTTATTGCGTCGCTGTCCGCCGAAAGGATTCCGGGTCCAGGTGCGAACGAACCTCACCGTGCTGACCGAGCCGGGCAAAGAAGAATTGCCGGCCTTTCTGAGGGATCACGGCGTCGAGCTTGTCGCGTCCCTGCCGTGTTATACGCAGGAAAATGTCTGCGCCCAGCGGGGCGCCGGCGTGTACGAAAAGAGCATCGGCGCGATGAAACAACTGAACGCCGTCGGATATGGTTCCGACCCCCGGCTGCCGCTCAATCTCGTCTATAATCCCCTCGGGCCGTCCCTCCCCGGCCCACAGGCGGATCTCGAAAGAGATTACCGCAGGGAACTAATGGAACGCTTCGGCATCGTCTTTACCCGCCTCCTGACGATCACCAACATGCCCATCGGACGATTCAAGGGGATGCTGGCAGAGGGGAATAAGAATCGCGAATACATGGAGCTTCTGAGCGGCTCTTTCAATCCGCAGACTATCGATCGGTCTCATGTGCCGCCATCAGATCGAGGTGGGGTGGGACGGCTCGTTGTATGACTGTGATTTCAACCTGGCCCTCGGTTTGCCCGTAAATCACGGATCTCCCCACCATGTCAGGCAGTTTAACCCCGAGAAACTAATGAATCGCCGGATCGTTACCGGGGATCACTGTTTCGGCTGTACGGCCGGGGCGGGATCATCATGCAGAGGCGCGCTCGTCTGAACCGGAACCGGCCATGCTCACCATTTTTGGATGGGATCAGTCTTATGGAATGTGAAGGTTAACTGAGTATCTTAAAGAGGGAGGCCGTTATGAGGAGCAGCGCGCGCTGCCGTGGGCATTGCGCCGTTGGACTCGTATAACAGAGAGCTTCTTGCCAACGTTCATCCTTCACGCTGGGTCAACCCCACGCCGCTGCCACGGTATAATCTCGTCGTTATCGGTGCGGGGACCGCGGGCCTGGTGGCCGCGGCCGGGGCCGCGGGCCTCGGGGCGAAAGTCGCCCTCGTTGAGCGTGGGCTCATGGGGGGCGACTGCCTGAATACGGGCTGCGTGCCGTCCAAAGCAGTCATCCGCTGCTCACGGGTGGCGGCGGAAATACGGGGCGCCGCGAGGTTTGGAATCGGCGTTCGTGCGGGAGCCGAGGCTGATTTTGGGGCGGTCATGGAACGCATGCGCGGGCTCAGGTCGCGGATAAGCGCCCATGACTCGGCCGGGCGATTCTCCGATGAGCTGGGGGTGCACGTTTTTTTTGGGGAAGGGAAATTTAGCGGCCCGGACAGTGTCGAGGTCGACGGGAAGGTCCTTCGCTTTAGGAAGGCCGTAATCGCTACGGGGTCCCGGCCGGTCGTGCCGCCGATCGAGGGAGTTGAGGAATCCGGGTATCTGACAAACGAGTCGATCTTCAACCTGACCCAGCGCCCCGAGCACCTCGTCGTCATCGGGGGCGGACCGATCGGCTGTGAGCTCGCACAGGCGTTCCGACGGCTGGGGAGCCGGGTCACGATCATTGAGACGGCGCCTCAGTTCCTGATCAGAGAAGACAACGATGCCGCAGCTATCCTTGAGCGCGCCTTCGTAAGCGAGGGGATCGAGGTCCTCCTTGGTAGCGCCGTGAAAAGGATCACGACCGAGCGGGGGAAAAAGCTGGTCCATCTCGAGAAGGCGGGCGCATCGTCCGTCGTCAAGGGAGACCAGCTTCTCATCGGAGCGGGACGAGCCCCGGAGGTGAAGGGACTTAACCTGGAGGCCGCCGGCGTTGCCTATGACAGATTCGGCGTCACCGTCAACGATTTTCTCCGCACGACGAATAAGAATATATATGCCGCCGGGGACGTGGCCGCCAATTACAAGTTTACCCACATGGCCGATGCCGCGGCCCGCATCGTCATCCAGAACGCGCTGTTTCTGGGAAGAAAACGGCTCTCGTCGCTCACCGTCCCCTGGACGACCTACACCGATCCGGAGATCGCCCATGTAGGTATGTACGAGCGGGACGCGAAGGAAAGGGGCATCGCCGTGGACACGTTCAGGCGGGATTTTTCCGACGTAGACCGGCCGATGCTCGACGGCGAAGAAGCAGGTTTCGTGAAGATTCACGTCAGGAAGGGGACCGATATTATCCTCGGCGCGACAATCGTGGCCGGACACGCGGGAGAGATGATCAGCGAGATTACGCTGGCAATCGCCTCTCGGACAGGCTTAGGAAAGATCGGATCCGTTATCCACCCCTACCCAACCCAGGCCGAGGCCATCAAGCAACTGGGAGACGCCTATAACCGTACGAGGCTCACCCCTGCCGTCAAGCGGGTCTTTGAACGGTGGCTCCGGTGGACGCGTTAGGCGGCGTCGCGCCCGCTCGTACGTCGGAACGTCTATCCATGTTCGTCGTCCCCGCTTCCGGGTTCCATCTTCCGACGCCTACTTCTTTTCCATCCGCCGGTCGAAGAGCTCCCGTATGCTCTCGACTCGTTTTCTGTTCACCCCCAGGTCGGAGTGGCCCAGGCGGGAGGCCGATCTTAAGTGAATCGTTTTGGTGGTATCATCAAAATAAAATTCGACGTCGTCCACGAAACGGAATATCCGTGAGGTAAACTCCGCGTAGACGTAATCATCGGTAACGGTGATTATCTTTGTGCGCTTCATCGATTCGATGACCGAGATGAGGGCCGCCTTGGCTTCATCACGGCTCCCCGAATAGTGGAGCGGCTGGATATAATGTTCTTTATCCCCGACCACACTCTGCGACGAGACGCAGTTGGGAGACTGCGGGCAGTCGGCCAGCCTCCCGTCTTTGACGCCGAGGTTTGTGGGAGTATTCCCCCGGCAACCTATGAGAACGGTAAGGCAAACGGCTAACGCAAAAGTTTTCAGAGCCATCTGAGACCTCCGTGAAAGCTTTTCAAACATTCTACTATGTTTTATGGCAATTGTAAAATAACACCCCGTCATGATAGTATACTAACAGTGTCATATTCGATACCACCGCAAAGAGATCGAAGAAAAGGAATCAGGAATGAAAAAGGCTCCAAAAAAACCGATAAAAAAGCGAGGGCTGACGGAACCGAAGCGAAAGGCCACGGCTGGCTCAAGCCGGTCCTCTTCGTCGCGATCATCGTTACCCTTTTCGTCCTTTTCCGCGCGCTCGGCCTTGGGCGGGCCTTTGGAGAAATTCGCGCCTGGATAGGGGGCCTCGGGGCCTGGGGCCCATTGGTCTTCATCGCTCTATATATTCTTGCCACCGTTTTTTTT